>NZ_KB976987.1:2027646-2247943 GCF_000399685.1 Acinetobacter pittii ANC 4050
TAATCTGGGTCGTGAGCTGATCTTTTGTATTATTTAACTTGGTGTTGGTGTCCGTGATCTGGTTGCCCAAATCTTTCTTGGCATCATTCAAGTTCTTGTTGGTATCAGCAATCTGGTTACCCAAATCAGTTTTTGTATCATTAAACTTTTGATTTAAATTCGTAATATTTTGGGTATTTTGATTAACACGGCCATCCACATTTTTAAGCTGACGAACTGTAACCGCATCTGAGTCTGCTGACCCATCTTCAACATTGGTAACACGGCGCTCTTTTCCTGCGGAACCAACAGAGATCACACCATTAGACATAGATGCGTCGCGATTTGTAAGAAATGAATTTCCTTTAGCTTGGGTTGCAACAGCATCTTGACCAAGCGCAACACTATTTTCAGCTTCTACTCGGCTACGTGCACCTAACGCAACACCACCACTCACCATAGACTGAGCATTTTGGCCTACAGCAACAGCGTTTTCTTGATCAGCAATTGCACCACCACCAATTGCGGCTGAGTTTTTACCTGCAGCTTTAGCATTTTTACCAATAGCTGCTGCATTGTCACCCGTTGCTTGAGCACCACTACCAATTGCAGCTGAGCTATTTCCAGTTGCTTTCGCCCCTTCACCAGGATTATTGCCTGAACCAATTGCTGTTGAATTTATACCTGAAGCAAATGAGTTAATCCCCATTGCCGAAGCACCATCACCAGTAGCTTGTGCAACAGCACCAAATGCAGCTGCACCTTTACCAGAGGCATTTGACATGACACCAAATGCAGAGGAAGCATCACCAGTCGCTTTAGAAGTCATACCAAAAGCAGAAGAAAATGCACCTGTACCTACAGCCTGAACACCAACAGCTGTTGAACCATGATTGGCTTCTGTTGTCGGATATTGACCAGCTTTAAGTACACCACCCGTAATTTCAGTATAAGTTTTACTTAATTCAGCATCACGTGCGATTTTATCAACATCATCACCACCAATTGCTACAGATGAGTTACCACGGGCAATCACGTCTGCACCAATCGAAATAGACTGATCTCCAATTGCTTTGGTCTGATCACCAATCGCAATCGATTGATTACTATTGACCCCTTCAGCACCTTTAGTCGATGCGTTACGGCCAATAGCTACATCACCACGACCTACGGATTGGCTACTACTTCCCATTGAAATAGCACCAGAACCTGAAGCTTGTGCATTCCCACCTACTGCTACTGCATCACGCCCCCTTGCAGAAGCATTAACACCCACTGCAATAGAATTAAGTCCAGTAGCGCCATCATTTTCAAAGTTGCCGCCTTGCTGACCATAATCATTAATACTGACATAGTGGGTACGAGCAGCTTTTAGCTGACGAATTGTAGCGGCATCTGAATCAGCTGCACCATCCGCAACATTCTGAATACGGCGTTCATTACCAACATCACCAACAGACAATACACCAGTTGGTGCAGGTTTTTTAGTTAAAAAACTTGCGCCAGTTGCTTGAGTTGCCTTTGAATCTTTACCCAGAGCAATACTATTTTCTGCTTCTGAACGAGCCCCTTTGCCGATGGCAACCCCACCTTCATAAGCTGCTTCAGCTTGGTCACCAATTACAACGGCATTATCTTTTTGAGCTTTTGCCCCAGTACCAATTGCTACTGACTTTTTACCTTTTGACTCTGAAAAAGCACCAAGCGCTAAAGCATTTTCTTCTGTAGCAACAGCACCGCCACCAAATGCAATTGAATCTTTACCTGTGGCTTTCGTTGCCATTTTAGGTTGATAAGCTGCGCCAGCTTGCCCCGCCACAGCATCTGCATTTTCAATATCAGGTGAACCAATAGCAATTGAGCGATAACCTTCTGCTGTTGCAGAGTGGCCAATCGCTAATGACCCCTTACCTGTCGCTGCTGCTACGTTACCAATTGCTTGTGAAAAATCAGCAGTTGCAGCTGACTGACGCCCAACTGCAAGAGCAGTGTTTCCAGAAGATAATGCTCCAGTGCCAATGGCAACCCCTGAAATACCTTGAGTCGTTGCATAAGAACCAATTGCGGTTCCCAAGCCTTTCTCAACTACGGCTCCCGTACCAACACTCACAGATCCCCCTTGTTTAAGTGCTCCTGCATAAGGACCTGTTGTGTTGTTATATGGGTTATTACGGTTTGCAATATTTGAGCTTGTTCTATCTTGAGTTTGAGCTCCACAACCAATAGCAATATCTTTTGTATTTGCAGTATTAGCACCACCCTCACGACAAGAAGTAGTACCGGAAATAGAAGTTCCGGCCCCAAGTCCTCCCTCTGTATTTGTCGCTGCAAAAGCAGTAGCAGAAAAACTAATTGCTCCCACAAAAATAGCAGCCGATACATTTAAAGTTTTTGATTTAGTCTTTGTTTTACCTTTCGCAAGTTCAGATGTTGCAACCCATGCTCCGATCGAAGCATTCCAAACTACTTTATATACTTTATTCATAAAACTTCTCAGACAAATATCAAAAACAAGGACTCCTAAAAATGTTGTTAAAAAACATTTTTAGTTTTTTTGTGAGCGGAAAAAAGAGGCGGCATCCTAATGGAATAATTTTTTAAGGTAAATGTAGAGTTGGGGAAATTGAGCAAAAACGAGAAACATATCACAAAATAATAGAATTAATACAAATATTAAGCATTTGATTATTATTAAAAAAAGAGAAATAAAGACTAAAATGTATCTAAATGTTCATATTAAGTAACATTGGGTAACTATAGAATATATACTCTAAAAAATAAAAATTAATAACTATAAATTAGTTTATATAAATAATTTATTTTCCAATTAATATACAAATGCTCTTTTAATTAAAATATTCAATTTTATTTATTAATAAAAAATAAAAAGCTAACAATATATGCACTAGAGATGGTTTATTATCTCACCACATTAGAATATATACTCTAAAAATTATTAATTAAGTTTAAGCAAAATAATAAATTTTAAATACGCTATTTTAATGATTGTTATAAATTACCCAAACACATCTATAAACTTTTATCTTAGCATTAGCTACTTTCTTCTATAGCGTTTTTTTCATTCAATAAAAACTATTAAATAAGAACTCTAAGCACATGACTTTAATAAAAAATATAGATAAGATTATTAAATTTAGATGCTTTATTGATATCAAAATAATTTTATTGTTCAACTCTATTAAACCAATGATTTTCTTATTTTTTCAAAAAAAGTTGACTAAATTAGTCATTTTTTCCACATTTTCTCTAGTAAGGCCCTTGTAATTTTTAAAATACACATCACTATAAAAAACATGGCAACCTCGTTGTCACTCATTAGGAGTGCCCATGTCTGAACTTATTATGAATGAAAAAACTGACTTAGAGCCTCAGGTTCCAAGTGTATTACCACTTTTAGCGTTGCGCGATGTCGTGGTTTATCCACACATGCAAATTGCGTTATTCGTGGGTCGTGAAAAATCGATCAATGCAGTTGATGTGGCTCGTAACAGTGACAATTTAGTATTTGTAGTTGCGCAAAAAGATTCGCTTACAGAAGAAATTGATCACGATAACCTTTATCAGTACGGAACTGTCGCTAAGATTGTTCAAGTCGTAAATCATGAGAATGATGAAAACTGCATTAAAGTACTTATTGAAGGTTTACATCGCTCTAAACTTGAAAAAATTATCGATGAAGATAGTCATTTGACTGCTGAGCACAGCTTAAGTCCAATGACAATTAACGTAGATAAAGCTACTCAAGAAACTCGTTTGCAAGAGTTACGTACTTTATTTGCTCAATATGCTGAAGCAAAATTACGTAATGCGCGTGAACTTGTTGCTGCGGCTAATAAAATTGAAGACTTGCTACAACTCATGTTCTTCGTAGCAACACGTGTGCCTCTAAATATTGAAATTAAACAGAAGTTTTTAGAGTACGATGAGTTTGAAGCACATTTGCAAGAGCTGATGAACTACTTGGTAAATCAATCTGCAGAACAGCAAATTGAACAAACTTTGCATGACAGCGTAAAACGCCAAATGGAAAAAAACCAACGTGAATACTTTCTAAATGAAAAAATGAAAGTCATTCAACGTGAACTTTCCGACATGAATGGCGGTGCTGAAGATGACGTTGCTGAAATAGAGAAACGTCTTGCTGAAGCTGATTTACCTGAACACGTACGTAAAAAAGCTGAAGCTGAGTTCCGTAAGCTTAAAGCAATGCAACCTGCCTCTAGTGAAGCTGCTGTTGTACGTAACTATCTAGAAGTAATTTTAGATACGCCGTGGAATAAAGCGAGCAAAGTAAGTATTAACCTTGCGAAAGCACAGGAAATTCTCGATACCGATCACTACGGCTTAGATGACGTTAAAGATCGTATTGTTGAATACTTAGCTGTTCAGTCACGTGTTAAAAAGCTCAAAGGTCCGATTCTATGTTTAGTAGGCCCTCCGGGTGTAGGTAAAACTTCACTTGGTGAGTCTGTAGCGAAAGCAACAGGTCGTGAGTTTGTTCGTATGGCACTCGGTGGTGTACGTGACGAAGCTGAAATTCGTGGTCACCGTCGTACTTATATTGGTGCGATGCCAGGTAAAATCGTGCAATCTTTAACAAAAGTTGGCGTGAAGAACCCATTGTTCTTACTCGACGAAATTGACAAGATGGCGCAAGACTACCGTGGCGATCCTGCTTCTGCATTGCTTGAAGTATTAGATCCATCACAAAACAATAAGTTCAACGATCACTATTTAGATCTTGATCTTGACCTATCTGAAGTGATGTTTATCTGTACTGCAAACAGTATGAATATTCCAGAAGCATTGCTAGACCGTATGGAAGTGATTCGTCTACCGGGTTATACCGAAGATGAAAAAGTTAACATTGCTGAACGTTACCTTGTTCCAAAAGCAATTAAGAACAATGGACTACGTGCAAAAGAGTTAACAATCCATGAAGAAGCGATTCGTGACATTGTTCAACGCTACACACGTGAAGCTGGTGTACGTAATTTAGAACGTGAAGTGTCTAAAATTGCACGTAAGGTAGTAAAAGAAGCCGTAAGTAAAAAGTCTAAAAACTTACAGCTTGATGTGACTTCTGCCAATCTTCCAGAATACTTAGGTCCACACAAGTTTGACTTTGGTATTGCAGAAGATGAAGCTCAAGTAGGACGCGTCAATGGTCTAGCTTGGACATCTGTAGGTGGTGAATTACTTACTATTGAAGTTGCAGCTGTCAAAGGTAAAGGTAAATTCATTACGACCGGTTCACTCGGCGACGTTATGAAAGAATCTATTACTACCGCAATGACTTTAGTACGTACACGCGCTGATGAATTAGGTATTGAAGCTTCTCGTTTTGAAGAAACTGATGTACATGTTCACTTACCTGAAGGTGCAACACCAAAAGATGGTCCATCTGCTGGTTTAGCATTAACAACTGCGCTTGTATCAGCATTTACAGGTATTGCAATTCGTCCTGATATTGCAATGACTGGTGAAACAAGCTTAGGTGGTCGTGCAATGCGTATTGGTGGCTTAAAAGAAAAACTTCTTGCAGCACACCGCGGTGGAATCAAGCTTGTCTTTATTCCTCAAGATAACGTTCGTGACTTGGCAGAAATTCCTGCGAATGTTAAAGAAGGTTTGGAAATCAAAGCTGTGAAAAGTATTGATGACATCTTACCTTTAGCATTAGTTTCGATGCCAAAGCCTTTGCCTAAAACACCGATTGTGAAACCGGTGGAAGGTTCAAAAGCAGCACGTCACTAATTAAAAATAAAAAAGAGAGAGCTTCGGCTCTCTTTTTTTTGTTACACAATTTGATTGAAAAATATCCAACCATCCTCATAATAGGTATTAAGAGTATTTAATTACTTTAAGTATTCTTCGTTATCTCTTCTTTTATAGATAACCTTGTTTTTATTCTCTATGATCATCTGAACTCCAGACAGATGATCATTTGATCGCAGTCCAACACAGTTTTTTGGACTGCGTTTTTTATGCCTGTCTTTTAAGATCATCAGTTGCTTTCATTCCTCAGGTATAATGCGCCAGCTGTTTTTGAATGAATAGACAATATGAAAATTCGTATTCTGACCATTGGTCAAAAAATGCCTGCTTGGGTTCTTACTGGTTTTGAAGATTATTTCAAACGCATCCAACCTTTTGTTCAAACCCAAGTCATTGAACTGCCTATGGCCAAACGTAGTAAGAATGATTCAGAAGCAGATATTTTAAAATATTGCCAAGTTGAAGGTGAAAGTATTTTAAATGCTTTGAAACCGAATGAAACTTTAATTGCTCTAGAAGTTGGTGGTCGTGAACTCAGTACAGAAAAATTAGCTGAGACAATGAAACAGTGGATGCTTGAAGGTAATGATGTAGCTCTCGCAATTGGCGGCCCAGATGGTTTATCAGATCAAGTACGTAAAGCTGCCGCATGGCATTGGTCACTTTCAAAACTTACGATGCCTCACCCTTTGGTACGTGTTTTATTAATCGAGCAACTATATCGGGCGATGAGTATTAATCATAATCACCCTTATCATCGTGCATAAAAGGAACAAACGTTTCATTTTAAGAACAATCCGTTGAAATCTGGATACTTTTAACATGTCCTGATTTTGGCATAATAACTATTATTCTGCTTTTCAAATCAGGTGTAATGAAATGGAACTACAAACGCTTCCCGGATTGTTTATTTCCCATGGCTCGCCCATGCTTGCACTTGATCCGGAACAGGTGGGACCTGCTCTACACCGTTTAGGTATAAATTTGCCTATACCAAAAGCAATTATCGTGATGTCTGCTCACTGGGAAAGTAAAGCACTTGAAGTGAGCATTTCAACTCGTCCTGAAACGTGGCATGACTTCCGCGGATTTCCTAAAGAGTTATATGAAATTCGCTATAGTGCACCTGGCCAACCAGAACTTGCAGAAGAAATCTTAAAATTATTGGCAGATGCACACTTTGTTGCACATGCCAATAGTACACGTCCTCGTGATCATGGCGTATGGATGCCTCTATTACATATGTATCCTGATGCAGACATTCCCGTGGTTGAAATTTCTTTGCCATCAAATTTAAGTTCGCAAGAAATTTATCGTATAGGACAAACACTAGCCCCTTTACGTGATAAACAAATTTTACTCATTGGTTCGGGAAGTATTACTCATAATCTTGCAGAGTTATCTTGGCAAGGAGACCACTCTAAAGTTCCTGAATGGGCATCGACGTTTAGAAATACAGTAGTTAATAAACTTTCACATCAAGATTATGATGGCGTATTGGAATGGCAATCACTGCCGTATGTAAAACGCAATCACCCTAGTCTTGAACATTTTGCACCTTTGTTCTTTGCTATGGGGACAGGCAATCGTTTTACGATTGTTCATAGTAGCTTCACAATGGGTTCATTAGGAATGGACATTTATCGTTTTGATTAATTATTAGCAAATACCCGTTTTCGGGGTATACCATTATTTTTGTTGAAAATTCGAATAATTTACAAACTTATACATTTTAAAAACCGAAACAATCAAATGTTTACATTTTCTTTTTTTAAGAATGTTTTAAGCTTATTACTGTTGTTTTTTTACTTGAAGTTTTTAAATGAAAATTAAATATTTAATTCTTGCGTTGTTACCTTTTTCTTTGATGGCGTGTCAAACAGTTACTAATACTCCTGCTCCAATTGTATCTGAGCAACAACAAAACCTTGCAAGCACTTTAGGTGAATATGCATGGACTTATCAAAATGTAAAAGCTTCTAAGCCACTTATTCTTAACTTTAGTGCAGATGGTAAATTAGCAATCAATACAGGTTGTAATGGCCAAGGCGGTACTTGGAAAGTTGAAGGTAACCAACTTGTTACTTCAAATCTTGTTTCAACGATGATGGCTTGCCAAGATGATTTAATGAAACAAGAGCAACTTTCTACTAGCCTCTTTAATGAAGCGAAATTACCAATCGAAATTAGCAACAATAATGGTCAGGTGATTTTAAGCGTGACAGATAAAACTGGACAAAAGCACATTTTCCAAGGTCAAAAAGCAGTAAATACTCAAGCTTTAACAGACTACTCTTGGTCATATCAGCCTGAAAATACTAAAAAACCAATCGTTCTTAACTTTACAAATGACCGTTTATCTATCGCAACGGGTTGTAACCGCCAAGGAACAACTTGGAAAGTTGAAAACAATACCATCGTAACAGCTGACGTAATGTCGACGATGATGGCGTGTGAACCTGCTTTAATGAAACAGGAACAATTTTCTAGCAGCCTATTCCAAAAACGTGCAATTCCGTTTGAACTCAATACAACAAATGCTGATCAACCAACATTGACAGTGTCTGATGCTCAAGGCCAAAAATATACCTTTACTGGTAAAATGACACCTGAAGCAAAATATCAATCTGAAGGAAAAACTATTTTCCTTGAAGTAGCTCCACAAACTAAATCTTGTACGGGTGTTGCACCACAAACTTGTATGCAAGTTCGTGAAGTCAAATATGATGACAAAGGCGTTAAAACTTACGCTGACAAAAACTGGTCATTATATTACGGTCAAATCGAAGGTTTTGAACATAAACCAGATCAACGCGTAATTTTACGTGTAAAACGTTTTGACGTAAAAAACCCAGCAGCAGATCAATCTAGTCAAGCAGATGTATTAGATATGGTTGTAGAGCAAGAGTTAGTTAAGAAACCTAAAAAATAAGTTTTTAAACTAAAAAAATCCGATGCTTTTGCATCGGATTTTTTTATTTCTATATTTTAATAGATGCCTTGTGCAAGCATCGCGTCAGCAACTTTTACAAAGCCAGCAATATTGGCACCGTCTACATAATTCACAGTACCGTCTTCTTTGGTACCATATCTTACACAGTTAGCATGAATATTTTTCATAATTGCATGTAGACGCTCATCGACTTCAGCATGTGTCCAGCTTAAACGAATTGCATTCTGAGACATTTCTAAACCAGATGTTGCTACACCACCCGCATTTGAAGCTTTTCCTGGTGCATACAAAATTTTAGCTTCGATAAAGTGTTCAACTGCTTCAAGGGTAGACGGCATATTAGCCCCTTCAGCTACACAAACTACACCATTTGCAATAAGCGTTTTAGCATCTTCACCTGTTAATTCATTTTGTGTAGCACATGGTAAAGCAATATCAACAGGAATATGCCAAGGTGTTTTTCCTTCAAAATATTCAAAACCATGCTTAGAAGCAAACTCGGAAATACGACCACGTTTAATATTTTTCAGTTCCATGACTTCGGCAAGTAACTCATCTGTAAAACCATTTTTTACATAAACTGTGCCGTTTGAGTCCGACAAGGTAACCACTTTTGCCCCTAAGAACATGGCTTTCTCTGCTGCATATTGAGCAACATTACCAGAACCTGAAACTGAAACAGTTTTACCGGCAAAAGATTGTCCACGTGCTTTTAGCATTTCTTCTGCAAAATAAACCGTGCCATAGCCTGTAGCTTCTGGACGCATTAAGCTACCACCAAATGAAATACCCTTACCAGTAAAAACACAAGCGGTGTCGTTACTCAGCTTTTTCATCATGCCCGCCATATAACCGACTTCACGTGCACCCACGCCAATGTCACCCGCAGGGATATCCGTATTTGATCCTAAATGACGATAAAGCTCAATCATGAGTGCCTGACAGAATCGCATAATTTCAGCATCAGATTTACCTTTAGGGTTAAAATCTGAACCACCTTTACCACCGCCCATTGGTAAGGTAGTAAGTGAATTTTTAAAAGTCTGCTCAAAACCTAAAAATTTTAAAATAGATAGGTTGACCGATGGATGGAAACGCATACCACCTTTGAATGGACCAATTGCTGAATTGTATTGAACGCGGAAAGCACGGTTAACTTGAGTCTGACCTTGATCATCCATCCATGAAACGCGAAATTGAATCACACGTTCTGGCTCAACCAAACGTTCTAGCAATCCCTGCTCTGCATATTCTGGATTTTTTTCAATAAATGGCCACAAACTTGTCATCACTTCTTCGACAGCTTGCAAGAACTCAGGTTGATGCGGATCACGCGCTTGCACGTAATTCAGGAATTCATTCAGATTGTTGTATTTCAATGCACGGTCCTCAGCATAGTAATGAATTAAATTGGTGCAATACATTTTTAAATGCATCATTTAGCAGCAAAATATTAAATCCCTTTCCATCAATTTTAACAATACTTATTTTAAATTATTTTATTTACCTTAATTATCAAAAAGTTATTTTTAGAAAAACTACTTAAAAATAAGAAATATTAATTTATCTTTTCATTTTTATTGATCTATTATTGTGCAATATTAGCTACATTTTAGGTCAATCAAAAAGCCAATAAATTCGTTAAAATCCATTGACCTTACTTAGGTTTTTCTTCATTATCGCATCGTTTTAACCAAGCTATTTGCCCACTATGAATTCATCTATTTCTCTCATACGCGAGATTGATGCGTTATTGCCACAGACTCAGTGTGGTTTATGTGGACATCGTGATGGATGTCTACCCTACGCAAAGTCGATTGCTGAAGGTGAAGAAGCAAATAAATGTGTTCCAGGTGGCCAACCTGTAGCCGATGCACTCGCAAATCTATTAAA
This sequence comes from Acinetobacter pittii ANC 4050, assembly GCF_000399685.1. Classification (GTDB taxonomy): domain Bacteria; phylum Pseudomonadota; class Gammaproteobacteria; order Pseudomonadales; family Moraxellaceae; genus Acinetobacter; species Acinetobacter pittii_E. Next base: position 2,038,271 of record NZ_KB976987.1, read on the forward strand.
TCGCCCTGTGTTAACCGCTGAAACTAGCGTATGGCCTGTACAAGCCGATGGCCGCCCACAGCGAATGAAAGCAATTATTCGTGAGGATGAATGTATTGGTTGCACCAAGTGTATTAGTGCTTGCCCTGTAGATGCTATTATTGGAAGTGGTAAGCTCATGCATACCATTTTGACGGATTTATGTACGGGTTGTGAGTTATGCATTCCACCTTGTCCAGTCGATTGCATTGATTTGGTCGAAGACACCCAAGCATTACCAAATGAACAACAGCGTATTGCTGAGCAAAATGACTTAAGACAACGTTATTACGCACACATTCAACGAGAAGAAAAGCGTCGTACTCACCGTAAAGGGCCTGTAGTACGTGCTGAAATTGATACCCAATTATTTGCTCAGTTTTCTCAGGCACTTGATGAAGTACCATCAATTGAACTCATCGAGAAACCCAAAGAAGTTGTATTGACTGATGCGAAAACTACAATTGAGTTAGCGAAAATTCGTACACAAATTAAGAAACTGGAAAAACAGCTCAGTGTTCGTGAAGATGCTAAAAAGCGTCTTCAACTTGAAGAACTGCAACAGCAACTCATGCAATTACAGGAGGTCTGAATGGCCGTCAAGAATATGACGAAAAAGCAGATTCAAATTTTCTTTGAACGTCTTCGCGAACAACGACCTTCACCTCAAACCGAATTAAAATATTCCTCTCCATTTGAGCTACTTATTGCAGTTATGTTGTCAGCTCAAGCGACCGACGTAAGTGTTAATAAAGCAACAGATAAGCTCTACCCCGTGGCGAATACCGCCGAGAAAATCTATAACTTAGGCGTAGATGGGTTAAAAGAATATATCAAGACAATTGGCCTCTATAACGCAAAAGCCGAAAATGTCATTAAAACCTGTAAGATTTTAATGGAGCAGTTTAACGGTGAAGTGCCAAGCAACAGAAAAGACTTAGAAGCTTTACCGGGTGTGGGGCGTAAAACAGCCAACGTGGTTTTAAATACAGCATTCGGACAACCGACTATGGCTGTCGATACCCATATTTTCCGTGTGGGGAATCGAACTGGTTTAGCAATAGGTAAAAATGTTCTTGAGGTTGAGCACCGTTTAGTAAAGGTCATTCCTAAAGAATTTATTATAGATGCACACCACTGGCTGATATTACATGGCCGTTACTGTTGTATTGCCCGTAAACCTAAATGTGCGGAATGTGTAGTTGCAGATGTCTGTAACTGGCCTGATCGCTTTGAATTTGGCGCACAAAAGCAAATTGCCATTAAAAATATTGAAGCTTAAAAATATGGTTGGGTATAGGGACATACCCAATCAAACTTACTTTAGACGCTTTTTCTCATTGCGCTCTTCTTTCGCTTGTTTTTGTACCTGTCTTAGCATTTTGTAGCTTTGAAAAGCCAAAAATATTAATAGTGCTAGACTCAGCAATACCACCAAAATCAATATGACTTTCATATTGTTCTCCTGCACTTAAGGAAAGAAAAGAGCCCTCACAAAGAGGGCTCATTATCACAAACAATATTAAATTATTTGTCTAAGATGTTGAACAAATCTTTTTGTACATCTTCAATTGTACGCAAACCATCAAGCTTGTCATAAGTTGGCGCATTTTCACCAGAAGCAGCACGGCCTTGGTAGAAACCAACCAATTGCTCTGTTTCAGTGTGATAAGACGCTAAACGCTTACGGATTGTTTCTTCTTGGTCATCTGGACGTTGAACAAGGTCTTCACCAGTTTCATCATCTTTACCTTCCACTTTAGGTGGATTGTATACAGTGTGATAAACACGACCAGAAGCTGGATGCTGACGACGACCAGAAAGACGTTTTACGATTTCTTCATCAGGAACATCAATTTCAATCACGTGATCGATGCTAATCCCTTCTTTTTCCAGAGCTTCAGCTTGTGGAATAGTACGTGGGAAACCATCGAAAATGCAGCCATTTGCACAGTCAGGTTGAGCAATACGTTCTTTTACTAAACCGATAATAAGTTCATCTGAAACCAAACCACCAGATTCCATTACACTTTTAGCTTTTAGACCTAATTCAGTACCTTCACGAATCGCAGCACGGAGCATATCACCGGTTGAAATTTGTGGGACATTGTAGCGCTTACAGATCAACTGAGCCTGAGTCCCTTTGCCTGCTCCAGGTGGTCCGAGTAAAATAATGCGCATAAAAAACATCCTCATTTAAAACAATGAATATGAAGTCCGGCAGAAAAAGTCTCGTTAATCTTCAATAGATCCTGCCTGACATCGAATTATAAGAAAGCCACAAACAAATGTATTGTACCAGCAATAAATCCGGTTACCCCACCTAGTACAATAAGAATCCATTCATCCTCCTGAAATGCAGGACGCAATAAATTCTGAAATTCTTTTGGTGTCAGTTCGCGAATACGCTCTTTAAACATTTGAAAAATCTTCTGTGCCCGGCTTGCGTTCAGTGCTGGGTCACATACGGGTCCCATCGTAATTTCAATTGAACGATCAATCAAGTCCGTCTTTAATCTTGCGTACTCTCTTGGCCCTAAAGAAAGCTGTAAAGAGGTGCGAACTAATGGTGTTTCCATGATTTCGTTAATATGACGCTTGACAATACGACGGGTTTTATCTTTACGCGGCCCATACATCATTTCGGTCATAATTGATTTTAACGTAATCAGATCTTCTGTAACCACACTAGAAAACACATCTGAAACTTCCTCTTGACGCTTCATAAAAGCACCTTGGACATTATAGGTCCCAATTCGAAGAACTGGTACAATCCAAGGAAACTTACGATCTTTTGTTAATCTAAAAATTTGTGGGTAACGAATATAATGCGGTTCAATTGGGTTAAATACCATCCAGATTGCGATCCAGTTGGTTAAAAAGCCCCAAATTGCAGCCCAAAATGGTACTGTCCAGTGCCATGGTACGACAAACCAAACCACCATTTGGAAAATACCAAAAAACATTCCAATGAGTGCACTAATATGCCAAATAAAGTTAATTTCTTTTTGACCAACCTTTAAGAACATACGTACCATTAAACGGCGATCACCTTCCATCTGGCTCACCACCATTTCACGCATGTTAACCAGTGACTCAACGTTCATGGTCAGCTCAGTCACTAATTCTTTTAACACACCCGGCAATTGTTTATGTGCTTGAGCATAAATACGGCGTTTAATTGAATAGGGTAAGTTTTCCCAAAGTACAGCATTACGGTCGATCATGACTTCATCAATGAGATGTTCAAGTTCAAAACCAACTTGTTCACCAATAATGCGTGCCATATCTTCAGGATCCATTGCTTCTAAAAATTCACGCAATGAACCTAATTTAGATAAAGTGTTATCGGTAATAATACCTGAGATACGTCCTGCTTTACGTGGCACGATACCTTGCCAACCTACTGGCAATGGTCCTAAATGGAATCCCCAAAACTTAATTGGGTAAAATACCATTTTTAAAGCCATCCACACATGTGCCCATGTGACAAAAGCCGTTACGGGAATAATACTCAAAACGGCCCAAAAATCAGGTCTGTGTAAAAAGATCTGCCACAATCCACTGACGTACTCTAACATGTAAGACTCTCGTATTTATTTGTGCTCTGCTTATGGCGAGTTAACGATAAACTGCTTTGTTTTATAAACCAAAACTTAGAGAATAAGAAAATTGAATTTGTGGTTTAGTATCTGCAGCAACATTTCCGTTCTGGTCCGTTAATTTTTCAGCCGCACCGATACCTACACTAAAAGTGCTAATTCTTTCCGAATTTAACCACACATAGGCCAAATCAACACCCGCACCTAAACGGGATTTAAAATCACCATCGACTTCTTTACTATCAAGATGCCCAGCATAGAAACCGATATAGTAACCATTTTTGTCTGTGCCAGTAAGATAATAAGGATATCTAAAACCAACTTGTCCACCGACAGTTTTGTCACCATTCAAAAATGCACCGGCTTTTGCATAAGCAATCCCATACGGGTTTACCCATTCACCATTAAGATGTAATAATTTTTGAGTAACTCCGGCACCCACATTCCAAGTAGATGCTTTATGATCTGCTAATTTTGCTTCTGGAAGAAACGAGTAGTCTTGAGCATAGGCCCAATTACTTACCGTCAAAACTGCAAGTAAGGGATAAATTTTTCTCATTATTTTCTCCATTTTCCCTAATCGTATGGTGAGAACAACCCTATTCTATTGAATGAGAGACTTTAACAGAATTATTTTGCTTCTTATATACAAGTATCTAGAATTTTGTTGTCTGCAAAGTCAAAAAGTATCTTATTAAAATACAATGAAACTTTGAAAATTATGCAATATTTTAAACGCTCTTGCGTTAGAATAAGCAGCTATTTTTCTTACCCTATGTCATTAAGTCGATCCTTATGAAGCAGCACTTTCCTTTAAAAGATATCCAGCAAGAAAAGCGCATTTATCGAGGACGAATCTTTTTTGCCGTAGGTCTTGTTATCGTTTGCTTATTAGTGCTGATTAGCCGATACGCTTATCTGCAAATTTTCCACTATGACGAATTCTCAACTGCATCCGACAAAAACCGAATTCGCTTGCAGCCACTTCCACCTGCTCGTGGTTATATCTATGACAGAAATGGTGTCTTACTGGCAGATAACTACCCTGTTTTTACAGCAACTTTAAGTAAAACAGACGTAGAAGATGTTGATGGCGTGGTTGAACAACTACAACCTATTTTGGATTTAACACAAGAAGATATTGACCGTTTTAAAAGTCGTATAAAAACTGCCCGTAAAACTGAACGTGTAGCAATTAAACTTAATTTGACTGAAGCAAATATTGCCAAATTTAGTGAAGCTAAATATAAATTTCCGGGTGTAAGAATTGAGACACAAATGACCCGTTATTATCCACATGGTGAATTATTTGCACATGTGATTGGTTATGTCGGGCGTATCAACGATAAAGAATTAAAAAGTATTGATAAAGACTTATATGCTGGAACCAACCTGATTGGAAAGATTGGTGTTGAAAGAAGCTATGAAGATTTACTGCACGGTACACCGGGTTATGAATCTGTTGAGGCAGATGCCCATAGCAACGTATTACGCCATTTAGGCCGTAAAGACCCTACCCGCGGTAATGACCTCTATTTATCTTTAGATTACGGTTTACAAGTTGTCGCATCTCAACAGCTTGCAGGTCGTCGTGGAGCTATTGTAGCCATCGACCCTCGTACTGGCGAAATTCTAGCATTAGTGTCTAGCCCAAGCTTCAACCCTAATTTGTTTGTGACAGGAATTAGCCATACTGACTATAGTTCACTGCGTGATAATTTAGATCAACCGCTTTATAACCGCGCTGTACAGGGTGTATATCCGCCCGGTTCTACCATTAAGCCAATGGAAGCTATGGGTGGTTTACACTACGGCATAGTGGACTGGTCAACGGCAATTTCTGACCCCGGTTATTTCCACCTACCAGGTGATTCACATAAATTCCGTGACTGGAAAAAATCTGGTCATGGCATCGTCAACATGCATAAAGCCATTATTATGTCATGTGATACCTATTTCTATATTCTTGCCCATCAAATGGGTATTGATCAAATGAACCAATGGATGCGTCAATTCGGGTTTGGTCAAAAAACAGGTGTCGATTTACCAAGTGAAAGTGAAGGTCTTTATCCAAATCCTGAATGGAAAATGCGTACGCGTAAAGCGAAATGGATGAAGGGGGAAACTATTTCAGTCAGTATTGGTCAAGGTGCTTTTACAGCCACTCCGATACAACTTGCCATGGCAACTGCGATTACGGCAAACCATGGTTCCCACGTTACGCCTCATGTTTTACGCGCAACTCATGGTGCAAAACCATTTACTGTGCGTAATGCACCTGATGGGAAAATTAACTTTAACGGAACCGACGAAGATTGGATTCAAATGCGCGATGCCATGATTGATGTAATTCAGTCAGGTACTGGTAGAGGTATTCGCACTCCTCTATATCAAATTGCAGGAAAAACAGGAACAGCACAGGTTAAGAGTATTGCGCAAGGTAAACGCTATAACGAAGCAGCCTTGAGCGAACGTCAGCTTGATCATGGTTTATTCGTTGGATTTGCCCCTGCCGATAAACCTGAAATCGCGATTGCCGTGATTTGGGAGAACGGCCGTCATGGTGGTTCTGCTGCACAACTTGCACGACCTGTATTTGATTACTGGCTATTAACGCGTAAGAAAAATCCGATTCGCCCAGCAAATCACCAAGTCAATGGTGGACTAATGACAGCAGGAATTAAACCTGGTGAACTGCCAAGCGGTGGGGAAAGTTCTAGTCCAGCACCAGTGACTTCAAACAAGCCTGCAGCAGCATCAACACCACAAACGATTCCTGCTCGTCCTGCTACCAATGAGGTCGATGAATAATGAAAAATCAATTACGCATTATTGGAGGCGAATGGAAAAGACGAGTACTTCCCTTCGCTAGCATTGATGGTTTACGTCCAACTCCGGATAGAGTACGTGAAACTCTGTTTAACTGGCTCATGTGGGATATCCAAAATGCTCAGGTTCTCGACATCTGTACAGGCTCTGGTGCATTAGGTTTTGAGGCATTGTCACGCGGGGCTGCTTCGGTTTATATGATTGAACCCGATAAGACGCAGGCAAAATTTTTAAAAGATAATATTGAACTCTTAAAAGCCCAAAACTGTCATTTGATTAATGCAACTGCTCAACAAGCTTTACCGCGTTTAAAAGAACAATTTGATGTGGTTTTTTTAGATCCACCTTATAGCCTTGATTTATGGCAAGAGCTATCTAACTTGGCCGAGCCACATATTAAAAAAAATGGATATATTTATGTTGAAGCTGACCGAGATTTATCTCAGCTTCATCTTCCTTCAACATGGCAACAGGTTAAAACAACAAAAGCTGGTACAGTTCACGCAGGGCTTTACCAAAAAATAAACCAATAAAAAGGTAGCGTTAAGCTACCTTTTTCGCTAAAAGCTTTAATTAACTCAAACCAATCACTGCAACAACTGCTGCACAGGCACCAACAATTTTTTTGCCATATGGCACATATCGTGTAAGCGCAGCACCCAATGCTAATCCACCACAATAAATTAAAGCCATAGCTGAAATCATACCAGTTACTAATGCCACGATATGCCCTGCGTGTGCTAACTCAACCCCATGAGCAATACCATGGAAGCTTGCAAGTAATGCCGCCGCTACAGGTAAAACCTTATTCGATTTTGTCCATAATGCAATTGCTGTAACCATTAAAGAAGCTACAATACCGTATTCAGCAACATTTGCAGGGACTAAACCTTGAGCACCTACTAAGAACCCTACAATTAAGGTCACGCTTAAAGTAATAACTCCAGCAATTTTCCACTGCTTAGCTGCTGACCACAATAAGACACCGAAACCCAAGGCCATGACTAAATGGTCTAGCCCAGTAAAGGGGTGAATAAAGCCTGCCATGAATCCTGAATGTACGTGATCATGTCCTGGATGGGCCATTGCAAGTGCTGGCAATAAAGCAAGTAACCCTATGCCCCATTTTTTTATGAAGTTCATAATGTCTCCTTAAGCTTTAAACAGCCCTTGTTTCTCAATAAATTGGATAATTTCCTCAAGACCATCTTGTGTTTTCATGTTTGAAAATAAGAATGGTTTTTCTCCGCGCATGCGTTTTGCATCTTGATCCATCACATCAAGATTTGCACCTACCATTGGCGCAAGGTCAGTTTTATTAATAATGAGTAAATCTGACTTGGTAATACCCGGCCCACCTTTACGAGGAATTTTTTCACCACCAGCCACATCAATCACATATAAAGTTAAATCAGAAAGTTCAGGGCTAAATGTCGCTGCCAAATTATCACCACCACTTTCAATGATAATGAGCTCTAATCCTTCGAATTTTTCACACAAATCATCAATTGCAGCCAAGTTAATTGAAGCATCTTCACGAATAGCTGTATGCGGGCAGCCACCAGTTTCTACCCCCACAATACGATCTGGTGACATCGCCTCATTGCGGGTTAAGAAGTTTGAATCTTCTTTGGTGTAAATATCATTTGTCACCACGGCCATATTGTATTTATTACGCAAGGCTAAACATAAATTAAGTGTAAGTGCTGTTTTACCCGAACCTACTGGTCCGCCAATTCCAACTCGTAATGGACTACGCTCTGTCATGATTTTTATCCTTTTTTCCTAAACTTAAGATCTGAATAACCGTGAATATTGTGTTTCGTGTTTCATACTCAGCATGGCATAACGAGGTAAAGCGCTGCTCAATTGCTCATCTTTGAGTTTCAAAGCTTTCTCTACCGCCTGCGGAACCAAACCATGCAAATGCCATAAAATTCTTTGTCCAGCCATTTGGCCTAATGGGACAGTTTTTACTGCTGCTAAAACCTGATTTTCTAACACAGTAAAGGTATAAGCCGTAAGTACATCCATGTCGTTGAGTTCGAGTCGGCCACAGAGCTGTGCATAGACTGGCACGAAACCAAATTGTTTTTTAACCTCAACTGTTTTCTTTAAAACATCTTTAATCCATGCATTTAAAGAAAATGCTAATTGCTGAGATTCAGCGAGCAGCTCTTTACTTTCTCGGCTGGCCTTATACAAATTTGCCCAAACCACGAACTCTTCTAAGTCATCATGATGCTGCATGAGACGTTTTAATATAGGCAACTCAAACCTCACCAACAGCATCTCAAGCACTTCTTCAAAGTAAGCAATCGCCGAGGTTTCATCATGTATTAAGCCAATATCAATGGCTGTTTCTACACCTTGTGAATAGCAATACGCTCCAACTGGCAATGCCGTAGAAGACAGTGTCAGTAATTGAAGTAATTGTGCGGCACTATGAATGGACATGGTGCAAAGCTTTAATTGGGCTTAAACGATGGTCATGACTATGCTGTGCATAGGCACCGCTTTCAGGTTCAAACGGATAATCAGTTTCTGTCACCGTAAGTCCTAGACCTTCTACCATTTCTGCAAGGACATGATCAGGCTCAAAATACAAAGCTGTAGGTGTCAACATTAATGGTACATGTCTATTACCTAAGTGATAGGCAGCTTTAAGCAAATCAAAATCGGTTTGAGCAGTGACTTGCATCAAACGCTCAGGCTTGGCATCAACACGCAATACATCACCTTCTTGCGTTGCAATATATGAGCCACTACGCAAAATACCAGTACGCGGTAAGTCAGCACCAATATCTACGCCACTTGTTAAAGCTGCCCGAAACCGTGATTTTTGACGTGTATCAAAAGTCAGTTCAACCGTTTCAAATGTCTGATCAGGAGAAATATCTTCAAGACGTTGGGTATAGATTTTCATTTAACTTCTCTCTCCTTATTTGTTTCTTTCACATCTAAAGTCATGAGGAAAATTACCTCGATGAAACTCATCAAAATAAGAAATAGCGCTGAGCCATGGGTAACACATCAGCAGGTTCACATGTTAATAACTCACCATCTGCCCTCACCTCATAAGTCTCAGGATGAACCTGCATAACCGGACAATATGTGTTGTGCTTCATATCAGCTTTGCTAATGGCACGAGTGTTTTTACATGGGCTAATTAACTTTTTAAGATTTAATTTTTCAGCAACTTTTTCATCGATTGCTGCTTGGGATAAAAAGGTAATACAGGTGTTATGTACACCACGTGGATAGGCGCCAAACATAGGACGATAATGCACGGGTTGAGGTGTCGGAATTGAAGCATTAATGTCACCCATCGGTGCCGCTGCAATCATGCCTCCTTTAATAATCATGGAGGGTTTCACGCCAAAAAAGGCAGGCTTCCATAACACCAAATCAGCAAGTTTCCCAACCTCAATCGAACCGATTTCATGACTTAAACCATGGGTAATGGCTGGGTTAATTGTATATTTGGCAATGTAGCGTTTAACGCGATTATTATCATGGAACTCATTATCACCCTCTAAAGGGCCACGTTGAATTTTCATTTTATGAGCAGTTTGCCAAGTACGTATAATCACTTCACCCACACGGCCCATCGCCTGAGAGTCAGAGGACATCATGGCAATCGCACCTAAATCTTGCAAAATATCTTCAGCGGCAATGGTTTCACGGCGAATACGGCTTTCCGCAAAAGCGATATCTTCAGCAATTGCCGGGTCTAAATGATGGCAAACCATGAGCATATCTAAATGCTCATCAATGGTATTAATCGTATAAGGTCGCGTTGGATTAGTAGAGGACGGTAATACATTACTTTGTCCGATTGCCTTTAAGATATCGGGTGCATGTCCACCACCCGCACCTTCGGTATGGTATGTATGAATTGTACGATCTTTAAATGCAGCCAGAGTCTCTTCTAAAAAACCACCTTCATTTAAAGTATCGGTATGAATAGCGACCTGCACATCAAACTCGTCTGCCACACTCAAGCAGTTATCAATGGCTGCCGGTGTTGAGCCCCAATCTTCATGTAGTTTTAACCCGATTACCCCAGCTTTAATTTGCTCACGAATTGGGTCTGGCAAACTCAAATTACCTTTGCCCAATAGACCAATATTCATAGGTAAATCATCAATGGCTTGCAACATGGTTGCAATATGCCAAGGCCCAGGAGTTACTGTCGTTGCCGAAGTTCCTGCCGCAGGTCCCGTACCGCCACCGACCATTGTTGTTGTACCCGACATAAGTGCAGTTTCAACTTGCTGCGGGCAAATCCAGTGAATATGAGTATCAATACCACCCGCCGTTAAAATTTGCCCTTCACCTGCAATCACTTCTGTTGCAGCGCCTAAAGGAATGGTAATGTCAGGTTGTATATCTGGATTTCCAGCTTTTCCTATTTTCCAGATGCGACCATTTTTTAAACCAACATCCGCCTTTACAATCCCCCACCAATCCACAATCAGGGCATTAGTAATGACTGTGTCAGCAACTTCATCAGCTAAAAGTTGAGATTGTCCCATTCCATCACGAATGACTTTGCCACCGCCAAATTTAACTTCTTCACCATAGGTCGTTAAGTCTTGCTCAACCTCAATAAAAAGCTCTGTATCAGCCAAGCGAATACGATCACCAACCGTTGGACCAAACATCTCAGCATATGCGCGACGTGACATTTTCATAACTTATTACTCATCTCTTTCATTATCGTTGTTATGTCTAGTCCAGCTTGCCCATGACTCGGCCTGCAAAACCATATACTTCTCGTTTACCCGCTAAAGCAACAAGTTCTACTTCCCGACTTTGTCCCGGTTCAAAACGTATTGCTGTGCCTGCCGCGATATTTAATCGAAAGCCTTTCGCTATTTCGCGATCAAACTGTAATGCATCATTTGCTTCATAAAAATGAAAATGCGACCCTACTTGAATCGGCCGATCGCCAATGTTGGCAACTACAACTTTTAAAGTTTGCCGTCCAACATTCAATTCAATATCAGTATCTGGAGTAATGATTTTACCGGGGATCATAAACGCTCCTTTTATACGATTGGTTGATGAACGGTGACTAATTTTAAACCATCAGGAAAAGTTGCCTCGACCTGAACCTCGGCAATCATTTCTGGCACACCATCCATCACATCTTCACGCTTTAATAAAGTTGTTCCGTAATGCATTAAGTCGCTCACCGTCATGCCATCTCGTGCGCCTTCCAGCAAAGCAGCAGAAATAAAAGCTATCGCTTCCGGATAATTCAGTTTCAAGCCACGAGCTTTACGACGCTCAGCAACTAAACCAGCGGTAAAAATAAGTAATTTATCTTTTTCTGTTGGATTGAGTTCCATATCTCTTTCCTAAATTGCATTTATATTCTTTAAGCAAAATGCATGCTCAAAAGCAGCATACGTGTTTTAACTGTTTTTTAAATACGCAATTTAACGTAACTTAGGTTTTCCAAATCCTTGGAAATTCTTCATCTAAATCAAACCAATAACGTCTTAATCTTGCTCTTATAGCCGCAAAAGCATCATGGCAATGTCGAACATCATTTCCCAAGAAACGCGCACAAACCACGTCGTCTAATAGTGTTAAAGTTACAGGTGCTTGCATACGCATCATTAATTCACGAATGAGTTCGAGCTGTTGTTCTAAATAAAATGAAGACCGATATTGCTCAGGCGGCACAGCCCAAAAGCTTCCCATCACGGCTTGATTATTCATACCTAAACATGAACGAAGCCAGCGATCTTCGCCTTCAAAAAAAAGTGTGTCTGCGACCAATAATTTTTGCTCTCGCCACAACTTAAATTGGTTGTGGTAGCTTCCCTGCATAAAACGCTCAGCACGTGCCTGCCGCCCCAGTACCAACATATCCCATCCAATAAAACTGGCAGCATGGTCAAGATGAACATGAGTTTCTGAGTGTGCTAGAGCCCCATCAAATAACATAGATTCCTGCGGAACCCACTCCAAAATAGACTGATTTCGTACATGAAGATGAATATGCTGAAAGGCCTGCTTTCCATTGGTTTTGTACCATTTTCCCGCACCTGGAGTAGTTACTACCGCATGAGCTTGATCTTTGGTTTCGATTTGAAAAGTAAGATGATCTCCCCCAGCAATACCAGCGGGTGGATGGACAATAATGGCGTGGCATATACCTGTTTTTTCAGGCCAGAGCATTTTTTGCACCCTTACAGGGCCATAATGCTTTCTATGATTCATTATGGTGCGTGAATTTTCAAAACAAAATCCGAGCTCTAATTGCGCATACCAAAATGGTGCTAAAGAGTTTTTTGAAAACGTTTGTACCTGATTCATTCTGGTTCATATGTTCAAAATAAGTGCTTAAACTTATAAGCAAAATACGCACCAAATATAAAAATAAGCCCAATGATAAAATTAGATACAATTTTTCGATTTTAATGAGTTAAAAAACCAGCAATGTCTAACATAAAACCACATCAATTCATGGAATTATTTATACAATAGCGCCCACCGTTGCTTCCATACTTGCTCTCCATGAAACTTTTTTTCGTGTTAACGCCACTTGTCTTTTTAACTGGGTGTATTTTTGGCCAATCTAGTGAGGTCAAACGTGCAGAGAAAATACTTCATAATTTTGAATGTAAAAATGTTGAGACAAGCCAGATTGCAACAAGTTCTATTAATTCTTATTACCAACAATCTTTAGCGGTAAGCAAAGAAAAAGCAACTTCATATGTAGAGAGCTACAAGAATGGTGAAGAACTATTCGACATGCCACTAGATGAAGTTTTAAAGCAACAATATCAACTTTATAAATCAGCCTGTGATTCTTTAGGTGGAGTTTCTTCTCAACCTTAATATATTGGGGTATCCATTAACTTTTTTCGTGGATACCTTGTTTTTCTTTTTAACCATTACTTCCCGATCAAAAATTACTCACTTTACCTTTTATTATAATTAAATTACATACTTAAACTTTTATTTAGCTCTTATATTTCATAGCCTGTTTACTTGTTTTTTATTTATTTTCCGAGGTTTAGATCATCATGAAAAAAACATTATTATCAGTAGCACTCTTAAGTATCCTCCTTGCCGCTTGTAGCAAAAATGAAAATAAAGCCGACACGACTCAAGCATCTACTCCTGCACAAACAACCGAAGCAAATAACAATGCTGTAGATAGCGCGCACACAGCGGAAAACTCACTCGATTGGGACGGCACATATAAAGGTACTCTCCCATGTGCAGACTGTGAAGGTATTAAAACTGAATTAGAACTTAAAGATGATAAAACCTACGAGCTGACTGAAACTTATATTGGTAAAGGTGATACGAATCCATTTGAAACCCATGGTACCTTTACTTTCGACAAAGATAATACGTCAGTCATTACCTTAGATGATAAAGGTCAAAACCGTAAATTCTTTATTGGTGAAAACACTGCAACTGCTTTAGACATGGAAGGTAAGAAAGTTGAAGGCTCTTTAGCTGAACACTATGTTTTGAAAAAATAATTTTTAATAATTAAAAAAAACCCGCTCATTTGAGCGGGTTTTTTGATGAATCAATTCTTAGTGAGCAGCGAATTGGTTCATTGTGTTTTTAGCATCGTCATGCGCTTTAAGAGCGTTGTCACCAGAGAAGATTTCTTTGTGATCATCACCGATGTCAGAACCCGCCATTGCTTGGTGTTTAACACAAGCGATGCCACCGCGGATTTCTTTACGTTGTACGCCAGCAACATAAGCCAACATACCTTCAGAACCGAAGTAACCTTGTGCAAGCTCATGAGTAGAAAGAGCCGCAGTGTGGTAAGTCGGAAGTGTGATCAAGTGATGGAACACACCTGCTTCGCGAGAAGCATCTGCTTGGAAAGTACGGATCTTGTCATCAGCATCAGCAGCTAATTCAGTGTTGTCATATTCAGCACTCATTAATTTAGCGCGGTCATATGCAGAAACGTCTTTACCTTCAGCAACCCAACGGTCGTAAGCTTGTTGACGGAAGTTTAAAGTCCAGTTGAATGATGGGCTGTTGTTATAAACAAGCTTAGCATTTGGAACAACTTCTTTAACACGGTTAACCATGTGTGCGATTTCTTCTACGTTTGGAGTCGCAGTTTCGATCCAAAGAAGGTCAGCACCATTTTGAAGGCTAGATACACAGTCAAGTACAACACGGTCAATTTGAGTGTCAGCACGGAACTGATATAAACCAGAAGGTAAACGCTTAGGACGGTGTAATTTACCATCACGCTTGATTAAGATTTCGTCTTCTTGAGCATCAGCGATGTCAATTTCTTGAGTATCTAAGTAGCTGATGTATTGAGAAGCAATGTCACCTGGCTCTTTAACCACTGGGATTTTTTGAGTCAAGTCAGCGCCTTCAGAGTCAGTACGTGCAACGATGATACCGTCATCAACACCCATTTCTAAGAATGCATAACGTAATGCATGGATCTTAGCGATGAAGTCTTCGTGTGGAACAGTTACTTTACCAGCTTGGTGACCACATTGTTTAGCATCAGATACTTGGTTTTCGATTTGAAGCGCACAAGCACCAGCTTCGATCATTTTCTTAGCAAGTAAGTAAGTTGCTTCTTCGTTACCGAAACCAGCATCGATGTCCGCAATAATTGGCACAACGTGAGTTTCAAAGTTGTCAATTTGAGCTGTGATTTCAGCTGCTTTAGCAGTATCACCAGCTTCTTGTGCTTTCTTAAGTGCACGGAATAAATCGTTTAATTCTTTTGCGTCAGCTTGACGTAAGAAAGTGTAGATTTCTTCGATCAATGCAGGAACAGAAGTTTTCTCGTGCATAGATTGGTCAGGAAGTGGACCAAATTCAGAACGAAGAGCAGCAACCATCCAACCAGAAAGGTAGATATAACGTTTGCTTGTAGTACCGAAATATTTTTTGTTCGCAATCATTTTTTGTTGTGCGATGAAACCATGCCAGCAACCTAATGATTGAGTGTATTTGCTTGAGTCAGCATCGTATTCAGCCATATCACGACGCATAATCGCAGCTGTATACTTAGCAATATCTAAACCAGTTTTGAAACGGTTTTGAAGTTGCATACGAGCAGCATCTTCTGGGCTAATGTCTGCCCAAGTGTTGCCGAATTTTGCTTTTAATTGACGTACTGCATCAATCGCTGTTTGATATGTAGTCATGATATTGTCCTGTATTCATTTTAGGATTTCATCGATCGAAGCCTAGAGTCACGTTACTTAAATTTCTTATGACACCAGCTGCTTCATCATGAGCACAGCTTAGACTTAGCCAATCAATTAATCCAATATCCTTTGTTAATCTTCAGTATTTATTTAAAAAATATACCAATAAATCGATATTATAGATAAAACCAAAAACCTTAACACTCTGTTTATAAAAATAAAATTATCCTAAAGGAGTATAGAGTTTTATTCTAAAAACTTAGTAAGTCTTATTTTTATACAATTTTTGGAGATTTTCCACTCATTTTTAAATCTAAAAGTCAATTGTAAATTAGGCTATTTTTGCCAATGTAAAAAGTCAATTGATATGCTAGA
Organism: Acinetobacter pittii ANC 4050; assembly: GCF_000399685.1. Classification (GTDB taxonomy): domain Bacteria; phylum Pseudomonadota; class Gammaproteobacteria; order Pseudomonadales; family Moraxellaceae; genus Acinetobacter; species Acinetobacter pittii_E. Next base: position 2,054,274 of record NZ_KB976987.1, read on the forward strand.
AATTGAAGATATCTTCATAAATAAAGTGAATTTATATTTATTGACTTTGAAATAAGACAAATACAATAAACATATGGCCTTAAAGCCCTTCTCTCTCCTACTTAATTCCTACAAAAAATGTCGCTTTTCTCATCATTTTTTCACACAATAGTTATTAAATATGGCATAATTTGAAACAATTTCAGGGTTTTATTTTCGGTATTTTTTTTATGAATCTGGAGCGAGTAGATCTTAATCTATTAATATATCTTGATGTACTTCTTCGTGAAAAAAATGTTACACGCGCAGCCGAACAGCTTGGGGTAACTCAGCCTGCAATGAGTAATATTTTACGTCGTTTACGTAATTTATTTAATGATCCGCTTCTTATTCGTTCTTCTGAAGGGATGACTCCAACAGAACGTGCACTTGAATTACAACCTCGTATTCGTGATGCCCTTTCTGATCTTTCCATGATTTTGGAACCCCGCACCGAATTCCGCCCTTATACCAGTAACCGCGTTTTCCGCATTATGACATCTGACTATGCCGAGGCAACTTTAGTCCCGCGCCTTGTCAAAGCTCTACGCTCTGAAGCTCCAAATGTTGTACTCGACTTTCTTACACCAAGTGATGTGTCTTATAGAGATATGGAACAAGGTAAAGTTGATCTTGCGATTAATAGATTTAATGAAATACCGCAAAGTTTCCACCAAGTTTTAGTTTGGCGTGATAGTTTCAGCTGTATTCTTAACGACAAACACCCTGCTGTAACTCATTTGAACCTAAAAAGTTATTTAGATGCACAACATATCTGGGTTTCTAAAACAGGTATGGGCGTAGGTTTTGGTGTAAATCCAGACAAACAAGGCGGTTTAGGCTGGATTGATCAGGCATTAGAACGTATTGGTCAACGTCGTAAAATTTCTGTATTTACCCGTCACTACCAAATGCCGGCATTACTTGCTCAAAATGTTGACTTGATTGCCACCCTTCCAACTCGGATGGCGCGCCTACAAACTCAAAATCCTAAACTGGTTATAAAGGATCCTCCTTTTTATATTCCAGAATTTGAACTCAAAATGGCTTGGTGTCCGTTATTACATCATCATCCTGCTCATCGCTGGTTGCGCCAACTTATTTTATTTGTTGCTCGTCAAATGATTGAAGAAGAAAACCGTGAATTTCTAACCAACAATTCACAATTTTCTCACTATTAAATAAATTTTAATTTAATTGTCGATTTTAGACATTATCTTCAAGCGCTGAGCAATCAATCTGATTACCTCAGCGCTTTTTTGTGTTAAAACATAGTCATAATAATGATGAACCTCGGGTGATTTGTGAGTCTCTTTCAAAATATCATTATCATCGCACTGCTCATCATCGCAGCAGGCTTTTTATCTTTAACTGAAATTGCCTTGGCTGGTGCCAGAAAAGTAAAGTTAAAGATTTTAGCCGAAGCTGGCGAAGAACGTGCCCAACAAGTACTTGATCTACAAGAACAATCTGCTGACTTTTTTGCAGCTTCTCAAATTGGCCTAAATGCTGTTGCAATTTTAGGCGGTATTTTAGGTGAAGCTGCTTTTCGTCCCTTTTTTGTCACATTAGTTGACCGTTTTTATGAAGGTCCTTGGACACAGACCATTGGTTTTGCCCTCTCCTTCACCTTAGTAACTTCTCTATTTATTTTATTCGCCGATCTCATGCCAAAGCGCCTGGCCATGATTGCACCTGAAAAAATTGCGATTAGCGTTATCAACCCAATTCAAGTTTTTATTAAGGTGTGTAAGCCCTTAGCTTGGGGAATAAATGCAATTGCCAACTTGCTATTTCGTTTGTTTAAAGTGAATACAACACGAGAAGATAATATTACTTTTGATGATATTTCAGCAGTTATGGATGCAGGTGCACAAGCTGGCGTACTTCAAAAACAAGAACATCACTTTATTGAGAACGTTTTTGAACTAGAAGAACGTACTGTACCATCAAGCATGACTACACGCGAAAACGTCGTTTATTTCACCTTAAATGAACATGAAGACAGTATTCGTCAAAAATTAGCAGAATATCCTTATTCAAAATTTTTAGTATGTAATGAAAATATTGATCAGGTCATTGGTTATGTTGATGCTAAAGATTTCTTGGTGCGTATTCTAAACAATCAATCTCCAACACAATTGAATGAAACAACCATTCGTACTGTCCTGATGATTCCTGACACCCTAACTCTCTCGGAATTACTTGATCGTTTCCGCTCTACAAAAGAGAAATTTGCGGTAGTCATAAATGAATATGCACTCGTTGTAGGGGTAATCACCTTGAGTGACATTATGATTACAGTTATGGGGGATTGGGTTACTCCTATCGAAGAAGAGCAACAAATCATTAAACGTGATAATAACTCTTGGTTAATTGATGGCAGCACACCGATTGATGACCTAAGACATGCACTTGAAATTGATGAAATGCCTGATGAAGAAAATTATGAGACGCTTGCAGGCTTCATGATGTATCGCTTACGCAAAATTCCACGTCCAGCAGATTTTGTAGAATTTGGTGGATATAAATTTGAAGTTGTCGATGTTGACCATTTTAAAATTGACCAACTCCTTGTTACTCGAATTTTAGAACAAGCCGAAGTACACTCATCAATTGATGAAAATTAAATTATATTAATTTAAATACCCCATGATTTTAGATGGGGTATTTTTTTAATCTAAATAAATTTTTTAAATATATGTAATAATTATTTTAGATCTATTTATTCAATTTGCTCTTTTAATTTAAAAGTATTATTATTTTACTTAACACCCTTATTAAAGCTTAAATACTGAAAAATAATAGAATAATCTATACATCTCAATGACTACAAAAAGATTAAGTCCCCTTTATATTGTAAATAAGCTTGTATATCTTGACTTAAAGTATAGTTTTAAATGGTTCTTCTTCTCATTTCACTCATCAAAACATATATAATTAAAAAAAATGCCATATAATTTTTATTTTTATATTACCTTTATGTCATTTTATAATAGTATTTATTTATTATAATACCATTATAATGTTAATATATATGTTCAGTATTTCGCCTATATATACCCTTTTAAATGAATATATATTAACCAAATAAACTAAATATATTATTTGTCTTTTTAATAAAAATTAATAAGAATAACCAAGGTCAGAGTTTTGAATAAACTTGTTCAGTAAAACTATAGGCAAAGGATTGATTGTATGCTGACATTACTTGGTGTTGGCATGATTTTGTGCTTCATGTACTTAATCATGTCCAAACGTTTAAGCCCTATTATTGCTTTAATTCTCATCCCATTTATTTTTTCTCTCATTGCCTGGGGCCTAGGTCATTATTTTGAAAGTTTGAGTCATATTGAACTCAAAGGTCTCAGTGAGATGATGCTTGATGGCATCAAAAAATTAGCGCCAACTGGCGTAATGCTTTTATTCGCAATTTTATATTTTGCCTTAATGATCGATGCAGGTCTCTTCGATCCACCAGTCAAATGGATTTTGAAAAAAGTTAAAGGTGATCCTTTAAAAATTACATTAGGAACCGTGTTCTTAACCACCATGGTTTCTTTAGATGGTGATGGTTCAACCACCTATATGATTTGTGTGGCAGCAATGCTTCCACTTTATCAACGTTTAGGGATGAACACCCTAATCATGACAGCTCTTATGCTACTCTGTAGTGGTGTGATGAACTTAACGCCATGGGGTGGTCCGACTGCTCGTGCTGCGAGTGCCCTTCAAGTTGATCCGAGCCATATTTTCGTACCAATGATCCTTCCTATGGTTATTAGTATTGGCTGGTTATTCTTCTTGGCATACCTATATGGTCGCTATGAACAAAAACGTTTAGGTGTGATTGAGCTTGAAACTCATCATGGTGACAATATTACAGTATCTAAAGATCCTGAAGCGACGCGCCCACATTTACGTAAAGTGAATATGGTGTTGACCATTATTCTCATGATTGCATTAATCAAAGGCATTTTGCCGATGTCAGTGTTATTCATGCTAGCGTTCTGTATTGCAATGCTCATTAACTACCCTAATGTTGATATGCAGAAAAAACGTATTGCAATGCATGCAGATAGCGTTTTAGCTGTGGTAGGCTTAATTTTCGCTGCGGGTATTTTCACAGGTATTTTATCTGGTACAGGTATGGTTGAGGCGATGTCTAAAGAGTTCGTCGCAATGATTCCTCCAAGTATGGGTCCATACCTTGCACCGATCACTGCTTTAGTCAGCATGCCATTGACCTTCTTTATGTCAAATGATGCATTCTTCTATGGTGTACTACCAATTCTTGCTGAAGCTGCTTCACATTATGGTATTAGTGCAGAAGCGATTGCTCGTGCATCAATTGTAGGTCAACCTGTACACTTGCTATCACCTCTTGTTCCATCAACCTATTTGTTATGTGGTCTTGCTAAAGTCGATTTTGCCGACCATCAAAAGTTCACTTTAAAGTGGGCATTCATAACTTGTATGGTATTAATGGGTACTGCTTTAGTGATTGGTGTTTTCCCACTCTTTAGCACGCTTTAATTATTCATATGCAATAAAAAGCCCCAAACGGGGCTTTTTTTATTTCTGTACATATTCAATTAAGTGATCTAACACAATGTGAAAATGCAAGGTAATGTCTTCTTCTAAAATTTTATAAGCATTATCAAACTGAACCATTGGCCAACCTTCTTTCCAAAATGGAAAAATATTGTGTAGACCTTCAGTCACGATCGCATCTTCACGACTAATCGCTTGAGCAACTTGAGCTAAAACCTGAGCGGTTTCTGCACCATCAATAGCTAAATAATCAATACCACGTGCTTTAAAAATACGGATACGGTCTTTTTTATAACGAATCTTTTTTGCCTGACCTGAATTCAAGCCTAATGCCAGCGTAGCAGCTTCTACAAACTTTTCTTCAAAGTTTGCATTCAATGCAACTAAAGCCTGTTTATGTGCTTCTTGACGCCCAGCTTTCCCCCCATTACGGATAATCTCATTTGCTTCCGTATCCAGCTTATCTTTTTTCATAGACTGTAAAATGTCTAAAATTTCGATATCGCTTAAAGATTCAGGAGATTGCTCAATCATGGGAGTCCTAATACACAAAAATAAAAAAACATTGTCTCATAAAAGCGATATCAAAGCAGAATAAAATTTTAAATAGCCTATTATCTTGACTATTTTTATAGTTCTAACTTCATAGACTACACTCATAAAATCAAATAATTCTTTGGTTATAATTTTATTATTTGCCAAATTAATTTTACCCTGATAATATTATTTTACCCAGATAAAAATATACGGCTAAAATGAATACTAAAATCACCTATACTGCTTTTAGTGGAAGCACGCTTATTGCGAGTGACTCCCTAATTGAACTTGCAAAAAAACTTAAAGATCTTCCGAAAACAATGGAAAATATTCTGATTTTTAATGATCAAACAGGTCAACAAATTGATCTTGATCTTTCTGGTTCGGAACAAGAATTTCAACAGCGTTATGCTGAACCGGAAGAAATTAAAAAAGTTGGACGACCTAAACTTGGAGTAATTTCGCGTGAAATCACTTTACAGAAAAAACATTGGGATTGGTTGGATCAACAAAGTGCGAGTGCATCAGCAATAATTCGCAAGTTAATTGATAAAGAATTAAATAACCCAAATTCTGAAGGTAATATTATGCTCGCTAAACAAGCCATCGACCGTTTTATGTCTGCTATGTTGGGTAATATGCCAAATTATGAGGAAGCAACACGCGCCTTATACCAAGGTGAGCGAGATGTATTTTTAAAGATGATTCAGAGCTATCCTAAAGATTTGAGAGAATATTTAACTTTAAAAACTCAAAATATTTTCTAAACCCAATAAAAAAACCCGCTTACGCGGGTTTTTTCAAAATCAATTCAGTCTATTAAAGACGGACTAATTCCACAACTTTTTCAACTGCTTCTTCAACGGTTTCAGCAGTAACTTCTGTATCTGTGCCATCCACAGCCGTAGTGATAACCACAACACCTGTCTCACGCAATAACGTGATTTGCTCAGCAGTTAAGTTGGCTTTTGCAATCGCAACTACACCTTGTTGGATCAATAAACTTTCTAAAACTTGAGCTTTCTCGATTAATTGTGCAGAAATCCCAATCACCGCAGGTTTTTGACCTAAACGCGCAGCACGATCTTCAGCTGTTACAGGATTGCTATGCGCAGTCCATTCAACAGCTGCTTCAACCATACCCGCACCAACAGTCACGTTGCTTAAGCGATCAATAAAGATGAATGAGCCTGTATAACGAGAATCTTGATATTGATCAAATACAACCGGCGCATCAAACTCAACCACAACATCTGCAATTGCATTTAACTCAAGCTCTTCAACGTGAGTATGTTCAAGCGTATTCACATTCACACGATAGTGAATATTAGTGACTTTGGCAGGAACAGTCTGAGTACCAATCTTAACGTTGTACAACTTACCTTTCACCAGCGGATGTTCATTCATCCATACCACTGAAGCGCGAACACTACGCGAAATTAATGGTTGCTCGCCAGCACGTACCAAAACGTTACCACGGCTAATATCAATTTCATCATTCAACGTTAATGTAACCGCTTGACCTGCTACAGCTTGCTCAAGGTTTCCATCAAAAGTAACGATTTCTTTAACTGTTGAACGCTTACCTGATGGAAGTGCAACAATCTCATCACCAACGTTGATTTCACCTAAAGCAATCGTACCCGCAAAACCACGGAAATCGAGGTTTGGGCGATTTACATACTGAACCGGGAAACGGAATTCGTGTTTATTCGATTCACGACTAATTTCCACCGATTCAAGAATGCTCATCAAGGTTTGACCTTTGTACCAAGGCGTATGAGCTGATGGATTTACAACGTTATCGCCATTTAAAGCAGAAATTGGTACAAACTGAATATTGGCTGGACGACGATCGCCCAACTGGCTTACGAAAGCATCATATTCAATCTGAATTTCAGTGAAACGTTCAGGTGAATATTCAACTAAGTCCATTTTATTAATGGCCACAACAATATTCTTAATACCCAGTAAACTTGCAATAAACGTATGACGACGAGTTTGAGTTTGCACACCATAACGCGCATCAATCAAGATAATTGCAAGATCAGCAGTTGACGCACCTGTTGCCATGTTACGTGTATATTGTTCATGCCCTGGGGTATCAGCAATAATAAACTTACGCTTTTCTGTTGAGAAATAACGGTAAGCTACGTCAATGGTAATACCTTGTTCACGTTCTGCTTGCAGGCCATCTACCAGTAATGCCAAATCTGGTGCATCACCCGTAGTTCCTACTTTTTTACTGTCACGTGTTACCGCTTGCAATTGATCTTCATAAATCAATTTTGAATCGTAAAGTAAACGCCCAATAAGCGTACTTTTACCATCATCTACGTTACCGCAAGTCAAAAAGCGTAGAAGGTCTTTTTGTTCGTGTTGCTTTAAATAGGCCAAGATATCTTGACTGATTAATTCTGATTGATGAGACATTGCTCAAACTCCACAAATTTAGAAATTGTCTTAGAAATAGCCTTCTTGCTTTTTCTTTTCCATTGAGCCCGCTTCATCATGGTCAATCATACGACCTTGACGCTCAGAACTCGTGGCTAAAAGCATCTCTTGGATAATTTCAGGTAACGTATCTGCTTCAGACTCAACTGCACCAGTCAATGGATAACAGCCAAGCGTACGGAAACGTACAGACTTCATCTGTGGAACTTCACCCTCTTTTAAACGCATACGTTCATCATCAACCATGATTAACGTACCGCTACGCTCTACTACTGGACGAACAGCAGAGAAATAAAGAGGAACGATTTGAATATTTTCTAAATAGATATATTGCCAGATATCTAACTCAGTCCAGTTAGATAAAGGGAATACACGAATACTTTCACCTTTATTCACTTTACCATTGTAAAGGTTCCAAAGTTCAGGACGCTGGTTTTTAGGGTCCCAACGGTGTTTACTATCACGGAATGAATACACACGCTCTTTCGCACGTGATTTTTCTTCATCACGGCGCGCACCACCAAAAGCAGCATCAAATTGATATTTATCCAAAGCCTGTTTTAAAGCTTGGGTTTTCATGATATCGGTATATTTTGAACTACCATGATCAAATGGGTTGATTCCTGCTTCACGACCTTCTTTGTTCTGATGAACAATTAAGTCAAAACCATGAGTTTTTGCCATGTTATCGCGAAACGCGATCATGTCTTTAAACTTCCAGCCCGTATCTACATGTAATAATGGGAATGGAAGTTTAGCCGGATAAAATGCTTTTAAAGCAAGATGAAGCATAACAGCCGAGTCTTTACCAATCGAGTAAAGCATGACTGGGTTTTCAAATTCCGCAGCAACCTCACGAATAATGTGAATACTTTCAGCTTCAAGTTGCTTGAGATGTGTGAGTCTTGATTCAGTCATGAACACGTCCTTCTCTATCCATTTTGCCCATAAAATCTAGAAGCGGTATTAAACCACCACCTAGAAGACCATGTGGAGGAACGAGTGCCATAACAACTCCAATTTTTCGTGATAAATAATCCAACCACAAGCCTTTATATGGCTTATAGCATTAGTTATGCATTATAGTGATTTAAAACCGATTCCTTTTGCTTGTTTTTTCATATTGATATTCGATTTAATCATATACATATAATATGCTGATTCACTTGCATAACTTCACAATCGTAGCTTGCGCAATTAACTTAAGCAAATTACGTTCTAGGCTTTATTTTCTCTAAAAAATCATAAAAAAAGAGAAGCATTAAAGCTTCTCTTTTTAAACATAATTTAATCTTAGAAACCAAACATTTTACGTTCTAATGGAATTTCAATACCGATAGAGGCACCTGCATCATTGCCTTCCAAATCAGAATCACTTACCCAACCATTAATTTTTAATGGAAGATCAGGTTTGATGAAATGTGTCCAAGTTAAATCAAGTGCTTTAATTTCATCATCTTTAGGAAATACTTTATTGATTGCCAAATTAGATTGGTTAACTTTAACTACCATAGCACGACCACTTAAACGGTTCATGACATCAAAGCGGATATCACCACCCACTGAATACATTTGTCCGTCACCCCCCATCGCGTGTCCTAACGGGAAACCATGTTGATAATAACCATCTTTATAAATGTAATGATTATAAGAAATGCCTTTTACATCACCATTGGTTCGTGTGTCAGCCCATTCCGCATAAAGTTGATATGGCATGTCATTATAGCTTGATGAATAATCCACACCAGCTAAGTACATTTTCTTAGAAGGAAGTAGTCCAGCTTCATCTTCACCTACATATTGACCATAAATGCCAACAGGGGTATTTATAAGAGATTGTAGATTTAAACGAGCATCAAAACCTGCGATTTGGTTAGATCTATCTTCAGCTGCGTCATAAACATTATCATTACCCTTGATCGCATTCCATAAAGAATCCCAACTTTCAGAGCGCCCTTCACCACCCCATTGTAAAGTTCGAGAAGCACCTAGCTCTAAATAGGGTAATGGCTGTGCAGTTATGCGTAGACCTAATAATTTAGCATCTGGAATTGCTTTATAATCATCTAATTGACCAGCAAATGCTTGATATTGCCAAGGTCCAATCCAAGACAACCATTTTGTTTCAAAAGCATTTTGTACAGCACGTTGTGCAGTCACACCATAAACTGGGCGACTCGCATCACCACGAATTAAGCTGCCATCGTGTCCTGGTCCCCACCATGTTGGAATTTGACCTGCAACTACCCACTGATTCCAAAGTTTACCAGCGACATATGAACCTTCAACATTAACGTCTTGTCCATTATCAATTTGCGGATCTTTTTCTGCATTTACACGGATTTTTGCATCCCAGTTTTCGCCACCGGCATTAAACTCTAACGAACCTTGATATTGAGCTTTTTGATTATCACCAAATGCTTGAGGAATATTTTTTATATCAGTTTCAGCAAAAGCACCCACTTTAACTGTGCTGTTATCTGCTTTTAATGCATTAAGAACTGAGTTAATAACTTTTTGTTGAGCTGGATGAGATACTTTTGCCTGAGAAAGTGCTCGCTGTATTTCATCACCACTTAATGGCCAAGTTGAGGTGCTGATATTAATAACACCTTGTTGGTTCAACCAATTTAAGTCAGTACGTAAGTCTTCATTATTTAGCACTAAACCTTGTGCAAAAATAGCGGATGAAGCGGTTGCCAATATTGCGATCGAAAGTGTTCTTTTTAGAAACATGCCAGCACAATTCTCAAAGTTATTTATGAGCAACACCTTAAATTTTTTATCACAAATTTGCAATTGTTAAACTGTGCAATTACATTTTTTAACGCTATTTTAAGATACGTATAAGTAGGTAAGTTTCTAGATATAAATGGTAATAAAAAAGGCAGTATAAATACTGCCTTTTGTACCTCAGAAGATTAACCTTCTTTACGGCGCATATGCGGGAATAAAATTACATCGCGGATACTTGGGGCGTCAGCAAATAACATAACCAAACGGTCGATACCGATACCTTCACCTGCTGTTGGAGGTAAACCATATTCAAGCGCTTCTACAAACTCTGCATCATAATGCATTGCTTCATCATCACCTGCGTCTTTTTCCGCTACCTGAGCTTGGAAACGTTCAGCCTGATCAATCGGATCATTTAACTCGCTAAAGCCATTTGCTAATTCACGACCACCAATGAAGAATTCAAAACGATCTGTAACATGTGGATTGTCATCATTACGGCGAGCCAATGGAGAAGTTTCCGCTGGATAATCAGTAATAAATGTTGGTTGACGAAGTTTAGTCTCAACAGTTTCCTCAAATACGATCGTTTGAAGCTTACCTAAACCAAAACCAGGCTTAACTTCTTCTTTCAACTCTTCACGGATAAATTTTGCAAGAAACTCGCGGTCACCTACATTTTCAGGCGTGAACTGCGGATTATTCTCTAAGATCGCATCGAACATAGAGATTTTCTTGAATGGACCTTTAAAGCTAAACACTTCACCTTGATAAGGAACATCAGTTGTACCTAGAATATCCAAAGCCAACTTTTCAAGCATATTTTCAGTCAATGCCATTAAGTCTTTATAATCAGCATATGCCTGATAAAACTCGATCATCGTAAATTCAGGGTTATGACGTGTTGATACCCCTTCATTACGGAAGTTACGGTTGATTTCAAAAACACGTTCGAAACCACCAACAACCAAACGCTTCAAATAAAGCTCAGGTGCAATACGCAAGAATAAAGGCATATCCAAAGCATTATGATGTGTTTCGAATGGACGTGCAGAAGCCCCACCTGGAATCACATGCATCATTGGCGTTTCAACTTCCATGAAACGTTCGTTGTTTAAAAATGCTCGAATACCTGCAACAACTTTGGCACGAATTTCAAAAGTTTTACGTGTTTCTTCATTCACAATTAAGTCAAGGTAACGTTTACGGTACTTAACTTCTGTGTCATTTAAGCCATGAAATTTATCTGGTAACGGACGAAGAGATTTTGTAAGCAGTTCAAAACCTTCAAGGTGAACATATAAGTCCCCTTTGCCTGAACGTCCGATATAACCTTCGGCAGCAATGATGTCACCAAGATCCAAACCTTTAATGGTTTCAAGAATATCTTTTGGTAAACCTTTACGGTCAACATATAACTGAATACGACCTGTCATATCTTGGATTACCATGAAAGAACCACGGTTTAACATGACACGACCAGCCACTTTTACATAGACATGCTCAGCGCTTTCAATTTGTTCTTTCGACTGATCTTTAAATTGTTCTTGTAGATCAGCAGCGTAATGTTCACGCTTAAAAGTGTTCGGCCAAGGGCTCTTTCCAGTTTCCTTCGCAACATCTTGGATTTGCTTTAATTTGGCATGACGCTGTGCAATTAAATCGTTTTCGGAAATAGTTGGTTCAGAAGTCGATTGAGCGTTTTGTTGCGTCATCTCTGCCTCGATTAAGTAAAAATGAAGTGGCATAGCTTAACAGATTGCAGGAGTTTTTCGAATGATTTCAATCAAACAAAAATGAAAAAAGACAATTTATGGAAAAGAGCAGTACTTTTTAAAGACAAAATGACTTAGACCAATCGCTAAGATCATTTTTTAAAGCATTTAGTAAAATATAAAAAAATCCAAATAACCTCGATATTCAAAGGCCCTATTTGCCTTTTATTTTATCAATGAGATTGTGTCGTAAATAATGAAAATTCTATTTTTACATGGCTTGGATTCTTCTCGTGAATCGACAAAGTTCCACGCCATTTTGCATCCACATAAGTTTTGTATTGATGTTGACTACCGCAACTTAAGTTATGCGTCTGTTGAGTACTTTTATCATCAAGCTATTCAAACCATCAAACCGGATCTACTGGTTGGCCACAGCCTTGGAGGGTATTGGGCCTTAAAAACTGCCGCTCAACATAAATTAGCTGTGATTGTAGCGAATCCAAGTCTTACGCCGAGTTTTCGATCTGACTACCCTCAACTGTCAGAAGAAGAGCTCACCCTCTCTAATCCTAAAATGGCCTATTTAGAATTAGGAGATGAGCAACTTGATATGTATCAGGTTCAACAAAAACTTGCACCTTACATGAATATTGAAACGTTTGAGGGCGGACATCATCGCTTGGCCTATCCTTCTCGTATCAATGATTTGATTATGAAAATTTATAAAAAATATTTGGCTTAAATTAATGCAGATAGCTTACTTTTCTTCTGCTAATTTCTTGATTACCTCAAAACCTTGAACGAAGCCACTTTTCAACATACCCATATATTCAGGTAAGGTGGCTAATTCGACTTTTAAAGTAGTTACATTATCGTGCTGACTCAAAAAATATTTTTCTAATGAACCACTCCAGCCTTTGACTTCTTCACTTTCTAAATCTTCCTTACCGTCCTTAATCATTCCTAAATGTTTAAAAATCAAGATTTCCGGCTTTTTCACTTCTTCAATAGTGGAAACCATGCCATTGCCTTCGCCATCTAAGAAATAAGTTTTACCACCGATTTGCCAATCGGTACGCATTGACGAATCCGGGGCAAAAAATTTTGTCCAAGCATTATATGTTTCGCTATTCCAAAGTAATCCCCATACTTTCTCTATAGGCGCTTCAATTTCTACTTCGTATTCTAAATTTTCCATATTTTACTTCCCTGAATTATTCCGTTTTATGATGTCGACTTTTAATTTTCGCGTTTAATAATGACATCTGTTGACTTTTTATTTGTTGTTATTTAGCGTTGTTATTATATAAATCTTTTAAATGATCAGGCACTTTTTATTTTTCAGCACGTCCATAAGTAAAAGCAAGTTTAAAATTAACGTTAAGAATGCATTACTTATTATTAGTTTATGTTGAAGTTTTGCCTAAATAACCGCTTATTTGTCCTAACCTGCCATTCATCTTTGCTTACGAATGATTAAACTCCCTTATTTGCTTTACATTAAATGTAGAACTGCGTAAAAATTTGATATCCGATCAAAGGCACATTGGTTATTATTGACCGGATCGTGGTTACATTATTAATAGATGGAATAGTTTTACTGAAAGGCAGCTTTAAGCAAACTTATCAGTGCGGAGAGTCTCATGAAAAAATATCAATGTATCGTTTGTGGATGGATTTACGATGAAGCAGAGGGTTGGCCACAAGACGGCATTGCAGCTGGAACAAAATGGGAAGATATCCCTGATGACTGGACTTGCCCTGATTGCGGCGTTTCAAAAGCTGACTTCGAAATGATCGAAATCTAATGATTTAAATTAAAAGGCCATGATTGACATGGTCTTTTTTACGAATATTACCAATCACCGTATTAAATAAACAATTCTAACTCTGGAGAGAAAAATGCATCCTATCGTCATTATCGGATCAGGCATGGCGGGTTATACCTTAGCACGTGAATTTCGTAAGCTTAGCCCAGAGCAAGAACTTGTGATGATTTGTGCGGATGATGCAGTGAATTATGCAAAACCAACATTATCAAATGCATTTGCAGGTAAAAAAGCACCTGAACAAATTGCTTTAGGTGATGCTGCTAAAATGGGTACTCAACTCAATATGCGTATTGAGCCTTTCACTTTTGTAAAAGAAATTTTAGCTGAACGACATGAGCTTGTTCTTGAGAAAGATGGAGTAACTTCAAATCAACCATATTCAAAATTGATTTTAGCGGTTGGTGCTAACCCAATTCGACTTGCAATTGCGGGTGATGGTAGTGATGACATCCATGTTGTGAACTCACTCATTGATTACCGTGCTTTCCGTGAAAATCTAGCTCAACGTAAAGACAAACGTGTTGTTATTTTAGGTGCTGGTTTAATTGGTTGTGAATTTGCCAATGACTTACTTCACAGTGAATATGACATTACTGTTATTGATTTAGCACCTCAACCATTAGGTCGCTTGTTGCCAAGTCATGTTGCTTCTGCATTCCAGCAAAACCTCGAAGAAGCTGGTGTTAAATTTGCGTTAGGTACAACCGTTGAAAAAGTCAGCAAAATTAATAATGGCGAAGATTATGCAGTTACGCTCGCGAACGGCCAAACTTTAGTTGCTGACATCGTTCTTTCAGCCATTGGATTACAGCCAAATATTTCACTTGCTAAAAGCGCAGATATTCAAACAAGCCGTGGCATTATTACCAATAGTTTGCTTGAAACAAATCAAGCCGATATTTATGCGATTGGCGATTGTGCAGAAGTAAATGGCACCCTACTTCCATATGTAATGCCGATTATGCAGCAGGCTCGTGCTCTTGCTAAAACCCTAAGTGGACAACAAACTGCCGTGCATTACCCTGCTATGCCAGTAGCAGTAAAAACTCCAGCGGCTCCACTTACCGTTTTACCGGCACCAGTTGATGTAGAAGTAAACTGGGAAACAGAAGAGTTCGACGATGGTATGCTTGCTAAAGCAATTGACAATGAAGGAACATTGCGTGGTTTCGTATTGTTAGGTGCAACAGCAGGTAAACAACGCTTAACATTAACAAAGCTTGTTCCAGATCTTATTCCAGCCCAAGCATAAGGTTTGAATCAGGAATACTCTTTTGTGAGTATTCCTTTAAGGAATGAATAACATGAATAGCGCCTTACAGTTTAACGTTTCGCCGTACACATCTTTCATGCAAGAGACCAAAGTCAATTTAGGCAATGGTATTGAACTACATGTAGAAGTGGGTGGAAAGCCGGAACATCCAACCATTTTGCTCATTATGGGTCTTGGGGCTCAAATGCTTTTTTGGCCGGATTTCTTCTGTAAATCACTCATTGACCAAGGTTTTCGTGTTATTCGTTTTGATAACCGTGATATCGGCCTTTCTTCAAAAGTACGTCATGAAGGTAAGCGATTAAATACGGTTAAGTTAATGGGCCGCTTTGCACTCGGGTTAAGTAATCAAGGCGCACCGTATACACTGCATGATATGGCAGATGACGTATCCATGCTCATTGATCGTTTAGGTGTGACTAAAACCCATGTCATTGGCGCATCGATGGGTGGGATGATTGCTCAAATTCTTGCAGCAAAATATCCTGAAAAGGTTGAGAAATTGGGGCTCATGTTTACCAGTAATAATCAGCCTTTTTTACCACCTCCTTTTCCGAAACAACTTTTGAGTTTAATTGGCAAACCCGAGTCACGTGACGAAGATGGTATTGTTAATCACAGTTTAAAATTATTTCAATTGATTGGTTCACCTGGTTACGTCAACCAGATTGAAGCAATGCAAACTGCACGCAAACTTTATCAACGTAGCTATTATCCTGCTGGTGTACTTCAACAGTTTTTAGCAATATTATGTACAGGCTCCTTACTTCAACTGGACCGTGAAATTAAGCAACCCGCATTAGTCTTACATGGCTCTCGTGATCGCTTACTTCCACCTAGTCATGGTAAGGCTGTAGCAAAAGCAATTTCCGGTGCTAAGTTTGAATTAATTGATGGAATGGGGCATGATATCCCTGCACATTTTATTCCACAGCTTAGCGGTTTATTTGCGCATCATTTTAAATCATCATACTAGGACACTATGGCTGCATTACCCTCACTAAGACAGCTATCATATTTAGTTACGTTGTCGGAAACTTTGCATTTTACTGAAGCAGCACGCCGCTCTTTTGTCACGCAATCGACGTTATCAGGCGGCATCATGGAGCTTGAACGATTGTTAGGTGGCGTTCTGGTAGAGCGTGACCGTCAGAATGTGCGTTTAACACCCTTGGGTGAACAAGTCGTTGCTCGTGCCCGTGTACTACTAGCAGATGCTCAAGATTTAATGCGTTTGAGCCGTGAAATGAGTGAACCGTTAACAGGTGATTTGCATTTGGGCGTTATCCCAACCATTGCGCCTTTTATCTTGACACGGTTACTTGATGAAGTGCATCAGCAGTTACCTAAAATTCAATTGCATCTGCATGAAGCTCAAAGTGAAAAAATTGTAGAGCGTCTAGAACACGGTAATCTAGACATGATTGTTCTTGCTCTACCATTTGATACTAGAGGCCTAAAAGTCGCTGAAATCTCGAAAGAAAACTTGTACCTTGTGTGTAGTAAACAAGATGCAAATGCTTTACAAGCAAACTCTTTAGATGATCTTGATTTATCAAGATTAATTTTGCTTGAAGAAGGTCACTGTTTACGTGACCACGTTTTAAGTGCCTGCCCTATCGGTGAACGTAAAAACGACAACCGTTTAAAAGCAAGCTCTTTACCAACTTTGGTTGAAATGGTTTCTTCTGATTTAGGCTTTACGCTTTTACCAGGAATTGCAATTGATAACAGTATGATCAAGTTTAATGATCAAATTACTGCAAAACCAATTGAAGATGCCCCGAGTCGGACTTTAGCGTTAGTTACTCGTAAAAGCACACCGCTACAAAGTGAATTCGATGTGTTACTGCAAATTATGCAGAAAATAACGACAAACTTACATGAATAAAAAAAGGAGTCTTCGGACTCCTTTTTGTTTTACTGAGCTGTAAGCGATGCCCACTTAAACACCCAAGCAGAAGGCATATTCAAACTATTATCGGCAATAATTTTTTCTCTAATAATTTGTGCGATAGCATAGTCATTGGCTGGGTCTATCATAACTCGTATTCCTTTAGTGGTTGAACTAGTGACGACCTTATAGCCTTTTGCTTCAAGTTGAGATTGAACCCGGTTGGCTTTATTTTGATTAGCTGCTAATGCAACCTGAACCATCCACTTTTTTTCACCATTTTCTAAAATTTCTTTAGCGATTGCAGCATCAAGTTGTTTTTTATTTTCAGAATTTTTCTTTTCTTCTAACTTCTTTGTGTGAACATCTTCAGTTTTCTTTTGGGCTAAAAACTCATCTTGCTTTTGTTTTCTTTTCTGGATAGTTATTGCTTTATTGTTTACTTCACTCTTTTTATTTTTATCATTAAAAGCTGGGACAAAGTACGGATATATGGCTTGGTCATTAAATCTTTGAAAGACAATGATACCCCCATAACACTTCTGCTCTGCGTAAGCGGTCACTGGCATTATCCCCAAAAGTATTTTAAAAAGTAAACTTCTAATAAAGCATTGCATTTTATTCATTTACCAAAGTTAAGTATATTTAATGCGGCGTATTAAAGTAGATTTCACATGATTTGTATATTTTTAAAATTCAATGTTTTATGCTAAAAATCACATATTTTAAAAACATCTTGCTGTTCTTCAAATTATTATCGTTTATCCAACAACCATTTAGAAATACTAAGTAAATTAGATTGAATTTCAGTGAATTAAAAAGCCGACAAAATGTCGGCTTTTTAATGAGAGTTAAAAGTTCATTATTTAATAATTTCTAATAGTGCCCTTTGAGCATTATGTAGTTTTTCACCTTCTGCTGGCTCAGCACGTACCCAAGTACCATCTGACTGCAATAACCAAGCTTGCTGATTATCTTGCAAATAGTTCACGAGTCCTTGTTGATAAATACGCTTTTTCAATGCAGGATCTTCGACAGGGAAACATGCTTCAACGCGGTTAAATAAATTGCGATCCATCCAGTCTGCGCTTGAGCAGTAAATACGTGCATCCCCATTATTACTGAAGTAGTAAACGCGAGTATGCTCAAGGAAACGGCCTACAATTGAACGTACACGAATATTTTCTGATAAGTTAGGTAAACCCGGACGTAAACAGCAAATAGAACGAATAATCAGGTCAATTTGAACACCTGCTTGAGATGCTTCATATAATTTATTGATCAATTGAACTTCCGTTAAGGCATTCACTTTCACAATAATTTGAGCTTTACGCCCAGCCTTAGCATTGGCAATTTCTTCATCAATGAAGTTGATGAGCTGAGCATGTAAGGTAAATGGCGCATGTAATAGCTTTTTCAATTTCGCCATTTTGCCCATACCTGTGAGTTCTTGGAATATGCGGTGCACGTCTTCACACAGATCTTTATCAGTCGTCATGAGACCATAATCGGTATAAATTCGAGCATTCATCGCATGGTAGTTACCTGTTCCTAAATGAACATAACGCACCAGTTTGTTGTTTTCACGGCGTACCACCATAATCATTTTGGCGTGAGTTTTATAACCTACGATACCGTAAACAACGACAGCCCCCGCTTCTTGTAAAACGTTCGCTACTTCAATATTGGACTCTTCATCAAAGCGAGCGCGCAATTCAATCACTGCAGTCACTTCTTTTCCATTACGCGCAGCTTCCGCCAAAATCTGTACAATTTCAGAATCAGCGCCACTACGGTAAAGTGTTTGCTTGATTGCCAACACTTGGGGATCGCGAGCAGATTCACGAAGTAGCTGAATGACGGGAGCGAAAGATTCAAATGGATGATGAAGCAAAATATCTTGCTTCTGCATTGCAGAGAAAATGCTCTCGGTCTTTTTAAACACTTTAGGCACAACTGGCGTATGCGAGTCATAACGCAAATGAGGGCGTTTAAAATTTGAAACCAAACGAGCCAAGTTTACAGGACCATCAACTTTGTATAATTGCTCATCGGTTAAATCAAATTCTTCCAATAAGTACTCATAAATATGCTGTGGACAGTTATGAGTCACTTCTAAGCGAACCGCACGACCGAAACGTCGAGAACTTAATTCACCTTTTAAAGCTTTTGCTAAATCTTCAACATCTTCATTTAATGCCAAGTCAGCATTACGTGTAACACGGAATTGATAACAACCAGTTGCAGTCATTCCAGGGAATAAATCTGACACATGCTCATGGATAATGGCAGATAGCATAACGTGATGTTCTTTACCACCTGTTAACTCATCTGGCAGTCGAACCACGCGAGGTAATGAACGTGGTGCTGGTACCACAGCTAAATCAATTTGACGACCGAAAGCATCTTTACCTTCTAATGTCACAATAAAGTTCAAGCTTTTATTGACGAGACGTGGGAACGGATGCGCTGGATCTAAGCTAATTGGCGTTAATACAGGTGCAACTTGCTCTTGGAAATATTTCTTAATCCAAGCCGACTGTGCTGGCGTTAACTCACCACGACGGAGGAAGCAAATATCTTCTTCACGTAACTTAGGTAAGATTTCCTCATTTAAAATACGATATTGACGTTCAATCGCAGCATGAGCAGTTTCAGAGATTTTTTGTAGGACTTGTCGTGGCGTCAATCCATCAGGGCTACGACTTTCATTGCCTAGAGAAAATTGCTCCATTACCCCCGCAACACGAATTTCAAAGAATTCATCGAGATTGCGTGAAAAAATAAGCAAGAAATTCATTCGCTCAAGTAATGGATGTAAAGGGTCTACCGCTTGCTCCAATACACGCAAATGGAAGTCAAGAATAGACAATTCACGATTTATATAACGGTCATTATAACTATATTCTGTTGGGGTCGTCGGTGTAATCGCTGTATTCATGTCTAACTCAATTCTCTATCCAGCCAAAATCTCTATAAAACAGTATGCTGCAAAAATATGACAATTTGGTAAAAACTAAAAAATTTACACATCTTTAAACATCATCATTCAGGAATCTGGGTGCTATTCATATAACGTAAAATAACGCGTTTTCTATATTGTAGTTTACGATCGTTGCGGTGATCTTGGTAATATTTCGGGTCAGGCAATAAAGCGGCTAAAAAAGCAGCTTGTTCGCGCGTTAAGCTTTTAGCACTTTTACCATAATAATATTGTGCAGCTGCTTCAACACCATAACGATTTTTGCCAAACTCAACAGAGTTCATATACACCTCAAGAATTCGGCGTTTTGACCACATTCGCTCCATCATCCATGTTGCGATAGTTTCTTGGCCTTTACGAATAAACGAACGCTTGTTGTATAAAAATAAGTTCTTTGCAAGTTGCTGAGACACAGTAGACCCACCCGCAACCACTTCACCTTTTTCATTATTACGCTCTAGAGCAAAACGAATACCATCCCAGTCAAAGCCATGATGATAAATAAACTTTGCGTCTTCTCCTGCTAAAATCGCATGTTTGAAATTGTCGCTAATATCATCATAGTCAAGCCATTCATGAATAATCGGCTCCGATGTATCTGACCAATAATCTAATCGCATAAACATGGTGGTATCGACTTCATGTGTACGCCACCAAACTAAACTTGAGAAAATCCAAAGCTGAATAAGGAGAATTGCCCCAATAAAAATTAACAACACGCGAACAATAAAAGCTTTCATGTTCGTCCTGATCTCCTGTATTCAACTTTTTTCATGTTAAGCTGTTAAGCATGTTCATATATAACAAAAGCATAGCATGACTCAATATCAGCCTCCGCACATTAATCGTAAACTCAATGTACAAACTTGGTGGCTGACCGCCCTATTGATCTTGATTAATGTAGGTTTGTTTGTCTGGCAAATTGCGACTGGTGTCGATATTAGCGACCCAGCCATGAAAGATGCTATTCATTGGGGTGCAGATTTTACACCACTTACTTTTACTGGGCAGCCCGAACGCTTATTTACCAGCATGTTTTTTCATTTTGGTCTTGTTCACCTCATGCTTAACATGTGGGCTCTCTATATTTTCGGTAATGTTGCTGAGTCACTATTTGGTCGCTTCTATTTTATAGGCATGTATTTACTTGCTGGCTTATTCGGTAGTCTTTTAAGTAGTTATATGACGATTCAAAATGGACATGAATTACTGCAACATTTCGATCAAAGCTTACTGCCTCATGTTAGTGCAGGTGCTTCGGGTGCCGTGATGGGATTAGGTGCTGCGTTAACCGTTCTTTCCTTATTTCCACCGCTTCCACATCAAGCCTACATACTCGATAAAAAAGCATTATTAATGATTATGGCCATCAACCTTGTTTTTGGTTTTGTCGCAACGGGTATTAATAATGCCGCGCATATTGGCGGCATGATTATTGGCGCATTCCTTGCGCTAATGTGGTACTTAAGCTATGTCAGCAAGTTAAAAACTATACTTAAAATTTTAGGCTTATTAGGCGCAGTAATTATTACAGGTGGTTTCTATATGTACTGTGTACAAATCAATACACCTTTACTTCCGCTATGGCATGAAATCATTATCCAGAATCCTGACATTATTCCTTAACCTACAATTGATTTAACTCTCTTAAACTTTGTAAAGGCGGTAAATTACAGAGATAACCTAATCGATAACGACCAATTAGGGCACAAATCAGCATCATGCCAAGAGGTAAAATCAGCCATATTTCAATATGCCACTGTAGGACCATATTCATTTTATAACTTGCAATCGCACTAATCACTTCTGCAAAACAGCAGGCAACTATGCCTGCTAACAGACCTAAGAAACCAATCTCAAAACTAAGCATTTTCTTCATTTTATTTTTAGATAAACCAAATGAACGCAGTAAAGCAACCTCACGGCGTCGCTCGTCCATTAACAAGTTTAAGCATGCAATCAGTACCAATATTCCAGAAAAACCGACTAATGCTGCCAGTACAGTTACTATTTTGACCAAAACATTCATTAACCGTTTTACTTCATCTAAAATTCGGTCAACATCAATAAATACAGTATTGGAAAACTGCTGAATAATATTGATCATCTTTGGCTGATCTTGCTTAGGCACATAAAAACTGCCTAAATAACTTCCAGCATTTTCATCTAAAGTTTTAGGTGAAAAAATAAAGAAAAAGTTAGGGCTAAAACTTTCCCACTCTACACTCCGATAATTCACAACTTTGGCTTGCAAGGTCCCTTCTGGCAGACTAAAGGTAAGTTTGTCTCCAATTTGGATTCCTAAACTTTCGGCAGTCTTACTTTCGACTGAAACCTGCCCCACACCATTAAACTGAGCTTGACCACTTGTAATGACATTGTCATTTGGTAATAGATTTGATTGAGTCAAATTCAATTCACGGCGCAAAGAATTATTTTGCTTTATCGCCTCTTCTGAAAAAGGTACATCATTTTTAGCCAGCAATCGGCCACGAATATTTGGATATAACGGGGTGCTTTGCCAACCATGTTGCTTTAACTGTTGCTCAAAGGCTTTTAAATCGAATGGAGGTAATCCATAAACAAATTGATTCGGTGTTCCTTCCGGAAGTTGTTGTTGCCAACGCTCCAATAAATCTGTTCTTAATACACTGAGGACTGTAATGAGACTTAAGCCTAAAGCCAATGCAGTAATTTGTAAGGCACTTTGCGATGGAGAACGAATATAAAAAGACAAACGATTTTTCAGCTTTTTTAAGCTGCGAAGCAATAGCCAAACAACGGTATAAAGCAAAATACAAAGAACAATAATGGCAGCCAAAACCAGAATACTGAGCATTAAGTTTTCACTCAACACTAAACTAAAAACAATCAGGCTACTAATGCCAGCAAAAAACATAAAGAATAAAGATTTTCGAGATTTGGCTTGCTCGCGAATAACGCGAATTGGAGGTGTATTTAAAAGTTCCCAAATGCTTGGCAAAATAAATCCAAGCAGTACGATCACACTCGTAAAAATAGCAATGGGTAAAGGTCCAACTAAAAGTGGTATGACCGAAAAACTTAGCTCTAATTGAGGAATTAATTGCAGCATAAGCTGGAGCAGGCCATAACCCATGATTAAACCTAATAGACTGCCCAACACAATTGAAATCGCACTGACAACACTAAGTAATCCAATATATGCCCATAAGATTTGGAACTTACTGGCTCCTAAGCATCTGATCAGCGCAATATGATCTTGGTTTTGTTGCACATAACGTTGACTCGTTAGAGCGATGGCAATCCCACACAACAAAATCGTTAAAATATTGGCTAATTGCAAAAAGGTATCTAGGTTTTCAAGCGGGCGTAATAATCTACTATTTGATTCGCTTGCATCACGTAAACGCAAACCTGTCGTTTCATCTGCTTCTTTAGAAGGTTGATGCTGTTGCTTAAATTGCTTTGAAAATGTCTGAACCTGTTCAGGGCTACCTGCCATTAACAGTCGATAATCGATTCTACTGCCTGTTTGAATTGCATGCGTTTTAGCAATATCAGCTTGATGAATAATGACGGTAGGTGAAAAACCTGAAAAACCGAGTTCCTGATTTGAATCACGCACAATCACGCCACTAAAGTGGAAGCTACCGTCAGCAATAGAAACAACATCTCCTCTTTTTACTTTTAATAAGTCCGCAGCTCTTTGACTTAGCCAAACTTCACCAGATTGAATCGCTTGAGTTTTTGGTGCAATTTCAAGCTGTCCTCTTAGTGGAAAATCAGGTTCTATTGCTTTTACATTGACCATGACAAACTGATCTTGGGTATGCGCCATCGAGCTAAATATGGTGACATTGGTTTGTTTTAAACCAAGCTGCTCTGCCTTTTTTTTCCACGGCTGTTCGATCGGCTCGTTATTCGACAGAACCAAATCCGCACCCAGCATTTGTGAAGCTTGCAGACTTACTGCCTGCTTGACTTGGTTATTACTAAACTTCAGGGCAGTTGTTGCACTGATCGCAAGCGATAGAGCAATAATGAGTAGATATAATCCACCTGTTCGAAAACTTTGTAGTAAAAGTGGTTTGAGAAGATTACGCATCATTTAACCACCCTGTACTGTCTTTAATCGGCCGTCATCTAACTCGACATGACGCTGACAAAGGGTTGCTAAATTACGATCATGGGTTACCAAAATTAGAGTGGTACCTAGCTCTCGGTTTAAATCAAAGAGTAAGCTTTCAATTTCTTGTGCCGTCTGACCATCTAGGTTTCCAGTCGGTTCATCCGCAAAAATAATTTGTGGTTCTGCAATAAGAGCTCGTGCAATTGCCACACGTTGCTGTTCGCCTCCAGATAAGACTTTAGGCGTTTGTTCAACCTGTCGACCAAGTCCTACTCGATGCAACCAATCTAAAGCTTTTTTCTCTGCAGTTTTATAATCAAAATCTTTACGTAATCGTAAGGGTAACATCACATTTTCAAGCGCACTCAACTGAGGCAAAAGTTGAAAAGACTGAAATACGAAACCAATATGCTGCATTCGGATTTGAGCACGCTGTTCCTCTGTTAACTGATGAACAGCTTGACCACATAACCAGACTTCCCCTTCAGACGGTTGATCTAAAGTCGCCAAAATTCCCAATAAGGTTGACTTACCTGAGCCAGAACGTCCCGTAATTGCTACCTGTTCCCCTTCAAAAATCTCTAAATCGATATCTTTTAAAATCGTAAACTGATTTTGGTTAATCTGAATAGTTTGTGTAACTTGATGGGCAGCAATGATGGGTTGTGGCATGATGTGAAAAGTCCTATGTATTCAAAATCAGGGTCGAAGTACAAATGTATAAATCTTTTTTGATTGGTTCTAAAAGCATCATGCTCATCTCATTAAGTATGCTGCCCATGCTTGTATCGGCGAAAACTATTTTAATTTTAGGAGATAGTATTAGTGCCGGTTACGGAATTGATCCCAAACAAGGTTGGGTACAATTACTGCAAAAACGCTTAGACCAACAGTATCCCAAACAACACAAAGTGGTCAATGCAAGTGTGAGTGGAGAAACGACCAGCGGCGCTTTAGCTCGATTACCTAAGTTATTACAGACTTATAAACCCAATGTAGTCGTGATTGAATTAGGCGGGAATGATGGCTTGCGTGGTCAACCGCCTCAAATGATTCAAAAAAATCTGGATCAGCTCATTCAATTAAGCCAAAAACAAAAAGCCAAAGTTATTCTTTTTGGTATGAAAATTCCGCCAAATTATGGGGCTGCGTATAGCAAGGCTTTTGAAAATAACTATAAAGTTGTCAGCCAAAAATATCAGGTGAAATTACTTCCGTTTTTTCTAGAGGGTGTTGCTGGTCAAAAACAGCTTATGCAAAATGACTTGATTCATCCAAATGCTCAAGCACAGTCACAATTACTTAATTTAGCTTATCCATATATAAAAGGTGCCCTATAGACACCTTTTAATTTTAAATATTTTATTTTGTTCAGAAATCAAAGAAAGTAACTTCACCAGTTTCTAGTGAATATTCTGCACCAACAACAATCAACTCACCTTTCGCAATTAAGTTTTCAAGTACACTTGAACCATGACGTAATTGATTGACCGAAGCAAAAACGTTTGAACGTACCGCATGACACGATAATTTTTTCAAATCATTTTTCAAATCAGTTTGCATTAAAATTTCAACTGATGGGCGAACACGGTTCACAATCGACATTAAGTTAGATGATGGCGGTTGATCAGGGTTCATCAACGTATCAATTGTTGCTTGAATCGCGCCACAATGACTATGTCCTAATACGACGACAACCGGACAGTCATAGCGCTCTGCCGCGAACTCAACACTACCGACTTGTGAAGGCGCAACCACATTACCAGCAACACGAATTACAAATAAGTCACCAAGACCTTGATCAAATACCATTTCTGCTGGAACACGAGAATCTGAGCAACCTAATACAATCGCAAACGGATTTTGATCCTTTGCCATTTCAGCGCGTTCATGATGCGATAAGGTTTTTGCAAGGGAAGTATTTCCATTTACAAATCGTTGATTACCAGCTTTCAGACGATCTAAAACTTCTTGCGCAGTAGGCATTTTATATTTCCATTGTTTTTTCAAGGTTAGAAATCATTTTAATGTGTCAAAATTTGAATGTCACTGACAAAAAATAAATCCTTTGTCATGAAAAAAATGAAAAGTACGTCATCTTATTTAATGTAGGTTTTACGGCCAATTCCCTGCTGTTTAGCGAAAAAATAGACATACTTTGGTCCTCGTATTGACTATAATTTTCTTCATTCCAAACATTTGGCAAATGACTCATTGGCAAAGTTTTTCAATAATTTTTCAAACTCGCTTAAGCATCAAGGATGAAATCTATGGCAAGGCTGTCCACATCAATTAAAGCCTCTATGAAAAAAACTGCTACTGCCCTGACTTTGGCTTGTAGCGTATTGTCAGTCATGAGCATTTCTCAAGTGCAGGCAGCCGATAATATTGATGTCAGCTTTCAAACAATATTACAACAAGAGCGTAGCTGGGCCGGACTACAAAGCAAAAGTCTAAAGGTCGGTGATATCACTTGGTCATATAGTGAAGGTGGCTCTAGCACAAAGCCAACTTTACTACTCATTCATGGTTTAGCGGGCAGTCGTGATAACTGGAACCGAGTAGCTCGTTATCTCACCACAAATTACCATGTCATTATTCCTGATTTACCGGGTAGCGGTGAAACTATCGTTTCTCAAGACTTCGACTATTCGGTCCCAAATCTTGCAGAAAAATTACGTCGATTTGTTGAAGCTGCAAATTTAAAAGGTCCAATCCACATTGCAGGACATTCACTCGGCGGATCTATTGCCCTACTTTATGCTGGACAATATCCATTTGAAACCAAAAGTCTATTCTTGGTTGATAGTGGCGGTATTTTCCGTTCTGCAAATACAATTTATCTCAGAGATCCAACCTATCTAAAACAACTTTTAGTATCTAAAAAAGGCGACTTTAATTATTTATTAAAACAAACCATGTTTAATCCTCCATTTATTCCTAAAGAATTTTTGCAAGCTCAAGAAAAATTGATGATTAATCAGGCGCCTCAAACACAAAAACTGGTTGATCAACTGATTGCACTTAATAAGGTTTATACGCCAGATTCATTTGCCGTACTTACCAAAACAATTGATGCACCGACGCTCATTTTATGGGGTAAGCAAGATAAAATTATTAATGTAGAAGTCGCAAATGAACTGAAACGGCTTTTAAAGAAGGCTGAGCCTCCCGTTATTTTGGAAAACGTAGGCCATATGCCAATATTGGAAGCTGAACAGTTGGTCATTCAACAATATGTACCGTTTTTATTGAAAGTAGAAGCAAACCAGTCTTTAAAAACGACTACACCTTAAATAAAACTTTTAATTTGTGAGACCTTATGTCTACCCAACCCCTCATTGAAAAACTTATTGAAGCTCATCTAGATTTTTTAGATGAGCAATTTGCTCAGACTCAGGTGATTCAACAAGAGTTTGAGCAGTTTTATCATTGGTTGGGAAGTCGGCAATTACAACACATTTGGACTTTTGAACCGATTCAACAGCTGATTCAAAAGCAGATTTTAGACACGCCTGCTTCTGATTTTCTGATTGAACAAATTGCTGAACATATTCGCTTTGCTTTGATTCATCCTGCAAATGACACAACAACTGTTGAAGACGTTATTCCTGTTTTAACGATTGACCGAATTGCACAGTACGTTGCAAGTAAGGAAGAGCACCGTAAAAAGCTGATTAAAACGATTGTGAATAACCCTGCCTTTTCAGCCTTGCTCACGCAACTAATTCAGCAAACAATGCATGATTATTTAGATGAATCTATGTCAAAGCGTGTACCAGGTGTAGGTCGTTTTATGAAAATGGGGAAATCTGTTCTAGAAACAGTAACTGATTCAAATCTGGACGATACGATTAATCATTATTTGCAAAAGAATATTTTAAAACTGAGCCAGATGAGTGAGCGGGTTTTAAATCAACATTTTGACAATGATAAACTCTACCATTTTCAGGCAAATATTTGGCATAAAGTTAAAACAATGCCGCTGTCTGTTTTAAAAAATTATGTAGAAGTTCAAGATCTAACCAAAACAGTAGGTTTAGGACATGAAATCTGGGACCACATTCGTCAAACCGATTA
Source organism: Acinetobacter pittii ANC 4050 (assembly GCF_000399685.1). Taxonomy (GTDB): domain Bacteria; phylum Pseudomonadota; class Gammaproteobacteria; order Pseudomonadales; family Moraxellaceae; genus Acinetobacter; species Acinetobacter pittii_E. Next base: position 2,082,464 of record NZ_KB976987.1, read on the forward strand.
TTTAAAACAACAAGTACATGATGGCATTTACACTTGGTATGTTCGTAATCAGGAACGTAATTTTCACTTGTTACTTCGTGACCTCAATATTGACGAAAGTTTAGTGAAGCATGAACTGACTGCATTGCTTGTACCCGTACTACAACAATTAGTCACAACCGGCCATTTAAGACGCCGTGCCCGTGTTTACCTAGAAAAGTTTTATTATTCTGAAAAAGCATTAGATATCTTAAATAACAAAGGCGCTTAAAGCGCCTTTGTTATTTAATTATTTAAAATTTATAAATAATACCTAAATTATAACGACGTCCGTCTAAGACATAATTATAAGTTGCTACATCAATGTCTTTATCAAATAAGTTATAGATGCCTGCCGCAACTTGGATTTTGTCAGTCGGTTTATAGTTCATACCAACATCAACCAGTCCATAAGCAGGCTTTCCTTCAGCCATTGAGGTACGGCTTAAATATTCAGAAGTTTTGCTACGGAAATTCAAGCGACTCCACATATTGACTAAGTCATTAACTTGCCAATCTAAAGTGGTATTAAACATATGTTCCGGCATTTCATTTAAAGGTTGACCTTTAAATTGACCACTTTTTTGTTCAGTATCGGTATACGTATAATTGGCATTCATTTTTAAATCTGGTGAAATCAACCAACCAAATGTCGCTTCAACACCTCTCATATTGGCTTTATCTACATTTGTGCGTTGACTCACAAAATCAAAATCTAGACCTAACCACTTACACTCGCGAGCACCTGCATCTCCTGAGCACGTTCTAACTTCTGTAATTTTATCTTTAAATTCACTATTAAAAATCGTTAAGCCAGCATTCAAGTTATCTAAATTATCCCACGCGAATGACAGCTCATAGTTAGTACTTTTCTCTGGTTTTAAATTTGGATTACCAACAATCACTCCAGCAGAACTGCTACCACCTGTAGCTTGCCCCCATTCGGCTACGGTCGCTCGTAGTGCAGGTGTTTTATAACCTGTTGATACGCCGCCTTTAATAATCCAGTTATCATTTAAAGTCCATACACCATATACTTTAGGACTGAAATGATCTCCAAATTTTTCATCCTGATCCATTCGTAATGACATTGTTAAAGTGAAAGGATCAATAATATTCCATGCATCTTCTGCAAATAACGCCCAGCTATAACGATCTAAATTAGAAACAGGTTGTGAGCCACCCACTTTTAACTGGTTACCTAAATCGTCTAATTCTTCTTTTAAATAGCTTCCGCCCACGCTAAGCGCATGATTTGCGAGTGTGATCTGGTTAAGCGTATTAAATGTAGTATTTACAGCTTCCATATTTCTAGATGGATTCTTATTTTCTTCGCGCTGAATATAAGAATGAGTCTTTACAGGACCGATGTCACCACGATGCGTTAAGCTATATTCTGTACGGTAATAGTCTGTTAATGAATCTGCTGGTGGATTACGTCCAGTTTGAATTGGTGAAACTGTTTTACCTATTGTGGCATTACGATTTTGGATAGAACGCTGGTATTCAAGCTCAATGGTATGTTGATCATTAGGAGTCAAACTTAAAGTCGCCCCTCCTGCACGAATTTTTTGTTTGTGGTAACCACCAATAATTTCATCTTCATCTCTTTGTGAAAATGTACCATTGGCTTTTAATCCAAGTAAATTCTTAATTAATGGCCCCGATACATAAGTATTAGCTTGGTAAAGATTTCCAGATTTATTATTTTCTTGAATTGTTGTGTCTAACTTAACCGAACTGTTCCAAACATCTGCAACTTTTTTAGTGATGATATTAATCACACCCCCCATGGCATCTGACCCATATAGACCAGACATTGGACCACGAATAACCTCAATACGTTCGATACTTTCGATTCCCGGTAACCAACCTTGCTCAATACCTGAATTATCACTATTTGGTCGCACAGAACGTGTATTTACTTTCTTACCATCGACCATAATAACGGTATATGCACTTCCCATTCCCCGAATACTGATATCAGATGAGCTTCCACCACCTGTAACAACCACACCAGGTACATCTTTAAGTGCATCAGTTACATCACGATATGCTTTTTTATTAATTTCATCTTGAGTTAAAACAGAAATAGAAGCTGCTGCTTTTTTTATATTTTGTTCAAAACCACTTGCTGTTACGACAATTTTTTCTAATTGTGCCACTTCACTTTCTTTTTTATTTTTTATGGAAGAATCAACTAAAATATTTTCACTTTCAGCAGCATAAGCCACAGGAAACATTACTGTAAGTACCGAAATTGATAATACAGATTGGAAAATACTCTTCGTCATACCCTACTCCAACAGATTAAATTATGAATAAATATTAAGTTTTGCTTAAACAAATGTAACAAATTTAAATACAAAAATAAATAATATTGATAATTATTTTCAATTACAAGACCATAAAAAAACCTCATTGCGAGGCTTTTTTATTTCACTTTTCAAATAATTTGATTATTTGAAATAAGCACCTTCTGCTTGCGTATGGTCAGTTTGGTCAACCACACGTTGAAGTTCAGGAATGTTCTCTCTTAGAGTGGTTTCTACACCTTGTTTCAAGGTAACGTCAATTGCTGAACAGCCTTGGCAACCGCCACCAAATTTTAATACAGCAGTTAAACCATGTTCTGGGTCATCTTGTACTTCTACCAAGCTACAATTTCCGCCATGCCCTGCAAGACCTGGGTTAATTTCTGCTTGAAGAATGTAAGTAATACGTTCTTCAATCGAAGCATCTGGACCAACACGTGGAACTTTAGAATTTGGAGCACGGAAAGTGAGCTGACCACCAAAACGGTCTTTGTTGTAATCGATTACGGCATCTAAAAGATAAGGAATAGATGGCGCATCAATATACGCAGGAAAATCAGGATAGTCCTGTTTATAATCTGTTGGAATCACTTCTTCTGGCGCACTATATGCCATACAGCATTCGGCACGTGGCGTACCCGGATGCTCAACAAAAATTCGAACGCCAATTCCCGGAGTATTTTGCTTCGTTAATAAATCGTGCAAATACTCTTGTGCAGATGGTGTAATCAAAAGGTTTGGAATTTCTTCTGCAACAGCAGTGTTGGTGTTCTCAGTCGACATAACAATATTCCTCAAGCTGATGCCTTTATATTAACCGAAGATGAGGTAGATTTAAAAAAAATCAACTAAATTTGTCGGATTTATACACAACAGGGTTTCAAGTTAAGTTTTTAATGGCATTATTGACCTCAGTATTGATCATTTTTTAAATATTTCTTATGTTGCATTTGCCGTTTAACCATACAGTTACTCTTATTATTATTACGGTCATTATCTCTTTACTTGCTTTTAGCAATCAAAACGTAATGAACCGATTGATTTTTTGGCCGCCTGCAATGCAACGTGGACAAATTGATCGATTCATTACTCATGGCTTTATCCATGCCGATGGAACACATCTACTCTTCAACATGATTACCCTATTTTTCTTTGGCAGTATTATTGAAAGTTTTTATCGCCAATATTTTTATGACATGGGTTTTGTGTTGTTCTATTTAGGTGGCTTAATTTTCGCGATTTTGCCAAGCTATTTACAACATAAAAATGATGCAAATTGGGCCAGCCTAGGCGCCTCAGGGGCGGTTTCAGCAGTTTTATTTGCTTATATTCTGTTTCAGCCATGGAAGCTGATTTTTGTATTTTTCATTCCTGTCCCTGCTATTATTTTCGCTATTTTATATGTGGCTTATAGCATTTGGGCAGGTAAACGTGGCAATAGTCATATTAACCACAGCGCTCATTTGTGGGGTGCAGCTTACGGGATCATCGTCACCATTTTACTTGAGCCAAAAGTTATTCCACATTTCTTAGACCAACTTACACGCCTTCCTTTCTAAGGAATATAAATCAAAGGAAAGTCCTTAGTGGGCTTTTCTTTTTTTCTCATTAATTTATCACTATAAATTCTCAGTCTTTTTTCTGATTTTCTTTGATCAATTCGTTGTTTTGTTTGCAAAAACCATCTGATTAAACTCATGCCAATTCTTTTAATAATTCAGATGATACAATGAAGTACAAAGCAATTTTATCTAGCCTTTCCATTGCTTTATTTAGCTTATCTTTGGCTGGATGTAATGACAATGATAATCAAGAAAATGTCGTAAGCTCTCCTAAGCAACCGAATATTTTATTTATTATGGCGGATGACTTAGGCTATTCAGATTTAGGGGCTTTTGGTGGTGAAATTCACACGCCTAATATTGATAGTTTGGCTCAAGAAGGCCGCCTTTTAACAGATTATCATACTGCCCCGACCTGTTCTCCGACACGCTCTCAACTCATTTCCGGTACTGATCACCATTTAGCCGGTATTGGGGCAATGGCCGAACTCACACCTGAGCATTTGAAGGGACAACCAGGCTACGAGGGATATTTAAACGAACGCTCGCTATCGATTGCTCAAGTGCTTAAAGATAATGGTTACCGCACGTACATTAGCGGTAAATGGCATTTAGGATTAACGCCTGAAACCAATGCACATGCTAAAGGTTTTGATCATTCATTTACCCTATTACAAGGTCTAGATCACCACTTTAAACAAGCACCAAGTGCGTTTAAACGAAATTCAACTTATACAGAAGATGGGCAAGTTATTCCTGTTTCAGCTTTGCCTGACGACTTTTTCTCGACAAATTATTTTACCGATAAATTACTCAGCTACTTAGATTCAGGCAAAAATAGTGGCAAACCATTCTTTGCTTATGCTGCTTACACAGCACCTCACTGGCCAATTCAGGCACCTGCTGAATACCGCGAAAAATATCGCGGAGTTTATGATGTCGGTTACGATGCTATTCGTAACGCACGTATTGCTAGGCAAAAACAGCTTGGAATTATCCCTGCAAACTTTGAGGCAGCGGAACCCATTGCAACACAAAATGCCCCACAAAAATATGGAAAATGGGATGAGTTAACAGCCGAGCAAAAGGCACTCGAAGCCCGAAAAATGGAAATCTATGCAGGCATGGTCGAAAACCTCGATGCTAATGTAGGCCGTATTATTCAATATCTCAAACAAAATAATCTTTATGACAATACTTTAATTTTCTTTGTTTCTGACAATGGCGCAGAAGGTTTTGTACGTGGCGGATATGGCAGTGAATCTGGTTTTGATAACTCTGTAGCAAATGTGGGAACACCAACTTCATATCACTATATTGGGCCACGTTGGGCCGAGGTCAGCGCGGCACCATTTCATTTATGGAAAGATACAGCTGGTGAAGGTGCAACCACTGCCCCTGCTATTGTGAAATTACCGAACCAGAAAAATGCAGAAGCAACCAACCATAGCTTTGCATCTGTGCTCGATGTTTTCCCTACCTTACTAGAATATGCTCATATTCCCTTACCTCAAGGTCAATACAATGGTCGTACCATTAATACGCCAAGTGGCTATTCTTGGAAATCTGTACTTGAAAATAAATCACAAACGATACGACCTGCTAATTTCAGCTTTGCTGATGAATTACATGGTAGTAAATATGCAAAACAAGGCGAATGGAAAATTGCCCTTCAAGGACGCCCTGAGTTAGGCACAGGAACTTGGGAGTTGTATAACATTGCCACTGATCGTGGAGAAAACCACAATGTTGCGCAACTTTACCCAGCAAAAGTGCAAGAGTTATTATCGGTTTATCAAAAATATACTGAGAAAAATGGTGTGCAGGAATATAACGCCAAATGAGATTAAAACTATTTTTAGTTACCACAATCAGCCTGTCTTTTATGTCAGGCTGTAACCAATCTTTAAAAATTTCTGAGTCATCCTCTTCGACCCAAAAGCCAAATTCTTTAGCCGACTTGGGCTCTATTGAAAAGTGTAAAAAGTATACTGGACTACCTCAAGGTTGGCTTAAACAGCCAACAGCTGGGATGGTTTTAATTGCCGATGGGCATTTTAATTTTGGTTCTGAAAAAGCCTATCCCGATGAACTGAATTTTGGAAAAAAACAACGAGAAGTCAAAGGATTTTGGATTGATCAGACCGAAGTCACCGTGGCTCAATTTGCAAGCTTCGTAAAAGCAACAGGCTATATCACTGATGCCGAAAAACAAAAGCAGGCCGCAGTTTTTTCACCCGACCCTCATCATCCACAACAATGGTGGCAACTAAAATCGGGATATACATGGAAAACTCCAAACGGCAGTACTGGTGCTATAGCAAATCCTAATGAGCCTGTACGATATGTGAGTAAAAATGATGCGGAACATTATGCAGTGTGGCTAGGACATGATTTACCAACAGAACTAGAATGGGAATATACAGCTAAAGCTAATTCAAAAACTGATACACCTTTACATCAAGCTCCTACTGATGAACATCAGCATCCCCAAGCAAATTACTGGCAAGGTGAATTCCCTTTTCAAAATCTAAATCAAGATCACTTTAAAGGTGTTGCACCCGTTGGATGTTTTGCATCAAACAATTTCAAACTATTTGATATGATTGGAAATGTATGGGAATGGACATCATCACCGTATCAAGGTGCTCATGACCAACATATGGGAAATTATTCTGATTTACGACAACAACAAATCGCGAGCACACAATATGTAATTAAAGGTGGATCTTTCCTTTGTGCACAAAATTATTGTTCACGTTATCGTAGTAGTAGTCGCTACCCACAAGATTTCGATTTAGCTGCAACACATGTAGGGTTTCGAACAATTTTACGGTCTCCTTAATTTCTTCTTAATTAAGCTTATTAAAGATATTTTTTAACCAAAATTAGATCGAAAAATAATCAAAATATTTTTATAGTACAAATGAGAATGATAAAAAAGCGAGAACAAGATGAAAACTTTACTTCTTTGCGCCGCAGCAATTTTCACGATTTCACTATCAGCCTGTGCAGTCCATACTCCCGAAGGTAGTATTGTGATTGACCCAGATTCACCATATTACGGACATCCAGGAGGCTTTTGCCCACCAGGACAAGCTAAAAAAGGACGTTGTTAGAAACTCCCTCTTTTAGAGTAATTTTTAAGTTACTCTAAAGAAATAGAGTTCAATCAAGTAATTGAATACTCAATGGAGGGTTCCACGCCCAAATTAGATGGGATGAAACTAGAAAATTATGGTGTAAAAAAATCACCATATCCCCAAGATTTTTAAAAGACAATCTTACGTTGTCTTCTATCTAGTTTCACCCCAATTCTTTCTTATTCCATTTGACTTTTCTTACTACTTAAGAAAAAAGTCTAATTTTTAATCATTACTGTATCTCTATTATTGATACATTTTGAACATTTTACCTTCAGGTTAAAACTGATGTATTTGCTTAATACAAAATAATCATTTATGTAACGTAAGTCTATAAAAATGTTTTAAAAATGTGAAAAAAATTAAGACTAAAATGAGATGAATTTATCATAATAATCCTCTCTTTCCAGTTTCATCACACAAATAATCAATATTATTTTGTCAGTTATTGCCACTCGTTTCCTTTCATTGGCATAGATAATGTATACATCTGTATATTAACCCAGTCGTATTAACGAGATATTTTATGTCCAGCACAAGTCAAGTCGAAGGTCTACAATTTCCGGTACACGCCTCAACAAAAAAACAAAGTACGTCTCGTACAGGCCAAGAGATTTTATCCGAGGCTTTATCTATTGTAGATAATAAAACTGCACAACAAGTGTTGAATGAAAAATACTGGCGCAAAAATTATCCTATATATTTTAAAGCCCTTGTTAAACAAGGAATTTCTAATATCAACAACCCAATTACCATTGCAAAGCAGGGTTTGCATAAAGCTCATCATATTTTTGATTATTATCGTGATAATAAGCATTACTTTTTAAAAGATGCCGTTCATATTGCTTCATCTAAACCACTTTATACAGTAAAACTTAAAGGTGAAAGTGACGCTGCACCAGAATGGTATGTTCCTTATAAAGGACAAAAGCTCAGTGGACAAAGCTTACTAGACCAAATTCAACGCTGGGAAGAGGCTGGTATTATTGAACCAAGCCATGCAACAGCATTGTGTGAAGCTATTGCACATCCAGAATGGTTCGATTTATCTGACCGTACCATGGTGTTATTTGGAGCTGCCTCAGAAGCAGGTCCTCTACCTTGGTTAGCTAAATGGAAAGCGAATATTGTTGCGGTAGATTTACCCAACTCACGAGTCTGGGGAAAAATCTTAAATACGATTCAAAAAGGCAATGCCACGCTCATTGCACCAAGTGCTGAACAAATTGATTCTTCAGCAAAAGCTTCTGAGCTAAAAGATAAGTTAGGTGCAAATTTACTGACTCAATTACCAGAAATTGCACAATGGTTGGTGCAGTTTCCGCAAAAGTTAGATTTGGCAGCAATCGCCTATTTAGATGGTGAAAAGCATGTACGTGTTTCCATGGCAATGGACAGTATTATGCAATATGTGAGCGAGCATAAATCTGATACAAGCCTTATGTTTATGTGTACTCCAACCGATGTTTATGCGGTACCAAAGGAAGTTGCAGAGGCTGCTCAAGAGAAATTTAAATCACGCAAAAAAATACAAAAATTAGCAGTAAAAGGTGTTTCCACACTTTCTCTCAATCGTTTTTTTCAAGCGCCATATCAAGACTTGGTTAGATGTGAAAATGGAAAAACTTATGGTATTGCTGACTGTTTAGTGGTTGAACAAGGTCCAAACTATGCTTTGGCGAAACGTATTCAACAATGGCGTGCGATTTTGGCTCGTCATCAAGGTCAACGTGTCAGTATTAATATTGCTCCATCGACCACGACCCATTCAGTAACTAAGAATCCATTACTGAAAGCTGCTTTTAATGGCGCAGAGCTTTTTGATGTAGAAGCATTTAGCCCTGAAACCACTAACGCTATTATGGCGGCACTCTGGATTCATGACTTAAGAAATGAGTCTTCTGTAGCAAATCCTGAAACTGTATTGGACCATCCGCTTGAACTTATGATGGAAGGTGCCAACCATGGTGGATTATGGCGTGTGGCTTATTTAGCAAGAACTGCCCTGCCTTTCGCTGCAATTTATGGCTTTGCTACCGAAAAGCTACCTTTTAGAAAATCATCTAAAAAATAAATTTATTAAAGCCCAATCTTAGAATTGGGCTTTTTTCTAGTGTGTCTTTATTTAGCTTGAAATTGTGATAGATATTTTTGCATTTCATCAGATGGTACCATACCGCCTCCAGTCGCCCATATCACATGATTCGCCTGCTGCAACTGCTCATCTGTTAACTGATGCAAAGCTAAGTAATCAGGACTCGTCTGAACATAATATGGTCCCATCATGCCTGCTGCGGCAGAAGGCTCAAGTTGAATATTTTCAGTTCGATTTAAAAGCGCAATGAGCTCATATAAACGTTCATCATGAATGGTATAGTAACCATCGATTAACTGTTGCATCGCACGTCCGACAAAACCTGAAGCACGCCCTACCGCAAGCCCGTCTGCCGCCGTAACGTTATCAATACCGATGTCATTTACTGAAATCTGATCATGCAAGCCTGTGTGAACACCAAGTAACATACACGGTGAATGGGTTGGTTCCGCAAAGATACAATGTACATGCTCACCAAAAGCCAGTTTTAGTCCAAAACTTACCCCACCTGGGCCACCACCGACGCCACACGGCAAATAAACAAATAATGGGTGTTCAGCATCGACTTTAATTTGTTTTTGCTCAAATTGCTGTTTTAAGCGTATTCCTGCAACGGCATAACCTAAAAATAATGTTGTTGAGTTTTCATCATCAATGAAAAAACAATGGGGATCTCGCTCTGCGGCTTTTCTTCCCTCTTCAACCGCTACGCCATAGTCACTGGCATATTCCACAACATTAACACCCAGTGAACGCAATTTGTCTTTTTTCCACTGTCTCGCATCAGCCGACATATGAACAGTAACTCTAAAGCCGAGTTTGGCGCTCATAATCCCAATAGAAAGCCCCAGGTTGCCTGTAGAACCCACTGCAATTTGGTACTTAGAAAAGAAAGCCCGAAATGAATCTTGATCTAATTTACGATAATCATCTTCTGGTTTGAGTAAGCCCGCCTCAATTGCCAATTTTTCGGCGTGAGTTAAGACTTCATAAATACCACCACGTGCTTTAATAGAACCTGAAATAGGTAAATGGCTATCTTTTTTCAGCCAGAATTTTCCAGTCAGTTGTACTTGTTCTGTTGAAGAAAGTGCTTGTTGCATATGAGCAATTTCGACGATATCTGATTCAATTTTTCCCTGTTGTGTTTGAGTTTCAGGAAATACCTGTGCTAAATAAGGTGCGAAACGCGCCAGCCTTGCTTCTGCTTCCCTTACGTCCTCAGCAGTTAGTCCAACTTTTGCTAAAGCTTCTTTTAAAGGATAGCGATGAGGTGTAAACCAAAATGTCTCTTGATAAGCTTGCAACGTTTTAATAAGTGGGAATTGTTGTTTTAGCTGATCTATTTGAACCGCATCCATAATCTATCCTGATATAAAATTTTAAGCCCAGCCTATGAAGCTGTTTGGCCTACAACAAATATTAATTTATAGCTGAATGTACATTAAAAACAGTCTCAACTTTAAAAACTAGACAAATAAAAAAGCCACTGTGAACAGTGGCTTTAATTTTTTAAATGCTTTTATACAAACTGTAAGAATAACCAGTACAAACCGCCTGATAAGCAGATTGTTGCTGGAAGAGTAAATACCCATGCAGAGAGAATTGTCTTCACAGTATTAAAGTTTAAACCTGATTTATTCGCGACCATCGTACCCGCAACAGCACTGTTTAAAACGTGTGTTGTTGAAACTGGCATACCTAAACCATCGGCAGCTGCAATTGTACTCATCGCGACAAGCTCAGCAGACATCCCTTGACCATAAGTCATGTGATGCTTACCAATACGCTCACCCACAGTCACAACAATACGTTTCCAACCCACCATTGTGCCGAGACCAAGTGCTAAAGCTACCGCTACTTTTACCCAAGTCGGGATGTATTGTAAGAATGAGTCTAAGCTACTACGGTATTCTTTTACGAGTTTTTGCTGTGATTGATCCATTTTTGGTAAAGCATCTGCTTTATCCAAACGCTTAAACGTCGTTGTACTCAAATACATGTCATTACGAATTTCGCTAATGGCAGCTTCAGGAATATCTTTTAAGTTGTTATAGCTAGAAACTCGCTCACCCAAGTGATCAGTCATACTTGCCAATGCAGGCACGACTTCAGGAGTTTGCTGTTTAGTTTGAATATATTTAGTCAGAATAACACGTGCTTTTTCATCGGTTAATTCAGGCTGATTTTGATTCAAAAATACGGCAGTTTGAGAAGAAAGCTGATGGAATGATTGAACTTGTTGTGTATCGAGATTTTTATTTAATGAATAAGCTAATGGCACCAGACCAACCAAAATCAGCATGATGAGACCCATACCCTTTTGACCGTCATTAGAACCATGTGCAAAACTTACACCTGTACAGGTAAAGATCAAGATTGCACGAATGATTGCTGGTGGTGGTTTATTCCCTTCAGGTGGCTGGAATAATTCTAATTGGCGTTTAAAAATAGTTTTAACCAACAAGAATACAATCGCTGCAAAAGCGAAACCAATTAAAGGTGAAAATAATAATGCCTTACCAACTTTAATCACCTGATCCATATCAACACCACTGGTCGTTACGCCAGTTGATGCACTCAATAGATGGTTCATAATGCCCACACCCAAGATTGAACCAATCAGGGTATGAGAACTAGATGCAGGAATACCTAAGAACCATGTACCTAAGTTCCAGAGAATCGCAGCAATAAGAAGCGCAAAAACCATTGCGAAACCCGCACCACTGCCCATATTCATAATCAGTTCAACAGGCAACAATGCAATAATGCCGTAAGCGACTGCGCCGCTTGCAACCATTACCCCAAGAAAATTACAAAAACCAGCCCACATGACTGCAACCGGTGCCGGTAAAGCATTGGTGTAAATTACTGTTGCCACTGCATTTGCAGTATCGTGAAAGCCATTTACAAATTCAAAGCCTAAAGCAATCAAGAGTGCAGTAGATAAAAGAATAACTGAATAAAGGCTCAAAGGTGGTACATGTGCTAAATCAGCACTCACCTGAAATCCGATATAAATAAGTGTTGCAACAATAATCGTCAGAAACACCGGCATAAAAAACTTAGGTGTCGGGACATGTACATTCGTCGATTTGACTTGCAGGTTTGCCGCAAGTTTTGAATCCGAAACAGGGGGTAGATTAGAATTCATGCAGACGGTAAGAGGATAAGAAAATCCTCTGTATTCTTAAATTAAATTATGACAATTATATGACAAAGCGGCGCCTGATGAAGTCAATTTTTCATATTTTGACCTCATTTGATGCACCTTTCCCCTACCTATTTTATTTTTTTATTAAAATACAATAATTTACCCAACTCCATATCCATCAAATTTATGACTATTTTTAAAGCAAAAATATCTAAAAAATTACCTAAACGGCCACTTTTTAAACAACACAATTGTCATAAAACCGAATATTGGAGATGAAATATTTCAATATCATGATCATTTTATGAATATTTGATGAAAAATCAGACTCTACTTTGTCATAAAGCGCTTGTTTGCTGAATAAGTTACAGTGAATGATGGGTCGTTATAGGTCATCTATTGCGCAACTATTCTGTTACAATAGCGCCGCATTTTTAAATTTGTACAATATCGGGGTTTTATATGTCCACGCTTGCCACCCTAAAAGCGCTTCTTGCCAAACGTATTTTGATAATTGATGGTGCAATGGGCACCATGATTCAGCGCCATAAATTGGAAGAAGCCGACTACCGTGGTGAGCGTTTTGCCGATTGGGCACATGACTTAAAAGGTAACAATGACCTTTTAGTGCTGACACAACCCCAAATTATTCAAAGTATTCATGAAGCTTATCTTGATGCAGGCGCAGACATTATTGAAACCAATAGCTTTAACGGCACGCGTGTTTCAATGTCTGATTATCATATGGAAGATCTTGTTCCAGAGATTAACCGTGAAGCAGCACGTTTAGCTAAAGCAGCTTGTGAAAAGTATTCGACGCCAGATAAACCGCGTTTTGTCGCAGGTGTGCTTGGGCCAACATCACGTACTTGTTCAATTTCACCGAATGTAAATGATCCTGCCTTTCGTAACATTACCTTTGATGAGCTAAAAGAAAACTATATTGAAGCGACTCATGCGCTCATTGAAGGCGGTGCAGATATCATTTTGATTGAAACCGTATTTGATACATTAAACTGTAAAGCAGCAATTTTTGCGGTTAAAGAAGTCTTTAAACAAATTGGTCGCGAATTACCAATCATGATTTCAGGGACTATTACCGATGCATCGGGTCGTACCTTAACAGGTCAAACTGCTGAAGCGTTCTGGAACTCTGTACGTCATGGTGACTTGCTATCGATTGGTTTTAACTGTGCGCTTGGTGCAGATGCAATGCGACCTCACGTAAAAACCATTTCTGATGTAGCAGATACGTTTGTTTCAGCACATCCAAACGCAGGCTTACCAAACGCTTTTGGTGAATATGATGAAACACCAGAGCAAACTGCCGCCTTCTTAAAAGAATTTGCAGAAAGTGGCTTGATTAATATTACTGGTGGTTGCTGTGGTACAACGCCTGACCACATCCGTGCAATTGCCAATGCGGTAAAAGATATTGCACCTCGTCAAGTTCCTGAAACTGTACCGGCTTGTCGTTTAAGTGGTTTAGAACCATTTAATATTTATGATGACTCACTTTTCGTAAACGTGGGTGAACGTACCAACGTTACAGGTTCAAAAAAATTCTTACGCTTAATTCGTGAAGAAAACTTTGCCGAAGCTTTAGAAGTAGCACAGCAGCAAGTTGAAGCTGGCGCACAGATTATCGACATTAATATGGATGAAGGGATGCTCGATTCGCAAAATGCGATGGTGCATTTCTTAAACCTTGTAGCTTCTGAGCCAGATATTTCACGTGTGCCAATTATGATTGACTCATCAAAATGGGAAATCATTGAAGCTGGCTTAAAATGCGTACAAGGTAAACCCGTTGTTAACTCGATTTCATTAAAAGAAGGTTATGACGAGTTTGTCGAAAAAGCTCGCTTGTGCCGTCAATATGGTGCTGCGATTATTGTCATGGCATTTGACGAAAAAGGTCAGGCTGACACTGCTGAGCGCAAACGTGAAATCTGTAAACGTTCTTATGACGTATTGGTTAACGATGTTGGCTTCCCTGCTGAAGATATTATTTTTGACCCGAACGTGTTTGCAGTAGCAACAGGTATTGAAGAACACAATAATTATGGCGTCGATTTTATTGACGCTACAGGTTGGATTAAACAAAACTTACCTCACGCCATGATTTCCGGTGGTGTATCGAATGTTTCATTCTCGTTCCGCGGTAATGAACCTGTTCGTGAAGCGATTCACTCTGTGTTCTTGTACCATGCCATTAAACAAGGCATGACCATGGGGATTGTAAATGCCGGCCAAATGGCAATTTATGATGATATTCCAACCGAGCTTAAAGAAGCAGTTGAAGATGTCATCCTAAATAAAAACCAAGGCGAGTCTGGTCAGGCTGCAACTGAAAAATTACTTGAAGTCGCTGAAAAATATCGTGGACAAGGCGGTGCGGCAAAAGAAGCTGAGAACCTTGAATGGCGTAATGAATCTGTAGAAAAGCGTCTTGAATATGCCTTAGTTAAAGGTATTACCACTTATATTGATGAAGATACCGAAGAAGCTCGCCTCAAAGCTAAACGTCCTTTAGATGTAATCGAAGGCGCTTTGATGGATGGTATGAACGTGGTTGGTGACTTGTTCGGTTCGGGCAAAATGTTCTTACCACAGGTTGTGAAATCTGCACGTGTTATGAAGCAAGCTGTGGCTTGGCTCAACCCGTACATTGAAGCTGAAAAAACAGGTAGCCAATCTAAAGGTAAGGTCTTGATGGCAACTGTTAAAGGTGACGTACACGATATTGGTAAGAATATTGTAGGCGTAGTACTTGGTTGTAATGGTTATGACATTGTTGACCTTGGCGTGATGGTACCTTGCGAGAAAATCTTGCAAACTGCAATTGATGAAAAATGTGACATCATCGGTTTGTCAGGTCTGATCACACCGTCTTTAGATGAGATGGTATTCGTTGCGAAAGAAATGCAACGTAAAGGCTTTAGCATTCCTTTATTAATTGGTGGCGCGACTACATCAAAAGCACACACAGCAGTAAAAATTGATCCTCAGTATCAAAACGATGCGGTGATTTATGTGGCTGATGCTTCACGTGCTGTAGGTGTTGCAACTACCCTCCTTTCGAAAGAAATGCGTGGAAACTTTATTGCAGAGCACCGTGCTGAATATGCCAAGATTCGTGAACGCTTAGCCAACAAACAGCCAAAAGCTGCCAAATTGACTTATAGCGAGTCAGTTGAAAACGGTTTTAAAATTGACGAAAGCTATGTACCACCAAAACCAAATCTTTTGGGAACACAAGTTTTAACGAACTACTCCCTTGCAACGCTTGTAGAATATTTTGACTGGACACCATTCTTTATTTCTTGGAGCTTGGCGGGTAAATTCCCGAAAATTTTGGAAGATGAAGTGGTTGGTGAAGCTGCAACAGACTTGTACAACCAAGCTCAAGCGATGTTGAAAGATATTATCGACAATAATCGTTTTGATGCTCGTGCTGTATTTGGTATGTTCCCTGCAGAGCGCACTGACGCCGACACAGTGAGCGTATTTGATGAAGCTGGTCAAACTGTTACCCATACTTTTGAGCATTTACGTCAACAATCTGACAAAGTAACAGGTAAGCCAAACTTGTCTTTAGCAGATTACATTCGCGCTGACCGTGAGCAACAGGACTACTTAGGCGGATTCACTGTATCGATTTTTGGTGCAGAAGAATTGGCAAATGAATACAAAGCTAAAGGTGATGACTACTCCGCAATTTTAGTGCAGTCATTGGCTGACCGTTTTGCTGAAGCCTTTGCAGAACACTTGCATGAACGCATTCGTAAAGAGTTCTGGGGCTATAAAGCTGATGAACAGCTTAGCAATGAAGAACTGATTAAAGAGAAATATGTCGGTATTCGCCCTGCACCGGGTTACCCTGCTTGCCCAGAGCACTCTGAAAAAGCAGTGTTGTTCGACTGGTTAGACTCTACCAATAAAATCGGTACCAAACTGACTGAGCACTTTGCAATGATGCCGCCATCTTCGGTAAGTGGTTTCTACTATTCGCACCCTCAAAGTGAATACTTTAACGTGGGTAAAATCTCTCAAGACCAACTTGAAGATTATGCGAAACGTAAAGGTTGGACACTAGATGAAGCTAAACGTTGGTTAGCGCCGAATTTAGATGATTCGATTGCTTAATATTAAGTAAGAAAAAAGTCCCCTTGAATGAGGGGATTTTTTTTAATTATAGGAATCTTTAAAACTTTCCCTTATTTGAATTTCCTCAACTCTTAAGTGATGCATCATTTCTCGAACAAATACAAAATAGATAAAAATATTGCTCATAAGATTAATTTCTTTATAAGCGCAAATTGAACCAGTTTTTCAATATTTAACATTCACAGCTCCATTATTATTAACACTATCTATAATAAAAACCTCTTTAAAAAGATGAAAAATCAATTTTATATTCATCCAGTCCAACTATTACAAAATAGAGTATAAGCATGAAAAAATTAGCAATTTTAGGTGTTACGATTTATAGCTTTGCACAACTTGCAAATGCAGCAACATTAAATGTAAAGCCATATGGTACAACTCAAGACGGTCAAAAAGTTGATCTATACACCATGAGTAATAACAATGGTGTCTCCGTATCATTTATCAGTTTCGGTGGTGTAATTACCCAGATTTTGACTCCTGATGCTCAAGGTAAAAAAAACAATATCGTTTTGGGCTTTGATGACCTAAAAGGCTATGAAGTTACTGACACCAAGGCAGGTATTCATTTTGGTGGATTGATTGGCCGTTATGCGAACCGTATTGGTAATGCTAAATTTAGCTTAGATGGAAAAACGTATAACCTTGAAAAAAATAATGGGCCGAATTCATTACATAGCGGGAATCCTGGTTTTGATAAACGTGTTTGGCAAGTTAAGCCCCTCGTTTCCAAAGGTGAAACCGTTAAAGCGTCTCTTAAGTTAACCAGTCCAAATGGAGATCAAGGTTTTCCCGGAAAATTAGATGTAGAAGTGATCTATAGTCTTTCAGATCGAAATGAATTCCAAATTGAATATAAGGCCAAAACTGATCAGCCTACAGTCGTCAATCTCACCAACCACAGTTATTTCAATTTGTCAGGCGCTGGCAATAACCCTTATGGGGTACTAGATCATGTGGTACAACTCAATGCAGACCGTATATTGGTAACCGATCAAAACTCTTTACCAACAGGAGAAATTGCTTCAGTTGCAGGAACACCTTTTGATTTTCGGACGCCTAAAGCCATTGTAAAAGATATTCGAGCGAATAATCAGCAATTGGCCTATGGATATGGATATGACCAAACTTGGGTAATTAATCAAAAGTCTCAAGGGAAATTAAATCTTGCAGCTAGTGTGGTTGACCCGAAATCTAAACGAACCATGCAGGTTTTAACCACTGAACCAAGCGTCCAAATGTATACAGCCAATCATTTATTAGGAAATATTGTTGGCGCAAATGGCGTACTCTACCGACAAGCAGATGCGCTAGCATTAGAAACACAACATTTTCCAGATAGCCCGAATCAACCATCTTTCCCGTCTACACGTTTAAACCCAAATCAAACTTATAACAGTGTCACCGTATTTAAGTTTGGTATTCAAAAATAGTTTTTTAATTAGAACTAAAGTTATTTAAAAAAGACTCTCAGTTGAATATGACTGAGAGTCTTTTCATTTATTTAACTTTTGTGTTTGGTAAAAATGCAGTTGCAAACCCAAGTAATGGCAACAATGAACATAAACCAAATACCCATTCAATGCCGTTAATATCCGCTAAATGTCCTAAGCCTGCTGCGGCAATACCACTTACCCCAAACATGAGACCAAACATTAAACCTGCAATCATGCCTACACGGCCCGGAACAGCTTCTTGTGCGTAGACCACCATTGCTGCAAAAGCTGATGACAACACCAAACCTGCAATAATTGAGAAAACTGTTGTCCAAAATAAATTCGCATACGGCATCATTAATGCAAACGGCGCCATGCCAACAAATGAAACCCAGATCACAGCTTTACGGCCGATCTTATCGCCAATTGGGCCACCTGCAAATGTGCCTAAGGCAACGGCTGCCAAGAAGGCAAACAAATGCAACTGAGCTGTTTGAATGCTGATATGGAACTTTTGAATAAGATAAAAAGTAAAGTAGTTACTAATGCTGGCAATGTAGGTAAATTTAGCAAACATCAACACACTAATTGTGCTCAAAGCAATAATGAGCTTACGACCATGCAATTTAGTATGTGCTTGCGTTGCACGTGCAGCTACCTGATTTTTAGCATGATTCACCGTCCAACGGCTTACCCCAAATAGAACCCAAATCGCTAAAAGTGCAAATATCACTAAGCCCGCAACTGCATGCTGCCCAAACGGTACAATCAATAACGCTGCTAATAATGGACCAATGGCAGTACCTGTATTTCCGCCCACTTGGAAAGTCGACTGAGCTGTACCGAAGCGTCCGCCCGATGCCATACGCGCCACACGTGAAGCTTCTGGATGAAAGGTGGCAGACCCGACTCCAATCAGTGCAGATGCACATAACAACACAGCAAAACTTGGTGAAAATGCCAACAAGATAATGCCGCAGAATGTGACGACCATTCCCAGTGGGAGAAGATACGGTTTTGGATGTTTATCGGTATAAAGTCCAATCCAAGGCTGTAGCAGCGAACCTGTAATTTGATATACAAACGAAATCAGGCCAACCTCCGCAAAACTCAGCGAAAAGTTTGCTTTTAGCATTGGATAGATGGCTGGTAGCACTGCCTGAATTAAATCGTTCAGTAAATGTGCAACCGCCACGGCGCCTACAATTTTAATAATCATTCCTTGAGACTGATCATTTGCAACGGTATTGGCAATACCATCTTTCAATTGTATTGAAGACGTCATACCTGAAAAACTCCAATATTTTTAAATGAGATGCTTATTGTAAATTGTCGCTTATAAAGTTATCTTCCAATAATCATCGTATAAGTGACAATTTTTAGGATAATTTATGTCCGATTCTCTTATTCAGTCTGATTTGTCTGAACTTGTGATTGGGCTATCTTCTGAACATTCTTACCGAGAAATCACGCCTACCCACACGCATACACGTGCACAGTTTTTGTATGCATCCACTGGAAATATTCAGGTTTTTACACCGAATAATGTCTGGATTGTGCCACCCATGTGTGCGTTATGGATTCCTGCTCATGTCGAGCACAGTGTGATTTCACTGAGTCACGTGAAGTTAAATACGGCGTTGGTTGAAGTAAATGCAGCCGCTCTAATGGGACAACATTGTTTTATTATTCGAGTCAGTAATCTGTTGCATGAACTTTTGATTCGTTTAAATGAAATTGAGCGAGAAGACGCTCCAAATACTGCGACTTCCCAAGAGCTTTCACGTTCTTTACAAATTTTGATTTTTGAAGAAATTCATCGGGCCAATTTGTTGCCTATCCAGATACCGTGGCCGAAAGACAAACGATTATTAAAAATTTGCCAAGAGTTATTACATACGCCTGACCATTCAAAAGATTTAACAGATTGGGCTGATGATATTGGCGCGAGCTCTAGAACTTTAATGCGTATGTTCCAAAAAGAAACGGGGCTATCTTATCGGGCATGGGTACAGCAAATGCATATTGCACTCGCCTTGAGTAAAATAGCGAATGGCGAATCTATTGCTCAAATTTCAGAATCACTGGGGTATACAAACCCCAGCGCGTTCAGTGCGATGTTTAAGCGACATCTAGGAAAAACACCTCAACAGTTTAGAAGTGCCGCGATGTCGCTATAAGTCTTTTTTTTAGTGCGGATCTCATGCTTTTCTAATAAATCATCGAAATCATGATAGACATGAAGTTCACGATCTTTAGCGGTTCTCGCATGATCTAAACGTTGTTCAGGGTCAACCAAAACAAGGGTATGACCATCATCAATCAGTCGATCTACCCCTTCTAAGAACATACGTTTACCCACATCATGGATAAGTGAAATCTGGGTTAAATCAATCACGATTGTGCTTTGGTCAGTCGTCTCTTCTTGCAAAATACGCAACAACATTTCAGCTTCGGTAAATTTCAATACACCGCGAAGCACATACACACTTAAGGATGCATCCTTACCTGTACGATAATGGCTTTGGACAATAGTTTGTGCAGAAGGCGTACCTTCCATGAGATGTAGTCCCATGTCACGAGATAACCGTTCTAAAATATCGATACCTCGAACACTGTGACCATGCTCATCTAGTCGAGGTGAAAAAGCAGCAATACTGACCTGACCTGGCAGCACCCCCAAGATACCGCCTGCTACACCACTTTTAGCAGGAATACCGACAGTTGAAAGCCAGTCACCCGCTGCATCGTACATACCACAGCTCATCATGACACTAAGCACTTGTCTAACCACCGATCGGTTCAAGAGGCGTTTTCCAGTTTTAGGGTCAACCCCACCATTGGCAAGTACACTGCCCATACGTACCAGATCTTTAACCGTCACCAAAATCGCACATTGGCGAATATACCCATTCACAATATCAACTGGATCGGTTTCTAAAATTCCCACAGTTCGTAACATATAACCAATCGAAAGATTACGGTAGGCAGTTTTTACTTCCGAATCATAAACAGACTCATCAAAGCTTAATTCGCGACCCGCAAGCTCGCTCATAAAGCGGCGTAGAATTTCTGCGCTATGTAAACCATGTTTAACCTGAATTAATGAATGTGTCGTAATTGCGCCAGAGTTGATCATCGGGTTTTTTGGACGGCCATCTTTACCCAATGAAATTTCATTGAATGCTTCCCCTGAAGGCTCCACTCCTACTTTCGCAAGTACTGCATCAATACCAAGCTGTTGTAAAACATAAGCATATACGAATGGTTTAGAAATCGATTGTATGGTGAATTCAACATCATCATCGCCAACCGAATAAATTTCACCATCTACCGTAGACATTGCTAAAGCTAATCGATCTGGGTTTGCATTTGCCAACTCAGGAATATAATCGGCGAGATGACCGCTGTTATCGATATCACAGGCTTCAATAACATTTGCCAAATATTCTGGGAGAGGGGTTTTCATGGTTAGTAACCTTAAATGAGGAGATTTACTACATCGCGCAAAATTTCAGCACAACCTGCTGATAATATTAAAATTATATATTTTGTAATGAGTTAAAAATCACGATATAAGTATTTTAATTCCGTTGTCTTATTTATTTCAAGCTCATTATAGGTTTTTCAAAACTTTAAACAGAAGATTAGCTTATTCTTTCTACAAACAAGATCCCATTTAAATGATCGACTTCATGTTGAACAATACGAGCAGGAAAACCATGAAAAACTGTCTCAACCATTTCACCCTGAAGTGTTAAATATTTCACCTTCACCATTTCTGCACGTTCAACTTGTCCACGCTCATCCGGCACACTTAAACAGCCTTCTTCACCTAAACACACTTCGTTTGAAAACTCTAAAATTTCAGGATTCACCATGACCACCGCTTCCATTTCAGGTGCATCCGGATAGCGTGGATTTGGTCGAGACGCCACAATAATGACGCGTTTAGAGATATAAACTTGCGGTGCAGCAATCCCTACTCCATTACGCTCAAGCATTGTTGCATGCATAGCGTCAGCAAGCTGATAAAGCCAATTACTGTTTAACTCATTTACCGAAACGGGAGCCGCAATGAGTTTTAAAATATCTTCGCCACGCTTCGCGACAGGTAGAACTACACTCATCTTTTGAATCTCTCATTAAACTGGCTATGACAAGTTTTATTGTGTCGCTGAAAGACCCAAAAGAAAAGTCATTCCTACATCTGTTTTTGTTTCATCTAAAGCGTTTTTTGTTTTAAAGCTTTTTGTTCTGAGTAAGTCCAATCGACATCCTCCTATAGAACAAATTTCCTCCATTTACTTTTACTTCACTTTTCCATTAATATCCAAACTTCAATTACAACAATTAAGTAAAAAATGGATCAGGACTTAACTTTGCAGGATGCGAACTATCTTAATAAAGAAGATAAACGAACCCTTGCCCTTTCTTCATTGGGTGGAGCTTTAGAGTTTTACGATTTTGTGATTTATGTGTTTTACGCCAAAATCATTTCAGACCTCTTTTTCCCCAGCACGCTTAGTCCGTTTTGGGCCATGCTTAATACTTACGGTATTTTTGCAGCAGGTTACTTTTTTAGGCCTTTAGGCGGGGTCATCATGGCTCATTTTGGTGACTTGGTCGGGCGCAAAAAGTTATTTTCACTTTCTATTTTACTCATGGCACTGCCTACTCTGTTTATCGGGATTTTGCCTACTTTTGAAAATATTGGGTATTTGGCCCCCCTACTGTTATTGCTCATGCGTGTGGTGCAAGGTATTGCGATTGGGGGTGAAATTCCAGCCGCGTGGACCTTCGTGTCTGAACACGTGCCTGAAAGAAAAATTGGACTGGCAAATGGTTTATTAACTGCCGGACTGTCTTTAGGAATTTTACTAGGTGCGCTCATGTCTTTATGGATTTCACTGAATTTTAGTGAAGGACAAATTCATGACTGGGCATGGCGGATTCCTTTTATTGCAGGTGGTATTTTTGGTTTAGTCGCACTTTATTTACGGACCTATTTAAAAGAAACACCTGTGTTTAAAGCCATGCAAGCGCGTAAAGAAATTTCAAAAGAAATGCCTGTAAAACAAGTCTTAAAAACGCATAAAACAGCCGTTGCGATTGGCATGTTATTTACATGGTTTTTAACAGGCTGTGTGGTGGTGGTGATTTTAGCCATGCCCAACCTACTGATTGGTTCATTTGGTTTTGAACGCGCACAAACTTTTGAAATGCAAAGCGCAGCTATTGTCATGCAAATGGTCGGCTGTATTTTGGCAGGTTATTTTGCTGACCGTTTTGGCTGTGGCAAAGTGATGATGGTGGGTGCACTTGCCGTGGCCCTCACAGCAGCAGTTTTTTATAACAGTTTGGGGCACGCGGCACATTCAACCATTTTTGGTTTATATATGTTGTTAGGCCTATGCTCAGGTACTGTCGGCATGGTGTCAAGCAGTATGGTTAAAATGTTCCCTGCGCCTGTGCGTTTTTCAGGTATTTCATTTTCTTATAATTTGTCTTATGCGATTGTTGGGGGTATGACGCTGCCTTTAGTACATTGGCTCAGTCAATATAGTGACATTGGTGCGATGTATTATATTTTCGCGCTGACCATTTTGGCCTTTGTAACTGCTTTTGTATTTTGGAATAAGTTTGAAAAAAACAGATATTAAAAGCCTCAACATGTGAAATAAAAAACCACGCCAATTGCGTGGTTTTTTAATGCAGTTCAGTTTAGAAAGTAAACCCAATATTAAAGTTTAAACGATATAGCCATTTATCACTATTTGGTGAGGTTGCAGAGGTATAACCCGTTGAGTTGGTCGAACCACCAATAATGTTAGAGTTTTTACCCCACGTATAATCCGCCCAAACCATAAATGGTGAAGCAATAAACATCATTCCTGTAGTGTTCATTTGCGAATCTGACCAATCATCACGTTTTTTATCGAGATAACTATAGTCATTATAAAACTTAATGGCTTTTAGCTTACCCATATTGGTGACAGGCAACGTATAGGCAAGGTTTAAACTGGCAATGGTCCCTTCTGAAGCAATAAAGTAAGCAGGTGTAAAACCATTATTGCCCATTAAAGTCACATCATTACTTACACCATCCGGATTTTTAGCATCGTATTGATAGTGAATAACCGAACTTTGTAAGTTAAAGCGTTTGTAGTTATTTTCGGTATGCAAACCAACTGCATAATATTTACCGTCTTTATCGGTCATTTTATTATGTAGCTGAGCAATTGCCCCCGAAACACCAAACTCTTGTTTACCAAAATCGGTCTCTAACTTGCGTACAATGCGAGTATTAAACTGATGACGTTTTTCATTCTGATAAGCTTTTTGAGATGGAAATGCGTTTTCTTCCAAGTCATCATAAGTTGCACTTTCAGGGGAATAACGCAAGTTCGTCTCTAGCATTTGTGGATAATAGCCGAGTTTTACATCCCAATCTTTATCGTGATAATTCCAGTTGATCCCTGGCGCAATGTTGTTGCCATAACCTAAAAAGAATGGAATGTGGTAAGTCCAGCCATTTTGCGGATAGGGATAAATCGTGAAAGGCTTATAAACCAGACCTGCTTCAATGCTGTTATTGGCATCAAGGTTATAACCCACATATGCTTTTTCAATGGACGTTTTTTGCTGATCTTGAAATAGATAGCTGGCGTTGAGGTATGCATCATCAAACTTACCTTTGAGATCTACCCTGAAAATATCAAAATAGAGCTTACCAAAACCGCGGTTTGGCCCTTCCCAATCTTCATAGCGTTGATTTAAGCGAACCACCCCACCTAACTTTAATGAGTCGGTGCCGTCATCACTTTTCCACTCAAGCAATGAGTCTTTTGCAAATGCATTGACGCTTACCCCCAGCGTAAGCTGTGCAATGAATGCCATGATCAATGAAGTCTTTTTCATCTCTACATCCTTGATTGAGTTCCAGCGTCCTGCTGGAACTTTATTTGTTTTACCTGTAAAACTTAGTTTTTATTGTTTTTTAGACAAAAAATTTTATCTAAAAAAAGGATGGCTTAGCAGCTCCCATCGCATATGTACTAAACCATCCAAACTGGTTAATACAGTTTCTTTTGCGGTGGACCCGCAAAGTTTAATGGCCCAATCGAGTTCATATCGAGCTCGATCACGGTTGGTCCTTCAAAAGCGACAGCCTCTTGAATAACCGTTTTAAACTCATCTGCACTACCAACTTTCCAGCTCTTCACACCCATTGATTCACCAAGAAGTTTGTAGTCCGGTGTATGCAATTCATTGAAATATTGACGACCACCGAAGTAGTTATTTTGAATGCCACGCATTACGCCATAACCACCATCATTCATAATCATGAGGACCATGTTGGTGTTTTCTTGCACCATGGTTGCAATCTCGCCAATACCAAGCATTAAGCCGCCATCGCCGACTAAACCAATTACTTTTTTGTCAGGGTTCGCAACCGAAGCACCGATTGCTGTTGCAAGACCTAAACCAATTGCACCCGCGAGTGAATGGATATTTTGGTTGGGTGCTTGTACAGGGAATAAACGGCTCCCCCATGTGCTACCTGACATGGTGATGTCTCGTACAAAAATACCGTCTTGCGGTAAAGCTGCACGCAAGTGATCACAAATCAAAGCGTATTGGTCGATTTGCTTACGCAGTGCATCAATTGCAGCCTGTTTAGCAGCCACTACAGCAGCATCGTAGTCAGCATCAACTTTTGAAGTTCCTTGAAGCTGCTCTAACACACGTGTTAAGACATCTTTAGCATCGCCACAAATGAAGTTACGAATTTTGTAATTACGTTGCTGAGCCACGGGGTTAGCATCAACCTGAATAATATTTTCAGGAAACTCAACCGAATAAGTTTTAGTTTCATTACTACGTAAACGGGAACCCACCACAACCATTAAGTCAGCATCTTTTAATAGTTGCTCAACACCTGCCGAGTTATGGAATGCACCTAAACTACGTGGATGATCATCTGCCAGCACACCGCGGCCGTGTGTAGATGAAACAACTGGAATACCTAAATCTGCAATTGCTTTAACTTCGGCAACACTATTCAAAGTTCCACCACCAATCCAGAAAATCGGGCGTTTTGCTTTTTTGATTTCACTCACAAGAAGATCAATTTCAGCTTGTTCTGCCTGTGGCAATTCAAGTGCTTTCACTGGGCCTAAATTAAGTGGCAAATCAATTTCTGCTGCTTGTACATCAATTGGTAACTCAACACTGACAGGTCCCATTGGAACAGTCGTTGCAACACGGATGGCTTCACGAATCACACCAACAGCATTGTCTGGACTGGTAATGCGAAATGCCGCTTTGCTTGATGCACGTAAAAACGTAAGTTGGTCTTTGGTTTCATGAATAAAACTTGCATCACGGTCGAGATATTCACGCTCAACCTGACCAGTTAAATGCAGTACAGGGCTACCCGCATTCATTGCTTCAATGAGTGAACCCACCGCATTACCAGCCCCTGCACCCGTACTGGTCAACGCCACACCTAGGCCTTTAAAACGCGAGTGCGCATCTGCCATAGTGACCGCACCAGCCTCACCGCGGGCTGCGACAAAGCGCATTTTTTCACGACGTCCTACCGCATCGGCAATAGGTAAATTGTGGATGGAAATAACACCATAAATACTATCAACTTGGTGCGCTTCTAAAACTCTTGCGATTGCTTCGCCTACATTTACACGTTCAGTCATGTCTGTTCCTCAAAATTTGTTTTCAGTCCTTGAATTTATTAATCGCACCAAGGGTTAGGCTGTTCATTCAGCCCCATATAAATACTCTTTTGCTGCATGTACGATAAAATGCCCAAACGGCCTTTCTCGCGTCCAATTCCACTGTCTTTAAAGCCACCAAACGGCGCACTAATCGAGAACTTTTTGTAGGTGTTAATCCATACCGTTCCCACTTCTAATGCACGTGCAATGCGCCAAGCTTTACGATAGCTTTCAGTCCAGATGCCTGCGGCAAGACCAAAACAACTGTCATTGGCTTGGGTAATTAAATCTTGCTCGTTGTCATATTTCATAACGACTAAAACAGGGCCAAAAATTTCTTCCTGACAGGTTTGAGCACTGTTACTTAAGCCCGTGATAATGGTCGGTAAGTAATAGCTTCCTTTGGCATAGTCACCAGTGGTAAGCGCTTCACCACCAATCAAAACCTGACCACCTTCGCTTTTAGCAAGCTGTACATAGCGATCAACTGACTGCAAATGTTTGTCATTGACCAGTGGTCCTAAATGCACGCCTGCCTGTTCCGGATGGCCCACACGTAAGCCTTTAGTAATTTCAACCAAACGTGTTAAAAACTGATCGTAAAGACTGCTATGAATAAACAAGCGAGAACCTGCAATACACGCTTGGCCTGCCGAGCTAAAAATACCGTACGCGACACCTTTAGCTGCCAGTTCGACATCTGCATCAGGTAAAACGATGGTTGGTGACTTTCCACCCAACTCAAGTGAAGTGGTAATCAGTTTGTCAGCGGCAATGTGTGCCAAATGACGCCCTGTGGTTGTTCCACCTGTAAAAGAAATTTTACGAACCAATGGGTGCTGAGCAATTGCATCACCAATGATCGAACCACGCCCCACTAACACACTGAGTAGACCTTTTGGTAAACCTGCCTCTTCAAAAATTTTGGCAAGCTCTAAAGCAATCAGTGAAGTCGCTTCAGCTGGTTTTAACACCACTGCATTTCCTGCTGCCAAAGCTGGAGCAAGCTTTTGAACTTCACTTGCGATTGGAGAGTTCCAAGGGGTAATTGCTGCCACAACGCCTACAGGTTCATGCACACTCATGGTCATAAAGTCTGGAGCACGCTGAGTGGTGAGCTCATCATT
The DNA here is from genome assembly GCF_000399685.1 of Acinetobacter pittii ANC 4050. Taxonomy (GTDB): domain Bacteria; phylum Pseudomonadota; class Gammaproteobacteria; order Pseudomonadales; family Moraxellaceae; genus Acinetobacter; species Acinetobacter pittii_E. The sequence continues at coordinate 2,110,222 of NZ_KB976987.1, forward strand.
CATTGTTTCACAAGCCGCTGCAACATAACGTGCAGTCGCCGCAGCGCTCATCACCAAACCACGAGTTTCGGTTAAAGGTTTACCATTATCGCGTGTTTGTAATTTTGCTAATTCATCTACACGTGCTTCAATAATGTCTGCAACTTTGTAGAGAATACGTGCGCGTTCATGCGGCAAGCTGTTTCTCCAGCTCGGTTGACGCCAAGCCTGGTCCGCTTTTTCAATTGCTTCATTTACATCTTCAAGCGTTGCTGTTGAAAGCTCAGCGTTTACCGACTGATCTGCCGGAAACAGGCTTTGAATGACTGCACCACGACCTAATCGCCATTCACCTGCAATATAAATTTCCTTTGCCATGATCAAATCCTTCTTAAATCTGTATTGCTTCTACACTGTTGCGACAAGCACGAATCACGCTCAGCGCAGCCAAAGTTGATGTTTTCGGGTTACTTGGCAACGGCACACCCACCAGTTCAATGGTCATTTGTCCAAAGCCACCTTCTGCCACAATGGTGTGTTTGTTTTTGTTGATGGTTGGATCAACAGTTAACTCGACCATGGTTTCATCCATTCCAAGCCCTGCAAGCGCAATGGTTGCTGCAACGTTGGCATTGGCTGGAAATTTGGTCGCAGCTTCACGCGCAGTTCCTGTGAAAAAGACCGTAGGTTCAGTAACATGGTCTAAATCGACCAATTGCTCTGCATAACTACCCTTCCAGCTTTTTGGACTTTTACAGCCTTTGTAAGTGACTTTTTGCAAGCCACCTTCTTTAGCCGCAGAAATACCGTCAATACCTGCGATAGCGCCTGCCAGTAAATGCAGATGGGCATCATTTTTTTCAGCAGTTTGCTTAAGCTGAACCAAAAACTCGTTATCAGCTAAAGTACCGACCGAGATCAAACCAATGGTCCAGCCTTTCGCTAAAACTTTCTGAGCATGCTCTTTCACAGCTGCTTGACCTGCCACCTCAATGACATAGTCTGGCGTACCATCACATTGCTCAATATCGGAAATCACCTGAATCTCGGAAGAGACTTGTGATTGAACTTTTTCAATACTGCGAGATGGCACGACAATCCATTTGAGTTGCAGATCTTGAGGCAAATGGGCATACACTTCTGCTGCCATTGCGCCAAAACCAATCATCATCAACTTTTTCATGACAGCACCTGATATTTATAAATGTTTATTAAAACCACCCGAGACATCTATTGCCGAACCTGTGGTGTAAGATGCCAATGGTGATGCCAAGAAAACTAAAGCACGTGCAGGTTCTTCTGGACGACCTAAACGCTGCATTGGGATACCACGATTTTTTGCGATATTGCCTGTCCACTCTTCCCATGACAGATTTAAATCTGAACGGGTTTCATAGCGGCGTTTCCACTGCGCAGATTCGACCATACCCAGTAAAATCGAGTTCACACGAACACCATATTGAGTAAATTCATGCGCCAACGAATGGGTTAAATTCAATAAAGCAGCGCGTGCAGATGAAGTCGCAATCATGTGCGGTTCCGGTTGCAATGCCAGTAATGAGTTCACATTGGTAATTGAGGCATTTGCCGACTGTTTTAAGTCGTCAAGAAAAGCCCGTACCGGATGTAAAACACTGAAATATTTCAGCTCGATTTCTTTCATCCAGTCTTCATCTTGCGTATTTTCAAAATTTGAAACACGACCTTGCCCAGCATTGTTAATGAGCATGTCCACATTGCCCAAATTGAGTTTGACGTCTTTGGCAAATTGCTGAACTTCTTCTTTTTTCAATACATTGCATGCTTTAGTAAAAATATTGGCATGCGGAAATTTTTCTAAAATATAGTGCTTAGACGCATTTAAACGTTCTTCATCGCGACCACACCACGCTACTTTTGCACCCTCTGCAACCAGTATTTCAACAGCAGCCAGCCCAATCCCAGATGAGCCACCGGTAACAACTGCAACTTTTCCTTCAACTTGGAAGCTCATAATCCTTAATCTCTCTTACGATTGTTCCTGAATCGTCAACATAATTTGGTTAAATGCTTGCGGTTGGTCGACATAACTTAAATGTCCTGCGTCTTCTATGACGAAGCGCTGTTCCAACTGCAATTCCTGAGCAAGCTCTTGTATACCTAACGCAGGAGTGATTTGATCTTGCTGCCCTGCAATTACTGTGCATGGGACTTTTAAATCGGTTAAATAATTACGTATTTCGTCATATGCCAGTAAGTAAGATGCATGTGTGAAGCCCTGTAGAGTCAACTGTTGCATCACCTCTGAAACTAAAGCTAAGGCTTGTGGCTCTTGTTTATAAATCAAATGAGGTCCACGGCTTTCGGCCATTCCTTTAGCACCTAACTCTTTCAACATTTTTGGTCTTTTTTCAAAAACCTGAATTTGTGTCTGTTCATCGTGGCGTTGGTAGCCTTGCGCTAAATTAGCGACGACCAAGTGTTCCACTCGCTCTGGGTAAAGTGCAGCAAATGCACTCGCCTGTAAGGCACCTAATGAGTGTCCGACCACAATGGCTTTTTCAATTTTTAAAACATCGAACAACGCTGCTAAACGCTTTGCGTAGTCGGTCGCATTGGGTTGATCAGTTAAAAGTTCATCTGATTTGCCATAGCCCGGTGCGTCCCAGGCAATGACATGAAAATGATGAGACAACACTTCAAGTTGGTTCACCCATGAAGCAGAACCTGAACTAATGCCATGCAACAGCACAAGGTACTCGCCCTGACCGGCTTCCCGATAGGCTTGTTGCTGACCTTGAACAGTCACGGTTTTCACCGGAAATTCTGCTAACTTTTCAATGAGTGTCATCATTTTCAATTCTTTCCTTTCATTCACTTCATCAAACAATTAACGTTTGATTTGAGACAATGGATGCTCTGGTGGATAGTTCGGAATGGTTGGTTTACCTGTTCCCAACATCACACACATCAAGGCATCTTCTTGACCTGGGTTAAATAAACCGCGGTAAATACCCGGTGGAATTGAAATCAGGTCACGCTCTTTTAAACGGGTCTCAAATTTTTCGCCGTTGTGCTCAATGAACAAATCAATTTCGCCGCGGAGCATAAAGAACACTTCTTCAACATCGTGGTGAATGTGCAAAGGGCCTTCACACTGTGGTGGCAGAACCATGGTTGAAAATGTGAAGTTTTCTGCCGGAACGGTGTTACCGTCATTTGCAACGCCTGTTGCACCCGTACCCATGTAACGCATTTGTGCACGGCGATATTTCGGGTCGTAATCTGCTTGGAACTTCAAAGCATCAAAGTCATATTTACGTGTCTCAAAGCGAGCAATACGCGTGTTTAACCAATCTTCTAAAGAAGTACCTTCTGGTTGTGCCCACGATTCGAATTGTTGTGTAGTCATTTTTTAAACTCCTATACAGTGAATTAATAACGTTTTAAAAGAGGAACCAAGAACAACGACCCAATGACAGCGACGGCAGCCAAGAAGGTAATTCCTAAATTAAAACTATGTGTTTGCATCACGATGTAACCGATAAGAACAGGCGCAATTGCACTTGCAAAATTACCTAACCCGTTAAATATTCCACCTGCAGTCGCCCCTACATTTGAGGTCGTCACTCTTGCAAGCAGAGCAAATACAGCTGCTACTCCAAAACCCCACGCCATCGCGCTTAACGACATGGCAGCAATAATCAATAATGGCTTGGTCATAATGACCATCACATACATGAAGATGCCCGCGAGTAATAAACCGCTAAATACTTGAATTGCTCGGCGGCCTAACTTGTCAGATAAAAACGCACCCACCACTTCGCCAATTAACATGGCAATGAATGGAAAGCTTGAATACATCCCAAACTCTTTGAGATTGAATCCTTTGTCTTGCATAAGATAAGAAGGAACCCAGCTATTTAAGCCCCACAAATACGTCATCAACGCAATGTTAAATAGACACACCAACCAGAATGCGCTGTTGCTGAGCAGCAATTTAGTATTGGCAATGTGGCCTTTGAAATTGGTACGTTTACTCTCGCCCTCAATTTCGACAGTTTTCTTGAGTTGTAAGTTACGCAAACCGAAAACAATGCTGAAAATCGCGATTAGTGTTAATCCAGCCATCACAAAGAAAGTGGTATGCCAGTCATGGTGTGCTAAAACATTTGCAGTGATCGGGAACCCAAGGAATGCACCAATCGGCGTTCCAAGTAAAAACATGGTAGAAGCACGTGCCTGCTGACGGTCAGTGTAAGTCTGCTTAACAATGGTGTAAGCCAAGGCAAATAACGGACCTTCTGCTAAACCGAGCAGTACACGTAAAATCAACATGCCTGAATAACTGGTGGTGAACCCCATGCAAAACATGAGTAAACCCCACGACGTTACGCTCCAGAACAGCATTTTCTTTGGGTTAAAGATGTCACCCAAAAAGCTTAGAAAGACTGATGAAAAACCATAAGCAAGTAAGAAACTTGTCATGAGCCATCCGAGCTTGGCCTTATCTTCAGCAATTCCCATTGCACTTTGAAAATGAGGATCTGAAAATAAAACCGCAATACTAATCTTGTCGAAAAATGCCAGTACCACACACACCATAAGGACAAAAGCAGGTACCCAATGCTTCAATCCACTTTTTTCTTCATTACTCATGTGTCATTCCTTCGATTTGGTAATGAGAACCAGATTTAATGTTTACGGTTTTAACTTCATGACATTAAATTCAGAATCTGCTAATAGTTTTGGATCTAAAACGGTGTTGGCTTGCATCCAACGTTTTGCCAGTTTGACTAGCTTCGAGTCATTAATGGCAATCATGTTGAGCAAACGATTTTCATGATCCAGATATAAATAGCTCACCTGATCTTCACCGCCTTGGCGAATCACCAGTTCTTTGGTTTTTTCAGGCTGATAAGTCCCTAAAATTTGAATATTGAAGTGATATTGATCAGACCAAAGCCATGGAATATCGCTATATTCAGTTTCAATTCCGAGCATCGATTTTGCTGCGGCAATCGCCTGATTTTGTGCATTTGCCCAAGACTGAATGCAATAACCCAAACCCGGATGAATCGCGACATCACCTGCGGCATAAATGTTTTGATCTGAGGTTTGCCCAAAACAATTCACCACAATGCCATCTTTCACATCGAGACCAGCGTGTACACCTAACTCTTTGGCAATTTCGGCGCCCGCACCTACTACAACACAGTCAAATAACTGACTATTTTGAGGATGATTCACCACTTCAACTTTTTGATTAGGCGCTTCAACCAAATGAAGGCTCTTACTGTCTAAGTGAATTTTTGTGCCTTGGGTCTCATGCATATTTTTTAAAAATGCAGAAACTTCCGGACTCACACTTCTTGCGCATAAACGGTCGCCATATTCAAAAATATGAACATCTTTACCTTGCTTACGTGCAGTTGCAGCAATTTCTAAACCAATCCAGCCACCGCCGATCACAGCGACATTTTTTGCATTCTTTAAAATTTCAGCCAAACGTTCACAGTCATGTACATTGCGTAAGGTCACAACATTTGGAATAAACTGCCATGTATTGACCGGTACACGTGCACGGCTTCCGGTTGCAATCAGCAATTTGTCATATGGCAAAATTTGGCCACTTTCTAAATGAACCTGTTTTTGCTCACGGTCGACTTTTGTTGCGATTTCCGGTTTATGCCATTGAACGTTGAACTCTTGAACCTGTTCAGGAGAGAACAGATTCAAACTTTCATAAGTTGCTTCTTTTGAAAGTACTTGCTTAGACAGTGGCGGACGCTCATAAAACACTTGATCTTCATTTGAAACCACGTGAATTTCGCCCACATACCCATTTTGACGTAAGGTACTTACTGCCCAACCCGCTGCCTGTCCGGCACCTACAATTACGATCTTTTCCATAGCCATCTTCCTTGTAAAGCAATCCCTGTTAAACAGGCTTCACCTGACGGCGGGTTGTGTCATCAAGACCACCTTCAATCGCCCATTCGGTGAAAAGCTCTAGACGATGTTCTTCTACACGTGGCTGCCATTCTTCTGTCAAATAATCATCGTTGGTGTAATATTCAAATGCCCCACCCAATGGTGAGTTGACGTACCAGAAATAAGCAGAAGAAATTGGATGACGTCCCGGCCCAATGAAAGTTGACCATTCCGAGCGATTCATATTTAAACCGCCCCCAATTACTTCATGGATATCACGAACAACAAACGCAACGTGATTTAAGCCAGCAGGTTTATTTGGAACACTGAGCAAGAATAAATCATGGTGATAACCTTCACCGCGGCAACGTAAGAATGCACCACGATTTTTGTAAGCATCAGATAAATGAAAGCCCACTTTTTCAATATAGAAATTTTCAGTTGTTGCCAAATCTGGTGTGAAGAACACTACATGCCCAATCGCAACAGGTTGACCTTTTTCATAGACAGGACTTGCTGCATTGACACGTTGAATGTTGCCGTATTGGTTAATACCTTCCGTTTTAAGTTCTGGTACTTCTTTTACAAAACTTTGTTCAAAACGAATGGTCATGCCATTTGGGTCAAGACACTGAACTGTACTTTCAGAACGTTTAAAACCTTCTACATCGGCCAAACGTGCTGCCAAGTCTTCGAGGTCTTGAGTACTTTCAACACCCCATGTGACTTCACGTAAAGTTGAACCTTGTTCAATGGCAGCAGGCAAACGGTCATCATCACAATTAAATAAATAAATTTTGCTACCGTTTTGAGTCTGGTAAAGATCAGCGCCTTCAATATCCGAAGTACTTTGGCTTAAACCAAAATCTGCTAAAAACTTGTTTGAAGCGGCTCTATCTTCAACTCCAAACTTTAAAATCTCGATCCCTGTAATCATTTGACTACTCCTTAGTTAAAGACAAAACCGCCATTGACCGGAATATTTTGACCTGTCACAAAAGAGGACAAATCCGACAGTAGATACAATGCTGTTCCATTTAAATCTTGTGGAAGTTGCTGACGTTGAATCGCTCTTCCGTTCACATATAAATCGTGACGTTCCTGCGGCACATACTCGGTTGCTTCAACCAGAGTAAGGCCGGGTGACAGTGTGTTGACGCAGATATTGGACTGCCCCAACTCTCTTGCCATTGAACGTGTCATGGCAAGAATTGCACCTTTACTTGCCACATAAGCCATCAGGTTCGGCGCGCCCCAAAGTGCTGTATCGGAAGCAACATTAATAATTTTGCCAGCAGCCGATTGCTTTAAATGGGGAACACATGCCTTACTAATTAGCCATGTACCTTTCACATTAATATTCATGACCCGATCCCAAAGTTCAGGATCATAATCAATCATATTTTTTCCACCGACATTGGTTGCCAGTGCCGCACAGTTCACAAGTCCGTCTAGTCCTTGTAATACTTCCACGCTTTCTGCAACCGCATTTTCAATAGAGTCTGCATTGGCAAGGTCAACTGTTACTGCATGAACATTTAGCCCTTGTTTCTGTAAAGCTTGTGCTTCTTGTTGTACCAAGTCAGATAAAATATCTGCCATCACAACTTCAGCACCAGCCTCGGCAATGGCTTGAGCAAAATCTCGGCCTAAACCACGCGCAGCACCAGTCACTAAAACTTTTTTGCCTTGCAACAACGCTACATTAGCCATGAGCTTCTTCCTGCATCTCGATACGGTTTGATGCATTTAGCGCAGCAATTTTCTTTAATTGCTTCTCAGCTTCTTTCTTCATTAAACGGCGTAAACGTGCAAGACCAACGTCATGTTGATATAAGAATTCTCGTGCACGGGCATTTGGCGCAAGATTTTCTAAAATAATGCGATCTTGTTCCAATACATCCCAATGCAACTGTTCTAAATGATTGCGATATAAGAAACGCCATACATTACGTTGCCAGCCACTAACCTTACGGCAGCGCCAGAAAAATACGCGGGTATTGTTGGCATCAATTGGGGTTGCATAACCCACAATCCAGAATTCGCCACCCGGACCAAATTGTTTACGATAAGGAATTGAAAGACGTAACCAGCTTGCACCAGTTGAACCATATTCAACCCAGTCGAAGTTCACACCTGTTTGGCCTTCTTTTTCGAAAACAAAGCCATTATCGGTTGTACGATGCTTCATCTCTGCAGTACGTTCGCCGTCTGCCATAGAGTGTGAAGTACAGTGCAAATAGGTCCCATGCATTGGGTCCATCACGTTATCAATCGCGTATTGATGGTTTACTTTCCAATCTGCTTGGCAAAGGAATGAACTCCACTCTTCGCTTGCAAGTTGCTCTGGAAACTCAAGCGGTTTTGGCTGTTCATTTACGTCAATACCAAACCAGATAAAGATCGCACCATGTTGCTCAATGACCGGATAATTCTTTAAACATTTAGTACCAGTCATTGGACATTCATGAACGGCTGGTACATCAGCAACTACACCGTCAGCACGAACTTCAACACCGTGATACCAGCAAGCAACTCGGTCACCCAAGTTCCAACCCAGTGAAAGACGAGCACCGCGGTGTGGACAGCGATCTTCAAGCGCATGAACCTGACCTTCGGCATCACGCCAAACCACAATATTTTCGCCTAAACGGGTAATTCCGACTGGATTAGCAGCGACTTCCCAACTTGCTAAAACCGGGTGCCATTGGTCACGTAAACCAAGTTCTAAATATTCTTCAGCGCTTTGTGAAGTTGATACGATTGCGTTCATTTTATTCTTCCCTGAATCAATAACCTAAACGTTGCATTTCTTCTGTAAAGCTTGCAGAAGTCCATTCATCACCAGATTCACAGCGGAAACCCTGTTGATTAAGTGCAGAAACAACGTCATCTAACTCAGTTGCGCCTGCAGAAAATGCCTGAATCAAGTTCTTTACAAAATCTTGTTCGTAGAGAGTTGGCTCTTTATAACGTGTCTGCCAAACCAACAATTCAGATTGACCTGGAACTTGAATATTGTTGATACCTGCTTCGGTTGCTGGCGTTGCATGAATCCAGCTTGCCAACTTTTCATTAAATGTCTTCATTGTTCTGCTTCCTTGTACATGTGAGGACTAGAGTTGAATTTGAATATCCTGTCCTTCAACACGAACTGGGTACGTACATAGGTTTCTACACCCTGGTCCACTTTTTAGCTCACCTGTCTGAATGTCAAAAATTGCTTCATGCAATGGACATTCAACAGTCTGATCTTCGATAAATCCTTCGGTTAATAAGGCATACGCATGAGGGCAAACATTTTCGATAGCAAAGTAATTTTCATCGACAAAAAATACGCCTATTTTTTTCCCTTCAATTTCGATGGCTTTCGGCTCATCTTCGCTAACGTCACCCTGCTGACAAACTGAGATCCAACTCATACCTTGCGTCCTCATTTTGTTTTATATACAAAACATAATTTGATTTTCAAAACACAAGCTAAGCATAATCCCCTTGATCATTTTTTGTCAAAGTAAAAATAAATATAAAATTCATTAATTTAGTAAATTTTAAATATTTTGTTACGTTTCAAACAAGAAACAAAGTTTTAAATATAAAAATTGTTTTATGCATTTTTAACAATTACAATGGTTATAAAATAAAGCAGCATGCCCCAAATTGAACCTTGTTTTATTTATAGGAAAAAGAGACGAATGAGCCTAGCGATTGAAGAAGATTCTCAAGAATCAGAAACAACAAAAAATGATGATCGATATTTAGTACCCGGACTTGTGCGGGGTTTAGCTATCTTGCAAGCATTTAACCAACAAGCGCAAGAAATGACAATTACAGAAATCGCTGAAATTTTAGAAGTGAACCGTTCTAGTGCATTTCGTCTGATCTATACACTGGAATCTTGTGGTTATTTAAGAAAAGCATCTCAAAAAACTTATGCTCTCGATTCTAAAGTGATGGAACTTGGTTTTAACAGTTTATCTAAACTTTCATTACTCGATTTATCGACCCCTTTAATGAAAGAACTACGTGATCAAACCAAACTTGCGGTGCATCTTTCAATTTTAGAAGGTACTCATATTGTCTTTGTAAATAACATTCAGTCGATGGGAACATTCACGAGTAACATTAGCTTAGGCACCCGCTGGCCTGCTCATGCCACCGTGATTGGTCAAATGTTACTGTCTGATTTACCTGAAACAGAAGTACGTCAGCGTTACCGTAACTTTAGCGATTGGGACAGTTTCTCTGACCTGACGCCAACCAATTTAAAAGCTTTATTGCAAAGGCTGTCGTACGTAAAAACTCAAAAAACTATGGTGAGTTGGGGTCATTATAATCATGATATGGCAGCCTGCGCGGCACCTATTTTTAAACAGTCAAATGGTAAAATGGTCGCTGTTATTTCTGTAAGTTGCCCAATTACGACGTATGATGAAAGAACATTTAAAGAAGATATCGCAAGTCTTGTTATTGAAACCGCAAATAAAATTTCCAAATTTATTTATTAAAAAAAGCGACGTTAAGTCGCTTTTTTATGAAAGTTTATTTTATAAATTAGAAGTTACTTTCAAATACTTTCCCATTCATATCCTGAAAAACAAGTATCGAATGATGCTCTTTAATATCAAACTTTAAATACTGCTTTTTAAACTGAATAATTGCATAAAACTCTTCAGCACCATCATCTAAACCTGTCGCAGAAATCTGGCTGCCTTGTGGAAATTTCTTAAGCCATGCAGCGTTATAAAAATCAGATACCGAATTAAATTCACAATACTTTTCTGGCTCTGCCATTATTTTTGCAGCAATTTGATCAAACTGTTGTTGTTTATAAACATCTAAGCTTAACAGCATGATCGCTCTCCAAATTAAAGCTGGTTTGAGGCCAAAAGCTGTTTCTTTTTAACCTTTTCCCATTGATACCAACCATAAGCTGCCATCAATACAAATGCTGCATACAAAGCGGCTGTTAAAAATAAATCTTTATAGATAAACATCCCGACATAAATAATATCGACAAATACCCAAAGTATCCAAGTCGCAATATGCTTTCGACTCGTCCAATAGGTTGCCAGTAAACTAAATGCTGCCAGTTGTGAGTCGAGCATCGGTACTGCTGCATCGGTAAAGTTTTTAAGAATTAAACCAAACAGTAAACCACCTACCGCGGCAATAACCATTTGAATGATAGCGGTTTGAACTCTAATTGGTTCAATTCGAATGTCATGATCTTGCTGTTTTCCCTTAAGCCAGTAGTAGAAGCCATAAAAATTTACGACCATAAAAAAGAACTGCAAAATTGTTTCGCCATATAGCTTAAATTCGTAAAACAAATAAGCATACAAAACAAAGGCAAAGAAATTAAACAGCCAACACCACATATTACGGATGACAGTTAATCCGACTCCAATCAGGCTAATCAAGACCGCGAAAATTTCTAGAGGTGACATAAAAGAAGCTGCTTATTGAGATCAATTTGACGGGGGTATTATGAGAAAAATATGAAGTTAAGCAAACTACTAATTTAATATAATCAAAAAATCTATGGTTTATGCTTGAATATAATTTGTACTTTTCTATTTCTATGTTATAAAAATTACATCTGTATTTTTAATATACTTATCATGTTTTTACCTAAAGCCCAATACTGTCTAGCGCGTCAATTATACGCCCCAAAGATTAAGTTCGATGTGGTCAATTGGCGACGTCCTAATTTTGGACAATTTGGCGCTTTAGATACGAAAATCGAGATATTTAATTTGTAATATATCCCCTGATTTTCATCACAAGCCGCCATAAAACGCGGCTTTTTTTATGCCCTTTTAAAACACAAAGAACAAACTTTCTGGAGCTTTATATGAAACCATTATTTGAACAACAGAGTATATCCACCCCGCAGATTCAGCCGGCTGTAGCATTATCTTCATCCCCGACTCGCCTTGCTACAGCCGGCCAATTTCTTGCTGTCGTCATTATTTGGTCGCTTACTCCACTCGCAGCCGTCTGGACAGTACAAGAAATTCACTGGGCATGGGGATTATTTATTCGATTCACTTTGGCTATTCCAATCGCCTTGCTGTGTCTAAGATTTTTTCGTTTAAAGCTCATCTTTAGTAAAAAAGCTGTTTTAAGTTATTGTGCTGGAGCCATTGGCTTATTTGGTTCAATGGCCTTTTGCTACATGGGTGCAGATAAAGTCCCATCTGCCATTATTTCAATTATTTACGGCACCTCTCCGTTGCTATCTGGACTGATTAGCTCCTTTTTATTAGGACGTGAACGTTTTTCAGTATGGCAATGGCTTGGACTCGGTATTGCTCTTGTCGGAATGAGTTTTACTTTAGGGCTGTCTTCATCAGGTTTTCAGCTCAACCGCATCGGTATTATATTAGAACTGATTGCTATGCTGTTTTATGTCTTGTCGACGTTTGCCGTGAAATCTGTGGGAGCGCATATTCCACCCATTACACAAATGACAGGTGCTACCCTTGTCTCATGGGTCGGTTATGTATGCTTGTTACCTTTCTTTTGGTCACATCTTCCCACTGAATTTCCAAGCTTGAAAATTTCGCTAGCAGTATTCTACAGCGCGGTCTTTTCCTCTGTGCTTGCCATGATTTTTTATTATCAACTCATCAAAATACTACAACCAACGACTGTGCTACTTATTACCATTATCACCCCAGTGTTAGCCACATTTTGGGGAACATGGTTCAACCATGAACAGCTCAGCTCACATCTTATTTTAGGTTTAACCTTGTTATGCCTAGGACTAATGATGTATTCACGACGCTCTGCATAATTTTTTAAAACCTGACAAATTTATTTGTCAGGTTTTACTTTTAAGTATTATTGGTAACATTCACCATAAAATAAGAACTTAGTTTTACTTTCATCACCCCTTTATTTTTTGCTTACTAAGTAGTCAACAAATTGTATTTGACACTTTTTAAACGATCGTTTAAAAACTTATTAAAAATAAACAAAGGACATCGGAAAAATGTCAAATCAAGAAGGAAAAGTCAGCCGTGAAACTCGCGGACATATTTTTTTAATTGGTCTAGATCGGGCAGCAAAACGTAATGCCTTTGATAGCTACCTGATTAAAGATTTATCACTGGCGCTTACCGAATATGAAAATAATGATGCTCTTCGCTGTGCAATTATCTTTGCTCATGGCGACCATTTTACGGCCGGATTAGATCTAGTTGAGCTACAACCCAAGCTTGCTACAGGTGTTTTTGATTTTAGTGATGAAGAAGTGAACCCTTGGGGTACAGTTGGACGAAAACTGAGTAAACCATTGATTGTTGCGGTACAAGGTTATTGCTACACCGCTGGTATCGAACTCTTTCTGAATGCAGATATTGCTTTAGCAAGCGAAAATACCCAGTTTGCACAGATGGAAGTGCAACGTGGCATCTTACCTTTTGGTGGAGCAACTGCACGTTTTGTTCAGGCTGCTGGCTGGGCAAAAGCCATGCGCTACTTACTCACCGGTGACTCTTTTGATGCAAAAGCGGCCTTTGATATGAACCTGATTACAGAAATATGCCCTGAAGGTACGGAGCTCAACCGTGCAATAGAACTCGCTGAACATATTGCTCAAGCAGCCCCTCTTGCTGTAAAAGCCACCCTTGCTTCTGCCCGTGAAGCCATTAATGAAGGTTATGAAACTGCTTTTACCCAATTACAGGGCCATCTTCAACCTTTACTCACCACAGAAGATGTTCAAGAAGGTGTGTTTGCCATGTTGCAAAAAAGACCGCCTATTTTTAAAGGTAAATAAAATTTCATCACACTAGAAAAATAAAGAGAAAAGCAATGCAATCAGCAACTCAAATCAATGAACAGCTTAGCCAAACTGTACAATTCCCCGCTTTAGATGGTTATCAACTCAAGGGCACACGTTACTTTACAACGACACCAGCTAAAGCAAATATTGTCGTTGCGGGAGCAACGGGCGTGCCACATGAGTTTTACCGTCGCTTCGCTGAATATATGACGCAATTTGGCTATCAGATATTCACGTTTGACTATCGAGGCGTTGGAAAATCGAGCCCAAAATCTTTAAAAGGATTTGATATGTCTTATTTAGACTGGGGCAAACTCGATTTAGCAGGTGCAATTGAATATCTATCAAAAGAGCCATTACCTCTTTTCATGGTTGGTCATTCCTATGGTGGCCATGCACTAGGTTTGCTACCTAATCATGATAAATTATTGGCTTGCTATACATTTGGTACAGGTGCAGGTTGGCACGGCTATATGCCACTGAAAGAACGCTTTAAAGTGCAAGTGATCTGGAATATCGTGTTTCCACCTATTGTTGCTGTGACAGGTTATTTGCCTTGGAGCAAATTTAATATGGGTTCTGATTTACCCCTCAATGTTTATAAACAATGGCGTAAATGGTGTAAAAACCCTAAGTATTTTTTTGCCGACCCAGAACAGCAACACTTAATTGAACAATATGCTACTGTCAAAATTCCAATTTATGCGGTCTCTGCCCTAGATGATGATTGGGCTTTACCTGCTTCATGTCGCGCATTTATGCAACATTATCAACAAGCTCAAGTCTCATACGTCAGTCTTCAACCTCAAGATGTTGCTATGAAAACCATTGGCCACATGGGCTACTTTAAAAAAGATGCCGAACACATCTGGAATAAAATCCGCACCACTTTTGATGTTTTTTTATAAATCTGCTTTATGTTTTGGATAATGTGAAATGAGACCGCAAAAACTGACCAAAGAAGACCTGCTTAAGCACTGTGCTTTGCAGTTCAAAACTTACGGATATGCAGGAACGAGCATGGACATGCTGGCAAAAGCTTGCGGTCTCACCAAAGCTTCTTTTTATTATTATTATCCAAATAAAGAAGCGCTTTTGCTTGAAGTGTTAAATGGCACTCATCAATATTTAATCCATTCTTTATTTAGAACGACTGCAAGTTCAGAACTCTCAGCCATTGAGCGTTTTGAGCAAATGCATAAACGTGCTGTGCAGTTTTTTACCCAAGGGGTAAATGGTTGTCTGATTGGGGTAATTTCAATGGAAGCGGCGTATGGTTCACCTGAAATTTTAGCCAAAATACGTAGTATTTTTCAGGACTGGCAACTGGCTATTCAGTCTATTTTTGCTTGTTGCATTGCTCAAGATCAAGCTGAGATTTTAGCAAAACAAAGTATTGCTGATTATGAAGGAGCGATCTTGATGTACCGTGTCACTCATGATGAGTTTTACATCAATCAAGTTAAGCAACGTATTCTTGGACTTCTTCATTCTTAAAAAAATAAAGCCCACTTAACGTGGGCTTCCTTTTCTGGGTAATCGTTATTCAACTCTAACGATTTTACCTAATTCATCATGGTGAATGACTGTAATTTTCTGACTACGTCCCTGCTCAATTTCATGTTCAGGTAAATCAAAATAGCGTGCATAGTCATCTGTCTGTTTGGCTTTAAGCGCATTACCACCAACACGACGCTCCGGTAGCACATGGCTCCATAACAATAAGCAAATTGCGCAACCAATTAATGCTGTAATGCCATGTTCAATGCCTACACCAAAGGCATTAAACAAACGATGAACCAAATGTGTTTTTTGAAGCTCAGCCAATACCCAGATCAGTACAAACGGACGCCACAACAACAACCAAACCGCCCACATCATGGCTGTGCTTGTTGTAGAAGCATAGCGTTTATGCCATGGTAATTGACGGCGTAAATCAATAATCAACGAATTTGTCTTCATTTCTCTCTTTACCTAACGAAATGCTGTGGTTTTCCCCAGACATCAATACAGCACGATCTTTAAAATCTCATGACTCTTGCATTTCATCCACGAATGCCCCGATCCGGGCTCACCCAACGCGCACGTTTCTCATCCCCACGTTTTAAAACTTTTGGAAATGCCACGATAGTTGCCGAGATGGTGATTAGCCAAAAGACCAATGGATACCAGATCATCCAGAAATAGTTTTTTCCTAGATGTGGTTCATAACGACTATCCATCCATTTGCTTAAAGCAAACTGAATGAGACAGGTTGCCCCCAATAAAATACCGCTACCATACGGTAAAAATGGAGAGCTCACAACGGCTAAAGCAGGTACAGGTAAAATAAAATGTACCAGCCATAATAAAGCCATCGCGAGCATTAAATAGGACCAGACTAAAGTTAAGCAAAGCTCAAACATTAAAGGCCATAAAAAGTTTAATTTCGGTTTGGTGAACACATCAATATTTTTAATTAATACCTGTGCCCCACCCATAGCCCAACGCAAACGCTGTTTCCACAAACCGTTTAGAGTTTCAGGCATTAAAATCCAGACCAAGGCATTCGGTTCAAAACGAATGTCCCAGCCTGCGCGCTGCAATTTCCAAGTAATATCGATATCTTCAGTCAACATATTGGGTGACCAATAGTCGACTTGGTGAACAGCACTCTTACGAAAAGCAGTAATTACACCCGATACGGTAAACAAGCGACCAAAGGTACGTTGTGCACGTTTAATCATGCCGACAATCGATGAAAACTCACCGACCTGAATACGCCCCAGTAAAGTTGAGCGAGTACGAATACGCGGATTGCCCGTAACAGCTGCCACCGTTGGATTTTCCAGAAAATGACGAATCATCCACTTTGCTGCATGTGGATCGAGTAAAGCATCCCCATCAATACCAATTAAAAACTCGGCATCGGTCATTAAGCTTCCAGCTTGCAACCCCATGGCTTTACCTTGGTTTTGAGCCAAATGAACAACACGTAGTTTTTCATGTTGTGCTGCTAAGCGGTCGAGTACTTCGCCGGTATTGTCTGAGCTACCATCATTAATCGCAATGACCTCAAAATGAGGATAGTCCAGTTTTAAAGCATGGCTGATCGTTTCCTCTGCATTATCTCCCTCATTAAAACAAGGAATTAACACAGCTACTTTTGGATAACTCTCTAATGGAGCAGGTTGATCGTAAGGCGGAGCCTGACGTTCTTTCCAATAGAAAATGATCGCGCCAATCATCCATAAATACGACATGAATAATGGATAATAGAAAACGAATTTTAGGGCATGCGACCATATTGCAGCAAAGATTGTCATGTTTTAGCCTCAACTACGGCACAAGACGAGATGATTTTTCAGCAAATGCTTTATGCATAGTGTTCACATCCGGATGATCTTTAATTGGGTCATCTGGGTAATATCCAACATGCATGACACCTTGCTGATAAAGAGAATGAATTGTTGCAGCCATTTCAGCCGATGGTACCTTTTCGTTTTTACGCCAGTCGGTTGCCTGTAATTCAAAAACAGTTTTCTTAATGCCATTTGGATATTGTTTCACACGATCAATCATATCTTTATAGAATTGATCAGAGTTATCGACCTGTTCCATATAAGGCATGGCCATAATAGCCGTAAAGTCATAACGTTTTAACGACTCTTCAAGCGATTGCGAATACCAGTTTTCTGCATATGGTTTCAAAGCAACTTGCGCGTATAAGTTACGTGCGGTAAGCAAGAACGGTTCATATTGTCGCACGTCATCAACGAGTTGCATGGCGAAATCATCTAGATATTTTGTCTTATACGCAGTCCATTTTTGCAAATCTTGATCGTTATCACGAATTTTTGCTAAATCTGTTGGTAAACCTTGTTTCGCATAAGCTTTTAATGCATCTGGGCTTGCATCTTCATAGTCAGATAAGGTGACATCGTCATGGAATAAAATTCCGTTAAATGAAGATGACTTAGCCAAATCTTGATAAATCTCACGAATAGTTTGGCGTGCGTCAGATGAGAACGGACTTAAACGGATATACCCCATGTTGAGGTGTTCACCAGCTTTTGCTTGCTCTGTCACCACCAAATCCTTAGAAACAGGATCAGTTTTTGGTAGTTCCCATGCCAATAAAGGCATCCATGCATAAATACGACTTACAGGCGTACGGGTTTGAATTTGCCATGCTACACGGTTAAATAAGTCAGCACGCATTGGAATGTGACGGTTTGGGAAATAAACCATATCGGCAGAACCATTAGCATCTGGGTCTGAAAAAGCTTGTAAATAGACTGTATTTACCCCCATCGCATTAATTCGGTCTAACAAGTGACCTAAATTACGCTCTTGCTGTTTCGGATCTGGGTCATAAATATAGTCCAGATCGACATGCATAATTTTTTGCGGACGGTTATTATCCGTTAAATTCAATTCACGATTTTTGATTTCTTGAGCCAAATCATCAGTCGTCATATCGCCTTCTACCAAAATACGACTCATATTTTGTAGAGATTGTTTTGCGTGATCAGCCCCATCATCCAGTGTAATAGTCACTGGCATACCCAATTTTTTCGCAATTTGGACAGTTTGCATATTATAGCGACCATATGGCCATACCATAATACGTGGTGAACGTAAGCCATGTGCTTTAAGTAGCTCGTTATTTTTCTTTAAATCATTATAGATACGTGATTGATATTGTTCATCGTTCTCGTAGGTTTGAGTTTTAACATCATAAAAACGAGTTGTTGCAGCAGGTTCAGAGTTACCTTGCGGGTTGCCTGTAATACCGCGGTGTAAATGATAGCTATGGCTTGCAATTTCTACAAAACCACTATCTTGCATCTCTTTCAGCTCACCCCAGCTTAAGATTTTGTCACGTGGGATTTCTTCCCCTGAAAAATCAACTTTCTGCCCTGCTTTTGGTTCTAACCATGAACCTACGACAGCTAGAACAACCGGAATTTTTTTAGCTTTAATGACTGGATAAGCATTTTGATAGAAAGATTGATAACCATCATCTACAGTTAATAAAATCGGTTTTGTAGGCAGTTGAGCCTTACCCTGATGAGCACGGATCAACTGATCAACCGTAATAAAATGAAATCCATTTTTTTGTAGCCATTCAACGTGCTGTGTAAATTGTTGAGTGGTCACTGCATATTGAGGAATTAAGGCATTTTTAGTATCGGTAATTTCATGATAACCAATCACCGTAAGTGTTGAAGCGTCCAGTTTAGGTGGTTTAGCTAATGCCATGCCTGACAAACCTGCCAAGGCCAAGCCAAGTGATATGTTCAACAAAGGAGATGCAAAGCGGATAGTCATGAAATAGCGTCTCAATATCAATATAGATTATTTATGTGAAATTTGATGTTAAGGCACAAATTTTTTGAAATTTGGTCTTAATATCACACTGCCTGCAAATGAACAGTTTTTCAGTCAGCATTTATAATCAAATAATCTGAAAATAATCTTAAATATTCAAAAAGCTAAAATATAAATTAATAATGTATTTATATTTAAAGCTCATATAAATAAGAAAGCCCCCTAAAGGGCTTTAATTTTTCACTAGTCACGAGTTTTGACATCGAATAATTCAATTTCAAAAATTAAATTAGAGTTAGCGGGAATAATCTTACCCATTTTACGCTCACCATAAGCTAAATGAGCAGGCACGATGAGTTTACGTTTGCCGCCAACCTTCATTCCCATAATGCCTTGGTCCCAGCCTTTAATTACACGGCCTGTGCCAATCACACATTCAAAATAATTACCGCGGTCAATCGAAGAATCAAATTTTGTGCCGTCTTCTAACCAACCTGTATAGTGAGTTGTAATCAAAGCGCCTTTAACCGCTTCTTTGCCTTCACCCACTTTTAAGTCGATAATTTCTAATTCATTTGACATGGTATACCCCTTAAACTGAAACTCTAAATCAAAATTAGTACTTAGTGTACCAACTGAATCTGTAGAATTTGTTGCGCTTTTCTATGTTACTGTAACTGTGTCCACACAACACTTGCCTGGCCCTTTTCACCTAAAAGCGTCCATTCATTGTCCATGACATTTAATTGAAGCTGCATCGTACGTTCACACAGTTGCTCAAGCTCAGCGGTGCTTTGAGGGGCAATTTGCCACACTTGAACATTACTTAATGTTTTAATTTTACTATTTCTCTTCCACCAGTCTTCGACTTGTGTGCCATAAACAACAATCGCAACCGTTTTACAACGCGCACTGGCTTTTTTGACTTTATCTTCAGACGGCAAACCGACTTCAATCCATGTTTCTAGCTGACCAGTTAAATCTTTTTGCCATAATGCTGGCTCGTCAGTTTCAAAAAGGTCTTTAGTAAACTCAAGCTCATCACTTGCGAAGCGGGCAAAAGCCATTAGACGAACCATTAAACGTTCTAAAGTTTCCGAAGGATGTAGGGCAAGCGTCAGCTGGTAATCACCATAAATATGGTCATCCATATTGGCAATATTCAAGTCTGCCTTATAAATTGTTGCTTTAAGCGCCATGATTAATATGTCCAAAAATTTGGCGCTAAGGATACTCGATTTTGGGTAAAAAATTATAAAAAAACTGAACAATGCAAAGCCTAGTCATGCGAAATTTGCATATTCTTCCAAAACGCTCAGCTTATTTTATAGTTGGCCGACTTTTTGCTTGAAAGAGAAATATTCTCCTCTTGCTAAAATTGATGACTTATGTGGCAAAAGCTCAAGCGTAGTTTATTTTTACAGGTTCTTTGTGCTCTGTTTCTTGGGGTTGCAATTGGAATTGGTTTTCATGATTTCTCCCTATCTCTAAAGCCATTAGGTGATGGTTTTATTTCTTTAATTAAAATGCTGATTGCCCCCATTGTGTTTTGTGTGGTTGTACTGGGAATCTATGGTGCAAATGACATCAAAAAAATGGGCAAAGTCGGTGCAAAAACCATTCTTTATTTTGAAGTGGTGACCAGTATTGCTTTAGTTTTAGGCATTATTGTGGCCTATGTATTTAAACCGGGCGTCGGTATGAATATCGATATTAGCCATTTAGATGCAAAAGATTTAAGTACCTACACCGAACGTGCCCATGAAATGCATACAGGTTCGGAATTTCTACTCAATATTATTCCCAAAACCTTCACTGCCGCTTTTGCAAACGGCGATATTTTACAGGTTTTACTCATCGCTAT
The DNA here is from genome assembly GCF_000399685.1 of Acinetobacter pittii ANC 4050. Lineage (GTDB taxonomy): Bacteria > Pseudomonadota > Gammaproteobacteria > Pseudomonadales > Moraxellaceae > Acinetobacter > Acinetobacter pittii_E. The sequence goes on from NZ_KB976987.1 coordinate 2,131,086, forward strand.
TTTATTTGGCATTTCTCTACTTTTAATTCCTAAACATTTAGCAGAGCTGGTACGCCAAGCGTTGGAGGCTTTTTCGGAAGTCTTCTTTAAAATTATGGGACTTATTATACGTTTAGCTCCAATTGGTGTATTTGGTTCAGTCGCCTACACCACTGCTAAGTTTGGTTTAGATTCGCTCTTGCAATTGGGTTATTTGGTTTTACTGTTTTATGCAACCTGCATTTTATTTGTCGTTATTGTTTTAGGTTCGATTTTAAAACTCGCTGGTCTCAATATTTTCAAATTTGTGGGCTATTTTAGAGATGAACTCGCCATTGTTTTAGGTACGGCCTCTTCAGACTCTGTTCTTCCTCAAGTTATGAAAAAGCTCAAAAATCTAGGAATTAAAGACTCAACTGTGGGTTTGGTTATTCCCACTGGTTATTCATTTAATTTGGATGGGTTCTCAATTTACTTAACGTTAGGTGTAATTTTTATTGCGCAAGCCTGCAATATTGATTTGTCTATGCATGACTTGCTAGCAATCTTACTGGTTTCACTCATCACATCTAAAGGGGCGCACGGCATTCCCGGCTCAGCTTTAGTTATTCTTGCAGCAACACTTTCAGTTATTCCAAGTCTCCCTGCAATTGGCTTAGTGCTGCTACTTTCAGTCGATTGGTTTATTGGAATTATTCGTGCCTGTACCAACTTAATCGGTAACTGTGTGGCGACCGTAGTGATTGCTCACTGGGAAAAAGATATTGATCATGCCCAAGCTAAAGCTGTGTTAGAAGCTAAGCCTTAAAACTATTTATAGAGAACATTGGCTCTTCTTTTAGCCAATGTTCTCTATTCTTCAAACTGACAAGCAAGTAACGCTGTTTCAAAAGCCAACCAATCGTGATGATGCTCGCTAATGATCTCAATTCGGTTATCAATACCCTCTTCGCCCGACTTATAATTAAACTGATCAGGATTAAAGTTAAAAACTTTCCAACCTTGATCTGTATTAAAAATTCCCTTGATTCTTAGCCAATCTTGCTGCGCACATAATACGTCTAGCAAAGCATAAAAATCGAATTTCCAGCGTTTAGGTAATTTCCAACCTGCCACAATATAACCTTGTGCCGACTCGACATAATGATAAGGTAATTGCTGAATTTCCTTTACGTCCTCGCTCTCACTCATTTGTTTTTGAAGTTTAAGTAAAGGTTGTATAGATCGTTCAGTTAAACGAGCAGCCACATCAATTTTATTTATGGCTAAATGACCATGTTCAGTTTTAATCCACTCTTGGTGATAAGGTTGATATTCATCTTTTAATAACTCAAGCGCCTGATCATCTTCAAAAGTCATTAAATCGGTATGTGACACCACCACAATCTGGGCAGCTTTTAACTGATCTTCATAAAGGTTTTGTTTAACCCAATTGGTATCATGCAAACGACTACCATCGACCACTGTAATCAACGCTCGCATGGCTAAACTACTTTGCCAATGGGGTTCAGTCAGTTGGTCAAATAACTGAGAAGGATGCCCAAGTCCAGTCGGCTCAATAAAGAGTCTATCTGGTTTCTGTTCACTTAACAGTCGAGCTAAAGCAATATGCATAGGCAACTGACTGCTGCAACATAGACAACCACCTAATAGTTCTTTGACTGCATATCCTTCATCTTGAGGTAAGAGTTGTTGGTCTACTCCAATTTGCCCAAACTCATTCATTAATACCGCCCAAACCTCATCTTTAGGCTTCTGGCTTAATAAATGCTGTAATAATGTGGTTTTTCCTGCCCCTAAAAAACCAGAGATAATATGGGTAGGAACAATTTTTTGGGCAATCAGTTTCACAAGCGGCTCAAATCAACAAGGTTTAAAAAAACTAAGAAAGGTATATCACTGTTTAAGTAGCATGAAAATGATTTTTCACTTTGAAGATATACTTTTCAATTATCGGGCTAAAGCCCCAAATATGTGACAAGCATCTCATCAATTATCTAAATTAGCTTTTGATATTTATAATTCAAACGAAATATCCTATTCAAGCATATTCACAATTCATGCCAAAGTGTTAGGTTTACGTAAACAATTTGGTTTTTTTTCACTCAAAAAGAAATATTTTTTCACATTTTAAGGTGTAATTAAGGCGTTTAACTTTACAGATTCCGCACATAAACGGCCCGTATATTTCATATTGTTAAGATAGGCGTAATAGATTGTTAAGTTAATTGATGTAATCCAAACCTCGGCTTAGCATGTGTCCTAGCTTAGTCATTCAGCCATACAGGTTTCATGTAGGTATGAACGATTAGGTTTAATTTATTTTTAAATGAAATTTAAGGATGCCATAAAATGAAATTAGCTAAAACTTTACTCGCTACTACACTTGCTTTAACTGCTGCTTCAACTTTCGCTGCTTCTAAGCACGACCAAGCACATAACACTGCTGGTGAAGAAAAAGTTGTTGTTTCAACTCAAGAACAAGCAAACACTGCAAATGCTGCATCTGATGCTGTAGGTTCTGCTTCTGAAGCTGCTCCTGCAACTCGTTAATTCTCTAAGCACTCTCCTCCAAGCTCAGAGATAATTTTACTGAAAGGAAATATGGACGCTGAATTTTAGTAAAGAAAAGAAAGGATCGAACCATGCTGCGGTTCGATCCTTTTTTAATTCAATTTGTTTTTTTAAGAAGTTTTCTTATACATGCTACAAGATGGATTATGGTTTTCTTGCAGACGTAAAACCTTACGGTGCTCAGCTGCTTCAAAGCGACAACGTTTCCACTCAGTATTGAGATTTAATTGAGGTACTTCACATGGCTTGCCCTGTTCATCAACAGCAACCATCGTGAAATAACAGCTATTAGTATGGCGCACTGTACGCTTCTGGATATTTTGGGCTTCAACACGGATACCTACTTCCATAGAAGTACGGCCTACATGGTTCACACTTGCCAAAAACGTTACCAGCTCACCTACATAAATCGGTTCTTTAAAATTCACTTTATCTACAGATAAAGTCACCACATAGCCACCCGAATAACGACTTGCGCAAGCGTAAGCGACTTGGTCGAGTAGTTTTAGAATCGTACCACCATGAACATTACCTGAAAAATTTGCCATATCAGGCGTCATCAAAACTGACATCGTCAATTCAGACTGGTCATCAGTTGCTGGGGTTATTTCATCTAATGTAGGCATAGCTAAACTCTGGGTCTTAAAACAAGCTCAGACAACATTATGGTTGATAATTCACAAAAAAAACATGCTTAAATCCACAACATGGCATTGTATTTTTTAATATCTTTGATTGTTTTTTAAAATTTAATTTTTTAAGGCTTTATTTTTAAAGTTATTTTTTAAAGCTGTTTTATTTATCTTAGAGTTTTTTAGAAGATGCTATGCCATTTTATTCCATGTTCAATGACATAGCAGATTCTTATGAATGGCTTGCTATACTTTATTAATGACGCCTGTTACACCATTAATGATCATATCAATGGCGATCGTACCGATTAATAAAGCAGATAAACGCCCAACAATATCAAAATAGCGGTCGATATGCTTGGCATGTTTATAGCGTAAATGATCATGTGAAAATTTCATCAAAATCAAAATACTGCATGTTAAGAACAAGGTAAAGGCAATCACTAGGGCTGCCTCACCAATTGACATTTCAATCCCTGTGACCACAGCCGCACTAATGGTGCCCGGGCCGATCATAAATGGCATGGCAATGGTGCCAGCCAGATGTTCCGGTGCACCGCGCATTTCACCAATGGTATCGGCACCCTGAAAAACATAGCGATAGCCAATCACCAAAAAGATGAGGCCTCCAAAGATCTGAAAGGCTTCAAAACGTACATTCAGATATTTACTAAAAATTGTTTCGCCGCCCCATGCAAATAGCATAAAAACGACAAAAGCAATCACACTTCCCTGAATCAGTGCTTTATTAAACACCTTTGCTTCTGAATGGCGGAGCAAGCCAATCATATAAATGCTCATTAAAAATGGATTGAGCAACGAGAAAAATAAAGCAAAAGAATGTAGATAAGGAGAAGCCATGCATTTTCCTCTTAAGCTTGTGGATCTGGGAACAATGGACGGTTCCCCGGACTAATACGATTAATATGTAAGAACGTCATATGTCTTTCATATTTATCTAAAATATCGTTAATCACCTGTTCTTTACTGTAGCCAACCAGATCGTTATCTTGCGAGCCATCATAAAGATAGGTTTCAAGTCGGAAATAGAACTGTTTGCCACGTTTTACACGCTGACTGAAGTTAGGCGCGCTATAACGTACAGGCCAGATCTGATAAACAAAGTTTTGCTCTTCTTCCAAATGAATAGTGAGATCTAGATGGTAAAGCGTGTCTTCATCTTCTAGTGGCGTTTGCTGCACATCTACATTCATACCCTGCTTAACAAGCTCATCGGCAACAGCCTGAACGGCTGGCAAACAAACTGTGTCTAGCATGCGCTGTGTTTCAGTGGTTCCCGGATGATGCATGACTCGAGTTAAACGTTGTTTCCAGTTGAGAATATCCACATTCCCTACGACTGGAGCAGCATTCATACTGCGACTGGCATGCCTGTAATCTTCAAGTCTGAGCGACTTATAAAGCCCTGCCATCACAAGGAACATCACAAAACTAAACGGCAGTCCCATAATAATCGTTGCGTTTTGCAAAGCGGTAATGCCGTTGGTCATCAACATGGCTAATGTGAGCAAACCAATTGCCACCGCCCAAAACACACTTAACCAACGAGGAGCATCATTATCAATATGAGTCAGTTTTGTGGTGAAGTTACCTAAAACCAGTGCCCCCGAATCAGCAGAAGTCACGTAGAACAAAAGTCCTGTCACAGTGGCAATTGAAGCAATAAAGGTAAAGCCCGGATATTGTGCTAACAGGTCATAAAAACCATGTGCCGGGTTTGCCAATACTGTTGCGGCTAAGGTTTGATTACCTTCAAAAATAACGCTGTGTAATGCGCTATTACCAAAAATAGATAACCACGTCAGTGTAAATAGAAGTGGAATAATTAAAGTACCGCACACAAACTCACGGATGGTACGTCCTCTTGAGATGCGTGCCAGAAAGAGTCCAACAAATGGAGACCAAGCAATCCACCATGCCCAGAAGAAGAAAGTCCAACTACTCATCCACTCTTTAGGCTGTTCAAAAGCGAAACTTTGTAAGGCTAAAGTTGGGAAACGGGTTAAATAGTCACCAATATTTTGGACAAGGGCATTGAGTAAAAACTCGGTATTTCCCAAGAACAAAATAAACAGTAATAGCCCGATAGAAACATAAATATTGATTTCAGATAAAATCCGCAGGCCTTTATTGACCCCAGATGTCACCGAAATAACACTAATGCCGACCGCGACAGCAATCAGGATAAATTGCATCCAGATATTTTCTGGTAACCCCAATAATACATGTAGGCCATAATTCAGCTGTACCACTCCAATCCCGCAGGTTGTCGCAATACCGAAAATTGTCCCGATCACGGCAGCCGTATCTACACTATGTCCAATCGCACCATTAATTCTGTTCCCAAAAATTGGGTAAAGTGCAGAACGAATGGTAAGCGGTAAGTTATAACGATAACTGAAATATCCCAATGACATACCAATCAAGGCATACATACACCAGCCAGTTAAGCCATAGTGAAACAATGTCCAAACCATACTTTGGCGCGCTGCTTCATAGGTCTGACCTGCTCCGACCGGAGGTTGCATATAATGAGATAGTGGTTCAGCGACCGAGAAGAACATTAGGTCGATACCGATACCAGCCGAAAATAGCATCGCAGACCAACTGAGTAAACTAAACTCAGGTTTTGAATGCTTAGGTCCTAATTTGATACTGCCGTATCTTGAACAGGCAATAAAAATCACGAAAACCATATATAACGTTGCGGCAAGCAGATAATACCAACCAAAGGTTGAGGTTACCCACTGGAGTACGGCGTTCATGACTCTATTTGCAAAATCATTGAACAAAAACGTGACGAGAGAGAAAATTAAAATAAGTAGAGCTGAAAAATAAAAAACCACACGGTTGAGCGGGTCTTTTTTAGATTTAGATAATGTTAAATCATCAACTGCTCTTGGATTATCTGTTGCCATACAATCCTCAAGGAATAAAATAAAAACAAAATATTTAATTTCGTCTTTTCACTCTTATTTAAAACAGTGAAAAGACGACTTTAAACGCAAAAAAAATAATATATAGATGTGATTGGGTGAGGTTATAAAACCTCAGTCACTTTATTCTGGTCACAATCCGATGGGACCGTAATGTCTTTTGAAACAGCTAACTGTTTTTTCACTAATTGAGGGTCAAAATCATCTTGCTTTAATGCTTTGGCTAAACCAAACATATAGAGCAAAATAATGACTGAAAATGGTAAACCACATAACACCACAGCACTTTGCATGGAGTTAAAACTACCGGCTAAAAGCAAGCCAATACTTACAATGGTAATTACCACAGACCAAAAGACGCGTAACCAGATCGGTGAATCACTATCATTGGTGCCCCCTTTTGAGGACAAATTAGCGATCATTAGTGTACCAGAGCCAACTGGTGTCAAAAATAAAACGAAACAAATTACAACAACAATACCGGCAACGTAAGGATTAAACGGCAGATATTCGAGTAATTTAAATAAAGATAATGCCGGATCAGTTAAGACCATATCGCCTAAAACTTTCTGTTTTTGCTGCAAGATTAAATAAATTGCAGTATTTCCAAAAACCGAAATCCAAGCCAATGTAAAACCAAGCGGAATCAGGCATACACCCAATACAACTTCGCGAATGGTACGACCTTTTGAAATGCGCGCAATAAACATGCCGACAAAAGGCGCCCAAGCAATCCACCAAGCCCAATAAAATACGGTCCACGAACCTAACCAACCACTGGCTTTTTGGTTGTATAAATACATATCAAAGCTTTTACCCATAAAATTATTAAGGTAATCGCCCGTATTTTGCACAAGACCATTTAATAAATGGTTTGTCGGACCGGTTAAGAATACAAATAAAAGTAAGGCATACAGCAAACGTAAATTAATACGCGACAACCACGCTAAACCTTTTTCAATACCCACCACTGTCGTGATCGTGGCAACGAACATCATGATGAGCACAGCAGTAATTAAAGTTGCAGAGTTATCTGGAATTTGAGGAAGTAAATAACAAATACCCGATACGAGCACCAAAGCTCCAATTCCCAAATTGGTGACCAAGGAAATAACTGTCGCTAAAATTCCAAAGCCATCGACAAAATCACCCACCAAGCCATGCACTCGCTCTCCAAAAATTGGGTAAAGCGCTGAACGCAGTGCTAATGGCAAGTTTTGTCTGAAAGCGAAGTAACCTAAAGTAACTCCGAGCAATGCATAAAGTACCCAGCCATGAATCCCCCAATGCAAAAAGCTATAAGTCATCGCATTACGGGCTGCCTGAATCGTTCCTGCCTCGCCTTCTGGCGGTCTTAAAAAATGGTCAACAGGTTCGGCCACGCCATAATAAAGTAGCGCAATACCAATCCCTGCCGAGAACAACATTGAAGTCCAAGCCAGATAAGTAAACTCAGGTTTATCGTCATCTTTACCTAGAGGAATCTGCCCTACTTTTGAAAAAGCGAGCCAAGCAACAAAGCCCAAACACAGCACAATAACCAGCATGTAATACCACCCAAAAAAGTGATTTACCTGCTCTTGTACATAGGTCAACCAAAACTGACTTTTTTCTGGAAACAGCACAAAAAGTAGGCCAAAAATGCCAATACTGATGGCTGAACTCCAAAATACAAAACGATTTAACCGAATATGGTCTGAAGAATATCTATCACTTTTCAACACCATCTTATTGCTCCTTGCAATCGGTGTATTTTTCTCAAAATAACGTGATAAGTACTGTACTTATGCGCATCATCCTATCCTTAAGAACCTTTGATTTCACCTCTTTATTCCAGAAGTTATCTTCAAAAATTCATTGATTTTTACATATCATACTTGTTATTGATTGAACGTTCAATCAATAACAAGTATGATAAAAAAGTGCTATGATGCTCTGCAAGTTAACATGTTGAATTTTAAGCACCCCTAAAAAGTGCTGATGTGGACAACCATGACAAAACGCAGAGTAAAACCAGAACATGTGCGACGTGAAGAAATCATGAACGCTGCACTCGACGTAATTTATGAAGTGGGGTTATCCAATACCACCATTGCACAAATTGCAAAAAAAGCCGAGTTGTCGACCGGCATTGTCAGCCATTATTTTGGTGACAAACAAGGGTTGATAAATACCTGTATGCAAGAAATGTTAAATGTTCTGCGTCGTAAAACCGAACAGTACAGAGCAGAAGCAGATTCGCATCCAGAGAGCCAGATTAAGGCCATTATCGACTCTAACTTTGACATTAGTCAGGTTAATGAAAAAGCAATGCGGGTCTGGTTAGACTTTTGGTCAGCAAGTATGCATGTACCAGACTTAAGCCGCTTACAAAAGATTAATGATCAACGCCTGTACTCCAACTTGAAGTTTTATTTCCTCAAGTTAATGAATGAACAACAGGCCAGTGTTGCCGCTAGAGGATTGGCAGCATTGATTGATGGATTATGGTTACGAGGCAGTTTAAGCCGTCATAACGAATTTGACAGCAACCTTGCTCGTTCCATTGCTTACGATTATGTACAAACGCAATTGCAATTTGCGAACAAGCCTTTGCAGGAGAGACAAAATGAGTGATGTACAAGTTCATCAGTTGTATATCCATGGACGCTACGTTAAAGCAACCAGTGGTAAAACATTTAATAGTATTAACCCTGCCAACGGCGAGACAATCGCGACTCTTCAGCAAGCTTCTGAACAAGATATTGAAGCTGCTGTACAAAGTGCCCAACAAGGACAAAAAATCTGGGCTGCCATGACTGCCATGGAGCGTTCACGTATTTTACGTCGTGCTGTCGACATTCTTCGTGAACGAAATGATGAGCTTGCCCGTCTTGAAACTCTCGACACAGGTAAAGCCTATAGCGAAACATCGACAGTTGATATTGTGACTGGTGCAGATGTACTCGAATACTACGCAGGACTTGCAACAGCCATTCAGGGTGAACAAGTTCCACTTCGCGAATCTAGTTTCTTTTATACACGCCGTGAACCTTTAGGCGTGGTTGCCGGTATTGGTGCTTGGAACTATCCAATTCAAATCGCTTTATGGAAATCTGCCCCTGCCCTTGCTGCCGGCAATGCCATGATTTTCAAACCAAGTGAAACCACACCACTTACTGCATTTAAACTTGCAGAAATCTATACCGAAGCTGGCTTACCAGACGGCGTATTTAACGTTGTACAAGGTGCTGGCCGTGAAATTGGTCAGTGGCTCACTGAACATCCTGTGATTGAAAAAATCTCATTCACTGGCGGTGTGGAAACCGGCAAAAAAGTTATGGCAAGCGCTGCTGGCTCTACGCTGAAAGAAGTAACCATGGAACTCGGTGGTAAATCTCCACTGATTATTTGTGAAGATGCCGACCTTAACCGTGCCGCAGATATTGCAGTTATGGCGAACTTCTTTAGCTCAGGTCAGGTATGTACTAACGGTACACGCGTATTTGTTCCAAAATCACTTTTAGCAGATTTTGAAAAAGCTGTTGTAGAGCGTGTACAACGCATTCGTATTGGCGATCCAATGGCTGAAGACACGAACTTTGGTCCACTCACTAGCTTTCCTCATATGGAAAAAGTGTTGTCTTTCATTGAGTCAGGCAAACAACAAGGCGCTAAAGTGCTAATCGGTGGTGGGCGTGCGACTGAAGGCGAACTTGCCAAAGGCGCTTATGTATTACCGACAGTATTTAGCGACTGCACTGACCAGATGGCAATTGTTCAAGAAGAAATTTTTGGACCTGTCATGAGCATTTTAAGCTATGAAACCGAAGAAGAAGTCATCCGTCGTGCTAACGACACGACCTTTGGTTTAGCTGCTGGCGTTGTCACTCAAGACATTAGCCGAGCTCATCGCATTATTCACCAAATTGAAGCTGGTATTTGCTGGATTAATACTTGGGGCGAATCGCCTGCCGAAATGCCAGTGGGTGGCTACAAACAATCTGGCGTAGGCCGCGAAAATGGCTTGACCACACTTGGGCACTATACCCGTATCAAATCTATTCAAGTTGAACTTGGCGATTATCAAAGCATTTTTTAATGCCTCAATCGGTCTAAAACCTTCAACCTAAATCACATATGCCGAGCAGTCTTTATAGATTGCTCAGGCAAACTGTTAGTAAAAAAAGGATAGTTATGAATATTAAAGAATATGATTATATTATTATTGGTGCAGGATCTGCCGGAAATGTACTTGCTGCGCGTCTGACTGAAGACAAAGATACCACCGTTTTATTATTAGAAGCGGGTGGCCCCGATTACCGCTTGGATTTCCGTACACAAATGCCGGCAGCTTTGGCCTTCCCTCTTCAAGGTCGCCGCTATAACTGGGCTTATTTAACTGACCCAGAACCACACATGAATAACCGCCGTATGGAATGTGGTCGTGGTAAAGGTTTAGGTGGTTCATCTTTAATTAATGGCATGTGCTATATCCGTGGTAACGCAATGGATTTAGAGCAATGGTCAACTCATAAAGGCCTTGAAAACTGGTCTTATGCTGACTGTTTGCCTTACTACAAAAAAGCTGAAACGCGTGATATTGGTGAAAATGACTACCATGGCGGTAATGGTCCAGTATCCGTTGCGACACCTAAAAATGACAATAATGTGTTGTTCCATGCCATGGTTGAAGCAGGTGTACAAGCAGGTTACCCACGTACTGATGACTTAAATGGTTATCAACAAGAAGGCTTTGGTCCAATGGACCGTACAGTTACCCCAAAAGGTCGCCGATCAAGCACTGCACGTGGTTATTTGGATATGGCAAAAGGTCGTCCAAATCTGACTATTTTGACTCATGCTACGACCAACAAAATCTTGTTTAATCAAAAACAAGCAGTTGGTGTTGAATACATTATTGGTGCTGACCAAAACAACTTACAACGTGCATTAGTTAAACGCGAAGTATTACTGTGTGCGGGCGCAATTGCATCACCACAAATTTTACAGCGCTCGGGTGTAGGTCAAAGTACCTTCCTAAAATCAATGGACATTGATGTGGTTCATGATTTACCGGGTGTAGGTGAAAACCTGCAAGATCACTTGGAAATGTACTTACAATATAAATGTAAGCAACCCGTTTCTTTATACCCTGCCTTGAAATGGTATAACCAACCTGCGATTGGTGCAGAGTGGTTATTTAATGGTACAGGTATTGGTGCAAGTAACCAGTTTGAAGCAGGCGGATTTATCCGTAGTTCGGATGAGTTTACATGGCCAAACATTCAGTACCATTTCTTGCCGGTTGCCATTAACTACAACGGTAGTAATGCCGTGAAAGAACATGGTTTCCAAGCTCACGTTGGTTCAATGCGTTCGCCTTCACGCGGTCGAATCAAACTTAAATCGAAAGACCCGTTTGAGCATCCAAGTATCTTGTTTAACTACATGTCGACTGAGCAAGACTGGCGCGAATTCCGTGATGCAATTCGTATCACGCGTGAAATCATGCAACAACCTGCACTTGACCCATATCGTGGTGAAGAAATTAGCCCGGGTAAACATCTACAATCTGATGCAGAGCTTGACGACTTTGTTCGTAACCATGCAGAAACAGCTTACCATCCGTCTTGTAGCTGTAAGATGGGTGAAGATGAAATGGCTGTTGTAGATGGTCAAGGCCGTGTACATGGTATGAATGGTTTGCGTGTTGTCGATGCCTCTATCATGCCGCTCATTATTACCGGTAACTTAAACGCAACTACCATTATGATTGCCGAGAAAATTGCAGACCAAATTCGTGGACGTGAAGCGTTACCACGTTCAACTGCACCGTTCTATGTAGCGTCATAAAACTTTAAAGGGCATATTTCTTATACAGAGATATGCCCTTAATTTAAATCTATAGAGCCAATATTAATAAGAACGATGTATGACAGAAAATAAGCATTTATGAGCAGCTTGTTTACATAAATATGGCATGTAATAAAAATTAATCTATTTTTATAGGCAAATTTCCCTCAAGTGATTTAAATTTAATCAAATTAAAATTATTGTTTTACTTTCAAATACTTAAACAAAAACATCTAACTTAAATTATCTTATTAAAACTCAATTTGATTAAATATAAATCATATTTATGATTTTGATGAACCACATTTATTATAAAAATTGTCTTGTCAATGCAAAATTAGTCTAAAATATAGTGTGTTTGCGATAATGCCCAGTCATTTTTATTTTTTTCGAAGTTCTCGAATTTTGAGAATTCACTTTCGCATTTATATCCATTTTGTCTGGATACGCTGTCTAGGTTTCCTCACACCTTAAGTGACTCAAATAACTTATTTTAAGGTCCCCCTTACATGAAAAAGTTTTTGAAATACCTTCTGGTATTAATCATTCTTATTTTAATTGCAGGTATTGTTTTCTTGTTTAGACCAACTGCGTCAAAACAAGTAGAAACTGCAAAAGATGAGCCAGTTGTTGATGCTGTTCTTGTTGGCGGCGGTATCATGAGTGCCACTCTCGGTACTTATTTCACTGAGCTTGAACCAAACTGGCAAATTCGTATGTATGAACGTCTTGACCAAGTTGCTCAAGAAAGTTCAAACGGCTTTAACAATGCCGGAACAGGCCACTCTGGCTTTATGGAAATGAACTATACCGAAGAGAAAAACGGTAAGATGGAAATTGCCAAAGCTGAAAAAGTTGCTTCTCAATTTGAAGTTGCTAAACAGTTCTGGTCACATCAGGTAAAACAAGGCGTTTTAGCTGAACCAAAATCATTCATTAATCCAGTTCCGCACATTGCTTTCGTTTGGGGCGATAACGTTCAATTCTTAGAAAAACGTTATGCTGCCATGATTCAAAGCCCGCTATTCAAAGGCATGAAATTTACTGAAGACCCAGCTGTAATTAAACAATGGGCACCTTTAGTGATGAATGACCGTGACCCTAGTCAAAAAGTTGCAGCAACTCGTATGGATGTTGGCTCTGACGTTAACTATGGTTCAATCACTAAACAATTAGTGAGTCATTTAAATCAAAACCCTAATTTCAAATTACAGACTTCAACTGAAGTGACTGGCATCAGCCAAAATGATGACAAAACTTGGACAGTGGCTTTCAAAAATTTGAAAACTGGTAAAGTAGATCACGTTAAAACACGTTTTGTATTTATCGGTGCAGGTGGTGCAGCAGTTAAATTATTGCAACTTACTGGTTTACCAGAAGCGAAACAATATGCTGGCTTCCCTGTTGGTGGTGAGTTCTTAATTACTGACAATCCAAAAATTACTGCAGAACATACAGCGAAAGTATATGGCCGTGCTGAACTTGGTGCGCCTCCAATGTCTGTACCACATATTGATACACGTTATATCGACGGTAAAAAATATGTATTGTTTGGACCATTTGCAACGTATTCAAACAAGTTCCTGAAAAATGGTTCTCAGCTTGACTTACTTGCATCAACAAACAAAAGCAACGTTTTACCAATGACCACTGTTGGCTTGGAAAACCTTGATCTTGTTAAATACTTGGTAAGCCAAGTAATGATGTCGGATGAAGACCGTCTCAATGAACTTCGTAAATACTACCCAGATGCGAAAGCTGAAGACTGGCGTTTAAGCCAAGGTGGTCAACGTGTTCAGATCATCAAAAAAGAACCAGGTAAACCAGCAACGCTTCAATTCGGTACAGAAATCTTTGCGTCTAAAGATGGTGCTGTAACTGCATTGTTAGGTGCGTCTCCGGGTGCTTCGACTTCTCCATATATCATGCTTAACTTGCTTGAAAAAGCTTTCCCTGAGCAAACTGAAGGTAAATGGAACCAGAAGCTTCATGAGATTGTAGTGTCTTATAAACAAGACTTAAGCAAAGACCCTGTGTTACTCGACAAAGTTCGTCAATACACAAGTTCTACACTTGGCTTGAACTATACATCTCCGTTCAAAGCTGCAAACGATGAAACTGCTGCTGCCCCAGTTGCAAAAGCAAACTAAGTTTGACGATGTATAAGTAAAATACCAAAAGGATGAATTTCGATTCGTCCTTTTGTTTTTAGCCCTCACTTGAGATATTTAGATTCGCTATGACGCCTTTAAACACATCATCTCGCCTCTTGTCATTTGGTTTTAAGCTCATGCTTGTTTTGCTGTTGGCTTATCTTTTGTTAAGCGGGTTTTATATGTGGATGATTGGCGGTACATCGATTTATGTCAGCTCAGCCGTATTACTTACCATCACTGCTTATGCATTTAAGCTCGGTAAATATCAAAAGCTATGTTCTGTTTTAAATCTGCTCATCAGTGCTACCGCGTTATATTTCAGCACGGCTCATCTATTTTTCTCCCCTGTTCAATTCTTTATATTTTTACCTGCCCTGTTTTTTGTTTTATTGGCTTTTGCTCGCCTAGAAAAAGTAAGCGTTCTATCTAAGATTCTAATATTACTTAGTTTATTAATTTGGTGTAGCATACACTTTACACAGCTCAAACAACTTCAAGCCTATTATAAAAAGCAGCACACAGGTGAAAGCTGGCAACAATATGGCGCGCTATAAGATCATTTTTTATTCTGTATTTTTAAATAAAAATATTTTCATTTTCACATGAAGTTCATCAGTAAAACTGAACAACGTTTACAGAATTCCTCTTAAGAAAAATTATTCATAACAATCTAATTTATTTAGAAATATATCGAGCATATTAGCGATTGAACACGATTCATCTACACGCTAGATTAGCTGAATTATGTTTCTCCCTTTATGTTGTAATTTATGAAAATTTTAGATGGCGGTTTAGGCCGTGAATTAGCCCGCCGTGGCGCTCCGTTTCGTCAACCAGAGTGGTCTGCTCTCGCACTCATTGAAGCCCCTGAAACAGTAAAAGAAGTACATCTCGATTTTATTAACGCTGGTTCAGAAGTTATTACCACCAATAACTACGCTGTTGTACCGTTTCATATTGGTCAAGAACGCTTTGAAACTGACGGCGTGCGTTTAATTCAAGTTGCTATTAAACAAGCAAAAAATGCAGTTAAAGAAAGCGGCAAAAATGTCAAAATTGCTGGCTGCTTACCACCGTTATTTGGTTCTTACCGTGCGGACTTATTCCAACCTGAACAAGCTAAAAACCTTGCTGAACCCATCATTAATACCTTGGCACCAGAGGTTGATTTTTGGCTCGCTGAAACCCAATCTTGCTTAAAAGAAGTTGAAACAGTCCATGCATTATTACCAAAAGATGGTAAGGACTACTGGGTATCATTCACGCTGCAAGATGAAATTAAACAAGAACAAGCATTACTTCGTTCTGGCGAAAACATGCAACAAGTGGCTGATTTCATCAAACAATCAAATGCCAAAGCTGTATTGTTTAACTGCTGTCAGCCTGAAGTAATCTTGCAAGCGATTAATGAAATTAAAGGACTTATTCCAGAGTCTGTACAAATTGGCGCCTATGCCAACGCTTTCCCTCCACAAGATGAAAGTGCTACTGCCAACGATGGTCTGGATGAAATTCGTAAAGATCTAGATGCGCCTGCTTATCTTGGTTTTGCTAAACAGTGGCAGCAAGCAGGTGCAAGCCTAGTCGGGGGTTGCTGCGGTATTGGACCAGAACACATTGCTGAACTTTCTCAATTTTTTAAAGAATAAATACCATGTCTGCTGCCAAAATTGGATTGTTGTCGCTTACAGCGCTGGTATTTAGCTCTATGGTGGGGTCAGGCGTATTTAGCCTTCCCCAAAATATGGCTCAGGTTGCCAACGGCTCTGCCCTTCTTGTTGCATGGCTCATTACCGGAGTCGGCATTATTTTCTTGGCCCTCACGCTTTTGCATTTAACCCGCCAACGACCAGATCTAGATGGCGGTATTTATAACTATGCGCGCGAAGGCTTTGGCGACCTGATTGGGTTTTGCTCGGCTTGGGGCTATTGGTTATGTACCACCATTGGTATTGTCGGCTATGTCGTCATTGCCTTTTCCGGCGTCGGCATGTTTACCGATAGCAAAGACCATATTATTTTTGGTGAAGGCAATACCTTTTACGCACTGATCGGTTCCAGCATTTTTGTATGGCTTGTACATTGGTTAGTCAGCCGAGGTATTAAAGAAGCTGCGATTGTGAATTTACTGGCAACCATTGCCAAAATTATTCCAATGGTGGTTTTTATCTTCTTTACTTTCATTGCCTTTAAGTTTGATTTGTTCAAACTCAACCTACATGATTTTTCTTTGCAAGTTCCGCTTTGGCAGCAAGTAAAAGACCTGATGCTGATTACCCTTTGGGTATTTACCGGCATTGAAGGTGCAGTGGTTTTATCATCGCGTGCCAAAAAACGTCATGACATTGGTAAAGCGACCATTTTAGGTGTGTTACTGGCGTTAAGTTTTTACGTCATGGTGACGGTATTGGCTTACGGCGTAGTCAGTCGTGAAGCGCTTGCTGGCATGCACAACCCTTCTATGGCAACTATTTTGCAGCAACTGATCGGCTTGCCGGGTACCATCATTATTACCATCGGGCTGATTATTTCCGTTGCATCGTCTTATTTAAGTTGGACGTTATTTGCTACTGAAATTCCATTTTTGGCTGCAAAAAATGGTGCATTCCCTAAATTATTTTTAAAGAATAATCAGAACAATGTACCTATTTCATCCCTTTGGCTGACAACGCTTGTCGTACAAGGCTCACTCATTGCCGTGTATTTTTTCAATAAAAACTACACCCAGCTTTTATTGATTTCATCGGTGATGATTTTACTGCCTTATTTTCTGGTATCAGCTTTTTATCTAAAAGAATCCATTCGCCACAAACGCACGCCGCATATTGCGATTGCAAGTGTCGCTTCAATCTATGCACTTTGGTTGCTCTACGCCGCAGGATTAGACTTACTACTCTTGTCTGGCGTGTTGTATTTAGTCGGTCTGGTTATTTTTTCAATCAGCTATTTTGAGCATAAAAAATCGCTCAAACAAAATCAGCTTAATTAATTATTTCAACCACTGTTGAACCATTTCAGCAGTGGTTTTCTAAAAACAAAAATTTCTATTTTGAAGACTGCGACTGCTTTAAATGCAATCGTAAAATACGGCGTAATTCTAAAATTGCCTCAGGCGTGGTTTGAATCGAATGTCCACCTTTAATTATCAGTTCCGACTGTTCACCACCTAAGTGCGAACTTTGATAAGGCACAATCCCATCGCTGCTTTTTAACTTATCAGCCGTACCATTTATGTTCCCCATAATCGAGTGATAGACCACTTGTGGCGATGGTTGAATGGCTTGGGTCAACTGCATAAAGTTAGAAGAACGACTTAAATTACTTGCCCCGTTTTCAATTAAGCCCTTTCTGAGTTTCGTGTTTTTCTCATCTCTCATTTCGACCGCAATAAAAAAGTCAGCAGGCAAACGAATAACACGGCGTGCAATTTGGGTAAACCATCGGTCAGCGTAGTCAGTACCATGATGCGGTGCGGAAACAAAAACAACCCGCTTAAAATAAGGTAAAGCTTTGAACTGAAAACGCTCTCGAATGACCGGATTTTCTTTTAAACGGTTTAACTGTGCTTCATTCATTTTTTGTATGGCTTGCTCTGAAACATCAGCATCGCTTACTAGTAAACGGCTAATCACTCCGCCCATACTATGCCCAACCAATACGGCATAGTGTGCAGCATAGCTGTCTTTGGCAACGTTTTGAAAAGCTTGATTCAGCAAAGAATAAATCTGAAAACGACTTTCAAAAATCGGCATATTGGTTGAATAAAACACCTGCCAAACTTGGTAATTTTGTCTTAATTCGGCATCGCCCATAATGTCATTGGTTAAACTCACCCAAGCCTCGGGGCTACTCGCCAAACCATGAATAAACACAATGATTTTCTTATTTGGGTTAAAAGGTTCCAGCATATATAAATGCGGCATGATCAAATTGGCTTCTTTATTAATTAAAGACCAATAGCCTGCTGCACCTAAATTATATTTCGACAGCCAAAGCCCATAAGGCGCCGAATAGTTTGCAGTGAGCGGATAATCCACACCTTCAACCTTTACGCGGTCTTGTCGATATGGATCAAACATCGCAATTTCTAACTCTGCCCCAGCAATGACCTGATCGGCTGTAGCTTTTTGTTTTGGATAAGCGATGGCAGTAACCGGAAAGAAGCGTGGTAAATGTATGTTGGGATTATTCTGCTGAGCATAAAAAGCATCGGGATCTAAAATGAAGCCATGATTTACATCATTTTCTTTACGTCCGACAATAAACTCTGCGCCTAAACCATCTTTACGGTTGACGGTATTAAAGCCAGAAAAGTTCATGTTATAGCTTGAGCGAAAAGTATCGACTTCAATTTTTTGTACATCTACGGCATGGTCAAAATTGACGTGGTACTCATGCCCGTCTGCTTTCAGCAACGGTGGAAAACGATGCGTATTTAAATGATTAAAATACGTGGTCATGAGCTTCGACAAGGCAACGTTATAAAAAATACGCACCTGATTTTGGCGATGGTCAAATACCCGATCGAACGGCGACTCTTCAGAGTCGAATAAATAGACATAACTATAGCGTAAGCTTTTATCAAACAACGCTAACTCTTGCTCAATACAACTGCTACTTTTATTAATGACATTACACTGGCTACTACGTCCGACGTCTAAAGCCTTGGCTAAATAGATTTCACTCAGCGCAGCATAGCGTTCTTCTCGACTGCTATTTTCAGACAAGCTTTGAATTTTATTTAAACAATCATCAAAATTTTGCAGACAAGACTTTTCGTCTTTTTTGACCAAATACAGTAAGTTTTGGGTTTGATGGCTTAAGGTACCATCGGTCAAAATACTTTCATTCTTACTTTTTAAAGCATTGCTTAAATTACTTTCTTTTAAATGAATAACCTGACAGCCACTGAGCAAAGCCATTATTGTTATCACTAAATAATGGTAAGACTTTGTCATTGTGCCTTCCTTAATCGAATGTATTCCCCATCTGGTCATTATGCCTGTAAAGCAGTGAACGAACAATTTTGTCTCAGCTTCTGTTTTTCTTTAATGCGAAAAAAGCCTGAATTCATTTTAATTCAGGCTAATTTATTCTTTTTTCTCATTAAGCTTGGTTAAACTTTTGCTGTGAAGCTAAATATGAAAAATACAAAATGGGTAAGATAAACGGCGCCACACTCCAGAAATCAAAATAGACATAGAGTACCGCTCCCAAGAAAGCACCAATGACAAAGCCAATCACAATACTGGCGCTTTTTAGAAAACTAGCCCGATTAGCTGCATTATTGTTTTTAAGCAAGTTGGCAATATCAATACCAAGTTGCGTTGTGTTGCCGGTCATCATAGTGCTTGGGCTAATATTTTTAATGAGCGTTTTGCTAGAAGTATTACGAATAGCCAAAGCAATTAAACCCAGCCCGCCTGTTACTGCAACTGTTAATGCATCCGGATTTTTAAATGGCTCGGAATAAAGGCCTGCAACCATGAAGGCACATAGAAAAATGGCTTCAAATAAAAATAAATAAGACAGCGTTTTGTGCTTGACCTGACTACGGTCAATTAATAGTTTGGTAATCACCACTGTCAAAATAAATAGCGGGATTGCGGCAAGCTTGATCCATAGACCTGAGCCGCCTTTAACCCATGCAGCGCCCGCCAACACTAAGTTTCCCGTCACATGCGCAGTAAAAAAACCAAACAATGCAATAAAGCCAATGGTGTCAATTGCCCCGCCCACCATCGTCAGCAAAACAGGATCTCGACATATGGCCCAAGTACTTTGTTTCTCTTGTTGCATTGAGGTATCAGGCATAAGCTGCATCCTATTATTTTAAAGTCATTAATTCAGTACAAAGATGTTTTAAATATTTAAAAACAAATCAAAACTAAAGCATTTATAAAAACAAAAAAGCATGTAAAAACATAGAGTGTTTAATGTCGCAACACTGTCTTTAAAATGGCAACAATAAGGATTGTTTACTTTTAAAACATTAAACGCTTCTCATCCGCAAATCAATTTGACCTCTAAAACTGTTCTGACTATGATGAAGCCGCAAGTTTCGCCAATATTTTGCACAAATGACTGTAGTGCTGAGTGATTGACAAAGAAAACAACAACGACGAGAAGGAATATGTCTTTTTATAATTTTTTAGTTTTTTTGGGTGGATTATTATTTGTATCGGTTGCCTCTGCTGGCTATAAAAGTCATGCACACCGTGACTTTTACTCAAAATGCATAGCTGCCGGACATAGCCGTACAAGCTGCACATGTATTTATCACCGTTTAGAACGACAATACTCTCCTAAACTTATGAATAAACTTGGAAATTTAAGTTTACAAAGCCCCGAAGTACCGCGTGACTTTGTAAAAACCATGATGCGTACTATGCAACAGTGTCGTTCTTAAACATACCGGTGCCTTAAAGCAAATCAGCAAGATTTCTAATTTCTTCCATTACTGCCTTACACGCAGGTGTTAAATAGCCGTGTTTAGAAATAGACAAAGAAATATAGCGCTTGAGTGCGGGGTTAACGATTTTTGCAGCTTGAATTGAGGTGTATTGGCTGGCCTTCTTTAACGCTTGCGGCCCCAGCATGGTATACATACGAGATTCGGCAACCAAATGGGTTTGTAAACTAATCGAGTCAGCCTCAAATACAATGTTCAGCTCTACCCCATTTTCATAAGCCATATGGTCTAAAAAATTGCGCCAGTTACTTGGCCTGCAAAACGTGACCAGCGGTAACTCACTTACGTCTTTAAAGTCGACTTCATTGGCCTGAGTGAGCGCATCGCCTTCGCAGCCCACCAAGTAAGTATCGGCTTCGGTAAGATAAACATCGCCTTGTTTTGGTGTCGGGTTAAAACGATAGAGAATAGCTAAATCGACGCTGCCATCTTCAAGCCATTTTTCTAAATGCACCCCTTGCCCTTCACGCACCGAGAGTTTAATTAAGGGATATTTTTGTTGAAGCACTTTATAGAGGGTCGATAACAACGGATGTGAAGTAGACGGCAAACTGGCAATGCGAACCGTACCAATTGGAGTATCGGTCGAATGCAAAATTTCATTATTAAGTTGGTCAGTCACGTTCAGCCATGAACGAATTTTAGGAAGTAAATGCTGGCCTAAATCGGTGAGTTCTACGCCCCGTCCTGTTCGGTTAAACAAACGACCACCACATTGCGCCTCAAGTTCGTTCATTTGCCGACTGATTTGTGGTTGGTTGGTGTTATGCAGCATGGCGACTTTGCTTAAGCTACCGAGTTCCACCGCGTCTAAAAATATTTTCCATAATTCATAATTCATCGATTCTTCCTAAACCGTTATAGGCAGCGTTTTTAGCTATACATTTTCAGTATAACTGAAATTCAAGAATTGGTAATTCCTACATAGCTCACCTATTTCTATACTCCAATCATGTTCTCTACAACACGATTTAAGTCAGATTAAGAACCAGAGAATATTTAATTACACTGTATAGGAAGTACGATTATGAGTTTAGATTTACGTGGATTAACCCCAGCACCTGTGACTCCTTTTACCCGTGACGGACAAGTAGACCATGATGCGATTCAACGTTTAGGTTCATGGTTAGGTAGTATTGATGGTGTGAAAGGCTTGGTTGTTCTTGGGCATGCAGGTGAAGGAACATTCTTGTCGCAAAAAGAACAAATGCAGGTCATCGAAAGCTTTGTTAAATCGGTAGATGACAAAATTCCGGTAATCGCAGGTATTACGCTCGAAGGTACTTCAGTTGCAGCAGAAGAAGCTAAACGTGCAGTGAGTGCGGGTGCTTCGGCAGGTTTGATTTACCCTTCACATGGCTGGTTGCGTTTTGGCTATCAAAAAGGCGCACCACAAGACCGCTATAAAGCAATTTATGAAGAAAGTGGTTTGCCATCTATTTTATTCCAATATCCAGATGCAACTAAAGCCACTTACGACCTAGAAACTCTACTCGATATTTCTGCACAGCCAGGCGTGTTTGCCATGAAAAATGGTGTACGTAACATGCGCCGCTGGGATGTTGAAATTCCGATTATTCGCCGTGAACGCCCAGACTTACAGGTATTGACGTGCCACGATGAATATTTGCTTCACACCATGTTTGATGTAGACGGCGCTTTGGTAGGCTACGGCAACATTGCCCCTGAACTGTTAATTGAAATGATTAAAGCAGGTAAAGCCAAAGATTACGCTAAAGCGCGTGCCATTCACGACCAATTATTACCAGTGACTCGCAATGTTTATCACCGTGGTTCACACATGGAAGGTACTGTCGCGCTTAAACATGCATTGGTTGCTCGCGGAATTTTGGACCATGCTACTGTGCGTTCGCCATTGCTTCCACTCGCTGATGGTGCTGAGCAAGAAATTCATGATGCGATGCGTCAAGCCGGAATTGGCAAGGTCGATTTAACCCAAGCCGTTGCTTAAATTCTATTCGGGCTAGCATGTACGCTAGCCTTTTTTTCCTGTACGCTGCCTGAGGCCAAACATCGGGCATGTCTCTTAAAAACAATAATAAAAAGCATGCAAACTGTGGTGAACAGGTAGTGCCAAATAGAACAAAAAAACTACGAGGAATGTAGTAGATAAGGAGATAGAAGATGACAAATCTAGCGGATGTAGAACAAATTAGTCATCATCAAAAAAATGCGGAAATTATTGCAAGACTCGAACGGCTACCAGTCACGGGTCGAATGCAATTTATGCGAATTACCATTGGTATAGCGACCTTTTTTGACGCCTATACTGTTCTTGCGATTGCCTTTGCTTTACCCCAACTCATTACCGAATGGCACCTGACTCCTGCTTACGTCGGTGCGATCATTGCTGCGGGCTATGTCGGGCAACTGGTCGGTGCAATCTTTTTTGGTTCACTTGCCGAAAAAGTCGGTCGTTTAAAAGTACTGTCTTTTACCATTTTACTGTTTGTGGCAATGGACATTTCTTGTCTGTTTGCATGGAGCGGAATGTCACTGTTAATTTTCCGTTTCTTACAAGGTGTTGGTACAGGTGGTGAAGTGCCTGTTGCGAGTGCCTATATTAACGAGTTTATTGGTGCAGAAAAGCGCGGTAAGTTTTTCTTGCTCTATGAAGTTTTATTCCCTCTCGGCCTGATGTTTGCAGGCATGGCAGCGTTTTTCCTGATGCCAATTTACGGCTGGAAAGTCATGTTTATTGTGGGTCTAATTCCATCGTTACTGGTCATTCCTTTACGGTTTTTCTTGCCTGAGTCACCACGCTGGCTGGCTTCAAAAGGCCGTTTTAAAGAAGCAGATCAAGTCGTCAAAAGTTTTGAAGACAGTGCCATCAAAAGCGGTAAAACTTTGCCTGAACCTGTGGTTAAAGAAATTAACCCGCAAGGCATGGCAAAAACCGACTGGCGTGAGCTGTTCCGTGGCATCTACCGTAAACGTACCTTTACGCTATGGGGCATGTGGTTTTGCGTGTATATGGTGAACAATGCCATGGTGACTTGGCTGCCTTCTCTCTACAAACAGCACTTTGGCTTGTCGCTTCAAACCAGTTTAGGTTATGGCTGGATTACGTCGGGCGTGGGTGTAATTGCCTCTATTATCTGTGCGTTGATGATTGATAAAGTCGGCCGCCGTCCTTGGTACAGTGCAGCGTTTTTCTTAGCGATCATTCCACTCATGAGCCTCTCGATTTTAGGTGCAAAATCGGCGATGGAAGTTGTGATTTTAGCAACACTGAGCTATGCCATTTTGCAGACCATTTCATTCTCTTTATACCTTTATGCTGCCGAACTTTACCCAACTCGCCTACGTGCGATGGGCATCGGGTTTAGTACCGCTTGGCTACGTGCCGGCTCTGCAATTGGACCTGTTATGGTCGGTCTGGTCGTTGGTGGCTACGGCATTCAATATGTGTTTAGTGTGCTGGCGGTTGTAGCGCTCATTGGTGGGCTTGTAACCTTCTTGTTTGCCATTGAAACCAAAGGCCAAGTGCTCGAAAAACTCTCTCCTTAATTCATCCATTTCATAAAAAGCTTGCCTAACCTTAGCGTTAGGCAAAGGGCTTATTCATGCTTAAAAAAGGAATTTAAAATGAATAAATATTTGCTATGGGGCTGTATTGGTTTAGGCAGCGTGAGCAATGCGTATGCAGAGCTTCCTCAAGAATTTGGCAAGTTAGAATTAAAACTTAACACCCGTTACTGGAACGATGAAGGCACTGCCCACCCCACGCTTGCCAACCCTTCGCCTTCGTCGAGTGAATATGAACAAAGTGCCTTAGGGCTTGAGTTAAATTATCAGTCACCGTACATGTGGGACTGGCTTGGGGTAGATGGCTCACTCTATGCAGTCACCAAGTTATTTGACTCTGGCAAGCCGAGCGCGCAGCTTTTAGAAGTTGAAAATAACGGCAAGCTTGATCAAAACTTTGCGACTTTAGGTCAGCTCTACATCAAAGCAAAACTCGGCGACAAAAGCGAAATTAAATTAGGCCGCCAGTTGCACGACTCGCTCTTGCTTAAAAGCACCAATAACCGCGCTGTGCCTGACACTTTTTCGGGTGCGAGCGGTCAGTTTCAACTCAATGATCAGCTACAAACTTACATTGCTTACTATGACCGCTGGAAACCGCGCAGCATGGATAGTTTTGAAAAACTGGTGACTGAAAATGACGAGCGCATTGATTATGTCGGTTTGCTCGGTGCCAAGTATCAGTACAAAAACTGGAGCGTGAATGCCGAATATTTAAATAGCAAAGATTATTTAAAAAAGTATGGGGCGATTGCTCAATATAAATTGCCCTTGCATGGCTTGGTATGGACATTTAACACAGGTGCTTTTTTCTCACGTGATGATGGCAAGCTGTTTAAATGCGGTGCCGAAACCGAGCTGGACTGTGTTAAAGGCCAAGATATTAACAACCGTGGCAATGGCTATTTTGTCGATGTAAATGTGGCCAAAAATAATATTGAAGGCGGCATTGCCGTTTCAAAGTTTGATGGTTTTTGGATAGAAGATAATTTTTCCGTGCACTCTGACCGCAACTCGGTTTTGACGCAAGACCACGGTACCAACCCGTTTTCGACCTCTGCGACCATTGGCCCTGACTTTACCAATAACGATGAAACCGCCATTGCCCTTCGGCTGAAATATAACTGGAAAGACTATGTGAAAGGTTTAAAAACCGAAGCGAAGTATATTTATGGCTTTGGCGCTCACCAAAGTAACATCAGCAGTGATATTGAAGGTAAAGAGCGTTACTTTGACTTTACGGTGAGTTATGCCCTGCCGTGGACAAAAAACTTAGATGTGCGTTATTCATTTTTGCATTATGAATCGAAGTTTGAAAATGCAAACCTAGGTGAAAAAATAAATGGTATGTCTCGGAAAGATTGGGACCAGCACCGAGTATTTATTAATTACCGTTATACATTTTAAGTACAGGCTAAACGTTTAGTTTAGCTTTATTATTTTTATTAATTTATGGCTTTAAATAGATTAACTTTTGAGTTTAATTAAAATATAAATTTATATTTAAAATTTTTATAATATTTTATTTAAATTGAATTGACCTGTTAAAAACTTATGATTATTATGGTCCCGCTGGCCTACATTGCCAGTCGGTTTTAGCAGACCGTAGATCCATGGCGGGTTATAGTTCAACTATAAGTCGTTAGACCCTTGCGTCCCTTTTCTTTGCGGTAGGACGGGAGGGGGACGCGCTTGCGCGTGCTGGTTCCTTGGATCCCAGTCTGCTAACCCCCTTTCGTTCTACCACCATAATCAATTGACGGTGATTTTTGGTGGTAGAGCTCCATAAATTTTAAGGAGTTAACCATGACCTTTTTTAAATTAATCCCCTATCCTCTCTCGTAATTTTATTTGTTTAAAATTTAGGTTTTCTATTATCTAATTTTTTAAATTTATAAATTATTTTTATTTTAAAATTTAAATCATTTTATTTTATTGCTTTTATAGGCGGGTTAACTATTGCCTTTAAAAATGATTTTAAACTTTAAACATAGCGGTTTATTTTTTCTCATTGATATATCCCCAATCATTACGAGAATAATATGAAATTTTATAAAACTATTTTGGTTTTAGGCCTTGTGATCGGCGATTACAGCGTTTCAGGTTGTGACCTCCGCACTCAACAGGATTTTGAAAAAATTTGCCTGTCGGGTGGACACACCCAAGCCAGTTGCGACTGTATTTACCAACGGCTTGAACAAGTGTATTCGCCTCAGCTCATGCAAGGTCTAGAACATGTCAGTTTGCAAAGTCCTGCTCTCCCACAGGACTTTGCCCCTACTTTTTTTAGTGTGATGCGGCGGTGCGATAAAGAAGACATGGGCTAAGCATTTGGCTTAGCTCCCTTATCTCTGTGTCGCAATGGTGGATAACTTTAAATCAGCGCAAAAAATTAAAGTTCTGTTGTGGCATGGGGGCCTGCTTATAAGAGGGTTTAGTGCAATTGTATCTGTCTCCCATTTCGACTACTCGAAAGGAACTAGATTCGATCAATTGTGTGTCAGACTATAGAATAAAAAAACTCTTCACTTGTGGAAATGAAGAGCTATAACTGAATACATGTATCGTATATAAAGTAACCATGACCTCTTTAAAAGTGTTTTAATTAAAAAAATTAATTAACCAATAATAGAGATTTTTTAATTTAGTCCAAAGGCCATTGCTAGAGTAATCATATTGATTAGTGCCACAATATATACCTTTTTCAAGGTCTGCTTTAGCATCTAATAATACAGTTTTTCCTTCAGCAGTCCTATTTACGCAAATTCTTTGCGTATATGATTGGTCTGTTTCAAGGATAACATCATACGGAAAAGGCTCTTCAAATTCGGATGCCTTAATTTTAATACAGTTCTCTTCAATAATAGGCATTTTAAGATTCAAATAAGTTTTTGAATAAGTATCATGAAAGGTATTAATTCCATCTACTTTCCCCATATAAATTAAGGTCCGATTCTCATATGCTTTGTCATAGCCTCCTTTTGTAAATACACACACATTATTGTTTTTAATTTTTACATATAATGCTGAACTAGGAGAAGCACTAACAGAACTACTAATAAAAAGTAGTAAATACAATAATTTCATAGAAATTACCTTTAAGGTAATCCCCAAAGTATTAGGGCTACGGTTAAGCATCTACATCATAAATCATGGCATTTTTGAATAAATACAGAAGTATTTTCATTTTGTTGCTTAGTAAGAATTTTATCTTTATGTAAACAAAAACCTACTGTAGTGAATCCAACACCAGTTTTATTTAATCCTTGTTCACCTAACAACATATAATAAGCGTGATTTTCTACAATTTTTTTTGATTTATAGTTCTCAAAAATAATCTCTTTCATTTCCTTATTAATCTCTTTCGAAACAAATAATCGTTTATAAGTTATGCCATCTGATTCAAAGTTTTCATAGTCATTAATTTCATAATGATAAACCAAAACTTTTTTATCTTTTGGAAAAGAAAAATAGAGATTTCCTTGATTACTAGAAACAACAATATCAGTTTTTATACTATTGTGACTTGTACATCCAGTAACGAAAAAAGGGATAAATAAAATAATCAATGCGCTAAATAATTTCATATAACTTCCTTGTTATGGAATAGCTTGTCTAACTTTATCTTCATAAATTTGTACTATAGTTGCCCAAGCACCTTTAATATTGGTCTTAATATTATCTACTTTCATATACTGAATTTGTTTATTGGTATATTTTAGTAACCAATAATCAGCTAAAATTTCTGCTTGAGATTCCAAGTTGTAATCCAATAATTTTTTAGGTAGATGTTCAACTAAATTAGGCATGAAATCTGACTTGTATTTTTTTAGTTCATGTATGTTGTAGAGATAAGGATCTTTCTTAGTAAAATAAGCACACGCATGTACTGAACCCGCTACAACTAGTACATTCACATCTGATTGATATTGCCATACATGGCCCATTTCATGTAAAAAAACCTTTTTAAAATCAGTTGTTGAAGCACTATAGTCTGGTAAATAAATTTCTCTCGGAGCATAAATATTACCGTTTGGAGTAACGAATGTTGTTGGGTCTTGGTTAGGTAAATAGTCACCAGTAAAAATTTTAACTTTAGAATAATCAATACTATCTTTAAAAACGAGCTTAGATAAAGCTATTTCACCAGATGTTAGATTACGGGAAGGTAACGTTATTACTTTTTTCACACTATTTTCAACACTATTGGTTGATGCTTTTATATTAATACCCACACTACTTGTCCTGATCTAATTCATAAAAATAAGGAATTTTTTCTTTAAAAAAGAACTCTATATTTGTTATTTCTTCAGCTTTTTCTGAAGTGACTCTTTGGGTTTTACCTTCACTATCTAATAGACCTTCATGCAAATTACTACCAACTTGAAGTTTGTAACCAATATATTTGAAAAGACTGTTAATGCTAGAATCGTCAGCTAATTGAAGTTGTTCATCAAATTTAGGGGTTCTTTTGGAATTATTAGAAGAGGATCCTCCCCCTCCACCACTTTCCCCTACAACATGAGACTGTTGTGGTTGAATCGTTGCACCACATGATAGCTTATCACCCACATATGCCACTGGTTTACCATCAAAAATCACATGGTCATGACTTTTAATAACTATAGACCAGCACCTGCATTTAGGGCACATATGACCATCACCAGCTCTAACAAACAAGTTTCCCATCTGAGAACTTCTCGATTGTGTAGATGGAACAACTCCACCATGATCAGTAATAGCGTTGTGAATCGCAAAACCTTTAGCCATAGCCTACCCCTTAAAAATTAGTCATGACTCAAAAAGTTTTGAGGTAAGGCCTGATCTTTGTAAATTCTAATCGCAATAGTATTATTCGGACTCTCAATAATTTCATCCCCATTTTCTAATCGACTGCCCACTAGAGCTACTGGTGATCCATCAACAATACATGCTGTACCAGCACCAGAGATGATTTTGGAGGTTGTGCCATCTGCATAAATAACTTCATCTCCAACACGGGCAATAGATAATCCTTTAATTTTTGTATTAGTAGAAGATACATTAACTAAACCATCGTTCTGAGTTTTAGCACCATGTACAGCCACGTAGTAAATAATATGAGGTTTATTATCCCAATAGAGTTTTTCAGCATTAGAAATCTTTTGAATATCATTTTTTGAAAGCTTTTCTAATTGTTCAATAGGAAGGTCTTGTAAAAAAATAGGACTTGTCATTATAGTTCCTGCTCTAATTTTCAATACAATAATATCAAAACTTACTTAAACTAAAAAACAAGTTATATGTAACTATATAGGGTTAGTATCTTAGAAAATTATTTAAAATTTCAAAGTAAGTCATCTTTATGTCAATAGAAGATTTCTTTATGAAAGACTCCTCTTTTAAGAGATATCTTTTAATTAGTTTAGCCTATTCATGTTAATAATCGACCATACCTATTAATGAGGATATATAAAAAAGTATTTAATTATCCGTATGATAGTGCTACCGTATCGCAGTTTATACGACAATATCAATATAGACCGCCGCTCAGTAGTTTCTAGTCACGAGTAATAATATGAAGAAAACGATATTAATATTTTTAGCACCGCTTCTTTTGGTTGGCTTCAATGGATGTAAATCATCTGAAAAAGAGGATGTAGATATATTTATTCAAAAGGACTTCAAGAATTACGTTACTGATAATAGAAAGTTGATTTTGGAAGCCAATAAAGACGTAAAACAAGAACCAGCTCTAAAAGAGATCATTTTCAAAAATACTTTTGTAAAAGTAAGAACTGCACAAAGTCTACTGAATGATGAGTATGGTAATTGGTTAACTGGCTTAGATAAAAATAAGTTTGACTATACCGATCTCAACGATGTCTGTTGGCTGACCGTCTACATGCAAAACTATATAAATAATACGGATGAGCGATATAAAGCCAATATCACCGAAGACACCAAGAAAAGTGTTAAGCAACTATACGAAGCAAGAAATGAAATTATCAAGCTAAGAGATAGCAAAGAAAAATCTCTAGCAACTTTTCAGCAAGTTTGTAAATAGTTGAAAATATTAATTAAATATTACCATACAAAGCTCCAGTTTAAAGGAGCTTGTAATAGCTAATTTTATAAATTAGTGATAGCTAAATCTAGTTATTCCCTGCCTGAATAAGAAATGGTTAATTAATTGTGAAATCTAAACTTTGTATTATTTTATTGTCTCTTTTAACGGTAGCCTGTAGCCAAGTCCGCCCTAAGAAACATGGGATTACTGAAGCTGATATAACCCAAGCATATAAAGCATCACTCTATGCCCAGTTTAATCAGCTTTATTACACAAAATCCTTATATAAAGCAGCATACAATGAAGCTACCAAGGTAACTCAAACTAATGATCAGTTGCTAAGTTATGCCACTTTTTTAATGCATGCAGTAAATACAACTTACGACTCTTTAAACATAAAGCTTAATGATGATCTTGATTTAATGGCTTCGGGTCAAAAAAGTAAGATGTCAATTGATGCTTTAGATTCATTATGTGTAAGTAATAAATACATCGAAAAATATATAAAACTTAAAGAAAAAAACGGAAGGGAGATATCAGCTAAAGCTAAAGAACTTTCAAAAGAGGCTTTGGTACTTCAACCCAAAATTGAAAAAATCATCATGAAAACTGATTCACCGTTAAATGATATTGAATGTAAAAAATTAATCTAAGCGAGAAAAGGCCCTGATTATTCAGGAGCTTTTTCTATAAAGAATTAAAGTTCTGTTGTGGCACGGGGGTCTCGGGGGATTCAAATGTTTAAAGAGTTTTTCTTAATTAACGAATTATATTTATAGAAGCTGAAGCAATTGAAAGATTCACTATTCAAGAACTGATATCTAATTAAATAAAAAAGAGCTCATTAGAGCTCTTTGTACTTATTACTTTCTATAAATTTTAGAAAATTAATTAATGCTAATTTATCTTTAAAGTTAACTCCTATCCCATACCGTGTAGGATTCTTGGCGCACTCAGACTCACTAGACTGTGGAAAACAAGCAAATGCTGTATTCATATTTCCTTTTTCTTCAAAACTAAACTCAACTTTCTCTAGCTTTATTAAATCTTCTTTAAATTTCCGAAAAGATGGATGGATCATAAACCTCGATGGTTGTTTTTTTCTTTTTTGATTATCTTTCAATTGCTTAACATAAACATATTGACCATTTTTTAATTTAAATTCATGAGCATATTTACGAGTATTAGTTTGTGTATACCCTAGCTCTGTCATGAGCTCATCAATTTCTTTACAAGATAAAAAAGTCATTTCACTTAACCTACATATCATTTTGAGGTATTTCTAACGAATCAAGAAACAAAATTCTAATGAAGAAACAGCAATACTATAAAAATAAAATTAGCTGCGATGGAAGGCTACTCTAAGTCGATATAAAAATTAAGCTTCTGTTGCGTACGAGAACTTTATTTTTAGTAATCTATTTTTGCATCACGCCAAAGCCATAATCATAAGACCAAGTAGGCACTTCATCTCTATTGTAAGGTGTTAAAGATATACGGCAGCCTTGCTCATTGGCAATTTGGTACTCATAACAGTAATCTTTCATTTGTTGTGGATCGAGAGCTAACCATGCTTGTGGCTTAGCAGGAATTTCTTCGAACTTCACTTGGTCCCATACCAAACCATATTTTGGATATTTTAAAGCTTTAGTCGCTTTTTCATCAAAACCATAAACTTGTTTTTTAACAATCAAGCTATTAGTCCACTCAAACATATAGGTTTCTTGATAGTTACGTTCTCGTAAAGGCGTTAAATTATAAATATTCTCTGTCATGATACTTGCATCTACATCCGACCGAGAAAATAACTGCTCCCCTTGATCATTAAAATAATTTTCGCAAAAATTTTCTATTTGTTGATCATCATGTTTTGCAAATAAACAATTTACTTGATCAAAACGCAAACGGGCATTAATGACTAATTGAGATTGATGATCCCATGGTAAAAGCTCTTTTAAATCTTGAGATGAATAAGTTGATGTTACAGATGAACCATACCCTTCATAGCCAGGATATACAAATACAGGTCGACGCTGCTTACTTTGCTGCTTAAGTTTTTCAATATCACGTTGTTCACAATAACGATAATTCCACTGGGGAATCATAATATTGGGTTGTTGTACTTTTTCTAACCGATGACGATTAACTCGGCCTGCTGTTTGTACAATTGATTGTACACTTGATGCATCAATGATAGCCCAATCAAAATCATGATCTCGCCCGACTTCTTCCACTGGTGTTGCAATTACAATAAATGGAATATTTAGAGAATTAGATTTTTGAATGAGGTCGATCATTTCATCATCTTGCTCAATCTGCTCATTACCCGTTTTTCTTTTTTTACCGTCTTTATGGCGTGTTAAAAGCTGATCTAAACGTTGCTCTTTATAAAATCTTGAGATAAGCCAATCATTTGCATGATAACAAGCGACATTTGCCTCAGATAAATGATCTGATAAAAATTGGGCAAGTCGAATTGCATGTTTAATATTGGCAACCCGTATAAGCCCCAAAGAAATTTTCTTTTCGGTCTTTTTAAAATTCCATGCGTGCTCTTGATGAAGTTGCTTCGCTGCTTCTAATACTGACTGTTTCCACGATAAAACTGTAGTTTCAGGTAATGAAAGCAACTGAGCCAGTCGATGGGTAGGCTTAGAGAGCAAGTGAACTTGTAAATCATCTAAATGCTTTTGGTAGTTTGTATTAAATTCTGATTTTTGATTTGATCGTTCTAACCAGACCTGCGGTTTAAGCTCATTATCAATAATCGCAATGATTGATTTTTTCTCGGTACCATAAAGGGCTGCCCGCATCTGCATACCCGACTCAAAAGCCCGATGAATTGTTTTGGCAACTGTAAGTGATAAGGTTGCCGACGAACAAATAACGTTTCGACCATACATTGCAGCTAACTGAACTAAACGTAAAACAGCGATCAATGCTTTAGGTTCATAGCCATCAACTTCATCTAAAATCAAGTCGCTACTCATCACTCTAAGTAATGCTTTAACGTGATGTCCTTGTCTATGTGGCTCACCTGCTGCAATCAGATAATCAATGGTTGAAACTAATAATGGCGAAGCAAGGATTGTAGTTTCCTTTTGATCTAAAACTTTACGTCCATTTTTTTCAACCGTAAATAATGGATGTAACCATTCAGGTAAATCGTAGTCCTCACCCCAAGCATCAACAATAGGCTCAGGATGATTTTCATCTTCATCAACAAACTCAATTTTCTCTTTACTTTGATCAAATAAGGTCTGGGTAACAGTGTCCCCAATAATAACGGCGATTTCATCTTCCGATAGATTCATCGATGTTTTAAGTGCGTGCCCAGTTTGCAAAGTTAGAGAACGCAAATTAAGAGCAATCGACATTCTTGGATCATCTGGTCGTAAAGTACAGGCAGCGCGCAAATTCATGCGCGTTTTACCACTTCCTGTCCCTGCAATATTAAATACGAGTGCCGGTGTTTCAGGGTGCTTCTGTATATTTTTTTGCAATGCATTTGCTGCAATATTTTGCCATTGGAAACGTGGGTGAGTTGTTGGCTGGCAAATGTATTCAACCGTTTGTTCAGATAGGCCAGATAAACTCAAATCAGTCATCATTTGAACTGCGATGCGTGAAGCCCGATCTCCGACTTGATGTAAATGCCATTCTAGTGGCTGATCTTGTAATTTGGCTTTCTTGTCTTGGTCTATAGTTTTAAGCTTTGTATTTGCAAATAACGATACATTTTCAGGCTTTTGCAAAGAATATTGCTGTGCCGAGACAATATGATCAGCATGGATTAGAGCTGCTCGTGAATGTAGTGCTAAGGCTTTCCAATATAAAAGCTGGTCTATTTTTTGTTTTGGTATTAATGCAGTTAAACGCTGCATACGTTTTTGATGGCTTTTAAAAATAGAGTCTGGCAACTCACCTGCACTGGTTATTTGCTCACGACTTGGAACTAATGTACGAACATGATTTTCATAGTGAGGTAAGGCTAATGGATCATTTTTTAAAGTTTCTTCAACTCCTAATAAACCATGATGTGTAACAACTAAATAATCGACTGCTTCTAATTCGTTTTGGATTCCCTGTTCAATTTCTTGTCGATCACCTAAAGTAAATTTATCTAAACCTTTATCTAACTTTTTCCAAGCAAGCTGCCAGTCCCATCCATTTTTTCGGAGTTGTTGTAATAGTTTTAAAGATAGCCATTCATGTCGAATGTCATCTCTAATTTTTTGTCCTGCCATTTCTGGACTTAATTTGTTCTGAAAATGTTGTGAAGCTTTACCAATATCATGCATGTCCCCTGCTGCACCTGCCAACAAGCTACTTACTTTGACCCACTCATCAAGCATGAGTAACTTTTGCTGTTTTTTAGTTGATGCAACTGGATATGCACCGTCATGAGCAAATTTATGTTTTGCTCCGACAACCCATGCCAGCTTCATTCTTCGCACACCAAAATTAATGTAAGCGACCACCGCAGTTTGTCGGGTGGCTACTTTCTTTAATGCACTACGAATTTCTTTTAAACCTTCCATTGTCATTGGTGCTTGCCAAGACGAATGTCCTGTACGAATAGCATAGCTATCCAAAATCGCTCGAGTTTTCTTTAAAGCTCTTTTTTCGCAAGCAGAGATGAGAATGACGTGCATAGTTTATTGTTAAAGTTCGAATGTAATAAAATATAATCTTTTGTTTTAAAAAGAGAAAGTTTTTATCAGCTTAATACGACCTTTTAACGACAAAATATGTCGTCTTAAATTTTGAAAGGAACTCTTTTAAATCATCTATGCGATGAGCAACGAATACCTTCCGTATCACCATCAGCAATTGAATTTCTAAATCATCTATGCGATGAGCAACTTTTAAGTTGTTTAAATTGCTCAGTATCTGAATTTCTAAATCATCTGAGCTATGATGAACATATTCTAGTTGTTCTAATCTACACATAAATATTTCTAAATCATCTACGCGATGAACAAAAAATTTCAAATTTAAAAAGTTGTGGATAAATAATTTCTAAATCATCTATACGATGAACAACCATCAGCGTCAACACAAGCAGACTTATAAACATTTCTAAATCATCTATGCGATGAATAACTTTTTTTAGCAAGTCTTGGTTCAAATTTATATTTTCTAAATCATCTATGCGATGAATAACAAAGCGAACCTATTAAATCGGGGCGAGTACAATTTCTAAATCATCTATGCGATGAACAACATCCCACTAATTAATATTCTGAAAATATCAAATTTCTAAATCATCTACGCGATGAATAATCTTATGAGCGGAATAGGATTAGATCAGAGCATTTACTAAATCATCTGGGCGATGAACAACGAGTTGTTATTACCTTCTGGATTCAGATTAAATTTCTAAATCATCTATGCGATGAACAACTGTGGTGTCATACTAACTGGTTTAGAGCCTAATTTCTAAATCATCTATGCGATGAACCACTCCACCAAGGACAACGCCTTTGGATGCTTTTTTTACTAAATCATCTATGCGATGAAGAACCAGATCCAAAATGCACCAGATCTTACTACTTTTTTCTAAATCATCTATACGATGAAAAACGAGAAGCTTTCAAAATTAAAGAAAATCGAGAATTTCTAAATCATCGCTCAGATGATTTAGAAATTGCCCTGCTTGTTGTCGTCGTGCTTGGTGAAGTTTCTCATCGCTCAGATGATTTAGAAAACGGGGAATGATGCAGCTCAAGCTTACCAATTGTTTCTCATCGCTCAGATGATTTAGAAAAACATCACCAATAGCAGCTGTAATTTTTTGATGTTTCTCATCGCTCAGATGATTTAGAAAGTGCGAATCTATGAGCGCGGAAAGGCGCAGCGGTTTCTCATCGCTCAGATGATTTAGAAAATATCGAGAGGCGGGAAGTACTGCATTAAATCGTTTCTCATCGCTCAGATGATTTAGAAAAGTACAACCCGAATAAACCTTATGATGTTGATGTTTCTCATCGCTCAGATGATTTAGAAAATTGAGCAATGCGCCGATCTACGCGATCCAACGTTTCTCATCGCTCAGATGATTTAGAAAACATTTACTAAAAGTATTATTAGGCTCGATATGTTTCTCATCGCTCAGATGATTTAGAAAAAAAAGGGTTATCTGATTTGAGATAAGGACCGGTTTCTCATCGCGTAGATGATTTAGAAAATTACTTTTCTCCAAGTATAAAAAAAGCCCAATTTATTCATCGCCCAGATGATTTAGAAAATGATGTAGAACTTAAGAAAGCATCATATTTCGTTGCTCATCGCACAGATGATTTAGAAATTTTTACCTCAGAAAACCGAGTTAATGGCATAGTTGCTCATCGCCCAGATGATTTAGAAAACGATATAATCAGAAGAATTAGTAATGGTATTGTTGCTCATCGCGTAGATGATTTAGAAAGTCATTGTTCTTTCCAATAACGATGGTTGTGCGTTCGTCATCACCTAGATGATTTAGAAAATGCCCAAAGCTTCGATTGCAAAGCGTGGCAAGTTCGTCATCGCCCAGATGATTTAGAAATACTTATCTACGAGCTGCACACGTTCAATTAAGTTGCTCATCGCCCAGATGATTTAGAAAGGTTTGAATATGAGAATGGTAAAGCTCATACCGTTGCTCATCGCATAGATGATTTAGAAATAGTGGTACAAATTCAAATGCAGTGGCTTTAAGTTGCTCATCGTGTAGATGATTTAGAAAAGCAACTGATTTAGATGTTTCATTCTCCACAATGTTGCTCATCGCCCAGATGATTTAGAAAAACTTGATGCCTTTGTCTGCTGTTGCCTGTGCGTTGCTCATCGCCCAGATGATTTAGAAATTAATGGTGACAAGAATGTCAGTGCAATAAGCGTTGCTCATCGCATAGATGATTT
Organism: Acinetobacter pittii ANC 4050; assembly: GCF_000399685.1. Taxonomy (GTDB): domain Bacteria; phylum Pseudomonadota; class Gammaproteobacteria; order Pseudomonadales; family Moraxellaceae; genus Acinetobacter; species Acinetobacter pittii_E. The sequence goes on from NZ_KB976987.1 coordinate 2,168,195, forward strand.
AGAAAATTTTTATTCCAAGGGCTTTTGCTTCTTGTGAGTTTCTCATCGCATAGATGATTTAGAAAGAGACAGTGCGGACTTTCAAGAGTCCGTTTTTGTTCGTCATCGCATAGATAATTTAGAAATTAATTGTATTGATCACATCCGCCACTGTGCGGTTGCTCATCGCACAGATGATTTAGAAATTGCAATCATTATATTTTGCAACCGTATCAACGTTCTTCATCGCATAGATGATTTAGAAACACAAGACATGGGCGCTTAGCTCTTTGTGGTAATTGTTCATTGCCCAGATGATTTAGAAAACGTCTTCTAATGATGGACTCTAGTCCAATATAGTGGTCATCACTCAGATGATTTAGAAAATCGTGTCAGCAAGAACTTGAGCTGTACGGGTGTTACTCATCGCACAGATGATTTAGAAAAGTAAGCGAAAGTGGAAGAGCTGCAAAAGCAAGTTGCTCATCGCGTAGATGATTTAGAAATGAAAACTGAACTCCTCAATTTCAATTGGACTGTTGCTCATTGCATAGATGATTTAGAAAATTATCCAGATAAAACTATATCTACAAAGTGGGTTCGTCATCGAATAGATAATTTAGAAATCAAGTACTTTTATTGCCCCGCCTGGTCCTAAGTTTCTCATCGCCCAAATGATTTAGAAAACAGCTTTATTCGCAGCTTTGGGACCTGCATCGTTCGTCATCGCACAGATGATTTAATTATTTAAATCTTAAAAAGAAAAACCCCGAAACTTACGTTCCAGGGCTTTTCACGAATTTTGGTGGAGATGGCGGGAGTTGAACCCGCGTCCGCCAGCACTACGCTCGAGAATACTACATGCTTAGATATCGTCTATTGTTTTAACACCAAGTGACCCGACGAACAGGGTACAAGTTGCGATCCTCTAAGTTTGGTATAAAGCCCCGAGGCTTGACTCTATACGGACTTGTGTGCGTGCGCTACGGTCGGGTTCCTAAACCACAAGTATTCTAGGAAGCGGACAAACTGCCCTTAGGCAGCTAGAGCGTAAGTTTCGTCGTTTGCGACTATTAAAATGCAAATTTTATTTACGAGAGAAAATGCGCTCTCGGCATGCATCTATGAGTTTCATCACCGGCGTCGAAGCCAATAACATCCCCATGAATGTCTGAACATCATAGCATAACTAAAATAAAATGCTGTGCAATTTATCAACAGTCTGCTACTGATGAACATATTTAAATAATGGAGAGCCTTTTGTTTTTTTCAAGGCCCCTCATAAAAAAGCTGCCAAAAATGACAGCTTTTTTAAAGTTTGATCTATAAGGCTCCATTGCCTAACACAATACCTTCACGGCGAGGGTCAACCCCACCTGCATATTTACTCTGATTATTTATATTTACTTTCATAATCGTTGAAATACCGCTGGTTTGTGCAGTGTTCGATATGCCATGCCCTTTTGCTTTTAAACCTTCAATTAGGTCAACTAAAGAAAGCTGTACATTCGAGCTATCCACATTGGTGTTTTTACTATTGGTCGCGCCAAAGTTTACAAGCGAGGTAGCCTGCTGTGCATTTAAGTTCCAGTCTAGTGCTCCCACCAAAGTTTTAACTACATATTGAATGATCGTGCCGCCACCTGGTGAACCTGTTGCCATATAAAACTCATCTGGCGTAGTGCCTTTAAACACTAAAGTTGGCGCCATGGTACTACGTGGGCGTTTGCCCCCTTCTACACGGTTCGCAACCAGTGCCCCAGTGCTGTCATAAGGGTTTGCGCTAAAGTCAGTTAACTGGTTTGATAGCAAGAAACCATCCACCATGTGGAATGAACCCATGCTCGATTCAACAGTCGATGTCATTGAAACTACATTGCCATAGGCATCTACAATGGTGAACTGAGTTGTACCATGTTCAACAGTGGTGTCCACACCTGCCGCTGTATTGAAATTACCTGCTGGCGCAACGCCCATACTTTGGTTCGGGTTAATCAGTGCTGCACGTTGTTTCAAGTAATTTTTATCAATAAAGCTTGGAATACCCTGTGCTGGTAAAGGCACAAAGTCAGTATCTGCCACATATTTGTCACGGTCAGCGTAAGCCAAACGCTCTGCCTCAGACACTAAGTGCACACCCATCACATCCGGCACACCGCCTTCATTTTCAGGGTTTTTAGGTGGATAGAGCGACATATCAAAGTTTTCTAAAATACCCAGCGTTTGAGCAACTGCAATCCCTCCCGAAGATGGAGGCGGCATAGTACATACATAGAAACTATCACGGTAGGTGGTACAAATTGGAGTACGCTTTTTCACTTCATAGTTTGATAAATCCTGTAAGGTCATCAAACTTGGCGTAATTGGAGTTCTTGCTGGGTCATCCCCGACTGTTTGCCCTGCTTTTGCCACAATCGCTTGAGCAATTGGCCCAGTGTGCAATGCATTTGCCCCTTGTACAGCAAGTGCTTCTAGGGTTTTTGCATATTCTTTATTGGTCATGATTTCACCGACTTTACGTGGTGAACCATCTATATAGAAATAGGTTTTCATTGCATTTGCATCGAGTGCCAAGCTATTTGCATTACTTGCAATGGCATCTGCTAAACGCCCCGGAATACGGAAACCGTTGTCAGCTAAATCAATGGCTTCATCAAACAACTGGTTCCACTTGAGTTTGCCGTGTTCTTTTTGCGCTTGTTCAAGTAAACGCATCACACCCGGCACACCAATCGAGCGACCACTACGGCGCGCACTTGGTACAGGTGCTGGTGAATTTGGGTCATCCATATTTTGGCGAATTAAATAATATGGGTTAGCTGCGGCTGGTGCAGTTTCACGACCATCATAAGCCGTGACCTGTTTGGTTTTGGCATCGTAATACATCATAAAACCACTACCAGCAATCGTACTCGACTGTGGCTCGACCAAACCAAGCACTGCTTGTACCGCAACCGCCGCATCGACTGCACTACCGCCTGCTCTTAAAACATCACAACCTGCTTTTACCGCAAGTGGCGTGTTTGCCACCACCATATATTTATCTGAATATTTAACCGTGTTACCAAGTCTATAACCCGATGCACCTTCAGGCGCGGCTGGGTCACCATTTTGGTTTGAGCCCACCACCACGCTTGAACCGTCTTGTGCCAGTTTGCTACAACTGGTCGGGTCATTATCTACAATTAAATTGGGCGGAGTTGTATTTGAGTCATCCTTGGGTTGATCTGAAGAATCATCTCCACACCCTTGTAATAAACCGACTGCTAATAAACTACTGAACAAAAATGAATATTTTATATTCACGTGATAACTCCAATATATACGCTTGCCTATCCATGCAATTGCCATGCAAGCTTCTCTAGTTTTCAGGTATTAAGTTTTTTTAATCTTTGATAAAAATAAGATTTTATAATAGTAAATGTTTGAGGGCGTTTTATCCTGTGCCCTGTATTATGCCTCCTTGCTTGATATCACACGCTTTTATAACTGATCTGCCCGATTCTGGCATGCTTTATTCAACTAAATACAGGCAAAATCTACCATTTACGAACCTAGCCTATTTTTTAATAGCGCTAAAAAAGCACCTTCGAAAAGATGCTTTTTTGTGTTTAGTGGGATGGCATGCCGCCTGTATTTCCTTTGGGTTTTGGACATAGCCAAATCACCAGTCCCGCAAAGACAAATACCATCGCAAACAGCAAAAACACATGGTTTGCCGACATGGTAATGGCTTCTTTATCAACGAGGTTTGAAATAATTCCGAGCGTCGAGTCAGCCGAAAAACCATTTTGCATCAGGTTATTTTGAACTTCGGTTGTGTTTAGATTTGACACCATTTCGCTACGTGCAACTTTGGCATGGTCGTCCCACACGGTCACTGCAATTGAAGCACCAATCGCCCCTGCCATGGTTCTTAAAAAGTTCATGAGGCCCGCAGCAGATGCAATTTCTTGCTGGAGTACCGAACCAAGTGCAATGTTGGACAGTGGAATAAAGAAGAACGGCACAGCAAAACCTTGCAGGATTTGTGGCCAAGCCAGTGCCATAAAGTCGGCATCTGTGGTCCAAAATGCCCGCATTAAGGTCACACCACCGAGCAAGATCAAACCGAAACTCGCCAGCGCCCGTGGGTCATGTTTGGTCGAAAGCTTTGCCACAATTGGTGACATGGTCAAACTACCAAAGCCCATGGTTGCAGTTAAATATCCGGCCCATGTGGCGGTATAGGAAAGGTTCATTTGCAGCCACTGCGGAATCAGTACAATACTGCCAAAGAAGGCTCCAAAACCAAGTGACAGCGCCAGCACTGAGATTGCAAAGCCCCTATGCCGGAATACTTTCACGTCCACGACGGGATGTTTGTCGGTGAGTTCCCATATGAGGAACACCACAAAACCAATGGCGGCAGTTAAACCTAAAACGATAATGCTCGTGCTATTAAACCAGTCGCGTTCGTGCCCTAAGTCGAGCATGAGCTGTAGCGCGCCAATCCAGAGAATTAACAGACCTAAACCGACTGTATCGATTCTTAAAGAAATTGTTTCTGTTTCAGCTACTCTTAACAAGCGCATTGCTGCTAAAACACAAATAATCCCAACAGGTAAGTTAATAAAGAAAATCCAGTGCCAAGATAGGTTATCACTAATCAGACCACCCAAAATTGGCCCTAAAATTGGCCCGACGACGGTCGTCATTGCCCATAGGCCCATCGCCTGTGCATGCTTTTCTTGAGGGAAAATACGCATCAGCAAGGTTTGGCTGAGCGGCATGAGGGGGCCACCGCATAGACCTTGTCCAATACGGAAAAACACCAGCATGCCTAATGAGTTTGCTAGACCGCACAAAAAAGAAAAAATGGTAAAACCAATCAGGCCAAAAATAAAAACCCGAACAGTTCCAAAGCGGCCTGCCAGCCAACCCGTTAAAGGTACACAAATCGCTTCTGCAACAGCATACGACGTAACAACCCATGTCCCTTGTGTACTTGAAACAGCAAGGTTACCGGTAATATGCGGTACAGATACGTTGGCAATAGTCGTATCGAGCACGACCATAAAGTTCGACAAGGCAATAACAAACGCTGCCAGTAATAAACGGCCACCGCTTAGTTCGGCAAAAGGTGTTTGCGTTTTCATAAGCGTTTACTTCGCAGATAGGTCGACTTTTGCTTCCATCGACAAGCCAACACGCAGTGGGTGTTCAGCAAGTTCTTTCGGGTCAAGTGCAATACGAACCGGTAAGCGTTGAACCACTTTAATCCAGTTACCTGTTGCGTTTTGAGCCGGAATTAAGGCAAAGGCAGAGCCTGTACCACCAGAGAAGCCCATCACTTTGCCGTGGTATTCGACGTCATCACCATATAAATCTGAAGTTAGCGTGACAGCCTGACCCGGACGGACTTTTTTCAACTGACTTTCTTTAAAGTTCGCATCTACATATAAATCGTTAAGCGGCACAATCATCATCATGCTCGTGCCCGGCGCAACACGTTGACCGACTTGAATATTACGGCGCGTAACCACACCATCGACTGGTGCACGAATCACGGTACGCTCTAAATCAAGTTGAGCTTGTTCAACATGCGCTTGTGCAACTTGTACATCCGGAGTCGAAGTTTCGCTTACACCCTGAATTAACGCTTCGTTTGCAGCTAAGGTACTTTCAGCAGCTTTACGGCTTGAAGACGCTTGCGCTAAACCAGCTTTGGCAAGCTCTAGCCCCGCTTTAGCTGTTTCAACAGCACTTTGTGCTTTAGTGAGTTCTTCTTTAGACACTGCACCAGAGGCAGCAAGTTGCGCACGGCGGTTAAGCTCTAAAGCAGCTTTGTCATAGTCGGCCTGTGCTTGAGCAACTTGTGCTTTGGCACTGTTAATTTCATCAGCACGAACCACAACTTGAGAGTTTAAAGAACTACTGTTTGCCGCAGTTTGTTTGTATTGGCGTTTTGCTTTGGCAAGCTCTGCCTCAGCTTGAGCCAATGCAATTTTGGCATCACGGTCATCAATACGAACCAGCACGTCACCACGATGTACCGTTTGAGTATCTTTTACAGCAACCTGAGCGACCTGTCCGCTCACCATTGAGGTAATTTGCGCGGTTTCTGCACCGACATAAGCATTATCCGTACTCACCGAGTGATTTAAAAATAATGCCCAGATTGCATATAAAATAGCGGCAATCAATAAAATCAGCGCAAAAAAACCAAGAAATTTCTTGCGCTTGTTTTGGTTGTTGTCATCCGAGGCAGATGTTGTTGGCACTGTTTCTTGTACATTGCTTTGTGCATCAGTCATGGTATGTTCCTAAAGATGAGTTGGCTTTGCCATCAATCTCGCACTACACCTTGTTATAGAGTTTTTATTTTTCTATAAACAAGACATACCGCATTGTCAAAGGAGCTAATTTTAACGCTAAAACCTCATGATATGAGAATAAAAAAATATAACTAATGCGTTCGTTCTAATTAAATTAATGTTTATCTCAAAGTTTTTATGAAAATTTCTGCTTTTTAACCCCTAAAAAAAGCGCCCTGACTCAATTTAAAAGCATGATAAACACCCATAATTTTGTACAAATCCAGCATTATGGGGCTACAATACGGCAGTCGGTTGACAGTAATGGAATATCCGCCAACCTATCCTAGTGTAATACCGAACATCGAGATTGTTATGACTTATACGTTCAATCGTCCTGCATTTCCAGCTACTCGCATGCGCCGTATCCGTAAAAATGACCAGTTGCGTGCGATGGTCAGCGAAACACAGCTCACTACCAATCACTTGATTTATCCAGTATTTGTATTACCGGGACAAAATCAAACCCAAGATATTCCAAGTATGCCCAACATTCAGCGTTTGTCGGCAGATTTGTTACTGAAAAAAGCTGAAAGACTTCTGGAATTAGGCGTATCAAAACTGGCTCTTTTTCCAGTTACCCCGCAAGAAGACAAAAGCCTCACCGCAGAAGCAGCATGGCGTGAAGATGGTTTAGTACAAACCACCTGCCGTTTACTTAAAAAAGAATTACCAGAAATGGTGTTAATTACTGATGGTGCACTCGACCCATACACCACGCATGGTCAAGACGGCATTATTGATGAAACTGGCTATGTGCTTAATGACGAGACTGTAGAATGCTTGATTAAACAAGCTTTAAGTCATGCAGAGGCAGGTGCTGATGTAGTTGCACCAAGTGACATGATGGATGGCCGCATTGGCGCAATTCGTCAGGCATTAGAAGCCAATGGTCACATCTATACCAACATCATGGCCTACTCTGCAAAATATGCATCTAGCTTCTATGGTCCGTTCCGTGATGCTGTTGGCTCTGCATCCAACCTAAAAGGTGGTAATAAATATAACTACCAGATGGACTTTGCCAACCGTGCCGAGGCGTTACATGAAATCGCACTTGATATTCAAGAAGGCGCCGACATGGTGATTGTAAAACCGGGCATGCCATATCTGGATGTGGTACGTGAAGTGAAAGATACCTTTGGTATTCCAACATTCATTTACCAAGTGAGTGGCGAATATGCAATGTTAGCTGGCGCGATTCAAAATGGCTGGTTATCAGACTCAGTGATTTTAGAATCACTTATGTGCTGCCGCCGCGCAGGTGCAGACGGGATCTGGACTTACTTTGCAGAAACTGCTGCCGAAAAACTCAAGGAAATGAACTAAGTTCGCAGAGAAAGGATAACACTGCATGCATATTGCAATCATTGGCGCGGGCATAAGTGGATTAATGTCTGCGCTGGAGTTGGTTGAACAAGGCTGCACAGTCAGCATTTTTGATCAACAACAAGCGGGACAAGCAGCCTCTTGGGCTGGCGGAGGTATTCTCTCTCCGATGTATCCGTGGCGCTATGTGCATGCAGTGAACCAACTTGCTCAATTTGGTAAAGCCTCTTATCAAGCATGGAACCAAAAAATCTCCCCTGTTACAGGCATTGATTTTGAAATTCATGACACAGGCATGCTCATTTTTGATGAAGAAGATTTTGACGTTGGACTTTCCTACGCCGAGCAACATCAAGAACCGATGCAGCGCTGTGAATATTTACAACGAGATGCGCTAGAACAAGTCAACCCGCATATCTCCGATCAGTTTCAAGAAGCGATTTATTTCCCTGAACTGTCTAATATCCGCAACCCGCGTGTATTACAGTCCCTGATTAGCTATTTAAAACAACATCCAAAAGTTGAGTTTTTTGAGCACGCTGCTGTTAAAAAACTGATTCAAAATGGCGACGTTATACAAGCCCTACAAACTGAAGATGGTCGCAAACATACAGCAGATCATTTTGTAATAACTTCGGGGGCTTGGAGCCATTACTGGAACTCACAATTACAACTCGAAATTCCAGTCGAACCTGTTCAAGGTCAAATGCTGCTATTTAAAACCCCTGCTCACTGGCTACCAACCATGTGCATGAATCGAGTGATGTATCTGATTCCTCGTATGGACGGTCATATTGTTTGTGGGTCAAGCATGGCACATCGTGGTTTCGACACCTCTACCGATGAAACCACCCAGCACAATATTTTAGAAGCATGTTTGGAAATGGTGCCTGAACTGGCCGATTTCCCGATCGTACAACGCTGGGCAGGCCTCAGACCAAGTTCACCAAATGGTGTTCCCTACATTGGCAAAATGCCTGAAATGGATAACCTATGGGCAAACTTTGGTCATTTTAGAAATGGCTTATGTATGGGCGCAGGCTCTGCGCAATTGCTCCGTCAGCTTATGTTGGGTCAACCGACCTTAGTTGATGCCAAAGCATATTCACCAGAGCGTTTGCAAAATAAAATCTTAGCCTGACGCCAATATATTCTCTAAAGCCATTTTTAATTGTGGATAAGCAAACTCAAATCCTTCTGCTTGCAGGGCTGCGGGCTTAACAAATTGACCATTTAAGATCAATTGCGACTGCTCCCCTAACAAACAGCGAAAAACTGTGCTTGGTGCTGACAATAGTGGTTGCTTATTGAGTACCGCGCCAGCTTGTTCAACAAAAGCTTTTTGGGCCACATTTTCTGGCGCTACGACATTATGAATTTGAGCAGTTTGAGGATGCTTAAATATAAACTCGATAGCGTTTAATACATCTTCAATATGTACCCAAACCACAGGCTGACGTCCATGACCAATTTGACCGACTAAATTGAGTCGAATCGGAAGCAACATTTTAGGCAAGATGCCGCCGCCTTGCCCAAACACTACGCCTAAGCGAATAATTTTAGTATTTTGCTGAGGATCTGCTAAAGCTGCATGTTCCCACTCTTGGCAAAGCTCGGACATAAAAATAGGCTGTGGCGAGCTTTGTTCAGTGCACACTTCTGTCCACTTTTCTTGGTCATCAATCCCGTAATAACCAATGGCCGAACCAGTCACAATCACTTCCGGAAAAATTTCAGATTGCGTGAGCCACCCATACAGTTTTCGGGTCGTGTTTACTCGACTTTCAATCAATTGTTTTTTTCGTGACTCGGTCCAGCGTTTTTCGCCAATATTTGCACCCGCCAAATTCACCACATAGTCAATTTGACTGGTCGAGATATCTTCGAACTTTTGTACCCACTGCAAGGCAGGATGGTCAGATTCCTTTCCAGCCTGCCGTGTCACAGCAATCACGTTATAATTTTTTTGTAGTAGGAACCTAATTAAATGCGTGCCAATAAAACCGCTGGCACCCGTAATTAATACATTCTTATTCATATTTCCTCCTAGGCTGAGGATTCAACTTTTATTTAATTGTATAAGACTCATTTATATTTAAACGTATGAGTTTTCATAGTGATCTATTGCACGTTAAACATTTTGTCAGCCATGCGCTGTGCCTGTTTGCCATAAAACCAGTAAGTAATTAAATAAAGCGGAATAGCTAACATTAAAAGCATGATCACCATAATGCTTAAAAACTGAGGCTGTTTGAGGTAAAGCATAAAGTTTTGCAAAATCTCAGGGTCTTTTCTGGCAAATAAGAATAGGCAAAATAAAACACCACACAAGTTATAGCCCCAAAAAATCAGACTAAAACCTAAAGTAAATTTCTTTTTTTCTTGTACAGTCGGAGCACGGCGTTCTTTCTTTAAAAATTTAAATAAGACAAAAATCATTGCGCCTAAATATGGAACGGCTGTTAAAATACCGCCTACACTCGCTGGTAATACTGCTGCAACCACACCTACAATTAAGGTAAGCACAATGCATAAAGCAAAAAACCAGAGATAGTAAGAACGTAATTTGGTCATATTTTTGCCTAATTTATGGGTTCAAAAAATAATTATAAATTTTTTTCGATTTTTTTTCATTTTTCTGTCAACCAATCCTGATCTCTTGACGTTATATAGGGTAATAAGGTCGCAGCAACCGAATACTTCCTTTGCACGGCATCCGCAAAATTGTTTCGGTGACCTTTCATTACGACTCTTTCCTTCCTTCGGATTAGGTTTTGTTAGCAGCCGAAACCCTTGATGAAGCTTTTGACCGACGATTCTCTCATCACTCGAATCGTCGGTTTTTATTTTTTAGCACTTTTATTTATTTTACGCTCACCATACACAATAGTTCTTTCGTGGCTATAAAGGCTATGCGTATACTTTTTGCACCATAAAAATGATTTAAATAATATGAACAATATTGCCTATTTTGAAATCCAGTCTTCAAACCCTGCCCGCGATGCGCAGTTTTATCAAGCTGTGTTTGGCTGGCAATTTAAACTCGATGAAAGCCTACCGATTGAATATTACCGTATCGAAACGCCTTCAATCATGGGTGGACTATTAAAACGCCCAGCCCAAACGCCGCCAATGGAATATGGCACCAATGCATTTACCTGTTCGGTTCAAGTCGAAAACTTCGATGAAGTGGCTGCAAAAATTTTAGCGCAAGGGGGCATTGTCGCGATGGATAAATTCGCCATTCCCGGCCGCGCGTGGCATGGTTATTTTGTCGATTTAGACCATAACGTTTTTGGTATTTTCCAAGTCGATGAAAATGCAGCTTAAAGATTTTATTTAACGACTCTATTTATTTTTTAATGTATAGCCACCGTCTTTTTATCGGTGGCTATTTCATATTGATTATTCGGCAAAGCTAAAAGTGGCTTCACATGTAATTGGGAAATTCACCGAATTGGCAATCATGCATTCGTGATGTGCTTCTTCATGTAATTTTGCTGCAAGTTCTTGATCGGCACCTTTTTCTAAAACAATTTCTGGTCTTAAATTAATTTGGGTAAAGTGACCACGTTTAACTGGATCTGTATCTTCCATAAAACCAAGTGCATGATCGACATAACTCACAACGTGAATATGATTGACTGCACACAGGTGTAAATACCAAAGCTTATGACAAGCTGAAGCAGATGCGACCAATAAATCTTCTGGGTTCCATCTGGTCACATCACCTAAATAGGCAGGGTCCGATGAACCTTGAATTGTGGCTTTTTGAGGATGCTGAATACTAAAGTCTCGTTTATATGAACGATAAGATGAAGTGCCTGTACCTGTATTGCCTTCCCACTGTATTTTTACTTGGTATTTATGAATAGTCATTTTGTTCTCAGAGTTTATGATTTGACCTGATAGTAACAAAGCAGTGTTTAAAGTGAAAAAAATAATTTAAGTTCTACTGCAGACTTAAATAATGAGCACTTTAAAATGTCTTGATAAAATCTCCTGCCAATTTATGCTAACGTATCTGTGTTTATTTTGGCTTGATGTCTGTTTCTATGTCCGTACATTTTTTACATACTTCTGACTGGCATTTGGGGCAGTTTTTTTATAATCACTCACGACACTATGAACACCAACAATTTTTAAGCTGGTTGCTCACTCAAATCCAAGAAAAACAACCACATGCCCTGCTCATTGCCGGCGATATTTTTGATGTCATTAACCCAGGTTCTCAGGCACAAAAACAACTCTACCAATTTTTAGCAGATGCGCATCGCATTGCACCGCACATGCAAACGCTCATGATTGCGGGTAACCATGACTCAGGCTACCGTATTGAACAGGTCGAACCTCTTTTAGAAAAATACAATGCAAAAACCGTGGGCGTAGTTCGCTGGAATGAAAATAAAACTCTAGATCTCGATCGACTACTTTTACCTATTTATAATCAAAATCAGGATATTGTGGCGTGGTGCCTTGCCCTACCTTTTTTACGCTCAGCCGAAATTACGGGCTTTAATGAACATACCACCAATAGCAAAAATGCGATTGCCTATTTGCATCAACAACTCATTGCCGAAGCCAAACGTCGTAAAACGCCAGACCAAGCACTTATTTTAATGTCGCATGCGCATATGCAAGGTGGAGAAACATCTGACTCTGAACGCCCAATCATTATTGGTAACGAAGAGGCACTTTCAACAACTTTATTTGAAGATGCTGTCGACTATGTCGCTTTAGGGCACTTACATAAACCACAAAAAGTAGGCCAGCCGCATATCCGTTATAGTGGCTCGCCCATTCCGCTGTCTTTTAGTGAAATTAACTATAAGCACCAAGTGGTTGAGGTCAAAATTGACCCGACTCAAGAGGCAGACAGCCGTTTGCAATTTGAAGCTGTAGAAATTCCACGTTGCATACAGTTGCACCGCATTCGTGGTGAATTAAATGAAGTGCTGCAACAACTCAAAGCCTTGCCTCATGGTGTGATTGAAAATATTGACCACCGTGAATATGTCGATATTGAATATTATAGCTTAACGCCGCCACAGCCTAATCTACGTCAGCAGTTTGAAGCGGCCCTACCACCTGACCGCTATCGTTTAGTACGTATTTCACGTCAATATGTGAATAAAGACTCAACCGACTCAAATACTACTCAGAAAATCGCACTTGAACCACCAACACCAGAAAAACTCTTTCAAAATATCTGGGAAAAACAAGGTTACAACGCCGATGATGCAGTCTTAAAAGATTTTCTAAGCCTAGTACAAGAAGCACAAAAACATCTTGAAAATGATGCAACCCCTTAAGGATATGTCATGAAAATTTTATCCATTCGAATAAAAAATCTGGCATCTCTTTCTGATGAACATTTTATTGATTTTGAAAGTGCGCCTCTTGCCCATGCAGGTCTCATTGCGATTGTAGGGAAAACTGGTGCTGGTAAGTCGACCATTTTAGATGCCATGTGTCTGGCTTTGTTTAATCGGGTTCCTCGCCTTAAAGACAGCGATGGTAAATTAAAAGATGTCGATGGTTCTGAGTTACTGACCAATTCACCACTCACTGTCTTACGCCGTGGTACAGGACATGGTTTCGCTGAGCTTTGCTTTGTTGCACAAGACCAAAAACGCTATTTGGCACGCTGGGAAATTAAACGGGCACGTGAAAACCCAAATGGCAAATTACAAAGTGTGCAGCGCCATTTAAAATGCCTGACCGATGGTGTCATACTTGCCGACAAAGCCAAAGCAGTTGATGAAAAAGTTAAGCAAATTACCCAGCTTTCTTTTGAACAGTTCACTCGTGCGGTATTGCTTGCCCAATCCGAAGTGACCGCGTTTTTAAAAGCACGAGACAGCGAACGCGGTGAGTTACTCGAGTACCTGACCAACTCCAGCATTTTCGCCAAAATCGGTGAATTGGCCTTTCGTAAAACTGCCGATATTGCAAAGCAGCGTAAACAGCTTGAAGAGTTCTTAGGCCATATTGAAATTTTGTCTGATGAAGAAATTGCTGCATTTACTGCACAATATCAGCAAGCTGAACAAAACCATCAAAAGTTAGAACAGCAAAAAAATATCTTAGACAAACAGCAACAATGGTTTGAACGCAAAGTGAAACTTGAGCAAGAAGTTCAAGCTAAACAGCAACACTTTCAAACCCAGCAAAATCACCATCAACAATTGGCTGGTGAACGTGAGCAATTAAAACGACTCGAAGTTTTCTCTGAAATACGCCCACAAGTTTTTCAGCAAGCCCAAAATTTACAAACGCTACAACAACTTGAGCCACAAATTCAGCAAGCTCAAAGCAAGTTTAATGAGTTGGTGCAAATTTTTGAAACGGGACAAAAACAATATCAACTTGCAGAACAAGAGCTCAAACAAACGCTCGATTTTGAGCAACAGCATCAACAAGCTTTAAATCAAGTTCGGCAGTCCATTCAAGAACGTGCCTTTATTGCCGATGAATATAAAAAGTGCAAAGAAAAGAAAAATGTATTTGAGCAAAAACTCGGTCCATTGCAACAACAGCAAAACATTGTGCAGCAGCATATTGCACAGCTTCAACAAGACCAAGTTCATCTACAACAGCAGCTTACCCATACTCAACAATACGCTGTATTAGACAAAGGCCTCTCAGCACATCTACATCAGCTCGGGCAGTTTATTCAAAACTATGAAGCGATTGAACAACAGCTTGGCAATCCTACCCTTGCCCGCCAAAAGGTAGCGGAAGCTAAAAGTGAACTTGAACAACTGACAGCCTCACTCGGCACAGTTGAACAAATTGAGTTAAAGCTTGAACAGCAACGTAAAGACAAAGAACAAAAGCTCGCTCAAATCACTCAGCTAGATCTGATTCAACAGAAAGTTAAAATTTATCATGAGTTATATGCTGAGCTTCAGCAATTTACTGAAAAACAAACTCAAGTCTCAGCCCAAGAACAGCAACTTAAAACCGTTTGCCAGTCAGCTGAACAAGAATACCAAACAGCAAAAACTGAGCGTGAAAAGTTACAGCACATCCTGCAACGGCAGCGTTTATTACATACTGAAAATATTGAGCAGTTACGAGCCAATCTTAAAGAAGGCGATGCGTGTTTAGTATGCGGAAGTACACATCATCCCTATCGTGTTAATGACAGTGCTGTCTCTAAAGCTTTATTCGATTTGCAGCAACAACAAGAGCAGCAAGCTGTTGCACTAGAGCAAACTAAATTTAATACATGGCAAACCCAGCAACATGCACTTACCCAGTGCCGTGCTGAGCTTGAGCAAGTTCACAAATATCTAGCTCAACTTCAAACAAAACAATCAAGCTTGCAGCAAGAGCTTGAGCAAACGTTTAAGCTCAATCAATTACATATTGAGCTTAATCAAGCTCCTGAGCAGATCTTGCAAACGCTCAACGAACTCAGACAAACCGTACAAACTGCCATAAGTTCTTTTGACTCAGAAAACTTGCGTTTAGTCCAAGCGATTAAACAACACAATCAACTCGTTCAGTTTATTCAGCGTAATGAAAGCTTGCTTAATACTGCACAGCAATGGCAACAACAGGTTCAACATATTGTTGAGTGCTTATCTGAAACAGAACAGCAAGCGTGGCAGCAATCGAGTAGCCAAACAGCTAAGCAAACTTGGACTACTCTTGATACACGCGCCAAGCAACTTGAGCAACAAGAACAGCTTGCACAGCGTTTTGAACAGCAGCAACAAGACCTTAAAATGTTAGTTGCCAACCTTGAACAAATGGCGAAGCAAATTGATGAGATTGACCAAAATCTCCAAGAGATTACGCTCAAAGGCCAACAAAATAATGAAAAAGCAGTGTCACTCATTCAGCAAATGACGGGCCGCGCTGATATTAAACCGCATGAGTGGTTAATTGAGCATGACACTAAACGTCAGCAACAACAAACGGCGTATCACGAGGCTAAACAACGTTTTGAACAAACCAGACAGCACTTTGAACAGCAAAAACAGGCGCTCGATCAGCTTAAGCATCAACATCAACACACTGCGGGGCACCAGCAGCAAATTGATGGGCAAATTCAAAACTGGCTAAAAGCCCATACTGATTTTGAGCCACATGATCTTACGGCGCTCATGCAAATCAATTCAGCCCAAGAGCAAGACATTCGCAACCGACTTAATCATGCCGAGCGTTTATTAAGTGAAGCCTCGTCTGCACTTAAAACCATGCAAGAGCAATTGAGTGAGCACTTACAAACTCAGCCAGATATTGAACATGAAAAGCTTGTTAACCTTATTCAAGACAATATTGCAGAGCTTAAAGCACAACTTGAAGTACGTGATCGGCTTAAACTTAAGCTCGAAGTACATCAACAAAACCTTGCGAAGCAGCAACAATATGCCGAGCAAATTCAGAATATTCAGCAAGAAGAACATCGCTGGAGCAAAATTTCAGGTTTGATTGGCGATGCTAAAGGTAAAGAGTTCCGCGACTACGCCCAGCAATATCATTTAGATATTTTAGTAGAACATGCCAACCAGCAACTGGCGATGCTGTCTCAGCGTTATACGCTAAAACGTCTTGATCAGTCCTTAAGCCTTGCCATTATTGACCACGATATGGATGGAGAAACTCGCTCTGTTGCCTCTTTGTCTGGCGGTGAGTCATTCTTAACTGCCCTTGCTTTGTCTTTAGCGATTGCCAATATGGCTTCGGGTTCAATGAAAATTGAATCGCTATTTATTGATGAAGGCTTTGGTACTTTGGATGCTTCTTCTTTGCATATGGTCATGAATGCTTTAGATCAACTGCAAAATCAGGGACGTCAGGTCATTCTCATCTCACACATTCAAGAAATGCATGAGCGTATTCCTGTACAAATTCAGGTAAAACCACTCGGTGCAGGTGCAAGTACTATTGAAGTGGTAGGTTAAAACTAAAAAGCCCCGACATCCTGTCGGGGCTTTTTTAGATTCTGCGTTGGTATAACTCCTGTCGTACCTGTATGCATCCATTCATCACTGTTTATTGTTATTCTTAGAAACATCCTGTTTCCTGATGAGTTCATAGTACGAAAAAAGCGTTGTCTGCCATAGCCGCAAAAGGCCGCAATTTCTGTAAGATAAAGCTTACATCACCCTTTTTGCGAATAGTCTCTAGCACCAAACAATGCTGTTCCTACACGAACCATCGTTGATCCTGCAGCAATTGCAGCTTCTAAATCACTCGACATTCCCATGCTTAAAGTATCCCAATCTTCTGGGTGGGCATGCTTTTCTTTCACCGCATCAAACAAGGCTTTAGCATCTGAAAAAGCGGCAGTATTGTCAGGGGCTGGAATGACCATTAAACCGCGTAATTTGATTTTTGGTAATTGACTCATTTGGGCAACCAGCTCGGCAACTTCATCTGGTGCACAACCATCTTTACTGTCTTGCCCATCAATATTCACTTGCAAACAAATATTCAGAGCAGATTGATCATCGCCACGTTGGTTAGATAGCCGCTCAGCAATAATTAAACGATCTACACCATGTACCCAATCAAATTTCTCGGCCAAATGTTTAGTCTTGTTGCGTTGAACATGACCAATAAAATGCCATTCAATTTCCAAATCCTGTAAAGCTTCGATTTTATCTAAAGCTTCTTGCAAATAGTTTTCGCCAAATGCTCTTTGCCCTGCTGCATACATTTCACGCAAACTTTCACTTGGATGTGTTTTTGATACGGCTAAAAGTTGCACGGTTTCAGGCGCACGTTGAGCATTCTCACAAGCAGTTTGGATTTGCTGTAATACGAGCTGCCGCGCATCTTGCAGGTAATTCATTGACAAGGTTCTCATTTTCAAAAAACTTTTTTGCTTTTCACCTAAAGCGAGGTGTTGGTAAGCCTCGGTGAAAGCCGTATATTATTCTACAAAATAATGACATATTTTGATTTACTTGGGGAAATTATGGATATTACAGAGCTACTCGCCTTCTCTGTGAAAAATGGCGCATCCGATTTACACTTGTCTGCTGGCATGCCACCAATGATTCGCGTTGATGGTGAGGTTCGTCGCATTAACTTACCAGCTCTAGATCATAAAGATGTTCACCGTCTGGTCTACGACATCATGAATGATAAACAGCGTCGTGACTACGAAGAAAAACTTGAAACCGACTTTTCTTTTGAAGTACCTAATGTTGCGCGTTTCCGTGTTAACGCATTTAACCAAAACCGTGGTGCCGGTGCAGTGTTTCGTACCATTCCTTCCAAAGTACTTACCATGGAAGATTTAGGCCTAGGTCAAATCTTTAAAGATATTTGTGATTATCCACGTGGCATTGTACTGGTCACAGGTCCAACAGGTTCAGGTAAATCCACCACACTTGCAGCGATGATGGACTACATTAATGAAAACCGTTATGACCACATTTTAACAGTTGAAGACCCTATCGAGTTTGTACACCAGTCTAAGAAATGTCTCATCAACCAACGTGAAGTGCATCGTGATACACATGGTTTTAATGAAGCGCTACGTTCAGCACTGCGTGAAGACCCAGATATTATTTTGGTCGGTGAGATGCGTGACCTTGAAACGATTCGTTTAGCGCTTACTGCTGCCGAAACAGGCCATTTGGTGTTTGGTACGCTCCATACCACTTCTGCTGCGAAAACCATTGACCGTGTGATTGATGTATTCCCTGCCGAAGAAAAAGACATGGTTCGAGCTATGCTGTCTGAATCTTTACAGGCTGTTATTTCACAAACCCTGCTTAAAAAGAATGGTGGCGGTCGTGTAGCAGCCCATGAAATCATGATTGGTATTCCTGCCATTCGTAACTTAATTCGTGAAAATAAAGTCGCGCAAATGTACTCAGCCATTCAGACTGGTGCGAATCATGGCATGACCACCCTCGACCAAAGCTTAAAAGGTTTAGTCGCTCGCGGTGTAATCAGCCCACAAACGGCTCGTACTGCTGCTAAACAACCTGAATCATTCCTATAAAAATAACTAGAGAATAAATATGGATTTTAATGACCTGCTCAACCTGATGGTTGAAAAAAAATCATCCGACCTCTTTATTACAGATGGCGTTGCACCATCGATGAAGATTAACGGGCAAATTGTTCCCATTTCAAAAAACAGTCTTTCAGGCGAAATAATTGGTCAACTATTACATTCCATCATGAGTGAAAAACAGCGCAAAGAATTTGCAGACACTCGTGAATGTAACTTTGCCATTATGAACCGTGATAAAACTGCCCGCTTTCGTGTGAGTGCTTTTCAGCAACGTGACATGCCGGGTATGGTACTCCGTCGAATTGAAACTAAAATTCCTTCAATTGATGACTTGCAATTACCGCCTGTACTTAAAGATTTATCGATGACCAAACGCGGTATCATTATTTTTGTAGGTGCAACAGGTACAGGTAAATCGACCTCACTGGCTTCTATGATTAGTTATCGCAACCATAACTCTAAAGGTCACATCATTACCATTGAAGACCCCATCGAATTTATTCATGAACATGCTGGCTGCATCATTACCCAACGTGAAGTTGGAATCGATACTGATTCATTTGAAATTGCCTTAAAGAATACTTTGCGACAAGCACCCGATGTCATCTTGATTGGTGAGATTCGTACGCGTGAAGTGATGGACTATGCGATTGGCTTCGCCGAAACGGGTCACTTGGTCTTAGCCACAATGCACGCCAACAACGCCAACCAAGCACTTGATCGTATTATTCACTTCTTTGAAAGTGATCGCCACAGCCAGCTCTACATGGATTTATCTCTTAACTTAAAGGCCATGATTGCACAGCAACTTATTCCAACGCCTGATGGTAACTCGCGCCGTGCCGCAATTGAGATTCTAATTAACTCACCATTAATTTCAGACTATATTCGTAAAGGCGAAATTCATGAAATTAAAGATTTAATGAAACGCTCACGTGAACTTGGTATGCAAACCTTTGACCAAGCGCTCTTTGATCTTTATAAGTCAGGCCAAATTACCTATAAAGATGCATTAAAACATGCTGACTCACCAAACGATTTACGTTTAACAATTAAGCTTGCCGAAGAAGGTCCTGATCAAATTGCAGGCACAAATCAGCATTTAACCTTCGACAAACAGTAATTTCTTCATAAAAAAAGGAAGGTTAAACGTAACCTTCCTTTTTTATTTGTTTTCTTTGTGTGAAAACGATTATTTCTTGCGCAGTACTTCCTGACATTCAGGTTCGTTACAGTAACCGTAGAGGTTTAATGAGTGACCCGTTAAAGTAAACCCATGTTGCTCTGCTACAGCATGCTGTTCCTTCTCGATAATATCATTAGTAAATTCAATAACTTTGTTGCAATTATGGCAAACTAAATGATCGTGATGATCTTCTTGCATAATTTCGAAAACAGAATGATTATTTTCAAAATGATGGCGCTGAATGATACCTGCAGCTTCAAATTGTGTTAACACACGGTAAACTGTCGCAAGACCGACATCTTCCCCTTGTTCTAACAAAGTCTTGTAAATATCTTCAGCGCTAAGATGATGTTGTTTTGAATTTTCTAATAATTCCAAAATCTTAATTCGTGGAAGGGTAACTTTAAGTCCAGCTTTGCGCAAATCTTGATTGGAAATAGGCATGAAAAAAGGTCTCTCAACAAATCTCAAGTTGGAATAGGCAATAGAATTTAGATGAAGTATGATCTATCCTTTGATCAAATGCATCATAATTTATTGGGATAGTGTAGCAAAATGCAAAAACTCGTGCTGACGTTATTAGTCACTTCACTCCTTGCCGGTTGTTCAATCTTTGGTGTATATAAGGTTGATATTCCTCAAGGGACTCCATTGACCAAAGCTCAGGCCTCTCAAGTACAAGTCGGCATGAATTTCCAGCAAGTGCGTTTTTTGCTTGGTAGTCCAACTGTGACTGATCCCCTCAATCCTCTACGTTGGGACTACATTTACAACTATATCCCGGGAACCTATGCGAAAAAAGCAAAAATCCCCGCAGCACATGGTCAGCATTTAAAAATTTACTTTGATGGAACTGGCACAGTAACTAAAATTGAAGGTTTAGAAACTATTCCAGAATCGCAACCAGGTTTACCTGCTTCTAAAGAAGCGATTTTAACTGCACCACCACTATAATCGTTTTTTCTAATAAAAATAAACCCCTCAAGTGAAATACTTTGAGGGGTTTTGTTTATGGGGCTTATTGCTTAAAGCGATTACTTTTAATATATCGCCCCACAGGGTTTTTCTCGGCGCGTTTACGGCGTATATCTTTAGGATTAATGGTTAAAGGTCGATAAACCTCAACTCGATCACCCGCTTGTAAAATCGCATATGCCTCAACTTTTGCACCAAAGATGCCAAGTTGTAGTGGTTCAGGCAAACTCACTTGCGCTTGCAACCCACTCGCCTCAACTGCTTGTAATGCAGTCATACCAGCCTCAAATGGAATAGCAACTAAAAACTGTTGCTCTGGGGCTGCAAAAGCAACCCACACTTGCTGAGCTTTTTCCATCAGATCATTTGTCCAATTACCGCAACCATGGCAATGATAATTGAAAGCGGTAATACAATACGTACCGCAATACGCCATAAGTTATAAAACAACTCATTGCTAAAATTCATCGATTTACGCAAATGGCTAATTTTCATAATCCAGCCAGCAAAAATGGCATAGATCAGGCAAATGAGTAATCCCCAAAGCATCAAAATCAGTGTAAAGATACTATGAAGCTCAGGTACAGCCCAAACCGCAATCGCTATAACAATAATCACCCACTGTAAAACAGGCATAAGCTGACGCTGAGCAAGCTGTTCTCTAGCCAATTGTACAAATAACGCTGTGGTCATGACTGCGGTAAAGATCCAAGTAAAAACAGGGAGCTGCGCTTGTAAAGAAAAGAAACCAAAGGCAATCACAGCGATGAGTTGAGCTAACCAGATTGGAAGAACCGTTTTGGTTGCGCCTTCTTGTGTCTGCACAGCACCTACACTATTTTGCCAGTAAAGCCCTAAACCTAACCCACTCGCAACAAGCGCAAGAACAGTCGCATTACCCCACTCTTTAAACTCAACATTTGTCCAGTGCCAAGGCTGTAAAGTCGTTCCCATTGTGTTAGCTAAAACAAGAGAAGCAATTACCCCAATCGTCATGAGCAAAACTAAAATCTGACGTGGAATAAAAGATAAAATTAAACCCACAACAGCAAGACCTGCGAAAACAAGCTGCCCAGAAACGCTATTATTAAGTTGTGTAGCTAGTAAATTGCCAGCGGTACTTAATACATTACCCGCTAAAAATGGAATAAAAATAACTGCAAGCCAGCCAACCAAACGCCATTTTGGGGAACTATCTGCTTCACGAGTTAAACTTGATAACGCATTTAAGGCTGTAGTCTTCGACCGTTTTGCTAAAGCAATTTCCAAATAACAAACTGGTAGTGCCACTAGCAACATTGTGCCTAACCACAATAACCAGAAATCGAGTTGACGATCAATCTGGATGCCCATCGTGGGTGCCAATGTCGCCATAATGATGAAAGATAAGCAAAACGCCATCAGGGGCGATAACCATCGTGACATAGGTATGTCCTGCATTATGCATTCCTTGAAAAAGACTATAGATATTTTGCCCGTGTCATGCTTGAAAATCAAAGTTTGCTCAATAAAAAAAGCAAACTACCGAATCGATAGTTTGCCGCGCTAACTGAAATTATGAGTTATTTTTATTTCAGGTTATGAGAAAAACCGAGCAAACCAGTTTTTCCCTTTCTTTTTTTCTTTTTCTCTAATAATTCCCATCATATTTTCTTTTACTGCCCCTACATAATCGGCATCATCATGTTGAATATGGTTAATTAACCATTTAGCCAAAATTTCTTGTAATTCCGCTTCAATCGTATGCCCCATTTCAAAACGTTCACGATATAACTCTATTTTTTTAATAAATAAGTCATGTACTCGTTTATGAGGTACACGATATTTATAATCAGCTTCCTCTTGCAAACTTTCTTCGAAAGTAAAATGTGATTGCGTATAATCGATAATATTGTCTAAAACATCTTTAATACGACGTCTATCCTCTTCATCTTTTACATCATCAATCTCATTAATATAATCAAGTATTCGTTTATGTTGCTCATCGATAACATCAATACCCGTATTATATTCTGAAGCCCATTTCATTTTCATACATCTCCCCAATGATGCTTAATGATTGTTGCATAAACTGCATGATATATTTAAAGAATATAAATAAAAACAAACCTATTTTGTCAGCTTTAGCATATAAAAGTTATATTTAACACAAGTTATTGTTTTTATATATTTTAATTAAAATTAACCAACTAAAATAATAAAGTATTTTTTAAACAAACTATTTTATTATTAACTGATTAAAATATATAAATATCCTTATTCATATATTTTAAATATATTTTAAATATATTTTATATTAATACTGATCTGCACGTGTAATACGTTTAAGTTCAGGATTTTCCTGTTCGCGCTTTAATCTTTCTACAAAAGTAAGAGCTTTTTTAACTGGTTTACCATGTTGAAATAAAATCATTTCACCAGGTTGATACGCTGTCCAATTTTCATTATGTGTTAAAGGTTCAGTCGTTATAACTGCCACACGATCTTCAGGTGTTGTTACCTGACTAAAGTCAACTTCAACATCTAAATCAATTAAGTGAGCATGATTAAATGGATATTCACGCACTAACCAATGTAATTTAGTAATGGCATAACTAAATAATGCTTTGCCATTAGATAGACAATAATTAAATGTGCCATATTCCGCAATTTGCGGAGAAATCTTTTCTAATACTTCAAAGATTTGTTCAAGACTTGGCTCTTCATAACCAAAGACTTCAACGAGTTGATCGAGCAAGTAGCAAAATGCACGTTCACTATCCGTATTACCTACTGGTGTGAAACGTCCACTTAATGGCGGATTAAAGTCATGTAAATCACCATTATGAGCAAAAATCCAGTGTCGCCCCCACAGCTCACGAATAAAGGGATGTGAATTTTCTAAAGTGATTTTGCCTTGAGTAGCTTTGCGAATGTGTGCAATCACATTGCGTGATTTAATAGGATAATTACGAATAAGATCGGCAATTGGAGATTCAACTGCCGACTGGTTATCAACGAATAAACGGCACGCCTTATCTTCGAAAAATGCAATACCAAATCCATCGCTATGATCTGAGGTAATTCCTGCACGTTGTGAAAAACCACGGAAAGAAAAAGTAATATCCGTTGGTGTTGCACAATTCATTCCTAATAGCTGGCACATATCGCTTTTAAACTACTTTTAATTACCCCATCTGCTCTATTGTGCATGAGAGTAAAATGGCTTGCAAATCTCAATATGTGCTGGCTATTACAAAATAGGAAATATGATTAACGCTGCACCATTTTATTCATTACAAATGAGGTCGCGACTTTATTCACTTCAAGAAATACAAAATAATCTAAACAGTTAAATTCTTCATCAAAAAATGCCTGTTTAGATAGTTTTGACTGCATACTCAAATACATTTGAAATAGCTTTGGCATACGTTCATCTTGTGGAAAACTAAACTCCGGATATTCAGGGTCATAGATTTTTTTAGAACGAATATCAATTGTTTTGCTTTCAGATAATTGTTGAATCTGGCGATGTGTGTAATACGCTCTAGCTAAATTATCTTGCAAATGAATACTGACACAGCCCATTAAATATTTAGCGCGCATTGACCAGAGCACTTTCGGTGCAAGGTTTAACCATAACATTGACAATGCCTTACCATTACGAAAGCGAGGATGTACACAAGTACGGCCTATTTCTAACACATTTGGAAGATGGGATAACTGAGGAACAATATCAAACTCATGGGCACTGTAGCTTTGTGCTATTTCGTGGCCTTGAAATAGCTTTAAACGAGTATACGCTACAATTTCTCCAGTCCATTTTTCACGCAAGACCGCATGTTCACAACCAAAATCGTAAATATCTTGGTCTAAATTATCTTCAAACTTGATTCCGAATTGTTGGCTAAATTGTTGTGCACGAAACCGTTGTACATCTTGTAATTCTTTTAAATTATCAACCCATTCAAAACGAAATTGTGTCTGATTTATTGCTTTATGACGATTTAAAGGTAAAGTCCAGGTTTGGCGATATTGATTAAATTTTTCCAGCATAATGAACGCTCCTAGTGACATCCCCTACACTAGTCAAAGCTCATGACAAAAAAATGACCAAATTAAAATGGTATAAAAAAAGACCACCTAGAGTGATCTTTTTATTAAAAATAACGGATTTCTTAAGATGTTTTAGTGCGGTTAGAAATCAGTGTTCCCACGCCATGATCAGTGAAGATTTCAAGTAAAGATGCATGTGGCACACGACCATCAACAATATGCGCACTCACAACGCCGCCTTTAACAGCATCAAGCGCACAGCCTACTTTAGGAATCATACCGCCATAGATCACACCTGTTTCAATGAGGCGATCAACTTCTTGCGTCGTAAGGCCGGTTAACAGATTTTTATTTTCATCAAGCACACCACTAATATTAGTAAGCAAAATTAATTTTTCAGCGCCTAGTGCTTCTGCAACCTTACCTGCAACTAAATCAGCATTAATATTATAAGTATTGCCTTCTTCATCTACACCTAGTGGAGCAATAACTGGGATAAAGTCACTTTGAGTGAACATTTCCAATACATCTGTTTTCACACCAGTGACTTCACCCACCATACCCAAATCGATATGTTTGATAGAACCGTCTTCTTCTTGCTTTTCCATAAGCAATTTACGGGCACGAAGTAAATTGCCATCTTTACCCGTTAAACCAATTGCACGTCCACCATGTTTATTAATCAGGTTAACAATTGATTTATTTACGCTACCACCCAATACCATTTCAACCACTTCCATGGTTGCAGCATCAGTTACACGCATACCGTCAATACGGTCAGACTCACGGCCTAACTGCTTTAAAAATGAGTCTACTTGTGGTCCACCACCGTGAACAACAATCGGGTTTAGTCCGACTGTTTTAAGTAAAACGATGTCTCGGGCAAATGAACTTTCGAGCTCCGGATCAGTCATTGCGTTGCCACCATATTTCACCACCAGCGTTTTACCAGTAAAACGTTGAATATACGGCAAAGCTTCAATCAAGATTTTTGCTTTGTCGACACCGATATGCTGATGTTGTGGCATTACGCCTCTCCTTAGTTAGGCCTCTGAAAGTTCTTGTGCAATTTGCGGATAATGTTCTTGCAACATATCTACAAATTTTTGCTGGATTTCCTTTAATCGTAAAGGATTATCCGCATCAAATCTTACTGTAAAGTATTCACCAGTATTTGATGCTCGAATAATGCCAAAACCATCATCAAAATCAAGACGTACGCCATCGATTTTACTAATACGTGCCCCTAAACGATGACTTAAAATCTCAATATCTTGTAATACATACTTTGGATCGGACTGATACGTACCAATATAAGTATCTTCTGTACAACATCTTTCTGGATATGAGGCAAATAATTCAGAAATAGTTGTAGCACTTGATTGGGTAAAATATTCCATTACACGTAATGCAGCATACAAACCATCGTCGTACCCAAAACCACGGCCATCATTAAACACATAATGACCTGCATATTCTCCACCAAAAATGGCACGTCCACCCGACTGAGACAAATAAGCCCGCAGGAAACTACTTCCCGTGCGGATCATTTTTGCTTTTCCACCGAGTTTTTCAACAGTCTCTTGAACCATACGTGAACATTTCACATCAAAAACAATTTCTTGCTCGGGGTGCTGCTCAAGGCACATTTGCGCGAAAAGCGACAATAAACGGTCTGCTGTCAATATTTGGGCTTTTTCATCGACTAAAACAACACGGTCTCCATCACCATCCAAAGCAATACCAATATCAGCCTGCTGCTCGACCACTGCTTTTCGCAAGCTAGTTAAATGAGCTGCATGTGACGGATCTGGTGCATGATCGGGAAACTCTCCATTTGGATCGGTACGTAAAGCAATGACTTCACAACCCATTTTTTCCAAGATTAGCTTTGAACAATGCCCAGCTGAACCATGTAAACCATCTAAAACAACTTTTAAAGGGCGTTTTAAATGAATATCTTTAAAAATAGCTTGTTGGTATTTTTGGCAAAATTCAGCTTTAAATTGAGGTAAGGTTAGCTCAAGTACAGAAATTGAATGGTTGGGTACATAAGTTTGGGCTTCTTCACCCACCTGCTGAATCATTTCTGGAGACGGTGGTTCACCTTTTAAAATCCACTTAATACCATTATCCGATTTCGGATTATGGCTTGCCGTCACCATAATACCGTTGCCACCAAAATCTCTAGCAATGTAGTACATCATAGGTGATGAGCAGCAGCCGATATTGGTAACGTTTAAGCCTTGTTCTATTAAAATTTCTTCAATTAAGTGCGCATAGGCTGGGCTAGTGAGACGGGCATCATAGCCAATTATTAATTGAGTTTGTTTTGCTTGTTTGTATTGCTGTGCCAATCCATAGGCAATTGAACGGACAACGTCCGTGGTTAAATAAGAAAGTTTGCCTCTAATATCGTAAGCACGAAAAATACTTTTAGGAAATGAGTGTCTTACATTCATAGCGTATCTTCTATTTAAAGATCAATTCGATCTATCGCAAAAACATAGATTATTCAAAATTTTTGAAAGGTTTGTTTGCTAAAAAAGTTAAAAGAATATTAGTAAAGCGTGTTGTAATATAATCTATTGTAACATTCAAGATGCAAAAAGAAACGCCTGACCAGCAGGCGTTTGATTTTCGTTAAAATTCTCAAAAAACTTATTGTTTACCTGTGTGACCAAAGCCACCAGCACCACGTAAAGTTTCTTCAAATTCTTCTACTTGTTCAAATTCAGCTTGTACGACTGGCACTAAAACATACTGTGCCAAGCGCTCACCAGGTTCTAAACGGAATGTCGTTTGACCACGGTTCCAAACTGAAACCATCAATTCACCTTGATAATCCGAATCAATCAAACCAACCAAGTTACCAAGCACGATACCGTGTTTATGACCTAGACCTGAACGCGGTAAAATTAAACCAGCAAAATTGACATCATGAATATAAATTGCCATACCTGTTTTAACTAAAACAGTTTGTCCTGGTTCAATATCAATTGCTTCATCTAAACAGGCACGTAAATCTAAACCAGCTGAACCTGCTGTAGCATATGAAGGTAAAGGCCATTCTTTACCTAAACGCGGATCGAGCAATTTCACTTGAACTTTCATGGGATTTCCTAAAATTAAAAAAATTAACGCTTTAATAAAGCTTTTAAATTTGCCAGATATTGTTGAGCCTGTTCTTTAGGATCAACATTAGCCGCAATTTTCTTTTTACGCCCTAACCACTCGAGCTCATCTTGCGGAAGTTCATCAAGGAAACGACTAGGCGTCATCTGTTTCATCTGCCCGCCATTTTTACGCTGCTCAGCCAAGGTTAACGTTAAACCTTGGCGTGCACGGGTAATTCCCACGTACATGAGACGGCGCTCTTCCTCAATGGTTTCTGCTGCAATCGAGTTTTTATGCGGCAATAGCTCTTCTTCAAGACCCATAATATAAACATATGGGAATTCCAGACCTTTTGCTGCATGCAAAGTCAGTAGGTTAACTTTGTCTGTATCTTCTTCTTCCTGCTGTTGTTCTAACAGATCAAGTAAAACCAGTTTGCGAATAACGCTTTCAATGTTCTTTTCATCAACATCTTCTGCACGGTTAATCAGATTTTGAATACTGGTAAATAAGTTCTCAATATTATCGAGCTTACTTTTCTCTTGTGCAGGTGTAGCGGACTGTTCACGAACGTAATCCATATAACCCGCTTCATTCATCATTTGACGAACTTTAGGCACAGGTTCATCATCTTCCAAGAGTTCACGAGTAAATGTCGCAATAAAATCGGCAAATTCATGAAGTTGTGTTTCTGCCTTTTTAGGCAACACCATGCTTAAACGCTGGTCAGCAGAAGCACCGAGTAAAGACAAATTATTTTCTTGTGAGAATAAACCTAACTTCTCAAGAGTAACTGGGCCAATCGCACGTTTAGGCGTATTAATAATGCGTAAGAAAGCACTATCATCTTCTGGATTAATAATAAGACGCAAATAACTCATCACATCTTTAATTTCTGCACGCGCGAAGAATGATGTACCACCAGAAAGTTTATATGGAATTTGCATTTGGCGAAGTTGGGTTTCTAGTACACGAGCCTGAAAGTTCCCGCGATACAACACAGCATAATCTTTCCAGTTCTTACCGTTCATCAGTTTATGAGTCAGTAGGTCTTTAACCACGCGCTCTGCTTCATCGTCATCATTACGACATGTAATGATTCGAATGACTTCACCATGTCCTTTATCACTCCACAATTTCTTATCAAAAATATGTGGGTTATTTTGAATCACACAGTTCGCTGCTTTTAAAATACGACTGGTCGATCGATAATTTTGTTCTAATTTAATGATATGTAGATTAGGGAAATCCTGTTTAAGCAAAGCCATATTTTCAGGCTTAGCACCACGCCATGCGTAGATCGACTGGTCATCGTCACCCACCGCGGTGAACTGCCCCATTACCCCAACTAACAGTTTGACCAGAATATACTGAGCCGTGTTGGTATCTTGATATTCATCGACCAATAAATAGCGTACACGGTTTTGCCATTTATCACGTACTTCTGCATTTTCTTGCAATAAGCGTGTTGGCATAACAATCAAGTCATCAAAATCAACGGCATTATATGCGCGTAAATTACGTTCATAAAGTTGATAGAGATGTGCAAACTGTACGTCTTCTGGTGTTTCACAAGTTGAATGTGCTTGTTCTGGCAAAATCAGATCATTTTTCCAATCTGAAATTTTCTTCATTGCTTTGGCAATTAATTCTTTACTCTCTGCACCCGACAAATTATCGCGATGCATCAAATCCATCAAAATACGTTTACAGTCATCTGCATCTAAAATCGAAAAATTAGCTTTTAAAGGTAAATTTTTAAGTTCTAAACGTAAAAGGTTTAAACCAAAAGTATGGAAGGTAGAAACAGATAAACCTTTTGCTTCTTCACGCGACAAAAGCTTGGTCACACGCTCTTTCATTTCACGTGCAGCTTTGTTTGTGAAGGTCATCGCGGTTATACGATGTGCTGGAATACGGCAGTGTTGCACCAAATAGGCAATTTTACGGGTAATTACTGATGTTTTACCTGAACCAGCGCCAGCAAGCACCAATAAAGGGCCCTGAGTATATTTCATGGCTTCTTCTTGCTTGTTGTTCAATTGACTGGCAGATGACATCGCGTATTACCTCTTAATTTTTCGAGCATGATTATAGTCATCTCTGTTTTAGAATCCCAATAGTAAATCTATGGATATGTATAAATGATGTCTAATAATGCAATTTGTGCGCCGCAGAATGTCGTGATTATTTCTTGTACTGCACCCATAAAAAAACCACCCGAAGGTGGTTTTTAACACAATAATTTAAATCTTATTGTTTAGCATAAATGCTGATTTCTACACGGCGGTTTTGTTCACGGCCAGATGCAGTTGAGTTGTCTGCGATCGGGTTAGAAGAACCATAACCTTGTGCATCGATACGGCTAGATGGAACGCCGCGGCCAGCTAAATAGTTTTTAACTGATTGTGCACGTGATTGAGATAATGGAATGTTGATAGAGTCATTACCAGTATTATCTGTATAACCCGTTACCAAAATCGCGCTCTTGTTATCTTCAGCCAATGTTTGAGCTACTTTGTCTAAAGTTGCATAGAAGTTTGGCTTGATGTTTGATTTGTTTGTATCAAAAGTGATGCTACCAGGCATGATCAATTGAACAGAACCATCTGGGTTACGGCCAACGTCTACACCAGTACCCGCCATTTGTTGACGTAGTTTTTTCTCTTTTTGATCAAGATATACACCACCAGCCGCACCAAGAACTGCACCAATTGCTGCAGCACGGTTATTTTGACGGCTAGAGTTTGCATTTGATTTAGAAATACCATAACCAGCTGCTGCACCAATTAAAGTACCTAATGCAGCTTTATCGTATTCAATGCCACCAAGATTATTACCAGTTGTTTGACAACCAGAAAGTACTACTGCTGCCCCTACCACTGTTGAAATAACTAATGCACGCATTGCATGCCTCCTCACTTTGTGTGTTTTGTTGTCTGAATGAATAATGAAACAAAAAGGGAGTATAAAACATTGATATTTTGTTAATAATAAACAGTTTAGTTATTTTTTTGTAATATTTTGATGCACTTTCAGATGCCAGCTCATCACAATTTCTTCATTGTTGTCTAAGATGTCGTTGTATTTCATATTACGATAGTTATAGTTAAACAACTTTTCTATGGATTTTAGACATTCGGGGTCATTTATATGTCAACTGCACCCAATAAGCAATCTGCGCTAAAAAAAATTACACGTGGACTCACTGTAGGTACAGTCATTACAGGAAGTACTTTTTTTCATGGCCCACCTGTTCTTGCATTAGGTCTAACCAAGCTATTAAAAAAGTCATCAAAAGTAGATGAAACTAATATTCAAATTACAAATAGCTGGTTAGGGGTAAATAACTGGCTCATTGATCATGTTTTACCAAATCTAAAATGGGACATTACCATTGATGAGGGACTTGACCTGAATATGCAAGGTCGTTATCTAATGACCTGCAATCATCAAAGTTGGGTAGACACGACTGTAAACCAATATTTTGGTTTAACCCGTATGCCCCTCACCCGTTTCTTTACCAAATGGGAACTCATCTTTATTCCTTTTGTTGGGCAAGCATTTAAAATTTTAGGCTTCCCGATGATGAAGCGTCACACCAAAGAACAAATTGCCAAAAATCCTGAACTTAAAGATCGTGACATGATGGAAGCACGTAAAGCTTGCGAACAGCTTTTAAGTCAGCCATTTACATTATTAAATTATTTGGAAGGTACGCGCTTTACCCAAGAAAAACACGACCAACAAAAATCGCCATATAAGCATTTGCTTAAACCAAAAGCAGGTGGCTTAGCACTTGCCTTAAATATTTTAGGCGACAAAATCGATGCCTTGGTTGATATGACTATTGTCTATCCTGATGGCGTACCGGGATATAGCGATTTCTGGCTCGGGGACGTTTCAAAAATTGCGGTCAACTTACGTAAAATTGAAATTCCAAAATGGGTGCTTGGTGGCAACTACGAAGATGACGCAGCTTATCGTGAACGTTTCCAGCAATGGGTTCATGAAATTTGGACCGAAAAAGATCAACTTATTGAGCAAATGAAATCTCAATATACCACTGCAAATATTTAAGAAAGCACTCGTTATTATGCAAAACAGTTCTGGGAAAAAAACCAAATACCATCATGTAGACCCAAGCAGCCTGTCATTTAAGCTGTTTTTGGTCTATGACATCTTTATGGTGTTTATTATCATTTTTAACCTGTTCTGTCTTGCTAGTAATTTCTTTTTAATGAGCAGCATTGGGGCATGGTTCTTTGAACATATTCACTTGCCCCAAGTACTCAGTTTTTATCGTACTTCACTCCATCCGTGGGTGATCACGTCAGAAGCTTGGTTTATTGGTTTTTTAATTGTTGAGTTGCTTGTCCGCTGGGCCATTGCGATCATCAATAAACACCATAAGCGTTGGTTCTTTTTCCCGTTTATTCACTGGTATGAAATTTTAGCCATTATTCCTCAGCTCCGTTTTTTACGTTTATTCCGTGCCGGGATTATTGCCTATCGCTTACATGAGTTAGGTTATCCGGTTGTTCCGGAAAGCTGGCGAAAAACTGGTTTATTTTACTATCGCGTTGTAATGGAAGAGTTGTCCGACCGTGTTGTAATTACCGTGATTGATGGTATTAGATATGAACTTGAAACCAGTTCTAGCCATAAACAGATTATTCACGACTTAGTTAATCATCATCGTGAGCAATTTACTGCTACCCTAACAGCATTATTACAAGAGTCTTTAGCAACTGCTTTAAAAGAACAAAAGCCTGCCATTACAAAAGGCGTTGGGAAAATTGTAGATCAGGCCATAGTAGATACACCTGAGCTAACTCAATTATTACGCTTAATTCCTTTAGTCGGCGGTCGCATTGAACAACAAATCCAAAGCATTGGTCAAAGATTGGGTGAGAATATTAGCGCAGGTCTAATTGAGCCTTTAATTGAGGGATCACCAAATAATCCGAACCCTACTTATCAATTAATTTCTCAAAGAGTAAGTGAGATAAATATTAATAATCGTCAGCTTGAGCAATTGGTTGAATCTGTCGTATTCGAGACACTGGAGTCTGTACGAAAACAAGTCAAGGTCAAACAGTGGCAACAAACGCTTGCGGAGTATGATCGAATCAAAGAATAAGCATTTATTTAATTTTTTATGAATCACGCTAGAGAATTGGCACAAATTGTTCTAGCATTTGCCCTATTTACAATAAACTTAACGATATTACAGCTCGTTTAACGCCTTGAAGGAAGACTTATGGCTGATATACGGATTACCGGCAGAATGGTTAACTTTAGCAGGATAACCTTCGATACCAATGATCATGATGTGATCCGCCAGCAATTATCAAATATTTTAAATGAAGGTTCCTATCAGGGAACTTTAGTGATTATTGACAGTACAGTTGAGCAAGAATTAATTGCACTAATTCAACTTCTGGTGAGCTTAGGTTTACAACCAATGGCGGTAATCGACGGTATTTTAGGAGATGAAGCTCGTGCTATTCAATTCCCTGTTTTACCGGCAGATCAACCCTTACAGCGCATTAAAGCGACAGCTGAACAAGTTGCTATTGTGGAAAAACCTGCTACCGCCCCTACGTCGTCTTCAGCAGAAACAAAAAAACCACTAAACAAGATAGCGGTCGCTCATATTACCTCTTATCATGATGAAATTTTGCGTACAGGCCAATCCCTTGTACAAGATAACGGCGATATTATTTTAAAGGCTGGCATGAATAGTGGTTCCGAGGTGATTGCATCAGGAAATATACATATTTATGGCACAGTTCGTGGTAGAGTCATTGCTGGTGCGGGCGGGCACGCAGCTGCACGCATTTTTTGCCAATCTTTAGAGGCTGAGCTCGTTTCCATTGCCGGAACGTATTGCGTCGCAGATGATATCCCTAAACATGTGGTAAAAAAGCCAGTACATATTTATTTAAATGAAAAGCAAGAGCTTGAATTTGAAGCTCTAGAACTTTAATTTATTAAGCAAATCACCAAAAAACAGCCCTTTTAAGGGTGTATGACCATAATAGGAGTGGATTCGGTGGCCAAAATTGTTGTCGTAACATCAGGCAAAGGTGGTGTAGGTAAAACTACAACGAGCGCATCTTTTGCAACAGGTTTAGCCCTTCGTGGTCATAAAACTGTTGTGATTGATTTTGATGTAGGCTTACGTAACCTTGATTTAATTATGGGTTGTGAGCGTCGTGTTGTATATGATTTCGTTAATGTTATTAATAATGAAGCACGTCTGCAACAAGCCCTTATTCGCGATAAAGATATCGAAAACCTTTATATTTTACCGGCTTCACAAACACGTGATAAAGATGCGTTGAGCGACGATGGTGTTGCTCGTGTTATTGATGAGCTATCTCAAGAATTTGATTACATTATTTGTGATTCACCTGCGGGGATCGAACGTGGTGCGATTTTAGCCATGTATCATGCAGATGAAGCAATCATTGTAACAAACCCTGAAATCTCTTCAGTACGTGACTCTGACCGTATTATTGGTATGTTAGATAGCAAAACCAAGAAAGTTGAACACAACGAAGGGCGTATACGTAAACATTTATGTATTACACGTTTTAACCCGGAACGTGCTGACCGTCAGGAAATGCTGACAATTGATGATATTTCTAAAGATATTTTACGCGTACCGACATTAGGTGTTATTCCAGAATGTCCAAGTGTATTACAAGCATCAAACGAGGGTAAGCCAGTTATTCTGTATTCAGAAACTAAAGCTGGTCAGGGGTATGATGATTTGGTTGCACGCTTCCTTGGCGAAGACCGTCCTTATCGACACATCACAGCTCAACCTAAAGGCTGGTTAGCACGACTATTTGGAGCGTAGATATGGCAGGATTCTGGAGTAAATTATTTAGCAGTGAAGAAAAACCATCAAGTGCTCAAACTGCCAAAGATCGTTTGAAAGTTATTGTTGCTTCTGAACAAGGTTTAGGCCGTCGTTTAAGCCAAGACAAGATTGATCAGATGAAAAAAGAAATCATGCAAGTGGTTAGTCGTTATGTTAGCGGTGTAGGTGAACAGCATATTCAAATGCAGGTTCGCTCTGAAGCTAATATTGAAATGTTAGAAATGAATATCAATTTACCTGAAGAACGATAATTCTATTTCTGACTATTCAATAAATCAGAATCAAGGCAAAATAACGCAAGTTATTTTGCCTTTTTTAAAATGAGGAGATTGTCATGGCATTATCACAGCCAGCAACTTTCAATGAAGAATGGTCCGATGAGCGTGTTTTTGCCTACCTCAACCAACTTCCTCCAAGTGGTGTGAATGCAGATTTTCATGTGCTCTACCATGCTTTCAAACATATGCGTCCAACAGACTATGAGCGTCTATTAACGCAATTTATTGCAGACGGACGTGATATTAATGCCAAAGACCCTGAAGGCCAACGTATTCACGACGTAATTGCTAAGTTTCCACGTCAATCGGCACCATTTTTAGAAGTTCTGGCAAAGTTTGCTTAAAAATAAAAAGCCTCTAAAAGAGGCTTTTTTCTTATCTAAACTTATCGATTACCGATCAGGAAAATACCAAATACGGTGAAAATACCACCTGAAATACCATCAATCCATTTTGAAAAATTACGATAAGCTGCTCTAAAACTCGGTAACGAGAAAATAAAAGTCACAAAGCAGAACCATAAAATTGTTTCGACTGTAACGATAATAAAGAGTAGCCAGTGGACCTGATCAAGTTGAGGATTGGCTAAAAATAAAGAGAAAACACTACCGAAATAAATAACAGCTTTCGGATTTGAGAGATTGGTTATCAAACCTTTAATAAAAAATAAGTAAGGTGCTTTGGGAAGTTCAACAGCAACATTACCCTCTTGCTGATTTTTTGAAAAAGCTGACCGTAGCATCTGATAACCCAACCAACACAGATATAAACCACCAGCAAGCAGCAAACCCTGCTTTAACCAAGCCATTTTCTCAAATATAAGATTTAATCCCATTAGTGCCAAACAAGCCCAAAACATCACACCTGCTGTTATACCGGCAACAACCAGCATAGCGTCTTTACGAGACCGGCTAATGGCAGTTTGAGATACAAGGAAAAAATCAGGCCCGGGAGTAATAAGTGCGCAAAAGTGAATAAAGGCTAAAGTAATCAGAGCTAATAACATGTCTTTCTCCTGATTTAATTCATTGTTCTTTATTTAGGGAAAATACATTAGCATTTTTTACTAGACGATAAAATCTTTAAGTCATTTATAAAATAGGTTCACTTTTATTTTGTTTATAAAAAAGCCTCCGAAGAGGCTTAAATTATACGTATTAAACTAGAATATCTCGCTTACCATTAGGGCCCATTGAACTCACAATGCCGTTCTCTTCCATTTGATCAATGATACGAGCAGCACGGTTATAACCAAGGCTAAATTTACGCTGTAGCGAAGATGTAGAAGCTTTCCGAGTTTCTAATACGAATGACACACATTGGTCATAGAGAGCATCTCGGTCAGGACCACCCTCACCCTCTTCAAAACCACGTGACGCTGGCTCTTCATCAAATGGAGTCAAGATTTCATCAATATAATCAGGCTCGCCACGCTCACGCCAAGCATCACAAATACGGTTTACTTCATCATCACTAATGAATGCACCATGTACACGTTCTGGCTCAATTTTACCTGGTCCTAAGAACAGCATATCACCGTGACCTAACAAGTCTTCTGCACCACCAGCATCCAAAATAGTACGCGAGTCAATTTTACTGTTTACACGTAATGCGACACGCGTTGGAATATTGGCTTTAATCAAACCGGTAATAACATCAACAGAGGGACGTTGAGTTGCAAGCAATAGGTGAATACCAGCAGCACGAGATTTTTGCGCCAAACGGGTAATCATTTCTTCTGCTTTTTTACCCACCTGCATAATCATGTCGGCGAACTCATCCGCAACAATCACAATAGATGGTAATGGCGTTAAACGAGGTGCACGTTCTTGTGTCGCCGAGTCACTCGGTTTCCAAGTCGGATCAATTAGGTCTTCACCATTCGCAATCGCTTCTTCAACTTTACGGTTGTAGTCACTTAATTTACGAATTTTTAAGAACGACATAAGCTTATAACGACGTTCCATTTCATTCACACACCAGTTCAAAGCACTTACCGCATCTTTCATGTCAGTAACGACTGGAGTTAATAAATGTGGAATATCATTATAGTTTGCAAGTTCTAACTGTTTTGGATCGATTAAAATTAAACGTAATTGGTCAGGCGTATATTTAAGTAACATCGATAAAATCATCGAGTTTACTGCAACCGATTTACCTGAACCTGTCGTACCAGCAACCAACATATGCGGTGCTTTCGCCAAGTCTGTTAGTACTGGATTACCTGAAATATCTTTACCCATCGCCATACTAATTAATGCACTTGGGTCGCGATATGTTGGTGTTTCTAATAACTCAATCAAGCGTACCATTTCACGGGCACTGTTTGGCACTTCAATACCAATATATGGTTTACCAGGAATGACTTCCACCACACGAACAGAAGCCATCGACATTGAACGCGCTAAGTCACGTGAGATATTCGTTACCTTAGAGGCTTTCACTCCTGGTGCTAAATCTAACTCAAAACGAGTAACAACTGGTCCTGGTTGAGCCTCTACCACCTGAGCTTTAACGTTAAATTCTTGCAATTTAATTTCAAGTAACTCAGACAAACGTGAAAGTTGCTCTTCAGTAAAATTGACTTTCTTATTTGGGTCGACCTTATCGAGTAGATCAAGTCCAGGTAACGTTGGCAAATCCAAACGCTTTTTGGCAACTTGCATTGCACGAGACATTGGTCGGCCTGATGCATCTGTTAATGGTGCATCAAAATCGAAATCGTCTTCATCAAAATCAGAATTTTCCTGCGGTTTTCCAGCAGTCTCTTGCCAAGCCTCAATAAACTCTTCTTTTGAAAGTTTGTCAGCCTGAATAGTCGTTTGAATAGGAGCTTTTACAAATGCTGAAGACTGGGCATAACTACTTGCTCTTACAGGCTCTGCTGGAGCAATGTCTTCATCTATTAATAAATCATCAAAATCTTCAAAAACTTGTTCGTTTGCTAAATTTTTAGGTGACTGATTTAAATTGGAAACAGGTGAAGGCGTTTCACTCACAATATTAACCGATTGCGAAGTTGGTTCTACTTCTACATGTTGATCTTGAACAAACGGTGTATGCACATCTGTTGCAGTTTTACTGTTTGGAACAGCAGCAAGCAATTCATCAAAAATCTCATCATCATTCCAATCAAGACCATGTAAGTCTTGTTTAAGTGTAGGCTGATTCTGATTCACTTGAGAAATGGTTTGCTGGAATTGCTCACGAGCAGGCACTTGCTCTGTTGAGTCGTCAGCTGCTCTTAAAAGCGCATCAATTTCTTGCTTATAACTTGCATCGTCACGTTGTAAAGCACGCCATACTTCGCCAGTCGCAACTAAACGTTGACTATCTTTTTCAAGTTTATGGGCTTGCTCAAGCGTATGCTCAAAGTTTTGAGTATTAACAACTGGCGCCTCTGCTACAGGTTCAGGGCGGCTCTGCTCTTTCGCTAACACATCTGCAAATAAACGCTCAGCAACAGCATCATGTCGTGTTGTTGCTTGAGGTTGAGCTGTTTCAGATGGAGCTGATATCTCTTTCTCATCTGAAGCATTCGCATTTGTCTCTGCATTTTGTGCAACTTTAACAACTGCTGCTTTGTTGGCAGGTTGAGTTGTTAAGTCATAATCCGACTCACTCGGAGATACATTCTTATAAAATAAATCTTGTAAATAACTTGGTGTCGCTTTGAGCGTAACCCATGTTTTACTCCATTGCACCCCAAATGCAAGCGTAAACAAGACTACCCCGAAAACCAGTAAAAAGAAGGTCGCACCATAAATTGTTAACAATTGAGATAGGCT
This sequence comes from Acinetobacter pittii ANC 4050, assembly GCF_000399685.1. GTDB lineage: Bacteria > Pseudomonadota > Gammaproteobacteria > Pseudomonadales > Moraxellaceae > Acinetobacter > Acinetobacter pittii_E. Next base: position 2,207,123 of record NZ_KB976987.1, read on the forward strand.
TTGACCTAGCTCGTAACCAATAATTCCTCCAGCGGCATTATCTAAAGTATCTGCCGGCACATTCCAGTGTAAATAAAGCAGGCTAGACACAACTAGAATTAAGAAGAATTGTGCAGCATAACGAAATGGGCGGTTTAAGAAACTACGTGGCCACCAAACCTGAATTGCTTCAATGAAAAGGAAAATTGGAATAAGCAAACTTGCCCATCCTAAAAAACCAAACAGCAAATCTGCAATCCATGCGCCAGCAATACCGCTTGCATTGGATACTTGCTGAGTATCACTGGAAATATGCATCCAGCCCGGATCAAATGGTGTATAGGTTACTGTTGCCAGAAACATATAAATACCAAAAGAAACCAAGAATAATGTCATCAATAAGCGCTGTGCATAAACACTTGACACCGCAGTCATATACTGTCCTGTAACCCATTTAATTATTGGTTTAGAGATGTGAAGAACTACATTTTAGATCTTCAACGAATGAACTTTATATTATGCACTTGTTCTTACAAAAAAGGTGCATGATTCTTTACAGTTGTTGTTAACATAAGGCACTTCTATATTGTTATATAACTTAATTCGATTGTCCTGATCAATATTATCCACATCGATTTCACGCTATTGGTCAGTAAATTCACGTATAATTTTCAAAATTCTCGAAATAAATAAGGATACCCTCAATGAGTGCTCGTCATTCTCGGTTAATTATTCTCGGTTCTGGCCCTGCAGGCTATAGTGCAGCTGTATATGCAGCACGTGCAAACCTTAAACCTACTTTAATTGCAGGTTTACAACTAGGTGGGCAACTTACAACAACAACCGAAGTTGACAACTGGCCGGGCGATCCTGAAGGTTTAACAGGTCCTGCATTAATGGATCGCATGCAAGCACATGCTGAACGCTTTGGTACAGAACTCGTCTATGACCATATTAACGAAGTGGACTTAAATGTACGTCCTTTCGTTTTAAAAGGTGACATGGAAGAGTACACATGTGACGCTTTAATTATTGCAACTGGTGCTACAGCTCAATATCTTGGTCTAGAGTCTGAACAAAAATTTATGGGCCAAGGCGTCAGCGCATGTGCAACATGTGATGGTTTCTTCTACAAAAACCAAAAAGTAATGGTTGTTGGTGGTGGTAACACTGCTGTTGAAGAAGCACTTTATCTATCAAATATTGCTTCACATGTAACACTAGTACATCGCCGTGATACTTTACGTTCTGAAAAGATTTTGCAAGATCACTTATTTGCCAAAGAAAAAGAAGGCAAAATCAGCATTATCTGGAATCATGAAGTTGAAGAAGTATTGGGTGACAATACTGGCGTAACAAGTGTTCGCCTCAAATCAACTCAAGATGACTCTAAGCAAGATGTAGAGGTTCATGGTTTATTCGTTGCAATTGGCCACAAACCAAATACTGGAATGTTTGATGGTCAATTAAACTTACGTGATGGCTATATCCAAGTACAAAGTGGTACTTCTGGTAATGCAACAGCGACTTCTATAGCTGGTGTTTTTGCTGCAGGTGACGTCGCTGATAGTATTTATCGCCAAGCGATTACTTCTGCTGGGTCAGGCTGTATGGCTGCTCTAGATGCAGAAAAATATCTAGATAATCTCGCTTAATTCAATCGATGCAAAAGACATCCAATAAATAATTGGATGTCTTTTTTTATAATGTTTATCGCTTCATATTTTCAAAATGGTCTAAATGTGTAAAACGTCCTGATCTCGTCTGATATTGGTCAATCAAAGGAACTAACCGTTGAAAGTGCTCAGACTGAACATGTCGATCTAACGCAGCTCGATCCACCCATTCCTCAATAAAAACAAAATGTCCTAAATTTTTTATATCATGATATAAATCGTACGCAACACATCCTTCTTCACGTCTCGTTTTATCAACAAGCTCTTGATAAAGTGGTAAAACAAAATCAATTTTTTTAATATCAATAAAATCTTCTGCAATAAGTTTTAGCATCACGCGAACCTTTTCTATTCATGCATGCATGCTAAAGTTGAACAATAAAAATTGTCAATGAAGCTTAGTTACGTTAATTTTGAATTATTCCATTTCATTTTATCTTCTATGCAGAAACTTCCGCTCTCTCAATTCATTTTTCCTGACCCTATTGAAGCCGATCCAGATGGGCATGGTTTAATTTGTATCGGTGCCGACCTCTCCCCTTCTACATTATATGAAGCTTATACGCATGGTCTTTTTCCATGGTTTAATGAAGATGAACCCATTTGTTGGTGGAGTCCAGAACCTCGTTGCGTGATCTATCCTCAAAACTATAAACCAAGTAAATCGCTCATTCGGAATATGAAAAAGTACGATTACACCATTACGGTAAATCATGCCTTTGAACAAGTTATTCGCTCTTGCTCTCTACCAAGAAGTTATGCGGATGAAACATGGATTAGCGAGGATATTATTCAAGGTTACTGCGAGATGTTTAACGCGGGCTACGGTTACAGTATTGAAGTTTGGCAAGAAGAGGATCTTGTAGGAGGTTTATACGGTGTTACGATTGGTAAAGGATGTTTCGGTGAGTCAATGTTTAGCAATGAAACCGATGTTTCAAAAATGGCTTTTTATACTTTAATGCTCATTGGACAAGAAAATCAGCTGCCATGGATAGACTGCCAACTTGTCAATAGTCACCTAATTAGTCTGGGAGCCAGTACACTTTCTCGTCAAGACTACTTAAAATCGTTACAAGATGTAATTATTCACCCCTCTATCAATTGGAAAAAGTATCAAGAACGTGTATTTTCAAGTAAAACAATAGCATTAGATGCAAAATTAATGGAATGATAACAGGAGGGACCAATCATGAAATCATATCACCCGAAGTCCCTTTTAAATGATCTGCAGTATTATATTACTCCGCCTCATGATTGCAGCTACTTAGAAAATAAATCTGCACGCATGGTGTTTTTAGACCCTATCCATCGAATTGATGTTGTCACCCTTTCAGAACTTTCTCGTTTAGGCTTTCGTCGTAGTGGTGACTTTGTTTATCGCCCTGAATGTCACTTATGTCGACAATGTTTGTCTTGTCGTGTTCCAGTGGCCGATTTCCAAATGAATAGCATGCAAAAAAAAGCATGGAAACGGAATCAAGATCTCACCATGACTGTGCTGCCTACGCGACAGGCAGCACAAATTCATTATGATTTATACGAACGCTACATTAATGAACGTCATGCAGATGGCGATATGTTTCCACCTAGCTTAGATCAGTTTGAAAAGTTTTTAGTACATAGTTGTACAGATAGTTTTTTTCTTGAGCTTTGGAAAGACAATCGTCTCATTAGCGTTTCTACTTGCGATTTAATGGATGATGGACTATCGGCTGTCTATACGTTTTTTGATCCAGACGAGCATCGCAGATCACTTGGTGTGTATTCTATTCTTAACCAAATTGAATATGTTAAATCGCTCGGTTTAGAGTACCTTTATTTAGGCTATTGGGTACCGCATTCAGCCAAAATGAACTATAAGTCGCAATATACACCTTTAGAACTTCTACTTGATGGACAATGGCGTCGTTTAAACCGATCATTGTCACCAGAAGAAATTCAACAGCTAGGTACTTCTCTTATGACAACGTTACCTTCTGAATGGAACAATTTAATCATTAAATAAAGATGCGAAATCATCTGTACAGGTTTTTACCATAATGACTGCGTGTTCCCGCCCGCCATCTTGGGTAGGATAATAATTGCGACGCAGATCAATTTGGTGAAAGCCTGTTTTTTCATATAAACCGATAGCAGCTTTATTACTTTCACGGACTTCTAAAAAGATTTGTACGGGCTGATTTTCTAATTTTTCAATTGATAAATTTAATAACTCATATCCTAAACCCTGCCCTTGCATTTTAGGATCAATTGCCATGAGCAATAAATTCGCTTCATCTAAAACAGGCTGTAAAATACAAAAACCCACCACTCTGTTTTGTGACTCAATCACTGTGCATTGGTAAGAATTCAAAGATTCTATAAATTGCTGTTTTGACCACGGATGTGTTTGAACTGATTTTTCAATTTGAACAACAATATCAACATCAGTATTTTGCATAATACGAATCATGAGTCTCAACGCAATGAAGATTCTAAAGTAGTGCGTATTATAAAAACTTCCCAAGAAAAAACGAGCAAAAAAAAGGACAATTGATTTGCCCTTTTTTTAAAGTAATTTTAAAGACCTAATTTTTCACGCCACGTTGCCAACAATGCTGTGGTATCCGAATCATTTGGATGAAATTTTGGTCTTAAAAAATCAAGTAGTTCTGGAATTTGACGAGTCATAAAACCTTTACGACCATACATGAACTTAAGCATGTACTTCGTATCTTTCCAAGTTAATTTATCATCAGTCTTGAGTAACTTCGCAGTAAAATAAGATTGAGTTGCGAAGATTAATGCCATTGCAATAATCAAAGCTGTTGAACGCATAAAATAAGCTTTCGGACCTTGCCCATACATGCTTGTATACACATCAAATGCCACAGCTTTATGTTCATTTTCTTCAACTGCATGCCACATCCACAAATGATACATAGTGTCATCTTGGAACATAGCCTGAATTTCAGGGTTTTGCAAAAGTTCAGCGGCAATCGTCGATGTAAAATGCTCTAGCGCACATGTTCCTGTCAAATCAATCATTTCTTTGGTATAGCCAAAAGGTTTCATTAATTTGGTTACAACAGCTGTACCCATCTTAATGACTTTTCCAGTTTGCTTTTCCATATGACGCACATCATAACCATAAGCCTGTGCAGAAGCATTAAATGCTAAATGCTCTTTCGAATGCATCGCTTCTTGACCAATAAAAGCACTAATTTCTTTTTGAAGATCTGGATCTGCAAGCTTTGGATCATTTCGAACAGCACGCGTACTATTTACAAAGAACTGTTCACCCTCAGGAAAAAGGGCTGATAATGCTGTCATGAAATGTGTTAATGCTGCATCATAATTCGCCCAATAGCGTGGGACCTGAGCAAATTCAAAGTCCATACGACGTACAGGAAAACTAGCACCAGCACGATTGGAAATATTTACCTTAGCATTCATCTCAGACTCCTTTTAAGTGAATAGCTAATTCACATATAACTTTATTTATTTTCTTAATATTTATAATCATACGTCTTTCGATGTACCAATTAAGTGCAGATGAGGACAGAGAAATATCAGATGAGGTCATTCATAGACGCATAAAGGTGCAAAACCTAAGATGTCTCTCGTTGAACTCGATATAGAAAATAAAAAAGGACCAATATTGGTCCTTTATAAATCATGAATTGAAACTATAAACCTAATTTTGCCTTCCAGTTTTTCAATAGGCCCACGGTATCTAGATCATTTGGATGAAAACCAGGTTTAAAGTAAGCCAACATTTCCTTAGCCATACCACTAATAATGCCTTTAGATGGGCTGTATCCGTATTTATAAATTACTGATAGTTCAGCTAAATTTAACTTGTTGTCTTGCTTTAATAAACGAAGTACAAAAGATGACTGGATCAAAAAGATTAAAGTCATAGCAAACACTAAAGAACTGGTTCGTAAAGCATAAGCTTTTACACCTTTACCAAATACACCTTCGTATACATCAAAAGCTACGGCTTTATGCTCATTTTCTTCAATAGCATGCCAATACCACATGGTAGACATCGTCTCATCTGTCATAAGCTCTTGAATGTGCTTATTGACTAATAATTGAGAAGCAATAGTAGCGGTAAAATGTTCAAGAGCCGTCGTAGCAGTCAGGTCAACCATTTGTTTCGTCATACCGAAAGGTTTAACAATTTTTACGAAAGCTTTAATTGCTGTTTGAATCGCCGTATCGGTAAACTTCTCTAATGTTTCTATATCGTGACCAAACTTTTGAGCGGAAGCATTAAAGTTCACATGCTCTTGAGTATGCATTGCTTCTTGCCCGATAAAAGCACTAATTTCTTTTTGTAGTGCTTCATCATCTTTAATCGCTGGGTGATAACGTACTGCTCGTACACTATCTATAAAGAATTTCTCACCAGCTGGGAACAATGCTGACAATGCACTCATAAAATGTGTGAGTCCAGCAGAACCATTCATCCAATATTCTGGTACATCATTAAAGTCAAAATTCATACGACGTACTGGAAAGCTTGCACCGGCACGATTGGTAATATTCACTTTAGCATTCATACCCAAAGCTCCTTGATAAGTAACCTTAGTTACTTAAACTTTATTGTTCGTTTTCTTGATTCTTATCATACAAATTTAATAAAAAGGATTAAGGGTAAATAAGGACATTGAAATATCAGTTAAGGCCAGCTTTTATAGTAATTGTTAGACAATTAAGTATAAAAAAAGCGCTCTAAAAAGAGCGCTTTTTTTCACTGAAAGTGATTATGCAGTTACTTTCGCAACAACACCAGCACCTACAGTACGACCACCTTCACGGATCGCAAAACGTAGACCTGGGTCCATTGCGATTGGGTGGATTAATTCTACTGACATTTCAACGTTGTCGCCTGGCATAACCATTTCAACGCCGTCTTGTAATTGGATTGCACCAGTTACGTCAGTTGTACGGAAGTAGAACTGTGGACGGTAACCATTTAAGAATGGAGTGTGACGACCACCTTCTTCTTTAGAAAGTACGTATACTTCTGCGTCGAATTTAGTGTGCGGCTTGATTGTACCTGGTTTAGCAAGTACTTGACCACGTTGCACGTCTTCACGCTTAGTACCACGAAGTAAGATACCACAGTTCTCACCTGCACGGCCTTCGTCAAGAAGTTTACGGAACATTTCTACGCCAGTTACAGTTGTTTTAACTGTATCTTTAATACCAACGATCTCTACTTCTTCACCAACTTTAACGATACCAGCTTCTACACGGCCTGTTACTACAGTACCACGACCAGAAATTGAGAATACGTCTTCGATTGGCATTAAGAATGCTTTGTCGATAGCACGTTCTGGTTCTGGGATGTAAGAGTCAAGCGCTTCAACAAGAGCAAGAACTGAAGGCTCGCCATATTGACCAGCATCGCCTTCCAACGCTTTAAGCGCAGAACCACGGATAACTGGAGTGTCATCACCTGGGAAGTCATAAGTAGAAAGAAGTTCACGAACTTCCATTTCTACTAATTCAAGTAATTCTTCATCATCAACAAGGTCACACTTGTTCAAGAATACGATGATGTAAGGTACACCAACCTGACGAGAAAGAAGGATGTGTTCACGAGTTTGTGGCATTGGACCGTCAGTCGCAGCACACACAAGGATCGCGCCGTCCATCTGAGCAGCACCAGTAATCATGTTTTTAACGTAATCGGCGTGGCCCGGGCAGTCAACGTGCGCGTAGTGACGAATTGGAGAATCGTATTCTACGTGTGAAGTATTAATTGTAATACCACGTGCTTTTTCTTCAGGTGCTGAGTCGATTTGTGAGTAATCTTTCGCTTCACCGCCGTAAGTTTTTGCACAAATAGTTGCAATCGCAGCAGTTAAAGTTGTTTTACCATGGTCAACGTGACCGATTGTGCCCACGTTTACGTGTGGCTTATTACGTTCAAACTTGGCTTTAGCCATGATGATCTTCCTTTATAAACTACTCATGGAGGGTCACCCCATGAGCACTTGGTTTTTAACTAAGAAATTAGTTTGGGCTTATAGTAATCGAAAGATTACTCGTCGTCACCTTTTTTACCGCCAGATTGGAATTTAGCGATAATGCCTTCAGCCACGTTACGTGGAGTTTCAGCGTATTTAGCAAATTCCATAGAGTAAGTCGCACGACCTTGAGACATAGAACGCATTTGAGTCGCGTAACCAAACATCTCAGCAAGAGGAACTTCAGCTTTAATTGCTTTTGTTCCACCAGGAAGATCGTCCATACCTTGAACCATACCACGACGACGGTTTAAGTCACCCATGATATCGCCCATGTAGTCTTCTGGAGTTTCTACTTCAACTTTCATGATAGGTTCAAGAAGGATAGGATCCGCTTTCATGAAACCATCACGGAAGGCATAAGAACCTGCCATTTTGAACGATAATTCGTCAGAGTCGACGTCATGGTAAGAACCATCGAATAATGTCGCTTTAATACCAACAACAGGGTAACCAGCCAATACACCATTCTTCATACGTTCTTGAATACCTTTGTCAACCGCGCCAAAGAATTCTTTAGGTACTACACCGCCAACAACTTCTTCAACGAATTGGTATTCTTTACCAGCTTCTTCAACATCAAGCGGCTCAAGACGTACATATACGTGACCAAACTTACCTTTACCACCAGTTTGACGTACGAATTTACCTTCTTGTTCAACAGACTTTTTGATCGTTTCACGGTAAGCAACCATTGGTTTACCAATGTTAGCTTCAACACCGAATTCACGCTTCATACGGTCAACAATGATGTCAAGGTGAAGCTCACCCATACCAGCAATAATTGTTTGACCAGATTCTTCGTCTGTACGAACGCGGAACGATGGATCTTCCTTAGCCAAACGACCTAAAGCGATAGACATTTTTTCTTGGTCTGCTTTAGTTTTTGGTTCAACAGCCAATGAAATTACTGGCTCTGGGAATTCCATACGCTCAAGAGTAATGATGTTTTTCTCATCACATAATGTATCACCAGTTGTAACGTCTTTAAGACCTACACACGCTGCGATATCACCTGCACGGATTTCATCAAGATCTTGACGTTCGTTCGCATGCATTTGCACGATACGACCGATACGTTCACGCTTAGCTTTAACTGGGTTATAAACCGGATCACCTTGTTTAAGAACACCAGAGTAAACACGTACGAATGTTAAGTTACCTACGAATTTGTCGTTCATGATTTTGAACGCAAGCGCAGAGAACGGAGCTTCGTCAGATGCTTCACGAGACGCTTTAGTTTCGTCTTTGTCGTCAAGGATACCTTCGATCGCTTTAACTTCTGTAGGTGATGGTAAGAATTCAATTACAGCATCCAACATACGTTGAACACCTTTGTTCTTGAATGCAGAACCACAAAGCATTACTTGAATTTCAGAAGCTAATGTACGAGCACGTAGACCTGCAATGATCTCTTCTTTAGAAAGATCACCTTCTTCAAGGTACTTGTCCATTAATTCTTCAGAAGCTTCAGCCGCAGCTTCAACCATTTTTGTACGCCATTCTTGAGCAGTATCAACTAGGTCAGCTGGGATATCAGCATATTCAAACTTCATACCTTGAGATGCTTCATCCCAGATAATCGCTTTCATTTCGATAAGGTCAACAACACCCTGGAATGTATCTTCAGCACCAATTGGCACAACGATAGGTACAGGATTACCACCTAAACGAGTTTTAACTTGCTCAACAGCACGGAAGAAGTTTGCACCAGTACGGTCCATCTTGTTCACGAATGCTAAACGAGGCACTTTATATTTGTTCGCTTGACGCCATACAGTTTCAGACTGAGGTTGTACACCACCTACAGCACAGTAAACCATGCACGCACCGTCAAGAACACGCATAGAACGTTCAACTTCGATTGTGAAGTCTACGTGTCCCGGGGTGTCAATTACGTTGATACGGTGTTGTTCGAATTGGTTACCCATACCAGACCAGAAACAAGTTGTAGCAGCAGAGGTAATTGTAATACCACGCTCTTGCTCTTGTTCCATCCAGTCCATTGTTGCTGCACCGTCGTGTACTTCACCAATTTTGTGAGATACACCTGTGTAGAACAAAATACGTTCAGTTGTAGTTGTTTTACCTGCGTCAATGTGCGCAGAAATACCGATGTTACGGTAACGAGTAATTGGGGTTTGGCGAGCCATGATGTCTACATTCCTAAATGTTATATTTAAAACAGGACGCACCAATTAAATTGATGCGCGCGAATATCCAAACAGGCAACTTAAATACCTGCAAAGCCCCCACTTTGATAGAGAGCAATGTTGAATCGAGCTGCTGTACGCATGAATATTCTCCTGAATAAGGCCTGTTTTATCCGCTTAGAAACGGTAGTGAGAGAAGGCTTTGTTAGCTTCAGCCATACGGTGCACATCTTCACGTTTTTTGATTGCTGCACCTTTACCTTCAGCTGCATCAAGCAACTCACCAGCAAGACGTAAAGCCATCGTTTTTTCAGAACGCTTAGCAGCAGCATCTACTAACCAACGCATAGCTAAGGCAGTACGACGGGATGGGCGTACTTCCATAGGTACTTGATAAGTAGCACCACCAACACGGCGTGCTTTTACTTCAACCATAGGACGAACTTTTTCAAGAGTAGTCTCGAAAAATTCAACTGGGTCTACTTTGTTTTTTTCTTGAACGCGTTCTAAAGCACCGTAAACGATACTTTCTGCAATCGATTTTTTACCATCTTGCATTACGTGGTTCATGAATTTAGCGATTGTTTGGCTGCTAAATTTTGGATCTGGAAGGATCTCACGAGCAGCGACTACGCGACGTCTTGGCATTTTAATACACCTAATAATATGACACTTCAGGATGATCCAGCAGTTTGTACAAGTGTCATGTACACGACGCTGGCCTTACTATACGTCGCTTGAATTACAAATCTATGAAGAATTCAAACAAGCGAAACGCTAAAGGGCTTATTCGACTAGTTTCCTAGAATTACTTCTTAGGACGCTTAGTACCGTATTTAGAACGTGATTGATTACGATCTTTAACACCAGCACAGTCTAATGAGCCACGAACGGTATGGTAACGTACACCCGGTAAGTCTTTAACACGACCACCACGGATAAGAACAACACTGTGCTCTTGTAAGTTATGGCCTTCACCACCGATGTAGCTAGATACTTCAAAACCTGAAGTTAAGCGAACACGGCAAACCTTACGCATAGCTGAGTTAGGTTTTTTAGGTGTAGTTGTATAAACACGTGTACAAACACCACGACGTTGTGGACAAGCCTTCAACGCAGGAACTTTGGATTTTTCAACCAAAGTCGTACGACCCTTACGGATCAACTGATTCGTTGTTGCCATATGGCAATTCTCCCGTTATTAAAAAACCTTAAAAAGAAAATACCTCTTTTTAAGGGCACATAATTGTAAGCCAAGATGCAAAAATGGTCAACACGGCAATACATTACCAAATGTTGACCATATCAATGTTTGACAGGACGATTTACAAATTTAAATGGAGGTTAGTTTCACTTTTTAAACCTTCTCTTTGTAAGGGTATTGTTAAGAGTATTTCTTATCTTCCATTATCTCATCATCGTCTTCAGGAGTTAAAGCTGGCTTTTGCTCAGTATGCTCATGCTCTGCTACATGCTTGTCGGCAAGTTTTTCGAGGCCCTGATGAACATTTTCCTGAATTTTTTCTTCACTCTTTGTGCCTTCGGTAGGCTTTAACACAATAGAAACTTTTGAAATCACATCATGATTTTCTACTTTATGATGATGAGCAGCATGAATATTGCCATCCTCACCTACATTTAAAAGTCTTGGGCTAGCTTTTTGGATGAGTGTAACCGCAGCATAATAAGCCTGTAACGGAGATAAATGCTCACTTGGGTGTTCATTTAAATAATGTCTTGCAGCTCCGAAAATTGCTTGAGCTTTATGACCTACATCCTCTTGTAATTTCCAGCTATACACTGCGCTTAAAACAGCCCCGGCAACTGGTGTAAATTTACTAAAAACAGACAGTTTAGGAATACGGTTTAACCAATCCCATTTAAACTCCCCATCTTCATTTACCAGCCAGTTTTTTAAAGTGTCTATATCTGTGGTTGAACCCAACACTTGCTGAAATTGATGAATATCTTGAGTTTCCAACATGTTTCGTAAGGTTTTCAAAGCTAACAAAAGAGTTTGTTTTTCAGCGATGAGACTAATATCAACTTCTTTAAAAATAAACTCTACAACATCTTGATCAGTAGCTTCTAAAAGATCAAAGCCATGTGATCTTCCTGTTTGATAAATAGTTCTTAAAACCAGAACTAATGAAACTGGAATATCTACCGCTGCACCAACAACACCAGAGATACCTGTAATGGCACCTTGTACAGTCGCAATAAGCTTGTTTTGTTCAATAAGTGCCTGACTTAAACGTTGAGAACGGCTAGTATCTTTAGTTAATTCAAATAAATCTTTGGCTCCCGCTTCTTCTAGGATTTTTTCAGTTAAGGTACTTTTTGAACTAAAGTCATTTAGCCAATCAAATAAATAGCCTGAGATTTTTTCATCCCAATCTGGTGAAAGAAAAGTAGCAACGCCATTTACTTTTTTAAAATGTCGACCAAACACCTGACGTGTGACTTTTGGTAAATGTTCTCTTAGCATTTGTTGAGGACTTTCATATTGCTCAACTTCAAATGGGCTTTTTGTTCTCGATCTACCTTCAACAGTTTTTCCAGTTGGGATGGGTTCAATTACCTTACTGACGTCACCTGATTGGTTTTGTTGCAAGATACTCAATCCTGTAGAACTGAGCTTTTTAGCCACTCCGAAGACCTGAGAAAACAAATTGTCAGATTGATTATTATTAAATTTTGTCATCAAGTACCTCGATTTTTTAATTTATCTAATTAGAGATAAATACTAGGTGGAATGTGGATTTATCTCAACTTGAATGTGTGTATTTTAGTTAACCCTAAATGCAACATACTATGTATTTGGTTATTTTTTTTAAATGTAAAATTGTCATAAAGATTTGCCATAAGAAATAAAAAACCTTTCTGCTATCATGTTAACAACGAAAAACATGAGTCTCGTTTTCTTACAGCTATATTCTCCTATTCATTTTCATAGCTGTTGAACACGATAGACTCTTAATATCACCATAAAGGGACCTGTAGATGAAACGTGTTGTAATCACTGGTATGGGTATTAACTCATGTATCGGTAACTCTTTAGAAGCAGTTACTCACTCACTTCAAAATGGAATCTCCGGGACACGTTTTAACCCAACTTATGCTGAACTCAATTTTAAAAGTCATGTTAGCGCTGCTGCAGACCAAGAATTTGATAATATCGATCGTAAATTAAAACGCTTTATGGGCGTATGTGCAATGTATGCCTACAACGCTGCTGTAGCTGCAGTTGAACATGCAGGACTTACTCCTGAGCAACTTAGCGGCAATCCACGTTATGGTATTGCAGGTGGTTCAGGTGGTGGCTCAACTGCTTCTGTTGTTGAAATGACAGAATTATTAGAAACTAAAGGCGCACGTAAAGTAGGCCCATTCTTTGTGCCACGTAACATGTCAAACACCATTACTGCGAACGTTGGTGTTGCATTTAAACTACAAGGTATTTCACATACTATTACGAGTGCTTGCGCAACTTCTGCTGACGCAATTGGTTATGCGTACAACTTGATCCAACTTGGCAAACAAGATCTTATGCTTGCTGGTGGCGGTGAAGAAGATCACTGGTCTCAAAGTTTATTGTTTGATGCAATGGGCGCACTTTGCTCAAAATATAATGACACTCCAGAAACAGCATCTCGTCCATATTCAGCAGACCGCGACGGCTTCGTTATTGCTGGCGGTGGTGGTTTCGTAGTACTTGAATCACTTGAGCATGCGCAAGCACGTGGTGCGAACATTTTAGCTGAAGTTGTTGGTTATGCTGCTAACAGTGATGGTGCAGACATGGTTGCTCCAAGCGGTGAAGGTGCTACACGTTGTGTATTAATGGCACTTGAAGAAGCTAAACAACATGGCGTAGAAAAAATTGACTATGTAAATACACATGGTACTTCTACTCCAGCAGGTGACATTACTGAACTTAAAGCAATGGAACGTGCATTTGGTGAAGGTAAGGTACCTCCTCTTAGCTCAACCAAATCGATGACAGGCCATAGCTTGGGTGCAGCTGGTGTACAAGAAGCTATTTACTCTGTACTAATGATGCAAAATGACTTTATTGCACCAAACATCAACGTAACTGAACTTGATGAAGGCGCAAAACCTTTTGATATCGTACTTGAAAAACGTGATGCAAAATTGAATACTGTAATGAGTAACAGTTTTGGCTTTGGCGGTGTTAACGCTTGCCTTATTTTCAAGAAGTGGGATGCATAATCCCACGTAGGATTATCGATGGATGCACCTTCTGATGCTTTTTTGTGGGTAAAAGCATTACATATTATTGCCGTGGTTTGTTGGTTCGCTGCTTTGTTCTACTTACCACGTCTATATGTTTATCATGCTATGAGTGAAGATGCTGCAAGTCATCAACGCTTTGAGGTAATGGAACGTAAGTTGTATCGCGGAATTATGTGGCCTTCGATGATTGCGACATTAATAACCGCGCATTTCCTAGTAGATTGGGGTGATGCAACTCGACATTATCATCAAGCCACATGGTTTTACCTCAAAGTTGGATTAGTGGCTTTATTAGTAATTTACCATTTGGTATGTGGCTATTATCGTAAAAAGCTCATCGGAAATGCTCACTATAAATCACATAAGTTCTGGCGATTCTTTAATGAAATGCCAACCTTAATTTTATTTGCTGTTGTGATTTTAGTTGTTGTAAAGCCTCAGTTTTAACTGGGGCTTTTACTTTTCTTATCTAAGCATTCTTTTATTCATCCTAATAAAATGCACAATCTATTCAAACAATTATATTTCTCAAAACAGAACTATAAAATTAATCAATACCCTACCTCTTTATTTAGCAATACCTAACCTATACTATGCTAAAGAAATAGATGAATTCATTTAATGGCAAAGCTATGCTAACTTTTAATGCCTTTAAACGCTTAATCCATACACCATTTATTCTGATTACACTTTTTATTTTCCGTCACTTAAAAAACTACCCGATTAGACACTTGACTGCTCAAGAAAAAATATTAGCGCAAATGGTCTTTGGCAATATGCTTAATTGTGAAAGACCTAAAATTATTGCTACTCGTTACCTACCTTGGCAATCTTGCGGTATTTTTATGGCCCCCAATGGGAATATTTATGTCAATCCTTCTGATTACAGCGAAAACTACGCACTAGAATCTAAGTTTATGCAGGGTATTTTTATCCACGAACTCACGCACGTCATGCAATATCAAAAAGGGATTCATGTGTTAGTTAAAGGTGCGTTACTACAATCGGCCTATTACCTCAGTTTTAAAAGTTACAATCCCTATAAATACACCTATCACCCTCACAAAGCATTTAGTACGTATAATATTGAACAGCAAGGCGAAATTGCACGCGACATTTGCTCTGGAAAAATCCCCAATATCATCTGTTCACCTCAACTTGATTTGTAACTAAATAATCAATCTTGCTTTGAACGTAACATTTCTTGCTTAATGTAAATGAGAATTCTTATAAATCAGAAATACTTATCTAAACTATAAAAGTAGGCTTACTTAATTCAAATTATTGAAAAAAATAGAACAGACTTATTCCAAATTAGCTTGTAATAAGGCAGTATACAAACAATAAAAATAATGAAGCCTGTTTCTATTCTATACAGAAAATCTCGTTATTTTTACGCAGAAAATATGGGATTGGTATATATTATTGATCTTGACATTTTTGTTTACTATTTTAATTGTTTACTATCGTATCATACACATCGTTGAAAAATTATATCCATAAAAATCAACACTGTGTGTATCTATATTCGTTATGATCTAGGATTAGGTTTGAATGAAAAGTTTTAAAGTTGCCCTTGCTCAGTTTTCTCCGCATATTGGCAATATTGACTCAAACACCCAAAAGATGATTGAGCAAGTAAATCAGGCGAAAAAACAAGACGCTGACCTGATTATTTTTCCCGAGCTTTCTGTTATTGGTTATCCGGCTGAAGACCTATTGTTACGTCCAAATTTAAATAAACGTATGCAAAAGGCTTTTGCACAACTTGCCGAAGTTAAAGATATTGTTATGGTTTTCGGATTTGTGAACCAGACAGAAGATGGTCAACGTTATAATTCTGCTGCTGTCATGAAAGACGGTCAAGTTTTGGGTGTTTTTAATAAACACAATTTACCAAACTATGGCGTCTTTGATGAAAAACGCTATTTCCAAAAAGGCCATCAGCACTTAGTTTTTGAATATCTTGGGCATAAGTTTGGTGTATTAATCTGTGAAGATATCTGGTCAATTAATACGGTCAAACAGTTAAGCCAATTAAATGTTGATACGGTTCTTGTACTCAACTCATCACCATATGAAGTCGGCAAACCACAGCACCGCATACAGACCTTAAGTGAACTTGCAAAACAACTTCACCTAAATATTGTGTACGTTAACCAAGTGGGCGGACAAGACGATTTAATTTTTGATGGCACAAGTTTTGTCAGCAATCAAAATGGTGAAATTGCTTTACAAGCACCGAGCTTTAAAGAAGACATTTATATTGCTGAATTTGACCGTGATACAAAGTTATATAAAGTCACTGAGTCTGCTCCTGCATTAGAAACGTTTGCCGAGATCTATCAAGGTTTAGTCATGGCAACTCGTGACTATGTAGAACGTTCAGGATTTCCTGGTGTAATTTTGGGTCTTTCTGGTGGTATCGACTCTGCCCTCACACTCGCAATTGCTGTTGATGCGATCGGTGCTGAAAAAGTCCAAGCTGTAATGATGCCTTACACCTACACCTCTCAGATTAGTGTAGAAGATGCAGCAGAACAAGCTCGTCGTATGGGTGTAACTTTCGGTATTGCTGAAATTCACTCAATCGTAAATAGCTTCATGCAAACCTTGTATCCTTTCTTTGGTAATTCACCAGCTGATGCTACGGAAGAAAATTTACAAGCGCGTGCTCGTGGCACATTGCTTATGGGCTTATCAAACAAGTTTGGTAATTTAGTCCTTGCTACAGGGAACAAATCTGAACTTTCAGTTGGCTACTGTACGCTTTATGGCGATATGGTTGGTGGCTTTGCGGTTCTAAAAGATGTTTATAAAACTATCGTATTTGAATTAGCAAAATACCGTA
Source organism: Acinetobacter pittii ANC 4050 (assembly GCF_000399685.1). Lineage (GTDB taxonomy): Bacteria > Pseudomonadota > Gammaproteobacteria > Pseudomonadales > Moraxellaceae > Acinetobacter > Acinetobacter pittii_E. The sequence goes on from NZ_KB976987.1 coordinate 2,224,068, forward strand.
ATAGCTTAAGTGAAACGCCTGTGATTCCTGAGCGTGTTATTACTCGTCCACCTTCAGCAGAACTTCGTCCAGATCAAAAAGACCAAGATTCTTTGCCAGCTTATGATGTATTGGATGCCATTCTGTACGCATACATTGAAGAAGATTTAGGTCAGGCCGACATTATTGCCAAAGGTTTTGATAAAGAAGTTGTTGAAAAAGTCATCCGTTTAGTTGATCGTAATGAGTACAAACGTCGTCAAGGTGCGATTGGCCCGAGAATTACTTCTCGCGCATTTAGTCGCGAACGACGTTATCCGATTGTCAACGGTTGGACAGCGAATGACTGAGCAGAAAAACTCATCAAAAACTACAGCACTTGCTCAAGCACTTTTGCTTGAGCAGGTGGAATTTTTCAAAAAACAATTATCTATAGAAAACTCACCTATTTATTTCCAGCAGTTCATTCAACTGTTTATGCAACATGCCGATGAAATCAAGCTCCATGAGGTTGTTGATTTAGAACAACTACAAGCCGTTGTAAAACGATATGCTTTTGAAATGCAGCTAGGGGCCGGTTTACTTGAGTTTATTGGGGAAATTGCACAGCGTATTTATCTAGCTGCCATGAAGTCTCCAATTCAGCTACAGGACTTGGTCTCTGACCATCAATTTGAAATGTGGCTCTCCAAATTTTTGGAAATGGAACATATTCCTCATTATGTCAATCAGTTTTTAAGAACCAGCCCTTCTGTACAGCAACTTTGCCAATACATTGCAACTTCCACCTTAGAACAAAAATTACCTAAATTTCTAACAACATCTAGAGTGGATGACTACCATTTTGAATGGCAACATAAGCTCAAAAAATTCTCATTTTTACAACAACAACGCCTTGAGCATAAGCTTGAAACTTGGATTGCCGGCTTTATTCACGAGCAACTTACAGAATTAAGTCTTTTATCGAGCGAAGATTTAGAAAGTCTAGTGCGCCATGTTTGGGAAGATATTAGATATAAAAAAATGTATGAGTTTATGAAACAGCTCACTCCTCTCGATGTTGAGGAGTTCTTTGTTTTAATTTATGAGTACTGGAAAGAATTACGCCAATCGCAATTTATGCAAGATCTGATTTTGTATGGCGTAGAAGTTTTTTATGACTTTTATAAAGATCAGAGTTTATTTGAAGTATTAAGTGAGATTGGTTTAACCGAAAACGACTTACAAACTGAAGCTTTACGTTTTTATCCGAAGGTGATGGATGCCTTTAATGAACACGGTATTTTAGAACCCTTGCTTCAAGCGCTTTTAGCTCCGTTTTATCAAAGTCCCAAAACACTCGATATGATTGAAAAACATTTTAATGAGTAAAAAATAGATAAAAAGAAACCACGCAGGAGCGTGGTTTTTAAAATGGTGGCTATGACGAGACTTGAACTTGTGACCCCCGCATTATGAGTGCGGTGCTCTAACCAACTGAGCTACATAGCCGTAAACTGTGTGCGCATTATCTATAGTTCTGTATAGCAGGTCAATAGGTAAAAACCCTTAATGCCCATCAATTGAACAAATAAGATTCAGATCATCATTATTTGTTCTTTTTTTAGCAATTTTTTGCTTTAAACAATTGATCGGCCACAGAAATATATTAAAGGTCTAATACTAATTTTTTACCTTTAGCTCTCGATACACAAATCATCATACTCTTCTGCGAAGCCTTTTCGGCATCACTTAAGTATTGATCGAAGTGATCTGCTTCACCTTCTAAAATGGCAGTTTCACATGTACCGCATACGCCTTCGCGACATAAGCATTCCACATCAATATTTAACGTTTCAATGGCTTGTAAAATCGTCTGATTACTTTGTACTTCAATTTCCTGATTAGACTTAGCAAGTACAACCGTAAAAGCTTCCCCATCTTCAGGAACTGTTGACGCAAATTGTTCCCAATGAATGTACTCGTCGCGATAACGATGCTTGTTACAACAGTCAATTACCGAATCAATCATGGGTTTAGGCCCACATACATAGACATGTGTGCCTTTAGGTTGCGATGAAATCAATTCATCCAAATTCAATGTGCAACCTTCTGAGTCAACATAGCTAAATACATGCTCGGCATGTTTCTGCTTTAGCTCATCTAACAAAGCGGCATGTTCAGGCGAGCGATAAGCATAATGTAGCTCAAAATCAACACCGCGTGCTGCAAGCTCATCCATTTGGGGTAAGAATGGTGTAATGCCAATTCCACCTGCAATTAAAATATGTTTATTGCCTGTTTCGGCTAATGGAAATAAATTTTTTGGTTCTGAAATCTGAATTTCACAGCCTTCATTACACTGATCATGCATAAACACTGAACCACCCTTACCTTCCACATCTTTACGAACGCAGACTTGGTAAGTCGATAGGTCTTGTGTACAACTCATCAATGAATATGCATTTGAAAGCTGTTCATTCATTTTGACAATAATATGGCTTCCCCCACTAAATCGAGGAAAGTTCTGCCCATCTTGACGTTTGAACGTAAACCGTTTGATTAAAGGGGTTAGCTGCTCCACATGAGTAACAACCGCCGGGAACATTTCATAATGACTCGCCATATTAGAATCCTTCTTTTACCGCATATTCTTATTGTTAGGGCTTATCCTTAAAGCCCTAAACACATGTATTTAATGGTCATGAACTCTTCAAGACCATACTTTGAGCCTTCACGCCCAACGCCTGATTGCTTCACACCGCCAAATGGTACAACTTCATTTGAAATTGCTGTAGCATTCATACCGACCATCCCATATTCAAGCTGTTCTGACACTCGCCATAAACGTGAAATATTTTCGCTATAAACATAAGCGGCCAAACCAAAGATAGTGTCATTGGCTTGAGCAACGACATCTGCTTCATCTGTAAAACGAATGAGCGGTGCAACTGGACCAAAAATTTCTTCTTGGACAATTTCCATTGTACGGTCAACGTTTGTTAAAACTGATGGTTCATAGAAGGTTTGCCCTAAAGCATGCTGTTTGCCGCCACAAGCTACCTTAGCGCCTTTACTTAATGCATCATCAATTAACTGTTGTGCTTTCAAAACTGCTTTTTCATTAATTAACGGACCAATTTGCACACCATCTTCAAGTCCATTACCGACTTTAAACTTTTGTACTTCTTGTACAAACTTCTCGGCAAAAGCTTGGTAAATATTGTCATGTACATAAATACGGTTAGCACAAACGCAAGTTTGGCCCGCATTACGGAACTTGGCAAAAATCGCGCCTTGTACAGCTTTATCCAAATCGGCATCATCAAACACAATCAGTGGTGCATTACCGCCTAACTCAAGCGCCAACTTTTTAATAGTGCTTGAACACTGCTGCATTAATAAGCGGCCCACTGGCGTTGAACCCGTAAAGGTTAATTTCTTCACTTTTTCATGTGAAGTAAATACAGAGCCAATTTCTTGAGATTTACCGGTCACAACATTAAGCACACCAGCTGGAATACCTGCTTTTTCTGCAAGTTTCGCAATCGCTAACGCGCAGTAAGGCGTTTCATTCGCTGGCTTAATGACAACCGTACATCCTGCTGCTAAAGCGGGAGCTGCTTTACGGGTAATCATAGCGATTGGGAAATTCCATGGCGTAATCGCAGCCACAACACCCACAGGTTCTTTACTAATAATAAAACGCTGCTGATTATTGACGGTTGGAATCACATCGCCATAAATACGTTTGCCTTCTTCGGCAAACCATTGAATAAATGATGCTGCATAACGCACCTCACCTTTCGCTTCTGCCAAAGGTTTTCCTTGCTCAATGGTCATGATTAAAGCAAGTTCATCGGTATGATCGAGAACAAGTTTGTACCAAGCCAATAAAATATCTGCACGATTTTGAGCCGTTAAAGCTTTCCAACTTTGTAAAGCAGTATAAGCAGCCTCAACCGCTTGTGTAGCTTCAGCCGCTCCCATATTTGGAATTGTACCAATTTCTTCACCTGTGGCTGGGTTACTTACCGGAACCGTTGCATTTGACTGTGCAGCTAACCATTGTCCGTTAATATAGGCGTGTTGCTGAAATAATTCTGTGCTTTGTAAACTCGACATATCATCTTCCTAACTGAAGAATCAGGTGTAAGTCATCTTTACACCTGAATAAATCCATTTGTTTTATTTATGATGCTGCGCTACTAAATGTTGGAAGTAAGCAATACCATGTTCACTAATTCCAGAGCGTTGTTTATCAGTCATAATACGGCCTTGACCGCGATAACCACGTGATTTCAAACCACGTTGTACGCTTTCGACCAAGTTCAAATCTTCAGGGCGGAATACATTGCGATACCACTCAATCAAATCTTTCTGATCTTGAGTAAGTTCTTCGTTCGTGAAGTAAATATCGTAATGTTGCAAAGTCGTTTCTGCATCAACTGGAAATTCATAGATCACAGTCATGAAGTTGCTGCCCGGTGGTACGTTGAACATTGTGCAAGGCCAAGTCCAGAAACCATGAAACTCAGGATCAGTGACCGATGGATCAAGCTTAAATGACTTCTCAGATGAGCGAGCAAAGCCATATTGCAATGTCCAGTTTTGATGTGTTGTGTGCCAATATTTATCAACTTGTACCGAGTCAGCAAAGCCAGGATGCGCTGGTCCACAGTGATAGCACTCTAGATAGTTATCAACAATTACTTTCCAGTTTGCCGGCGTTTCTGTCACAAAACGTGCTGCCAATTTCAAATCTTTAATTACGCTACATGCTTGATTTAAACGTTCAGCAAATTCCGGAAGTTGGTCTTCTACGCAAGTTGCATTTTCATCCATATTAATGAAAATAAATCCTGCATATTCCTCAACTTTTAAAGGCACCATGCTTGAGTTTTCTTTGTCAAAAGATTCGACATGATCACAGTTACGTGCCAAAGCTAAACTACCATCTAGCTTGAAAGTCCAAGCATGGTATGGGCAAGTAATTACATTTTTTGCTTTACCACTGCCACTTAAAAGCTCGTGACCACGATGCGGACACACATTATAAAACGCACGTAAAACGCTATCTTTACCACGAATGATGACAATATTTTCACCAATTACTTTACGGGTAATATAGTCATTCGGTTGTGCTAATTCACTGCCATGTGCAACACAAATCCAGCTTTTAGCAAAGATTGCTTCTTTCTCATGCTCAAAAACTTGCGATGAAGTATAGAAAACTTTAGGAAAAGTCCATGCAACATCTGGGTTTGCACAAAAATCTTCAGGTAATTTTTCAACTGCACTCATGTTTTTACTCCATTAAATTCTTTTCGTCCAAATGACTCGATATTAAATTGATGTCTTTTCAACACTGCCAAACATGCGGTGTATCGCACTCAGCATGTTTTGATATAACTGTTGAACTTCAGGGCAATCACGCATGAGACGTAAACTGCCATGTAATAAACCTTTGCCTAAATGGAACTCGTTAGGGATACCTGCTTGTTCCAATTTTTGGGTAAGGAAATAACCGTCATCACTTAAAGGGTCGTATTCTGCAACGGCTACAAAACTGGCAGGCATATCTGAAAAATCCGTTGCCAACAAAGGCGCTAGACGTAAATCCTGCCAATCTTGTGAGTTAGGTGCATATTCCTTTAAATAAAAATGCATATCTTCAGTTGTTAATAACGGCGCATGGGCATGCTTTTGTGCGGCTGGTGTATCAAGTGCTGTAGTTAAACACGGATAAACCAAAGCCAGACCTTGAGCTTGCAAACCACTATGCTGTAAATACACTGCAAGAGCTGCTGCTAAGTTACCGCCTGCGCTATCGCCTGCTAGAACGATATTTCCGCCATCAATCTGCCACTCAGAACCATGTTGTTTAAGCCATTGATAGACTGCTAAACAATCTTCAAAAGCTGCTGGAAAACGATGCTCTGGTGCCATGCGGTAATCCACACCAATGACAACTGCATTTAAGTCCTGACATAAATAACTGGTAATAAACTCATGTGAATCGAGTCCACCGTCCATCCAGCCACCGCCATGCAAATACAACACACACGGCCAACCAGCTTCAGGTTGTTTAGTTTTTGGTGAATAGATACGAACAGGTACCGGATGTTCTGCATTTGCAACAACTCGGTCTTCCACTTCAATCTTGCCATCACGTGGCAAAGTGTAGTGTCGACACATCGCGTCATAGGCCGCACGGACTGAGTCAATATCCGCATCTGCTGGTGAATAAATGCTGCTCCAGTACACTAGGCTTTGCATTTCTTCACTTAAAACATACGTGGTCTGTTCACATGTAGTCATTACCATTCCCTCTAGCTGGTTTTTCTATCCAGTTTGATTGAGCTTGCTAGCTCAAGCTGCATCCGTTTTGTATGTTCATCTTGAGACTGGTTTAAACCAATTTCTGCATCATCATAACCTTGTTGCTCAATTAAATGCGATGGGACTTTGGCATAATCCTGAATCAGCCATTTCACTAAACCATAGGTTTGAATCAGAATAATCACGATGAATGGTAAAGCCGTCACAATGGTCGCCGTTTTCATGGTGTCTAAAGGTGCCTTACTAAAGATCATGGCAATCGGAACTAAAGTCAGCATGACACACCAGAACAGACGCGCATTTGGTGATGGATCTTGTCCTTCACTTAAACCACGTGTACATGTTGCTGAAACCGCATACCCGACCGCATCCATGTGTGCTGCCAAGAACACCACCATAATGCCGAGGAAAATCCACATCATCAGCTTTCCAGCAGGTAACAGGCTGAGTAACTGTCCAATCGCAACCTCTCCACCTTGTTGGCTTAAGATTTGCGGTACATTTACAGCCCCATGAATAAAGCTATAAACACTGTAGTTTTCAAACACACCAAAGATGAACCAAAGACCGACACTGCCACCAATTACCATGGCAAAGATCACTTCTTTAATGGTACGACCTTTAGAAACACGCGTTACAAACAGTGCCACACCCGGTGCATATGAAATCCACCATAACCAGTAGAAAACAGTCCATTCACGAGTAAACTTGCCGTCACCCATTGGGTCAGTAAACAAGCTCATATCGACAAAGTTGGTTGCCATTAACCCGAAACTCATTAATGAATTATTCAAAATGAATTGAGTCGGACCAAAGCAAAGTACATAAATTGCAAATAGCACTACACCCAAGCACACCATGTGGCTTAAACGCTGCATGCCCTTGTCCATACCGACATAAGAACTGAGTGCAAACAGAACCGAAACTGCCAAAATAATGATGACTTTAGTCATAAAGGTATTTGGAATACCTGTGAGCTGAGACAAAATATTGGTAAATGTCACGGCGGTGAGTACTAATGAAATCGTCAATGCACCAAACATGCAAAGCAAGAACATAAGGTCGACTAAACGCCCAACCACGCCGGTTGATTTAAAGCCTGTCACTGCTTCAATCACAGAAGCCAAACTTAAGCCTTTATTTTTTCTCACATGATAGCTGTAGCACAAAGAAATTGATGCCAAAGCATAAATTGCCCACGCACTTAAACCTGAGTGAAAAAACGAGTAAGCCACGCTATATTTCAATGCTTCTGCTGACTCAGGCGGTAAGCTCAGACCCGGAGTTTGATAATAGTAAGCCCAATCCAAAAAGCCCCAGTACAATGTAGAAGACCCGATACCCGACAAGATGAACATAAAAATCCATGACATCGTAGTGTATTGAGGCTTTCCTTCACCGAGTTTAATTTTGCCGTATTTACTAAAAGCTAGACCAAAAGTAAAAATAATGGCTAAAAAAGCAAACAGTAATACTGGGGTTGTAAATACCGATGTCGTCCACTGCATCCATGTTGCAGCAATCTTTATCGACTCTTGCGAATAAATCGCCAAACCAGCAACTGAAATAAATACAAACAGTAAGCTGGTTACGGCAAGAACTTTATCCGTATAAATTTTTGTGTTTTGATTATCCATATCCCTACATCCATTTTTGGATGGCGTTATTCCATAGCGAACACGTCCATTTTAGTTTGGGCTACACACGATGCAATTGCATCTCCTACCTCATAAGTTTTTGCCTGACCGCCGATATCGGCTGTTTTTGGCCCATTAATTAATACATTCTCAATCGCCTGCATAATGTCCTGACCTGCTTGAATGCAGCGTTCATCATCTTCGCCAAAGAACTCGAACATCATGGCACCCGACCAAATCGCAGCGATTGGGTTGGCAATTTGTTTACCGTAAATATCTGGTGCTGAACCATGTACAGGTTCAAACAATGATGGAAATTTTCTTTCTGGGTTTAAATTTGCAGAAGCAGCCAAACCAATGGTTCCTGTACATGCAGGACCTAAATCGGAAAGGATGTCACCAAATAAATTAGATGCCACAACCACATCAAAACGTTCAGGTTGTAAAACAAAACGAGCCGCTAAAATATCAACATGCTGTTTATCAGCCTGAATTTGTGGATATTGTTTTGCCATCGCATCAACGCGTTCATCCCAGTACGGCATGCTAACTGCAATACCATTGGACTTAGTCGCTGCTGTAATTTTTTTCGCATCACGCTGATTTGCAAACTCAAATGCATAACGCAAAATTCGGTCTACGCCATGACGTGTAAATACTGCTTCTTGTAAAACAAACTCTCGGTCTGTTCCTTCAAAAGCTTTACCACCAATGGCTGAATATTCACCTTCACTATTTTCACGAACCACGTAAAAATCGATATCGCCTGGTTTTTTACCTACCAATGGACATTTCACACCCGGCATTAAGCGCACTGGACGTAAATTCACATATTGGTCAAAACCACGACGGAACTGGAGCAATGAACCCCAAAGCGAAATATGATCAGGCACTTTATCTGGCCAGCCTACAGCACCAAAGTAGATTGCATCATAGCCCTGTAGAGTTTCAAACCAGTCATCTGGCATCATTTTGCCGTGCTCAAGGTAGTAGTCACAGCTTGCCCAATCGAAAGCATCTAACTGAAGCTCAATGCCGTACTTCTCTGCTGCTGCCTTTACAACCTTAATGCCTTCTGGTAGAACTTCTAAACCAATGCCATCGCCTGCAATCGTGGCAACTTTATATCTTTTTGCCATAAGCTTCCTTCACACCTTCGACTAATATCCTTGTATGGCTTAAACATGATGTTTTAAGCAAAAATGATCAACAACAGAACTATCACTCCAATGGACACGGATCGTGAACAATCTACCTAACCTATCGGATTTAAAGGTTTTTTGCACAGTCGCCAAACTAAAAAGTTTTGTCGAATCTGCTGAGGAACTTGGGACATCGCCAGCTTTTATTAGCAAGCGAATTAATATTTTAGAAAACACGTTAAGCTGCAAACTCTTTCATCGCAGCACGCGTCATGTTAGCTTAACGGAAGATGGCAAACTCATCCTTGAGAGAGTTTCAAATATTCTTGAAGAATTTGATGAAGTCTGTGAACTGGTCAATAACCCGCTGAGTACGCCTACAGGTCGTATGGATATTATTAGTAGCTTTGGTTTTGGCAGAAAGCATATCGCACCAATTCTGTCTAAATTAATGATGCTTTATCCAAAGCTCCAAATTCATTTTGACACCATCGACAATACCAAAGACCTAATTCAACACAGTATCGATTTGGACATTAGAATTGGTAATGAAATTGCGCCGAATATGATTGCAAAGAAGCTGGCTTCCAATTTTCGGATTTTATGTGCATCGCCAAGCTATTTACTTAAACATGGCGTACCTGACAGCATTGAAGATTTACAATCACATGACTGCTTAACGATTAGTGAACGCGATCAATCCTCGGTACTCTGGAAATTTAGGCATGCTTCTGAAGATGTCTCCGTACATATCAAACCCCGTTTTGTTTCAAATAACGGCGAGATTATTCATCAGCTTGCCATAGAAGGTCACGGTATTATTTTCCGGTCAATTTGGGATGTTGCAGATGAGTTGATTACAGGCCAACTTCAGCATATTTTACCTGAGTACTGGCAAGATGCAGATATTTGGGCGGTTTATCCATCACGGCTTAAAAGCTCATCTAAATTACAGACTTGTATTTTGTTTATTCAAAACGAGCTACTCAATCGTTTACAGCATGTTCAAAACCTAAACCGAGGGCAACTCATTTCTCCAGCAGTTAAACGAGAACCACCGCCTGAAAAAGTCTTTCTATGAAAAAAAAGCCCTAAGTGAGGCCTATTCACTTAGGGCAATAAATTGCTTTTAAATTTTAAAAATAGTACCCAATTGAAAGATAAAATAATTTATCCCAATCATTACTGCTACCTTGTGCAAGGCCATCAGCCCCACCGCCAACCATTGGATCATTTTTACTCATAATGTATTCACCCTGAATACCAATGGCTTTGTAATTAAAATAAACGCCTGCAATTAAGCGTTCAGAGTCTTTATAGCCATCCTCATCTTTAAAGAAGCGGCTATGAGAGATATAAGGTTTAATATTTTCAAGTTTGTGGAATGGCTGAGCAAACGTATAGTTAATTTCATTGACCAAATATTTACCCTTATTAGCAACTTGATATGGATAATCAAATGCTCCAATGGTTGAGCTATTTGGAAATAAATTATCGCCATTCGTGACATCTTGCTTCCCAGCTAAGAACATCCATTGCCATGCTTGATATTGCGTTTGAGCAAAAACGTTCCATGACTTACGATGACCATCCTCATCAGTTCTTTTATTTTCTAAATCAGAGTACCAAACTGAACCACCTAACTCGGTCGAAAAATTTTGTGTCTTATCAAGCTCAAATTTTCTAGACGCTCGAGCAATCCACATATTCTTTTCTTCAATATTAGTTCCTGTGGTTAAATCATCAGCTTCAACGAAATTACCGCTATATCTGCTTGAGTCTTTTGAAGTTCCTTTATAATTTCCGCCATCAGTTGGATAGAAACCTAAAGTTAAATTATATTTATTATCTGCAAATTTATATTTGATCCCTAGATTATCGATGTCTTCTAAACCGACTGTATTTAAAAGCGTTTCGTAGTAACTACTGCCCCAAAATTCGCCAAAGCCAAAATCAACGGGTTGCAAACCTGCCGTGATTCTCTGCTGGTCAGATAACTTATAACCCACCCATGCTTTTTTTAGGAAAATCGCATCACATAAGCGATCATATTGATAACAACGGGCATCCGCACCTGCAATCCAATCTGGATTCTCATAACCTAGCACTAATTTAATATCAGTTAATCGCCAGTCATCATTTTGAGAACCTTCATTTGCATCAACTACATAATCTTTATGCAAATAGCGGGAACGCACGGCGCCAGAAACTTTAAACTGACCTGAATCTAAAGTTGAATCTCCCCAACTTAAATCGGCCGCAGAGACTTCTACTCCCGCGGTTAAACTTAAAATTCCTAAAAATAATAATGACCTTTTCATGTCTTCAACATCCTTGTTAAGTTTTATAAGAACATGAAGAAATTGGTCTAGACAAACAATGCCATAACTATAAAGTCGGTCTTTACAAACTGTGTTTAATCAAAAAGTGAGCATAAAAAAAGACCACGCAGGAGCGTGGTCTATAAAATGGTGGCTATGACGAGACTTGAACTTGTGACCCCCGCATTATGAGTGCGGTGCTCTAACCAACTGAGCTACATAGCCGAAAACTGTGCGCGCATTATCTTAACTTCTTTAACGCACGTCAAGAAAAATTTTAAATAAAATGAGGTGAAGTGAGCCTATAAGCCGGGTTCTGTCGAGGATGGTCATTCCTCTAGGCGTACAATCACTCATACGCTCAAGCGACCTACCCGAATCCAGTACGGGCCGTACCTCAGGATTCCTATTTGGTCTTGCTTCTGGTGGGGTTTACCATGCCGTGAACTGTTACCAGACACGCGGTGCGCTCTTACCGCACCCTTTCACCCTTACCTCACGAATGAGGCGGTCTACTCTCTGCTGCACTTTCCGTCGGCTTTCACCGCCCAGGCGTTACCTGGCACCCTGCCCTATGAAGCCCGGACTTTCCTCCCCTGCTTCAGTCACGAAGACCTCCACAGCAGCGACCATCCAGCTCACTTCAGGGGCGCATATTAACAAATTTATTTACTAATTGCTTGTGCTTTTTTGAGCAATTAATTTTTTATATTTGTCGAATAGCTCATCTTCCGTTTCCACATGTTGCGGATCTTTAGGAATACAGTCCACTGGACAAAATAACTGACACTGCGGCTGGTCATGATGACCAACGCATTCAGTGCATAAATCTGGATGAATTTCGTAAATCACCTCACCCATGAAAATAGCTTCATTTGGGCAAACTGGTTCACAAACATCACAGTTTATGCATTCATCGGTAATATATAGCGACACGTTACCAACCTTGTTGATGTTTACGTTCAAAGGCCTCAACCACAGCTTGCGGAACAAACTTGGTTACATCCCCTTTTAAACGAGCAATTTCCCGAATCAATGTCGAAGAAATAAATGAATACTGCTCAGATGGTGTTAAAAATACTGCTTCAAAATGTGGGTCAAGTTGACGGTTCATATTGGCAAGTTGAAATTCATATTCAAAATCAGAAACTGCTCTTAAACCACGAAGTACTGCTGTTGCCTTTTGCTCTTTGAAAAAATTAACAAGCAAACCATCAAAACCAACAAATTCCACATTTGATAAATGGCTTAATGAGGTTTGGGCCAGTTCAACTCTCTCTTCTAAACTGAACAAAGGGTTTTTATGATGTCCAATTGCAATTGCTACTACAACCTCATCAAACATTCTTGATGCTCTAGTAACTAAATCAACGTGTCCATTCGTGATGGGGTCAAATGTTCCAGGATAAATTACACGCGTTTTAGACATCCGCTAGTACTCTAATTGTATTGTGAACCTATTTTAGCAAAAGTTATACATGAGGCGAAATATTGACGTGCAGGAAAAACTTCACCTTAGCATCAGTTTACGGCACAATAGAGGCAATTGTGGAAGTTTGAATTATGGCGAAAGCAACAGTAGTAAAGAAACATAATGGCGGAACCATCGCACAAAATAAACGTGCCCGTCATGATTATTTTATCGAAGAAAAATTTGAAGCTGGTATGTCTTTACTCGGCTGGGAAGTAAAGTCTTTACGTGCTGGTCGCATGAGTTTGACAGAAAGTTATGTCATTTTTAAGAATGGTGAAGCGTTTTTATTTGGTGCACAAATTCAACCGCTCCTTTCGGCGTCTACTCATGTAGTACCTGAAGCTACACGTACACGTAAATTATTATTATCACGCCGAGAACTAGAAAAGCTAACAGGTTCAGTGAACCAAAAAGGTTACTCATGTGTTCCTTTAGCATGTTATTGGAAAGGTCACTTGGTTAAACTTGAAATTGCTCTGGTGAAAGGTAAACAGCTTCATGACAAACGTGCGACTGAAAAAGATCGCGATTGGCAACGTGATAAAGCTCGTATATTTCATAAGTAATTAAATAAAAAGCCTCTTTCTTAGAGGCTTTTTTACATCGTAAAGTTTATTAATTTAATCTATATAAAAGACCAGCAATATACTCGCCAAACCATTTTGCAGTATCTAAATCGCCTTGTGGGGGAGTAATTTCAACAGGCGCATTATCTGACTGTGTCATTAAACCTAAACAACTCGATAACCGGTTTAAATCTTTTTCACCATGACCTGTCGTCATTAGAGGTAAGCCCGACCAAAGCATGCCATGTTGCATCGCAAAAATATTTAACTGTTGTAATACCGCAAGTTTATCGCCACTTAACCCACCTGAATTTGCAAATCCAGCCGCAAGCTTGCCTTGCCATAAACGCTCTTTCCAACGTTTAGAAGTACTGTCCATAAACTTTTTAAAGTCAGCAGTCATACTTCCCATATAGGTAGGCGAGCCAAAAATAATACCATGCGATGCATCAAGCGCATCCCAGTCAATATGTTCAATATTCATTAGATGCACTTTTACCCCCATCACCTCTGCACCAGCAGCAATAGCAGCAGCTACCTTCGCGGTATGACCATATGGACTGTGGTAAACAATTGAGAGATGTTTTTCAGGCAAAGACATAAGATTAAAATTTTGAGCGATTTTTTCTATTTTATCATTTTATTAGTGCTTGCTAAACCTTCATCTATAAATATGAAATACAACCTTCCCTACCGCACCCTATAGGAATATTTTTAAATTAAATAAAAAACTCTCTTAGTTTTAGCGGATATAAAAATAAGAGAGTTTTTAGAGTAATTCTTAAAACTTACATAAAAACAAACGTGGCCATACGCCCAGTCTTCGCTTCGCGACGATAAGAAAAATATTCATTACTCTGTTGATAAGAACATTGATCTCCACCTAAGACTCGTTGCACACCTAAATGTTGCAAAATAAAGCGTGCAATGGCATATAAATCTGCATGAAATTTATTGGGACCCACCCCCTCAACAAAAGCTGTTTCCAACTCTGGATATTTATCGCAAAAGGCAGCTTTTACTTCGACTCCAATTTCAAAACAAGGTTGACTGATTGCAGCTCCTAACCATGCCCAAGTTGGAGGATTTTGCATAGCCGTAACTGTATTTTCAATAATACCACCAGCTAAACCGCGCCAACCCGCATGCAAATTAGCGATTTCGGTACCTTCGGCATTACCTAACACGACAGGTAAGCAATCGGCCGTCATCATCATTAAAGCATGACCTTTCGTTTGAGTAACTAAACCATCCCCAATTAAAGCTTTAAAAGGAATTTGTTCATTGACAGTATGGCAAATCGTACTGTGCGTTTGAGTCATCCATGTCATTTTTTTAACACCGAATTTCGCAAACTCATCTAACAATATCATTCGATGTTGTTGAACACGTTGTGCCTCATCTTTGACATGTAAAGCCAAATTAAAGCCAGATAACTCAACCTGATCTGTTGGCAATGCCAAAGGATGCTGAATACGTGTCTGCCCTACAAATACGCCTTGAGGTAAACCTTGAACAAATTCCATATGCACGTCCTTAATATGCAGCGTTTTCTGAACGTAACACATTCACTAAATGTGTAAAGTCTTCAGGCCACGGCGCTTCAAACAGCATTTCTTCACCAGTACGAGGGTGTTTTAATCCTAATTTAGCTGCGTGCAATGCTTGACGTTTAAAACCGCGTAAAGTTTCAATCAGTAATTCAGATGCACCAGCTGGCACACGCACACGATTCATATAAACCTGATCACCAATCAAACCGTAACCAATATAACTAAAATGCACACGGATCTGATGTGTTCGACCTGTTTCAAGGCGCGCTTGTACACGGGTAAAATCTTTAAACCGTTCTTTTACATTGTAATGAGTTACTGCATCTCGCCCACCCGGTAAAATTGCCATTTTTACACGATCTACGGGATGACGTTTGATTGGTTCAT
The DNA here is from genome assembly GCF_000399685.1 of Acinetobacter pittii ANC 4050. GTDB lineage: Bacteria > Pseudomonadota > Gammaproteobacteria > Pseudomonadales > Moraxellaceae > Acinetobacter > Acinetobacter pittii_E. The sequence continues at coordinate 2,239,448 of NZ_KB976987.1, forward strand.
CAATCGTACCGCCAGCAATAATATTTCCATAAACAACCAAGTCATATACACGGTAAACCGATTTATTCGCCAACTGTTTGCTTAAAGAAAATTGAGCTTCTAATGTTTTAGCAACAACCAGTAAGCCGCTGGTATCTTTATCAATACGATGTACCAAACCAGCACGCGAAAGTTCTGCCAATTTTGGAGCATGGTAAAGCAAAGCATTCACTAAAGTTCCAGAACTATTGCCTGCTCCTGGATGTACCACCATGCCTACTGGTTTATTAATGACTAAAATATCATCATCTTCATAGACAATATTAAGGGGAATATTTTCAGGTTGACTCGTTGTCTGAGCTTCAAGCTCTACTTCGAGCGTAAGCAACTCAGTTCCTTCACAACGGTGCTTAGGCTTGACGATGTTACCATTCACCAACAGATGGCCATCCTTCAACCATTGCTTGAGCTTTTCACGTGAAAACTCGCTCCACACCAAGGCCGCTACTTGGTCGATACGTTGTCCCAGATAGGTTTCATCTAGCTGAACTTGCAACGATAAACGTGTTGCAGTTGTATCAGAAGTATGGTTATCTGCATCCTCAGAATCTTCAAGTAAATTGAAGTCGGTTTCAGAGAAGTTTGTGTTTGAAGATTGTGCTGAAGTCATTTGATCATTGAGATAAAAGTGGTTTAATAGCGCAATTGTAGCTCATTGCCCAACATAACAGAGGAGTTTTTATGTCGCTACCACGTTATAAAATTACGATGCTTGCCTTATCTTTAGGTGTAGCGTCTGCATTTGTGGGCTGTAGCAGCAATCCAAGTAAAAAAGAAGTGGTCGATACTGGCCCTCAATCTAGTGAACAAGCTTACTTCGAAAAAGCCCAAAAGTCGCTTGACCGCGGTCAATATCTTGATGCGACCAAGTCTTTAGAGGCAATCGATACCTATTATCCGACTGGACAATACGCACAACAAGCACAACTTGAACTTCTATATTCGAAATTTAAACAAAAAGATTATGAAGGCGCGATTGCCTTAGCAGAACGTTTTATTCGTTTAAATCCTCAACATCCAAATGTGGATTATGCTTATTATGTTCGTGCTGTTGCCAATATGGAGCAAAACTACGACAGTTTGATGCGCTATACCTCTTTGCAACAGTCACATCGTGATGTGAGTTATTTAAAAGTTGCGTATCAAAACTTTGTTGATTTAATTCGCCGTTTCCCAAGCAGCCAATATTCTGTTGATGCTGCTCAGCGTATGAAATTCATTGGGCAAGAACTTGCTGAAAATGAAATGACTGCTGCTCGCTTCAACGTTAAACGTAAAGCTTGGATCGCCGCTGCGGAACGTTCACAATGGGTTATTGAACACTACCCACAAACGCCTCAAGTTCCAGAAGCTTTAGCGACTTTGGCATATAGCTATGACAAATTAGGTGATAAAGCGACTTCACAACAATATATTGAAGTTTTAAAGCTTAATTACCCAAGCCTTGTGAAAAAAGACGGCACAGTTAACATGCGTGCTGCCCGTAAAGAAGGCAACTGGATTAACCGTGCAACTTTGGGTATTTTCGGTCGTGAATCGACTGCTGCAACACCAGAGAGCACAACTGAAGCAGAAGCTCCAAAACGTGGTTTCCTCAATCGTGTTAGCTTTGGTTTAATTGGCAATTCAGATAAAGAAGAAGCTGAAGCACCAGAGCAAACACCTGTTGAAGCGCCTAAGTCTGAACGCAGTTGGACAAACCGTTTAAGCTTCGGCCTATTAGACAAACCTGAGCAACAAGCAGCAGAAAATACAACTGTTGCGCCAGCGGTAACCTCTACTGAGGCTTCAACTGATGTGCAATCAGATGAAGCAACTCAAGGTGCGGATGACGCTGCTCAATAAGTTTAAGCTTTAAAAAACATCAACAAACAGGCAAGTGATATCACTTGCCTGTTTGTTTTTATAAAATAATAAAATATTTATTGGGCATATCTCGATTCATCATGTCAGAATATTCTGACTTACTGTCTCATCAAGTTTTAATACGGTTATCTGAATTATGGCAATTCCACAACATACGATTGATCAAATTCTAGATCGCACAGATATTGTCGATCTGATTGGTCAACGTGTGAAACTGAAAAAGACCGGACGTACATATTCCGGCTGTTGCCCATTTCATCAAGAAAAAACACCATCGTTCCATGTCTACCGTGACAAGCAGTATTATCACTGCTTTGGTTGTCAAGCTAACGGAAATGCAATCCGTTTTCTCATGGATATCGATAACCGAAACTTTATAGAGGTAATGAAAGAATTATCGAGTAGTACGGGAATTGAATTACCTAAAGATAATACTGAAAATAAAAAACTCTCTTATACCCGTCAGGTTACCAAGCCACCTGTTGCTAAAACAAATACGGCTGAGCCTGTAACTCCACAGCAGCCATCAGATGAAAGTTACAACACGCTTGAACCAGTATTTTTCGATGACCCTTTTGCTCAGTTCGAACAGCCGTTTAGCTTTGATGAACCAGTTCAAGAAGGTAATTTATATGACTTACTGGAAAATGTTGCTCAGTTCTATGAACAACAATTACCTCATAGCCAAAAGGCAAAAAATTACTTTAAACAGCGTGGATTAACCAATCAGACGATTCAATTTTGGCGCTTAGGCTATGCTCCAGAAGACTGGCAGCACCTAGAAAAAGCCTTTCCCTATGACATTGACGGCTTAAAACAACTTGGGCTTATCCGCTCGAGCGATAATGGGCGTGATTTTGACCTATTACGTGACCGCGTTATTTTCCCAATTCGCGACCCTAAAGGTCGAGTCGTTGGTTTTGGTGGGCGTGCATTAAATGATGAAATCAAACCCAAATATATTAACTCACCAGATTCAGAAGTCTTCCACAAAAATCAGCTACTTTATGGGCTTTATGAAGGTAGAAAACTTAAATCTAGCGATTGGTTAATGGTCGAAGGTTATATGGATGTTATTGCGCTTCAGCAATATGGCATTACAGGGGCCGTAGCAACTTTAGGGACTGCAAGTAATACAGAACATCTTAATATTCTATTTAAACAAAATAGCCGTATTACCATTGCTTTCGATGGTGATGCAGCAGGTCAAAAAGCAGCGCGCAGAACTTTAGAAATTGCTTTACCACTTCTTAATGATGGCCGTGAACTTAAATTTTTTGTTCTACCGAATGATCATGACCCCGACTCTCTGATCCGTCGAGAAGGGCTCGAAAATTTCCAAAAATTATTACAACAGTCCCCTCTTCTATCCGATTTTGTGTTTGCGCACTTAACAGGTCAACACGATATCAGTACACCTGAAGGGAAAAGTTTAGTCATGGGAGAACTCAGGGAGCTGACTGAACTCTTACCTAAACAAGGTTCGTTCCGTTACTTACTTACTCAATCTTTCCGTGAAAAACTCGGACTTGGTAAACGTTTTACCCCACAAATCAGTCACGATGCTTCGCTCTCATTTAACATTCATACAAAAGATGAAGACTTTGCGATAGCAATTTTAATGCATCATCCTTTTCTTTATATTCATTTTGAAGGATTACGGGCCTATATTCACCAAGATGAATTATTGGCTAAAGTACTGGCTATCTTAAATCGTATTTTTGATGATTTACCAGATGACCAAGAGCTGGCAACTTATTATGTGCTTGGTGCTTGTAGTAGTTACTGTCATGAAATCGCCGATATTATGCAAAGAACAAACATTCAAGCATTAACACAGGCTCCTGAAGTAGCTGACAAATTAGCCAAAGAATATTCATTAAGTCTGCAAGAAAGATATTTACGTCAAAAACTTAAATCGCCAATTTCTTTAATTGAATCAAGAAATCTAAGACAACAACTCAATGAGTTAACAAAACAAATTAGCTTAAAGCTGTTGTCTTAATGTTTTGGTTTACGCTCATGATCAAACACATCCTGTAAATGCTGTTGTAGCCATTCAAAATAATCAGGATTTTCTGCTTTAGCAGCTTCACGTAGTAATATCGAGGTAGGATGCATAAGTTTTTGCGTCAAACGGTGGGCAAATTGCTGTAATACCTGTTCAGCACTTTCACCATGATGCAAAGCCTCTAATGCATGCGTAAGCTCTTGTTGACTAATCTCTTCACTATGTTGGCGGTAAGCATGAATGGTGCTACCAGCTTCTTTAACCTTTTGATGAGTAATAAGCTGAGTCGCTAATTGATTCACCATCACTTCCGCTTCAACTGCCGCCTGACGACGTTGAGCGAGGTTCTCATCAATCACACTTTGTAAATCATCCACACCATACAAATAGACCCCATCAAGTGCTTCAACTTTAGGATCTATATCACGTGGCACGGCTAAATCAACCATCAACATTTGTTGATAGCGACGTTTTTTTAATGCGGTCTTAACATCAGAATAAGCAATAACTTGGTATAAACTACCAGTACAGCTCGACACAACATCAGCACGATATAAATTCTCTGCTAATGCTGAAAACTCAATAATTTCAACTTCAACCTGATGTGCAATTTCCTGAGCCAACTGATCAGCGCGCTCACGGCTACGATTACAAATAATAATCTTCGCAACACCCATTTCAGCCAAATGTTTAGCCACCAAGCTATTCATTTCACCCGCCGCAACCACCATTACGGTAAGTTTTTCAGGCTTACTAAAAACCTGTAAAGCCAGTTGTGCAACCGCATAACCCATTGAAACAGCATGACTACCTACCGCAGTTTCGGAACGTACACGTTTGGCAGCATAAAAAGCATATTCAAAAATACTGTTCAATTCAGGAGAGACCGTTTGGGCTTCTTTAGACAATGCTAAAGCACTTTTAACTTGCCCTAAAATTTGCGGCTCACCTAGCATAAGAGAGTCTAGACCACTCGCTACTCGCATTAAATGTGTAATTGCCTGCGTGTTCTCGTAACGATAAACATGATGAATTAACTGCTTTACATCAATATTATTGGCATCGGCTAACCATTTTAGAAGGCTTTCGGCATTTTCAGCCATGGCATAAACTTCTGTACGGTTACAGGTCGAGACGACCACCAAATCCTTTAGGTTCTGGTGGTGGCGTTGTTCGGCAAGCAAACGACTTAATCGCTCTGCATTGAAAGCAATTTGTTCGCGGAGTTCTACAGAAGCTGTTTGATGGTTGACACCCAATGCAAAGAAAGACATATCAGATCATCATTTCGCTAAATTTATGCTATTGTGCAACATCGGTGTCATAAAAAGCATTACTTTGGATCAATAAAAATTGCGTCAAATGAATAGCCGTATTAATTTTAACGGTGCTTCGATAAGACAGTATTCTACCACATTCTTATTGTTAGGTAGCATGTCCTCATATGTCTATGCGCGTCCTGTGCAAGAGACCTATGCCGTGCATTCGTTTGATCAGGCATTAGAGCAATCCATGGTTGCTGAATTTGCGCTAGCTTATGACGATATTCCAAACGCTTTGCACAATTACACAGTGCTCGCAATTAAAAGCAACTCTACCTCAATTAAGCAGCGAGCTTTAGACGTTGCACTTGAATATAATGATTTACAAGCTGCGTTAAATATTGCTACACATTGGGTCGCTCAAGAACCCAAAGATGTACCTGCTTTATTCTATTTGTCACATATTGCTTTAAAAACACACGAATATCAGCTTGCTGCTGAGACATTAGATAAAATTTTAAAGATAGATCCCACTGCTGATCTAGAACAGATTTTAGCCAGCATTGCCCCAGAAAATGCACAAGATCGAGAGGTCTTATTAACAGCTTTACGCTCGAGCGCAGAAAAAGCCAATCCTTCTATCTTAGCGCTCATCGCCAATTTAGAAGCGCAAAATGGTCAATTACAAACTGCGCTAACCAACATTAACAAAGCCTTACGCCGACGTCCTAAAGTAACCAGCTTTATTTTAATGAAAGCAAACCTACTTATCGCTCTTAGTGATCAAGAAGGTGCTCTTAAATGGTATGCAAAATCAAGCCGTAAAAATAAGAAAAATTTAGATATTCGTTTAGCTGAAATCCGCTATCTCATACAAATTAACCAATCTGAGCTTGCGTTAGAAAAACTTGAAAAAATTATAGAAACTCACCCTCAAGCTGAAGAAGCGTTATTTATTGCAGGCTTAACGAGTATTGATTTAAAGCAATATGACAAAGCAGAACAATATCTTGTTGACCTACGCAACTCGGCTAAATACCAAAATGAAGCGTATTACTACTTAGCGATTAATGCAGAACGTAAACAGCATTATGAAACTGCAAAAGCTTACTATCGTTTAGTTGATGGTAGTTTATACGTGGTATCAAGACGCAATCTGATTGCAATATATGATAAACAAGAAAATTTACACGATGCTTTACGGTTCCTTACTCAAGAACGAGTAAATTATCCCCAACATGCAAGTTTTTTATATCAAGCCCAAGCTGAAATCTTAAAGAAAATGGGCAATAAAAAAGCTGCATTAAATTTATTAGATGAAGCTATAAAAAACTTACCGGATGATCCAGAACTGATTTATGCAGAAGTTTTATTACTTGATCCATATACGGACCGCGACAAACTCGACAAAACATTAAAGCAATTATTACAGCTTGAGCCTAACAGCCCAACGTATCTAAACGCATATGCTTATACCTTAGCTCTACAAAACCGTAGGTTAAAAGAAGCACGTCAATATGCGGAGCAAGCTCTGGAATATGCCCCTGAACAAGCCTCAATCCTTGATACGCTAGGCTATATTGCATTTTTACAGAATGATTATGAAGCTGCGGCGGAAGCCTTAGGCAAAGCCTATGAACTTAGCCATAATATAAATATCGGCGTTCGTTATGCTAAAGCTTTGTATATGCAAGGGTCACTCACTCAATTTAGCGCAGTGTTACAACAACTGAAACAAAAACATGCCAATGATCCACAATTACAACAGCTTGATGCGTTAATTTTACCTACATCTGCAAAAAAGAGTTAAATATATGAGCAAATTTGCCCAACTGTGCACAGCGATCTGTGGATCAAGTGTATTATTTCTAACCGGTTGTCAGCATTTTACTCAACCTAAACCTGTGGTTACCCAACAAGTTCAAGATGAAAAACACTTTAATTTACAAGGTAAAATTGGAGTCCGTACACCACAGCAAACTGGTAGTGCTTTTTTTACTTGGCTTCAACAGCAAGATAATTTTGATATCGAGTTAAGCGGTATTTTAGGCGTTGGAAAAACTCAAATTCAGGGTAAACCAGGCGAAGTCACTTTAAATAGTGCTAAAACAGGACTTATTACAGCTGCCTCTCCAGAAGAACTTTTAGAGCGAGCAACTGGTTGGCAAGCACCGATTACGCACTTAACGAGTTGGATTTTGGCAAAACCCGCAACATTAAATGCGCAAGTTACCAAAGATGCTGCAAATCGAGTGAGCCAACTCATTGAAGATGGCTGGACCGTGAATTTCAGTTACGATGGTGAACAAACTTTGCCAAACAAACTGGTTTTAAAGCAAGCTCTTGCTGAAGATAAAGAAAACCGTATTACAATGGTCATCCAAAACCGCTAAGTCCAATTATATAAATCTATGATTCGAGTTCCTTCCCCTGCTAAGCTCAACCTGTTTTTACATATTACAGGCCGACGCGAAAATGGTTATCATGAGCTACAAACTATTTTCCAACTTATTGATTTATATGACTGGATGACATTTACGCCTACTTCAAATGAAGAAATCGAAATTGATGGGTTAAGTGAAGTTCGACCTGAAGAAAATTTGATTTATCGGGCAGCTCAAATATTAAAGCCACATGCAAAACAGTTTTGTGGTTTAGACATCAAAATTGAAAAAAATATTCCAATGGGCGCGGGTCTAGGCGGTGGTTCATCCAATGCCGCCACCACGCTTATTGTGTTAAATCAATTATGGGAATGTGGCCTGAACCAAGAACAACTTGCGGACTACGGTGTAAAGCTAGGTGCTGATGTTCCTATTTTTATTTATGGTAAAAATGCATGGGCTGAAGGCATCGGCGAACATTTATCATTCATAGACTTAGATCAAAAACAGTTCATTATTTTAAAACCTGATTGTTTTATCAGCACTCAATTGCTTTTTTCACAAAAAACATTGACAAGAGACTCTAAGACCACTAAATTTTGCGCCTATCAGTTAGAGCCTTCTAATTTTGGAAATAACTTTGAGCCACTGGCTCGGCAGTTATACCCTGAAGTAGAAGAAGCAATGCAATATTTAGATCAGTTTGGTCAAGCAAAGCTTACAGGTACAGGTGCTTGTGTTTTTACTGAAGTAACGAATGAAATGAATATTGATGAAATTCTTAAGCATTCACCATGTAAATCTTACTTGGTAAATAGTTTAAAAGAATCTCCTCTTAATCATTTTAAGGTTACACGTTAGGGGCGTCGCCAAGTGGTAAGGCACCGGGTTTTGATCTCGGCATCCGTTGGTTCGAATCCAGCCGCCCCTGCCA
>NZ_KB976987.1:2247953-2950236 GCF_000399685.1 Acinetobacter pittii ANC 4050
TTAGGGGCGTCGCCAAGTGGTAAGGCACCGGGTTTTGATCTCGGCATCCGTTGGTTCGAATCCAGCCGCCCCTGCCATTCTCTTATTTTAAAGACAGACTTAATTGCTATGCTTTTTGTTGATTAATCTTGACATTGCATTGCAAAAATATTAAAGTTCTGCCGCATTAGGGGCGTCGCCAAGTGGTAAGGCACCGGGTTTTGATCTCGGCATCCGTTGGTTCGAATCCAGCCGCCCCTGCCATCTATTTCATTACATACCAACCGCCAAGGGTGCTTCATGCCCAATCTTGTCGTTTTTAGTGGAAATGCTCATCCACAGTTCGCTCAAAAAGTCGTAAGTCACTTACATATCCCTCTAGGTGCTGCATCAGTCGGTCACTTTTCTGATGGAGAAATTTCAGTAGAAATTACTGAAAATGTTCGTGGTAAAGACGTATTTATCGTTCAGCCTACTTGTGCCCCTACCAATGATAACCTTATGGAAATCTTGGTTATGGCAGATGCTTTGCGTCGTGCAAGTGCTGGTCGTATTACCGCTGTCATCCCTTATTTTGGTTATGCTCGCCAAGACCGTCGTCCACGTTCTGCACGTGTGCCGATTACAGCTAAAGTTGTCGCAGACATGCTTACCACTGTTGGTATTGACCGTGTCGTGATGATCGACTTACATGCTGACCAAATTCAAGGTTTCTTCGATATTCCAGTCGATAACATCTACGGTACTCCTGCTTTGCTTGCTGACTTACGTCAACAACAACATGACAACCTTATGGTGGTTTCTCCTGACGTTGGTGGTGTAGTACGTGCGCGTGCTGTTGCCAAACAGATGGGTGACATCGATTTAGCAATTATTGATAAACGTCGTCAGAAAGCCAATGAGTCGCAAGTTATGCACTTAATTGGTGACGTAAAAGATCGTGATTGCGTTATCGTAGACGATATGGTTGATACTGCTGGTACATTGTGTAAAGCAGCTGATGCGCTTAAGCAATTTGGTGCACGTCGTGTAGTTGCGTATGCAACTCACCCTGTACTATCAGGTAAGGCTATTGAAAACTTACGTAATTCAGTTATTGATGAACTGGTTGTGACTGATACCATTCCTCTTTCTGAAGAAGCATTGACCTTAGGCAAGATCCGTCAGGTTTCTGTTGCTAGCATGGTTGCTGAAACGATTCGTCGTATTAATAACGAAGAGTCTATCAGTGCAATGTTCGATAGTTTATAATATTGCAGCTTTTTCTAAACCCTAGCCTTGGCTGGGGTTTTCTATCACTAAACTGGTCGCAAGTTTAGTCTATTTAAACTTTAATGAGGATTTACTCATGGCAAACTTCGTATTAAACGCTCAAGCGCGTGCTGAAGACAAACAAGGGAAAGGTGCGAGCCGCCGCCTTCGTCGCGAAGCTTTAATTCCAGCTATCATTTATGGTGGCAATGCTGAGCCTGTAACTGTTACTTTAGAACTTCGTGAGCTTGTAAAAGCTTTAGAAAACAATGCTTTCTTTGAAGAAGTTGTAGAAATCAAAGTGGGCGACAAAGTTGAAAACGTTAAAATCCAAGCGTTACAACGTCACCCATCTAAAAACACTCCTATGCACGCTGACTTCAAACGCGCATAAGTGTTTAAAGGCGTAGATTAGTGTCAAATATTTCGCTAATTGTTGGTTTGGGCAATCCTGGTTCAGAATATGCCCAAACCCGCCATAATGCAGGCTTTTGGTTCATTGAACAGCTTGCTGATAAATATGGCATTACATTAAAAAATGATCCGAAATTTCACGGAATCAGTGGACGTGGTAACATAGAAGGACACGATGTCCGTCTACTTCTACCCACTACATTTATGAACCGTTCTGGCCAAAGTGTAGTTCCATTTGCAAAATTTTATCAAATTGCTCCCGAAGCAATTTTGATTGCTCATGATGAACTTGATATGAACCCTGGTGTGATTCGCCTTAAAACAGGCGGTGGTCATGGTGGTCATAATGGTTTACGTGACATTGTCCCTCATATTGGTCCAAATTTTCACCGTTTACGAATTGGGATCGGACATCCTGGCTCCAAAGAGAGAGTTTCAGGCCACGTACTTGGAAAAGCACCAAGTAGTGAACAAAGTCTGATGGATGCAGCAATTGATCATGCCCTTTCTAAAGTGAAGTTACTTGTTCAAGGACAAGTTCCTCAGGCCATGAATCAAATTAATGCATATAAACCCACTTAAATTGTTGAACAATCATGCTTGCTATCTTGCTTTTTTAGGAGCAAAATGCGCATCAGCCACTTTGCCAACCGCAAAAGCTAAAGATTTCACCATAAGATCTACATCTTAGGTCTACTCAGGAGACGCTAGCCATGCTATCTCGTTTATTAAAATGCAAAATTCACCGTGCAGTTGTAACCCATGCTGAGCTTCACTATGAAGGTTCTTGTGCAATTGATGGCGTATTGATGGATTTAGCTGGTATTCGTGAATATGAAGAAATTCATGTTTGGAATGTAACCAATGGCAAACGCTTCACGACTTATGCGATTCGTGGTGAAGATAACTCTGGCATTATTTCAGTAAACGGCGGTGCTGCACATCAAGCAGATGTTGGCGATTTAGTTATTATTGCTACGTTTGGTGATTTCACCGAAGTTGAAGCAAATGCTCACAAACCACGTTTGGTATATGCAAACCCAGATAATACAGTCAACCACACAGCGAATTGCATTCCTGTACAAGTTGCCTAATTAAAAATTTAAAAATAAAAAAGCCCGCATCGACGGGCTTTTTTATTTTTATAAATCCTAAATAGTTCCTTCCCACCAATTCTTTTGTTTTTCACAATTTAAAGGTTGAAGCCCTTCCCCTCGCAAATCAGATAGAATCGCTTCGCCTTTAGGATTTACCTTAAATTCAGCATATTTGGCTTTTTCATAACATTGAGCCAAGCCTTCTGCAAATAAGAAACTCCGCGAGGATGGATATAAAGCCTGTAAACGATTTTCAGGATTTTTTAAAATTAATCTTTGCCCAGTAAATGAATTGTTAGTATCTAGAACTGTACCAACTACACGATTTTGTGAATCCAATATAACTTTCGCTGGAATGGAAGAATGATTAAAAATCACCTGATCTATAGCCTCACTCTCACTTCCTGAAAGAGCTTTAAGAGATTGTAAATGTAATTCATAAGCGAGTGCCATATAGTCACCTTGTAAGATTGAACGAGGATCAACTGGTTTAAGCTCAATGAAAATACTTCTACTATGGTGCAGATGCCATTCATTTTTGACTACTAACGTTGCGAAAAATAACATCGTGGCTAATGCAAGAATTAGAGAAAAATACTTCTTCATTCTTTCTCTCCTCCAATAAGACCATTTTTATTTTCACGGTGAAGCAACCACGACAGTGCCAATAGAAAAACACCAGAAATAAAAATAGATAAACTCTTAGCTAGAAAAGTTATTTGTAGGTTGTAATAGAGCTGCCAGAACACTAAAACGAATACAGCTAAGCTAACTCCATAAACAATCCGATCTTTACTTTTTAATGCCCACGTTAAAATAGTAAACAATATGAAAATTTCGAAATATCCCAATGCAATAAGTAACACACCAAAAATTAAAAAAGCGAAAAAAGTGATTCCCTGAAGTTGTCTATATAAATGAAAAACACTAAAGCAAAGTAACCAAACACTAGGCAGAAAATATAGAACCCACCTATGTTGATCTATCGAATTTTCTGGAACGAGCCCCATAAAAGTATCGAAAAAAGAAGCGACTAGAATGACGACTAGCACACATAAAAAAATACTACGCTCATATAGAGCTAGTGACTTTCTCTTAGGTAAGAGCACCAAACTAAAAACAAAATAATTGAGCAAAGTTAAATTTAAATAGGTTTGAGTAGAATGTATTGACCATAATGAATGGTCCAGTTGTAGCAAATAGATAAAAGCTATGCCATACGTAGCAAGCATTTGAATTAAAATGAAGAACCAATGCGGTTTAAGGAAATAACTAATACATAGAATAAAAATCTGTGCAATTAAAACCCATAGCATCTGATCTGTTTCTGAACCAAGGTGAAATAAGAAAGCAGTCTGTCCACTGATAAATAAACAATAAGCAAATTGTCGAAAGAAATAACGTTGCGATTTTTTTAAAAGCACGATAGCGAATGCTACAAAAATAATTCCAATGACTAAAGAAATAGCCTTCCAAAACACGAGCGTAAAAGCTGCAAGCGCTAAACCCGCAAGCCAAGCACCAATTGCCATTGGAATGATATAAAAGCGGCTTTGACGAAAAATTTTTATTAAAAGATAGCTAATCAGCGCAAACCAAATAAAAATAATGCCCGCAATCAATAAAAAGATGAACTCATTAGAATCTTTAAACAGATGATTAATCCCATCTACAAGCCATATGGTGGCTGTTACACCAAGAACAGCAGCCATTAAACTGGCACATAATTGATCGTCTTTTTTGAAGAAATAGTAAAAAGCCATTATTCCTGAACAGAAAGCAGAGATCAGATAAGGAATATTCTCATTCGATAAATATTGAATCATTCCAATGATTGAAATAACTGCAAACCAAGCGATAAAGACAAATCTTAAAGCACGATATTTCTTTATACATATCCAAAATTCTATAAGGCTTAATAAATTTAAAATGAATAGGTATAAATACGGAAATTTTTCTAACCAAAAAGTCTGCTTAAAAAATAAAAAAAGTGTAAGTTGGCTGGTAATACAAATTAAAGCGAAGATGCCAATATTCGGGCGGTATAACCACGGTAATAAAAGCAATGTCCAAATTAAAAAAAGCAAATAACTGTCTGCCCCAGTTTGATAAACTTGTCCAATTACAGCCAGACTTAAGCCTATCATCAAACCACAAACGCTATGTAAGGTCTGTCTAACCCCATCACTTAAAGTATCTTTTACACTGAACCAAGCTGTGACAACTAATATAGCGGGCGGGATAGCGAGTTGAATACTGCCTGGAAGCATTAACCAGTTAGCAGCAATTAAATACAGAATACTTACCGCCATAAATACATAACTGAAAATATGGAGATGCTGAATAAATGAGCTACTGGTAAGAGGGTAATCGTCTCTTATCTGCATGAAACACCTATTTTATTTATAATTTTCTATAAAAAACATAGCATTCCATTTTCATATCAACAAGTAAGCTCTTGTTAAAAAGCCTAATTCTATTTATGCAAATACTTATTCATAAAGAAACTTAGCATTCTATAAAAGCATCTAGCCAATTTTATCAAGCGCGCTATAATAAAACCCATCGCTTCAGGGCGGGGTGTAATTCCCCACCGGTGGTAAAGTTAATTTTTATAATTAGATTAACAAGCCCACGAGCTTAAATTGTGTAATTTGAGCAGATTTGGTGAAATTCCAAAGCCGACGGTATAGTCCGGATGAAAGAAGACGACGAACTGGGATAAATCCGTTTTATTTCAGTGCCAGCCTGTTTTTACATCAGTCCTGAAATGTTCCACCGTATTTTTACGAGAGCGTTTCATTATGTCTAGCTTAATTCAACCAGAACTTTTTTTCTCAGCCCTCTCTCCTGCTGAACAACGTATTCAACAAGCATTAGAAGATATCCGTCAAGGCAAACCTGTCTTGGTTATGGATGACTTTGACCGCGAAAATGAAGCAGATTTAATTGTGGCAGCCGAAACTTTAACAGTAGAAACAATGGCACGTATGATCCGTGATGGCTCAGGGATTGTATGTTTATGCCTTACAGAAGAGCTAGCAGATCATCTAGAACTCCCTCCAATGGTTTCTCAAAACTCAAGTCAGTTTCATACTGCTTTTACAGTGACCATTGAAGCAGCTCAAGGTGTGACTACCGGTGTGTCAGCTAAAGACCGTGTTACTACCATTCAAACTGCAATTAAAGATGGTGCTGTCGCAAGTGATCTTAATCGTCCAGGCCACGTTTTTCCTTTACGTGCACGTAATGGTGGTGTGCTTACTCGTCGAGGTCACACTGAAGGAACAATTGATCTAGCAAGATTAGCAGGCCTAAAACCTGCTGGTGTGTTATGTGAATTAACTAACCCAGACGGTACTATGGCATCAGGCATTCAAGTTTTAGCATACGCTCAAACTCATCACTTAACTGTGATTACGATTGAAGAACTTGTTCAATACCGTCAACAACACGATATTTAAATAAAAAAGGTTTGGCTTTAGATCAAAGCCAAACCTTCAAATTAAAATTTAATAATATTTAAGATACTTTCTTTTGGGTTGCCTGCCCTTCAACATAGTCCAAAAGTTCAGAAAATTGCGTAATCATTGCTTTTGGTTGTGCTTGAGCGAGCTCTTCAGGTGTTCCATAACCATAAGTTACTGCTACCGCCTCAATACTATTATAGCGTGCACCTAAAACGTCATATTGACGGTCACCCACCATTAAGCATTCTTCAGGGTTTAGTTGCTCATGCTCAAGAATATAATGGATAAGCTCAGCTTTATTGGTCCGTTCACCTGTTAACTCACTACCGTAAATATGTACAAAGTATTGGCTTAATTCAAAATGATCCAAGATACGTTTTGCATAAATCGTTGGTTTAGCGGTTGCGACAAATAAGCGATATCCCTCTTCTTTTAATGTATTAAGTGTTTGCGCAACAGATGGATATACTTCATTTTCAAATAAACCCGTAACCGAAAAACGCTCACGATAAGCAAGTAAAGCTTGTTCAGCTAAAGCATCATCTTGTGTGTCTAGAAGTTTCGCTAATGAAGCTTTTAACGGGGGACCAATTGTCCAGTCAATATTTAAATCGGCAGCCAAGGGATAACCTAACTTATCCATTGCATAGCGAATTGAAGTATGGATTCCAACTTTTGGGTCTGTTAAGGTTCCATCTAAATCAATCAAAATATGTTTTATAGCCATTCAATCACTAACCCAGTAAAGTATTTAATTCAATTGGTCGAGAGTTTAATCAAACTCTCTTATACTAACGTAAATTTAAATTGAAAAGGAAATAACCGTGCGTCCAACCGTACTTTGTTTCTCGGGTTTAGACCCTTCAGGTGGTGCAGGTTTACAAGCCGATATCGAAGCAATTGGACAAAGTGGTGCCCATGCAGCAATTGCATGTACTGCCCTCACCATTCAAAACTCACAACAAGTATTTGGCTTCGAAGCAACCTCAAAAGAACTTTTATTAGCACAAGCAAATGCAGTGGTAGGTGACTTACCCATTAAATGCGTTAAATCTGGCATGCTTGGCACTACAGATAATATTGCTGCTCTAGCTGAATTTCTTCGTGCACATCCTGACTACCAATATGTACTTGATCCTGTTTTAGTCGCAAACAGTGGTGGTTCTTTAGGTGATCAGGCAACTCTGGTTAAAGCTTTCGTTGAGCTTATTCCTCTAGCAACGATTATTACTCCAAATACCGTTGAATTACGCGCTTTAACAGGTATTACTGATTTAGATCAAGCCACTCAAAAGTTATTTGAAATGGGTGCTAAAGCTGTTTTAGTCAAAGGTGGACACGAAGATACACCAGATCATATTAAAAATAGTTTATACATTAACGGTGAACTGGCAGCGACTAGTAGCTGTCCTCGCCTTGAAGGTGAATATCACGGATCAGGTTGTTCATTAGCTAGCTTTATCGCAGGGCGTTTAGCTTTAGGTGATTCGTTAAAAATTGCGGTACAACATGCTGAAACATGGTTATTCGGTGTTTTAAAAAATGCTGATACCCCTGTACCAAACGGACAAAAGATTCCAAAACGTTTTTAAAAAGCACAAAAAAGGCGCTTTAAGCGCCTTTTTATTAACCTCAATTATTGAGGAATACGTAAAACTTGTCCTGGGAAAATCTCATCAGGATCTTTTAACATTGGTTTATTTGCTTCAAAGATTTTTGGATACTGATTTGCATCACCGTAAACTTCTTTCGCAATTTTTGAAAGGTTGTCACCAGATTTTACTGTATAAAATTTACTTTCTGGTTCAGGCGTTGCAACAGTCATCTGGTCATCTACTTGTGCCACATGATCAATGTTCCCAACAATAAGAATAATTTTTTCTTTATCTGCTTGGCTTTTTACCTGTCCTTTAATAGTCGCGGTATCGGTAGTACCGTTATAGGTTACAGATAAGCCCTCTACCCCTAAGCCTAAACTTTTAATTAAACCTAATAATTTATTTGCAACTTCTTGTGCAGAAGGTTCTGCTGGTGTTGCCGGAGCTGGTTGTGGTTCTGCTGGAGCGGTATTTTTCTTACCAATACCTTTTACAAAATCAAAAAGACCCATCTTTTAGTCCTCATATTATTGTTTATAGTAAAGTCATTAAACTGACCTCTATTGTTATACTTCAAAAAAGTCATGCCTCTGCTATCAATTGAGGTTGATCTTGTAAAAATATGTATCTCTTAATTTTTTCTCTCATAAAAAAAGCCACCTTACGGTGGCCTTCTTTTTATTCAGCAATATGCGAATTAACCAAGTTTTTTAGTTACATAGTCAATTGCAGATTGAACTGTAGTGATTTCGTTAGAATCTTCATCAGGGATAGTGATGTCGAAGTCATTTTCGAAAGACATAACAAGTTCAACTAAATCTAAAGAGTCAGCACCTAAGTCATCCATAAAAGATGCTTCGTTTTTAATCTCTTCAGCTTTAAGACCAAGTTGTTCTGCAACCGCTTGTTTAACGCGTTGTTCGATATCGCTCACAGGAATTCTCCTCATTGCTTGTGGCGTTTAATTTGCCACTAGTTTAATTGAATATAAAAATTTTTAAAAGTTTATACATCGGCGTTAGGCCATGTATAAACCACCATTTACATGTAATACCGTACCGGTAATGTAACCTGCTTTATCACTTGCAAGGAAACTCACCGCATTTGCGATATCTTGTGGCTCACCTAAGCGATTTAAAGCCACTTGATCACTCATTTTTTTGCGAATGTCTTCACTAAGTGCATCTGTCATTTCTGTTGCAATAAAACCGGGTGCCACACTGTTTACAGTAATTTGGCGGCTGCCCATCTCTTTTGCAAGGCTACGGCTGAATGCTTCAATACCTGCTTTAGCAGCAGAATAGTTCGCTTGGCCTGGGTTTGCAAAGTGAGCTACAACAGAACTGATATTAATAATTCGACCAAAACGTGCCTTAGTCATCCCCTTAAGCACACGTTTAGATAAACGATAAACTGCTTTCAGGTGAATATTGAGAATGTCATCCCAATCATCTTCAGACATACGAAGCAACAAATTGTCTTTCGTAATACCTGCATTGTTAACTAGAACAAGTACAGGACCATAGTTCTGTTCAATATGAGAAACGACTGCTTCAATCTCATCGAGATTGCGCACATCGAGCGCCAAACCTGCACCTTGCTCACCAAAGCTATCACTTAACTTTTGTGCACCAGATTCAGAAGTCGCAGTACCTACAACAAAATAACCGTCTTGAATAAGTTGCTGGGCAATGGCAGCGCCAATACCCCGACTCGCGCCCGTTACTAATGCAACTTTGCGTTCTTGTGTCATGCAATTTTTCCTTCTGCCACTAAAACAGCATTTAGGGCATCTTCCATTTTGCTCTTACTATCAATAGAAAAAGCTTTTTCGATATTTGGTAAACGCTTTGCGAGATTACTCAATACTGTACCAGGACCACATTCAACAATGTAATGTATGCCTTGGTTTTGTAAAAACTGCATCGTATCTGTCCATTGTACAGACTGGTACAATTGAGCAGTTAACGCCTGACGCAATTGAGCAACATCGGTAGCTATTCCCGCGTTGACATTTTGTATTACAGGAATGGTAGGTAGCTCAATGGCAGTTTGTTCCAAAGCTTCTGCAAATTTCTCTGCAGCAGGTTTCATTAAAGAACAATGCGAAGGAACCGATACAGGTAAAGCAATTGCTTTAGCAGATTGTTCTTTTGCTAATGCCATAACTTGTTGTACAGATGCAGTACTACCCGCAATTACAACTTGGCCTTGTGAATTATAGTTTGCAGCTTCGACAGAACCCTCACCTGACGCACTCACAGTTTGACAAAGCTCAACCACTTTTTCATCAGCCAAACCAAGAATTGCAGCCATAGCCCCTTCCCCTTGAGGAACGGCACTTTGCATCAGTTTGCCACGCAAGTTAACTAATTTAACTGCATCTGCCAAGCTCATAGAGCCTGCAGCAACCAATGCACTGTATTCACCTAATGAATGTCCTGCAAGATACTTAGGGGCCAGACCACCTAAATCAAGCCATACACGCCATAAAGCGATACTGGCAGTTAATAACACAGGTTGGGTATTTTCTGTTTGGTCGAGACCTTCACCACTTTGCGCAATATGCCACAGATCAAATCCAAGAGCATCTGAAGCTTCCGCAAAGGTTTGCCCGACCCCACTAAACTGTTCAGCTAGTTCAGCAAGCATACCGACTTTTTGTGAACCTTGACCAGGAAACACAAACGCAGTTTTTGTGGCTAAAGCTACTTGTTCAAGACGTTTAGCAGACATAAGAAATCCTTTTTTGGGTTTTCACTCATTTCTGGAGCGGAAATTTAACATGTTATTTATATATTTATAATTGCGAAAAACAACAAAAAAAGGGAGCTTTCGCTCCCATTTTTTCTATACTTAAGCATCACGCTTAATGCATATCATGCAATTATTCAGCATCAGCTGCTTTAGCGAATAATTGACGACCACGGTAGAAACCGTCTTTAGTCACGTGGTGACGACGATGAGTTTCACCAGTTGCTTGGTCTACTGTTAATGCATTCTCGGTTAAAGCGTCATGTGAACGGCGCATGTCACGGCGAGAGCGACTTTTACGGTTTTGCTGAACGGCCATGATGGCTCCTTACAAAGATCGAAAAAATGGATCAGAACAAATTCAGTTGTCTTATCTCACAATTATAACATAAATTATGAGTTAAGTTTACCCTTCAAACCTGCCAAAACATCAAACGGGTTATCCCGTTTTTCTTCGACAACATTTTGAATGGTAGGCTGATGTTTATGTTCACAAGCATCATGCTTGGGAGATAAAGGCATCAACAATAACAGTTCATCTTCTAGTAATGCGAGTAAGTTAATCGAGGCAGGCGTATCATAATCACCTTTCGTCGAAGACTCACTTTCACCTAAAACGATGAAATCAGCATCCTCATCCAAGCGCTCTATCAGTGACTCATCATCCACTAATGCAATATGGAAGTCTAAGACAAGAGGCATTTCAACAGGTTCCAAACAACGTTGGCACTCCATTGGAACTTTCGTGTCCATATGACCGTCCATCCACACAATGCGATGATATGCATCTATTGATAGCTTACAGTCTATGTTGATCAATTGGTTATCAATTGATCCAACAGCTTCACGAGCGATACGAGCAAAGCGAGACAAGGGCAGTTGACCTGACCATGTAAAGCCTTGTTCAGCCCATTTAAACGGCTCAATCTGTGCCGGAAAGGTATTTGCTGACATAATTAAGGCGGCAATTCTACAAATTCATCGGTACTCTGTCAAAGATTAAGATACAATTTTGCACTTCTTTAGACAGAACTCGGGGTAAATTAAGCAATGCACCTGTTGCAGCCGCAACCTGAAGTTAACACTTCATTACTCGTTTGCACCCATTCAACCCATCAGAACACGCTTGTACCTGACCCAGTGCAACTCTCACCATGGTCAAGCTCAAAATCGGAGTCTGAGCAAGTTGATTGGCTTATTTTACACTTTAATCACTGGTTTTCCCACCATAATGTGACATTAGTTCGTGGAGATTTTGAACCAGAATATTTCCCTGCAACAAATAAAGACCCTGCCAAGATTCAATTTGCTCATGGTTTCTTTAATAGTGCCTTACATGAAATTAGTCATTGGTCTATTGCGGGTGAAAAGAGACGTCTATTACCAGATTTAGGATATTGGTATGCACCTGATGGTCGTACCCAAGAACAGCAAAGTTTATTTGAACAAGTAGAAATTAAGCCTCAAGCAATTGAATGGTTATTTGCACAATCTTTTGGCAGAAAATTTAGAGTATCTCTCGATAACCTGACAGGTGATAGCGGAGATGGCAAACTATTTAAAGATAATGTCTATGCTCAAGTGCAACGTTACTTTTCGGGTGAAGCCAAGCTACCCCGTGATGCAGCAGCATTTATTAGTTTTATTTGCCAATGTACACGTTCAGGTACACCTTTACAATTAAATGAATTTAAACGTGAACTCCTTGATTAATTGACAAAAAAACTACGTTAATTGCTTGCCTAGGATATTTAAAAAGCCTAATAATTATTTTTAACACTGGCGTGATGGAGTCTCTAAAATATGATGCATTTACATGTACATCCTGAAAATCCACAGCAACGCCTCATTTCCCAAGCGGTTGAACGTATCCGAGCAGGAGATGTTGTGGTCTACCCTACCGATGCAGCCTATGCAATTGGGTGTCAAATCGGTAATAAAAGTGCCATGGAACGTATTGCACAGATACGTGGTTTAGGACCTAAGCATCAATATGCCATTATGTGCTGCGACTTATCAGATATTGCAACTTATGCAAAAGTTGATAATGCGACATACCGTTTATTGAAAGCGAATACACCAGCGATTACTACGTTCATTTTACCTGCAACAAGTGAAGTTCCTCGTAGATTGATGCATCCTAAAAAGAAAACGATTGGTTTACGTATTCCAAGTAATCCGATTTGTCAGGCATTATTGCAAGAACTTGGTGAACCGCTACTTACCAGTACATTAATTTTACCGGGCCAAGAAGACCCTCTAGATGACCCTTACGATATTGAAAATCAGCTAGATAAACGAATTGATGTATTTATTGACGGTGGTTTTGGTACCTTAACAAGTACAAGTATTGTCGATTTATCGGGTGAACATCCTGAGATTATCCGTCGTGGTGTTGGCGATGTAAGTGCTTTTGAATAAGCACTTACATTTTTTACCAATAGTTTAAAAAAATATATTATCACTCAAAAAAATACTCTTTATTTATTTTGGATTTTTTTTACACTTTAGTCGTTAAGTAATTTATTAAAAGACATAATTCATTTAGAATGATTTTCACTATCTGCTGTTCTTCTACTTACAGCTGTCTTTGACTTGAATAACAAGTCTCATGCTTTTGAAAATTCGCGTGGCTTATAATCGTAATGAATCAATCACTTCATCAATCCATGGAAGACGCTCCACACATCCGTGTTTTAGATGAGTGGCATGACAAGATTCCTGAAGATCTCTATATACCTCCAGCTGCATTTGAGATTTTGCTCGAGCACTTTGAAGGTCCACTAGATTTTTTAATCTATCTGATTCAAAAAAACGGTTTCGATTTAATCCAACTCGATATTGCACCTATTGCGACTCAATATTTAGCCTATATGGATAGTATGAAGTCTTTAAATATCGAATTAACCGCAGATTATATGGTGATGGCTGCTCTATTAGCTGACCTAAAATCTCGCCTGCTTTTACCGAAACCTACAATTATAAGCATTGAAAAAGACCCTAAGCAGGAACTTATTGATCGTCTTGAAACTTATCTGCGTATTAAGCAAGCAGCTGAGCGTTTGGGACAAATGCCAATTCTCGAGCGTGACACGTTTAATGCCAATGTAAGTTTAGGTCATATCGCTCCTATTTATGAAGGCTACGATATTTCAGCGCTACATGATGCTCTGTTCTGTGTCTTTAATCGCCCAGAACCTGTTACACATGTCATTGCTCAAGAACCTGTTTTACTAGAAGAACGTATTGCATATATTGAAGAGAAATTAGAGTCTGGTGACGTGTTAAGTTTTAAAGAATTACTCAATCCCCAGCAAGGTCGTATGGGAATGGTTGTTACATTTATGGCGGTTTTAGAATTAACCCGCCAACAGAAAATTAAAATTATTGCCACTGGTATTGAAGCTCCCCTAGCAATTCAAGGGTCTTCACTATGAGTAGTTTTGAACAAAATAATAATGATTTGTCATTAGCTGACATTCATCACGAAGTTTTATTACAACTTGAAGCAATTATTTTTGCCAGTGACGCGCCGGTTTCAATTGCCCGCTTAAAAGAAGCATTTAATAATCAGTATAATAAACAACAGCTTCGTCAGCTTTTACAACAGCTCGCGTTATTACAGCATGGCCGCTCTATTGAGCTGATTGAAACAGCGCAAGGGTTTCGCTTTCAGGTAAGATCTAAATATCGTAGTATTATTGCGCAAATTTGGCCAGAGCGACCAACAAAACTGTCGCCTTCATTACTAGAAACCCTGGCTGTCATTGCTTATCATCAACCGGTTACCCGAGCTGATATTGAACAAATTCGTGGTGTATCTAATAATAGTCAGATTCTTAGAACACTATTTGACTGGAACTGGATTAAAGAAGCCGGTTTTAGAGATTTACCCGGAAGACCTGCGTTGCTAATTACAACGCCTCAGTTTCTGAATGCTTTTGGTCTAGCTTCTCTAGGCCAATTGCCTCCCCTACAGAACGCCAAGGAAGCCTTTATGGCTCTCGATGCAAATGCACCGAAATCATAAAGAGGTGGACTGTTGATCATTATGTCTAAGGTTGTGCTGTCATGAGTGAAAAATTGCAAAAAGTATTAGCGCGAATCGGATTAGGTTCCCGCCGATATATGGAAGAGGTTATTGCCGCAGGACGCGTGAGTGTAAACGGTCGTGTTGCCCAAGTGGGTGAGCGCATTGAACCAGGCGATGAATTACGCATTGATGGCCGTAAAGTTCAGTTTCAGATTGAAGACGAAATTCGTCGTCGTGTACTGATTTATTATAAGCCTGAGGGTGAAATCTGTTCACGTAATGACCCTGAAAAACGTCCAACCGTATTTGATCATTTACCGCAAATTGCGAATGACCGTTGGGTAATGGTAGGCCGCCTAGATATTAACAGTACTGGTTTATTACTTTTCACGAATGATGGTGAACTTGCTAACCGCTTAATGCACCCATCTAATGAAATTGAACGTGAATACGCAGTGCGAGTAATGGGTGAAGTAACACCAAAACTACGCCAAAACATGGTTAACGGAGTAGAGCTTGAAGATGGTCCAGCCAAATTCGAATCATTCTCTGAAATTGGTGGTGAAGGTATTAACCGCTGGTATCAAGTGGTAGTGAAAGAAGGCCGTAACCGCGAAGTACGTCGTATTTTCGAATCGCAAGATCTTAAAGTAAGCCGTTTATTACGTACACGCTACGGTACCGTTATTTTACCACGCGAATTACGTACTGGCCGTTGGATGGAACTCGACAAAACTGACATCGACAACTTAGCAAAATCAGTTGAGTTAAAACCACGTCAAGGTACAGGTTTATTTGGTATGGCAAAACGCCGTACTGATCGTATGACTGAAAAACCAATGGCAGCACGTCGTGGCGGTTACTTACGCCAACAACGTCGCGATGATGAAAAAGAAGCTCCTGTTAACACGGGCAACCAACGTAAAGCGACTGGTTTTAACCGTGGTTCAAAGAAATTCTAAACATTCATAAGATGCAAAAAAACCGCTCAAATTTGAGCGGTTTTTTATAGCCTGTTGAACTTAATTCATTTTTGCCAGTTCGATCCATTCAGCTTCAGGAAAATGAACAGCTAAATAATCTTTCAAATAATTTGAAGTATCTTGAGAAATTAATGGATCTTTTGATTCATCTTTTAGGTTATAAACCAAAGCCTTTAATTTCAGTCCACGAGTTTTAAGTGCTTCAAGACTAAGTAAAGTATGGTTAATACTTCCCAAACGCCCTGAGGTTACTAAAATAACCGGAAACTGGTGCTGAGCGACATAATCAATGGTCAGCAGACTGGTGGTTAATGGCACCATTAAGCCTCCTGCACCTTCTAACAATACGATTTCAAAACGCTCTGCTAATGTTTGGGTCGCATTTTCAATTTTTTGAAAATCAATTTCTCTGTTATCAAGACGTGTTGCTAAATGAGGTGAAGCTGGGTAACTAAAGATTTCAGGCATAGTGAGCTTGTCATGATCTTCTTGAAACCAGCCTTGTCCCATAATTTCACGGTGCTTTTCGATATCTTCAGAAATATCAGCATTACCTGTCTGAATGAGTTTTTGGGTAATCACTTTTTTACCCTGCTCAGTCCATAATTTTGCTAAAAATCCTGTTGCGTAAGTTTTACCAATTTCGGTATCAATCCCGCTCACAAAATAGATCTGGCCACTCATTTACTTCACTCTCCGGGCAATACAATAAATCGGATGATATGTTAGGGAATATCCTTCGGCATGCTTAAACCGATCATAATCTTGATAAAACTGTTGTAACGTTTGCTTAGTCCAACGATGTTGAGCAGTTGCCGTTACCCCAGTTGCCTTTAAATGCTGCAACACAGCCTTAGGCGAATCAAAATACAGTTGAGTTTCCGACTCTGACAAATGCAAAATCTCAAAACCAGCCTGAGTTAAGGCTCTATTCCAATTTTCAACTGACCAATAACTTAAGCCTTGTCCTGTTAGCTCTTTAATCTCTAATAAGTTTTTAGAGCCAAATGTTGAAAAGCATAACCAACCTTGATCGACTAAAGCCTCATCACAACGTTCGAGCAAGCGCGGTAAATCTTGCATCCACTGTAAAGCTGAACCTGAAACAATCATATCGAGCTGCTGAGGAAAATCTAACGCCTCAACATCTCCAATCAACCATTTCAAACTTTCGTGAGAATTAAAGTGCTGCTGCACATCTGCATACAGATCATTCAAAATTAATTCTTCGATTTGAAAAGATGCAGTAATAAGACGAGTTAAATTGCCAGAACCACAACCAATTTCAAAAACACGTGGTATTGTCCTTGGGCAAAACTGCTGAAGTAACCGTGTTAAATTTTGGCAAATTTGTTTTTGAACAATTGCTTGTTCTGAATAGCTTTGCCCTGCTTTAGCAAAACGCTGGGCAACCAAGTCTTTATTCAAACTCACAGAAAACTCACCAATTCTTCAAGTTCATGTTGCTGCACCATTGACGTTAAAGAAATACGCAAACGCGAACTGTTTTTAGGTACTGTGGGTGGACGTACAGGCATAGCATAAAAACCACTTTCCTGAACTTGCTTCGCTTTATCGATAGCAGCCTGACTTTCTCCAACAATGACAGGAATAATATGGCTGATCGATGGGCTTACATAACCCTTTTGCACGACAGCTTGTTGAAGATATTGGCTAATGCTTTTTAAATGTTCACGCTGAGATTGAGCGACTAATACTTTTTGAAAAATAAAGTTTGCCCATGCCATCACAATCGGGGACTGTGCAGTACTAAAAATAAGTGGGCGCATTTTATTAATGAGATAATCTTTAATAATTGGATCGCAAATAATGTAACCACCAACTGCTGCCAATGCTTTACCTAATGTACCAACTAAAAAATCAATTTCTTGAATGACATTGTATTGTTCAGCACACCCTAATCCTTGCTGACCACGCACACCGATTGAATGTGCTTCATCGACATACAACATGGTTTTAGCAAAACGTTTTTTGAGCTGGACTAAAGCGGCTAAATCCGTTTCATCCCCATCCATACTAAAAATACTTTCTGTGACCACAATGATACGTTCAATCTTTTCATCATCATGATATTTTTGGAGAAGTTGTTCCAAATGCTGTAAATCATTATGTCGATAACGTACATATTGGGCACCAGACAAACGTATACCGTCAATCATGCTTGCATGGACTAACTTATCTGCCAAGATTAAAGTTTTGCTATCAGCAACTGCAGGCAAAATACCAAGATTCATATGATAGCCACTATTAAATAATAGGGCCGCCCGATCACCAAATGCTTTACTTAGGCTATTTTCTAACTGTTCATATTCTTCAAAATTACCCGTTAATAAGCGTGAAGATGAAGAACTAAAATAGCTTCGTTCTAATGGATAGCTATCTAGAAACTCTTGACGAAGATTAATATCAGCTGCCAACCCAAGATAGTCATTTGAAGCCAAGTTAAGCATCGTTTTATTTTGAATCGTAATAAAACGGTCATGCTGCACATTTTGAGTAAAATGTCTAAAGTTACCTTGTTGTTTTAACTCCTCTAACTCGGCAGCAAAATGATTGAGCAATGACATCTTAATACGCTCCCTGCATCGTTTGAACAACCTCAACTAATTGTTCAAGCAAATCATTTAACTCTTGATGAGTGATGACATACGGTGGCATCACATAAACCAATTTTCCAAAAGGACGAATCCAGATTCCGCGGTCTACAAATTGTTGCTGCAAAGTCTTCATATCAACATTAAAGGTGAGTTCTACTACACCAATTGCACCGAGCACCCGTACATCGGCAACATAATCAAGCTGACTTAAAGGGGTTAAATATTGGCTAAGCTGTTGCTCAATTCGCTCAATATTGGCCTGCCAATCTTGTTCAATTAACAATTGCGTACTTTTTAAAGCGACCGCGCAAGCAAGTGGATTGGCCATAAAAGTTGGGCCGTGCATAAATACCCCAGCCTCACCGCGACTAATAGTTTCTGCAACATGCTTTGTGGTTAAGGTAGCAGATAAGGTCATATAGCCGCCTGTTAGGCCTTTACCTATACACATAATGTCTGGCTCAACTTGGGCATGCTCCCACGCAAAGAGCTTACCAGTACGGCCAAAACCAGTGGCAATTTCATCGAAAATTAAAAGCAGGTTATATTTTTCACAAAACACTTTAGCCTGACGTAAATATTCAGGATGATAAAAACGCATGCCCCCTGCACCCTGTACAATTGGCTCAATAATCAGTGCAGCAAGATTTTCATGATTTTGCTGAATAGCTTGTTCTAGCTCAGCAATATCTTCTTGGTTCCATTCTTCATGAAATTTGGTTTGCGGTGCTGCTACAAAAAGGCGATTTGGTAAACTTGTACCAAAAATCTGATGCATGCCTGTTACTGGATCACAAACAGACATCGCATTCCATGTATCACCGTGATAACCAGAACGTGTGGTAATAAAATTTGTTTTTTGTGGTTGGCCTTGTGCTGTCCAGAATTGCACAGCCATTTTCAAAGCAACTTCAACGGCAACCGACCCCGAATCTGCATAAAAAATTTTGTCGAGGCTTGGTGGCGTAATTTTTAAAAGAATTTTACCAAGTTCAATGGCAGGGTCATGGGTTAACCCACCGAACATAATATGTGACATGTTTTGTAATTGATCTGTCACTGCCTGATTGAGTTCAGGGTGGTTATAGCCGTGAATTGCACACCACCAAGATGACATACCATCAATTAAAGTCTTACCATCGTCGAGTTCAATCGTTGCCCCATAGGCACGTTTAACTTTAAAGGTCGGTAAAGGTTGGGTCATTGAAGTATAAGGATGCCAAATATGTTCCAAATCAAAATTATCGGTCATCCTATTTACCCTTTTACAGCAATTAAATCTCTCATTTAGCACATGTTAAACCTGTTAAGAATGAAAGAAAATTGCGAGATCAATCAAAGCTTATTAACTTTGCTGATGAATTGTTAAAAATTGGCAGATTTCTTCAATTGTTCGGTCTACTTCGAGGTATGGAAAAGCATGAGTAGCGCCTTTTAGCACTTTATAACTCATGTTTTCTGTCACGATCTCCTCAAATTTTTCGATAATTTTGCAAGGAATGACATTATCTTGCTCAGCAAAAAGGTGAAGTTGTCGGCCAGAATAGTTTTTTAAGTTATCTACCAAGTTTAATTGTTCAAGCATTTGCAAACCTTCTATTAAAAGTTCATTTGATGGCGGATTTGCTATATTTTGAATATTTATCCAATCTTGTTTAGCTTGGGTTGAGCCAAGTGTAATCAAATAATAAAAACGCTTTAACGTGGCTTGCGGGTTCTGTAAAAAAGAAGATTTAAATTGAGTGAATACATCTGTAGGCATTGCAGGTTGCCAATTATCGTTGGCAACGAAACAAGGATTTGAAGCAAGTGTAATTAATGTCTTAGTCTGCCCTGTTTGCTTATAAAAAATATCGACCAGTTGAGTTGCTAACTGTCCACCTAAAGACCAGCCTACGACTACATCAGCCCTAGCCACTAAGTCTAGCTGTGCTTGAAAGTTACTATCTAAAATATTAAAAATATTAATAAGTTGTGTCTCAAATCCTACTTTTTCCAAATGCAATTTAAGAGATTGCAAAGGTTCCACTCCTACTCCCCAACCTGTAATTAATAAAATTTTATTTTGTAACTTCATATGCCTATCCAAAACCGATTTTATAAAGATTATATAATAATATTGATTTAAAATAGCCTTTAAAATCAATATTAAAACAATTTCGAAATCATAAAATCAAGTATTTATAATACGATAATATTCTGAAATATATTGATAAATAAGACCTGCATTATTCATATTAAATATACAAAACTTTAATTATCTAAACATTGAAGCCAATCAAAAAACAACATACTCCACACTTCGCCTATAAATCCATTATGCAATGTAATTAATGTTAATACTTATGTTTTTTTATTAAAAGAAATGACTCATCAATTCATTTTAATGTTAGAAGAGTAATTATTGATCAAAAAATATTGGGAAGGCTAATATGAACAGTCAAAATACAATATCTGATGGGAGAGAAAAATATACATATTTTGTTACACCCAATCATATTATAAGTAATATATCTTTAGATAAAAATTATTGTTTATTTTTGGATATTGATGGGACATTAGCACCCTTTCAAATTAATCCTGAGCATAGTTTTATTCCAAACACCACATTAGAAATTATAAAAAAAATTATTCAATTAAATATACCTGTTATTGCCGTAACAGGTCGTGATGTCAATACAGCTAGTAAACTCTTATATCCTATTGAAGTTCCAATTGCGGGCTTGCATGGTTTAGATATTTGTCTTAATTCAGATTATTATATTCGGCCAGATTTAAGTCAGATTAATTTTAAACAATTAAAACAAGATATTCAAAAATCTTGCGAAAAATATCCCGAGTTATTAATTGAGGACAAAGGTTATTCTGTTGCTTTACATTATCGCAAGAACCCAGATTTAGAAAATCACGCTATTAATATTATGCAACAGATTAGCTCTGATTATCCTCAATTAAAATTAAATAAGGGAAAATTTGTTATTGAATTAATTCCTCATCAAGCTGATAAAGGTAAAGCAATTAAAACTATATTAAATCATCTTAATTTATCTTCTGTTTTACCTATTTTTATAGGCGATGATTTAACAGATGAATCTGGTTTTATATTTATTAATCAACAATCTGGTCTCACAATTAAAGTGGGTTCCGGTGAAACACAAGCTGAATATAGATTAAAAGATATTGATAGTGTCGCTAATTTTCTTTTTTTATTTCAAAACAGAATAAAAAGCTTATATGTCAAAAATAGCCAAAATCAGAATGGAGAAAAAATATGTCTAAATTAATCGTATTATCGAACCGGATAAGTATGCCCTCAGGTAAAGCTTCAGCTGGTGGCCTCGCCGTGGCTGTACAAGACGCTTTGAATGATAGTAATGGCATTTGGTTAGGCTGGAATGGCCAGCAAATTACCGATAGCGAAGCGCCAGAATTTGAACAAGCCTCTTCTCAAGGGATTGATTACATTACCTGCCCTCTTACCCATCAACAATATGCGCAATATTACTGTGGTTTTGCAAATAAGGTTCTCTGGCCAGCAATGCATAGTCGCGAAGATCTAATTGAATATGATGCGCAAGAATATAGCACCTACCAAAAGGTCAACCGTTTGTTTGCTGAAAAGTTAAAACAGCTTGCTCAACCTGAAGATCTTATTTGGATACACGATTATCACTTTTTTAGTGTAGCGCGTTACTGCCGTGAATTAG
The DNA here is from genome assembly GCF_000399685.1 of Acinetobacter pittii ANC 4050. GTDB lineage: Bacteria > Pseudomonadota > Gammaproteobacteria > Pseudomonadales > Moraxellaceae > Acinetobacter > Acinetobacter pittii_E. Next base: position 2,269,858 of record NZ_KB976987.1, read on the forward strand.
GCATGCAAAATAAAATTGGTTTCTTTTTACATATACCATTTGCTAGTCTCAATATCTGGCGCAAAATTCCAGTAGGCCGAGAATTAATTCAAGACTTGAGTCAATATGATGTTATTGGTTTACAAACCCAAATCGATCAAAATGCATGTATGCAGACTTGTCTAAACTTACTCGAAGCTCAGAAAATACAAAGTAACAGTATTAGCTACAAGAAACGTCAAATATTAATTAAGTCATACCCAATTGGTGTTCAGCCCGAAATTATACAAAAGCAAGCCCAACAAGAGCTGGCGACCTCTGCTGTGTTTAATTTTGAGGAAATACCACGTCAAAAAACAATTATTGGGGTTGATCGTATTGACTATTCGAAAGGTTTGCTCGAAAGATTTAATGCATTTGCAACCTTTTTGGAAACCAGTCCTGAATATCATGGTCTAGTTCGTCATCTTCAAGTTGCAATACCTTCTCGTACCGATATTCCAGCTTATCAGCGTTTATTCCAACGTTTTAAAACTAAGCTCGAGTTAATTAACGAAGAGTTTGCCCATGAAGACTGGCGACCTGTAGATTGCTGCTATGACACTGTTCAACACCATAATCTTATGCACATTTATCGCCATTCAGATATTTGCTGGATCAGTTCACTACGCGATGGTATGAACTTGGTCGCTAAAGAATATATTGCAGCTCAAGACCCAGAAAATCCGGGCGTACTCATTTTATCTAAATATGCTGGTGCTGCTGAGCAGATGTCTCAAGCCTTGATTGTTGATCCGCAAGATAGAGCAGCGATGATGGATGCTTTAAAAATGGCTTTAGAAATGTCTAAAACTGAGCGTGTTAATCGTTACCAGCAATTGATAGAAGGTTTAACATCATCTGATCTTACCCATTGGCGAAATAATTTCTTGGATGATTTAGAAAAGACACCAACTTTACTGATGAAGCCTCAGCGATTATTACAAGATAGTTATCAATCGATCTATCAGGTTTTATAAATCTAAATAAAAGAACATCGAGGAATTAAATTTCTCGATGTTCTTTGAGGATCTCTATTATTTATAAATTAATTTGTCTTTATTAATGTAAAACGGTTAAGTAAAGCAATGACAAATAGCAATACAGCTACGCCTGTTAAAACAGTACTTAAACCGGTCCATTCACCAATTAAACCAATTAAAGCCGGGCCGCTTAAAGAACCCGTATAAGCAATCGTTGATACTAAAGAAAGTGCAGCTGCTTTTGGCATATTGTTTTGTCGACCCACCCGAGAAAACATCACTGGTACAATATTAGAACAGCCTAGTCCTAACAGTGCATAACCTAATATAACTACTTGCCAGACTGGCGCAGTCACAATAATAGCCATACCAATCGCAGCCACAATTGCACTATAAGTTACAATATTCTTTTCGCCCCATTGCTTAAGCAAGACATGACCTGCAAAACGTCCAGTGGTCATGCTAAGCGCAAAGAAAGTATAAGCTAAGCCAGCAAAAGCAGGGTTAAGCTGATATTTACTTGTTAAATAAATACCACCCCAGTCCATTGCCGCACCTTCTGATAAGAAGGCGATAAAACACATCATACCAATAAGCAAAATAATGCCATCGGGACGATAAAATTTTTTCGGTGCTTGAGTTGTATCTTCATGTGGCTTTTCATCCTGTTCAAAAGACGTTAAACAAGATGGAATCGCAACACCACCAATAACAAGTAAAATCATAACAACTGATAACGTACTCATTAATGGAGAAAGACCCACTGCCAATAATGCAGTCACAAGCATAGCGCCTGTTAAACCACCCAAACTACACATTCCATGGAAGCTAGACATAAGAGCTCGCAAGCTATGCTTTTCTACAACCACTGCTTGTAAATTGATAGCTACTCCAAGACATCCTGCTGCCGATCCAAAAATAAACAATGCTACAGCCATGGTCACAATGCTGCTCCACATCGTAAGGCTAGGCAATAAAACCATTAACAGCATCAATGCCAAAGCAATTAATGGACGACATCCCCAGCGCTTGACTAAAGCTCCGGTCGCAGGCATAGCAATCATTGAACCAATCCCCATACAAAGCAAAAGTAAACCAAAATTGGCATGATTTAGGTTTAAACGTTGCTGTGCAAAAGGAATAAGAGGTGCCCAAGCTGCAGTCGCAAAACCTAAGCTAAAAAAGCTTAGTCGTGTTGCAAGACGTTGTGTGCTTAAGAGTGTAGCTGTATCTAAAACAGCAGGTTTGGTAAATAACATATTTCGCGAACTCACCATAAAATCATGGGCGATCCATACCAACCGATTTTCCATAGAAAAACCCTTGCCTCATTAAATTTCTAGGCAAGGGTTTTGTTGGCGAAATTATATCCAATTTCATAAAAAAAACAGGGGGTGTGATACAATTTTTCTGACTTTTTTGTAACTGCCAAAGCCTTATATAGTAAGGCTTTGAATATGTTCAATTTGACAAAACTAGCATTTAAGCGATGAGTTAATTTTATTTAAATAAGCCAATAAAAAACCCAGCCTGAGCTGGGTTCTTTTATTAAATTTGAGATTGAATATAATTTTGTAAGCCAATCAACTCAATTAAACGTAATTGCTTTTCTAACCAGTATGTATGATCTTCTTCAGTATCTGATAATTGTTGACGCAACATATCACGGCTAATGTAATCGCCCTTCTCTTCACAAAGTTTGATACCTGTCGCCAACTTTTCACGAACGTGATATTCAAGCGCCAAATCAGCTTTTAAACAAGATACAACGTCTGTACCAACGTTGATATCTTCACGGTGCATGTTTGGTTTAGCACCTAAAAATAATACACGGCGAATGATCGCATCAGCATGAGAAGCTTCTTCTTGCATCTCATGATCAATACGTTCATAAATTTTATTTAAGCCCCAATCTTCATACATGCGAGAATGGATTAGATATTGATCACGGGCAGCCAATTCTCCGCCAATGAGCATATTTAAATAGTCTATGACTTCTGGATTGCCACGCATAATAAATCTCCTATCGTATGAGAACTATTATGGGCAATCTTAAAAGTGATTGCAAAACAAAAAATAGTTAAGTTTATGATTTTTATCAAATTAAAATGAGAAACATACGCATTTGCAGTTTAAGTTATTTAAATTTTCTCTGCAAAAAGAAACGCTTGTCCGATTTATTAGCTCAGACAAGCGTTAAAATAAGGCACAAACCATCAATTTATAAATTTGTAACTAAAATCAATGGTTCTTATTTCGGTAGATCTATTCGCTTAAAGTCTGCCCATAGCTCGCCATAAGTGATAAGAAATCAGTCTCATTCATAACTGCAATACCAAGTTTTGCTGCTTTTTCTAATTTCGAACCAGCCTTCTCACCAGCAACAACACATTTGGTTTTACTCGATACACTACCGCTTACACGTGCACCTAACGCTTGAAGCATTTGAGTTGCCTGATCACGGGTCATTTGCTCTAATGTGCCTGTTAATACCCAGCTTTCGCCATTTAAAGGTTGACGTGTTGGTGCTGTTGGTGCATCCCAATGTATCCCTGCTGCTATTAGGCGATCCAGCACTTCAATGTTGTGTGGTGCCAAGAAAAAGTCAGCAATCCATTCTGCGGTAATATCACCGACATCTGGAGTTTTCTTTAATGCTTCAACATCGGCAGCTTTAAGCGCTTCCAAAGTTTGGAAAGTATTGGCTAGCATTCTAGCTGTTGTTTCACCTACCCCACGAATTCCTAAAGCATAAATAAAACGCGCAAGAGTTGTTTTCTTACTCGCTTCAATGGCATCAATCAGATTTTGTACCGATTTCTCGCCCATTTTTTCAATACCAAGTAAAGTTTCTCGGTGCTCATGCAAATGGTAAATATCGGCAACATCTTTGAGTAAATCGAGGTGTAATAAAGACTCTACCCAACGATCACCTAGACCTTCAATATCCAGAGCTTTACGTGATACGAAATGGCGAATCGCTTCAATTCGTTGGGCAGCGCAATAAAGCCCACCAGAACAACGTGCTAAAGCTTCTCCTTCAGGCATCACAACTGGTGAAGCACAAACAGGACAGCTTTCTGGTAAATGTACAATTTCAGCGTCAGGTGAACGAAATTCTGGCCAAACTTTTTCTACTTTAGGAATAACATCGCCTGTACGGTAAACACTGACAGTATCGCCAACACGTACATCAAGACGATGGATTTCACCAATGTTGTGTAAGGTTACATTAGAAACCGTAACACCACCCACAAATACAGGGTTTAAACGCGCTACAGGAGTCAAAGTACCTGTCCGCCCGACTTGCCAATCAATCTGATCAACTGTAGTTAATGCAGCTTGTGCAGGGAATTTATAAGCGGTTGCCCAACGTGGCTCACGACTTAAGAAACCAAGTTGTTGCTGCTGTCTTAAGTCATCAACCTTTACAACCATTCCGTCAATTTCAACTTGTAGATCTGGACGTTCTTGCTGAATTTGTTCGTAGCGCTGCTGTACTTCTTGAATTGAATCACACAGATATTGACGTTCCGCAATTTCGAATCCAAGTTTTGTGAGCCATTGTAGGCTGTCATGCATGGTAGTTAAGCCATGATTAGGTTCACATTGAGCGATACCGTAAGCATAAAATGCTAAAGGTCTACCAGCAGCAATATTAGGATCAAGTTGTCTTAAACTACCCGCTGCTGCGTTACGCGGGTTCGCAAATGTTTTATCACCTTTTGCTTCTTGGTCGGCATTGAGTTTTTCAAAGCCAGACTTTGGCATAAGTACTTCGCCGCGTACTTCTAACAAACGTGGAATTTCAAAATGATCTGAATGCAACACTTTAGGCAAATTACGAATCGTTTTAACATTCTGAGTAATGTCTTCTCCGGTTTCGCCATCACCACGTGTAACGCCACGTACTAAGACACCATTTTCATACCAGAGTGAAATCGCAAGACCGTCAAGTTTTAATTCGACTTCATATTGTACTTTTTGATTAGGCAAACGCTCTTCAACACGACGAGCAAATGCGAACAAGTCTTCCTGATTAAAAACATTCCCCAAAGAAAGCATCGGAACTACATGAGTCACACTTTGAAATTTAGAGAGTGCTTGTCCGCCTACTTTGGTTGTTGGTGAATCTGATTGAACAAGGTCAGGATATTGCTCTTCTAAAGCTTTTAACTGGTGAAATAAATGATCATATTCACTGTCCGAGATTGTCGGCTGATCCATGACATAGTAGGCATGGTTATGCTTTGCAATCAGTTGAATAAGCTGACGCATCTGTTCGATCACGGAAGTTGTTGCCATTATGTTATTCACCATAAAAAAGGGTGGAAATTTCTCCACCCTGAGCTGCGACTAGATATGTTGCAATTATCGCAACGAACGTAAAAAATTAAAACTAGGCAGTCGCCTGTGCCGGACGATAATCAATCACATGATGACGCCAGTGCTCTTTCAACTGTGGCGTAAATTCAAGATTATTTTCATCGTAAACTTTGCCATCGATTTCGCGAGCAATTAGACCCGCAATACTCGCCATCATATCAAAACCTGTCACGGCTTTACTGTTTGGAAGCGCAAGGAAAAATGCCAACCCTTGAACTTGTTCGGTAGATAAAGTTTCAAGATCAAACCCAGCTGGTCCATTGTCTGTCATACGCAATACAGAGAACATGAGTACACTCGGCTCATCCGTATTTTCATAACGATGGAAACATGACATTTCGCCGTAACGTAAACCATATTTTAACAGCACTTTAAGGGCTTTATCGCCAGACAAAGCACGACGAGGGTTTGGATACACATTTAACGCAATAATCTGTTCAGCCATCGCTAATGCACTTTCATCATCATAGCGTTGCTGTTCATGTAAATGTACATCCAGAATATTGCTCTCGCCTTCAAATTCAGCAATTTTGGCAGTTTCAATATTCGGGTTTAAACTCAACTCAGGCTCAGCTTTTTCGCTTTCAGCTTCCAGACTCTCTTGTGCTAAAGCTTCACCTTCCGGTTTCACAGAAACTGCATCGACCAACTCAACTGAACCATTTGTAGTAATAGCAGAGCTTGTTACTTCTTCTTCAGCTTTAATTTCTTCTACAGAAGCATTTTCAACAACTGCTGGGGTTTGTTCAGTTTGAATTGTTTTAGGGGGTTCTACAGACTCAATTTCTGACTGTTTTGTTTCAGGTACTTGTGACGGTGCAGCTCCGCTTAAAGTCGGTTCTACTCGCTCAGCACTCGTCACCGCTACAGATTCAGCTTCAGTTTTTTCAAGCTGATCTCTCACATGTCTAGGGATAACCGGTTGATTACTATCAGGATTAATATGTAAATCACTGTCTAATGAGGGTTCAGCATGGTTTGGCTTTTTTAAAATCATTTTTAAGCCAATTAGCATAATTATAATGGCAACAACGATGCCAATAATCGTATTGATTTCCATTCTATGACTCCGAAACTAACCCGTATTCTTTTGCCTGTTCTAAATCGACAGTGACTAATTTTGATGTACCCGGTTCAGGCATGGTCACACCCAACAAATCAGTTGCCATGGTCATCGCCAGCTTATTATGTGTAATGTAAATGAATTGTACATGTTCAGAAAGCTCTTTTACCAAATTACAATATCTCTGAACATTCGCATCGTCGAGTGGTGCATCCACTTCATCTAATACACAAAACGGTGCCGGATTTAATCTAAAAATTGCAAATACCAATGCTAACGCTGTTAAAGCCTTTTCTCCACCGGAAAGTAATGCTAGAGAACTATTTTTTTTACCCGGTGGTCTTGCCATTAGTTTAACACCAGATTGCCAGTCATCTTCAAGACTTAAACTTGCTTCTCCACCATTAAAGACCTTTGGAAACAGATTTTGCAACTCTTGATTAATTCGATCAAAAGTTGTCATAAACAACTTACGGGTTTCCTGATCAATGCTTTTCATCGCATCTTTTAGTTGAGTTACCGTATTTTCCAAATCTTGGATCTGGTGGCTCAGCTCATCAAAACGCTGAGAAACTTCCTCAAACTCTTGTGAAGCAGCAAGGTTAACCGCACCGATTTTTTCAAACTGTTTCTGTACTTTTTCCAGTTTTTGCTGATGCTCGGTTAAATCTATTTGTAAGCCCTTTTGTATCTCGGCATTTAGTTCTTTAAGCTGTTCTTGATAATGTTCACGGTCTGACTTAGCTGCTTGCCATGCTAACCGTTTCTGTTCAAGTTGTTCTCTAAGCTGCTCATCTTTTTGTTGATATTGATGACGCTGATCTGTCAGTGTTTGTTGCTTTTCCTGCACACTATTGAGTTCAAGCTGCCACTCATTCCAGTTCTTTTGCAACTTTTCAGTTTGAGCAAATTGCTGCTGAAATTCTGACTCAAGGTTTGGTAACTCTAACTGAATAGGGTCAACAAACTTTTTCGCTTGTTCCATTTGAGCTGCAATTTGCTGATATTGGCTCTGCAAGAACGAGATATCTTTTTCAAGCAACTCAATCTGTTGAGTAGTCTGCGTGCTATTACGGCGTAAAATTTCACGTTCTTGCTGCTGATGTTGTAGAGCTTGTTGCTGTTCTTCTAACTGCTCTGTTAACTCTTCTACCCGAAATTGCAAAGTTTTATAGTCAGGTAAGATGGTTTCGAGCTTGATTGCCAATGCATGCAAATCAATTTCAAGATCGTCTTTTTGCATGGCATCTTCTTCAAGCTGCATGTCTAACTGACCAAGTTGATCTTTCAATTGTTGTTTTTGCAATAAAAATGCTTGTGCTGCGGTTTGTTGTTTAGCAATTTGTACATCCAACTGTTGCAAGTCTTTTTGTTTTTGTTTCACAACTTGCTGTTTGTGCTGCATATCAGCCTGTAACTGCCCTAACTCATCCTTTTGATTTACTACAATTTGATCTAATGCTTGTAATTCAGGTTGTTGCTTTTCAAGAGTTTGTTCAATTTCATCTAAACGAATGCGATGGCTCAGCATACCTTGTGCACTTTGACTCTCGTCATCATACATAAGGGCAATCACCCAATCCTGCCCAACATGATAGCCATCTAAGGTCAAAATAGATTGACCATGTTCCAGCTGTTTTTGCTCATTCAAAGCATGAGCCAAATCTTGTGCAATCGCTACATTTGAAAATATTGATAGCTGTGGCGAAGCAATCCAGTTATTTAAACAGGCCAAATTCCTCTTAAATTTAGTTGTTTGTTCAGAAGGTTTTAACTGACGAGCAATTCCTTCCTGAAAGGCTTGTTCAGTTTCAACAATATGCGCCTGCAACCATTTTGCTAAAAACTTCTCAACAATCTGCGCATGCGCTTTACCTTGCTCACTTAACTGTAGAGCCTGCATTAAACGTAGCGCATCTTGATGTTGCTTTGGGCTTTGCTTTGCAACCAGCTGACTTAAATTTTTCTGCTCTGATAATAAAACCTGAATTTCGGTTTTCAGGGTTTGTTGTTGATTTTTACTTAACTGATGTTGCTGTTGAGATTGCTCTAAACTTAGCAATTGTTGCTCAATTTCAGTTTCAAGCGTCGCTATTTCGCCACATAACTGTTGTTGTAATTGCTCAAGCTCACCCTGCTCATCTTCATGAACGTGTGATTGAATTTGGCTTGCTTGATGTTGCAATGTTTCTTTTTGCTGCTCAAGTCGCTGAACATTTTTGCCCAACTGCTCAATTTGAGCTGACATCTGCATTTTTTGCTGCTGTTGTTTTTCAACCTGAGCTTTGATTTGGTCAAACTGTTGTTGTGCTTGTTTTTGCTGAGATTGTAAATTAGCAAAGTTTTGTTCAGCCTCCGTCGCTGTATGCTCAATTCCAGTTAAAGCTTCGGTTTGCTCTTCTAGCTGATTATTCAGTGTTTCGAGTTGCAATTCAGAAAGCTGTAAACGTTCTTTAGTTTGAAATTTTTGCTGCTCTAACTGAACGAGAGTCGTACTATTTTGCTGGTATAGACTCTGTTTTTGTTCAAGAGTCATTTTCAGTTCAGACAGTTTCTTTTCAGCTTGTTGCCATTCTTGTTGTAGCGGTGAAGATTGCTGAATAAGTCGCTGAAATAAAGCACTGGTTGATTCTAAATCATGTTCAATTGTACTTAATTCTGAGCGGACCAATTTAAAGGTTTCGCCCAGTTCATTCATTTGAACTGTATATTCTTCTTGTAGGCGTACACTTTTATCTGCCTGAAAAGACAAAATTTCAATTTTTAGAGTACGAATCTGGCTTTCTAACGTTTTATATTGAACTGCCGCTTCTGACTGGCGTTTAAGCGTTTTAAGCTGCGATTTTAACTCAAGCGCAATATCTTCTAAACGTGAAAGGTTTTGCTCGGTATGCTCAAGATGCTGCAAGGTTTCGCGTCGACGCGCTTGATAGCGTGAAACACCTGCCGCCTCTTCAATAAACACACGCATTTCTTCTGGCTTGGCGTCAACCAAACGGTTAATCATGCCTTGTTCAATCACCGCATAAGAACGCGGCCCTAAGCCTGTTCCCAAGAAAATATCGGTAATATCACGACGGCGGCAACGAGTACCATTTAAGAAATATTCAGACTTACCTTCACGAGTAACCTGACGGCGAACGGCTAATTCATTATAAGCATTATAAGAGCCGCCCAATTTACCATAAGTATTATCAAAGCGTAGCTCAACACTGGCCACACCAACGGGCTTGCGCTTGGATGTTCCTGTAAAAATAACATCTTGCATGCTACCACCACGTAGCTGACGGGCATTTGATTCACCCATCACCCAGCGGATCGCATCGATTACATTGGATTTGCCACAACCGTTTGGGCCAACCACTGCTGTGCGGTTCGCCTTAAAATTTAAAGTTGTACTATCTGCAAAAGATTTAAAGCCGGAAAGTTTTAAACTGCTTAAACGCATAATGCCCTAACTAGCGGCGTGAGCGTCTTGCCCAGGCCAATTCAATCTGTTTCATTCGTGTCAGCGATTCCAACACAAGGTTACGTAAGTGTCGACAAAAATCTTCCATAAATAAAGCGGCTTGTTGTGATTTTCGGATTAAAATTGCATCAGTCACGAGTTTAAATAATGCAAATGCTTCTTGCAGTTCACGCTTAGAGGTATTTAAGGTCAAAAAATAACTACGACGTAATGAAGGCAATAGCTCTTTATAAAACTTCATTAGATAAGGATTACCCACCATATCTTGCTGTTCAGCTAAATATTGGAAGACCCCATCATAAAATTTTTCGATATCCCCTGCTTTAACATGCTCAAGAAGTTGTTCTAACAATAGCTGCAATTGATCAGCTTCATGCGCACGCCATGTTTCACTCATACGTTGTACGATATGCCCCAATATCATCATATTTGTATCAAACAGTGCTTTAACTTGCTGTGCAGACATTTCTGAGACAATTGCCCCGCGGCGTGGAAATATCTCAATTAAATGAGTACGCTCTAATAATAATAGTGCTTCACGAACCGACCCTCGGCTGACGTCAAGTTCTTTGGCAATACGAAGTTCTTGAATACGTTCGCCTTCAACCAGTTCGCCACTAATAATCTGTTCGCTAATATATTTGACAATTTGCTCAGAAAGACTTTCTGTCTCTTCGAGATTCATAAATCACCCGCTACTTTTTATATGCATTAATCCATGCTTTTCTTTCGCATCCTTGTTTTTAACTGATCCCATCGATTAAAAACTATGTCATTGTCTGACAATTTCATTGCATTTTAAGCCAACTCATTTAAAAACAATACTAAAATCAGATGAATAAAAGCTTTGAATATTCTTATATTTTATTAATAAAAAAAGCTCAAATTTCTAAAAATTCAAGCTTTTACATAATCTTCTTACTAAATTTAATAAGTTAGTTTCTAGTGCATAATACCTTTATAAACAAAATAACTGCCGACCACGACTAACAAACAAGCAAAGCATTTTTTTAACATTTGCGGTGATAGTGCATGAGCAACCTTTGCTCCAAGCTTCGCTGTGACAAAACTCATGATACTAATGCCAATAAAAGCATAGATATGCACATAACCAATCGTATTAGGCACTGAAATTTGTTCTTTCGCACCAAACCACATAAATCCAATCGCTCCTGCAACTGCGATTGGTAAACCGCAAGCAGCAGAAGTCGCAACTGCTTTTTGCATCACCACGCCATGACAATTTAAATATGGCACGGTTAAGCTTCCGCCCCCAATTCCAAAAATTGCAGAGGCAATGCCAATGCCACCACCCGCCATAAATTGCATGGGTGTTGAAGGAAGCTGACGTGTTGGGTCAACAACGACATGTGCTCCTTTAAACATTCGATAAGCCATAAAAACTGCAAAAACACCAATAAGAAGTTGCAAATGCTGACCAGACATCAAGTCGGCGATGCCTGCCCCTAAAAATGAGCCGATCACTAACCCAGGCGCTAAATTACGAAAAACAGGCCAAAGTACCGCACCCTTTTTATGATGAGCAGAAACAGAACTAAAAGACGTCACGATAATCGTTGCAAGCGATGTTCCAACTGCAATATGCATGATTACCGCGGGGTCATAGTTTAGCTGGGTAAAAACCACATAGAGGATTGGTACAATAATTAGTCCACCGCCCACCCCAAACAATCCGGCAGTAAAACCAGCAATTGCGCCAATGAGTAAATATATGATTAACTCCATAAATGTTTTACCACTCTGCTCATATTCAACATGGATTTAGAGACTCGCCAACTACAACAACTTTTAAGCGCAAAAAACCAGCTTCCAGAAGTGGTTTTATTAAAAGCAACCACAACTTCGACCAATGATGATATTCGTGAAATTGCCCAAAAAGGCATTACAACAGGCTTGGTTTGCAGTGCTCAACAAACTCAAGGGCGAGGCCAACATCAACGGCAATGGATTTCACCTGAAGGAAACATTTATTTAAGCACATTGGTGCAAACTCGAACACCCTTAGATGGTCGCTTAGCACTTGAAGTTGCTCTAAATATTCTACAAATACCGCAGTTACAACCTTTAAACCTGCAAGTGAAATGGCCAAACGATTTATATAGTACGCATGGAAAATGGGGTGGAATTTTAGTTGAACCGCTTTCTCAGCATCAGGCTATTGTGGGTGTGGGCATTAATTTAAAAACACCACCAGTGACAGATAGCGATCAACCGATTACCTCTCTAAAAGATTTAGGCTTAGAGCAAATGAGTCGTCTTGAGTTAATTTCAGAGCTTTATGTTGCAATTCAAAATGCTGCTCGCTGGTTTGATCATGGCTGCTACAATTTGGCAGGACGTTTTAACCATCATGCGGCATGGATCAACCAGTTAGTTCAGTTCGAACATAGTCAAGGACTGCTACATGGTCGTTTTGTGGGGATTTCCAATGAAGGTGCGGTAATTATTGAAACACCAGAACCACAGCAGTTTTATCAAGGTCGTTTAAGACCACAGACCACTCAGTAAATAGGTGTTTTCTCCATGAAAAGTTTATGGCTTGATATCGGAAACACTCGTCTAAAATACTGGATTACTGAAAATCAGCAAACTATTGAGCATGCAGCCGAGCTACATTTACAGTCTCCTGCCGATTTATTACTGGGATTAATCCAACACTTTAAACATCAAGGTCTGCATCGAATTGGAATTTCATCGGTACTCGATACTGAAAACAACCAACGTATTCAGCAGATTTTAAAATGGCTTGAAATTCCCGTGATCTTTGCCAAAGTTCACTCGGAATATGCAGGCTTACAATGTGGTTATGAAGTACCAAGCCAACTCGGGATTGATCGCTGGTTACAAGTCTTAGCTGTAGCTCAAGCAGATGAAAATTATTGCATTATTGGTTGTGGTACAGCGCTCACAATTGACCTAACGCAAGGTAAACAACATTTAGGAGGTTACATTCTTCCTAATTTATATTTGCAGCGTGATGCTCTGATTCAAAATACCAAAGGCATTAAAATTCCAGACTCAGCTTTCGATAACCTAAACCCAGGCAATAACACCGTTGATGCAGTACACCACGGTATTTTATTAGGCCTCATTAGTACCATCGAAAATATTATGCAGCAATCTCCCAAAAAGCTGCTGCTGACTGGTGGCGATGCTCCACTTTTTGCCAAATTCTTACAAAAATATAATCCTGTTGTAGAAACCGATCTTTTGCTCAAAGGATTACAACAATATATTGCGCATTATCCTAAAGACTAAAATACAGAAAAAATAAAAGGCGCTATATGCGCCTTTTATTTTATGGATTTATTTCTTTTGGTCATTGTTACCAAAGAGTGGTCCCATTCCGCCGCCACCGCCGCCGAATTGCTTTTGCATATTGCCTAAAGAACGCATCATTTTGCTCATACCAGATGGATTCGCAAATTTCTTCATCATTTTAGCCATTTGCGCTTGTTGCTTAATAAGTTTGTTCACTTCAGCAACATCCATACCGCAACCTGCCGCAATACGTTTTTTACGACTTGGGTTCATTAAGTCCGGATTACGGCGCTCTTTAACAGTCATTGACTGGATAATAGCTTCCATCTTCTTAACTTGTTTTTCTGGGTTCGCTTGCTCAATCGCTTGCTGAATTCCTGCACCGCTCATGCCAGGCAACTTGTCTAAGAAGCCCATCATGCCGCCCATTTTTTTCATTTGCTCAAATTGCATCAGCATATCTTCAAAGTTGAAGCTACCGCCTTTTTGCAATTTTTTCGCCATTTTTTCGGCTTTTTCTTTGTCGATTTTGCGTTCAACTTCTTCGACTAAAGAAAGTACGTCACCCATACCTAAAATACGTTGAGCAACACGGTCCGGATGGAATGGTTCTAAAGCATCAAGCTTCTCACCCATACCTAGGAACTTGATTGGCTTACCAGTAATGGCACGCACAGAAAGCGCAGCACCACCACGTGCATCACCATCAGTTTTAGTAAGAATTACACCTGTAAGTGCTAAAGCATCATTGAATGCTTTGGCTGTATTGGCAGCATCCTGACCTGTCATGGCATCAACCACAAACAAAGTTTCAGTCGGTTTAACTGCTGCGTGTAATTCTTTAATTTCGTCCATCATATCTTCATCGACATGCAAACGACCCGCTGTATCGACAATCAACACATCAGCAAACTGGATTTTTGCCTGTTCAATTGCACGATTAACGATATCGATTGGCTTTTCAGAAGGATCTGAAGGAATAAAGCCTGCGCCAACTTCATTTGAAACAGTTTCTAACTGTTTAATTGCTGCCGGACGGTAAACGTCGGCAGAAACAGTCATTACTTTTTTCTTTTGACGTTCTTTTAAGAAACGTGCCAACTTGGCAGCAGTTGTTGTTTTACCTGCACCTTGTAAACCAGCAAGTAATACTACAACAGGAGGTTTCGCACTTAAATCAAGTGTTTCATTCGCCTCACCCATCATCTTGGTGAGTTCGTCATAAACAATTTTTACAAATGCCTGGCCTGGTGATAACTGAGTCATCACTTCTTGGCCCAATGCCTCTTCCTTAACTTTCGCGATAAATTCACGAGTTACAGGTAACGCGACATCGGCTTCAAGAAGTGCCATACGTACTTCACGTAAGGTATCTTTAATATTGTCTTCGGTCAGCTGCCCTGAGCCAGTAACATTTCTTAAACTCTGTGTGAGTCGTTCTGTTAAGGTATCAAACATTGCAAAATCCGCTTAAAATGGCTAGTTGCAAAAAAATCTTTCTCGAAATAGAAAATTTATGCATAGAATGCTATAGGATACTTTAGTTCGCAGCGAATTTATATCTTATATAGATGAATTAATCCTGAAAAAGGTTTGACATGATTAGCCTCCCCTTGGTTTACACAATTTTGGCACTCATCGCATATACCACTTCTTTCTGGTATCTGTTTATTCGTTTAATGTCAAAACGTGAACCAAACCCATGGTTATTTGCATTTGTCGTAACATTGGCACTGCTACTGCACGGTACAGTTTTATGCCATGGCATGCTGACTCCAGCCGGAATTAACTATGATGTCTTTAATTTAGTATCTTTTACATCATGGCTTATGTTGTTGTTAAGTTTAATTTTTAGTACTTTTCGTCCGATTGTACCGTTAAATTTATTAGGCATTCCTGTAGCGGCCATTGGTCTTATTTTAGGTTTTGCCTTTAGTCGACCAGATCAATTTATTGAGCAACATTCGCTAGGTCTTGATACTCATATTATTCTTTCACTTTCGGCCTATGCAGTTTTACTGATGGCAACCATACATGCGATTTTAATATGGTTCCAAAATCGTGAACTCAAAAAGAAACAAAAAAAACGTTTCTGGGTCAATTTACTCCCGCCGATTCAGGCGATGGAATCTTTACTATTTGATCTGATTATTACTGGTTTCATTTTATTAACGATTGCGCTTGCATTTGGTTTTTTAACAATTGATAGCTTCTTTGCTCAGCATCTCGCTCATAAAACCGTATTTAGTATTATTTCTTGGTTTATCTATGGCTCATTATTGATCGGCCATTACAAACTCGGATGGCGAGGTCAAAAAGCGATTCGCTTTACTTTAATCGGTTTCGTGCTTTTGGCGATTGGATTTATCGGTAGTAAATTTGTACTTGAGATGATCTTGGGTCGCTAGCTAAATTAAAATTTAATCGATACTAGACAGCGTTATACATATCCCGTATAACGCTGTTTTCGTTTTACTCAGGTGACACAGACTGTGAAACTCATACTCGCTCCAATGGAAGGTTTAACTGACCCGATCATGCGGGATACACTCACATCTGTTGGTGATTTCGACTGGTGTGTGACAGAGTTTATTCGAGTTACAGACAGCATTTTGCCAGACCATATTTACTATAGTTTTTGCCCAGAATTAAAAAATGATGGTAAAACAGCAGCTGGTACACCTGTTCATGTTCAGTTCCTAGGGAACAACCCAGATATGCTGGCAGCAAATGCTGCAAAAGTCGTTGAACTAGGTGCACCCGCAATCGACCTTAATTTCGGTTGTCCTGCAAAAACCGTTAATCGACATCGCGGTGGTTCAGTACTTCTTGATGAACCAGATGTGGTACATCTACTCATTAAAGCTGTTCGAGATGCAGTACCTGCGCACATCCCTGTTTCAGCAAAAATGCGTTTAGGTTATCTCGATGAAAACCACACCATGGAAAATGCTCATGCGGTTGAAGATGCCGGTGCAAGCTGGTTAACCGTACACGCTCGAACTAAAGCAGATGGTTATACGCCACCCGCTTATTGGGAAAAAATTCTGCCTATTAAAGAAGCTTTGAAAATTAATGTCATTGCTAACGGTGAAATTTGGACCAATGCTGATGCTAGGGCTTGCCAGCAACAATCTGGGTGTGAAGACCTCATGATTGGCCGTGGTGCGGTGACTACTCCAGATTTAACCCAATGTATTCGCCAAAATATGGATGAAGCACTATTTACTTGGGAACAACTCGTTGACTTACAAATTCGATTTTTAAACGGTCAGGCAAAAACAGAAATTGGAATGGTAGGTCGTTATAAGCAATGGTTAGGTATGATGACCAAAGCTTATCCACAAGCAAAAGAATTATGGGACCAAGTGAAACGTATTAAAGCTTTAGAGGAAATTGTTCAACAATTAGAACACACCAGATCAGACAATATTTAACTCGGTATAGCCATAAAAAAGAGGGCGATTATTTTCATAGTCGCCCTCTCGTATTTCAGGTTAAGCTATTTTTCTTTTTTAAAAGCCGCTTACTTTCATTTTAAAGTCAGTTACAGAAACGCCAGTGACACCAAAACTCCCCATTGAGCCATTAGGTAAATTATTAAACGTTGTTGTATTTTGGCTCCCTATATTTCCTAAAGTGACATTGTTAAGTGAAGCATCAAATTTACTAGATGCGCCTGTATTTCCAAAAGTTAATCCAGTCGAATCAACACCTGCATAAAAACCATCTAACACAAAACCGGTTGAGGTATTTGTTCCTGCAAATTTAAATCCAAATGTTGCACCTGTATTATCGGACACTAAAGTAATTGGACAACCCGCGGTAGCAGAACAAATAGATTGAATTGCCCCACCAAATTTAACCATGACGGACTGCGCAGCATGGCCAAGTTGAATATTTAAACGGGGTTTATTGGTTGATACAAAGTTAATATCCAGATTTCCACTAGAACGAATAATTTCTTTTACACCCGTATTCACTGTCGTTCCCGAACTAAAAATTGATTTGGGTGCATAGCTCGTTAGTGCGTAATCGGATGGACTAGATAAAGATGCGCTTGGAGCCAAATAAACTGAGAAAGGTAAAAGTCGAATACCGTTTACATCATTCCCCATCGATATAACTAAATTTAAAAACGGATTCCCACCACCCGCGTCGGCATCGATTGCAATATTAAAAGAAGGATTACCAGATACGGCAGCTTTAATAAACTCTATACCAGGAACCGGATTAGTAGAGTTTCCAGCAATGACAAAACCAGCCTTACTGTTATAAGACGTTGAAGCAATACCATTAGTATCAATGAGCGCGACTTGATTAAATTTAACACTATCAGCTTGAATACCTAAGGTTAAACCATTTTGGCCCGTCGCTGCTGCAAGGCTTTGGTCATCCAAAGGCTGCATTGCAAAAATATTTGAACTACTGGCAAGTAGCAGCCAGAACCCTATATTCTTATTCTTCATGTCGCTCTAATCCTTAAGAGACAAACGTTTATTATTTGTTCAGACTATCAGAATAATATTCAACTACAAAGCAATTATCCCTATAACCCGACGAATGCAAATCCAATCACACTAAAATAAAATTTATATAAAAAAGCAGCGATTAACGCTGCTTACTTTAATTAGTTAAAGGCGCCATTTCTAGGCACAATACTAAAGCTACTATTTAAACGTCCACCAGTAATTGCAAGCTCACCTAAACGCGCTCCAGCTCCTGTTGAAGGCGGATAGAAATTAATATCTTTAACACGTAATGCGCCGTCAATACTCTTATCAGGGTTAAAATAAACCGCCGTATTTACGCCAACTTTACCTAAACCACTTGTTGTATCTTTACCCACAACCAAAGCAGTATTAAACGCTAGCTTTCCGGTAATATTATCAAAGCCAATTGCAGAACCATCAATCGGATCACTAATTTGAACCGTATTTCCAGTTGCAGTCGCAGGCATTGTAAAATCGCCCAGTACAGTTAAAGCACTACCATCTGCAATTGAACTATTTGGCACAATCGATAAGTTAAGATCACCACCTAAGCGTAGTTTTAAACCAAATAAGACATCATTATTTTTGGCAAAATTATCAATAGGTGAAGTACAGGAACCTGTCGCTGGGCAAGTTTTATATTTAGCTCCCGGTAAATAACCTGCTGCAATTTCTGTTGATAAAGCAAGTAGCATCTCTTTTAAACTAATATTGAGACTGCCATTTTCCAAACCGATACTTCCATTGCCTTTAACGAACATATCGATATTACGTAACCCCATGTAATAATCAGTAGGGCTACCGCCATTATTGGCATTTGGAGAACCATCAATTAATAAAATTGAGGTTGTTTTGGTTCCAGTCGCATCACGTCCCGTAGTTCCAGCAGCTATACCGATACCTAAACGCGAAGTCATTCCAGAGGTCGCCACGACATTTCGAACAGGCTTACCATTTGCATCTTTGGTATAGTAATAAGCACTATTTGCAGGTGCATCTAAACCATATACAGCAGCATTAGCATTTAAGTTATAAAAAGGTAAGGCTAAGCCCCACTGGTTATTTGCACCATTGTCCGCAAACTGATTGGCAGCCGCGACATTCGCACTTGTCGTAAAACGACCGCGTCTTGAAAATGCCTGAAACTCTGCACCACGCATCGCAAGAATTAAACTAAATGGATTAGTCACCGTATCACGGTGAATATTATGCTGATAATCAGCAGCTGTCGTTAAAGTGCCTGATCCTAAACGAATTGCATTTAAAGTCGCGTTGTTTGGCATTAATAATGTTTTTGTATCAGCGAGATTTAAATAAATATTTCCGCTGTCGAAATAACCGCGAGTAGCTGAGTTAAGACCTGTTAAATTACCAAATTCGAAACCATAAGCATTCAGACCTGCTCCACCAATTTCTAACGTGGTTGCTTTACCATCTGAACCTAGCATTGAGTCATTATCTTTAGTGAACTCACCTTTCATACGAAAGGCAATTCCAGAATTACCTAAAATGCTATTACTTGAACTGGTACCTGAAGCGGTATTTGCCGTACCTAATATTGTTGTATCTGACGTACCATCCATACCACGGACTTGTAAATAACTATTTACCATACGTCCGCTAGCACCTAAACGAATCAAACCTTTCGCATTTTGTGGACTATTGGTTGCATCTAAAGCATAAGGATTAGTTTTATCGACATTGGAACTTAGCATGACCTCAATATTCAGGCCTGAATTAGTTACTTTCCCACTGCTATCTACATATGTACCTGCAGTTAAACCAGAAGCTGAATCTGCTACACGGTTAAAATCAACATAGCCATAGGTACTATTCGGCGTTTGCCCTACGCTAGCGACGTTAGTTCCAGTATTTGTTTGTAAAACTACGCCACGAGTTGGGTCAATCAACATTGCCCCTTTACCAACAAAATTAAAGTTAAAATTTCTTAAAATTAATTGATTTAACTGGCTGTGCGCATCCACTTGACCTAGATAAATATTGGCATTATTAATACCGAGCGTCATGCTGGACTGACTATTTGCATTAAATAGACCGTCTTGGGTGGTAAGTGCCAAATTTAGTGGAGAAGTTGTTTGAATAGCCAACTGCCCCATTGTCGGTGAGCAAGTAGCAGAGTTATTACATACTTTAAAACTATTTACAGTAATGAGTGATGGACTGCTTTGCATAGAAAAGTCGAGTCCAGTTTTACCCGTAGTTGGATTGCTCCCTACATCTAACCGATAATTTGTACTTAAAGGTTGACTAGATGCATTACTTTTTTGAACTTTAATCCCGCCTGCTTGTGCTCTTAAGACCTGATCAGCACTGCTAGATGTACCTGCATGATCATCCCAGTAAGCATTATCAATATTGATTTCATTGAACGTCGTTTGAATCGAAATTCCATCTTGTCCATTAACAGCACTCAAATCAGCATCTGTTAAAGCTTCTAAAGCAAAAACATGTCCGCTCACTAACAACATGCTGGTTGTTAATGCGTTTAAAATAAACTTTGAGCTGTGATTTTCTTTATTTTTTTTCATCACTTCAGTTCCTTTGAAATCTACATTAACCTTAACAACGAGGATGGCTGCCATCACAGCTAAAGACCATGACTTTTCCTTGAATAGCCAAGTTTCCATTCATCATCAGGCCCATAAAACCAGTTTCACGTCCATGGTCATATGCCGATGGTGTCGCTGTAGCAACTTGCTGATTCGCACTATTAGCAGTCGCTGCATAAGTTGGCTTTTTGAAATATGCATAATCATACATATTTGCGCTCGACCCTTGCGCTATTGTTGAGCTGGTAAAGTTATCTTGCTCAATTGATAAGGCATTAAAACCAAAGTTACGAATTAAAATTGGCTGTGATGCACTAAAACTCAGTTGAATCGCAGGCTTAATCATTTCAGTATTGTTTTTATCCAAATACTTTAAATCAGCGCCATCTAAACCCATTTTTTGAATATTTAAAGTACCTTGTACACCTTTAAATACAAGCCATAGTTTATTGCCACTATCACTATTTTCAGCCCAACCACTTGGTTTCGACGGATCTGCCTGTACAAAACGTTTGTTAATTGCCAACCCAATATGACAGAACTCTACATTCTCACAGACACCACCACTACCATTGTCAAATACACCGTTAGCCGTCTGGTTTAAATTAAGCATTAAAGATAAATCAGCACCTGCTTGGCCATTTATGGCCTGTAATGCGTCATTATCTAAAGTTTGTAGCTCTGCATGAGTAGCGGTTGCACAAAGAGCGAGGATTAAGGTACTTATTTTTTTCATATTACGCTCCTCCTCTTATAGGCCTTTAGTTGTTAATTTAAGGTGCTGAATTAATACACCATCAATAACAGCTGAACCTAAATTATTTATTGGGCTAGAATTTATAACAGGAGTTGGCGCCTGATTTAATGTTGGAAAAGTTGTACCTGTCATTCCATTATTAGCGCCAATTAAATTATTTACTTCGTTATTTGCTGCGGTTAACCAAACAGCTGAAGAGTTTGCCCAAACACGGTTTGCTATTGAACCATACATAGGCGTAGTTCCAGAAGTGCTACTACAACCAATAGTTGTAGAGCATGTAGCATCAGCAGGCTTTGTTGTTGGAGCTAAAATTGCCCAAGGTGTAGAACCATTATTATATTCCCACTGATATAAATATCCTGTTGTACCAGCACCACAAATAAATAGAGTACAACTATAAGACTGAACCCACGTCTGAGTATTTACTCCACGTTGTTTATAATGTACTTCAGTCATCTGATTTGAAGAAGTTGTTCTTGAAACCGTACCAGAATTTAACTTACCAAACGAAATACCCACTGCTCCTTCATCTGTTGAAGCTCTTAGAGTTTTTCCACCATCCTCACTAAAGGCAGTACCAATGGTAATACTACTGTGTGTCGCATTATAGCCTTGGTAATTTTTACCGCCTAAAGTTAGTTGGTCACCACATTGATAAACATTACAAGTTGAGCCTTTATAAGAGGTATCCGCACCGCTATAGTCTGTATAAATTTGTTTATAAATTTCTGGCTTATTCGCAATACGGGCAATTTCTAAACTAAAGTTTTTACCATCAGAACCTAAAATCAAAGGCTGATATAAAGTACCTAATACAAGATTAATATTTGGGTTATAAAGATAAACACCCTCGTTAGCATCAAAAGTAGGTGCTACGCCACCATTAATTGCAGGTGTAATAAGATTTCCACTATCGCTCGTTTCACGTGTACTCAAACGTAAAATTCCAGCATTCGATAAACCTGAAGCATCCCACGTTTTTGTGGCCGTTTTACTATCTGTACGTGTACGTTTTTCTACATAATACCGACATCCCGCTGAGGTACCAAAACTTCCTGTTCCGCCATTATTACAATCACCTGTTGTGCTTGTACTTAATGTTGAATTGGCACCTGCATGAATAAGAGTCCACGGAGAAGTAGTAGATCCCTCTGTTAGAGAACTTGTAGTAATAGCCTTAACATCCTTGCTATCCCCGCTATTCAAACGTATAACTCCAGCAATCCCCAAAGTATTATTATAAAAAGGGCTCATGCCTCCACTAGTTGTGGCTCCACCTAAAGTTTGAAATACCTGTAAACGACTACCATTTAGACTAAAATTATTCCAAATCCCCTGTAGACGAAGACGATTTGCCCGTGTTGCATCAGTACTTGTACCAATTAAACCATTTGAGTCGCCATAATTAAATTGATCTGCTGCCCCATTTATTTTATTCGGATTTCGAACGAAGATATCGGACCATAGACCTAGCTTCAACTTATAAGCATCTATACCCGCCGTATCTTTTGTTCCAATCTCATATAAAGGCGCTTCCAAAGCTAGATAGGTTAATTGACAAGTAGGATCAGTCGTACCTGTACAATTATTTGCACTAAAATTCGGCACTGAATTTTCAGTGGCAACTTTAAATATCCAAGGGTTAACAGCTGTACCCCAACTTGAAATTGCGGCAGCCGCATCAGTAGAGGCAATACGGGTGTTAGTATTATTATCAGATTTAGAAAGAGCTAAGCCATAAAGATAAATATCAGCTTTACCCACTGCACGGTCACCTGAATCAACCGAACCGTTTTTATTGGTGTCTGCCGAAGTCATACTTAATGGACCTACAGGTACGTAATTGATATAACCCGTATCTTTAGTGCGGTCGGTTAAAATTTGGTTTGTAGTTTCATTCGCTCCAGCTCCACGAAATACCATATAAGTATTTTGAGGCAAAATAGCGATACCTTCACCAGTGGTTTCACTTAAACCTGCATCAGAAAGTTCTTCGAGAGCAAAACTTGGCTGGCTTATACAAAAGCCAATTAAACTTGCCAAAACGGTTTTTTGAAACCTTACCGTATAATTAAGTGTAGTCATCTTGACCTTCCTGTTTATACGATGCCGCGCACCATATTTATTTTTCTTTAACAATCCTTGATGCTAGGTGAATTTTTCCTTTTCCCCCTAGACTAGAAGGCAAATCTAAATAGATATTGCCAACCCTTCCACATTTCCATTATGCGCAATATTTGCACGAATGCAAAAAAAAGAGCTTAAAAACTTACTTTTCCGATGAATGCAAAATTTAAACTACACATTCATACTTAGCAGAACTTTAAACTTCCGTAGCAGTTTGGAGCAAAAGACTGGTTAGCCAATTGTAAATTCTGTAATTCTAGTACTGCTGGTCTCGCGTTTGATAAATCCCTTGTCCCAACATTAAAATCACCACCAATACAATTTACAGCCAAGAAACCACAGTTTAATGGATTCTGGGTTAATTCTTTGCTCACCTCAGTAAGGGCATCTCTAATAGTATCTGTTTTAATAACGACACTATTAGTCGGGTCAATTCGACCAATATCTATTGGATTTGATAACTCTAGCCACCAACCACGCATTGCTGTTGATACTGTTCCAGGCCAACGTATATCCTGTCCCTGCATCGATAATGATAATGGACTACCACTCAAATTAATTTTATGGATATAACCTAAATT
This sequence comes from Acinetobacter pittii ANC 4050, assembly GCF_000399685.1. Taxonomy (GTDB): domain Bacteria; phylum Pseudomonadota; class Gammaproteobacteria; order Pseudomonadales; family Moraxellaceae; genus Acinetobacter; species Acinetobacter pittii_E. The sequence continues at coordinate 2,293,590 of NZ_KB976987.1, forward strand.
TTCTAACAACGGCACTGTTACAGGTAAATTATTAATGGTCCCGCGAAGATTACCATTTAACGTAATTCCCCCAAGGATATCAACATCAGCTGCCAATGTACCCGACAAGTCAATCCCATTGACTATAGCAGAGGCTAATAAATTTACACTGCTCATCCGTTGTCCGGATACGATTGATTGTGGTAATGATAACTGCGCTTTTTGTGTAGGAGACAGTGTTATATCATAAGATTTAGTCTGGAAATCAAGATTAAATCCTGCTCCCAATGCAATTTCACCTCTAGCTTTACCTGTAATTGCCTGATTAACACCACAACCCGCAGGAGATGGATAGACGCCACAAGCAGGACTACCTGTTTGGGTAATGCGTGCAGCCTCAACAGTCGCCGCACCAACTTGGGGTGCTACTACCATATAACCACTTAAACTATTAATACCATTTGGTGTAGCTGAGTTTTCTGAACCAATAGTTAAAAGCCCCTCAACTGCTTCAGCACTCAAGCGAATACCAGCTACTTCACGAGTTGATGCACTATTTGGGTTTTTTATTGCCAATTCGAAAAAAGGATTTGTCAGTTTAGCATCGCTTGCCACCCGGCCCTCGCGTGTATCTGCTATACCACTTAAACTAACATTATCAAAATCAATATCACAGCCGCCTGCACCATTTACCCCACCACAACCTAACTGTAGTTTACGAACATTGGCATTAATTTCTAACTCGGCCTCTAAACCTAATTTATAAAATCCTACATTACTATTGCTATCACGCAATTTTTCCAGATTTGCAGAATCATTAGGTGCAATATAAGACATACTCATCAAGGCTTGGCCCCGAGTTGCTGATAGTTCCGAATCTGACATAGGAACTAATGTCGAAGCAGCATAAGCTGAAGAAAAGCATAAGCTTCCGAGTGTTAAGAGTGCTACTCGAAGAGACGTAAACTGTCGCATGGCCGACCTCCGTATCCGTGGGGGCATAATCCTGTTTAATTTCTTTTTATTTGGCCTATCTACATTTGATTATGTATTTAACTAAACATTATCAAAGAGAGCCTATATCTACTCTATTTGCTTTTAAATTCTGTGATACAGAGCAAAAAACAAATCAATCATTGATCATTTTATATCATTTTTTACAAAAGAAAACTGTCGTTTATCATAATTCCGATAAACGCTTCTCGTAAAAATTTTATATATAAAATTGGGCCACCTCAGTGACCCATCATTATTAAAACTATTATTCAGCTAAGAAAATTATGTTTTAGGAAGAGTAACACCTGTTTGGCCTTGGTATTTACCACCACGGTCTTTATAAGAGGTTTCACATACTTCATCACTTTCAAAGAATAGCATTTGCGCTACGCCTTCCCCTGCATAAATACGTGCAGGTAAATTAGTCGTATTTGAGAATTCTAAAGTAACGTGACCTTCCCATTCAGGTTCTAAGGGAGTCACATTTACAATAATACCGCAGCGAGCATAGGTCGACTTGCCTAAACAAACGGTCAACACATTGCGAGGAATACGGAAATATTCAATTGTACGCGCTAGAGCAAATGAGTTTGGTGGAATAATACAAACGTCAGATTCAATATCGATAAAACTTTTGTCATCAAAATTCTTTGGATCAACAATTGCAGAATGTACGTTTGTAAAAACCTTAAATTCACGGGCACAGCGTACATCATAACCATAGCTAGAGACCCCGTAGGAAATCAACTTTTCACCATTTTCATCAAAACGGACTTGATTCTCTGCATAAGGTTCAATCATGCCGTGTTTTTCGCTCATCTCGCGAATCCAACGATCAGACTTAATAGCCATGTATTTTCTATCCAAAAGGTAATTTCATTGATTGCGACGTACTTTAACGTAAAAAAGCAATTATGAAAACAACGCTTGAGCTACTCTTCTCGATAAGAATAGCTCAGCTGTACATTTAAAGGTTCAGTAAAGCAGAATAACTAATTGGAATTGAAAAGCTGACCAAAACAAGAGAGGCCGTTCTTTGTAAATTAGTTTGATTTAACCAACCCACTTTCTTAGATGCTAAAACCGATCCCAAGAAGATCCAGAACAATGCAATTGGGGTAATAAGTGCTAAATAAGCCATCATATGAATTAAATAAATATGAAAATTACTCCATGCAGCTACCGGAAAAATAGCTGAAGCAAAGAGTAAGGCTTTGGGATTTAATAAAGTTGCACAGAATAATTCACGAGCACGAATCGTAGGCTGATTTAATTCAACTTCTTGATTTGCCGTATGCCATAACTTAATGGCTAAGAAAATAATATAACAAGCACTCAATAGCTTTAGAATAGGCGGCAGCATTGGTAGTGTGCTAGACACTTTTCCAATCAACATTCCCCATGCAGAAATAGAGATCACGTAACCCAAAACTTCTGCTGGAATAAGTTTTACTGACTTCCTTAAACCCACTTGCACGCCCGAAGAAGCGAGTAGTGTATTGGTTGGACCAGGAGTAAGTAAAATTGTGGCTACTAAGCCAATAAAAAGCCATGAAATCATTGAATGACCTCACAATATAGTCATCTCAGATTAATAGATATCCTGTTACAAGGCAAAAGGTAATTGTAAGACAAAATTTTTAAAATTATTTTTATCATCTCAATAAAATTCATAAAAACAAATATTTATAAAATTATTTCAAAAAGTAAAGAAGAAAACTTTACGGTCAGTTGTGATGCTTTTCAAATAGATTACGCATTAAGTAACATAAGTATTTTTATTTTAAGTCTATTTTTCCATCAAAAGTCTTTATAATAAAAAATATATAGTAATGGTAAGTTTAAATTTTAAGCTTTTAATAAGTTTCAATTCTTATATTATTTCTGATTTTTTATATAGAGCACCGCGCTCTACTACCTTAATGATTATGGCAAAGCACTTTTTTCAATCTTGGCTTCCCTCCCCCGAGAAAGTTTCGAATATGAAATTTCTAAGGATTTTTGGTCAAAAGACCCTTAATCCTGTGCTTTGGTATATCAATCGAAAATCGATTACCCGAGCTGTTTTTGTCGGAACTTTTTTTGGTTTACTCCCTATTCCTTTTCACAGTGTATTTATTGTGATGGCGGTCTTACTATTCGAAGTAAATTTACCCATTAGCTTAATGCTCGCTTGGTTAAGTAATCCTCTTACTCTAGTTCCGATTCTATATATTGGTTTTTGGTTTGGTGCGCATATTTTTCATGTGCATATGATCAACAAGGAAATGCTACTGGGTGTATTGCATCAAATTTCTCGCTGGATCACTCATTTCGGCCATGGTCATATTGATTTTAGTCTTGCGAAAATCTTGATGACAGGTCTAGTCGTAGAAGCTTTTGTATTTGCCGTTATTTTATATATATGCACAGAAATTTTCTGGCGTTGGATGGTCATAAAAAACTGGAAAAGTAGACATCGTCGTAAAAAGCAAGAAGAGGTTTTATAAAAACTCCTCTCTTCTTGCATAAGTTTAAATCATCATTTTGATAGTTTTGATTTCATATACTCTTCAGCCACATTAAGTACATACTCTTGGCAAGCCTCTCCCGTACCTGGGTCATAAGCTCCATTATTGGTAATATTATTAGATAAGATTCGAATACCGAGGAAAGGAACATTAAACTGGCTTGCGATTTGTGCAACAGAAGCTGCTTCCATTTCCTCAACAGAAGTGCCATAACGCTGATGGAAAAATTGAATACGGTCTAGCTCATTATTCCAAACATCTGCTGAACCAATCGTTCCTTCAACCACTTCGCCTTTATCATAACGAACTTTATGGGCCGCCATTAATAACTCTTGGTCACCTTCAAATTTGCGTATTGCAATAGGTTCTGGATCAGATTCATCTGTTGGCAAAACATCAAAAGCCTCATTCCATGTGAGTGAGTCTGAACCAGCACCTACTGGCTGTTTAGGCGTTCTAAATGCTCCAATATTGGTTGCATATTTTCCTAAAACAATATCGTAAACATGTAGATCTGGGTCGTGTCCACCTGCTGTTCCCTGATTAATAATCGCAATCGGTTTATAACGTTCAATAGCTAAAGCCGTCGCAGCAGCTGAGTTACTCATCCCCATACGGGTTTTAGATATAATCACTGGATATCCGTTATAGGTACCCTTCCAGAATTTCCACCCACCGATTTCTTCAACAGTCTTATTCTCCAATTTTGAAGCCATTCTTTCCGATTCTACTGGCAAAGCACCCTGAATAATGATCGGCTGTAATTTCTGTTTTTGTTCCTGAACGGTTGGTGTTTGTGAGACAGATGAGTTGTCATCATTACATCCCACTAAAAATAAAGCGCTACATAAACTGATTACGCCAAAAGCACATTTAAATTGCATTTTTCACCTGTTTCTTTGAAAAAGAAGCGTAAAGTAGCAATGTACATGCCAATTACAAGTTTAGCTTTGTTATTAGGTTTCAGTAATTTAAATTTTTCTTTTAATCAGATGATAAAAAACCCGACTTAAAGCCGGGTTTTAATAAATTAGAAAATACGCTTATCATCACGTGCACGCTGAGGAACTTTCTCAATCTGTTGCCACACCGCTTTAGCAATATCGATATAGCTATCAGCTGCGTCATCCATTACCACCACACTCGGTTTGCCCTGATCCGCATGTTCACGTATTTGAGCATTTAAAGGTAAACGGCCTAGCAATGGAATATGGTATTGATCGGAAAGCTTATCACCACCACCGATACCAAAAATTTGCTCTTCATGCCCACAGTTTGAGCAAATATGAGTCGACATGTTCTCAACAACACCTAATACCGGAATGCCAACTTTATTAAATAACTCAATTCCTTTGGTCGCATCTAACAAAGCAACATTTTGTGGTGTAGTCACAATGATTGAACCTGTAACCGGAATACGCTGTGCAAGCGTGAGTTGAATATCACCAGTACCCGGTGGCATATCAATCATGAGCACATCTAAATCTGGCCAAAGTGTTTGATTAAACAATTGCATTAGAGCGCCGGTTGCCTTTGGTCCACGCCATGCAACAGGTGTGTTGTTATCGCCAGTGAGATGCCCAATAGAAAGTACAGCCATACCATAAGCATCTAACGGTACAAAATTTTCACTTTCAATAAGTGGCGTTTTACCTGCGTTGCCTAGCATTGTCGGAATACTTGGACCATAAATATCAGCATCCAATACCCCAACCTTAAGTCCCATTTTTTGCAAGGCAAGTGCTAAATTGACAGTAGTTGTCGATTTACCAACACCGCCCTTTCCTGATGAAACTAAAATAACATTCTTAATGCGAGGATGAAGTGGGACATCTCTTTGTTGCGGAGCAGCTTTTTGAATCGGTGGATTATTTGGATCTGGTTCTGATTTAGGTGAAGCATCAAGTACAGGAGGTAAGTTCGAACTTTCTTGTGCAGGACGCTTTTGTTGAACTACGTGTAAGTTAAGTTCTTCTATACCGCACTTTTCTAATGCACCAGCTAAGTCATCATGGATTTGCTGCAAATGCTCTTTTTCATCAGGAAATGTATTAATCGTAAGTTGTAACACACGACCCTGAACTTGGAGCTGGCTAATGCGATCTTTTAAAGCATCTTTTGAATGCGGTAATAAATAATTCTGGAGTACGGTTTGGATTTCATCTTCTTTCACTTCTTGTGCGGGTGAAAAAACGGACTTTAATGAAGAAAGCCAAGACATATTGTTTACTCCAAAAACAGATCATTACAGCTTAATGGAGATAGTGTAACAGTATTGCTCCGCACTCGCTCACCTTGGGATGAATAATTACTAACTTCACATCTCATCTTTTAGGTAAGGAGTACGGATTTTAGTTTAAAACAACTTATTCAGCAGAATCATGATTCTTTAGCTTGTTTAATTTATCGGTTGCCGTTTTCTTTAACTCATCAAGTTTTGCCGTTGCTTGAGTTTTCAACTCATCCAATTTGGTAGTAGCTTCTTCCTTTAATTCCGCAGCTTTGGCTTTAGCATCGTCAAGTTTATGGGATGCCTCTGTACGTAAATGATCAAACTTGTCTTGTAGAGTATGCTGAGCATCCTCAAGTTTGCCTTTCAAGTTGTTTGCTTTATCTTCAAGAGCCTCTTTACCAGAAGCTTGCTTCTCTTTTACATTTTCCTTTAAATCGTCCAAAGCTTTTTCACCTTGTACTTTTGCATCGGCTGCTTTTGCCTTTAATTGGTCTACTTTATCTTCAACTGCTTCTTTACCAGCAGCTTGCTTCTCTTTTACATTTTCTTTTAAATCATCCAAAGCTTTTTCACCTTGTACTTTTGCATCAGCCGCTTTTGCCTTTAATTCGTCTAATTTATTTTCAGTAGTCATCGTTGTTATCCTCATAGTTAATTAAAAAAATTACTTGAATAAGTTATTAGTTATACATCGTTATGGCTTATTTTCTGACCGTAACTGCAATTTGAAACAAAGACAATACAGGAAGATTCAAATATTTTTTGATTTGTTTATCTGTTCTAAAGAGAAACATTTCTGAGCAAAAATCTATTTTAGTCGAAACCTCTTACGCCAAGCCCAAGATTATTAATCTTTGCTTATCTCTGTGCATCAGTTAAAATCTTCCACCTTATAAATACGAATGAGAGAATGAAATCCGTGCGTAAAATTTTAGTCACTAATGCCCTCCCTTATGCTAATGGTCCAATTCATATGGGTCATTTACTCGGTTACATCCAGGCAGATATCTGGGTTCGTGCCATGCGAGCAATGGGTCATGATGTGACTTATGTATGTGCGGATGATGCTCACGGTACTGCCATCATGCTACGTGCCGAAGCAAATGGTATTAGCCCAGAAGAACAAATTGCGAATGTTCAAAAAGAACACATCCGTGATTTTGACGGTTTTGGCGTACATTTCGATCATTACGATTCAACGCATAGCGATGCTAACAAAGCACGCTCAACAGATATTTATATTAAGAATCGTGAAGCTGGAAATATTGCAGTTCGTCCTGTAACTCAATTATTTGACCCAGAAAAAGGTATGTTCTTATCTGACCGTTTCATTAAGGGTACGTGCCCCAAATGTAAGTCAGAAGATCAATACGGCGACTCATGTGAAGTCTGCGGTACCACTTATAATGCGACCGAGTTACTTAACCCTCGTTCGACTTTAAGTGGTGCAACACCAGTTGAAAAATCATCAGATCACTACTTCTTCAAACTTCCTAACTTCGCTGAATATTTGCAGAAATGGACCCGTGATGAAGGACGTTTACCAGTTTCGATTGCAAACAAACTTGATGAATGGTTTGAAGCTGGTTTAGCAGACTGGGATATTTCTCGCGATGCCCCTTATTTTGGTTTTGAAATTCCAGATGCGCCAAACAAATATTTCTATGTTTGGGTAGATGCCCCAATCGGTTATATGTCTAGTTTTGAAAACTACATCAAAACTAAACGCCCAGATTTAAACTTTGATGATTTCTGGAAAAAAGATAGCCAAAACGATGTTTATCACTTTATTGGTAAAGACATTGTTTATTTCCATGCTTTATTCTGGCCTGCAATGCTTGAGGGCGCGAACTACCGCACTCCAACTGGCTTGTTTGTAAACGGTTTCTTGACTGTAAATGGCCAAAAAATGTCTAAGTCACGTGGTACTTTCATTAAGGCCGAGACTTACTTACAGCATTTAAACCCAGAATATTTACGCTATTACTTTGCATCTAAGCTTTCAGATAAAGTTGAAGACTCCGACTTGAATCTTGATGATTTTGTTCAAAAAGTAAATTCAGACTTAGTAGGTAAAGTTGTCAATATTGCTAGCCGCTGTGCGAAGTTCATCAATAGCAACTTTAACAATACTTTATCTGTTGACTGTGCAGAATCCGACTTAGTACAAAGTTTTATTGATGCAGGTGATTCAATCGCGGCTGCTTATGAAGCACGTGAATTCTCTACAGCTATTCGTGAAATTATGGCGTTAGCTGACCGCGCAAACCAATATATTGATGAGAAAAAGCCTTGGGCACTTGCTAAACAAGAAGGTCAAGAACAACAAGTTCTTGATGTATGTTCGGTTGGTATCAACTTATTCCGTCAATTAGCTGTGTACTTAGCTCCAGTTCTGCCAACTTTAGCTCAGCAAGTTCAAGATTTTTTAAAACTTGAAAGCTTCGATTTCGAGTCACGTAAACAAGTTCTTTTAAGCCATAAAATTGCGCAGTTCCAACCTCTTATGCAGCGTGTTGATCCAAAAGCTGTTGCAGCTATGGTTGATGCTTCTAAAGAGTCTTTAGGTGCTCCTGCTCCACAAGCAACTAAAGCAGCGAAAAAAGAGAAATCTGCCGAGAAAAAAGCAGCCCCTACTCCAGCAGTGGGTGAAGCTGAAATTATCGGTATTGAAGACTTCTTAAAAGTTGACTTACGTGTTGCTCAGGTTGTTGAAGCAGGTACAGTTGAAGGTTCAGATAAATTACTTCAACTTACTTTAGACGTTGGTGAAGCTGAACCACGCAATGTATTCAGTGGTATCCGTAGCCAATACGCACCAGAAGACCTCAAAGGCAAATTAGTCGTGATGGTTGCTAACCTCGCACCACGTAAAATGCGTTTTGGTATTTCAAACGGTATGGTACTTGCTGCTGGAAATGGTGAAGGTATTTTCATTATTTCTCCAGATAGCGGTGCAAAACCTGGCGATAAAGTTTCTTAATCTAGATTCATAAAAAAGCTCCCTAAATTGGGAGCTTTTTTATTTTGAATATCTAAGTTTTAAACAAGCACAAATAAACAAATTTAAATTACGACCATGGCCACCCTTCACAAGGATTATTAAACAAAACATGTATGTTTCCTAATTCCTCATTTGTTAAATAACCATTCTTATTTTCATCCAAATAATTAAATAACTCTGTTTGCTTGTTTTCACCTTGAAAGCGTTTATCGCTCGGCCAGTTGTACGGATAGAAATCTTCAACCCTTTGAAATTCTTTTAAACTATACATTCCATCATGATTTACATCGTACTTTTCCTGAAAAAGCTTCCAATCTAAAGAGGCAGGTTCGCAAGCACTTACCACATTAAAAATGCAATAAATGATACACCCTACCAATAACTTAATAATTGGATTGCTCACGATTATTGGCTTGTAAGTCGGAAATCTTATAGTCTTTTTCGTGCACAGGTGTACCAACAATACTCATGGTCCGTTCATTTGCTGGTTGCTGCTTGCTCATCGTTCTCATCTCACATCCTGTAGTTAAGATGAGAAAAACTACAGAAATGCTCACCATTAGTTTTTTCATAACGTGATCCTCATTTCTTTTTGTTTTATTTATTAAGTTACCACTTTTTAAATGCTTAAGTGCCGAAAAAGTTATTTTAATTTGTATATATTTTACGCAAAAATAAAGCCAGACTTTAATTGTCTGGCTTTTTATCTTTTAGATATTTTAATTAAACTTTATTTACTTGAAAAAGATAAGCTTTAAACCTAGTAGAGTAACAATACTCCCAGCAACTCGATCAACGCCGGTTTTTGCTTTCAAATACATTTTTCTAGGTTTTTCTGAAGATAACAGCATTGCCACACATGAGTACCAACCAGCATCAATCATAAAACAAATCACTGGTAATGCGACGTAGTAATAATTTGGAATTTCTTTTGGCAACAAGGCAGTAAATACACTGGCTAATACAACAGCGATTTTTGGATTACTTAACTGGGTAATTAAGCCATATCGATATGCTTGTTTATAAGTCATTTTCGATTTGCCGTCGTTTTCCATCGCAATAGGTTCTTTGGCATGTTTAATAATTTTAAAAGCTAGCCAAAGCAAATAAAGCCCCCCACCAATTTTTAAAATTAAATAAGCAGAAGGTACCGCCAACAAAACTGCTTGTAACCCCATAACTGCTAATAGACCAAAAAGAGCTGCGCCAGTCCCCGTTCCTAATGCTGTAAACAACCCATGTTTACGTGATTTAGAAATTGAATTTTGCGCTACATAAATAAAGCTTGGCCCAGGGCTTATTGCTCCAAGCATCAATGCCATAGCAATTGAAAAAAGAGGAATAAGGGACTCAAACATTGTATTGACCTAGCATCATGCAATTGCGCGGTATTCTAACAGCTTTTTATGACGCATATAAAAATAGCAAAGATATAAATGATGAAAATTGAATTTTCATGTTTTTACAATTTATATCTTCACAACGGACAAAAATGTCCGTTAAATATATAACCTTTAAAACTCTTCAACCAGTGACATGAGTAAACGTCAAAAAATTGCTGCCCAGAATCGGGATGAATTACTCAATGCAGCCGAAGAATGCTTTCGTATTCATGGTATTAACGTCCCTCTACAGGTTGTAATTGATCATGCTGGTGTCGGCAGAGCAACGTTCTATCGTAACTTTGGTGATCGTAAAGCTTTAATTAGCGCCCTTTTAGAACGTGCGATTACACAGTTAGAGCAAAAAGCAGCTTATTTTCAACAATTCGAAGATGGCTTATTTCGTTTAATTGAAGGACATATTGGACAACTTCCTAAGCTTGCAATTTTGCAAGATTTTTGGAGAGTGATTGATCGACAAGATCCAATTATGTTAAAAATTTATGAACGGCGGAATAATGCACTTAACCCACTGATTGAAAATGCGATAGAACAAAAATTGTGCCGAGCTGATCTAACTGCTGATGACTATGCAATGGTCACTGCAATGTTGGGTTCTTCATTTCAAGGACATGAAACAGAAGAACAGGCTCGCTTAGCAAAACGAGCAATTGAATTACTGTTTCAAGGTATTCAAATACAAAAAATTCGAGGGATAGAATGAGTAAAACGCCTCGTTATTTAGAAACACCACCCGACTGGACCCCAGAAGAGCAACCGACTCTACCAGGTTCACCGGCAGCTATTGCACATTCTGTACCTAAACGGTTTATTTATTTTTTTATCGGTTTATTTGTCGCTCTTTCAGCAAGCTTAAGTAATGGTTTTATTACGGCAAATTTACCTTTAATTCAAGGTGAGTATGGACTGACGCCTTCCGAGGCTGCTTGGCTACCTGCGGCCTATGTTATGGCAAACGTTAGCTCAAACCTGATTTTATTTAAAGCCAGACAACAGTATGGACTGAGAGTATTTTCAGAAATAGGACTCGTGATTTTTATTGCGGTTCTGGTCTTACATATTTTTGTGCATACCTATGAAATGGCGCTATTTGCTCGGGTTGTGGCCGGTTTAGCTGGCGCGCCACTGAGCTCATTAGGCATGTATTACACCATGCAAGCTTTTAAAAAAGCAGACATGGCAAAAGGAATATATATCGCCTTCGGCTTTCAGCAACTCGGCGTACCATTGGCTTGGATTATTTCTCCATTTCTTGTAAATACAGACAGTTGGTCTGTTCTATATACATTTGAGCTCGGCTTAGCACTTTGTTGTTTAGCCATGGTTGTTTCATTAAAGTTACCACGTAGCTTACGAATTTATGTTTTTGAGAAGCAAGATTTTTTTACCTTTGCTTTACTCGCTCCTGGCTTTGCCTGTTTATGTATTGTGCTCACACAAGGCCCAATTTTATGGTGGTTTAATAGCCAGTGGCTTGCTTATGTATTAATTGCAGGTTTTAGCTTAGTTGTTCTTGGGTTGCTCTATGAACACTATCGTGCCAATCCATTAATTATGACGCGTTGGTTAGGTGCTGCTTCAACCTTACGTTTCATTTTTGGTGCTTTTGCTATTCGGCTTTTAATGTCAGAACAAAGCTATGCAGCGGTTAACTTCTTAAAAACAATGGGGATGGGTCCAGACCAATTTGTTCCACTCTATGTTGTCATCTTGGTGGGAATTTTAAGTGGAACTCTTTTTAGTGCCCTGACTTTTTCACGCGAAAGAATTATCTTCCATTTACTTTTTGCAGAGTTTTTAATTTTAGTTGCCTGTGGACTAGATTATCACCTAACCAGTGATGTCCGACCTGTGAATTTCTTTGCAAGCCAATTTTTAGTCGGCTTTGCTGGTGGTCTATTTATTGGCCCATTACTGCTTATTGGCTTTGCACAGACACTTGCTAAAGGTCCATCTTATGTAGTCACCTTTATCGTATTATTTTCTGCAACCCAAACTTTCGGTGGTCTTGTCGGGTCTTCATTCTTTTCAACCTATCAACAACATCGTACGCAAAACTATCAAGCCGAGATAATTAAAGATTTAGAACAAGCAGACCCTCTAGTCGCTCAAAGACTCTCTACCTATCAACACAGTGCATCAGTTACTACGACTGACCCAGCATTACAAACAGCCCAATCCATGCGTTCGCTTAATCAAGTGGTCACTCGTGAAGCCCAAGTGCGTGCCTACAATGATGTAATTGCATTAAACGGTATTTTTGCTGTCGCACTACTCTTGTGGGGTGGTTTTAATATTGCACGAAGTAAATATTTACAACGTAGAGGAATTAGCCGTCCTTAATGGCTTTCATTATTGATGAAATAGAAATTGAGATTGATATATGTCAGATGATCAAAACAAACCGGAACATACCCCTGCTCAGGCACCTGCCAACGAGCCAACACCTGCATCTGCACCTGCACCTGCACCTGCAAGTAAACTGATTCCGACAAAACGCTCAACTTTATTATGGATGTTAGGTGTTCTTATTGTCGGTATTTTAGTGATTTTATGGGCATGGAGAATCGGACCTTTCGCAACGAGTGTTCAGCAAACTGACAATAGTTATGTAAAAGGTAAGACAACGATTTTATCGTCACAAATTAATGGCTACGTAAAGGATGTAGTTGTTAAGGACTTTGACCATGTCAAAAAGGGTCAAGTCCTCATGCATATCGATGCCACTACTTATGACCAAAAAGTAGCGCAAGCGGCCTCAGGTGTTGAACAAGCTAAAAATACTTTAGCCAATCAAACCCAGTCCATTGCTCAAAAACAAGCTGATATTGTGGCTGCACAAGCCAAAGTTGAACAAGTTAGAGCTCAATATGATCTCTCTTTAGCCCAACTTAGACGCTATCAACAGTTAGGAAATAGCGGAGCAGCCTCTAAATCTGAACAAGATAAAGCTGCTGCAGATGCTGAAAATAACCTTGCAGCACTTAAACAGGCAGAGGCTAATGTTTTAGTTGCCAAAGAAGCGCTTAAAACGGCACAAGTCGCAGAAGCAGGTTTAGAAGCGCAAGTTTCCAGCGCTAAAGCACAATTAGATCAGGCACAAACTACCAAAGACTACAGTGTCATTGTTGCTCCAATGGATGGTCAACTTGGTGAGGTGAACCCTCGTGTTGGGCAATATGTAGCAGCAGGCTCCCAATTACTCTACCTCATCCCACAGCAAACTTGGGTAATCGCTAACTTTAAAGAGACCCAAATTGCTAATATGCGAATTGGTCAAAAAGCATGGTTCACAGTCGACGCCATGAAACATAAAAAATTTACAGGACATGTTGAACAGATCTCACCTGCCGCGGGTTCTGAGTTCAGTGTGTTAAAGCCTGATAATGCAACAGGAAACTTTACCAAAGTGGTTCAACGAATTGCGGTACGTATTACCATTGATCCAAATCAGGAAGGAATGGAACATTTACGCCCTGGCATGTCAGTGGTTACTTCTGTCGATACAAGTTCGTAAACAGCTTTTTAAAGCTCTATTTAAAAAGCTACAATGTGATCAATCATTATTTTTCTCAATTTCTAATGTTTGATCACATTGCCCAGCCTATCTCCTGTCAACACATTGGACTCCCCTCATCTGTTCATCTCGACATTAAGCGATTAGATTTAGTTCATCCTCAAATTTCGGGCAATAAGTTTTTCAAATTGAAATACAATTTGCTTGCCGCAAAACAACAAAATTTATCAAGTATTTTGACTTTTGGTGGGGCTTATTCCAATCATATTGCCGCAACGGCCTATGCAGCTCATCTTTTTGGTTTAAAAAGTATAGGCATTATTCGTGGAGAAGAGTTAGCTGACAAACCTCTTAATCCAACCTTAGCAAGAGTCCAAAGCTTAGGAATGCAGCTACATTTTGTCTCACGCCATGAATATCGATTACGAGATGATGCCAACTATCTTCAACAATTACACCATCAATATCCTGAAACTTTCATTATTCCTGAAGGCGGTACCAATGAACTGGCAGTTCAAGGTTGTCAGGAAATTCTCAGTCAAAGCGATTTAGAGCAATATGATGTAATTTGCTGTGCAGTCGGTACTGGCGGAACGATTTCAGGGCTCATTGAGCGAAGTGCATCGCATCAAAAGGTTTTAGGATTTTCGGCTCTAAAAGGTGATTTTTTACAACAAGAAATTCGGCAATGGACCAAAAAACAAAATTGGTTGCTCACAGATGCATACTGCTGTGGCGGATATGCAAAAACCTCACCCGAGCTATTGGCATTTATAGAAAATTTTGAAGAGCAACATGCCGTACCACTTGAACCGATCTATACGGGAAAGATGGTGTTTGGTCTGCTTGATCTTATAAAAAATAATTACTTTGCTGAGGGAACTCGCATTCTGGCAATCCACTCAGGTGGTTTACAGGCAGATATAAGAAATAAATCACATCAATAACTTACTTATGTTCAGGTCGTATTATTACCCACAGCGGTAAATGTCTTTAGCACGACTAAGGCTCGGCATGATAGTATATGCCCCTTTTAAATTTTCACGATTAATCGAGAATCTCTTATGTCTAACAGTCATGTCGATGTCATTGTCTTAGGTGCAGGTGCTTCTGGACTCATGTTGGCTGCACATGCTGCTAAACGAGGGCGCTCGGTTTTAATTTTAGAAAAAGCCAATAAAATTGGTAAAAAGATTTTAATGTCAGGTGGCGGTAAGTGTAACTTTACTAACTTGTATGTAGAACCTGACAACTATATTTCTCACAATCCACACTTTGTTATTTCTGCCCTATCACGCTATAGCAACTGGGACTTTATTGGTTTGGTATGTGATTATAAAATTGCTTATGAAGAACGAAAACACGGACAGTTATTCACGCTAAATGGCGCTAAAGAAATTTTAGAAATGCTGGTGAGTGAATGCAATAAAACCAACAATGTTGATATTCAAACCCAATGTGAAGCTGTCCAGATTGACCCTTTAGAACAAGGCGGTTTTACTGTACACACTAACCAAGGTCGGTTTAGTTGTGAGTCATTGGTGGTGGCTACAGGCGGCTTATCTATTCCGACTCTTGGTGGTTCTGGGTTTGGCTATGAACTGGCACAAAAGTTTGGACATCAGGTTTACCCAACTCGTGCAGGTTTAGTTCCATTTACTTTTTCAGATCATATTAAAGAGGTCACTACACGTCTAAGTGGTAATGCTTTAGATGTGACACTCAGTAACTCGAAAAATAGCTTTACTGAAGCATTATTATTTACGCATCGTGGTTTAAGTGGACCAAGTTCTTTGCAGCTTTCAAACTATTGGAACTCGGGAGAAAGCTTCAAAATTGACTTTTTCCCAAGCCAAGATTTAACAACTTATTTAAAAGATAAAAAGAAAGCGCAACCCAAAGTTCTATTACGTACACTTCTTAGCGAGTTTACCGCGAAAAGTATTGTCCAAGAGTTACAGCAACTCATCTGGAGCGAGCAGAGTGAAACAGCGATTGGTAATATCAGTGATGCACTGTTAGATCATATTGCCGAACAGCTACATGGTTTTACTGTTAAACCATCAGGTACAGAAGGATATCGTACTGCTGAAGTTACTTTAGGGGGAGTGGATACAACTGAAGTATCTTCCAAAACCATGGAAAGTAAAAAGCAAAAAGGTCTGTTTTTTATTGGCGAAGTACTTGATGTGACTGGCCACTTAGGAGGTTATAACTTCCAATGGGCTTGGTCTTCCGCTTATGCAGCAGCACAATATGTTTAAATGACAAAGAAGCTAATTTGATGCTTTCGAATCATTTGACGAATTTTCAGAATTACGCGTATGAGTTGTTGTCTGTTTTGATGAATTAGATTTGTTAAAGACAAATTTATAAGCACTTGCTAAAAAACCTACGGTAATTCCCGCAATGACAATCGGTGCTAAAAAACGACCTGGTTTCTTCATCGTATTTTCCTCACTTATTTGTTTTTATAACGGCCCAAAAAAGGACGACCACTCAATATAGAGTGGTCGAACTTATCACAAAAATCAAAGATTTTTTGTACTGTTTATCTGAAAAATTAGTTTCATCTACTAAATTTCGTCATTTTCTCCAGTAGATCCAAACGGTTTATTTACTGGTGGTTGTGCTGGATTTACTTGCGCAGAATCAGCTGGTTTTGCATCAGATGACACGGTTGACGGTGAAGTTGTCGTCGGTGCAATTGTAGATGTTGACGAAGTAGTCGTTGCAGATGAATTACCGGCAGATGGAGTGCTCGTAGTGGTAGTAGAAGGTGGTTGATACAGAGGATTTGGTTCGTTAGCTTCTTTTTTAGCTTTATCTAACAAATCACTCAATAGTCTTTCAGCTGGTTGGCGACCACCTAAACCAAATGCAAGAGCGAAAGCAACTGCAACTGCGCCTAGAGTCAAACCAAATGCAAGATTAACGATTGAATCCGCAATACCCATCGCTCTTAAACCAAGCGCAAGTACTAGACCAATAATTAGCACACGAACTAAACTACCCAACCAACGCGAGCTATTATATTCACCACGTTGAACTACGTTTGCCACAACATTGGCAAGCCAGAAACCAATAACCAAGATTACTGCGCCCAATAGAATGTTTGCACCGAAATGGATAAACATTGCGATTAGACCACTAATCTGATCGAAACCAAGACGATCCGCAGCTTCAGAAACTGCAAACAGCATCGTAAAGAATACAATTAGCCAGCCAACTGCATTAGAAACTTTAGTTTCACCTAAAAAGCGTTGTACATCTAATTTTGCAGGAATTTCATCAACACCTGTACCTGCAATTAATTCAGCGACTAAGCGGCCAACAAAACGAGAAACAATATAAGCAACCAGTAGAATTAAACCAGCAGCAATAATATTTGGAATTGCCTGCAAGATTTCATTAAGCATTGCTGTCGCTGGCTGAGAAATTGTCTCAATGCCTAAAGCTTCAAATGCCACAATCAACGTGGTAATAATGATGATTGCAAAAACAAATGAACCTAAGAATTTGCCTACATTAGAGTTTTTGAAAAGACCAATTTTTTCAGCTTGGGCCTGAACACCTAAGCTATTTACCAAACCTTCAACAATACCGCGTACAATTTTTGCCAAGATATAACCAACAAAAACGATAACGCCAGCAATAAAGATATTTGGTAAGAACGCTACGGCGTCATTTACCATATTTTGAACTGGAATCAGTAAGCCTGTTAATCCTAGTATTGAAAGAACAATCGGAAGGAAAAGTAACAATACAAGCCAGTAAAGAATTTCACCAATGTTTTGGCTAATTCCACCTACACCCACTTCGCTGCTTAACTTATCATCGAGTTGAGTTCGCGATAAGACATTGGTCACCCCTGCTCGCACCAGTCGAGCAACGATCCAACCAATAAAACCTACCACAACAGCAGCAATAATATTTGGAATATAGACAAGTACCTGATTCACCATATTGCTGAACGGGCCACTTACTCCACTAATGTTAAGTACATTGAGAGCTGCGACAACAGCTAAGATTAAAATAAACCAGAATACGACTTTTGAAATAAGGCCTTCTATATTTGGAGTACGCCCAGTTGCTGAAGATAATTTTGCATTGGTATTTACCTTTTGCAGAAGTTTTTTAACACCTGCCGCAACCAATAAAGCAATTATCCAGCCTACCAGTAAGATGACGATTGCAGCTAAAATAGGATGAAACTGATCCCAGTAATACATCGCATCAAACTGAGCGCCGCGAGGCCCATCAAAAAATTCATTCATATTGTTATGTCCTCAATTGTTATGTTCTTTTCAGTGCTATCAATAATGAAAAACACTTTTCGTTGTTAAAAATGACGATGAATGCGGTCTATCTCACCTTATGTTTTGAATATTTTCTAATCAACACAGTTCTGCATAAATACAACAAATTGATGCAAAAGGTTGCAAAAAAAGCCTTCAGGTCACGTCCTAAAGGCTTTCTATAAAGATATACTGGTTAGCTTATTACCCTTTATAAATATTCAAATCTGAAGTGCTCTTAATGACATGTGGTGTGGCCTCATGTTGAAAAGCGGCTTCTTCTTTAGGTGTTTTGCTGTGATCAGCAACCATGTAGACGATCAATGCAATAAGAAAAAGCCCAACAATAATTAAAATGTAAACTGGCAATCTTCTTTTTTTCGCAGTTTCTTCAGGACTCGTCACATGAGGTGGTTTTGAAAAATCATGCATCTTCTTTCCCCTCTTCTTTTATCATTAACTTTATAATCATCATAGCAATTTGGTTTGTTGCATTGTGTGAAAAAGCATTATGCTAAGGTGTCTGTGGTTGCAAAACTCTACTATTAAAATCATAAAAACAGTATAAAATTTAGGCGAAATTATTTTACCCTTAAAAAATAATGATGAGTTATGCCCCAGCTTCTTCAATGTTCTATTTGTAATACAATATGTTTTAGCGCTCACTTTTTATAAAATAGGCTATAATAAGCCCCCTTGTTTTAAAGCTGCTCTATTTTATGATGTATCGTCAGCAAAACGTAACACTTGATCTCGACACTGACGTCACACATCAATGTTATTTACATCAGACGAGAGACGAACATCTCATTGGTATTATTGAATTTAATAAACCAAGTTATGAACTCAAATGGGGTGATTTAGAGTATTTTCGTCGCCGTACTGAAGAATTTTCCGTCATGCCGTTTCCTGACTGCATTAATGCCATGATTGTTGATATTCGTAATATCAATATTTTTTTGGACAATGAAGTTCCGATTTTACCTTGGCGTTTGCTTGAAGAAGACTGCCCTGTTCGCTTAGTTGTCCCTCAAGATCGTTTGGAACATTATGCAGGTCTTTTTGAACCAACTTGGCTTTCAACTGATGTAGATAGTGCAATCGCAGAAATTCGCGAATTTATGGATATGTTTGTCCACTAATAAACATATCCATAAAATTAATTTTTAAGTAATTCCAAAATAAGATTTATTACCAGTAATTTTCTACCGCAATATTTCCCTCACCTCGACGATTCATCGTCAAACCACGTCGTTTTAAAGCCTCTTTAGTGTCATCTACCATTTGCGGATTTCCGCAAAGCATGACATGGCTAGTGGCAGGGTTCAGTTCTATACCAGCAGATTTTTCTAGTTCACCATTTTCAATCAAAATTGGTAAACGCTCATGTAACGGTGCAGATGGATCACGGGTAATAATTGAAATAAATTTAAAACCATTGTGCCCTTCTCCAAAAGTTTCAGCAATCTCTTGAATACGATCGACATACGCTAATTCAGCTTCAGTACGGACACTGTAAACCAAATTAATCTTTTGATAATTAGACCAAGTTTCAAAGTCTTGTAGCATCGATAAAAATGGAGCTAAACCTGTACCTGTTGCCAGTAACCATAAATCATGTGGTAAAGGTTGTTGATAGCGAGCTAAGGTCAAATAGCCATAAGGTATTTTTTCTAAGTAAAGCTCATCACCTACTTTTAGATGTTGAAGATTTGATGTAAATGCGCCGTCGGGCACTACAATCGAAAAGAATTCAAGCGTTTCATCAAACGGTGAGGAGACAACCGAATAAGCACGAACAACAAGCTCCTCTCCAACTTTCAACCCAATACGTGCAAATTGCCCAGCCGTAAATTTAAAATGTGCAGGGCGAGTCATGGTGAAACTGAAAAGAGTTGGGGTCCAGCGGTGTACAGATAAAACTTTTTCTACGCTAAATTTTTCAATTGACATGATTTCAACGTGGCATGAAATAGTGCGCTCATGTTAGCATGACAGCCGAAATAATGAATACTTTTAAACGTTAAGGCTTTTTAAACATGCGCATGACATTACGCCAGTTGGCTGTTTTTGTAGCAGTCGCTCAAGAAGGAACTGTCACTAAAGCCAGTGATGCGGTCAGACTGACGCAAAGTGCAGCAAGTATGGCTTTAGCAGATTTAGAGGATGGGCTTGGTGCTCCTCTATTTGATCGTTTAGGTAAACGATTACAGCTTAATGATTTAGGTCGCTTTTTATTACCACAAGCCCTAGAAATATTAGGTCGCTGTGAAGCTTTTGAACAAGCTGCAAAAGGTGAATTACAAAGCATTGATTTACGTATTGGGGCCACTTTAACGATTAGTGATTACCTCATGCCAGATTTAATGGCAAACTTTTTACAGCATCATCCTAAAGCGCATTTACAATTACAGGTAGGCAATACACGCCAAATGATTGAAGCAGTTAATCAATTCCAACTTGATTTAGCTTTAATTGAAGGATCATGCCACTTACCTCAGCTCCAATGTATCCATTGGCGTGATGATGAGCTTGCAGTATGCTGTTCCCCAAATCATCCATTAGCACGCTTAAATAGACCTTTAACAGCTCATGATTTTCTTCAAGTCGAATGGATTTTACGTGAAGAAGGTTCAGGAACGCGTGAAGTATTTGATAACGCTATATTGCAAGATCTACCAGACGCGAATATTCGCCTCACCCTTGGTCACAATGAAGCAATCTTAAAAATTGTTGCTGGTGGTTTAGGTATGTCATGTATTTCTAAACTTGCTATTGAACCTCTAATTGAAAAGGGTCAATTAGTGATTTTAGATACGCCATTCTGGCAGCTTACCCGCCCACTTTATATGTTGGTACACCGTCAAAAGTATCAGGGTCCAGGCCTCAAAGCATTCTTACAATTTTGTGAAGATCAGGTTTAAAACCTGATCTTTTCATTCATTAACGTCGAAAATTTGACAACAATTCGCTTGTGATCGCTTTATTGTGATTCGCAATTTTATTTTTCTTGGTTTTCGCAGGATTTGGGTCAACACGCTCAATTTTGATCGCTTTAAATTTGCCCTGATTATCTGCGGCAAGAAATCTTACTTTTTCATTTCTTTTCGGTTCGCCCTCTGATGCAGGGAAATCAGAAATATGAAAGAAAATATCTCCTTCAGTAGTTTCAATAAAACCAAACCCTTTATCAGGGTTATATTGTTTTACCCATCCAGTATAAAACTCTTGCTTCATGATCTTTCCCCTACTTTTCCAATCCAGTTGTTGCGGTAAATAAAAAAGAGACTCACGATTCCGTTTTAAAATTATACGGTTTAATGAAGTCTCTTTTTATTACGATTTCAAAAAATTAATCTTTTTGTACACTACCAAAAATTTTATCGCCAGCATCGCCCAAGCCAGGAACAATATAACCTTGTTCATTTAAGCCATTATCAATAGATGCTGTATAAATTTGCACATCTGGATGAGCTGCTTCAACTTTAGCAACACCTTCTGGAGCGGCAACTAACACCATAACACGGATATCTTTACAACCACTCGCCTTTAACACATCAATAGCAGCAACTAAAGAATTACCTGTTGCCAACATTGGATCAATAATCATCGCAAGACGGTTAGCGACATCTGGAACTAGTTTTTTATAATAAGTACGAACTTCTAAAGTTTCCTCATTACGCTCAAGACCTAAAACACTCACTTTTGCGCTTGGAATCAGATTAAGTACACCATCCAACATACCAATTCCGGCACGTAAAATCGGTACAATCGTTATTTTCTTACCAGCAATACGCTGTGTAGTAACAGTTCCAGCCCATCCATCAATTTCGCAATCCACAACTGGTAAATCTTTTGTTGCTTCATACGTCAATAACATAGTCACTTCCTGAGCAAGCTCACGGAAATTCTTGGTACTGATATCAGCACGACGTAACAAACCTAATTTATGACGAATAAGTGGGTGACGAATTTCTTGAATGGCCACAGATGTTACCTAAAAATATAAAAACGTATTTATTATAATCTTTTTTTAATGCTCAATAAAAAAAAGCCTCCAGTTTTGGAGGCTTTTTTGTACACCAGACTTACTGTTGTGAAAGCATGAAATGTAATGGAGATAAAATTTCTGCTTTTAATGCCAAATTAATCATTGGATCTGGGTAAACACCCAGAATAATAACTAATGCAGCAGCAGCCAATACCATTAAACCACCCACTTTTTGTCCCCAATGAGCATCTGCATCAATACGAGGAGTTTCTGGTGGTGTCATATACATGACAACCATCACACGTAAGTAATAGTACAAACCAATACCACTACCCACAATAATCATTGCAGCTAAGAACCAGTGCTGAGTTGTTACAGCTGCCATTACCACCAAGAACTTACCAATGAAGCCTGCTGTTAATGGAATACCAGCCAAAGACAACATCATGACTGTTAAAGTTGCTGTAAGTACTGGACGGCGCCAGAACAAACCACGGTAGTCAGCAAGACTTTGCGCTTCATCTACGTTGTTATATGGGCTAGACATTAACGCTACCGCACCAAAGGCACCGATAGTTGTTAATACATAAGACACCACATATACAGTTACGCTGCCCAAGCTTGCATAAGTCATGCTAATTAAAGCAATTAACAAATAACCAAAATGAGCGATAGATGAATAACCAAGAATACGTTTTAAGTTAACTTGACGAACAGCGAGTAAGTTACCAACCAAAATCGACAATACAGCAATGATTGTCAAAATAGTTACTAACGAGTTCACCATCATTGCGCCTGAAGCAAGCATATAGCGCACGAATAAACCAATTGTTGCAACTTTAGCAGCAGTTGCTAAGAAAGTTGCCATTGGTGCTGGTGCACCTGCATATACATCCGGTGTCCATTTATGGAACGGCGCAAGCGACAATTTAAATGCAACAGCAAAGATAATAAGTGCTAAACCTAATAACACCATTGGCTGTTTGATTGCTTCAAATAATGCTTGTACAGAATCATAGAATGAAAGCGAACCAGTATATGCATAGATATATGCCATACCCATCAACAACATTGCAGAAGCTGTTGCTGAAAGTACAAGGTATTTAATACCCGCTTCAAGTGAATTACTACGTTGATACGTATAAGCAAGTAAGCCATATACAGGAATCGACATTAACTCAAGGCTAATGAAGAACGACGCGTAGTGAGAACTTGCAACCATCAACATTGCACCTGCTACTGAAGCAAGTAACAAAAGGTATAACTCTTCGCGGTTGTCTTTATAAGTTTCGATATAGGCGTGGGACAAAGTACAACAAGCCAATGCCGCAATCAAAATCATAAATTGATAGAACATGGTAAATGGATCAACCATAAACATGCCCATCACATTTGCCGGTACAAACTTACCGCCAAATACTGCAAATAAAATATAAAGTGCAGCGAGGTTTAAACCAACAACAGAAGTCGTTGCGATTAAATTATGATTACGCTTAATAGAAATTAACAACATGACGACGATTGTTGTCAAAGCAACAATCATCACCGGAGTTAAAGGCATAAGCGTAGAGTATGATACTGTGAAGTTCATGATTATTGGATCTCCACATGGTCAAGTTGAGTAGCTGTTTGCTGAACAGTTTCAACGACTTCTTGTACTGGCACATAACTATTGACCAACCACTGCATGCTTGAATGAGATACATCCAAGAATGTTTGTGGGTAGATACCAAGCCAAACGAGACCAATCGCACAAATCATCAAAATACCAACTTCACGAGCAGATAAGTCTTTCAATGGACTAGTGTAATGTTGCTTTTGTTCAGGATTTGGTTCACCAAACAAAGCACGGTGAATCAAGATCAAGCCATATAAACCTGCGAATACAAGGCTGATAGAAGCAAGAATCGTGAAGACAGGATATTTATTAAATGAACCCATCAAAATCAGGAATTCACCAATAAAGTTACCTAGACCCGGCACACCTACAAGAGCAGCAACGAAGAACATTAAGAAAAATGGCAAGTACTGAAGCTGGCCACGAAGACCACCCATTAAACGTAAATCACGTGTATGTAAACGTTCGTAGATTTGACCAGACATAATGAACAATGCAGCTGATGACAAACCATGTGCCAACATCATGATCATTAGGCCTTGGAAGGTCAAAATGTTACCTGCGTAGATCGCAAGTAAAATAAAGCCCATGTGTGAAATCGACGTATACGCAAGTAAACGTTTCATGTCAGTTTGCTGATAAGCACACCATGCGCCGTAGAAAATACCAATCAAACCGAAAATAATCGCAATGTCTGCAAATTGTGCAGAAGCTGTCGGGAAGAATGGAATAACAAAACGAAGCAAGCCATACGCAGCTGTTTTAATCAAGATACCCGCTAAGTCTACAGAACCTGCTGTAGGTGCTTGAGCATGCGCATCTGGTAACCAACCGTGTAATGGGAATACTGGTAACTTCACCGCAAAACCGATGAAGAAACAGATCATGAAACCGTATGCTAAGCCTGCAGGTAAGTGGTTAGCTACAGCTAATAAATAGTTGTAATCGAAACCGATCATGCCTGTCATCATGTAGCCATAAACCACAAGACCAAGGATACCGATTAACATCACTAGACCAGCAATCTGAGTGTAAAGGAAGAACTTAGTCGCAGCATAAACACGTGAACGACCGTTTGAACCTTTATGACCCCATAACGCAATCAAGAAGTAGATTGGTACAAGCATCATCTCCCAGAAGAAGAAGAACAAGAACAAGTCAATCGCTAAGAATACACCGATAACGCCACCTAAACTCCATAAGAGGTTTAAATGGAAGAAACCAACGTTCTTTTGAATCTCGCCCCATGAACAACCAACAGCAAGTACACCAAGTAACGCTGTTAATAACACCATGAGTAGAGATAAACCATCCACAGCTAAGTGAATGCCAATACCGAGTGATTGAATCCACGGTAAATAGAACTCAGCAGACCAAGTTGGGATTTTAGAACCCAACTCGTAGCTATAAGTTCCGCTTTGCCAAAGCGCAAGACCTAAGCCCAAAGTAATGAGCATACCAATTAAGGCAATCCAACGTGGCAAAGTTTTGTCGAGTTTATCGACTAACCAACAAATAAAACCGGCAATGAACGGAACAAGGATCAGCGCGGGTAAAATTAAATTGTTTTCCATTTTATTTCCCCACTACCTGAATAACGATCAAGATCATCAATAACACCACTACACCGAGTGACATGCTTGATGCGTATTCACGCAATGAACCTGTTTGACGTGAGCTTGTAAAACTGTTTCCGCCTTTCACGAGTGCAGGAAGAACCAACCACAAACCGTCAATCGGATCACGGCCAAAGATTTTGGCGAAGAATAAATAAGGTTTAACAAAAACGATGTCATACAACGCATCAAAACCAAAAGCGGTACGGCAAATATGTGCCAAACCTGAACCCAAACTTGTTTGAGCAAATGATTTCACTGCACCGTAAGCAAATGTAAATAATGCTATACCAACAACTAGACCAACTAGTGCAATTCCTACTGCTAAATGCTCTGCCCCATGCATGCCTTCAACAAATTGTTCAGCCACATGGAATTCAGGGATTTTTGCAGTATTCAGAATACCAGTTACAGGCGCTTTTAATACGGCACCAACAAAAGTAGACAGTACAGCTAAAATGCCCAATGGAGCCCAGTAAGTTGCACCTTTAATTTCATGGTAAGGCGTGTTTTCTTGACCAAAGAATACAACCCAGATTAAACGGAATGTATAGATTGAAGTCAGGAATGCACCTGCTACACCCACCCAATATAAGGTGTGATATAGGGCAACTGATTGACCTTGTACCCAAACTTCACCAAGAATCGCATCTTTAGAGAAGAAGCCGATAGTCAAGAATGGAATCGCTGCTAATGCACCGCCACCAATCGCGAAACAAGCAAACAGGAATTTGTTACGTTTGAACAAACCACCCATTTTGAAAATGTTTTGCTCATGATGGTAAGCCAGAATAACCGCACCAGAAGACAAGAATAATAATGCCTTAAAGAATGCGTGAGCCAACATGTGGAACAAGCCAGCTTGATAAGCTTCCGCACCTACAGCCATAAACATATAACCCAACTGACTCATTGTTGAGTAAGCCAAGATACGTTTGATATCTGTTTGAACGAGTGCAGCAAAACCTGCAACTAACAAAGTTACTGCGCCTGTTACTGAAATGAATTGCATCACTTCAGGAGCAAGTTCAAATACGCTGAATAGACGACAGCATAAGTACACACCAGCTGTTACCATTGTTGCAGCGTGGATCAATGCAGAAACAGGTGTTGGGCCTGCCATCGCATCTGCCAACCATGTTTGCAATGGAATCTGAGCAGATTTACCAGCAGCACCTAAGAACAACATTAATGCAGTCCAGATGGTAAGTGACGAGCTCTTCGTCATTACTTCTGCTGCGTGTTCAACGATGTACTGAGTATTTAGCGTACCAAGT
The DNA here is from genome assembly GCF_000399685.1 of Acinetobacter pittii ANC 4050. Taxonomy (GTDB): domain Bacteria; phylum Pseudomonadota; class Gammaproteobacteria; order Pseudomonadales; family Moraxellaceae; genus Acinetobacter; species Acinetobacter pittii_E. The sequence goes on from NZ_KB976987.1 coordinate 2,320,032, forward strand.
TGTTGATAAAGCAAGAATAAAGCAATAAGCAAGAATACGTCACCAACACGAGTCACTGTAAACGCTTTGATCGCTGCCCAACCATTTGCAGGGTTTGCATAATAGAAACCGATCAGCAAGTAAGAGCAAAGACCTACGCCTTCCCAACCCAAGAATAACAACGCCAAGTTGTCACCCAATACAAGCACAAGCATGCTGGCAACGAACAGGTTGAAATAAGAGAAGAAACGCGCATAGCCTTCTTCACCACGCATGTACCATGACGCAAAGATGTGGATTAAGAAACCAACACCCGTAATCATGCCCATCATGAGTAAAGATAAGCCATCTAGATGTAAGCTAATGCCAGGGGCAAAACCGCCAACATTGAACCATGTCCACAAGTTTTGAACAAAAACTTGCTGACCACTCGTGGTAAATGCCATTCCAGCAATGAGTGCAAATAATGCAGATAAACCTACAGAACCTACACCAATAACTGCTGCAACGTTTTCAGAGAGTTTGTCTCGTCCCGCCGCCAATAAAATAAAACCGATTAGCGGAAATAATACTGTTAGATATAAATAACTCATCCGCGCATCTCACTAGCAGCATCCACATCCAAATGATGGAAGCGATGATAGAACTGAAGGACAATCGCAAGACCGATACATGCCTCTGCTGCTGCAAGGGTCAAAATCAGGATGAACATTACTTGTCCATCTGGTTGTGCCCATACGCTACCCGCAAGAACAAATGCCAATGCTGCAGCATTCATCATGATCTCAAGGCTCATTAACATAAATAATAGGTTGCGTCGCACCATTACACCGTAAAAACCGAGTGCAAAAAGGATGGTTGCAACAATCAAACCATGTTCTAAAGGAATCTGGCCCATTATTCTTTTTCCTCTTCTGCACCTGGTTCACGTTTACCTAAGTGGTATGCTGCAACAAGGGCTGCTAGCAATAACATCGCGGCAACTTCAACCAATAATAAATAGTGAGTAAAGAGTGCTTGACCAACGACTTTTGGTCCAATCACTTGTGCCCCAAGCGGTGCTGAAATAGTAGTGTATTCACCACCAAGCATCCAAACTAAAAGCAAGCCGAGCAAGAAACTCATGAGTGCTGGATATGCCCAAGCATCTGAAGAAAGCCATTTACGTTCTTGTTCAACGGTGTGTTGACCCAAATTCAACATCATTACCACGAAGACAAACAGAACCATAATCGCTCCGGCATAGACAATGATTTCAAGAGCACCAGCAAAAGGTGCTCCCACGATCATGAAAATGCCAGCAACAGCAAGCAATGAAACAATTAGACTAAGTAAAGCGTGTACAGGGTTCGTGTTAGTCACTACACGAACCGTAGAAACGATGGCCACGAGTGCCATCAAATAAAACGGCCACATCATGGTAATAGACTCCGTACATCGATTGGTGCACTTTCTTTTTGTGCTTGACCTTTCTCTTTACCGTTAATCGCCATACCCGTTACACGGTAGAAGTTGTAGTCTGGGTATTTGCCCGGACCTGAAATGAGTAAGTTTTCTTTCTCATAAACAAGATCTTGACGTACGTATTCGCCTAACTCGAAGTCTGGTGTGAGCTGAATCGCAGTTGTTGGACATGCTTCTTCACACATACCGCAGAAAATACAACGTGAGAAGTTGATACGGAAAAACTCCGGATACCAACGACCATCTTCTGTTTCTGCTTTTTGTAATGAAATACAGCCAACTGGACATGCAACCGCACATAGGTTACATGCTACGCAACGCTCTTCCCCATCAGGGTCACGCGTTAATACGATACGACCACGAAAGCGTGGCGGCACAATCTGTTCAGCCGGAACTTCTGGATATAAAATCGTGTCACGTTTACGTGTTGCATGGCTAAATACCATGAGTAACGTACGTACAATTGATCCGAATCCAGCTAGAAATTTATACATTTTGTACTCCCTGCTGTCCTAGGCCTGATTCATCAGAATCACAGCACCAGTCACTAACAAGTTGACCAACGCCAATGGCAAACAAATTTTCCAACCAAAGTTCATGACTTGGTCATAACGTGGACGCATTAAAGAACCACGTGCCAATACAAACATCATTACAAAGAATGCTGTTTTAATCACAAACCAGAATACTGGCGGAACAAATGGAATTTCTAAATTGAATGGTGCTAACCAGCCACCGAAGAATAAAGTCACGATCAATGCAGAGATCAGTACTACGTTGACATATTCAGCAACGAAGAACATACCCCATTTCATACCACCATATTCAACATGGTAACCTTCAGCCAATTCTTGTTCTGCTTCTGGTTGGTCAAATGGATGACGGTGAGTTACCGCAACACCAGCAACCACAAAAATCAAGAAACCTAAGAATTGTGGAATAACAAACCAAACATCACGTTGTGCTTCAACAATTTCACGAAGATTAAATGAGCCTGCAATTGCAACCACACCCATCAATGAAATACCCAAGAACACTTCATAAGAAATGGTTTGAGCAGCCGAACGTAAACCACCAAGCAATGAGTATTTGTTATTTGAAGCCCAGCCACCAAACAATACTGCATAGACAGCAATACCAGCCATTGCCATAAAGAACAGCAAACCGATACTCATGTCGGCAACCCCCAGTGAAGGACTCACCGGGATTACCATGAATGAAAGAACCGCTGTTGCCATTGCAACAGCTGGTGCTAAACGGAATGTAAGTTTGTCAGCAAATTTTGGTGTCCAGTCTTCTTTGAACATGATCTTGAGCATGTCGGCAACGATCTGGAACATACCACCAGGACCAACACGGTTTGGACCATAACGGTCTTGCCACCAAGCAAGTAAACGACGCTCAATAAAAGACATCAACGCTGCAACTAAAACTACAACAAGCAAAATCACAACTGCTTGAACTACAGCGTAGGCGATTGGCCAGTTCTCAGCCCAAAGTGGCGTTTGACGTATAATTTCTTGATTCATGAATTACACTCCTAAAGCCACTGAAACAGGCTCAGCTAGTGACACCATTGGTGCTAAACCAACTGGGTAACCAATATAACCTGTAGGTAAATATTCAATTACTTGTACCGGCAAGCTCACAGTCGTTTCGCCTGCTTTTACCGTAATGCGTTGACCTTCTTGAAGGTTCAAACGAGTTGCATCTTGTTCGCCCACTGCAAACACAGCTTCAGGAATACGAGTTTCCATTGCAGGTGTTTTAATCGTGAATTCACCAGAACCAAAAATATGATGCATTGGTACTAAGCGGAAACTTTCAGGGTTTGCAACAACCGGCACTGGAGCAACATAGCTACGTGCAGGGCGTTTTGCCAAGCGATCGAATAAACGAACACCCGAATCACCACCTTTTAAGTGACCACCGACTTCATCTTGGTATTTGTTCCAAGATTGTGGAGAGTTCCAACCCGGAGCCCATGCAAATGGTACTAATGATGATGCTTTTTGCGGACCAACATAACCTTCCATTGAGAATGTTAATGCTGAATCTGGATCGGTAGGCTGTTTAGGCTCATGAACCGATAACGGCGCACGCATCGCTGTACGACCCGAATAACGACGTGGTTCACGCGCGATTTTCAAGCCATGTACACGGTAACCTGCATCAGGTGCTACATCTTGGATAGCTTCGAGTACTGGTACATTTTTCACGATGCTTTCAATTACATCGTCAAGCAATGTCCAATCTACAGCTTTACCTTTAATGCCAGTTTCAATGGCATGTAGCCAACGCCATGATTCTTTAATTGCGTATTCAGGTTTGTAGTAACTTGGATCGTAAACTTGATAGAAGCGCTGTGCACGACCTTCTTGGCTTACAACAGTACCATCACCCTCTGCAAAGCTTGCTGCTGAAAGAACGATATCAGCCTGTTTCACAGTTTCAGTTTCACTGTGATCAAGCACAATTACTGTTTCAGCTTTATCTAATGCAGCTTTTACTTGTGCAGCAGGTAAACGACGGAACAAGTCATTTTCAACAATAACCAGTGTGTCGTAGTCTTGAGCAAATGCTTGTTCAAGGCTTAAACCACCAAACAATGCCAAGCCCATAGAGTTCACTTCAGGAACTACAAGACTTAAACCAGCTTTAGAACCTAAGTTCTGAGTTAACTGTGCAGCAGCTTCCATAATAGAAGCATCTTGCAAGCTTGTACCCGCAATAATTAATGGTTTGTTTGCTGCTTTTAGAGTGTCAGCAATGGTTTGAGCAAATGCTTTTGCATCTTCATCTAAACCACTTACAACTTCACCACTCACTGCCGCAGCAACTGCAAAGCCTAAACGCGCGATGTCATTTGGAGAAGCAACCACTTCACCAGTTGCAATGTCAGCAAGACGAGTTTGAGTTGCAGCTAAAATGTAAACCGGAGATTTTGCTTCTTGACCAATACGTTGTACCGGCTCAGCCAACCAATCTGGTGTACGTGTTTTTGCAGCCATTTCGCGTGCTTTGTTTTTCGCAGCTTGGCGAACAGACAATGCCATGCGAGGTGCAGTTTGAGTTAAGTCTTCACCTAAGATCAGAACAGCATCATAGCTTTCAATTTCACGCATGTTCGGGTTGTAAATACCCTCGGTTTGCATGATAGATGCAGCAAGTTCAACAAGCTTTTGCTCTTTTTGTGCAATACCAGTTGAGTAATTTGCCTGACCTACAAGCTCACGTAATGCGTAGTTTGATTCCAAGCTTGCGCGAGGAGAACCAATACCCAAAACTTTTTTGCCTTGAAGCTTCGCAATCGCTTGATCGAGAGCTTGATCGACAGAAACAGTTGCAACAGTTTCGCCATTACGGAACTGAGGCTGACGTGGACGGTCTGCACGGTTGACATAACCTGTGCCAAAACGACCTTTGTCACAAAGGAAGTATTGGTTAACCGAACCATTAAAACGGTTTTCTACACGACGAATTTCACCATAGCGTTCACCCGGAGAAATGTTACAGCCAGAAGAACAGCCTTGACACACGCTTGGTGCATACTGCATGTCCCACTTACGGTTATAACGCTCTGAATGAGTCTTATCAGTGAATACACCTGTTGGACATACTTCAGTCAAGTTACCAGAGAATTCAGACTCTAAAGTACCTGATTCTGGACGGCCAAAGTAAACACGAGATGCATTGGCATAGACACCAAAATCTGTACCGCCTGCATAGTCTTTGTAGTAACGAACACAACGGTAACAAGCAATACAGCGGTTCATTTCATGCGCAATGAATGAGCCGAGTTCTTGGTTGTAATGCGTACGTTTTGTAAAACGATAGCGACGACGGTCATGACCTGTCATTACAGTCATATCTTGTAAATGACAGTGACCACCCTCTTCACAAACTGGACAGTCGTGCGGGTGGTTGGTCATCAAAAATTCAACAATAGATGCACGGAAATCCGTTGCTTCTTTGTCTTCAATTGAGATATAGGTATTGTCAGATGCTGGTGTCATACAAGACATGACCAAACGACCACGCGTATCTTCTGGATTCGCATATTGCGTAACAGCACATTGACGGCAAGAACCAACCGAACCTAAGGATGGATGCCAACAAAAATATGGGATGTCGATGCCCAGACTCAAACATGCTTGTAGCAAGTTTTCCGAGCCGTTGACTTCATACGATTTTCCATCGACATGAATTGTAGCCATAGTCGAATTCCTTAAGCTTGTTCTACGTTGCTGGTTTGCACGACAGGACGATTCGTCACTTTCGCTTCAAACTCACCACGGAAATGTTTGAGTGCGCCCATAAGCGGCTCCATCGCACCTGGTGCGTGAGCACAGAAAGTTTTACCAATCCATAATTTACGAGTTAGTTCTTGTAAATGGTCGATATCTTCTTTCTTACCTTCGCCTGCTTCAAGTGCTTTAAGCGCTTTAACAGCCCATGGCAAACCATCACGGCACGGTGTACAGAAACCACATGATTCACGCGCAAAGAACTCTTCTAAGTTACGAGTGAGCGATACCATACATTGAGTTTCGTCTACCACCATTAACAAACATGTTCCCAAACGAGAACCTGCTTTCATAATCGTGTCCGCATCCATTGGTAAATCAATGGTATCTGCTGGTAAAAAGTCAGTTGAAGCACCACCTGGCAACCATGCTTTGAGCTTTAAGCCCTCACGCATACCACCTGCATGATCTTCAATGACTTCACGTGCAGTTGTACCAAACGGCAATTCCCAAAGACCTGGGAATTTAACTTTACCCGATGCACCATAAATTTTAGTGCCTGGATCTTTTGATTTACCAGCTGATAAACCGATATACCACTCTGGTCCACGAAGCATAATTGCTGGCAAGTTGTTATAAGTTTCAACGTTGTTCACAATCGTCGGACGGCCCCATGCCCCTGCAACTTGCGGGAATGGTGGCTTAGTACGAGGGTTAGCACGACGGCCTTCAAGCGAGTTAATCAATGCAGTTTCTTCACCACAGATATAACGCCCTGCACCCGTATGTACATGCAGATCAAAATTCCAGCCAGAACCTAAGATGTTTTCGCCTAAATAACCTTTAGCACGAATCTGTTCTAACGCTTCATTTAGATATTGAGCAGCCTCGATGTATTCACCACGGATAAAGATATAACCTTGTGTTGCTTCTAAGGTATAACCCGCAATTAACATGCCTTCGATCAATTGATGTGGAAGTTTTTCCATCAACAAACGGTCTTTAAAGGTACCCGGTTCCATTTCGTCGGCATTACAGATCAAGTAACGTGGACCACCATCATTTGGTGCCATCAATGACCATTTAATACCCGCTGGGAAACCCGCACCACCACGACCTTTTACAGTTGCAGCTTTAATGACGTCTAACACTTCAGCAGGTTTCATGCCTAATGCTTTTTTAAAGCCTGCATAACCTTCAAGTGCTTCGTAATCATCAGCACTACGTACCGCTTCTTGTTTGCTTAAACGCCAAGTGAGCGGATGAGTTTCCGGATTACCGTCGCCATAAATTGGTTTTGGTTCAGTATTCATACATACTTCTCCAATAACTGTTTAATTGATGTCACTTCGACTAAACCGTGAGTATCTTCATCAATCATTAAAGTTGGGCCTTTGTCGCAGTTGCCTAGGCAGCAAATCGGAAGCAGCGTAAAACGACCATCTGGCGTCGTTTGACCATACTGAATTCCTAATTCGCGCTGGAATGCTTCAGCAAGTGTTTCTGCACCCATCAAGAAGCAAGCAATTGAGTCACAAAGCAAAATCACGTGACGACCTACCGGATGGCGATAGATACGGTTGTAAAATGTTGCAACACCTTCCAGATCAGCAACGCTCATCGACAACAACTGTGCGATAGCATTCATCTGAGCGTCATCTACCCAACCATTACGGCGCTGTACGCATTTCAATGCATCCAAAGAGGCTGCACGAGGGTATGGATAGTGACCAATGTGATGTTCGATATCGTGGATTTCTTCTGCAGTCAAAATCCCTTCAACATTCACACGTGGTTTTTTATCAGTCAAAATCATCATTATGTGTTACCTCTTAGCGATCCACGTCAGCCATAACCACGTCAATGGTCGCCAGATAAATGATTAAGTCAGATACTAAACTTCCGTTAATCACAGACGGCATTTGCTGTAAGTGAGTAAACGTCGGTGTACGAATACGAGTACGATAACTCATGGTCGCTTTATCTGAAGTCAAGTAGTAAGTACTTGCACCTTTAACCACTTCAGTCATAAATGATGACTCGCCCGCTGGCATGACAGGACCCCATGAAACGCTCAAGAAGTGCGTAATCAAGGTTTCAATATCTTGTAATGTCTTATCTTTCGGTGGTGGAACAGCCAATGGATGATCCGCTTTGTATGGACCAGAAGGCATGTTATCCAAGCACTGTTGAATAATTTTTAGCGACTCGGTAATTTCACGGAAGTGAACAAGCACACGTGCATAAGCATCGCCTTCATACTCAACCGGCACATCAAAATCGAAGTTTTCATAGCCGCTGTATGGACGATATTTACGTACGTCAAAATCGATACCTGTTGCGCGTAAACCAGTACCAGTTACACCCCATGCGAGTGCAGATTTGGCATCGTATTGTGCAACATTACGCGTACGACCAATAAACACAGAGTTTTTCAATGCTGCTGTGTAGTATTCGTTTAAGCGTTTAGGCATCCACTCTAGCAATTCTTTAACAAGCTTTTGCCAGTTGTTTGGAAGATCGTGTGCTGTACCGCCAATACGGAACCATGCTGGATGCATACGGTAACCCGTGATTGCTTCAACAATGTCGTAAACTTTTTGACGGTCTGCGAACATATAGAATACTGGTGTCATACCACCGGCATCCTGAATTGCCGTACCACAGAATAATAAGTGGTTATTGATACGGAACAATTCGTTCAACATAACACGAATCACTTGCGCACGTTCAGGAACTTTAATACCAGCCATTTGCTCGACAGCCATCACATACGGCATGTTTTGAGCACAACCACCTAAGTAGTCAACACGGTCAGTATAAGGAATGAAAGAATGCCATGTTTGACGTTCAGCCATCTTTTCCACACCACGGTGGTGATAACCGATATCAGGTACACAGTCCTTCACTTCTTCGCCATCTAACTGCAATACAACACGGAACGCACCATGTGCAGATGGATGGTTAGGACCCAAGTTCAAGAACATAAAGTCTTCATCAGCGTTACCACGCTTAAGACCCCAGTCTTCCGGCACAAAACGTAAGTGCTCTTGTTCAAAGTCTTGTTTCGCTTTGTCTTGCATGTACGGCGTATATTCTGTCGCACGTGCTGAGTATTCTTTGCGAAGCGGATGACCTTCCCAATACGTTGGCAACAAAATACGACGGAGCATTGGATGCCCTTCGAAATTGATACCAAACATATCGTAAGCTTCACGTTCATACCAGTTGGCATTTGGCCAGATATTTGTCGCTGTCGGAATGTTAAGATCATTTTCGTTCAAGGCAACCTTGATACGAATGTCACTATTACGCTCAAGCGATAATAAATGATAGAACACAGTGAAGTCAGATGCTGGTAAACCATCACGATGAACACGTAAACGTTCATCCATCGCAGATAAGTCAAATAGCATTACATACGGACGTTCCACTTTACGTAGGAACATAAGGACTTCTTGCACGCGTGCGCGCTCAACCCAGACTGTTGGAAACTCTTCAAAAGTCGCCTGCACGTAAAAGTTCTCACCAAATTTGGTTTTGAGCTCTTCTACGATTGCAAATGCTGGGCGTGAATCAACTGCTGTTGACTCTGGCATAGCAATGTCAGTTTCAGCCATTGGCTTGGCTTCCTATTTAATACAAATTCTGTCAATTTTCTCGATGAACATATCAGTTAGATATGTCAAAGCACCGTCAAAAAATTATTTAATCTCATCCATAGAGCGTAAGTTTTTAACGGCAATACGCTGTGCATTCTTACGGTCACGTTCTGGCATCATCTTTGGCTTATACACTGGCTGAAGATCATCACCGATCACGGCAGAAAGCGGGCGTCGCTCTAATTGAATCTGGTCTTGTAAAAGCATTAAAGCTTGAATTAATGCTTCAGGACGAGGCGGACAACCTGGGACGTACACGTCAACAGGAATAATTTTGTCTACACCTTGTACTACTGAATAGATGTCGTACATACCTCCAGAGTTTGCACAAGCACCCATCGAAATGACCCATTTAGGCTCTAACATCTGTTCATAAAGACGCTGAATAACTGGAGCCATTTTTACGAAACAGGTCCCTGCAACAATCATCAAGTCAGCCTGACGAGGTGAAGCACGGATAACCTCTGCACCGAAACGTGACAAGTCATGCACACCTGTTAAGGTCGTTGCATATTCGACGTAACAACATGAGGTACCAAAGTTAAATGGCCACAAGGAGTTTTTACGTCCCCAGTTTACTGCTGTATGCAAGACATCCTCTAAACGAGTCATGAATACGTTTTTATTCACTTCCTCTTCAAGCGGATCCGTCACAATTTGACGTTCTTGCAATGGGTATTGATCAGCATCCGGATTCGCGCGGGTCAGAGTATATTTCATCCCGACTTACTCCTTTTCAGATGACAATGCAGGTGTAGTTTTTGACTTAACACGACCTGATGATTGAGCTGGAATCTGGCCTGTAGGGTCAGTTACGAGCTCTTCAATAGAATTAAAGCGTGTAATTTCAGCAATGTTCATTGTTGGTGAACCGATTTTAATCGCCTCACCTGCTGATTTACGGCGATCTGCTGGCGACCAACTTAGAGCACCTACAGAGAAGGCATAAACAAGCGCAATCAATAAATCAACGACAAAGATCACAACAGTGGTATATCCCAACCACCCTACTTCACGCACAGAAGTAGACCATGCATAGAGGTAAAGAGCCTCTAAGTCGAAGACAACAAAGAAAATTGCGACTAAATAAAACTTTGCAGACAGGCGAATGCGAGCGCCACCAGCACTCACGACACCTGATTCAAACTGCTCTTGCTTAGCACGTCCCCACGATTTTCCCCCGAGAAGTAAGGGAACTGTGAGCATAAAGACGCAAAGAAATGTAACGCCGATCACGAAGGCGATAATCGCCCAGTCGTATGGAGTAATGGCACTCATGCGGGGATAACTCCTGGCAGGCCTATTTATTTAACAAAGAATGTATGTATTGGCCTTCAAATACACCAAACACAAAATTAATCCCGCCAATTGTACCTGATTTCTAATTTCCCATGCTAGTTGAAGCGTCTTAGTCTTTCGGATGATTTTCCCAACAAAACTATTCATCTATGTGTTGTAAGGGGGGTTTCACCGCACATAATCGGTTTATTTAATAGTTTCTTTATTTATGATGATTTTTTTCATTTTTTAATTTTAGAATATTTACACAGTTCATCGACTATTAAGTTTTAATAACTTACTTTTTTATAATATTAGTTTGTTTTTTATTGTATTCAACTTCTCCTCTGAATTATGATGAATGTTTAATCATGCATAATATTTTATTACTCTTAGATAAGAGTATTTATCATTAAGGGCAGCTGATGCCATACTCACTTCGTGAATTTTCACCTTTCTCCTTTTTTAAATATTTTCTCCTGTTTAGCATCATTATTGCAGTATGTTGTTTCATTGGCATCGCATCTCGCCCTTTAAGTTTTCTCGCGTTTTTTTGGCCTGCCAACTCGGTTTTACTTGGCTTGCTCATTCGCTTCCCGAACACACGTCGACTAAGCGCATTTTTAGGTGCATATAGCGGCTATGTTATTGCCGATCTATTTCAAGGCACGCCCTTTGCTCTCACACTCGTTTTAACAACTTCAAATTTTCTTTATGTTGTTACTACGTTTGCGCTCTATATGTTTTTTAATCAGCATATTAAAGCAGCCTACCGAGGCTATTCTTACCTCTTTTTATTTGCTCTATGCGGAGTCGGTAGCGTAGTAGGTGGATTATTCGCAGCAACTTTCGTGCCTATGTTTAATACTAAATTTATGCTGGGAGGCTTGTTGGATGAATTCGGTTATTGGTTCACTTCTGAATTGCAAAATGCCTTGCTTCTTTTACCCATCATATTGAACCTACCTCAATATAGTCAGGTAAAGCATTACTTTTCGAGAAGTCGTGGGTTACAGGCAACCGACCTTTTACCTTTTGGGGCTGTTCTGATTTCCATCGCAGCCAGTTATTATGACTCTGGTCCCGGTTCGCTACTCTACCCCATTGCTGCGCTCATCTGGTGCGCTATTCGATATAAACCTATTGTTGTCGCACTCATTACGAGCCTCACCAGCGCCTATATTATTTATCATGTTTCCGGACATTACCTTTTGCTCTACCCGAATGAGTATTTCAGCAATACGATCTCAATTCGTATAGGGTTAATCATGATGACGATTGCCCCTCTGACAGTTTCAAGTATCAGTGTTTTACATTCAGAATTAATTCAGAAGCTTCAACATGCAATTGCACATGACGAGCTGACCTCTAGTCTTACACGACGCCAGTTTTTACAGTCGGTCAGATTACTTCAAGAAAAGGTACAAAAAGAAAATAAAACCTCAGCTTTTTTCATGTTGGATGTCGACCATTTCAAACAAGTCAACGACAACTACGGTCATCAAATCGGTGATCGGGCGCTACAGACTTGTGTCACCACAATTCAAAATATTTTGCATCCTCATGATTTGTTGGGCCGCTTGGGCGGTGAAGAATTTGCCATTTTTATTGCAGATACAAGCAAGGAAAGTGCTTTTGAACTGGCAGAACAAATCCGAATTAAAATTAGCCAGCAACCTATTTATATTTATGGCAAATTACCCATTTTCATACAGGTGAGTATTGGTATAAGTTTATATTCCCCATCGTCCCATAGAGCGATTGAGAGTTTGTTTAAAGAAGCAGATGACGCTTTATATCAAGCAAAACACCAAGGACGTAATCGGGTGTTTATCTCTTTATAATTTTTTCATTTCATCATCTAGTGTAATGAATTTTATACAATAAGCTGTGTTTTGCCATGTATGCTAATAACAGATAATAAGGAGAAAAATGCATGACTCTAGAATATACGCACAAACCAAATTACTACTTGTTTGCACAGCTACTTGTGCGACATATAGAAAGCTATATTCACAAACATCCAGATGCTAATAATGCAATTTTTGACTTGCGGGATGTCTATGAAATATTTAGACAGGATTTTGCATCAACTACAACAAACCTAGAAGGTATTTTGCATATTGCCGATGAATATAAAATAGAAACAATTAATGGAGACCAACCTCTTATTCAAAAATACCAGATTGATGCAAAGAATAATTCGTTACTGATCGACTTTAATTCCGATGCGTTAACCAGCTTAAGAAGCGGAAAACCTATTTTGGAACCAGATGCAACTCGACTATAAATAGCTCAATAAAAAAGCACCTTATGAAGGTGCTTTTTTATTGGCTTTTAAAGGAGGCTGTTTAAAGCGTTTTGCTGGCCATGTCATAATAAAGCGAGCGCCACCCAAGCTTGGGCTTTCATCGACTTTAATTTCACCACCAAACCAATACGCAATACGACTTACAATAGACAATCCCAAACCATAACCACCCGACGCACGCGTACGGCTATCATCTAGACGGGCAAAAGCTTCAAATACTCTTTGACGGTCTTGTTCAGGAATACCGGCACCATCATCTTCAACACACACAAAGGCCATGCCATCGCTATGAATGCCACCAGTAATTCGAACTTTATTATCGCAATAACGAACCGCGTTACCTACCAAGTTTTGAACAACACGATGTAAATAACGACGCTCTGCATCTACTTTTACATAAAGAGGAGGAGCAACCAGTTCAATTTCTTTTTGCGTTTTTAAAGCTTCAGTTTCGACAGCAACCTGATCCAACACATCAAATAAAGTAATTTCATCGAAATCTAGTGAAGGTGTACCCTGCTCTAGTTTTGCATAAGTCATGATTTCATCAATTAAAGTATTGAGTGCTTCAATATCTTTATCAATCATATCGACCTGATGCATACGATGATTGTAATCATCTTCTTCAGCCAACATTTCTGTACCAAAGCGAATACGAGCCACAGGCGTTCTAAGCTCATGAGATACTGCCCTCATTAACTCACGCTGAGCTTCAATTAAACGCTGAATATGATCAGACATGTTGTTATAACTTGATGCCAAGTTTGCCATTTCGTCACTTCCTTCAATAGGAACACGCAATGACAAATCACCAGACTTCATCCGGTTTAATGCATAACGCACTTGGCGAATTTTACGCTCTAGCGGCAAGATCAACCCATAAACGCCTAGACTCAACAAGAATAAGCTAAATAAGGTAATCCCTGCTGAAAGCTGCAAAGGCATCCAGTTAAACATCGGCACCGGTCCAAGCACGAGAACCTGTGTAGGATGATTCGGAATTGGAGATACGATTGAAATGGTTGTACCGCGAACTGTTGCACTGTCTTTATACAACATGACGCTTTGATCTTGGCGTAAACGACCAATTTGCTCAGAGTCCAAATTAACGTCTTGAATATTGTAGATATTAATTGGATAAGAGAAATGTTTTTGAATCTTGGCAAGATATTCTTGTTCTTGCCCCGGATAAAACATTAAATAATCAAGTACAAAAATAGGGAGAGCCTTCATTTGGCGCTCACTAATCTTGTCGACTTTTATAGATAGATAATGTTGTGGGTCGTCACGCAAGCCAATAATGATATACGCAATACTATTACTGGCATCGTAACGAACAACAGACTTTTGAGCTTCAATTCGTTTTTTCTCGGTACGAGATAACTCAACTTTGCTTGCATCAGTATAGTAAATTGGAAGTTCCAATAAATCTGATGCGTCTGAAACCCAGTCTATTTTCTGTTGCTTCCCCGGTTGTCGAGCCACCCCTTCACTAATGACATAAGAAATACCATCAGTTAAAGATTCTCGGTATTCTTGTGCCCGTTGATAATTGATGATTTGTACAAGCAAATAACCAAATACAGCAACCAAAACAACAAGAATTACCAGTCCCGCATAAATTCGCAGGAATATACTGTGTTTAAACACTCGATCAACCTTATAGGAAGTTTATTCCGACCTTATAACCCGTTGGTTTCTTTAACGAACAAGTAACCTTTACTACGTACTGTTTTAATACGCTTTGGATTTTCAGGATCATCGCCAATTTTTGGACGAATACGTGAAATACGGACATCGATTGAACGGTCCTGACCATCGTATTCGATACCACGTAAACGTTCGAAGATATCTTCACGCGATAAGATACGACCAGCATTTGATGCAAGCAACCATAATAGGTCATATTCTGCGCTAGTGAAGTCAACAAGTTCACCATTTAGCGTTACAGAACGACCGCCATTGTCGATGACAAGGTCATCAAACTCGATACGCTGTGCAACTTCATCTTCTACAGTTTTGTCGGTGCGACGTAAGAGTGCACGGATACGCGCTAAAAGAACACGTGGTTGAACCGGTTTAGCAACATAGTCATCTGCGCCCATTTCTAAACCAAGTACCTGATCCATATCTTCTGTACGTGCAGTCAACATAAGAATCGGTTGATGGTAATGTGGACGAACTTCACGGCAAACAGTTAAGCCATCGGCACCGGGCAACATGACATCCAAGACCACTAGGTCTGGTTGTTCACTGATAATACGACGAATTGCACGGTTACCATCAGTTTCTACACCAACTTCTAAACCGTTGCGAATTAAATATTCTTGAGTTAAACGCGCTAAGCGCTCATCATCTTCAACGATCAGAATCTTTGGTAACTTTTCTTCTTGGCTCATATCATTGCCCCTATAAATCTCGTTTCATGCATCTTAAAAATCTTGCAGATACATTCGTTTATCATTTGCAATATACACACGTTTACATTGTAAACAAGTAGGCGTTCACCAAACTGATACATGACAATCGTATTTTGTTGCATTTTATTAGCCTTTGAATTTTCACGTGTTTTTAAGATTTATTTATTGTTATTAAATTTCATATTCTATTCATATTCCCAATGTATGAATATTAAACAAATTATTTCTCTGTTTAGTTTAAATTTATTTAAGTGTTTGTTTTTTGAGTTATCCACAAACTTATCTATAAGTGTTTTTTAACAGCTTTGCTATGCTATCTCCCATCAAATCATACAGATAAAAAATTACTAAAAAGTCAAGATTGATCTGCTATGAAAAATCCCGTATCTTGTGTTGAAAATAAACTTTAACTACTAAGTCTTGTGTTTATCCCTCAAATATCGTGGCATGTTTTTTGCTCGGTTCAAACGGTCTATGAACATAACAAAAGTGACAATGGAGCTATGCTGGCATGAGCGTAATTACTTCGACTCCCGGTCAAATTCAGGTGATTAAACGCACTGGAGATGTTGCTGCATTTGATGCAGAGAAAATTTCAGTTGCGATTGGTAAAGCTTTTCTTGCTGTGGAAGGTCAACAGAGTTCGGATTCTAGCCGTATTCACGACCGTATTACCCAGTTGACGGAAATGGTCTTAAATACTTTTACTCGCCGTTTACCATCGGGCGGTACGATCCATATTGAAGAAATTCAAGATCAAGTAGAACTTGCTTTAATGCGTACTGGGGAACAAAAGGTTGCCCGCGCTTATGTGATTTACCGTGAACAACGTGCTAGCGCTCGTCAGCAAACGAACTCAAACCACCACCCTACTTTACAAGTTACCGACAAAAACGGTCAGCTTCAGCCACTTGATTTAAGTGCATTGCAAGCAACTGTTTCTAAGGCAGCTGAAGGTTTGGAAGGTATTGACGTTCAAGCCATTGTGGATGAAACCGTTAAAAACTTATATAACGGCGTAAAAGAAAGTGATATTGCCACAACAATGATGATGGCAACACGTACCCGTATTGAACAAGAACCAAACTACACTTACGTCACTGCACGTTTGCTTTGTAACGAATTAGTGAGCACTGGTTTAACGTTCTTAGGCTTATCAACAGATACACCTGAAAACAATGCACTTGAAGCATTCTTGAAAAAAGGTGTTGAGCTTGATTTGCTTTCACCTGACTTGCTTGACTTTGACTTAGAAAAATTATCAGCAGCAATTCAGCCAGAACGTTCTAATCAGTTTACCTACCTAGGTTTACAGACTTTATTTGACCGTTACTTCATTCACTCAAACGGCGTTCGCTTCGAATTACCACAATTATTCTTCATGCGTGTGTCGATGGGTCTTGCACTCAATGAGCAAGATAAAGAAGAACGTGCAATTGAGTTCTATAACTTATTGTCTAGCTTCGACTACATGGCTTCTACGCCTACCCTGTTTAACTCAGGTACATTACGTCCACAGCTTTCAAGTTGTTACTTAACAACAATTGGCGATGACCTTTATGACATTTATGGCGCAATGCGTGATAACGCGATGCTTTCTAAATGGGCTGGTGGTTTAGGTAATGACTGGACACCTGTACGTGCCTTGAACTCTTATATTAAAGGTACAAACGGTAAGTCTCAGGGTGTTGTTCCATTCTTGAAAGTTGCGAACGATACAGCTGTTGCAGTAAACCAAGGTGGTAAGCGTAAAGGTGCTGTGTGTGCATATTTAGAAACTTGGCACTTAGACATCGAAGAGTTCTTAGAGCTTCGTAAAAACACGGGTGATGACCGTCGCCGTACTCACGACATGAACACTGCAAACTGGGTTCCAGATTTGTTTATGCAACGTGTATTTGAAGATGGTGAATGGACATTATTTACTCCTTCTGAAACACCAGACTTGCATGACTTAACTGGTGCTGAATTTGCTGAGCGTTATGCTTACTATGAGTCTGTAGCGAAAGAAACGAACATGCTACATAAGAAAGTACGTGCTAAAGATTTATGGCGCAAAATGCTTTCTATGTTGTTTGAAACTGGTCACCCGTGGATCACATTCAAAGATGTATGTAACTTACGTTCACCACAACAACATGTTGGCGTAGTTCACTCATCTAACTTATGTACTGAAATTACCTTGAACACAAATCAAGACGAAATTGCAGTATGTAACTTAGGTTCGATCAACCTTGTACAACACGTTCAAGGTGGTGTGTTAGACCGTGAGAAATTAGCTCGCACAATTAAAACAGCAGTACGTATGCTCGATAACGTGATCGACATTAACTACTACGCTGTACCACAAGCGAAAAACTCGAACTTGAAACACCGCCCTGTGGGTATGGGTATCATGGGCTTCCAAGATGCTCTATATGAAATGGGTATTGCTTATGGTTCAGACGCTGCTGTTGATTTTGCTGATGAATCAATGGAAGTAATTAGCTACTACGCGATTGAAACTTCAAGCAACTTGGCTGTTGAACGTGGTGCTTACTCAACATTCAAAGGTTCATTGTGGGATCAAGGTATCCTTCCAATTGACTCTTTAGAAATTGTTGCGAAGTCTCGTCCAGAGCGCATGTTCGAAGTTGACCGTACTCAACGTTTAGACTGGGACACTTTACGTGCCAAAGTTCAAAAAGACGGTATGCGTAACTCAAACGTGATGGCAATTGCTCCAACTGCAACCATCTCTAATATTTGTGGTGTTTCTCAGTCTATTGAGCCAACATTCCAAAACTTATATGTGAAATCTAACTTGTCTGGTGAGTTCACTGTTATTAACCCATACCTTGTTCGTGCATTAAAAGAACGTGGTCTTTGGGACACAGTAATGGTTAACGACCTTAAACACTTTGAAGGTTCAGTACAAAAAATTGCTCGTATTCCTGAAGAATTAAAAGCAATCTTTGCTACTGCGTTTGAAGTGGATACACGTTGGATCGTTGATGCTGCATCACGCCGTCAAAAATGGATTGATCAAGCTCAGTCGCTTAACCTTTACATCTCTGGTGCAAACGGTAAGAAACTTGACATCACTTACAAGATGGCATGGTTACGTGGTCTTAAGACGACTTATTACCTCCGAGCTTTAGGTGCAACTTCTGCTGAAAAATCTACAATCAACACAGGTGCTTTAAACGCAGTTAAACCTGCGACTGTTGAAGCAGCGGCGGTTGCTGCCCCTGTGGTAGAAGCGAAGAAACCAGAAGCAGCGGTTGAAGAAGAAGGCTTTACTCAAGCAGCTCCAGTACCAATGGCTTGTTCAATCGATAACCCTGATTGTGAAGCTTGCCAATAACATTCAATAAAATTGCTCTTTTTCACTAAAGAGCAATTTTAAAAGAGGTAAAGATTATGCTTTCTCATCTCAGCCATAACTATATGCTTGGTGTTGGAGTTTTAATCTTTGCCTTTATTTTCTTTTATATGCCGATGGTTTACGCATTTATCACAATACGTAAGCAGCAGCGTAAACAAAATAAGTTGTAGTGAGTAGAGACCAAAGGCCCCAAATTTGGTCATGCATCAATAAAACTTAATTTTGTTTACACATTAAAAGCGTATAGTAGGGACATCTTCGTTTAAGAGATGTCAAATATAGATATATACAACGAAGAGAGAACAAAAATGTCTATCCTTAGTTGGGACGATTTTGAAGATGATTCGCAAAAACCGACTGCACCTGAACACAAGTCTGCGCCCGTCCAATCGGAAAAAGCGTCAGATTCGCAGAATGTATCTACTGCGCAGCCATCATCGCCGAGCGTGGCAGCTCCACAATCCGCTGGAACCCATTCCGTGCGACCAACAGTTGCCTCCGATACAGTGGCTAGAGCCGCTCAAGCCTTAGAACATTTAGACGTTGCCCCTGGCCTTGAAGAGCTAGAAATGGGTGCTCAACGTGTTCAAGTTGACGACAAAGCAATGATTAACTGTCGTGCGGACTTGAACCAACTTGTTCCATTTAAATATGAGTGGGCTTGGCAGAAATATCTTGACGGGTGTGCAAACCACTGGATGCCTCAAGAAGTTAACATGAACCACGACATCGCGCTTTGGAAGTCTGAAAATGGCTTGACCGAAGATGAGCGTACTATTGTTATGCGTTCTTTAGGTTTCTTCTCGACTGCGGACTCTTTGGTTGCAAACAACTTGGTATTGGCGATTTACCGTCACATTACTAACCCTGAATGCCGTCAATACATCTTGCGTCAAGCGTTTGAAGAAGCAATTCACACTCACGCTTACCAATACTGTATCGAATCTTTAGGTATGGACGAAGGCGAAGTCTTCAACATGTACCGCGAGATTCCATCTGTTGCACGTAAAGCAGCTTGGGGCTTGAAATACACGCAATCTTTAACTGACCCTAATTTCCACACAGGCACACCTGAAAACGACCAGCGTTTACTTCGTAACCTGATCGCATTCTACTGTGTACTTGAAGGGATCTTCTTCTACTGTGGCTTTACTCAAATTTTGAGTATGGGTCGTCGTAACAAGATGAATGGTGTTGCTGAGCAGTTCCAATACATCTTGCGTGATGAATCGATGCACTTGAACTTTGGTATCGACATGATTAACCAAATCAAGATTGAGAACCCACACCTTTGGACTGCTGAGTTCCAACAAGAAGTGGTTCAAATGATTGTTGAAGGTACAATGCTTGAAATCGAATATGCACGTGACACAATGCCACGCGGTGTATTGGGTATGAACGCAAGCATGATGGAAGAATACTTGAAATTCATCTGTAACCGTCGTTTATCTCAGTTAGGTTTACCAGAGCAATTTGCTGGTGTAACGAACCCATTTGCGTGGATGTCTGAGATGATGGACTTACGTAAAGAGAAGAACTTCTTCGAAACTCGTGTAACAGACTACCAAACTGGTGGTGCGTTAAGCTGGTAAGTCTAACTTATCAAATCAAAAGAGCCGCTCTATTCGAGTGGCTTTTTTATTATTAAAATTATTTAATTTCAATAAATTCAGATTAATATTCAAACCATTAAAATATATTTTATGATTTTAAAAACAAATAATATAAATATAAGAATAATTTATAAATATAGAAATTCTCTTGTTTAAAAAAAGATTTTTTTAATTCTTTAAATTAGGGTGTCGGCTGACCCAATTTAGCTTTTAAACGAAGGAAATCTCAGCCGACGGCGTACATATACCAAATTATTATTACAACGGCTCCTATCAATACGTTTATTTTACAATTTAAAAAAGATAATTAATTAAAAATATTATAAAGCCCAGCCCTATTATTTAAGTCATTAAAATTATTTAAATTAATATTATTAAATTAAATACTCAATATAAAACCAATATAAAAAACAATAATTTATAAAAAATTAGAATTTCCACATTTAATAAAAATATTTTATTTCAATAAGATAAATCATATTTATTCTATATTTTAAAAATAAATATATTATTTTATTCTTAAAATATTTTTATTAACTCACCTCTTTTTTGTGTTTAAAAATGTTATCAAAAATAATCGTATTTTTTATTTAGTTGATTTTGAATATATTTAAAAATTTTCGGTAATAGCAGTGACCCATTACACAACTTGACACCAAATAGTAAAAAATTAAATACTCTTTCTCAATTATGTGGTTTAACGCACATAATAAAACAATAGTAATAAAAACGTCTCAAACAAATCACATGGAAATAGATTATGTTTATTAAAAGTATTTTATCTTCGATTACTAATATTATCCCACTTCCTGAAAACAGTAACACAAGCAATAATTTAGGTAATGGCTCTGGCGATGGCCTATTAAATGGTGCAGCCTCAGGTAATGGAGAACATAACTACGGTATTGGAAATGGAATTGGTGATGACGCCAGTATTACTGCCCCAATTACCATTCCCCTCAACCTCTCTGGTAATTCAATTACACTCATAGGCAACTCATCTTCTAGTTCAGTCAATACTTCTCCAACAACCACTTCAAATAATGTTAACGACAACGACACTACTATTAACGGTAATGGTTCTACAGTTGGTGGCGGTGCAGGCAATGGCTCTGGCGATGGCCTATTAAATGGCATCGCTTCAGGTAACGGCGAACAAAATTTTGGGATTGGTAATGGCATTGCTGATGACGCAAGCATTACTGCCCCACTTTCAATTCCAATTAATCTTGCGGGTAACTCAATCACTTTAATTGGTGATTCATCTTCAAACTCGGTCAACAACTCTTCGACCAATACATCGAACACAGTCAATGACAACGACACCACCGATAATGGTAATGGCTCGGGTGCAGGCAATGGTTCTGGTGATGGCTTGCTCAATGGAATTGCTTCTGGAAACGGAGAACATAATTACGGAATCGGAAATGGTATTGCTGATGATGCAAGTATTACCGCGCCAATTACTATTCCCCTCAACCTTTCTGGTAATTCAATTACCTTAATTGGCAACTCATCTGCGAGTTCAGTAAATACCTCACCAACCACTACTTCAAATACGGTTAATGACAATGACACCACCGATAACGGCAATGGTGATAGTGGCGTGAGTGCACTTGGCAGCTCCGGCAATGGTTCTGGTGATGGTGCAGGCAATGGCCCAGCTTCAGGTAATGGTGAACACAACTATGGTATTGGCAATGGTAACGGCGACGATGTTGATATTACTGCCCCAATTACCGGTGTTCTGAACTTATCTGGGAATTCATTTACTTTAATTGGTGATTCTTCATCAAGTTCAGTCAACACAGCCCCAACAACGACTTCAAACACGGTTAATGACAACGACACTATTGATAATGGCAACAGTGGCGGAATTGGCGGTGGTTCAGGAAATGGCTCTGGAGATGGACTATTAAACGGTGCGGCTTCTGGCAACGGCGAACAAAACTTCGGTATTGGTAATGGCAACGGTGATGATGCTGATATCACTGCCCCAATTACTGGTGTTTTGAATTTCTCTGGTAACTCTTTCTCGCTCATTGGAAATTCATCTTCTAGTTCGATTAATACCGCCCCAACCACAAGCACCAACACGGTTAATGACAATGACGTGACTGATAATGGCAATGATGGTGGTGCACTTGTAGGCGGAAGTTCTGGAAACGGTTCTGGTGACGGTCTACTCAATGGCGCTGCTTCTGGCAATGGCGAACATAACTATGGCATTGGTAACGGAAATGGTGACGATGCAGACTTCACATTCCCACTGACTGGCGTACTCAACTTTTCTGGAAACTCGATTTCAGGCTTTGGTAGCTCATCTAGTGACTCAGTAAATATTGCACCAACCACAACGACTAACACAGTCAATGATAATGACACTATTGATAATGCTAATTCGGGCCGCCTCATTGGTGATTCTGGTAATGGCTCTGGCGATGGTTTACTTAATGGTGCAGCGTCTGGTAATGGCGAACATAACTATGGCATTGGTAACGGAAATGGTGACGATGCAGACTTTACGCTTCCATTTACTGGTGGCTTGAACATTTTAGGTAATGCTTTATCAGGGATCGGCGGCTCTTCGACTGACTCTATCAATATTTCACCGACAACTACTTCAAATACAGTCAATGACAACGACACAACCAATAACGGCAACACTTCAGGTGGTGTGATTGGTTCTGGTGACTCAGGCAATGGCTCTGGTGATGGCTTATTAAATGGCATTTCATCAGGTAACGGTGAACATAATTACGGTATTGGCAACGGTAATGGCGATGATGTTGATGTTACTGCTCCTATCACCACACCAATTAATGTATTAGGCAACTCTTTCTCATTTATTGGTGGTGAAGGTACAGGCGATATCTTAGGTCCGATTACTGGCGTTATTGGTGGTATTGGCGGTGATGGAGATATCTTAAGCCCAATTACTGGCATCATCGGTGGCATTGGTGGTGATGGAGATATCTTAAGCCCAATTACTGGCATTATCGGTGGAATTGGTGGTATTGGTGGTGATCTAGGCGATAATCCAATTACAGGTATTATTCAAAGCGGTATCGACGTTCTACAAAATTTAGAGAGTCTAAAAACAGGTTTGATTAACACAGGTATTGATACGATTGCCGACACAATTATTGGGGTATTCCCAGATGCAGAGCATCCTGTAGGTGATTTTGCTGATCTTGGAAAACTACTTTTTGAGACTTCACGCGATAGTGTTAACGGTACGCTTGAGGCTATTTCCGACCTTGCAGGCGTTGACCTTGATGGTGCGAGCGGCTCGTTCACTGGTGTAATTAATACACTGCTTACTAATGGTTCAACGGCTTCGACTATTATTCAGCATATTGTAGGTGATGACCTTGTGACTGAAAACGGTGGTCTCTTGGGTTCAATCACCACGATTATTGGTGGCGTTGACAGTGGCGACGGTGGATTCTTAGGTGGTCTAGATGGCTTAATTAGTATTAACTATGGCGACTCAGACAATAATAACTCTGGGAATGTAGAAGATATTTTAGGAAATATCCTCGGCTCGGTAGGCTCGAATGAAGGTATTGCTGTTGGTGAACCTGACCCAACGGGCGGCAGTTTGATTAACACGATTTCTTTCACATCGGTAAATCAGTTAACTGACCAACTATTGCATGCTTTGCCGACTGTCTAATTCGTTGGTAAAGATATAAACCTTATAAAAGCACCTTTCAAATTTTGTATTTGGAAGGTGCTTTTCATTAAAGAGCTTTTGACAGCAATATGCTCATACTTATAGA
Organism: Acinetobacter pittii ANC 4050; assembly: GCF_000399685.1. Classification (GTDB taxonomy): domain Bacteria; phylum Pseudomonadota; class Gammaproteobacteria; order Pseudomonadales; family Moraxellaceae; genus Acinetobacter; species Acinetobacter pittii_E. The sequence goes on from NZ_KB976987.1 coordinate 2,344,158, forward strand.
GCATTAATCCAGACCTAAATAACCAAATACAGCTTTTTCAACTCGCTGCTGTAAATCATTTAAATCACTTTCCCCTGCTATACCTGCCGCGTTGATCATTCCTTTACTTAAAGCAATTACATCTTGCGCGGCTGTCTGCGCATGTGGAATACCAGAACGTATAAACAGATCAGAAATTATGATTTCAAGTTCGTGTTGATGCTCCCTTTCCTCAATGTCTTTTCCAATAAGTTCGGAAGCAAATTCTAAAGTTCGTGCTAACTGTGGACGGCTTAATTGATACTGCACAGCGGCTTGTATGATGGGTTTTAATTTTTCTTTTAAATCTACGGCATCATTTTGCTCGATGGCTTCAACTATACGTTTTGAAAGCTCAGCTCGCTCACGTCGAATTAACTCGACAATTAAGGCATCTTTAGAAGGAAAATATTGATATAGACTGCCGATGCTTACGCCAGCAAGTTCAGCCACGGCATTTGTGTTAAAGCCAGCAAAGCCTAAAGACTCCAAAATGCGAGCAGCCGCCTCTAAAATAGCTTCAAATGTAGCCACTGAGCGTGCTTGACGCGGGCGTTTGCGTGGGTCTGGAAGTGTTTCTGACATGGCCCGAAATGCGAGTATTTAATGTGAGTAATCACTCATATACTGACTGAGTCATGTGGATATGACAAGCAAATGCTGTCTTTTCAGTTGAACTACAACTCGCCTCAGTCATGGAGTGGTTATGTCTAGAACCTATACTTTTTTTATTCATTTAAGAGCATTACCTACTTGGTTGGCTTTAGCTCGTGAAAAGCGGGCTGAGCTTAGTACACAGAAGCTTGAACCTATTTTTGAGAAGTACCCGACTGTAAAAGTTCGGTGGTATGACGTTGAAGCGTTTAGTACTAAAGCCAGTGATATTGCGGTGTTTGAGACGACATCTTTGCAAGATTATTATTTTGTGATTGATGCGATTCGAGACTCTGAGTTTTGTACAGTGCCCTACTTTGAGTTTGTAGAGATTATTCCTGCAATTGAAGATGGGTATGTTGAGTATGAAAGTTCTTTATAGAAGTTATAAACTTTTTTAGCTTTCAAAAGCTCTGTACAACCTAAACATGCATAGTTAAATTATTTTATAGTTACTAAACTAAAGATAGTCCAATTTAAATTATAGAATTTCATGAGAAAAGCACTAGTTTATTTAGCCTGTATTTGTTTAAATATAAATAATTAACCTTAAAATAATCTATATATTTTTAAGAAAACTGAATAATGTTTAAACTAAAAATACATTATTCTAAATTAGATACAACCAGCTATTAAATAGTATTTAACTAGTTTTTTATGAATATATATCGTTTAATTGGATAAATTTTTATGAATAAAGAGATAAATATTGATCTTACATCTACAGCGACAGATGTTACAAATATGAATAGTGAACCTATTCCAGAAGATCTCTTTTTAACACTAGAAACTAGTATACTGCTATCACAGCAAGAAACAATTAACTCATCTAAATTATCTAGGCTATTACAAGACACCGATGGTGAATACCAATTAACAGCGTCAGGTGGACAAGTAGACCTTAAAAATTTAATTTTTGTTAAAACTTTAGGCTTTAAACCTGAACGAGAAGGTAATTTTGAACTAATTTACAATAATATTTTGGGTCAAGAAAAAAGAATCTTTAATTCTACATTAAATAAAGATGGACGCATTGTATTTTCAATTAACGATGTTGTAAGCAGATTCCAATTAAAATATGAAAGAAAACGTCTATCTATTTATAAAAGAACTATTATAGAAGATCTCAAAATTTTTGGTCATGAGTTTGAAACTATAGTAGCTGAACTAGACTATTTTCGACAGGTAAAAGATGATAGAGAACAATATGAAGAAAAAATTTCTATATTAAAGAACTCTATAACAGAAAAATTAACACAACTCACAACAAAAAAAGATGAGTATGATAAATATCTTGAAGATAATAGCAACTTTGAAGCCGAGCTATTAGAAAATATAGAAACTCTAAAAGAACAAAAGAGCAATTTACAAAACAATATAAATCAACAGAATATTGAGATAGAGTCGCTTAGCTCACAAATAACAGCAAAAGATAACCAATTATCGAAACTAAATGAAGAGATTGCATACCAGAAAACGCGTGAGACATATTTATATGAAACTAATGAGCGCCTAGAAAAACGGAGAAAAGAGTTAGAAAAATCAGTAAATTTATTTCCAGATAATCTAGAAGGTTTCATTACAAGAGCAACTAAAACTAAATGGACGTATGGTTTTTTAGCATTCATTCCTTTAATTATTTTAGGATTTATTGTTAATCTTTCTTGGGGTACACTAAAAGAATTTACAGCAATTTCAACAGTAGAAACTTTTGAAAAAGCATGGATTATATTAATTCAAAGGTTACCTTTCACCTTACTTATAATTACCTTAGCTTCAATGTGCTTAGCATTTTTATATAAAATGGTTCGACATTTAACTGAAATTCAACAACAAGAACTAAATTTATCAAAAATCAGTATGCTTGCCCGTGATGTTTCAGATAGCGAACATAGCTCCCTAGAAGAAAAAGTAATACAAAAACTACGTATTGATAGAAAAATGAAGTTAATTAGAGAATTTCTAAATTCTGAGTTTAATAGATATCAAACATTTATTGATAAAGAGGAACAAATCAAAGCTAATAAATTTAGTAAAATAAGCTTACCTTTTAAAGTCCCATTCACAATCAGTAAAAATGAATAACAATTATTAGTTGAATATCAAAAATTATATTTATACATAAAATTAAGTTAGCCTTATTTTATCTTTCAATATAGGCTAACTTATTTAAAATAGAGTTTAAAGTTATAAAATTATCCTTCACTTAAATATTTAAAATTTTATGTAAATATTCCCCCAAAACCTCTCCAACACCACATCCCGTTCATCCACACGATTTGAGCTTAAAACCTGAAGCATCAAGCCATCAATTAAGTTTAAAACCATGTTGGCATCAGGATTAAATGTATTGGTTTCCAGACTAAAGACCAGATCAAAAAGCTCTCGAAGCAGCCATTTCCGATATTCAACTGCCATGCGGTAAGCTGTGGGATAAAGCTGTTTTATTTCAAAAATAGCTTTAAACAAAAGATGGTAAAGGCTATTTACATCGACATGTAAACGGACAATCTCTTTGAGTTTATCGGCTGCGGTTGGGTAACGGTGTGAATAGACAATTGCCAGAACTTCTTCTTTGAGTCGGCTTTTTTGAAAGATTAGACACATTTCAACAAGACGTTCTTTTGAGTGAAAGTAGTTATAAAACGTGGCTTTTTGAATTTTGGATTTTTTGATGATTAGGTCTACGCCTGCATTATGAAACCCATGCGTCGTAAAGAGTTGGATGGCAGTTTGAACAACCTGTAATTTTTTGGAAGATATTTCTAAAGTTGGCATCGTTTTACCGTTATAAATTCTTATTGTTTCTAAATGAGATAAAAAGCCTGTGCCCTTTTTGGGAGAAAAAAAGGCACAGCAAAGCCGCAAGACAGTGCTTGGCCCATCTCAAATTTTGTTGTTGATATGATTTTTTAGTCGTGACGAGCTAATACGTTAAAACTTTTATTTAATTAAAAAGTTCTAAAGATTTGCTAAACGATATAGGAATAAAAGATTTGGCAATGGTTGCCAACAAAATAGAAATGTTGCGCATGAGCGACTCCTTAGGTAAAAGAAGTCCTACCGCATTACTGTCAAATAATGGTGGTAGAACGAAAGAGGGTTGACAGACTGAACCTAAGAATCAGCACACCCGAGGGTGTCCCCCTTCCGTCCTACCGCAACAAAAAAGGGGGACGAACGAGTCTACATTAAAAAAATAAATTTTTTCAATGTACTTAGGTTCTGGCCTGTCAAAGCCAGCTGGCAATGTAGGCCAGCACGCAAAGGATAATCTGAGAGTTTAGAAGTGTCAATGTAGCTTTTATGCCAAGTTATTAAATTTCTTATTATTTTTCATTAGATTAACTTAATTATTATTTAAGATATTATATGTAATTGTATTTTCAAAACTAAGCAGAAGCGATCCGTGCTTATTGATTTCTATCTTTTAACTTTTAATGTAAAACAACAAAACTAGAGAGATTAGACAATCTCGGTCTGCCCCACTTGGTGATAAGCACGGTTAAAATAAACCAAACTTTGGTCATGTTGGCTTTGTTTAATCGCCACAATCGGACATATAAAAATCGTATGTGTGCCGACTTGTTGAATTTGCTCAATCTCGCAATCGAAACTTACCAAAGCATCGTCCAAAACAGGTGAACCCGTTTCTAACTCTATCCATGCGCCATGTTTAAAGCGCTCTTCTGGCGTGAGCTTAGATGAAAATGCTTTTGAAATATGTTCGTGCTGTGCGCCTAAAACATTCACAGTTAAGATTTTGTTATCTAGGAAATGTGCATGTGAACTCGCAGATTGATTCATACACACCAATAATGTCGGAGGTGTGTCAGTCACACTACAAACAGCAGAGGCAGTAAATCCAAAACGGCCAGACATGCCTGCCGTAGTCACAACACTAACCGCACTTGTGAGTAAAGACATTGCATTTCTAAAGTCTGTTGCTTGAACCATGACATTATTCCTAAATTGAACCGTACCTTGTCCTGTGTGTTTGCTATACCGCCCAACTCCATCAGGAAGGTACTATCGACATGCGATCTAATTAGAGCGACATGTAGTAAGTAAAATGAGGGTTACTTGTTTGATTATCAACTGCCATCAAAAAAGTAACCCTTTATACCACTTATTGGTAAATATTAAGCAGTAAGATCATAACCAGTCAGTTCTCGACGAACGATTTCTGCACCTGCACTTAAAGCATTTAACTTGCCACGTGCCACTTCACGTGAAAGAGGCGCCATACCGCAGTTTGTGCAAGGGTAAAGCTTGTCAGAGTCTACAAACTGAAGCGCTTTACGCAATGTGTTAGCCACTTCTTCTGGTGTTTCGATCTGGTTAGATGCAACATCAATTGCGCCGACCATGACTTTTTTACCGCGAATAAGTTCGAGTAAATCGATAGGCACATGTGAGTTGTGACATTCTAACGAGATGATATCAATGTTAGACGTTTGAAGTTTCGGGAAAGCTTCTTCGTATTGGCGCCATTCTGAACCGAGTGTTTTTTTCCAGTCAGTGTTGGCTTTAATGCCGTAACCGTAGCAAATGTGGACCGCAGTTTCACATTTTAGACCTTCAATTGCACGCTCTAAAGTCGCGATGCCCCAGTCATTTACTTCGTCAAAGAAGACGTTAAATGCAGGTTCGTCAAACTGAATAATATCTACACCAGCAGCTTCTAGCTCACGCGCTTCTTGGTTCAAGATTTTGGCAAATTCCCAAGCAAGTTTTTCACGGCTCTTGTAGTGACCATCGTAAAGCGTATCAATCATGGTCATTGGGCCAGGTAATGCCCACTTAATTGGTTGATTGGTTTGCTGACGTAAAAACTTCGCATCTTCAACAAACACAGGCTTTTGACGAGACACTGCACCTACCACAGACGGTACGCTTGCATCGTAACGGTCACGAATACGAACAGTTTCGCGCTTCTCAAAATCTACGCCATTTAAGTGTTCAATAAACGTAGTCACAAAGTGTTGGCGAGTTTGTTCGCCATCGCTAACAATGTCGATGCCAGCAAGTTGTTGTTCGTGCAATGCCAAACGTAACGCGTCTTTTTTACCTTCAACTAAGCCTTCGTTTTCAAGTTTCCAAGGCGACCAAAGCTTTTCAGGTTCTGCAAGCCAAGACGGTTTTGGTAAGCTGCCAGCAGTTGAAGTTGGTAATAATTTTTTCATGATCAATGACCCGTATGTTGATTAATTAGGAGCGTAATTAGCAGACCACTGCTCAAGAATCGCTTGGTATGGTTTGATAAATTGCTCTTCAACAAACTTCCCCTGCTCAATAGCCAGACGGCTACGTTCTTCACGGTCATACACAATTCGAGTAAGTGAATAATCTTCGTGTTTCAAGCTTGGTTGATAAGATTTTCCAGCCACTGAATTTGCATTGTAAATTTCAGGACGGTAAATCTTTTGGAAGGTTTCCATCGTACTAATGGTACTAATCAACTCAAGGTTGGTGTAATCGCTAAGCAAATCACCAGTAAAATAGAACGCTAATGGCGCAACGCTATTTGGCGGCATGAAGTAGCGAACTTTTAAGCCCATTTTTTGGAAATATTCATCAGTTAATGAATAGTCTTCTTGCTTGTATTCAACACCTAAAACAGGATGTTCGTTTTCAGTACGGTGGTACTCTTTAGTCGTCGAAACGCTTAAGCAAATCACTGGTGCCTTTTTAAAGTTAGCTTTGTAAGTTTCAGAGTTAATAAAGCTCTTAAACAAGTTACCGTGCAATTCACCAAACTTTTCTGGCGTGCTAAAAGTCGACTTGTTTTTGTTGTGATCTAACAAAAGCACACTAAAGTCATAGTCACGTACATAAGACGAGAAGTTATTGCCTACAATACCTTCGATGCGTTCATTGGTTTTCTTATCAACAATATTGGTTTTCAATATTTCGATGAGAGGAAGTCCGCTTGCACGGTTTTCGGCATCAATGTTCATTTCAACTGAAATGATTTCAAGTTCAACGCCATAGCGGTCGCCTTTAGGGTTGTCCCAATGAGCTAAGGCATTGAAACGATTGTCGATCATCTGCAATGTATTGCGCAAATTTTCTTCGCGGCTCATCCCTCTTGCCAAGTTAGCAAAGTTGGTTGTAATACGTGTATTGTCTGCTGGACGATAGTTCTCATCGAAACAAATACTCTTAATCGTAAATGTAAATTCTTTACTCATTGTGATCAGTACCCTAATTTCTGAGATAAACCTAAAAAAATCTTTTGCTCTTTTTAAACTCTCCAGACTTGTCAGATTTGTGCCTTATGGTCTTATCAAAGTGAATAACTGGAGCGCTTCAGAGCATGGATAGATTTATACCGCAATCACAACATGAATAAAAATGATTTAGTCTCATTCAAAACTGAGTGAAATTCATGTTTAGGGTTTAATAAATAAGTATGAAGTTAAATATTTTTCATCTTTGGGAATTTTAGATAGCAGAAATTCAATATAAGGCGCTCGCTTTGCACTGCCTAAAATTTTATAATTTATGATTATTTTCAATTAATTAAATAATTTTACTTTAAATAAAACAGCTAAACCTAAAGTAATTTATGCTGACTCTCATTCATCTCTGCTTTTAGCCATTCTAAGAATATAAATAATTTCTTCAAAATTTTAAATTGAATTGTAAAATATACATAAATTGGAAAAATATTGTTTTTACACTATAAATATTAAATATATAAGCTATATTTCAGGTGATTTTAATTTTATAACTAGATGAATTAACTAATTAAATTATACTATCTAATAGTAATTTGAATTCAATAATACAATATTTTTTAACTAATTCTTAATAATATAATTTATTGTTTAAAATAAATTTTCAATCTATTTTATGACAAAAGAATTTTAAGCTTATTAATTAATATACAGACCTTTCTTTATAAAATAATTATATTATAACTCAATAACTTACATTAAATTTTTCCAAAATTAAATCTTTAGTATTGTTAAATGAGAGTCATTTAAATAAAATTCCATTTGAAATAACCTAACAATGAGTTATGAAACTTTAATAAAACTAATTTTCATCGAGGGATAATATGCGTGAGCTTTTAATTTCTGAATATAATGTAATCAGTGGTGGGATGACTGAAAGTCAATGTGTAGGTACCGCTACAATAGTTGGTGGTGTTATAGGTGGTGTTGCAACAGGAAGTGCAGCTGGAGTAGGTATAGGAGCCACTATAGGAAATATTGTAGGAGGTGTTATTTGTGCACCTATTACTGATAATCAGAATAGTGAAGATGGAGATGGATAAATAAAATCTAAGTCTCTTTCTTAATAGAATTATTTCATAATTATTTTATTAAGATGACATTGTTAAAAATTAATTAAAGTATATTTTTAAAATTAAAAGGATGAGCAAATGAGAGAGCTTACAATCGATGATATGCAACTAATCAGCGGTGGGGAATATACAGAGACTCAGTGCGTTTCTGGATTAACTGGAGCAGGTGCTGCAATCGGTGCAGTATTAGGTGGAGTGGTAGGGTTTGGTATAGGTGCAGCGGCAGGTCAAGCAGCAGGTCAAATTATATGCCCTATGACAAATAATGGAAATTCATCAGAAGATGGTGATGGGTAAATAGGATATAAAAATGATAACTATTCCATCAGCTTTTCTTGCACCTATAGTTATAATACTTAGCCTAATTTTGATATTTAGTTCAAAGTTTATTACTGATAGAAAAATAGCTAAGACTATTTCTATAATAGTCTCTATTATACTGTTAGCAGTATGTTTGATGGCAGTATTAGGTTACTTTACTTAATTTAAAATTTATACCCTAAAATTTCTACAATGAGTCTTATTATTTAAATAAGACTTTATTTTTATTTATAAAGAGATGTTATGAAGTTCTTAACGTTATCTAGAGACCTATTTTTTTCTCAATATTTTGAAAAAGATTTTTATTTTGAGAAAAAGGCGATTGGCCTTAATGAACTAACTTGGGATGACGTTGATGAAATGTTATTTGGTTGGAGTCCTAATGATGGATCTATACATCTATTTAAAGATGGGAAAATAGATCCAATATCCTATACAGAAGATTTTTATGACGTAGGTATGCTTAGAAAAAGAATTATAAAAGATTCGTTTAATAATTTAATGTTAAATGGAGCAACTTTAGTATTAAATAGAATAGATACTAAATCAACAAAAATTAATAAATTAACAAAAGCTATTTCTCACTTTGTAAAAGAAAAAGCCGTTGCAAATGGTTATATTGCTTTTGGCGGGAATGGAACCTTTGCGAAACATTGGGATACACATGATGTTTTCGCAATTCAACTTATTGGTCGTAAACAATGGAAGTTATTTGCACCAACATTCAATCTCCCATTACAAAATCAAACAAGTAAAGAGCGTAAACACGAATGCCCTGAAACTCCTGTTTTTGATGAGATATTGGAAGCAGGCGATATATTGTATATTCCACGTGGATGGTGGCATGAGGCACTTCCGATTGAACAAGAAGAAACTTTTCATATAGCTGTTGGGGTTCACACAGCTCATATTACAGATTATTTGACATGGTGTTCTGGGAATTGTTTTGTAAATGATTTAAATTTTAGGAAAAGTATTACAACTCAACCTATAGAAAAATTTACAGAGACTAATGTTTTGGATGTCTTGAATAATATACAAAATATTAATAGATTTAAAGCTGCACAAGGTGAGCAAGATAAAGTAATATCCCCTTTTATCTTATCGCATATTAGCAAAAAAATTAAGAAAACTAAGGATGAAAAGAATGGAATATTATTCTTAAACACATCTTATTCAACATCAATCTTTGAAAATAATTTATTAATCAATGGCGTAAAGATTAATATAGATAAGAAATCAAAAATAATATTTGATTTAATTGAAGATAATTTGCTAACAAAAGATGAGTTAGTCAAAATAGTTTGTAAAGATAATACTAATGAGGATAAATTACGAGAATTTATTAATGTTTTAATATTTAATGATGTGATTTGTGAAATATAAGTAGATGATATTTAAAGTTCTAATTATTCTAGGATTGAAAACAAATTGTATTTTCAGTTTGATTAACAATATTATTTTTCTACTTTACATTAATATTTTCTAAATGAACTCTCCTGTTAATAATTTGTTTCGTAAAGAAGTTTTTGATGCTAAAAAAACAAAATGGATGGGAGATATTATTCTTACTCGTCCATTTAGCTTTACCTTTTTGACGATTTGTGCATTATGTATTGCTTTGCTTATTGTTGCTTTTACAATATGGGGGAGTTATACCAAACGTAGTACAGTTCAGGGCCAATTAATTCCTAAATCAGGACTGATACAAATTTATACAACACAATCCGGAACGATTCTAAAGAAGAATGTATACGAAGGACAAACTGTCCACAAAGGTGATATTCTTTATATCATTTCAACAGCAAGTTATGGCGAACAAGGTAGTATCGCTGATGCTTTAGCAAAGCAAACACAATTAAAAGAACAATCTATACGAAACGAAATAACTCGGATGCATTTTATTCATCAAGATGAAAAAAGAACAATCAATAATCAGATTAGTTTACTTAATGGAACCTTAGTTAAGATTAAAAATTTAATTGCCAATCAACAGGAACGCGTTAATCTGGCAAAAAAAAATCAACAACGTTATGGCAATATTCTCCATGAGAATGCAATTTCTCATGAAGAATTTGAAGCAAGAAAAATAGACTATCTGGATCAGTTAGCTCAATATGAATCATTACAACGTGAAAAAGTATCATTAGAAAAACAGCTAACAGAGCAGCAAATTAGCTTATCAGGACTAGAAAATAGGCAAAATAATGAGATTGAGCAGTTAGAACGTTTATTATCGAGCAATACGCAAGAATTAATCGAAATGCAATCTAGACAGCATATTACCATACAGGCGAACTCATCTGGCGTTATAGGTACAATTAATGCCGAAGTTGGACAGTTTGTTGACTTATCTAAGCCCTTATTGACAGTGCTTCCTGAAAATACACCATTAATTGCACAACTCTATGTGCCTAGTAGAGCAATTGGATTTGTCAAAGAGGGTGATCAGGTCTTACTACGTTATCAAGCATACCCTTATCAAAAATTTGGTCATGCAAAAGCACAGGTCTTATCTGTAGCAAAAACGGCATTAGCTAGTCAGGATTTACAAACAATCGGAATTATTTCACCACAAGAACAGCTTAATAATGAACCTGTGTATTTGGTAAGAGCGAAACTCGATAAACAAATGGTGAAAGCTTATGGTCAGGATATGCCATTACAGGTAGGAATGACTCTTGAAGGCGATATTATGCATGAAAAGCGTAAATTGTATGAGTGGGCTCTAGAACCATTATTTAGTATTACAGGAAAACTATAGTCCATGAGTTATCTTGATCGTTTATCTTTAGGTCTTGGTCGAAAAGTTCCTGTAATATTACAAACAGAATCATCAGAATGTGGACTCGCCTGTCTCGCAATGGTTGCAGGCTATTACGGTCATGAATCAGATCTTTTAACTTTAAGACAAAAGCACCCGATATCGCAAAAAGGGGCAACTCTTGCAACTTTAGTTAAGATAGCCAATAAGCTGCACCTTACTACTCGGCCTCTAAAACTTGAGCTTGAAGAACTAAATAAATTAAGACTGCCATGTATTTTGCATTGGGATTTAAACCATTTTGTGGTACTCAAAAATATATCATCAACAAAAATAACGATTGTTGACCCAGCTTTTGGGGAGAAAGTATTCACCCATGATCAAGCTTCAGTACACTTTACTGGTATTGGTTTAGAATTATGGCCTGATTCTAATTTTGAAGAAAAAAAAGATAAAACAAGTATTCGTATTTTTAAATTATTTGGTGAAATTAGAGGATTATGGAAGTCTTTAGGACAAATTCTTATACTTGCTTTAGTACTAGAAGTATTTTCACTTATCAGTCCATTCTTTATGCAATGGGTGATTGATCATGCTATTGTTTCTGCTGATTTAAACTTACTCACGACCTTGGCAATAGGTTTTGGGCTCTTGATGATTTTAAGCAGCCTCATAAGCTTGTTACAGGCTTGGGTAGTTATGCATATGGCAACTACATTGAATGTACAATGGAAAGCCAATATTTTTCATCATCTTGTTAATTTACCAACCAATTTTTTCCAGAAACGTCATTTGGGAGATATTATATCTAGATTTGGTTCAATTGATACAATCCAAAGAACACTAACAACCTCATTTATTACAGCTATTCTTGATGGTTTAATGACTATATTTACATTAGTTTTAATGTTTGTATATAGCGCACAATTAGCATGGATCGTTGTATTCACAATGTTATTGTATGCTGCTATACGATGGATTTGGTATTATCCCTTAAGACGGGCTACAGAAGATCAAATCGTCCATGCTGCAAAACAAAACACGTATTTTATGGAAACAATGCGTGGTATAAAAACCATAAAACAATTTGAAAAACAAGACTATAGACAAGCAACCTGGTTAACCTTATTTATTAACCAAATTAATAAGGAATTAACTACTCAAAAACTCAATCTGATGTTTGAGTTTTTGAATAAATTATTATTTGGGTTACAGAATATTGTCATTGTATGGTTAGGTGCAAATTTAGCTATTAATGGAGAATTTACTGTTGGAATATTAATGGCTTTTATCGCGTACAAAAATCAGTTCGGTGGTCGAGTAAGTTCACTTATTGATAAGTTCGTTGAAGTAAAAATGCTCAATTTACATGGTGAACGTTTAGCAGATATTGTTCTAACAGATCAAGAAATATCCGACAGCTATTTACCTACTCTAAAATTGCCAGAACAACAAAAAACAGAGGTTGATGTCAGATCGTTAAAGTTTAGATATTCAGAAGACGAACCATGGATTATTCATGGTGTTAACTTTAATATTCCAGAAGGACAATCTGTAGCGATAGTAGGTTCCACAGGCTGTGGTAAATCGACGCTTATGAATTTATTATTAGGTAATTTGAAACCTGAGCGAGGTGAAATAAAAATTGGTGGAGAAAGTATAACTAAAATTGGTTCTAATAAACTAAAAAATTTTATTGCCTATGTTGCCCAAGATGATATGTTGTTTGCTGGCTCCATTTTAGAAAATATTAGTTTCTTTGATGATCTTATTCAGCAAGATTGGGTTGAAGAATGTGCAAGAATGGCATCGGTGCATGATGAAATTATGGCAATGCCTATGGGATATCAAACATTAGTAGGTGATATGGGTAATATTCTATCTGGTGGGCAGAAACAAAGAATATTATTGGCAAGAGCATTGTATAAAAAACCTAAGATTCTGTTTCTAGATGAAGCAACAAGTCATTTGGATATTGTTAAAGAAAAAGAAATTAATGAAATGATTAAGTCACTTAAAATTACCAGAATAATTATTGCTCATCGCCCTGAGACGATCTCTTCTGTAGATCGTATTATTGCTTTCAACAATGGGCGTATTGTTACTGATCAAATGCTTAATTCTTTATAATTAATATTAAAATCTATTGAGAAATTATGATAAATGGACTAATGCCTTCATAGAGAACTTAGTCCATTTGAGCGAGATAAAAATCTATTTCTTAACTTTTTGACTCTGATAAGTCATTTACATTCCAGCGGTTTGCTCTTTTAAAAGTACCGACATCATTAAACCGTACACCCATATCACGCATGACTTTATGGGCAACTGGCGCAGTCATTTGGCGAATGTAGAATGGTTCTTTCACTACAAAATGATGGATGGCATGCGTTGAGCCAAAGTTAAAGCAAAACAATTGGAACGGCATCATCCACCACGGTGTTAATACTTGAGTTTGTTGAATGACATTGCCCAATTCGACGTCTCCGTAGTAATGCATATTGCTGGTCACAAAATGCAAGCAGAAGGTACGCAGTACATTTGGTGCAATCCAAATCACAGTCAAAATATTAATCACATGCATGATATTTAAAGTGGTCGCCGACCAAGCAATTGGTGCATTTGCCCACCCCGAAACTGCGTCAATTGCGTGAAATCCTAAAAAGATATACCACAGTAACCAGTGAATAATACCAAGCGGAAAATAAGCTAAAAAAGCACGTTTAAAAATGACTTTTCTAACCGCCCAATTGTTTGAGGCAATAATGCGTAGTAAAACTGCAAAACCATTATCACCAATCGCGATAAGTCGACGTATGTTCCACTTTTCACCATTGGTTAAAGCTCTTTCTTCTAAATCGACTTCAGTACCCGAGTTTTTATGATGGTTAAAATGCAGCTCACGACGTTTCCATGGGTTAATGGTACTTGGTCGAGCTAACCAGACTAAGCCCATCATTAAATGATGTGCCCATGGTTTCTTTCTAAAATACATCCAGTGAATTAAATCGTGCTCTAACTCATGGGTGAGCGATGCAAAAAAAGCAATGATGGGAATTGCGAACCAAGCTGAAAGTTGATGATTGATATAGAGCATGGCAGCCGTGATCATGCCCACCAAAGATATCAATAAAATCATCGCACCAATGGCATTTTGATGGTTCAAAATAGGATGGCGTTTGCGTAAAGCCACACCTTCTGCGGTTACTACTTTTTTAATATGCTCTGTTTTTTCGCTATCGGTCATTCCGGCAGGATTTTTATAAATGTAGGTCATCCGTTATTCCTCAGTTTTTTCATGTCCCTACTTTATTTAGATCGCTTGAGGTGTGCTTAGCTCGAAACGCCAATCTATTGGCTATGGATGCCAAAATAGAAAGATTCAAAACAAACAAAAGATTTTTTAGTTTTGAAATCTTTTATACTGTTCACAGGAATATGAGTCACAAGTTATAGGACATAACATGCCACAGACAGCAACGGCACTGGCTAGCTGGGTGAAAGCGATTCAAAAAGCGCTCGAAAAAGCCGGTGTTGATAGTCAACCTTTATTAGAACAAGCGGGTTTAGATATTCAGGCTCTCGGTAATCCTGATGCACGTTATTCATTAAAACAAACAGCAAATTTATGGAAATTAGCAGTTCAGAAAACTCAAGATTCATGTTTTGGACTTAAAGTTGCCAACCAAGCAAATCAAAATACTTTTCATGTGTTAGGGCATTCACTGATTACCAGCACCACCTTAAAAGAAATGTTCTTAAGAATTATTCGCTATTTTCGTGTGGTAACGGATATTCCTGAACTCGAATTTTATGGAGATGGCAAAAATCATTATTTCGTTATTCATGTTCCGGACGAAGTTCAACCCGAATCGATAGATGCTTTTATTTCCGTTTTTATTCGCTCAAGCCGTGCATTACAGGGATCTGTTTTTTCACCGTTACGCATTGAGTTAAGGCGTTCGGAACCTGAAGATCTGGAAACGTTTACAAGTATTTTAAAAGCCCCGATCGTATTTAATGCACCCAAAGACATGATTGTGTTTGATACAGCTACCATTGAACAGCCACTAGAAGGTGCAAATCCAACCCTCACTCAAGAATATGATGAGATTATTAATCGTTATCTGGCCCGATTCGATAAAGAAAATATATTGGCACGGGTGAAAGTGAAACTTATTGAAAAATTATCGACGGGTGATTTTCAACAGCAAGAAATTGCGAAAAGCTTAGGTTTAAGTATTCGTAGCTTGCAAAGGAAACTCTCCGCAGAAAACACGTCTTATAGTGAGCTACTTGATCAAACTCGGCATGAACTGGCTTTGTCGTATATTAAAAACTCAAGCCATAATATTACTGAAATTGCTTATATTCTTGGCTTTACCGACGTGAGTAGCTTTACACGTGCGTTCCGTCGTTGGACTAATTTATCACCCGTCCACTATCGAGAAAAACATCTGGCTTGCTCTTAGTTTTTTAAACCTTTAAGCAAAAAAAAGATGCATATGAATGCATCTTTTTTATGGTCAATTTACTTTCTAGTGAGCAGCTCTAACATGGAAACAGTTGTGACTTTGGCCCCCACTGGTAAGGCCTTTAAGTCCACAATGTAGTTAGGACTATGTGGAATATAAGGCACTGGTTTGCCTTGTTTTACTGCATTGGCAAATACAACTGGGTCCGCCACACCAATAAACATAAAGTTAAAAGGAATATCTTTTTGGTCACCTAACAAATGGTGCACATCTTCTGAACCCATAAATGGAGGAAAATCGGTTAAAACTTGCTTATCACCTAACAATGCTTTTAACGGCCCATTTAAACGTGCAGAAAACTCTTTGTTATTAATGACTGGATTGGTCGAACCTTTGAGCGTTAAAGTAGGTAATTGATCTTTACCCATCCCCTGCATTTCGGCCGCGCCTTCACTCATGAGCTTAATATTATTTAACATTGTTTCACGCACTTTCGGGTCAAACCAGCGCATATTCATTTTGACTAACGCGGTTGAAGGAATCACGTTATTTGAATTTCCAGCTTGAACTGAACCAATAGATAAAGCAGCAGGTTGCTGAGTATTTACTGCGTTACCCATAATGGTTTGATATTGGGTAATGGCATTGGCTGCCATGCTAATCGGGTTCTTGGTTAAATATGGAAGTGACCCATGTCCACCCACTCCTTTAAATAGAATATCAAGTTGATCGGTTCCTGCCATTCGTGGACCCGGTGCATTAATTATCGTTCCCACAGGTGCAGGGGTAGTGTGAACTGCAAAGAAATAATCAGGTTTTGGTAAGTTATATTTGGTCCATAAACCATCGCTCACCATAGCTTTTGCACCTGTTACGGGTTCTTCAGCAGGTTGCGCGACTAAAATAATAGTTCCGCTCCATTCCTTTTTTAAAGAAACTAGGGTTTTTGCCATACTCAGCATCCATGTCACATGGGCATCATGACCACACATATGTGCCACAGGTGTTTCGGTTCCATCATCGAGTTTTACCCTTACTTTACTTGCGTAGGGTAATCCCGTGGTTTCTTGAACTGTGTTGGCATCCATATCTGCACGGTACATGACTGTTGGCCCGTCACCGTTTTTTAAAATGCCGACCACGCCTGTTTTGGCTATTCCCGTTTTAACGTCAAAACCTAATGACTTAAGCTCTTTGGCAACAATCGCAGAGGTTCGCGTTTCCATAAACCCAAGTTCAGGGTGTTCATGAATGTCTTTATAGATCTTATTTAACCACTCTGTTTGCCCATCAATAATCGTTAACGCTTTTTGTGAAACTGCGGGTAAAGTTGTTGGACTTGCTTCTGCATGCAGAACCGTTCCATAACCTGCAATAAAAGTCGACAAACCTAAAAGTAGACTGTTTTTGAATATTTTATTCATGTAGTAAAAACCTTATAAATGTATGATTTAATTTTAAAATTTATATCCAATTTTTAAGCCATAGCTGACTGAGTGATTTTCCTTAAACTCACCCACATAATAGTCACTACCCGCCTGTGCGCCAAGCTGAGCTTTTGCATCGCCTAACCAGTAATACTTCACGCCACCTGAAATAAAATATTGCGATGTCGGGCTATATTGAGCACCCACGCCTAAGTTGTAATACCCTTTGCTTGGCCCACCCGTCGAGACCTTATCACCTGCTCCCGAGTCCCAACCGACTGACACCGAGCCTAACCATTTAGGTGAAAAGCGTTGCCCTAACCCTAAATTAAGAGACCATTGGTCATCGTAATAACGAACCAAGTTGAAACCTTCTGGGCGGCTTGGAGTCGATAATCCACCAACAACTTTTGAGATTTCACCAAAGCGGTAAGGCTGTAGAGCAAGATCACTCCAATTTACCCAGCGTACACTCCCGAAAAATAAAGTCCCCTGACGAAGGCCTGTTTGAAACTCTAAATTGACTGAATCTGGAGATTTAAACTTGGTTGTGCCTGACTCTTCTACATTTGGTAACTCGGCAACAATACGATTTAAATAAGCTTTTTTCTGCTCCGTCATTTGTCCAATAGAAATCATATAATCCAGGTGCTGATTTACTAAATCACGACCTTGCTGCGTGCTTAGCATCTCAATGAGTGGAGCATTTTCGGTGGCATTTACTTTATGAGTAATAGCTGAACGGTAAGTTAATGAAACTTTTATAGCTTTTTCAGGAATCTGATAGGCAAGCCCTGCTAGCCACCCCAAGTCACCTACAGTTTTGGTATGAAAGTCATAGCCGTTGTAAAGACTAAATACATTGCCTCTTAATTCAACCTGACTTTTAAAGGTCTGATAGACTGGCCCCGCATAAAGATTCCAGTTTTTTGTGGGTTGATATCCCAAGATAAAGCTTAAATTTTGTATATCAAATTCTGATTTTGCATTTCCTGTAGGCACTTGACCAGAAGTAGCATTGGCAAGCCCTGCGGTGGTAATGCCGGGTAACATCACCGTGTCTTTTGGCGTTGCGACAAAACCATTCAGACCTGAATATTCCGTGTCGGCGCCAAAAGGCTGATCATAAAGTAGACCAAATGAATACTGCGGTGCCAACTGAAGTTTTAAGGCCGCTGTAGGTCGATAATCGGTGTTGGCGATATCTGAAATGGAATGATGTGAAGGGTTGGTGCCCGACTCTACACCACTTAAATCGGTATCTGTAATTCCTAAATTTGCTTCAAAATAATTGCCCGGTTGTAAAAAAGCCGATATGGATTGTCCTGTTTTATCAAATGCGGCGGCATTTAAGGTGCTTGTGCAAATTGAAGTTATTCCTAAAATAAATATTTTTTTATTCACAACAAAATTCATAAATCCATCCTGGATATTTCTTATTTTGATTTCTCACTTTAGGTAGATTTTTAAAGTTCTGCTTAGCTCCAAACGCCAAATCTTTGACTATGGATGCCATATTGAAAAATTAGAGTTTGTGTAGCTGCAACCCGAGTATTATCTTTTTAATCACAATAAAAAGTACTCAAGTTTTTAAAATGCAGAGCAATTTTTTTAAGAAACATTTGTGTTTATTGCTGTTAATATTAAAGTGCATGATAGATTTCCCAATCCTTCATACCTCTACAAATCAAGGATGATGAGCGAATACATTTATTATGGAAATCAAGCAAATAAAGTATTTTTTGACGGTCGTTGAATCAGGCAGTATTGGTAAAGCTGCTCAAAAACTCGATGTGGGTGCTTCGGCCATTAGTCAGCAGATTAGTAAACTCGAACAAGAGTTAAGTATTCGCTTATTGCAGCGTAATGCTTTTGGTGTGACCCCAACACCTGCAGGTCTGGCCTTTTTAAAGCACTCTCAGCTTATTTTACGTCAAGTTAACTTTGCTATAGACGCTGCGCATTCAGCACGGCTTTCAGGCCATGTCAGCCTTGGTTTTCCGCCGACCATTACCGCTTTAATTGGCATCCCTTTAATGAAACTAATGTCTGAGCGCTATCCAGACATTCGTCTAGAAATTGTGGAAACCTTGCCGGGAAATCTAATTCAGTCGATTAATTCGCGTCAGCTTGATATTGCCATTATTTTTACTAATGAAATTGATAAGCAGTGGTCAATACAACCCTTAGTACGCGAGCAAATGTACTTAATGGCACGAAAAGAAGTGCTTGAGAAATACGGTCTTGCCGAGTGCATCAAAAGTGGCGTTATTCAGTCGCAGCAAATTGGTGATATTCCTTTAGTGTTGCCACGTCAGCGCCATAGCTTACGAAAACTGCTTGAACACAAGATTGGACAGCTTAATGTCGTCTATGAAATTGATGGCTTACACTTACTTATGGACAGCTTGATTCACCTTGACCTTGCCAGTGTTCGGCCCGGAAGTGCTTGCTTGCAAGAATACAAACACAAGCTGCAATTATTGAAGTTAATTGATCCTGAGGTTGAGCGTATTAATTATTTAGTCAGCCTTGCCGAAGAAGAATTATCACCTGCTGCACTCGCTGCAAAGTCGGCAATTAAAGCCTGTGTAAAAGAGCTAATTCAAAACCAAATTTGGCCGTGTTCTGAAATTATTCTATAAAGGGTCATTAATTTTATTAAAGACCTAATTAATTTTGCCCTCTCACTCCCTCCTTCTGTTTGAGATTACATTTTCTTTCGAATGATAAGTGGATTTCTGTTTATCGAATTATAGATGTGTAGTTTGAACTGGAAACAAGGCATCACATTTTCTGTAAAGGACCTTACTAATTCTCTTCTCTAGCCTACTTATAGGTAGGTTTATTGAATGAGCGGGTTTAAGTCCAAACATTGAAAATCGTGAATGTTTCCATTTTGTCAGGCCAAGGAGGTCTCCAATGGATGTCGTGAATAACCGTAGGGCTACTTTTAAAAAAATATTAAATGTAACGAGTGGCAACTTTTTAGAACAGTACGATTTTTTTCTTTTTGGTTTCTATGCCACTTATATTGCAGCAAAATTTTTCCACTCCGAAAATGAATATGTCTCGTTAATGATGACATTTACCGTATTTGCTGCGGGCTTTCTTATGCGTCCTCTTGGTGCTATTTTTTTAGGTGCTTATGTAGATCGAGTGGGTCGACGTAAAGGCCTTATTGTAACTTTAAGCCTTATGGCAATCGGAACCATCTTTATTACCTTTGTGCCGGGTTACGAGACCATTGGTATTATCGCACCAATTTTGGTGGTGATTGGACGTCTACTACAAGGCTTCTCGGCAGGTGTTGAATCTGGCGGTGTATCGATTTATCTCGCTGAAATTGCAACAGATAAAAACCGTGGGTTTATCACAAGCTGGCAGTCTGGCAGCCAACAAATTGCTGTTGTATTTGCAGCATTGCTTGGTTACTGGCTCAACACCATTTTAACTCATGCTCAAGTAGGTGAATGGGGCTGGCGTATTCCATTCTTAATTGGTTGTTTGATTATTCCTTTAATCTTCTTGTTCCGCCGTACTTTAGAAGAAACTGAAGACTTTAAGGCACAAAAGACTCATCCATCTTCAAAAGAAATTTTCAGCACACTAGTGAGTAACTGGCGTATCGTACTTGCGGGCATGATGATGAGTGCGATGACTACGACAACTTTCTACTTTATAACAGTTTATACCACAGTGTATGCAAAACGTACTTTAGAAATGTCAGTAACAGATAGCCTTTTAGCAACCGTGTTTGTTGGCTTGTCTAATTTCTTCTGGTTACCAATGGGTGGCTTACTTTCAGACAAAATTGGTCGTCGTCCTGTTTTAGTCGGTATTACCACACTTGCTCTCTTTACAAGTTATCCAGTTTTAAGCTGGTTAGTCAGTGATATCAGTTTTACAAACCTTCTAATTACGCTTGCTTACTTCTCATTCTTCTTTGGTATGTACAACGGCACCATGGTCGCAACACTTGCCGAAGTAATGCCAAAACGTGTGCGTACCGTCGGCTTCTCTTTAGCGTTCAGTCTGGCAGCCGCTATTTTTGGTGGTATGACCCCAATGGCTTGTACCTTCCTTGTCGAAAATACTGGCAACCCAAGTACACCCGCTTTCTGGTTAATGCTTGCTGCGGTATGTAGCCTCATCTCAAGTTTATATCTATGTCGCGGTTCTAAACAGAACAAACCTGACGCAATTACTGAACCTGCAAAAGTCAGCGCTTAAAAACTCACACTTTAATCTGAAATTTTAATGAACAGTACGGCAGATTTTCAGTCTCCGTACTGTGCTCTCTCGCAACTAAAGTGAGGCATTATGAAAAAGTCCCCTATCTTCCTGACCATTTGCTTAGCTGGTGCAGGCTTAAGCTCAACTTTTGCTAACGCAGATACGCTCGAAGTGATTAGCTCAGGCGGTTTCTATTCATCTATGGAAAAACTCATTCCAATATTTGAAAAGCAAACTGGTCACACGGTTCATCTTTCGTCTGGTTCATCCATGGGCGCGTCGCCAACTGCAATTCCAAATCGACTCGACCGCGGTGAACGTTTTGACATGGTGGTACTGGCAGCTCCTGAACTGAACAAGCTTGCAGAAAAAGGTTATGTAGACCCAAATTCACAAAGCGCTTTAGTGAATTCAAGCATTGGCATGGCTGTGCCTAAAGGTGCGCCAAAACCGGATATTAGCTCTGCGGCAAAATTTGAAAAGGTTTTATTAAATGCCAAGCACATCGGCTATTCAGCAAGTGCGAGCGGCACGCATCTTGAAAAAGATGTTTTCCCAAGCTTCCCACCTGTCGAATACAAAGTGATTGCTGGTAAAGCAGAAAAAGTGGTTGGTGACCGCGTTGCAAAACGTATTGCTGAAGGTCAGTTTGATATTGGGTTCCAACAAATTAGTGAAATCAAACCTTTTACCGGCCAATATGGTCAAGTTGATTTAGTCGGTCCAATTCCTGCGCCTTACCAAAAAGTCACTGTATTTGCAGCGGGCATTGGTAAAAACTCGGAACATGCAAAAGTTGCAAAAGAACTCATCAAATTTGTGAAATCGCCTCAAGCAACACAAATTATTGAAGAACAGGGCCTTGAGCAGGTTAAACAATAAAAGCTCTAAAAGGCAACGTCTTGAGGTGATGTTGCCTTTACTCTGTTGCTGGTTTACTCAGCGGAATAGAACAAAATGTATAGCGATAAACCAGTGTAGAATAACCAATAAAGGACAATGTAGTATTTGCCGTGGAACTCAAACAATTAAAGTATTTTATTGCGGTGATCGAGTCAGGGAGCTTGGGTAAAGCTGCAAAAAATCTCGATATTGGAACTTCCGCATTAAGTCAGCAAATCTCAAAATTAGAAAGTGAGCTTTCTATTCGCCTTTTACAACGTACTGCTTTGGGTACGGTTCCTACCCCTGCAGGTTTAGCTTTTTTTCAACAGGTTCAATTAGCGCTTAGGCACTTAGACCATGCCGTAGACTCTGCGCATTCTTCACGTTTAAGTGGTCATGTCACCGTCGGTTTTTCACCCAGTGTCGCGTCGGTTATAGGCACGCACTTTTTAAAACTCATGAGAAATCGTTACCCCGACATTAAAGTCCGTTTAATCGAAGGCTTATCGGGTGACCTCAAAGCATTGGTCAATGCAAGGCAGCTTGATGTTGCCATCATCTTTAGTGATGATGTCGACCCACAGTGGGCCATTCAGCCTTTAGTCAAAGAGCAAATGTTTTTAATCTCACCTAAAGAAGTGCTGAGTCAGTACCATCTTGAAAGCTGTATAGACAGTCAAACTATTAGCCATTCACAGCTTAAAGAACTTCCCCTGATTTTACCGAGCCAGCGACATGGACTGCGTTTGTTGCTCGAACAGAAAATTCATCAGCTTAAAGTGGCGTATGAAATTGATGGGCTGCATTTGTTAATGGAAAGCATTAGCCAACTCGAAATGGCAACCATTCAACCTGCAGGTGCATCATTAAACGCGCGGCAAGACTTATGTCTGCTACGCATTGTAGAACCTGCTATTGAGCGTATTAACTATTTAATTAGTCTCTCTGAAGAAGAACTCTCGCCTGCTACTTTAGCCACGAAAGTAGTGATTCGTGCCTGTGTGGCTAATCTGATTAATGAAAAGCGTTGGCCCGGTGCGAAACTCATAAACACTTAAGCCTTTAGTGTTTATTTTTACTAAACACCCATTCAAATTTAGCCTCTCACTTCATCTTCCCTTTTAAAGCTACATTAGCCCTAGCTGAGAAAGGGAAAAATCCATGCATGATGTGATTGTAATTGGTGGTGGGAATGCCGCACTGTGTGCCGCGCTCACAGCAAAAGAAAGTGGTGCTTCTGTACTTGTAATAGAAGCAGCCCCTAAAGAATGGCGTGGTGGTAACTCACAACACACTCGTAACCTCCGTTGCATGCATGATGCCCCTCAAGATGTATTGGTTGATGCCTACCCAGAAGAAGAATATTGGCAAGACCTGCTTAAAGTGACTGCGGGCAAAACCAATGAGCACTTAGCTCGTCTGGTCATTCGTAGCACAGCCACCTGTCGTGATTGGATGCGTAAACATGGCGTGAATTTTCAGCCACCATTATCGGGTGCTTTACATGTTGCACGTACCAATGCCTTTTTTATGGGTGGCGGTAAAGCCCTCATGAATGCGTATTACCGTAGTGCCCAAGAGCTTGGCATTGAGATTTTATACAACACAAAAATTAAAGATCTAAAGTTAAACCAAGGACATTTTGAAGCTGCAATTGCAGAAGATGGTCGTGTATTTAAAGCGAAAAGCTGTGTATTGGCCGCAGGTGGTTTTGAGTCAAATCTGGAATGGTTAAGAGAAGCATGGGGACAAAATGAAAACGGCGAATGGCCTGCCGATAATTTCATTATTCGTGGTACCCGCTTTAATCAAGGTAACTTGCTCAAATTTATGATAGATCAAGGCGCCGATATTATTGGTGACCCATCGCAATCGCACTGCGTCGCCGTAGATGCAAGAGCACCGTTATACGACGGTGGCATCTGCACCCGTATTGACTGCGTTTCATTGGGAATTGTGGTCAATAACAAAGCCGAACGTTTTTATGACGAAGGCGAAGACTTCTGGCCTAAACGTTATGCCATCTGGGGCCGCCTTGTTGCCAAACAACCTCAGCAAATTGCCTATTCCATTATTGACTCAAAAGCCATTGGGCGCTTTATGCCCCCTGTGTTTGCAGGTGTAAAAGCAAATAGCATTCAAGAGTTAGCCGAAAAAATCGGGCTGGATGCAAAAACCTTATGCCATACCGTAGAAGAATTTAACCAAGCCTGTGTTCAAGGTACCTTTAACCATACCGTTTTAGATGACTGCACCACCGAAAATATTGTTCCCAACAAAACCCACTGGGCAGTTCCTCTCGATCACCCACCGTTCTATGCCTATGCGCTTAAACCCGGCATTACCTTTACCTATTTAGGTTTAAAAGTCGAAGACGATGCTGCTGTACGTTTTAACAATAAAGCGAGCCGCAATCTGTTTGTTGCAGGTGAAATGATGGCAGGTAACGTACTCGGTCAGGGTTATACCGCAGGTGTCGGCATGTCGATTGGCACGACATTTGGGCGAATTGCCGGAAAAAATGCAGCCCACTATGCACTTTCACAAGGAGTTGAACATGAATGCTAGTACTAAAGCCCTAATTCCAGTTGTTCAGCTCTCTGACCATGAACAAGAAGTTCAAAGAGCTTTACAGATTTGTAATGCTTGTCGCTACTGTGAGTCATTTTGTGCTGTATTTGCGGCCATGACCAAGCGTCTTGAGTTTAATCAAGCCGATATTCATTATCTTGCAAACCTGTGCCATAACTGTGGTGCATGTTTACATGCTTGCCAATATGCCCCCCCGCATGAGTTTGGTGTAAATATTCCAAAAGCAATGGCGCAAGTACGTTTGGAAACTTACCAAGAATTTGCTACCCCTCAACCGCTAGGCCGACTTTATAAATCGGTTGGTATTCCTTTTGTTTCAGCGTTATCAGCTATTTTCTTTTTATACATGTTAGCTGTGGTGTGGTACAAAGGCACTGACCTGTTTGCAGGCTATCAAGGTAATTTCTATGCAATTTTCCCGCATAACTTTTTAGCTCTACTTTTTGGAGCGACCTTTACAGTTGCGATTGTTTTGCTCGGCATTGGAATTAGCAAATTTTGGAGACAGACGTCTAAAGTTATTCACGGTAAAGTTGAGAAACCAGACCTTATTCAAGCCTCTCAAAATGTTTTAACGCTTAAATATTTAGATGGTGGACATGGCAAAGGCTGTAATGAACAAGATGATCATTACACACAAATCCGCCGTGTGTTCCATCACCTGACGTTTTATGGTTTTATGCTTTGCTTTGCAGCCACAGGCGTAGCGACGTTATATCACTATTTTCTTGACCTACACGCACCTTATCCGTACTTAAGTTTGCCTGTGATTTTAGGCACTTTAGGTGGACTTGGCTTAGTGATTGGACCATCTGGCTTGCTCTATTTAAACCTTAAACGGCATCCGTTGCATGGTGACCGTGAGCAAAAACCTGTAGATCGAGGCTTTATTTTCCTTTTAATTTTAGTCAGTGCTTCAGGCTTAGCCCTCATGGCATTTCGCAATACACCGTATATGGCACTTTTACTGATTTTCCATTTAGCCACGGTCATGACATTCTTCATTACTATGCCATTTGGAAAGTTCGCACATGGTTTTTACCGCAGTGCTTCTTTGCTCAAATTTGCCATCGAAGAACGTATTTCTAAGAAGTCATAATTTCACTCAAAAGGATTCACTACCTTGGCGTAGTGAATCCTTTCATTATTATAAGTTCAAAATACTTCATAGCCTGCCTACTTTTTACTATTTAAAATTCCCAAGCCATAGATTGGCCACTTGGTACTCGCTTTAATATTATTAATCAGCATCGCTACCAAAACTAAAGACACTGCGCCCACCAAAACAGGGAAAATTAAGAAACTCCACTCATAATGTATGCTGCTTGCGGTGAGTAAAATAACCAAAGGATTGGCTCCAGCAGGTGGATGAACGCATTTAAACACTTGCATGAGTGCAATGGCGCAGCCCACTGATAAAGCAATTGTAAAAATAGAAACACCGACAAATTTTAGAAAAAACAAACCCACAAAAGCCGAGATAAGATGCCCAAATATAATATTTCTCGGCTGCGCCAAAGGTGACTGAGACACGGTATAGAGCAATACACAGGTCGCACCAAACGGTGCCATGATAAAGATATTGTGTGTGAGCTTGCTCAACCACAAAAGTATAAAAATACTGACCGTCCCCCCAATAAGACTTCGTAAAATATCAATTTTAGTAGGCGATGAAGCCAATTTTTCTTTGCCATAAAAGATCGAGAACATATTTTTTTTCCTTAAACAGACATTGCTTTTTAAAAAGCATATAGATAAAATTCCAAATAGTACAGATCTGTACTATTTTATTTTTTGGAAAAGTTTTATGTCTAAATCTGCCTTAAAAATATTAGATACAGCCGAGAAGTTATTTAATGAAAATAGTTTTGTCGGAGTTGGCGTCGACCTGATTCGCGATGAATCTGGCTGCTCTAAAACCACCATGTACACGTACTATAAAAATAAAAATCAACTGGTTAAGTCCGTGCTCGTTGCACGTGATGAGCGATTCAAGCAAAGCCTTTTGAGCTATGTGGGAGAAGCAACGGGGTTGGAAGCCATCAATAAAATTCTGGATTGGCACACCAACTGGTTTAGACAAGATTTTTTTAAAGGCTGTTTATTTGTAAGAGCTGTCGCTGAATCTAACCAAGATGATCAAGACATCATTTCGATTTCAAAAGCCCATAAACAATGGATTAAAGAACTCATCGCCGCAAACTGTAATATGCCAAATGGTGAAGCTTTATCTGAGTTGATCTATACAGTGATTGAAGGGCTCATTAGCCGCTTTTTAGTCGATGGCTTTGATGAGGCCCTTGCGATAAATATGAAAAATTCGATTAATCAATTATTTAATATCAATCAAAATTTATAATTGCAGCCCTAGAGCTGCAATTGAATAGATGAGAATTTGATTAAGCAATTTTTCCATCAATAATGCCTTTCTCTTTTAACGCAGCCAGTTCTTCTGCTGTTTTAAATCTCGATAAGATTTGAGCAGTATGTTCACCCAGCTCTGGCGGTGCATGATGATATTCGACCGGAGTATCAGACAGTTTGATTGGTGAACCAATTGTTTGGAAGTTTTCATTTAAATGATGAGGAATATTCACCACCAAATTGCGATGTACGATTTGTGGTTCAGCCAAAGCATCCTCAATAGAGTTGATAACACCTACAGGTACTTTTAAGGCATGAATCATGTCGACCCATTCTTTAGCAGTTTTCTGCAAAAAGTGCTCCGATAATAAAGGAATCAATTCATTTCGATATTTTACACGGTCTTGGTTGCGCACAAACTTTTCATTTTCGAGCAGTTCTGGATAACCAATCGCAATACATAAATCTTTAAACTGTTTATCGTTACCACAAGCAATAATAAATTCTTTATCTTTAGCCTTAAAAGTTTGATACGGCACAATACTCGGATGTTGATTACCCATGCGCTGTGGCGCTTTACCCGAAGCTAAATAATTCATTCCCTGATTTGCCAGTGCCGCGACCTGCACATCAAGGAGTGACATATCAATATATTGACCACGTCCCGTGTGCGAGCGTGCAATCAAAGCTGCCTGAATGGCAATAGTTGAATACAATCCAGTTTGTATATCTACAACAGCCACGCCAACCTTTTGCGCACCACCACCTGCCACATCATCAGGCTCACCGGTAATGCTCATTAAGCCAGACATACCCTGAATAATAAAATCATAGCCAGGTTCTTCTGCACGTGGACCATCTTGCCCAAAACCGGTAATCGAGCAATAAACAATATTTGGGTTTAACTCACTTAAGGATGCATAGTCCAAGCCATATTTAGCCAAAGACCCTGTCTTATAATTTTCAATAACGACATCGGCAGTTTTGGCAATTTCATAAATTAAGGCCTGACCTTCAGGTGTGGTTATGTCTACCGCAACAGAATATTTATTTCGGTTGGTACACTGAAAATAACCAGATTCACGAGTCATGTTTCCATCTTGATCGGGCATCCATGGTGGCCCCCACATACGGGTGTCATCACCGACTCGAGGACGTTCAATTTTAATGACTTCTGCACCAAGGTCTGCCAAAATTTGCCCACACCACGGTCCTGCAAGTACACGACTTAAATCTAAAACCCGAATTCCTTGTAATGCACCCATAACGATACCCTTATCTTTTTAGAAGGTACTCAACGCACCTTCTTGTCATTGTTTATGATTGTTTTTGCGGATCGTACTGACGATCTTTAATAAATAATCCCGGCAATACACCCGCAACAAAATACGCAGCGCCCATCACAATAAAAGCCATGGTAAACGTACCGCCCGACGCCAAGAATCCAATCGTAGCTGGTGCAATCGCAGCCCCGACACGACCAATGTTATAAGCACCGCCAATGGCTGTTCCGCGTACATCGGTTGAAAAACTTTCAGCCATATAAGTCGCATTCACACCGTATGGAATGCCATATAAGAAGCCAAAAGTGATTAATAAATACAAAATATTGTCCGGGGTATTGAAGAAAATAATGATTGGCAAAAACACAGCACTGGCAATTGTGCCAAACACAAAAACAGCACGGCGATTAAATTTGTCAGCAAGATACCCTGCTAAAATTTTGCCTAAAATCATTGCGGTATATGAACCCACCATATAACTGGTTAAGTTTTTAAAGTTCATATGCACTTCTGTTTCTAAATAACTTGGCATCCAGTTGTTAATGCCGTAATAACCGAACTGCAAGAAGAATGCTGTGGTCATCCACAACAGAAACATTTTACGGTGCTTAAAATTATTAAAGATTTGCTTATAGATACTGCCACTTTTCGGCTTTTCAGCCACCACTCTTTCTTTAGGTTGTCTGTTGCCTTGTAAGCTTTCAATTTTAGTGAGCTGCCAAGATGTTGGCTCTGGTACAAATCGTTGCAGGAAAATATTAACGAAAGCAGGCACCACGGTCAGGAAGAATAAAACACGCCAGCCATGATCTGGAATAATCGCCCCAGCTAATAGCGTCGCGGCAATATAACCTACGGTCTGACCCGTCTGTAGCGTACCCAAGACTGTTGTACGGTAAGTGGTTGGCACATATTCAGCCATTAAGGTATTACAAGCCATATAAAGTGCTCCGATTCCCAAAGCACCAATAAAACGTAGAGCCATAAATTGCTCGAAGCTTTGCGTAAAACCCAATAAGCAAGTCGCTACCGAAAAGAAGGTTACCGAGTTAGCAATGGTTCTTACACGGCCAAACTTGTCACATGCCCAACCACCCAAAATACCGCCAATACCCATACCTGCTAAAGAAGCACTGCCTAAGGCACCTGCTTGAAAGGTACTTAAACCAAACTCTGCCTTTAAACTGGTCAAGCTATAAGACAGCAGCATAATATCAATGCCATCGACCACCATTGCAAAATAGGCAAATAACAACGCCCATTTCCATGTATTCGGTCCGATCTTTTCATATGTTCCAAGATTGCTTGGAAATGTATTTCTTAATTCTTTCGATATTACTTGAACGTCATTGTTCATCTTTAGTTCCTCATTTTCCCAAATGAGTCATCGGTAGCCTACTTATGTTTTCTGTATGACTTAATCTTCTATATTTTCATCATCTTACATTTGGTTTTAAGTACACAGAGGCACATCTTTACATGAGTATCCTTACGATGAATCTTGTCATTTTCCATAAATTTTTGCGTAAAAATCCCTAAAGGTGCTCTCGAAAGAACACCCCAATCTTTTAAAAATGAATGAGTTAGTTACTAAATGCGGCAATGCCTGTTTGCGCACGGCCTAAAATTAAAGCATGAACGTCATGTGTGCCTTCATAGGTATTTACGACTTCAAGGTTAACCAAATGGCGTGCCACACCAAACTCGTCACTAATGCCGTTTCCACCCATCATGTCACGTGCCATACGAGCAATATCAAGCGCTTTCCCACAGTTATTGCGCTTAATTAAAGATGTACCTTCAACTGATGCAATGCCTTCATCTTTCATACGACCAAAACGTAAAGCCGCTTGCAAACCTAATGCAATTTCAGTTTGCATATCTGCCAGTTTCTTTTGTATTAACTGATTTGCAGCCAACGGACGACCAAATTGTTTGCGGTCCATGGTGTATTGATGTGCAGTATGCCAGCAGAACTCGGCAGCTCCCATTGCGCCCCATGCAATACCATAACGGGCACTGTTCAAACAGGTAAATGGGCCTTTTAAACCGCGAATTTCAGGGAACGCATTCTCTTCAGGTACAAATACGTTATCCATGACAATTTCACCCGTAATCGATGCACGTAGACCGACCTTGCCATGAATAGCAGGTGCAGATAGACCTTCCCAGCCTTTTTCTAAAATGAAGCCTCGAATATCACCCACATTGCCTTCAGCAGAAACTTCTTTTGCCCAGACGACAAATACATCGGCAATCGGACTGTTGGTAATCCACATTTTTGCGCCAGTTAAACGATAACCACCATCAACTTTTTTAGCGCGGGTAATCATACTGCCCGGGTCTGAACCATGGTCTGGTTCAGTCAAACCAAAACAACCAATGTATTCACCCGTAGCTAGTTTAGGTAAGTACTTCTGCTTTTGCTCTTCGGTACCAAATTCATGAATCGGAACCATCACCAATGAGCTTTGCACACTCGCCATAGAGCGGTAACCCGAGTCAACATATTCAATTTCACGCGCAACCAAACCATAACTCACATAGTTCAAACCCGCGCCACCATATTGCTCAGGAATGGTTGGACCAAGTAAGCCAAGCTCTCCCATTTCACGAAAAATAGAAGGATCTGTTTTTTCATGACGGAATTGTTCAAGTACACGGGGTTGCAAACGTTCTTGGCAATAGGCATGAGCCGCATCACGAATCATGCGCTCATCTTCGGTAAGCTGCTGCTCAATTAAAAATGGGTCTTGCCAGTTAAATTGAACTTTTGCTTTTTTTGTTGTCACCATGTGATTCATCGCATCCTCTGCTTGATTTGATCTTCTTTCTTTAACTCGATGTTATGCGTGAAAAATGCAGTAATCAAACGATAAATGTTCATGCAGATATGCAACTTACGCATATTTAAAACAAGACGCGTTAAATTTAGATATTTAATTCATTGTATTTCATTAAAAATGGCTTATTTTTATACTAAACTTTGATCTCTGCATTTAGGTCATATGCTTTTTCGAAATATGACGACAAATAAAAGGATTTATCTATGCGAAGAAGCATCCCGTCTATTCAGGGCCTGATTTGCTTTGAAAGTGCAGCAAAACATCTAAGTTATACCTATGCTGCGCAAGAGTTATCTATTACGCAAAGTGCAGTTTCTCGTCAAATTCAGCAGTTAGAAGACTTCTTAGGAGTTGAATTATTTATTCGTACTCGACATGGTGTTGAGCTGACCATTGCAGGACAACAATATTTCAAAAGTATTAAGCCCTATTTATTGGGGTTAGAGAAATGTACGGCCGATGTGATTTCTCACAAAGGTTTAGGCGGAACTCTAAAATTAGGCGTCGTTCCTACCTTTGCAACGCGCTGGCTGTTACCTAAACTTCATCTTTTAAATCAAAAGTATCCTGAAATTACCGTTCATTTAGAAACCAGTACCAAGCCATTTTTATTTAATGACAATATTTTTGATGCCGCTATTTTTGCGGGTACACAGCAGCAAATTGACCACTGGCCCGGCATACAAGCACATTATTTAATGGATGAAGAAATTGTACCTGTGTGCTCACCAAGGCTAATCGAAAAGTATTTTCCAGATGCGGTGATGATCAATGAAAATACCTATGATTTAAGCTGCGAGGATTTGCTAAAAATTCCCCTACTTCAACAAACCACTCGACCTAGCATTTGGCAAGAATGGTTTCTTACTCATCACATGCAGCACCCTAAGCCTTTTGATGGACAGCGCCATGAGTTATTTTCAATGCTTGCCGTTGCCGCCAGTCATGACATGGGAATGGCTTTAATTCCGCAAATGTTGATTGAATCTGAACTACAAAAAAAAGAACTGGTGATTGTTTCTAATAAAAAACTAAAAGGCAGCCGAAAGTACTATCTCATCCACTCAAGCCAAGACATCTCACCGACTATTCAAAAATTTGTTGAGTGGATTTACCAAGAGTTAGAACAACTAAAGAGCAATTCAAATTAGCTGAGTCACTTTGTGCGTTCTATACACATAAAAAAAGATTGTAATTGATGAGATCACAATCTTTTTAATTAAGCATAAATGACTTTGAATTAATGACTCATCAATTGAATATCTGAACCGCTAAGTTTAGGGTCAATCAAGATTTTGGCATGTTGTTCAGGGTCACGTAATGCTTCAAATGCACTCGTAACACCCTCTAAGCCGACAACACCGGTAATGAGCGGTGAGCAGTTCACTTTACCTTCTGCAATCATATGCAGCGCATCTCTAAACTCAAGCGGTGTATATCCCAACACAAATTGAATTTCTAACTCTTTATTAATCGCAAGTGCGGGTTCGATTCTGTCACTTTGCATGCATACCCCCACCCCAACAATTCGGGAAAATAAAGGTGCACCTTCAATAATTTGCTGTAAAACACCCGGTACACCCACACACTCAAAAATAACAGGACGTTTTGGCAGAGCACCTAATTTATCAATCATGCGCCATCCATGCCACCACGGTAAGCGTGTCGCTTGCAACTTATCAAACAGCCCCATACCCATATTAATCGCATCTGATACATTGCCAAGCAAACCAAATTCTTTCCAGTTGGCAAATGGCGATGTTTCTTTAGGGTCTACCACAATATCGGCACCGCATTGCTCAGCAAGCTTACGGCGGTTAGGTGAAAAGTCGCTGGCAACCACGGTTTTAACTCCCGCAGCTTTAAGCATTAATATAACGCCTAGCCCAACAGGTCCGCAGCCAATCACAATAGCAGGCTCACTGGTTTTCACACGGCTACGGCGAACAGCATGCAATGCAACCGCCATAGGTTCAGTCATGGCGGCGCTATCAGCATCCAAGCCATTGGGTACTTCAAACATCAAACTCGATTGAGCCAATACTTGCTCGGCATAACCACCGGAAGCATTTGGAGAAAGCCCTGTAGACAAATAACCATGTTGATCTACATTTAAAAGCGGCATTGCACAAACAAGTGTATCGGCTTTAAATTTGCGACGTGTTTTTGGGCCGTAGTCTAAAACCTTGCCACAGAACTCATGTCCTAGTACAAATGGGTCTGTAGACTTCGCTAAACCATTAAACCCAACACGTGCCGCCAAATCATGCATGTGGTCGCAGTGATGCTGCATATGTAAATCAGAACCACAGATCCCGCATCGCACCACTTCCAATAACACCTGCCCTTTTGCAGGCGTTAAGTTCGGTTGGTCCACTACTTGCAATTTTGCTTGATGACAAAGTACCGACTTCATTTGAGTGCTTCCTATTTCTTCTTTTTCATTTACTTGCCAGAAATAGATTTCTACAGATAAATTAATCGCTTTATCAGTTTGGTCTTTAGCAAGCCTTTATTCATCTTTACAACTAAAAGGCAAAATACCAATGACCATTCTTCAGCCAATCCACTCTTGAAGAGTCAACAAAAAACAGGCTCAGCGAAATTAAAAACAATAAAAATCATGATGCTCGTATCTTACACAGACTGCGTTGTCTTCTTAGGCCAGAACAATGTCATCAAAATTAAAACTTATACAAATATAGTAAGTTCAAAAAACTCAACTCAACGCTTTTCACAAAAACATAGCAAAACCAATCTTTTATCAGCACTCTTAAACAGGCATGATGAATTAATACAAACAGATAAGAAGAGATTTATGATTACAAAAACGCTCCCGCTTACAGATATACACCGTCATCTTGATGGCAACATCCGCATTCAAACCATTTTAGACTTGGGGCAACAATACAATTTAGATTTACCTGCCTACGACATTGAATCTTTACGCCCGCATGTACAAGTGATGGATAACCAACCTGACTTATTAAGTTTCTTATCAAAGCTCGATTGGGGCGTAAAGGTATTAGCGAGCCTAGATGCCTGCAAACGTATTGCTTTTGAAAACATGCAAGATGCAGCACAACAAGGGCTAGATTATGTAGAGCTGCGTTTTTCACCGGGTTATATGGGAATGACACATCAACTCCCCCTTGAAGGTGTTGTCGAAGCAGTTATTGCTGGTGTGAAAGAAGGCAGTCAAGCTTACGGGGTAAAAGCGAATTTAATTGGTATTATGAGCCGTACTTTTGGTCAAGAAGCCTGTGAAAAAGAGTTAAATGCTCTACTCGCCCATAAAAATGATATTAAAGCGTTGGATCTCGCTGGAGATGAGCTTGGTTTTCCGGGCAACTTATTTATTGATCACTTTAAAAAAGCACGTGATGCAGGTTGGCACATTACGGTACATGCAGGCGAGGCGGCTGGCCCAGAAAGTATTTGGCAAGCTATTGAAGAATTAGGTGCTAAACGAATTGGACATGGTGTTAAAGCAGTTCAAGATTTAAAACTTTTAGATTATTTAGCTAAACACCAGATTGGTATTGAGTCTTGCTTAACCTCAAACATTCAAACTAACACAGTGCCTTCTTTAGCAGAGCACCCATTAAAGACATTTTTAGAACATGGTGTGCTTGCCACCATTAATACGGATGACCCTGCTGTAGAAGGTATTGAAATACAACATGAGTATTTAACTGCTGCCCCACTGGCAGGTTTAAGCCCTGAGCAAATTTATACAGCTCAGGAAAATGGACTAAAGGTCGCATTCTTATCAGAACAAGAAAAAGATGAGTTAAGGCAAAAATATCAATAACAGAGAACAGAGAACAGAGAACAGAGCTTATATAAAGAAATTCAAAGATTGGAGTATGTATGAATTAAAATTTCGAACTAGAAAACAAAAAAATTCCTTCTATCTGTAAGACTAGAAGAAATGATTTTAATATTTGGGATATTTTAGAAAGCTTTAACGCTTTTAAATATGGTCGGAGCAGTAGGATTCGAACCTACGACCCCCTGGTCCCAAACCAGGTGCACTACCAGGCTGTGCTATGCTCCGAAATTGGGGTGAATGACGGGATTCGAACCCGCGACAACTGGAATCACAATCCAGGGCTCTACCAACTGAGCTACATCCACCATCAAATAAGTTCTATGTACCAAGCTACCGAATGGCGCGCCTGACAGGATTCGAACCTGTGACCATCCGCTTAGAAGGCGGATGCTCTATCCAACTGAGCTACAGGCGCTTAACCGATGATGCTTATCATGCGATACTTCGCCGATCTTAAAATATTATTTTAAGTGGTCGGAGCAGTAGGATTCGAACCTACGACCCCCTGGTCCCAAACCAGGTGCACTACCAGGCTGTGCTATGCTCCGATCTATCTCAGCTTTTGCTGTATCGCACATCGTGCGGTACGGTGTGCATTCTAGGCGCGACGCCCTCAGACGTCAACACCTATTCTCAAAAAAAGTTAAAAATCCTTATCAAATGTATATTTAACAAGCATTTTGAGGTTTTTTAACGTTTTATCGATGCGCTAAAGGCTAACATTCGATCTAAAGGTATTTTGGCACGTTCAGCAAGCGCTGGATCAACGTGTATTTCCTGATCACCTTTTTGTAAAACTTCTAAAATTCCGTCGAGTTCATTCATTGCCATCCACGGACAGTGAGCACATGAACGACAAGTTGCTCCCTCACCCGCTGTTGGTGCCTCAACTAAAATCTTATTAGGCACCGCTTGCTGCATTTTGTAGAAAATACCGCGGTCTGTTGCCACAATGAGTCTTTCATTTGGCAGAGTCTGCGCAGCTTTAATCAGTTGAGAAGTACTACCTACCGCATCTGCAATTTCTACAACCGACTCTGGTGACTCTGGATGTACCAATACCGCAGCGTCTGGGTATAGTGCTTTCATGTTGGCAATGCCACGTGCACGGAATTCTTCATGCACAATACACGCACCATCCCAAAGCAACATATCTGCACCAGTTTTCTTTTGAATATAGCGACCTAAGTGCTGATCTGGTGCCCAAATAATTTTTTCACCTAAGCTATCTAGATGCTCAACAATTTCGACTGCACAACTTGAAGTCACGACCCAATCTGCCCGTGCCTTAACAGCAGCCGATGTATTGGCATAGACAACTACGGTGTGGTCTGGGTGCTGATCACAAAATGCTGTGAACTCGTCAACTGGACAACCTAAGTCAAGTGAACAGGTTGCTTCAAGCGTCGGCATTAAAATTGTTTTTTCAGGAGACAGAATTTTAGCTGTTTCTCCCATAAATTTTACACCTGCAACTACGAGTGTTGAGGCAGCATGATCTCGTCCAAAACGGGCCATTTCTAAAGAGTCAGAAACGCATCCACCTGTTTTTTCGGCAAGTTCTTGTACTTCGGGGTCGCAATAGTAATGAGCAACAAGGACAGCATCACGTTTTTTGAGCTCTGCTTCGATCTGTGCAAACTTTTGTTGTTTTGCTTCTTCACTTAAGCGATTGTCTTTTGGCTCACCTAAACGGTCTAAATGCGCTTGTACAATGTTTTTTGCATCGTTGGCAATTAAAGTCGCATCACTCATAAAACGTCTTCTCTATCCTTCATGCTGGCATACCTGCTCGCATATAACGTTACTGCTTAAATGATTTATGGATTGAATCATTTAATATCAAAAGATGGGGCTAATAAAAAAGCCTCTTTGTCGAGGCTTGATTATAACTGATATTTAAGAACGGTAATCAGCATTAATTTTGACATAGTCGTAAGATAAGTCACAGGTATATACCGTGTCTTTGGCCTGACCACGTCCTAAATCAACACGAATGGTAATTTCGGTTTGAGCCATAACGCGCGCGCCCGCTTCTTCGGTATAGTCCTCAGCTGCGCCGCCGTCTTTACAGATTTGTACGTCGTCTAACCACACTTGAATTTTAGACACATCTAAGTCTTTAACTCCTGCATAGCCAATTGCAGCTAAAATACGTCCCCAGTTCGGGTCCGATGCAAAAAGTGCAGTTTTGACCAGTGGTGAATGCGCAATACTATAAGCAATGTCACAACATTCTTGAGTATTTGCGCCGCCTTCTACAACCACAGTAATAAACTTCGTCGCGCCTTCGCCATCACGGACAATTAACTGTGCTAAACGATTCATTACACGAGCAAGTACTTCTAACACTTTAGCGTAGCGTGCATCGCTTTCCGATGTAATTTCAGCACCACCAGCCTGACCAGTTGCCACAAAAATACAAGAGTCATTTGTTGAAGTATCGCCATCAATCGTAATACGGTTAAATGAATGCTCAACCGTTGTCTTTAATAGTTTTTGTACTAAATCACGGCGAATAGGTGCGTCTGTTGCCACAAAGCTCAACATGGTTGCCATGTTCGGCCGAATCATTCCAGCACCTTTACTAATACCTGTCATGGTATAAGTAATGCCATCAAGCTCAAATTGTTCAGATGCACCTTTAGGTACGGTGTCTGTCGTCATGATGCCAGATGCAGCATCATTCCAAGCCGTATCTTGCAAAGTATTTAATGCCGGCTGCAACCCAGCAAGTAAACGCTCCATTGGAAGCTGTTCACCAATCACACCCGTAGAAAATGGAAGAACTTCAAAACTGTTTACTCCAGCAAGCTCCGCTAACTTCGCGCAAGTATCCTGAGCATTTTTCAAACCCGTAGACCCTGTTCCCGCATTGGCATTACCCGTATTAATCACTAAATAACGAGGGTTACCTTCGGCAAGATGGGCTTTAGAGACATGAACTGGCGCTGCACAAAATGCATTTTGAGTAAATACACCAGCAACATTTGAACCTTCTGCAAACTCAAAAATGACTAAATCTCGTCGGTTTTGGTAACGTACGTATGCTTCTGTTGAGCCAATTTTTACACCTTTTACCACATGCATTTGTGGCATTGTTACGTCACCGACAGCCATTTTTAGAACATCCAAAGTTTGTTGAATAAGATCAATATTTCAAAAAAGTGATGCAGTAAAGCACCAGCCTTATGAAATATCATAATTGACAGCTTAGTAGAAAAGTCTAAAAAAATCGAGCGCAAAAACTGCTCATTGTTGCTCTAGTTTTAATAAAATATCTTTCTTATCAAGCCCGCCAGCAAAACCCACTAAAGCACCACCCACACCAATGACTCGGTGACAAGGTGCAATAATTGAAATCGGGTTTTTGCCATTTGCCGCGCCCACTGCTCTCACCGCTTTTTCATTTCCAATTTGAACAGCAATATCTTTATAACTTCTTGTTTCACCATAAGGGATGGTCAGTAAAGCAGACCAGACCAGCTTTTGAAATGCAGTCCCTTCAAAATCTAGTGGCAATGTAAACTCACGGCGCTTACCTTCAAAATATTCTTCTAATTGTTGTTCGGTCTTTAATAAAACGGGATGTTCAAGTTGTTCGACCAGCTCGGCCAACCGAACACGTTTTGGATTTTCATTGTCCCAGAGTACTGCCACCAAAGCATTTTCATTCGCAACTAGCTTTAATTGCCCAACAGGCGAATTGATATACTTATAAGACAGCAACATAGTTTATTCTCTTAAGACGGCGATGAAATTTTCATTAAAACCAAACCTGACACAATCAAGACAGCGGCAATCATTCGCATAGCACCAATAGGCTCATGAAGAAAGAAAATACCGACTAAAAATGACCCAATTGCGCCAATTCCTGTCCAAACCGTATAGGCAGTACCAAGGGGTAATGTTTTCATTGAAATTGAAAGTAGAACTACACTCAAAATCATAAAAAC
Organism: Acinetobacter pittii ANC 4050; assembly: GCF_000399685.1. Lineage (GTDB taxonomy): Bacteria > Pseudomonadota > Gammaproteobacteria > Pseudomonadales > Moraxellaceae > Acinetobacter > Acinetobacter pittii_E. The sequence goes on from NZ_KB976987.1 coordinate 2,383,129, forward strand.
TACGGTAATAATACTAGGGGTTAAACGGGTAAAACCTTCGGACATTTTCATAGAATATGCCCAAATGATTTCAAATACACCTGCTAAAATTAAAATAGCCCAAGCCATAACATTCACTAATTTTTATAGTGTCAGGTCGTCCCGACATGATTACCCATTATGGGGGAGGTCGTTCCTCCTTTATGTGAGGACTCAGTTTACTTTAAAATAAAAAATGAAGGCAAACCCTATCTAAAGCTCGCCTGTCTTAGAGAATCTTATTCACTTTTTAACTGTAAAATTTTTCGTGCACCATTTAAGACAAACAAAACAATAATTAATCCAATAATCAAATCAGGATAACGAGAGCCTGTTATGGCAACCAATATTCCCGCGACAATCACACCCAAGTTTACGATGACATCATTTGCAGAAAAGATATAACTCGCCTTCATATGTGCCCCACTCTCCTTATGGTCTCTCATTAAATAAAGGCAACTAATATTGGCAGCAAGCGCTAATCCGCCAATTAAAATCATGAGAATTGAAACAGGTTCACTGCCATACATAAAACGGCGCAATACATCGATTAACACAATCATGGCTAAAGCGAACTGAAACCATCCAGAAAGATGCGCAGCCTTTAATTGTGCATCTAGATTTTTACCTACCACAAATAAAGCAATGCCATAAATTGCAGCATCGGCAAACATATCAAGCGAGTCAGCAATTAACCCTGTCGATGAAGCAATAATGCCTGCCATCAACTCAATGACAAACATGACCCCATTAATCAGCAACAACCATTGTAAAACTTGCTTTTGTGCTGCATTACTTGAAGAACTGGCTCGTACCTTTTTTGGTTTTTCAATGGGTTCATAATGTGGCTGTGTTTGTTGTAGTTCGGCCCCTAGCCCTAAACGCTGTAGACTTTGAGTAATCATTTCAGCTTGAACACTGTGATAAATCGCCAAATGTCGTGCTGGCAAGTCAAAATGAAGCTCTTGGATATCGTCAGCGTAAGAGGCCAAAGCCATCCTCACCATTTGCTCTTCGGCTGCACAATCCATACGAGGAATATGATAATAACTTACCCATTGACTCTTTTTAGTCACAGGTTCACTAGGAGTAGAATACTCCTGAGACGGTACGCTTGAGCACCCGCAGCTAGAACTAGTTTTACTTAAATGTATTTGATTCTGTTGTTTTTCTAAAGCCATCTGTGCACCATAACTGACACAAAAAACAATGCCATTAGTATAAACCAATGGCATGTCATTAAGCTTAATTTTTGTTCGGCAATTAGAACTTAAGTGTTAACCCTGCTCCATAATACCAACCATGTTCAGAGTCGGTTCCAGTTTGCCAAGCAGTTTGTTTTAAACCTTTTTCATAATCGTAACCAACATCAACAAACGGCATCACTTTTTTGTTGATTTCATAACGGGTTTGAAAACCAGCTTGTAAACGTGATAAACCTGTTTTACTTGCATAGCGAGATTCATCTTGCAAAATAACATCTGCTTTTAAATAAGGTTTACCAATTAACTTTTGTGTAAAGAGTAAGTCCCTTTCCGTTTCTAAACTTAACTTCCATAGCTGATCTTCACCTGCATAAAGATAAGCATCAGTTTCAAAAAAGTAAGGTGCCATGCCATGTAAACCTACTACACCAGCCCAGCGATCTTGCTTTTCATCTTCCCTCTGCGAACGCTCGTAGTTTACCCCAGCCTGTACATCCCAATAGTCAGCTATATTTCGACTGTAAAGTACTGAACCGCCGTAATTAGCATCTTCCGACTCGGCTTTATCAACATGGGCTTTAATGAACAATTTGTTTTCATCCGTTCCCACCCAAGTTTCTAATTCAGATGAAAAACTACCTTCTCCTTCTTCATTTTGAATCCAGCCAGTATCAATTTTTGTTGCTTGATAAACCTGTCCACCATGTTCACGTAAATGATCATGCGTTAAGGGGTCTTGAGCAAAACTAAATATAGAGATGCCAGAGAAAACACCGCAACATATCATTTGAGAAAATAACTTAGTGATGCGCATGACTAGCTCCTTTTTCATTTTCAGATTGAACAGTTGGCTGGGTCTGAGCGGGTTGTTGCTCATCGTTGACTTGAGCCACAATCAATTTATTCATCATGCCTGCACTCATGTGATAGAGCAGATGGCAATGAATCGCCCATTCTCCTAAGGCATCGGCTGTCAGCAACGCAGTAACGGTCTTTCCTGGCGGAACAATAACGGTATGTTTATTTGGTAAGTTTTCAGCTTGCTGACCATTTTCCAATTGCATGAACATGCCATGTAAATGCATTGGATGCGCCATCATGCTGTCATTCACAAACTTCAAGCGGATACGCTCACCATATTTAACTTGCAATGGCGCAGCTTCGCTAAACTTCTTGCCATTAATAGTCCAGATATAACGCTCCATGTTGCCGCCTAAACGAATGACTAACTCTCGCTCTGGCGCACGTGTATCTGGTTGAGGACTTAAAGACTGCAAATCGCTATATTGCAGTGCTTTCATACCCGCTGGCGTTGAAGCATTTGCCCAGCCATAAACTGGTTCATCCTTTTTAGGCTTATTCTCAGATTGAGTCGGCATCTCATGATTCATATTCATCATAGCGTGGTCATGCTCGCTAGATGACATTGCCTGCATATCATGTTTCATTTCAGGCATCGCTGACATGTCGTGCTTCATTTGCATCATAGAATAATCATGTTGGCTAGATGACATATTTTTCATGTCATGATCCATGCTCATCATTGCATGATCATGATTAGTCTGGCCCGCCTCTTTTTTCATGTCAGACATAGTCGACATGTCATGTTGCATTTTCATTTGATGGCCAGCATGTTTATCACTCGCCCCATCACCATGGCTCATGCCCATATCGTCCATAGTCAATAAAGCGCGTGGACGTGGCTCTGGCATTTGAATTGGACCAACCGCCTGAGTATTTTCATTATGCAAAGTACCGATGGCAAAACCATTACGATCAATAGACTCTGCTTCAATCTGATAATTCGCCTGTTTAGGTTCTACAATGACATCGTAAGTTTCGGCTGTACCAATACGAAACTCATCAATTGCCACAGGCTTAACTGGCTGCCCATCTGCACTTACAACTGTCATTTTCAAATTTGGGATTCTAACGTCAAAGAATGACATTGCCGATGCATTAATAAATCGTAATCGAACCTTCTCGCCAGCTTTAAAATTACCTGTCCAGTTTTGCTGTGGTGTCTTACCGTTGACTAAGAAAGTATAGCCCGTCACATCAGACATATCGGTTTTTAACATCCGCATCTGATTCCACATCGAACGATCTTGCCAAGTTGCTTTTAAGCCTTGTGCTTTAACTTGCTTCCAAACATCCGATACGGTTTCACGGCGGTTTTGATAATACTCAGCAGATTTTTTCAAATTCTTCATAATGCTATCGCTAGAAGAATGATGAAAATCTGAAAGCATCACTACATAATCACGATCAATTTTTTCATGTGCAGCTACGGGTATTTTCCCTTTTGGGTAAATCACGAGCGGGCCATATAAACCATCTTGCTCTTGGCCTTTACTATGGGCGTGATACCAATAAGTACCGTTTTGTTTCACCTTAAAGCGGTAAACAAAATCTCCGTTTGGCGCGATTCCTTTGAAATTATTAAAACCCGGCACACCATCCATTAACCCTGGCAGTAATAACCCATGCCAGTGTAAAGACGTGTCTTGATTCTTTAATTGGTTATGAACATGAATCACTGCCTCATCTCCTTCCTCAAACTCAAGAAGTGGGGCTATAAATTTTCCATTTACGGTAATTCGTTTTAGCGGTTGACCCGTAATATTCACCTGTTGTTCATTAATATTCAGGTGATATTCCTTAATTGCGGCAAGAGTCCATGGTGAAACCAATAGACCAAATACAGCGACGAGGCTGCTAATTGTTTTATGAGACATTGCTGTAATCCTTTTTAATTAAAAAAATAAGTAAGAAAGGATTAAGCTTTAGGTGGGCGTAAAATCTCTTGCCAGTATCCGGCTAAATGCTGAGCCTGATAAATACTGCTAAATTGAGAGGAAATAGGAATGAATTGTGATTCAAGATCCGGTAATGCATGCTGTAATGCCAGATTCACAATCTGACAATGAACTGGGTTACAGTCCTGACAATGCTCACCATGCGAGTGAGAAACCTGACCCATAGACTCATGGCATATGGCTTGATCACTAGCATGACTATGCATATTGTTATGCGAAATTTTTTCACTATGACACGGCATAGTAGGAAGATTATGCTGCTTCGGCGTCTGAGCAATAGACACGCCACTCCACCCAATGACCAAAGTCATTAGGAACACAAACCAAGCATACTTGCGTAAGTGTTGTAGAGTCATTAGAGTTTATTGCCTAGAACCGACGATTAATCTTAACTCCATTAGCATAACCAAGTTTTAAAACAGATACAATTTTCATTCCTAACTGTTTGTTTTTAAGTGATTAAGAAAATGGTGTTTGTTGCTGAAGCACTAAATCAATCACATGTAATGCCCCCTCTTGCTCGTTACTTACAGTTGCATAAGGAGCTACAGCTTTTAAAGCTTCTACTGCATTTTCAACTGCAAACCCATACCCCACAGCTTTAATCATCTGAATATCATTATTGTTATCACCAATCGCGACTACCTGATCAGGTTCAACCTGCCATTTTTGTAGTAATAGCTTTAAACCATGGGCTTTATGTTGGTCTGGAAGGATTAAATCAATAAAATTAAAACCACTTGAAACAGGTACTAAGACCTTATCTTTCACAAAACTTTGCTTCTGGAAATGTTCAAAAATCGTAAAGCTTTCATTCTCATCGGCAGTAAAGGTAATTTTACATACCAAGTCATCTAGTGCATAAAAGTCATCTACAACTGTCAGCTTTTCAAAATATCGAGCGACTTTGGCATAGTCCTCTGCGTTCATACTGCGATGTACATAAGCACTTTGTTTCCCACAAATGACCATTTTAGAAATATATGTAGAGTCAATCGCTTTTAAAATTTCAGTAAATTGTTCTTGGCTTAAATGAGCAAATGCTAACTCTTGTCCTGCATCTACAACGTGCGCACCATTTTCTGCAATAAAAGTAATTTCATGACTAATTTCTGGGAAATAGGTAATAAGCTTTGCGAGTTGGTTTCCGCTTGCGACCACAAAATGAATATTATTTCGTTTTAATTGTTCATACTGATTTAAAAAACGTGTTTTGTTGTACTGCTTCTTAGAATTAAGAAAAGTCCCATCCATATCTACCGCTAAAATTTTTATCGACATTAATTATCTAAATCTCTGGCTAAAATCTTATTAAAACAAATTTAGCTTTATTTTTCATGACACTTTTACAGTTTTATACCGAACTATTCACAAAAAGTTTTACACAGAGCCATCTCGTTTTTTACACAGGTTATTTTTTAGTAAAGCTTAATAAAAAACCAGATAATAAAATATACAGTGCGCATAAAAAAAGAACGCCAAAACGTTCTTTTTTCATCATTTTTGTCTAGAGAATAAACGGTTGATCTAATTTTGTTTATTTTACCAACATCTTATCCATACGGTTATCAACACAGTTATCCATACAGTTATAAACAAAGTTATCCACAAGCTTATTCTCAGATCAATATCTTTTTTAAGCGTCTACGCTACCTACTTTTGCAAGTTCTGCACGCATTTGATCAATCACAACTTTATAATCTGGTTGGCCAAAAATTGCTGAACCTGCAACAAACATATCTGCCCCAGCTTCTGCAATTTCACGGATATTTGCAGGACCAACACCACCATCAACTTCTAAACGAATATCACGACCACTTGCATCAATGATTTTACGAGCTTCACGTAATTTTTCTAAAGTCATTGGAATGAACTTTTGTCCACCAAAACCAGGGTTTACACTCATTAATAAAATTTGGTCAACTTTATCAAGTACATAATCAAGATAGTGCAATGGCGTTGCTGGGTTGAAAACTAAGCCTGCTTTAGCACCACCAGACTTAATCAGCTGTAATGAACGATCAATGTGGTGAGATGCTTCTGGGTGGAATGTAATAATATCTGCACCAGCTTCCAAAAAGTCTCCAATAATTCGGTCAACTGGAGATACCATTAGATGCACATCAACTGGCGCTGTAATCCCATAATTTTTTAAAGCCTTACATACACCTGCACCAAAAGTTAAATTTGGAACGTAGTGATTATCCATCACATCAAAATGTACTACATCGGCACCTGCGGCTAACACTTTGTCTACATCTTCGCCTAAACGAGCAAAATCGGCAGATAAAATAGAAGGAGCAATTAAGTAGGGCTTGGACATAGGTGAATGACCTGGCTAAAAATTTAAGGAGAGGCTTAAAATTATAACAAAAAAGAAACTACTTGGCCCGCGCTTCCTTGTTTAAATGACAACATTTCAAACTTGAAACGTAACGTTGCAACAATAGAATGCTAACGTCTAAACGAATTTGTTAAGGTACATTAAACCAATGTGAGGATTGATAATGAAAAGCACAACTTATCTATTAACAAACGATGGAAAACGCATTGCAAAACGTCTGGTTAATCATTGGAAACACAAGTTCGAAGTACAAGAAACTGAACAAGACTTTAAAATCTTAATGCCTACAGCAACGATTACACTTGCACCAGAAACAGAGCAGTTAAATGTTGCTATTGATAGCCAATTAGATGACCACGACCACTTAGAAAAAGTTGTCCTTGATCATCTAAACCGTATGGCTCAACAAGAATTTCAGGTGGAGTGGCAGCACTAATTAGCCGCCGACCTTTTCTAACTGGATTGCATGAAACTGTAAGTGCTCATCCATAAAGGTTTGAATAAAGTAATAGCCATGGTCATAACCAGCATGTTGTCTTAAAGTTAAAGGCTGTCCCGCTTTTAAACATGCTTGCTTAAATTTTTCAGGGTGAAGTTGTTCATAAAATTGGTCATCTAAGCCCTGATCAACCAAAATTTCGTCAAATACTGCCCCATTTTTTGAGACCAACGCTGTGGCATCATGAGCCAACCAGCTTTCGCGGTCTGCACCCAAATAATGGCTAAAGGCTTTGTCTCCCCATGCACATTCAGTTGGTGCACAGATCGGAGCAAAAGCAGATACCGACTTAAACTTTTCTGGATATTTAAACGCTAAAGTTAATGCACCGTGACCACCCATTGAGTGCCCAAAGATACCGACTTGTTGAGCGTTTACAGGAAAGCTTTTTAAAATGAGTGGGTATAACTCATCTATTAAATAACTTTCCATTTGATAATGCTCAGACCAAGGTGCTTGTGTTGCATTAATATAAAAGCCCGCGCCTTGCCCAATATCCCAATGATCCCCTGCTGCGACTTGTTCTCCACGAGGAGAAGTATCAGGTGTAATCAGTATGAGGCTTAGTTGTGCTGCCATATGCTGTGCATGCGCTTTTATGGCAAAGGTTTCTTCAGTACACGTTAAACCAGCTAAGTAAAATAAAGTTGAGCAAGCTTTACCTTCTAAAGCTGCCGGTGGCAAATAAACACCAAACTTAGCTGATCCTTTTAAATAAGAAGATTCAAATTGGTATATACGCTGCTCGCCCTCAAAGCAGCGGTTTTTTTGCAGGAGTTGCATCGTTTTTAGCCTCTGTTTTTGTTTGAGCAATATCTACACTACCCGTATTTTGTTGAGGAAATAGATATTTTTCCAACTGAGGTAGCATAAGTTCCATATTTTTACCGATCATCCACTGAGGCTCTGAAGGTTCAACACCTTGAGCCACTTCCCATTTGGTTACAGTTTGCTTAGCTGTGTTAAACGAATCTTTCATCGACGATTGCTCTCGCATCGCCAAATCAAAGAAAGCTCGACCAAAATAGGTATAGTCAGCTTCGTTATTACACCCAAAAGAAGTTTTATCAGCAGCTGAAGCAGTAATAATTAAAGTATCTGGAGACTGTAAAGCAGGAATAAAACTTCCTGAATAGCAGGCTGAGATCACAATTACACGCCAGCGAATACCAGATTTATCAAGTGTTTCTCGCAACCATTTCGGATCGACTTGTCCTAAATCTAGTGGTGCATTTTCAATTTCAAAATGATTTTGTTCACCGTGTGAAGTCATATATAGAAATAGCACATCACTATCACGGTTCATTTGCTGGCCCATACGGCGTAGGGCTAACTCGATACTTGTTTTAGATGCAATCGGAATTTCTGTGCGGGTGTCTGGATTATTGACCAGCATCATTGAACGCCCAATCGTTCCAAAGCGTGTATCAAACTGTTCTTTAATACGGACCACTTCCGATTTAAAAACGTCTTGATAACTATCGCCAGCAACACCTAAAAAATACCAATGACTCTTAGCAAGTTCACCATATTGGACTTGCTCCAAAGAATCATTTAATAGTTTACTTTGAGCATAAAAAGCATCTTCAGCAAACGTTGGAGCAGAATCTTCTACCTTCCAAATCGGTTGGTCTTTTACAGAAAGTTGCCACACCACCATCGTTGCAATAGTCGCAACCATAACCAGTGCACGTTCCCACCAAGGCCACTTGAGCTCACGTGAGAAAACCCAAATTACCGCTAAACTTTGCCATACAAACAAAGCTACAAATAAGCTCGGCAATATTCCGTTATAAATAGCATCGGGAATAAAGTTGAGATAACCGTTAGAACCTAAATATTGAATTAAACATTGGATTAATAAGATATTAGTATCTAGAACCAACCACAATAAAGCAGGTACTAGCATTAAGCGAGGTTGATTGGTTCGCTGTGATAAGAAAATACCAACAATTAAGGCAATGAATGGCCAAAGTGCATAACCAATTAAACCTTGTGAATTGAAATCACCGATTTGACCCGCCACAAGCCAACTATAAAGAGAGTTGGTACACCCTCCTAAAATCCCCCAAACAATGAGCTGAAGGATAGATGGATGCACTATCTGTAAAGAACGTCTTGACCCCAAAAACAGCCACATTCCGGCAATTTGGTTGCTTTTAAAATCATGCCAAAAGTTAATGGAGGGTTTAAGATCAATCATAGAAGGTTTTCAAAAATTTCGTTTTTGACAGGCATCTTAAGTGTATGCCTGCTAAGAATTTTAGCAATCATGCTTTTGAACTATATCACATATATTTGTGCATTATTCAAGCAATAAAACCTAACCTTACATAAGCCTACTGAAAATACGCATCAAAACGACAAGCATCTCCTTGCCATTGATGAGCTGGCTCTTGATTTGCCAAAAAAATAGCATGACGTGGCCGTTTAACAACTACACGTTTAGCAACTTTCTGCGCCAAAACCAGCAAATTATCCCCTAAATCCATTTCACCATCTTCGGGTAAAAGAAGATGTAAAAGCTGCATCTGTTTTTTGACTTGAGCTTGTTTTTTGATGGCTTGGTGATTCTGGTCACGCTGCGGAAACATCGGATCTAAATACACCACATCAACCGTTTGGGCTTCCTGCTGTAACTGTTGTAAATAAGTTGCAGAATCAGCAAAGATCAGTTGAATCCGATCCATAAACTGGCTTAAAAAACTATCTTGTTCAGCTTGTGCTTTTGCATCTTCAAGTAAGGTAAACAAAATTGGATGGCGTTCAACCAATTGTATTTGTGCGCCTAGATAAGCCATGAGCAAGCTATCGTGGCCTAAGCCTGCTGTAGCATCAACAAGTATGGGTTTTTCACTTAACTGACAAGCACGGGCAATCATTTCTGATTTAAGACTTGCACGCTTTAAACGGGGAATTTCAGCTTTCCAGTCGGGCTGCATTTTCATGCCGTTTGCAGATAGCCATAATCCATTTTCATCTACACACAGTGCCAACTCAGGATTTAAACGTAAAAAACGTGCATTCAGTTTTTCAACTAACTGCAAATCGACAGTCACACCTCTAGAATAAAGCACAGCTTGGTAGTGCTGTGCTTGTTCTTGAAAATCAATTTCAAAATATATGTGCATGATTAGCCTTTATTTTGCTTTACCCTGATCTGCTATTTTTTTCCATGCATCATCACGTAAATAAACTGGCAAAGCATGTTCGGCATCAACCCACTGCTTTTGCGATGCATAAACACGTGCAATCGAAGCAATATCTTGTGCAGTTGCGGTGATTGTTTGATGCTCAGCATCAGCTTGAAGTAGTTTTGCGCCCGAACCAATTAAGCAATGCTTTGCGTAAACAGCTGCTGGCTCATAGCCCATTAATTTTTCTTCATCAATACACTGCATGATACCTTGTTCATTTAGAACAAAACTTGCGATATAAACTTCATTCATACGCGCATCAAGAACCGCAGTCACTTGTTCCAAACCTTCAAGTCGGTATGCCGCTTGAGCTAAAGCTTGTAAAGTAGAAACTGGAATGACTGGTAAATCTTGTGACCATGCCAATGCCTGAGTCACAGCTGCATTAATTCGGACACCACTAAAAGAACCTGGCCCACGGCTAAAGGCAATTGCATCTAAACCAGCAACTTCAAGACCTGTTTCTTGTAGCCCCTGCTCAATCATGGGCAAAATGGTCTGGGTTTGTGCTTTCGCCCGCGTATCGAGTTGAAAAAACAGTTCTTGGGTTTCATCGACTAATGAAATAGAACACTGCTCATTTGCAGTTTCCAACGCCAGCAATTTCATGCACAACCTTAGTATTAAATCAGATTAAAAACGAGGGTTATGATACCCCACTCGGCTCTGATAGGCGAGTTGTTCTCTCTCTAAATAAAAATGCCAAGCTTGTGCTTGGCATAGAACATATCTTACTCAAATTTTAAAAGTGGAATTCTTTTAAATCTGCATAGTTCTTAAAGTGCTCTGCATAATGCAATGCACTCAATCGTATTTTTGCAGCGCCATCTTCATCTAAAGTTTTGACAATTTTGCCAGGTGAGCCCATCACCACTGAATTATCTGGAATCACCTTCCCTTCAGGAATTAAAGCATTAGCACCGATAATACAATTTTTACCAATCACAGCCCGATTTAAAATTACGGCGTTCATACCAATCAAACTATTATCACCAATCGTACAACCATGCAGCATGACTTTATGACCGACCGTGACATATTCACCAATATTTAACTCAAGTCCAGCATCGGTATGTAATACAGAATTTTCTTGAATATTAGAAAAATTACCAATTCGAACTACACAGTTATCAGCACGCACTACCGCACCAAACCAAATACTGACCTGACGGCCTAGTTCTACCTGCCCAATAAGCGTTGCAGTTGGAGCAACCCAACCATCCCATGGCTCATGTAAGGCTTTTGGGTGCTGGCCTTGATAGCTATACATCATAATTTATCAATCCTGATCTTTATTTTTTATGAGAAAACTTTGGCATTCCAAAGGTTGGTGAGTTAAGTAAAAATGGCCAATCTTTTTGATAGCCTAATCCATATTTAAACAGCGCAACCAACATACGAGCAGTTAAACCCCAGATAATTTCATTATCAATCTGTAGGCTCGGAAAATATAAAGACTGATGGGCATACCGTACTTCATAGGGTGTCGGACGCGTCTCGATAAGTTGCTGTAACGGGACAAAGAAAATTCGATCAATTTCGGTGGGCTGAGGTATTAAAGTCACCTCTGGAGGAATAAGCCCAACGATTGGTTTTACAGACAAACCGCTTCTTGCACGTTGCATCGGCAAATCACCTAACAACTGTACATCAAACGGATTTAAAGCTGTCTCTTCCTGAGCTTCTCTTAACGCTACAACAATATTACTGGTATCACTAGGATCACGCTTTCCACCCGGAAAAGAAACTTCCCCCGCATGGTTGTTCATATGTATTGAACGGCGTGTAAGCAGTACCTTTGGATTATTCTCATTCGTAATTGCAATGAGTACTGCTGCTTGTGCTTCTTGTATGCGGGTGGAAAAGCGCAATCTTTGCTGTAACTTTTGTGTTAGCAAGTGCTCTTCCATACCTTTCACCTATTATTCTGTCTCTCTTTGCATCATATCTGAAAATCAAACTTAGGGAATAGAGTTGATGCGTAAGTCTAAAAATTCAGTTATGCTGAGGCATCTCTATACTCGATGATAATTATGAGTTTCTGTGTAGCGTGTGGGCATAAAACCGAACAAAAAATTCCTTTAGGTGATCATAAAGTACGCCGTGTTTGTACTCATTGTGGAAATATTCACTATGAAAATCCCAAAGTAATTTGCGGTGCCTTAGCGTTATGGGAAGACAAAGTATTACTCTGTCGTCGTGCGATTGAACCTCGTTATGGCTTGTGGACATTACCTGCTGGTTATATGGAATTGTTCGAAACCATGGAACAAGGCGCAGCACGTGAAACTCGTGAAGAAGCAGAAGCTGAGATAGAAATAGAACAACTCTACTGTATGTACAATATTCCGCGTATTGGCCAAATTTATGTACTTTTCAAAGCGCAGCTGAAAGATGGCATTTTTGGTGCAGGTGAAGAAAGTATCGAGAGTCGTCTATTTGAAGAGCATGAAATCCCATGGGGAGAACTAGCCTTCCCTAGTGTCGAACATACCCTAAGACACTATTTTGAAGATCGTAAAAAACAAGTTTTCCCAACACATCTTGAAACTTTAGGTACTCGTTTAGATCATACGGGTTAATTAATTAGATAATAAAAAAAGACCGCTAAGCGGTCTTTTTTTATTTGTTTAATATTTTAAGATTTAGTTTTAATTGCTTTACAAGCTGGAATAGACTGATCGGCAAGTTTAATTGACACGGTTCCAGTAATACGTTGTGCTAATGCTTTTTCTTCATCTGTTGGTGCAGGACTAATATCCTTAATATTATTATAGACAGCTTGATAGAAAGCATACAGATTAACCCAACGCGCAGTCTTGTTGTCATAATCACTTAAATTAATACTACTACTGCTGTTTTGACCTGCTAATAGATTATAGAGGTTAATCTTAGCGCCACCCACTGAAATTGAGTCATCTATCTTATCTTCTGGGTCAGAATCTGGTTTGATTACAGAGTTAAGTCCCATCAAAATCCCATTAAGGTTACCTAACTGAGGGTGTGATAAAATCATACGAACAGGAATAGAGCTATCATTTTCAGATGACTGCGTTCCTCCAGTAGTACCAAGTCTATATTGTTGTACTCCATTACTATCAATTAAGCTATTGTCTGCTACTGTTGCGCATTGACCAGACATATCTGTTGCAGTTGCATTTGGTTTAATATCCGTACGAATATCTCCCTTTTCATTAACAACAATACCTAAATCGATAGGAGCTATCCCTGTCGTATCAAATCTGAATGTTAAGGTTGCATATAATGGGAAGACATAACGTTGACCAGAACTCACATTAGCTGCTGTCTTAAAGATTTCTTTTCCAAGATAACTAATTGGATTGGCTTTAATAATATCAAGTGAACCCTTATAGTTTTCTGTGCCTACTGTTTGTCGCCATAAACCATAATGCTGAATATTCCCTGTTGTTGAACGTGTTAATTGCTTATAAAAACCTTCACTACCCGCAACAGCATAATCATTCATAAACTTACCTTGATAGATTTGCAAATCATTATTCACATTGCTATCAACGCTCAAACGTAATGGCTGAGTCGATTGAATATCTTTTGAAATTGGGTTGAGCCAGCCATTTTGTTGGGTAGCAACCAGCATTTGCATTGGTTTTGCTTTGGTCCACAATAAAACTGGTGGAGCAACACCAGTCACGTTTCCTTTATCATCTTTATAGAAAGTAGCATCACCGCGCCATTGCAGACCATATCCCATTGCATAACCTTCACGGTCAGTCAGCATGAACATATTAGCCATCATATGACGTAAATTAGTGGTAGATTTATTAAAGCAATCTGTTAATGCCTGATTACAGCCATAAAAACCGAGTGGAAGCGGTGAACTTACAGGATCTGCAAATCCTGCATAAGTTGCTTCAGTTGCCTGGAATAATGCAGCATTTGCTAAGTTCGTTACTTGAACTACAAGTGCATAAGCTTGTGCATCAGACACTTTGCTTACATCTAACCAAGGTTTGAGAAGAGTTGCATATTGTCCATTTTTCCATTCTGTTGCGGTTATATCTTGTGTCAAACTCGTCAACAGGTTTTTCTTATCTTGAGTAAATTGGGTTGGTTGTAAATCTCCCACCACATTATCGCGACGTTCAACGCCAATACTTTGGAATAACTTAACTAAAGCGATTGCCACTTTAATCGTTGGATCAGAACTACTCATTGAAGCTGGAGGTTGGCCAGTTAATGCTGTTGCCATGTCCAAAACTGTTAAATGTGTTGTTCCGTATTTTCCTAATGTATCGAGTTTTATCGTACCTAACGCAATCTTGTGGGTATTACTACCTTGTAGATAAAGCGTAATTGTTTCATCAGATTTACTACTACTGATACTACAAGCACCACCAACCGAGTTACCCACCAATTTAGTAATATAATGCTGATTCGGTGATAAACTACAATCAAAATTCAATCCAGCAACTGGATAATTTAATTCAAAGTTTAAACAAGACTCATCTGAAATATTAGCAGCTTTACAATCCAAATTAGTGGTTGGAATCTCACCTCCACCCTGAGTAGGATCTTCATTAATTGTTGAGCCACCACCACCGCAACCATTTAATACAATTGCCAATGTGGATAATGCAAAAGGTAATAAAAAATTTTTACTCATCATCATTCCTATTTATTTTTAACGTAATACCGAAATTTTAATTTGTCCCTGATTAGATAGCTCTTGATCCGGCATATCTACAGCCGAAGATAAAGGCGTTAACATAATATAATGTGTACGTTCTGGTACCTGTAAAACACCTGAAATTGAGGCATGTTGTAAAATCGTCGCAGGATAAGACTTACTTTTAAAACCGCTAGCACCTTCCAAGACACAACCTTTTTCATCTAAGAAAACTGCAAGAGGCCAATAATATGTAGGCTTGTCATTTGTTGTAGCATAAGAAGCCACTTGTATATTCTTAATAGAAGAATCTATTTTTACGACTTCGTATTCAAACTTTTCTTTAAGAGGTTTTCTCGGCCATAACCCCACTTCTTTATTTTGGGTCAGTTTTTTAATTGATTTTTTATAGCCATTAATAAAACACAAATCGTTTTCAAAAGTGCTTGCCAACTCTTTGTGCGATAGTCTCACATACGTAGGAGCTAATACCACAGAAGAGATCTGGTCTTCATGAGATCGATGTAATACGTTATCAAGGATAGATTGACCGACGCCTTTTTTACGCTCAATAGATTCAGTACGACCTAAACCGTCAGGCATAATATAAAAACGTTTTTTTCCTTCTAGATTAAACTCTTGATTCTCTAAATATTCGTTATTGACGTATTCCACACCATCAATTGTAGTGTACTTCGTCTCATCCTTTTTTGGTGCTACCGGTGTTGATGAAGTAACGACATTCTTAGACAAGGTTTGAACTGAATTCGATTCTACTTTTTCTTCAATCTTTTGTTGGGAAACAGAATCCTTGATTAATGTTTTTTCTTTACTAGTTTCTAAAGTGGACTTTTGATCAATAACTTCTGTTTTTTCTTTACTGAGTTTTGCTTGTTTTGAAACTGTAGATTGTTTATTTATCGAGATAGTTGGTGCAGTTGGTGCAGTTGGTGCAGTTGGTGCAGTTGGTGCAGTTGGTGCAGTTGGTGCAGTTGGTGCAGTATTGGAAGACTTTTTAATTAATTTAGGCAAGTCTTTTGATTTTAAAGATGTTTCTGGCAATACTTGTTGTTCTGGACGAGTCGCCTTTATCTCTGGATGTGTTAATACTTTAGACGGTGCAACAGTTTGTTCCACCCTTTTACTCGGAACAATCATTGGTCGACCATCAGGACCAATAATCGTATAAAAACCGTCTGCGTAAGATACAGAAACACTTGCTATTGCAACAAAAAAAATCGCAATAGCAAATCTAGGTCGAGACATCCGTTTGCAATTTAATTTTACCATTTTGTTCTATAATTTAACCCGAGTACTGTAACTTTGGTATTGGTTTTAACATCCAAACCGGCATAAGGGTTTAACAGGATATTATCAACTCCTGTTTTATTAGATAAGGTACTAGTCCCTGCTGGAATATTATCGCGGCTACGTAAGAAACCAACTGAAAGATCCAAATCTGTATCTGCATCAAAACGATATCCAATACCCAAACCAAATAATTGTGCATTATTAATTGGAATCATAGTGTTGCGTTTATCATTGGGAATAGCACTAGCACGAGGTTCATAACCTGCACGTAACTTCAAACGATCTGTTGCCGAATACTCTAAACCAATACCCCAACTCCATGGTGAAGTAAACTTTAAAGGTAATCCTAATGAAGCATCTGTCACATCATTTGATAAAAGTTTGGCAACTTTGAGTAAGGTAATCTGTCGATCAAATTCAAATTTGAACTTATCCCATGCCGAATAGTCTGTCCAACCCACGTCAAAATTAACTTGCAAATCAGGGAATATTTTATATTTAATCCCTGCCTGAAAATGTGCAGGATATTCCAAGTCCATCGCGGCCAAACCAGACTCAGAGTTTGGTACATTTCCCGGTAAACCGAGAATAGCGGCCAGAACCTGACCTGTAGCTGAGGAGTTTAAGCCTTTAATTAATTCTTGAGGAGCCTTAGCATTATTAATCAGGTATTTCCCTTTCATACGCATTTTAGCCGCGCTTTGGTAAACCATACCAAAGCCAAAATCGTCCGTTGGTTCCCACATTAACCCCAAGTTATAGCTTGGGCTTAAAGACTGCTCCATAGAAACTTGCAGTGACCCCATTTTCTTAAAAGGGTCCATCCCTTCTTGAGTATTACATAAACCAAATAACAATAGATTAGTGATCATATCGTTATTGTCTTTAAACGGCCCACATACGACGTCATCAACCATACGCAATACCCCAATCATATCATTGGGAAAACGCAAATCAGTTTTCATAGCAAGAGCGTTATAAGACATACCAACCGAAGCACCGATCGATAAATGATCATTTACTTGATAACCAAAAGATGGAGATAAATAAGTAATCCGCTCAACAGCCACCTGCTGCCCCATGAAGTTTCCAGCGTTACCATTTTCTGCGCCGAAGCCTGCAATTAAGGGTGCATAAATTGCTGTAGCATAGGTCAACTTTGAACCTGGAGGTTTATAAGCAATTCCTGCAGTTGGAGCAGCTAATGGATAGCCAGCTCCCAGATCAACCATTTTTTTTAGAATCGGTACATATAAGCTGGCATATTCAACATCACCACGTACAGGTCCTTTAAAATCAGTACAAATATTGGCTGTAACTTCTGGACCATCATTACAAACAAGAGGGTCATCTGAGTAGCCAAAAACGTTATAACCTGGAGGTGCCGAGAACTCACGTTGAATATCAAAGTTCGCTAGAATTCCTTGGACATCTGTCTGTAACCCATCAATTTTTGCTAAAGCTGCTGGGTTAAAGTGAACTGCACTAATACCAGGGGGATCTGCAGTTACTGCATTCCCCATCGAAAGTGAACGAATATCAACAGCTAGGTTTTGTCCTAATTGAGCATTGGCAAAGCTAGAAAAACCGGAGATAACAATTGCCGCCGTTAAAGGACATAATTTAGGATATTTCACCTGCATATCTCCTTATTTGGTTTTTTTGCCAAAGCCTATAAAATCTAGTGGGAAAGACAAACCAAGCGAAACATCTGGTGCATCTTCAGTTAAACCAATCCCTACCGTACCATTAACGATTGTTTCAGGTGAAACACGTACACCTAAAGCAAAAGACAACATTGCACTACTTTGGTCTGGCGACTTATATGCCTCACCGTTCTCGAACTGGAATTCTGCATCCATGTTGAAACTTTGTTGATATGACATGGTTAAAGACACGTCATAGTTAAATGAATAAGCAAAACCGAATGAAAAACCGCCACTAATGCCTGGGTCAAAAGAAGTTAACGTCCTCGAACCTCGTGCCTGATTTAAACCTGTTTCTTTAAAACCATAATTGGCAGATGCCGATGCAAATAACACAACTGGATCGATATATTTACGGGTACTTGCTCCCACCCCAACAGAGTAATAACCCTTACCAGTTGAAAGCTCATCTAAACCAATTTCATAAGGACTATCGCCAGTTTTTGTTGATAGGTTACCAAATAATACCAATGGCAAACGGCCTTGCTTTAATGGGAAAGGTTCCCAGCGTGCCCCTAAAGAAATATCACCCAAACCAGCTGCAGTTGTATCTCGAACAATTTCAGACTTCGCAACGAAAGGAACGGTTGCAGATAATGTTAAGTTGTCCAATACACCATATTGAACAGTAAAACTATTCGTTAAAGTATGGTTCGCATCTTCTTCAATACGTAAACGGTTGAGTTGAGAAGAATTATCAGCTAAAGCTAAATCAATTCGAGTATCACGGTAATAGGTATAATCGAGATCGTAATAAGCTGAGAATACGCCTCTTTTAATCAATGAATATTGTCGCTCATTCGAAGTAAATACTTCTTGCAAATTTGTTTCTTGAGTCGCATCACCTTCTTTCTTCTGTAAGGCAGTTGCGGCTTGATCAGCTCCAGTATTTGCAGGTGTAGAAGCAGGTTCAGTAGTTACAACGTCTGTGGCTGGAGTCGTACTCACTTCCTGGGCTGAATCTGTGGCTGGAGTTACTTCTGCTGTTGTACTCGCTTCAGAAACAGCTGTAGTATTTTGTTCATCTGCTTGTTGTGCAACTTGATCATCTGCATAAAGTGTACCCGTAATGGCACTTATACTTAATGCCAATACACTCATCTTCATCCATTGATTATTCATGTTTATTCCCACCTAATGTATTTATTTTACTCAATTCATATTTGATTATTTACGCTTATAGTAAAGACGCATATATGTTTCAATTGGCTGATTATAAGTTGCAGAATTTGGGTCTTTATCTAATACCCGGCGCATGGTTGATGCTTTATTTGCTAAACGGTCATAATTGAATGTTGGATATTGCACATCCACAAAGGCATAACGGTTAACAGTCGCATCTTCCACATGACGCATATCTGAATCTTTTAGAGCCAATAAGTCTTTACGCTGCGGTTCAGGAACAGAAATAACAAATAATGTATTATTATCCCAAACCTCTTTAAAACGATTTTCATCAAAGCTGATATTCCCTAATGCTGGGTCAGCAACATATACACGTCCATCTTTATAAGCTTTATATACGACAAAATGCTTAAAACCAGCATAAGAAATTGGAACAATCGCAGGTTGTCCAAGATTGACTAAATCCGAAAATTCTCCACGGTACCCCCCACTTTCTAAACCAATAGCAGTTACAAAGCGCTTCATATCAAGTAAAGAGAAACTTCGACGCTCAATAATACGTTGATATTCGCCATATTGTAGTAAGCCGCTCATGGTCTGCTGTTCAGTCAAACTCGTTCCCACATAACCATTTAAAAGTGTCGTAAGAGCAGCTGAACCACAGCTATAGTCATAAGCTTGTCGAACAATACCTCGAAACTGATCTTCTACAGCTGGTTTAATTTGAACTGGTTCAATATGATTACGGCGAAAAGATAAATTACGTGAATCGGCGGTCTCTGTATAATAAACAGTTCCCGGTGGCTTTTTTTCTATTTCGAAGGCTTCTGTCGCAAAGTAATATATCAATGCTGAGCCTAAAGCAAT
Source organism: Acinetobacter pittii ANC 4050 (assembly GCF_000399685.1). Taxonomy (GTDB): domain Bacteria; phylum Pseudomonadota; class Gammaproteobacteria; order Pseudomonadales; family Moraxellaceae; genus Acinetobacter; species Acinetobacter pittii_E. Next base: position 2,402,865 of record NZ_KB976987.1, read on the forward strand.
CTCTAACATAAGCACTTGTTCTAAATGGTGGCCTAACCGGCCTTATTCATTTTATTCTTAGAGCAATAGCTCTACATCCCTGTGTGTTGAAGATACCTTTTTTTTTTGAAAAAAACAGCCTTTTTTTACTTTTTTTTGATGAACGTTTAGTTTTATAAAAATAGAGAGACTTTTATACTTAATTTAATTTAATTCTTAAATTTAATAACTTATTTTGATCAATAAAAATATTTTTATATATAATAAAATTAGGTAATTAATAAATTAAAAAAGCGCGTATTAAACGCGCTTTTTAATTAAATACTCAGATTAGTGGCCTGAGATTGTAATTGTAGAAGTCCCTACATTTAAACCTTGGATTTCAACATCACCAATTGAAGCGGCAGTATTAGAACCCAAATGTACGCCTTGTACATAAACATTCATACCTTGAGCACTATTATTCTGAATTTTTAAGCCTGTTGGTACAACTGAAATGTTAGCATCAACATCTAAATCACCAGTTGTGTTACCCGCACCGCGAACCATAACTTTATCTAAGAAGATTTCACCACCACCGGCAGCGTCATTAATACCAAAATTAGATAAAGTTAAACCACCCTGTAAGCTTGAATTTACTTTAATCATTGCTCCTTGTGGAGTGGAACCTAATTGTACATTCGCTGAAATTGCGCCTAGAGACAAATCTAAACCAGAGATAATTTCAGTTGGAGCAGTTTCAGTAATACCACGTACAGCAGTAGTTGTATTTAAAGTACCAGATGTTCCTACACCAATTGAACCAACACTTACATCAACTGCACCAACATTTGCAGCAACGTTTAAAAACGCGCCGTTTGTACCCGAAGCACCAACGCTGTCAATTTTAAGGTCTAACAAATTAGCAGTTTGATCAACCTGTGTAACAGATACTCCGCTTACTACAATCGCACCCGCAGTTGCTGCAGCACCTGTAATGCCTGTAGCAGGATCTAGACCATCATTATCATGAATAAATACTTTATCGATAGAAATACCGCCAGCACCTAAAGCGATACCGATGTTAATACCATCTTGACCTGTAGCAGCACTAAGCGCAGCATCGTCCATTGACTGCATTGCCATTGCATTTGCACTGATAGCTAAAGAAGAAACTAAAGCAAGTTTAGTGAACATTTTCATTGAGCACTCTCCCAAGAGCATTTATTTTTTGACTTTAACCACTCTCATTGTCTCAAGTCGCATTTTTCTTTATATGGCAACCGAAACTTCCAATCCTTGAGTAGTTTTGCTTAGCAATTACTAAATTACATGTACGTTACTTTTTGTTCAACTAGTGTTGTGCATTTTTTGCCAATTACCCGACAAACGGTACACCTTAGGTTTTACTTCATAAATGCTCATAAACATATAAAATCTTAAGCTGTAATTGTGCTTGTTTTATCAGCAAAAAGTTTCCCATATAAAAGTCTTCCTCCTGATGAACTATGACTTGTAGTAAACTATGTTCTCTCATTAACCACTATCCTATTTAAAAATGTCTCAGTTAAAGAAAAAAATCTCTTTACATGGTAAAAGTGCTGCCGATATTTTAAAAAAGTTACAAGGGTTAACTGGGCTTGTTTATTTAAATGACAATAACAATCCAATTATTGGATTTCTTCCTAAAAAATATATTCTTTTTCAAGATGAAAGTTATCTAGAGTTTCAACATCAAAATTTTAATGAATATAGAAATATATCAAAATTAAATCACTTAATAGACTTTGCCCAATTTAAAGAGAATAATTCACAAGTAAATATTAACGCTACAACAAGTTTTACAGGGGGTTATATTGGTTTTATCAGTTATGATTTTTCTGCTCATCAGTTTATTGATATACGAAATGATATACAGCCCGCTTTATTCTTAGGACAATATGGTTCTTTTTTAAAATATATAGATAATGATTGGTATTTTTTTAGTGATGAACCAGATGCACTTGAGCTATTCTCATATCTTGAAAATAGAATAGAGAATTCTATTTCTAATCATTCTAAAAATATATTTGAATTAAAAACCACTATTCAGCCAAGGTGGTCTAAAAAACAATATTTTGATGCTTTTTATAAAATACAAGAATATATTAAAGCTGGTGATTGCTATCAAATTAATTTAACCCAAGAATTTAAAGCTGATTTCAAAGGATCTTTATTAAATAAAGCAGCAGATTTATGGAGTCTTACTAATGCACCATATGCAGGTTATTTAAAATTAGATAATTTTGAATTATTAAGTTGTTCCCCAGAGCTTTTTATTGAGTTCAATCAAAATAAACAAATTAAGACAAGACCTATTAAAGGAACAATGCCTCGCTATAAAAATGTAGAAAAAGATTTTATTTCAAAACAAACCTTAAAAAACTCTCAAAAAGATCAGGCAGAGAATGTCATGATCGTTGATTTATTACGTAATGATTTGAGCATTTATGCCAATACAGGATCAGTAAAAACAACAAAACTATTTGAGATTGAAAGTTTCAATCAAGTACATCACATGGTAAGCGAAATCGTTGCGACCCTTAAAGATGATGTTAATCCTATGCAAATGCTGCTCTCTGCCTTACCTGGAGGATCAATCACAGGTGCTCCGAAAATTCGGGCAATGCAGATTATTGAAGAGTTAGAGGAAGCAGCAAGAGGTGCATATTGCGGGACATTGGGCTATTTCAATTTTGATGGGACAGGCCGCTGGAATATTCTTATCCGTAGTTTTCAACAATATCAAAATCAGCTTTCTTTATGGGCTGGTGGTGGTATTACAATTGCATCAAATGCTGAAGCGGAATATCAAGAGAGTCTTGATAAAGTCTCTGCTATGCTGAACCTAATGAACAGCACAGCAGAGTAAAATTTAGAGAATATCTTGTTTTAATGTTTGTACTAAACGCTCATTTTGCTCGTCAGTCCCTACTGTAATCCGTAAGAATTGATTAATACGCGGCTTATTGAAATAGCGCACAATAATGCCCTGCTCACGTAATTGCTGTGCAAGTTGACCTGCATCATGCAATGAATGTGAAGCAAAAATAAAGTTCGCTTTAGATGGCAAAACTTTAAAGCCTAAAGTAGTTAAATCATCTACTAGCTTTTCACGACTAGAAATAACTTTCTGGCATTGCTCTTCAAAATAAGCTTGATCTTCAAAAGACGCTACAGCTGCTGCAATTGCAAAACGGTCAATAGGATATGAATTAAAACTATTTTTGACAGCTTCAAGAGCTGCAATTAAATGAGGCTGAGCAATCGCGAAGCCAACGCGCAAACCAGCAAGAGACCGAGATTTTGAAGTTGTTTGGCACACCACCAAATTCTCATAGCGGCTTACCAAACTAACAGCGGATTCTGCACCAAAATCAACATAAGCTTCATCAATCACAACCACTCGATTTGGATTCGCTTTTAAGATTTGTTCAATTTCTTGCAAGCCGAGGGCAATACTTGTTGGTGCATTAGGGTTCGTAATAATAACTCCCCCATTTGGTTGCACATAATCCTTAACGTCTATCTCAAAATTCTCATTGAGTGGAAGTTCTTTAGTTTTTGTTCCAAAGAACTGACTATAAACTGGATAAAAACTATAAGTGATATCTGGATACAGAATCGGTTCATCTTGAAGAAAAAATGCTTTAAAAATATGAGCAAGTACTTCATCTGAACCATTACCAACGAAAACTTGAGATACTTCAATATTCTGTTGTTTAGCAATTGCTTGCTTTAAAGCTGTTGCATCTGGATCGGGATATAAACGCAATGCATCAGCTTGTTGAGTTAAAACAGCTTGAACTGCTTCAACTACTTTTGGTGATGGTGGATATGGATTTTCATTCGTATTGAGTTTCAATAAATTCTGAATTTTAGGCTGCTCACCCGGAACATAAGGTTCCAATTCACGAACTTCTGGACTCCAAAAGCGCATTTGTGCTGTAGATAAAGTCATGGTCTTATCTCAAAAAAGGGCTGAAAATCAGCCCTGAGTAATAATTAAAAAACTACAAGGTTTATAAACTTATTGATAACGATAGCGAGCTGAGCGTGCATGGGCATCCAAGTTCTCTTGGACAGCTAATATGTCGGCTGTTTTAGCTAACGTTTTAACCCCATCTTTCGAACACATAATCAAGCTCGAACGCTTTTGGAAATCATAAACGCCTAAAGGAGAAGAAAAACGAGCTGTTCCAGAAGTTGGCAATACATGGTTTGGACCTGCACAATAGTCACCAATTGCTTCAGGTGTATAACGTCCCATGAAAATTGCTCCAGCATGACGAATATGTTCGCTCATGGCTTCGGCATCATCCAAGCAAAGTTCTAAATGCTCTGGTGCAACCTGATTAATCAATTCAATTGCTTCTGCACGGTCTTTGACTAATACCAAAGCACCACGGTTTTCAATCGAAGTTCGAGCAATATCTGCCTTTGGCAATTCATTTAAATGCTTTTCAATTGCCAACTCGACTGCATTAAGCAAAGCTTCATCTGGAGTAATAAAAATAGCTTGAGCGACTGTGTCATGTTCAGCTTGAGATAAAACATCCATAGCTAACCAATCTGCATTATTCTCACCTTCTGCATATACTAAAATTTCAGAAGGTCCAGCAATCATATCAATGCCGACTTGGCCAAATACAGCACGTTTAGCAGCTGCTACAAAACGATTCCCTGGACCAGTAATTTTATCTACAGGTGGAATCGTCTGTGTTCCATAAGCCAAAGCTGCTACAGCCTGTGCCCCACCAATAGTGAATACTCGACTAACCCCAGCAAGGTAAGCTGCCGCAAGGACCAATAGATTCAGTTCACCATTCGGTGCTGGAACAACCATAATAATTTCAGGTACACCTGCAACGTGGGCTGGCACAGCATTCATTAAAACTGAAGATGGATAAGAGGCTAAACCGCCTGGCACATAAATACCTACACGGTCTAGAGGTGTCACTTTTTGCCCTAAGGTATTGCCCAAATCATCTATATAAGTCCAGCTATCTTGCTTCTGAGCCTCATGAAATGTACGAATACGAGCTGCTGCCAACTGAAGAGCATCGCGAATTTCTGGATTTAAATTATCAAAAGCAGTTTTAAGTTGTTGTTGAGATAATTCTAAATCTGAGAATTGATGCGCTGGATGTCGATCGAACTGTTGAGTGAGCTTTAAAACATGATCATCACCATGCTGACGAACATCAGCAATAATTTGATCTACTGTTTGCACTAAATTAAGATCATTTACGGTTTCAAATGCTAAAAGCTCAGCAAAAACCTGTTTGAAGTTCTGATCTTGAGTCGATAAACGTCGCATCAATTTACCCACAAGGCGAAAAAGAAAAACCAAGTTTACTCTTTTTCTAAGCGCTTGTGGGCATCATCTGAAGCAACTATCACAAAAGCATGATGGGAAATTGCTTTTAACGTGATTGAACGGCTTGCTCAAGCTGTGAAATGATTGGATTTAATAGAGTCTGCTTACGTTTAAAACTAGCTTTATTTACAATTAAACGTGAAGAAACTTTGCAAATTTCCTCTAATGGTTCAAGACCATTTGCTCTGAGCGTATTACCAGTATCGACCACATCTACAATGTAATCACCCAACCCAACCAAAGGCGCTAACTCCATAGAACCATAGAGTTTAATTACATCAACTTGCTCACCTAAGCTTGCATAATACTGACGTGTAAGATTGACATATTTCGTGGCAATTTTTAAACGGCCTTTTGGACGCTCCATTCCCACTTTACCAGCAGTCATTAATTTACACTTAGCGATTTTCAGATCAAGTAGCTCATATACATGCTGAGCACCATGTTCCATCAACACATCTTTTCCTGCTACACCTAGATCTGCTGCGCCATTTTCTACATAAGTAGGCACATCAGATGCACGTAAAATCAAAATACGTACTTGCTTATGCGTAGTAGGAAAAATCAGTTTACGGGACTTTTCCGGATCTTCCAGCAAATTAATGCCCGCTGTAGCTAGCAAAGGTAACGTCTCTTTTAAGATACGCCCTTTACTAAGTGCCAAGGTCAAACCATGATCAAAATTGCCCATCACATCAAAATTAGGATCATCGTTTCTTACATCATTCATTAACTTACTCGCTTAATTTTGGCACCTAAACCTTGAAGTTTCTCTTCGACATGCTCATAACCACGGTCAATATGGTAGATACGATCGATTAAGGTATCTCCCTCTGCAACTAAAGCTGCCAAAACTAAAGAGAATGAAGCACGCAAATCAGTTGCCATTACAGGTGCTGCCTGTAAAGTTTCTACTCCAGTTACAATTGCATCGTGACCTTCGACCTGAATATTAGCTCCCATGCGTGATAACTCAGGAACATGCATAAAACGATTTTCAAAAATCGTTTCAGAAATCGTTGCAAATCCGCGACCGATAGCATTTACAGCCATAAGCTGAGCTTGCATATCTGTTGGAAACTCCGGATGTGGCAAAGTTCTAAAACTTACAGCCTTAGGGCGTTTGCCTAACATATCAAGCTCGATCCAGTCATCGCCACGAGTGACTTCAGCACCCATTTCTTCAAACTTATCCAAAACAGATTCAAGTAATGCAGGGTCAGTATGAGTAGTTTTGACACGACCACCGGTAATTGCAGCAGCTGCTAAATAAGAACCCGTCTCGATACGATCAGCTACAACAGCATATTCACAGCCGTGCAAACTTTCTACTCCAGTTACAACTAAAGTATCAGTATCAATACCTTCAATCTTAGCACCCATTTTAATGAGCATTTGAGCAAGGTCAGTAATCTCAGGTTCACGAGCTGCATTACGAATAGTTGTAACACCATCAGCCAGTGCAGCAGCCATCAAGATGTTTTCAGTACCACCAACGGTAACCATATCGAAAACAACTTCGCCACCTTTTAAACGACCTTCAACTGAAGCATGGACATAACCATTTTCAACTTCAATATGTGCACCTAAAGCTTCTAAGGCTTTTAGATGTTGGTCAACTGGACGTGATCCAATTGCACAACCACCTGGTAAAGAAACCTTCGCATTACCATAGCGTGCTAATAATGGTCCTAAAACCAAAATTGAGGCACGCATTGTTTTTACCAATTCATAAGGAGCAAACTGATTATCTAAAGTAGAGGTATCAGCTTTTACTGTGTCATTTTCATAGCCGATTGTAACCCCTAATCCACCAATCAACTTAACCAAAGTATTTACATCTTTAAGATTTGGAACGTTGGTAATCGTAATTGGTGAGTCTGCAAGAATAGTTGCAGCAAGTAATGGTAAAGCCGCATTTTTAGCACCAGAAATGCGCACTTCCCCTTCGAGCTTAACACCACCCGTAATTAAAAATTTATCCATTAATATTTAAGCTCCGAAAAGGCTTGCTTTACGCCATTCATCTTTGGTCATTGCACGAATTGTTACCGCGTGAACTTCGCCACTTGCAATATAAGTATTTAATGGTGCATAAACTAATTGTTGGCGAGCAACAGTACGCTTACCGTCAAATTGATCATCCACAATACGGAGGTCAAATTTTCCGGCCTGTCCGCTCACCGCTACTTCCGCTTCAGGGAAAGCTTCTTTTAAAATTTGAGTGAGCTGTTCACTATTCATTGCAAAGACCTCTGACACAACCTAAGGTGTAAAACGAAGTATTTTACTATAACTTTTTCAAAGAATTCAGTACGTGTTTATATTTTATCAATAAAAAAGAGGCTATCTTTCAAGCCTCTCTCAATTATATAAAACTTATTAAGCAGAAACAGTAACTTGCGAATAAGTACACTGCATTTTCCGATATTTTAATAATTGTTTTTTTAATTTTTCAGTCAGCTTTTTAATTGAAGTATACATGTCATCAGCAGTTGCCTGAGCAAACAACTCAATTCCCGGCAACCTTACAATAGCCTCTGCAACATGGTTTGAACTACCTTTATGAGAGCGCTTATCAATTTGATGATCTTTTGTTAATTTAATCTGCATACTATTCACCTGATCTAGATGTTTCGTTAACTGATTAAATTTTGATTTAATATTTTCTTCTATAGCTGGTGTAATTGCTAAATGATGTCCACGAATCGTTATTTGCATAATTCTATCCCTCACCTTTTTTAGGTTATCTAAAGAAGAACCAAAACGATTTAATGCTATCAAAAAGAAAACTTGGGACAATTAAACCATTTTAGTTACTCTCTTGGTGAAAATGAAATTTCATTATTTCGTCATAATGAATTCCTAGAATAGTCATACTTCAAAATTCAGATCAAGACTTTTCTCTCAGACGACGAAGGAATATGTAACGATTCTCGATATTTTGCAACCGTTCTTCGAGCCACTTCAATTCCCTCCTCCTTTAATAATGTAGCAATTACATTATCTGACAAAGGCTTACGTGGATTTTCATTTGCAACCAGTTTCTTGATCATTGCACGAATCGCAGTAGAAGAAGCCTCTCCCCCCGTAGTTGTTCCTACATGGCTAGAGAAAAAATATTTCAACTCAAACAGACCACGAGGCGTAAGCATATACTTATTTGTAGTGACCCGAGAAACTGTAGATTCATGCAATTCAACCTCTTCCGCCACATCTCGAAGAACAAGCGGCTTCATTGCCTCAGGACCTATCTCCAAAAAGGCTTTTTGATGCTCCACAATACAAGAAGCTACTTTTAATAATGTTTTATGCCTTTCATCAATACTTTTAATAAAATTTTTCGCCTCAAGCATTTGATTACGTAAATATAAATTATCCTCGCTCTGATCTGCTCTACGAATCATACTCGAGTAAAAAGAATTAATTCGTAATTTAGGAAGTACATCTGGGTTTAGCTGAACCTGCCAATGTAAATCTTTTTTTGAAACGACTACATCTGGAATTTGATAATCAGATTCTTGCTTATCAAAATCCATACCAGGATATGGTTTTAATGTCTTTAAAAGGTCGATTGCAAATTTTAGTTGGTCTCTCGTTAGGCCTGTTTGTTTGAGTAGCTTATTTAGGTCATTTGCTATTAAAAGCTCATAATGCTGCAATAAGCTTTTTGCCTCGCTTAAGTACTCAACATCTTTTGGTAGAAATTCGAGCTGTACCTTTAAGCATTCCGCTAAATTGCGTGAACCAATCCCTAATGGATCAAGACGTTGAATATGCTTCAAAACAACTAGAACTTCATCCTCTTCAATTTCTTCCCCAATATCCATTTCATTTAACAATTGTTGTGCTGCTAAAATTATTTCTTCTATTTCAGCATCTAAGAACCCTTTATCATCTAATGCATCAACGATACAATAAGCAATTAATTGATCTATTTTAGAGAAATGCAAAAGATTAACTTGCTCTAAAATATGTTCCTTTAGAGATAATTGAACTTGACGATTATCCTCTCGCTCCTCAAATTCTGGAGTAGCTAAAGCCGTTGATTGATGTGTATAAACATCATCCCAATCGGTATCGACTGGCAAATCATCAGGCAAATGGTTTGCATTTAGTTCAGTTGTCAAATCATCTGATTCTTTACTTTCTAATGTAGACAGACTTTCCGTTAATGACTCTTCTTCTATTTTTTCAAGTAACGGATTACTATCTAATTGAATCTGAATTTCCTGTTCTAGCTCTAAACTAGAGAGTTGTAATAAACGAATCGCCTGCTGCAATTGAGGTGTTAACGATAAAGAATTCGCAACTTTCAATCCAACAGATAATTTCATATATTTTAGTTTCCATTAAACAAGCAAAAATCATGCCTATTCAATATTTATAACATATAGTCTCCATTTGTTATACATATCCAACTGAATTTTCTAGAAGAAAAAATAGATTTTTCCAATTATAAAAATAATCTTATTAAATTAATTCTATCAAACATAATTCCAAAGAAAGTAGACACAACTCTTTATGAAAAATTTAATTAAAAAAGTTAGGCCTTTTCTATTTCTTCTTATTAATTACCCTTTCTCCTTATAGTTTTTTATTGAATTTAAAGATTTAATCCATAAATCTCATTTAGATTTTTAAAATCTTATAGATATAAAAAAACACCCCTGACCATTGAGTCTGGGGTGTTTGAATAATGAGCTGGCGATGACTTACTCTCACATGGGTAACCCCACACTACCATCAGCGCTAAGAGGTTTCACTTCTGAGTTCGGGAAGGGATCAGGTGGTTCACTCTTGCTATGGTCGCCAGCACAACTGGTATGGATACTTGCTTCGTTTTATTCACATGGTGATACGTTGCGTTTTCCAAATCTTTACAGATGGGCTGATTGAATCTTACTTTATCTGTTCATTTTAGCTAAGCGTTTAACTAAATCAAGTTGCTTTGCATGTTTATGAATCGATTGATGCTTCATATACAACTGCTTGGGTGTTGTATAGTCAAGCCTCACGAGCAATTAGTATTGGTCAGCTTCACATATCACTATGCTTCCACATCCAACCTATCAACGTCCTAGTCTCGAACGGCTCTTTAGAGGAATAAATTCCTAGGGAAATCTTATCTTGAGGTAGGCTTCCCGCTTAGATGCTTTCAGCGGTTATCCCTTCCGAACATAGCTACCCGGCGATGCGACTGGCGTCACAACCGGTACACCAGAGGTTCGTCCACTCTGGTCCTCTCGTACTAGGAGCAGATCCTCTCAAATTTCCAGCGCCCACGGTAGATAGGGACCGAACTGTCTCACGACGTTCTAAACCCAGCTCGCGTACCTCTTTAAATGGCGAACAGCCATACCCTTGGGACCTGCTTCAGCCCCAGGATGAGATGAGCCGACATCGAGGTGCCAAACACCGCCGTCGATATGAACTCTTGGGCGGTATCAGCCTGTTATCCCCAGAGTACCTTTTATCCGTTGAGCGATGGCCCTTCCATACAGAACCACCGGATCACTAAGACCTACTTTCGTACCTGCTCGACTTGTGGGTCTCGCAGTTAAGCGCGCTTTTGCCTTTATACTCTACGCGTGATTTCCGACCACGCTGAGCGCACCTTCGTACTCCTCCGTTACTCTTTAGGAGGAGACCGCCCCAGTCAAACTACCCACCAGACACGGTCCTCGTCCCGGATAACGGGACAGAGTTAGAACCTCAACATTACCAGGGTGGTATTTCAAGGACGGCTCCATTGGAACTAGCGTTCCAACTTCAAAGCCTCCCACCTATCCTACACAAGTAAGGTCAAAGTTCAGTGTCAAGCTGCAGTAAAGGTTCACGGGGTCTTTCCGTCTAGCCGCGGGTACACTGCATCTTCACAGCGATTTCGATTTCACTGAGCCTCTGCTGGAGACAGCGCCGCCATCATTATGCCATTCGTGCAGGTCGGAACTTACCCGACAAGGAATTTCGCTACCTTAGGACCGTTATAGTTACGGCCGCCGTTTACTGGGGCTTCGATCAAGAGCTTCGCTTACGCTAACCCCATCAATTAACCTTCCAGCACCGGGCAGGCATCACACCCTATACGTCCACTTTCGTGTTTGCAGAGTGCTATGTTTTTAATAAACAGTTGCAGCGGCCTGGTTTCTGCGGCTGTCGTCAGCTCAGGAAGCAAGTTCCATCACCAACAACAGCGTACCTTCTCCCGAAGTTACGGTACCATTTTGCCTAGTTCCTTCAGCAGAGTTCTCTCAAGCGCCTTGGTCTACTCGACCTGACCACCTGTGTCGGTTTCGGGTACGATTCCTGTGTAACTGAAGCTTAGAGACTTTTCCTGGAAGCATGGTATCAGCCACTTCGCTGTACAAGTACAGCTTGCTATCGGATCTCAGTATAGAGTACCCCGGATTTGCCTAAGATACATACCTACATCCTTCCACCTGGACAACCAACGCCAGGCTGACTTAACCTTCTCCGTCCTCTCATCGCATTACACAGAAGTATTGGAATATTAACCAATTTCCCATCGACTACGCCTTTCGGCCTCGCCTTAGGGGTCGACTCACCCAGCCCCGATTAACGTTGGACTGGAACCCTTGGTCTTTCGGCGAACGGGTTTTTCACCCGTTTTGTCGTTACTCACGTCAGCATTCGCACTTCTGATACCTCCAGCATACTTCTCAATACACCTTCATCGGCTTACAGAACGCTCCCCTACCACTTGACTAATGTCAAATCCGCAGCTTCGGCACATAGTTTTAGCCCCGTTACATCTTCCGCGCAGGCCGACTCGACTAGTGAGCTATTACGCTTTCTTTAAAGGGTGGCTGCTTCTAAGCCAACCTCCTAGCTGTCTATGCCTTCCCACATCGTTTCCCACTTAACTATGATTTTGGGGCCTTAGCTGGCGGTCTGGATTGTTTTCCTCTTGACTACGGACGTTAGCACCCGCAGTCTGTCTCCCGGATAGTACTCATAGGTATTCGGAGTTTGCATCGGTTTGGTAAGTCGGGATGACCCCCTAGCCGAAACAGTGCTCTACCCCCTATGGTATTCGTCCGAGGCGCTACCTAAATAGCTTTCGGGGAGAACCAGCTATCACCAGGCTTGATTAGCCTTTCACCCCTATCCACAAGTCATCCCCTGGCTTTTCAACGACAGTGGGTTCGGTCCTCCAGTTAGTGTTACCCAACCTTCAACCTGCTCATGGATAGATCGCCTGGTTTCGGGTCTATACCCAGCAACTAAACGCCCTATTAAGACTCGGTTTCCCTACGGCTCCCCTATACGGTTAACCTTGCTACTGAATATAAGTCGCTGACCCATTATACAAAAGGTACGCAGTCACACCACGAAGGTGCTCCCACTGCTTGTATGCATGCGGTTTCAGGATCTATTTCACTCCCCTCACAGGGGTTCTTTTCGCCTTTCCCTCACGGTACTGGTTCACTATCGGTCAGTCAGGAGTATTTAGCCTTGGAGGATGGTCCCCCCATATTCAGACAAGGTTTCACGTGCCTCGCCCTACTCGTCATCATTATGTGTGCCCTTTCGTGTACGGGAATATCACCCTCTACGTTCGCACTTCCCAGAGCGTTCCACTAAAACACACATAACTTAATGGGCTGATCCCCGTTCGCTCGCCGCTACTGAGGGAATCTCAATTGATTTCTTTTCCTAAGGGTACTGAGATGTTTCACTTCCCCTCGTTCGCCTTGCAACACTATGTATTCATGTTGCAATACCTACCTTAAAGTAGGTGGGTTTCCCCATTCAGAAATCTCCGGATCAAAGGATATTTGCCGCCTCCCCGGAGCTTATCGCAGGCTATTACGTCTTTCATCGCCTCTGACTGCCAAGGCATCCACCACATGCACTTAATTACTTGACTATACAACCCCAAACAGTCGTCAACACCTACAAGTGAGTGTTGTCCGTGCGATTCTTCATCGCTACTATCTGTTGTCTGTGTACTTAAACACTGTACAGCTTCAATCTAAATTCATATACCAAAACGCTTGATTCAGTTAATTTGCTAGTTCTCAATTCATTCAGATTAATTGCTTAATCTAAACTCTTGAGTGAACAATTTATTTCAGACTCAATTTTGCCAATCTGTTAATGAATAAACATGCCTTCGTCAGGTCATGCTTAATACCGTGATACTTAAATCACAGAAGTTAATAAACCAAGATCATATAATCTCTATTTACTAATTTCTGTAATCCGAACTTCTCTTAAGTTCTGGTGGAGACTAGGAGAGTCGAACTCCTGACCTCCTGCGTGCAAAGCAGGCGCTCTACCAACTAAGCTAAGTCCCCAGCTTACATCATCAGTCATGTATCTTTTTATCTATAACTTTAACCAGTCAAAGTCATGGTGGGTCTGACAAGACTTGAACTTGTGACCCCACGCTTATCAAGCGTGTGCTCTAACCAACTGAGCTACAGACCCTCAGATACATCTATGAAGAACAACTTGTTGTGGATTCTTACCAATCGTCAATCTTTCGTTAAGGAGGTGATCCAGCCGCAGGTTCCCCTACGGCTACCTTGTTACGACTTCACCCCAGTCATCGGCCACACCGTGGTAACCGCCCTCTTTGCAGTTAGGCTAGCTACTTCTGGTGCAACAAACTCCCATGGTGTGACGGGCGGTGTGTACAAGGCCCGGGAACGTATTCACCGCGGCATTCTGATCCGCGATTACTAGCGATTCCGACTTCATGGAGTCGAGTTGCAGACTCCAATCCGGACTACGATCGGCTTTTTGAGATTAGCATCCTATCGCTAGGTAGCAACCCTTTGTACCGACCATTGTAGCACGTGTGTAGCCCTGGCCGTAAGGGCCATGATGACTTGACGTCGTCCCCGCCTTCCTCCAGTTTGTCACTGGCAGTATCCTTAAAGTTCCCGACATTACTCGCTGGCAAATAAGGAAAAGGGTTGCGCTCGTTGCGGGACTTAACCCAACATCTCACGACACGAGCTGACGACAGCCATGCAGCACCTGTATGTAAGTTCCCGAAGGCACCAATCCATCTCTGGAAAGTTCTCACTATGTCAAGGCCAGGTAAGGTTCTTCGCGTTGCATCGAATTAAACCACATGCTCCACCGCTTGTGCGGGCCCCCGTCAATTCATTTGAGTTTTAGTCTTGCGACCGTACTCCCCAGGCGGTCTACTTATCGCGTTAGCTGCGCCACTAAAGCCTCAAAGGCCCCAACGGCTAGTAGACATCGTTTACGGCATGGACTACCAGGGTATCTAATCCTGTTTGCTCCCCATGCTTTCGCACCTCAGCGTCAGTGTTAGGCCAGATGGCTGCCTTCGCCATCGGTATTCCTCCAGATCTCTACGCATTTCACCGCTACACCTGGAATTCTACCATCCTCTCCCACACTCTAGCTAACCAGTATCGAATGCAATTCCCAAGTTAAGCTCGGGGATTTCACATTTGACTTAATTAGCCGCCTACGCGCGCTTTACGCCCAGTAAATCCGATTAACGCTTGCACCCTCTGTATTACCGCGGCTGCTGGCACAGAGTTAGCCGGTGCTTATTCTGCGAGTAACGTCCACTATCTGAAGGTATTAACTTCAGTAGCCTCCTCCTCGCTTAAAGTGCTTTACAACCATAAGGCCTTCTTCACACACGCGGCATGGCTGGATCAGGCTTGCGCCCATTGTCCAATATTCCCCACTGCTGCCTCCCGTAGGAGTCTGGGCCGTGTCTCAGTCCCAGTGTGGCGGATCATCCTCTCAGACCCGCTACAGATCGTCGCCTTGGTAGGCCTTTACCCCACCAACTAGCTAATCCGACTTAGGCTCATCTATTAGCGCAAGGTCCGAAGATCCCCTGCTTTCTCCCGTAGGACGTATGCGGTATTAGCATTCCTTTCGAAATGTTGTCCCCCACTAATAGGCAGATTCCTAAGCATTACTCCCCCGTCCGCCGCTAAGATCAGTAGCAAGCTACCTCTCTCCGCTCGACTTGCATGTGTTAAGCCTGCCGCCAGCGTTCAATCTGAGCCATGATCAAACTCTTCAGTTAAAATCATTTTGCACCTTATTTAAAGACAAGGTGCCAATTCTGGCTCATCAATTACTGACTTAAATTTCGCTCAAATAAACTTCGAGTAATTTAAACCAATCAATCAATGAAAATTATTTCGATTAATCAACCAGTAAAAATCCACACAAGTTGTTCTTCAATTCTCTTAATGATCTTCTTCCTGGTTCGTCACCAGCAAGCTAGGTCGGCTATATTACTCTTAATCTCTTAAAAGTCAACAGGTAATTTCGATATTTTTAAAACTTAATCTCAAAACCAACTTCTCATCAAATTCATCGCTTAAAGCAACCAACTTAATCACAAGTAACTGTTTTTCAACAAGTTTCTATCTGCATCACCGCCGATGGATGTGCATTATAGACCATCCCATCCCCTTTGCAACCCCTTTTTTAATTTAATATTATCACTTGGCTAATTTTTAGGCTTTTTAGCATTTTATCTATATTATTTGATCAATTTTACATTGATAATAGATTATCAGTTTTGTATTAAAGCATATCTCCACCCAACTGCACATTTAAGTATTAGCCTGGCTGGCGGTTAAGGAATTATATGAATTATTCTAATTTAATTTTACTCAGCGTATTATCTGTAGGTGTTTGTACCTCTATATATGCTCAAGAAAATACTATAAGTGAATCTTCTGATGCTAGCTCACTAGAAGAAACAGCACCTGCTCATCCGCGCTCACAAATTATTAAAGATTTAAAAAATATTAAAGTTAAAGATTTAAAAATTAATGCGAACGCAGCACAACCAGATCCTGTAAAAGATCCATTGCAATCATTAAATCGTCCAATTTATTCATTTAACGATATGTTGGATCGAAATTTTTTGCGCCCAGTTGCAGTTCAATATAGAGAGAAAACTCCAGAAGATGTTCGTGGTTCTTATCGCCAATTCCGTAAAAATCTAGGAGAACCTTGGAATGCGGTTAACCAGCTTATTCAAGGTCGTCCTGGTCGTGCAGCGAAAACTTTAGGCCGATTTACTATTAATACTTTAACGACTCTTGGTTTAGCTGACCCTGCCAGCCGTTTAGGTTTACCGACTGAAGAAGAGAATTTTGGTGTAACCCTCGGTTACTATGGCGTCCCTTCTGGCCCATTCCTTATGTTACCTTTTTTCGGTCCGAGTACCTTGCGTGATGGTTTCGGTTTAGCAGTAGATGCTCAAGCTCGCCCACAGAAATACATTATGGAAGATCAAGATGGTCTTTATTGGTCGAGTAATATGTTACAAGCTGTTGATACTCGTGCTCAGTATCTAGATTTAGATCAAACCTTACAGGGTGATCAATATGCCATGATTCGAGACTTATATCTCCAACGTAAAGCATTCCAAATTGCAGAGAAGAAAGGCGACTCAGCTGATGTATCTTTCATAGATGATGATTCAGACGATACTCCAGATGAGGATCAAAACCCTTAAAAGATGAAATCAAGGTATTGCTCGGATTAAGAGTTCAGCAATACCTTGATTTTGATCATACATACTCTATGATGAATAAAGTGATCATATAAAAGGACTACCATATCTTCTATGTATTTTATTAAACCGACACGCTCTATCCCTTATTTAGAGCAAGCTTTGGATAAACTGCCAGGCTTACAAGTCATTAACATAGATGATTTAGATTTATATGATCCAACCATCATTGCAATAGCAGATGTACAAGATTTTCTGTCTTATAAATGGAATTTACCCACCATTGTCATTGCTTTTGAACATGAAGGGAGCGCTTTAGCTCAAGCATGGGAAGCCGGTGCTCTTGCAGGTTGGGTATGGAATCAATTACCTAACGATTTAAATAAAGCATTAACAAGAATTGATGCTCAATATAAGCGTAACCAAGATAGTCGTGATTTACCTTCAGCTGCTGAACTGCAAAAACGATTACTGCCTAATCCAATTGATTTATTAAATTATGAAGTCGAAACTTTCTTTCAGCCTTCAGCTTATCTTTCCGGTGATTGGTATGACTACTGGAAATTAAATGATAAAGAAGTTTTATTTTATCTTGCCGATGTTTCAGGACATGGTGTAACCAGTAGTTTATTAACATCATGGATGGCAGCTTTCCATGGTCGCTCAAAAACCCCAAGACAATTAATAAAAAAATTAAATGGAATGTTGGTTCAAGAGAATATTGAAAAGCACATTACGATTGTGGTGGGTATTTTAAACCTAGAAACACATACGCTTCGCTGGTCAAGTGCGGGCCACTACCCTCCTCCTATCATTTTTGAACCGAATCAAGCTCCCAAAATTCTAACAACAAGTAGTTTTCCATTAGGCTTAACCGATGAACTTGAAGTTGAAGAGCATATTTGTACATTAAATCATCAATCCCGCTTTATTGTTTGCTCAGATGGAGCACTTGAACCTTTTGATGGTGGTTTAAATGATCAGTTCCAACAATTGGTTCATCATTTGCAAAATCAATCATTTCAAGCACCTGATCATGTGGCTGATGATATTGCCATCTTTAGTCTTTGTCGAATGAATTAATTTACGAATCAATTAATTACATAATATACGACTTAAGGACTCTTGAGTCTGAGATGGCACTATGTGATAATTTTTCTATCCTTCTCTGAAAATGGCATTTATATGTCAACAGGTCATGTTGAATATGCAAGTTTAAATGGAACGCATATTTTCAAACTTATTGGTGAAGTGCGAGCCCATTCTTGTATAAGTCTAGACAAACTTTTAAACAGAATTGAACAGCAAGAGAATGTTGTTGGTGCAATCGTTGATTTAACCCAAACAACATTTATTGATAGTACAGTATTAGGCATCCTGGCTAAGCTAGGTTTAAAGCTTAAACAAACTCATCATATTCAAGCTGTGATGCTATCTACCAATCCAGATATCACAACCTTAGCCAACAGTATGGGGCTAGGGCAGGTTTTTGTCATTTTGAATTATTGTGGCGATCCTAACGTTTGCACATTAACGTTAACTGATGAACAAATCACTCATAATGCAATGCTAAGAACGGTTCTGGATGCACATAAGACATTGATGAAACTCAATGCAAACAATCAGAACATGTTTGAGCCACTTGTGAAGCAGTTACAGAAAGAACAAGATACGCTTGAACAGGTATCTGACAAGCAAAATGCCTGATTTCTCCTATTAAGCCGGACTAGAATATGACCCTTGTTTCTGTTGCTCAAATGAACTCTCAAGATGATATTGAAAATAATTTTCAAGTCATTGAGTCTTTGATTCAACAAAGTAAGGCGCAAAATGCCAGCTTAATTGTTTTCCCTGAAAACTTTGTATGTTTTGCTGCTGGGAAACAGCGTGAAACAGCTGAGCAGTTTGAGTCTATTCAGCAGAGGCTTGAAAAACTAGCACACCAATATCAAATCTGGATTATAGCCGGTACTTTACCATGCCCATTTCGTCCAGATGGTTCCACCATTCAAGATGGTCGAGTCCGAACTGTTAGTCTTTGTATTAGCCCTGAGCGTACAGAAGCACGTTATGACAAGATCCATTTATTTGATGTACAAGTGGGTGATGCTGTCGGTGGTTATCAGGAGTCTCGTTTCTTTGAACCCGGGACAGACGTAGTAGTCACATCTACTCCTTTTGGCAATATCGGCTTAATGGTATGTTATGACTTACGTTTTCCAGAGCTTGCTCTCACCCTGAGACAACAAGGCGCTCATATTCTTACTGCTCCTGCTGCGTTTACCTATACAACTGGACAAATGCACTGGCAGCTTTTGCTACAGGCTCGGGCAATGGATAGCCAATGTTATGTTTTAGGTGCAGCACAACAGGGCTGGCATGGTGAAAAACGACAAACTTGGGGACACTCTGGGGCAACAGATAGTCGTGGTCAAATTTTAAGTATGGTTGGATATGAAGGGAATGGCTTAATCACTGTACCTTTTGACCTAACAGCACAAGAACTCGTCCGCTCTTCAATGCCTCTAATGACACACCGTAAATTGATTCAATATTAAAAGTTTAATTATTCATGTGGAAATACTTATTTAGCTTTTTTTGCTTGGGGGCAAATATTCATTGTTATGCAGAGTTTGGAACAACGAACCATTTCGTTTCACCTACGGCACAACTCAGTTCAGATATTCTTCCAGCAACACCTAAAAATATTCCGTTACCTGCATTCGGCCAAAGAATAATTGGATGGGGTACAGGCGCAGAAGGTGCAAGACAACGTTTAGAAAATATTCAGCCTGCAGATGTTTCTATGATTAAAAAACAAGGAACTACTCTTGAAATGATTACTGCATGGCAAGACTTTTATGAACAAGAGCAACAACGTAACGCAAATAATCCTACCGCTAAATATCGTGCTCGATTAATGAAAAAGATTGCAGACTTGTGGTAAATACAGTGATCTAAAATATTTTTTCTTATGGAATAATTGATCTAATTATTCCATTTTTTATGTACCCTCATTTGTTTTATTCATAAACTATTCGGATGAACATTTAAGAAACTGAATAGAAAGCGATATACTACAAAAGTAGTATTATTTTCTTTGAGGAATATATGGACCAAGACTGTCAAAACTTAAAGCTTGAGAATCAATTATGTTTCCTCATTTATTCAACAAATTTAGCACTGAATCAGCTCTATAGAAAACTTCTAGCACCTTTGGGTATTACCTATCCTCAATATTTAGTGATGTTGGTGTTATGGGAGCAAGATGAAGTCACTGTTTCGGAAATTGGAGCAAAACTTTTTTTAGAATCATCTACCCTCACCCCTATCTTGAAAAAGTTAGAAGCCCAAAATTTACTTCATCGTACCCGTTCATCTCAAGATGAAAGACAAGTTATTATTACGCTGAGTGATGAAGGGAAAAAATTAAAAGATCAAGCAATGGATATCCCGTCAGGTGTACTAGAAGCAAGTTCATGTGATATGACAACGCTATTGGGCCTCAAAGACCAACTTACTAAACTCCGTACAAATCTAGTCAAATAAACAGCAATTTTTTTAAAAAATATACTTGTCAAAATATTTAAGTCGTGTACGATATATTTGTATTCAATTTATTTTAGGAATAAAAACGATGTCATTAGAAAAAGTTGTTTATCGTGCAAAAGCTAAAGCAACCGGTGGTCGTGATGGCCGTGCGACTTCATCAGACGGCGTATTAGATGTACAGCTTGGTGTACCTAAAGAGATGGGTGGCGCTGGTGGTGCTGTAACAAATCCAGAGCAATTATTTGCAGCTGGTTATTCAGCATGCTTTTTAGGTGCTCTAAAATTTGTTGCAAACCGCGATAAATTTAATATTAGTAAAGATGCTTATGTAGAAGGTGAAGTAGGTATTGGACCAATTCCTACAGGTTTTAGCATCGAAGCGACTTTAAATGTTTACTTAGTTGGTATGGACCGTGAAGAAGCTGAAAAGTTAGTTGCAGCTGCTCATATTGTTTGCCCATACTCAAATGCAACTCGCAACAATATTGATGTGAACTTTAATATTGTGACTGAATAAGTTTTGATATTAAAAAATGCCCGAATCAGATCGGGCATTTTTTCATCTTACATATTATGCTTCACTTGCTTCATTAGTTACACGAAGCACTTCTTCGAGAGTAGTTTTACCTGTAAGTACTTTGCGTAAACCATCATCACGAATAGAGCCCGAATATACACGAGCATGATTTTCTAATTCATATTCAGCCGCGTTACCATGAATCAGACGGCGCATAGGTTCATCAACAGGTACGATTTCATAAATGGCTGTACGCCCATTGAAACCTAGATGAGAGCAATGATCACATCCTTTAGCCTCAGGTAACTGCAACAACGGTTCATTATGAATATGCTGAAAAACCTGTTTCTCAAAAGTATCGGCTTCACGCCATGTCATACAATGTGGACATAAAGTACGAACCAAACGTTGAGCAATCACCCCAATTAAAGAGCTTGATAATAAGAATGGTTCAATCCCCATATCTTTAAGTCGGGTAACTGCACCAATAGCGGTATTAGTATGGAGCGTTGATAAAACCAAATGACCTGTTAAAGAGGCTTGAACTGCAATTTCAGCCGTTTCCAGATCACGGATCTCCCCTACCATCACCACATCAGGATCTTGACGTAACATGGCCTTTAAAGCTCGGGCAAATGTCATATCCACTTTGGTGTTCACTTGTGTTTGACCAATACCTTCAAGTTGATATTCGATTGGATCTTCAGCAGTTAAGATATTTCGAGTATTGTCATTTAAATCAGATAAAGCTGCGTATAAGGTCGTTGTTTTCCCCGAACCCGTAGGCCCAGTGACCAAAATAATGCCGTGAGGACGATGCACCAATTGAGTTAAACGCTCATAGTCATTAGCCATTAAGCCTAAATGTGTCATGTTCAAGCGGCCTGCCTGTTTATCAAGCAAACGCATAACCACCCTTTCACCATGTGACGATGGCAACGTTGAAACACGGACATCTACTTCACGGCCAGCAAGGCGTAAAGAAATACGCCCATCTTGTGGTACACGTTTTTCAGCAATATCAAGCTTCGCCATGACTTTAATACGCGAGACCAATAAAGGTGCCAGCTCACGGCGTGGCTGTACAATCTCACGTAGTTGACCATCTACACGTAATCGTACAGATAGTTTCTTTTCAAAAGCTTCAATATGAATATCTGAAGCCCCTACCCGAATTGCCTCTGAAAGTAATGCATTAATAAGACGGACAATAGGAGCATCATCTTCCTGATCCATTAAGTCTTCTGTTTCAGGAACCTGATCGGCCAAACTTAATAAATCTGGATGATCTTCTAAACCTGCTGCAACTTGTTGTGATTCCCCTGTATCACCTGCATAGCTCGTACTCAAGAACGCATTAAATTCTTGTTCAGTACATAATTGATAATGAGCTGGCTTACCCAAGATGCGTCTTGCTTCCTGCAATGCAATTTTTTCAGTATTTTGACGTCTAATAATAAATACCTGATCACCGTCATAACGAAATAAAACACCATGACGCTTGGCAAAACTATATGGAACTTGTATTTGTTTCAATATTTGCATCACAATTTATAATGATGAGTAAGATGATTTTGAGTGTACTCTAAGCAGATTACAGCGTGAAGTCTGTTTAACAACTCGGTAGAGGAATTTTACGTCTTGTTTGAAAATAATGAATATCAGCCTCGCCCCCAGAATTCTTTAAAATGGTGGGGAGAACAGAACTTTGAAATTAATCAGTCCAAAGCATGGCAATTCGGTTCAATGCTTTTTCGTTTAACACGTGGCATAAAAGAATGGCGTATCGAATATTATCGACCTGCTCTTCAAGACGATAATGAGCAAGATTGGCACCCACTTGCCGATCCACATTTTGCTTTCCCGCATAATGTTCAAGTAGAACGTTATATGTTTCGAAAGACCAATCCAGAATTTTTACTTATGCCACGTCTGGCAGATCGTTCTGTGGTCATTAAACCCGTTGATCCTATCTATATTCCAGCAGGTCAACGTGGGACTTTATATATAAGTACGCCATTGTGGATTGCAGGTTTAGTTGAAAGTCAGCATGAGCCGTTATTTGAGATTCCTGTCATTCAACCTAAGGATACATGGTTCGGCCCAAATGCCCAGCAAGGTGAGATCTGTTATGCCACGTCGGTAGATGGGCGTACCGATTTGAATCTATTAACACCACGCGCGTTTCGTGCTGTTACTCCAATCGACTTTCACAACACCAGTAATCATCAATTACGCTTTGATCGTATGAATGTGCCAGTTACGGCCCTTCCTCTTTTTTATAGTGAAAGCACAAGACGTTTGTGGACTTCTCAAATCAAAGTTTACTATGAAGGCTCTGACCGCCCCGCACGCATTCGTATTGAAAACCGTACGCCTCCTCTTGCTGGTGAAGTGACCTATGTTCATCCACCACGTTCACCTGGTGGAGCATTATTTAATATGTTTGATTCATTCTTTTAAGAGGTTTATATGGCTGATACAAGTATTCCTAAGGATATCGCTGATAGCCTCACAAGCATATTTACCAATATCAATACCGAACGTATTAGTGAAATTTTAGTCGGCGTCGTGCTTTGTTTCATTGGTTTTGTTCTTGCTCGTATTATTTCAAATACCTTTATTAGAACTATTGGTTCACGTTTTAATGCTCATCAACGCTTGGTATGGCGTCGCGGTATTTTTTATTTTATTTTCTTACTCTTCATTATGACGAGTTTGAAAGAAGCTGGGTTCAAACTTAGTGTATTCCTTGGCGCAGCAGGGATTCTAACCGTAGCACTCGGTTTCGCATCGCAAACCTCTGCCAGTAACTTAATTAGTGGTTTATTCTTGATTGGGGAAGGTTCTTTTGAAGTCGGTGATACCATCCAGATCACCCTCATTCGTGGGAATACAATTGAAGGTGAAGTCATCTCAATTGATTTGCTTTCGGTAAAATTACTTACACTCGACAATGTTTATATTCGTTTACCAAACGAACAGCTTATTCGCGCCCCTGTACACAACTTATCTAAATATCCAATACGGCGTATTCCGATTACACTCGCGATTAACTTTCACGAAGACATTATTAAAGTTCGCGAAGTTCTACTTAATGTCGCAGCTCACTATCCACTCGTGTTAGATGACCCAAAACCTGCGGTTACAGTTACCGCATTCAGGGAATCCTCGATTGAGCTTTTATTTACGATGTGGTGTCGTCAAGAAAATTCCTTAAAAGTTCGAGATGAAATGCAAGAACGTATCCGAAATGGCTTTTTGGATAATCAAATTGAAATTCCTGTACCGAAAATGGGCTTAATTGATCGGCCATCTACTGTTTTCGGTGAAGATGATATTGATCAATACAGCAATCAAAAAGAGTTAAAACGAGAGCCTAAAGCTTAGGCTCTTGATTCTTCTGTACAGAAGACGGTGGTAATGGTGCAAGATAAGCAATAATCAACATTACCCCACCCGCTCCAATAAATGAAATGACCCGAGTTAATGTCGCACTTTGTGATAGATCAAGCAAAATCAGCTTTAATACGACAACTCCTAAAAGTGCAGCACCAACAAACCAGAGTTGACGAATCATTTTTCGACTTGAGAATGTAGTTAATACAAATGCCAAAATGACCCAAAGTAATGTCAAACTTAACTGCACGACACCATTTGTCCAAATTGAAGCACTCCACAATGGGGTTGCCCAGTAATAGTGCAGGCCTCTAACCACCACACTACTAAACACCAACAACCCTACTAGAATGGTTGTGATTTTAAAAGTCCACTCCAGTGATTTATCTTGATCAAAAGCATGTTGATAAATAATAAAGAGTAGACCAGCCAATACTGAAATTGAAAGGAAGTCAGTTAAGTTAATCAAAGGAACAAAGTAAAGGTACTCAGCAGAATGCCGGTCTATGCTCACTACTAACAACCAAAATAAGCTTAAACACCACACTGGAATTTGATGTAACAAGGTCGTTTTATTAGCTTTATACGCCAAAAGGGAATAAACCACAGGAGCAAAAGCCAGAGCAACAATTGGCATTTGTGGGAAGACTGCCAACCCTACTATCGCTAATGCTAACCAACTTAAACCACCCCAGATTTTCAAGTATCCTGACTCATCTAACTGCGGTTGAGCCATAATAAACAAAGCACTAAGAAGAATAGTACTCACAAGGAAAGTACCCTGCTGCAATATACTCGGCCATTTAAACACACTGAATACTTGACTCGTAAAGGCTTCACCCAAAATCAACAACAGTAAAAGGCTAATTAAAATTAACTGCAAACTTTGCCATTGCACACGAAGTTTATAGTGTACGACCAGACTAAATATTGCGATTAGAACTACAGCAAACATCAAATATGGACTTAAACCATGATGATGCCATGTCATTATTTCTATACCTGCTACGGCGCCCGCATACATGCCTAAACATAAGAAAATGCCACTAATCATGCTGGCACTAAAATAGCGTTGCTCTTTACTGTTGTATTGCAATAAATAGAAAGTAGAAATAAATTGAGCTATTGCATAGATGCTCGTGCTTAGCGTTGGGAACTCTTCATTTGCCCAAACCTGATAAAACAGTGCAAGAGAACTGAGTAAAACTAAAACTACACCAATATATCGGCTTAAACGGTAGCGTTCAGTTACTCCCCACACAATTAAAGCTGTACCTTGAGCTACCCAACCAATTGCTGTCCAGTGCGCTCCTTTTGCAAGTGGAAAAATTAGAGCAAAAAAAGCAACCGCGAGGATGAAAAAGCTTTTTGCAAGCACAGAAAGCTGAGCATGAGTCTTTTTAATCCAAAAAGTTAATAGCGCATATGTACCAGCCAAAACAGCAGCACCAATCGTCAATGCTTGAGTAGACTCATGTACTAAATAGGCATGAAGTGTAAAGCCCAGTACAGGCACACTAAAAATCAGGCCTACATCTAACAGTGGGGGTAAACGAATGCCCTCTTGTTTTTCATGTGCTGAAACTCGAGATATGTTTTGGCTATAACGGACACTGAGCCAAATAAACAATGCGATATGGAGCCATAAGATCCAGTCTAGTGTGTCAAATTTTATTGGTTCTGCATAAAATGCGATTGCACTACCACCAATAAACATGGTGGCAAAGAAAGCAATTTGATTTAAGATTTTCCAAGGCTGAATAAAATTAACCGCAGCAACTGCCAAGTTAATAACAAGGTAGTAGCTAAATAGGAAGACTACATCTGGGTGGTATTGCGGAATAACTAAAGGAGCCGCATAAGCCATACCAAGTGCTAAAATTGCTAAATAAATAGCTTGTTGTTTTAAACTCAGAAATACCGTAATAGCTAATAAAATCGCAAACAGAATACTCGCTGTAGTTAAGTTGGCGATTACACCAAAATGATGTGAGAACACAAGTGTTAGGAATACCACAGCAAGTCCTACACCCTGCAAGGCCACAGCAAAAAGCTGGTTTTTCTTTTGCAAGGTATATCCAAATGCTGTTAATACACCTCCGGCAATGGCAATAAAACCAAGTTTTACACCCAAACTCAATTGCCAGTGCTCACTTGCAAAACGTAATAACAACACTACCCCAACCATAAGCACAGCAACAGCAACCCTTAAAATTGGATTGCCATGAATCATCCAATCTACGGCTGGTTGCCACCATGCGGTTTTTACAGGAATCGGTTGTTCTGTTTGATTGAAAGTTACCGTTTCGGCAGGGCATAGCATGTCAGTATTGTTGAGACCAACCTGCTCTAGCACTGGATTTATAACTTCAGATTGTATGGTCTCATTTGCATGAACAGTTTGTTTTGCTGATTCAAGGTACAACAGCCGAGTATGAAATGCGCTGATGGTTTGAATTAAACATAATAATAAAACCAGTAAAGCCCCACCAGCAATCCACATCCAATGATTTATATAAGCAACTAATGCAACCAAGGCAGCTGCATAAATCACAGTTCTTTGCATATGAATAGAATAAAGTGGCGTTTTCTGCGGAGAAAACTGCTGTTCTAAATGAGTTAAACGCTGATGCAAATTTGACAGTAATTGAACTAATATGACAGTAAGTGCAATAGATAAAGCAACAACGGCACTCTGAAATTTAAAACCAATTGAAATGGCTAAAAACAAAGTCAAAGCGATCAAAACGATGATCATTCCCTGTTTGTCTTTTTTATACATGGGCTTAGCAATATGACACCTTCATTACAGGTCATCTTACTTCAAGGCAATACAAGCGTATATTTATACATACAAAATACTGCAAAAATCATAAACCTGCATTCATAGCCGTTTTCACGTAAAATACTCGTAATTCAGATTAAGGAATTGTTCAATGCCACCATTTGTCTTGGTTGATGGGTCCTATTTTTTATTTCGTGCATATCATGCATTACCACCATTGACGACCTCTACAGGGTTACATACCAATGCAATACGTGGGGCAATTTCTGCCATTCAAAAACTAATGCGCCGCATGCAGCCAACACATATGGCTGTCATTTTTGATACACCTGAGCCTACTTTCCGTCATAAACTTTCACCTATTTATAAAGGTGATCGTCCAACCATGCCGGAAGAATTGTCACAGCAGATTCCATATTTGCATGCCTTGATTAAAGCGCAAGGGATCCCTTTATATAGTCTTCCGGGTGCAGAGGCAGATGACATTATCGGTACACTTGCAAAACGTGCCGTACTCGAAGGCCATCATGTACTTATCTCAACCGGAGATAAAGACATGGCTCAGCTCGTCAATGATCATGTAAAACTCGAAGATAGTTTTAAAGATCGC
The DNA here is from genome assembly GCF_000399685.1 of Acinetobacter pittii ANC 4050. Lineage (GTDB taxonomy): Bacteria > Pseudomonadota > Gammaproteobacteria > Pseudomonadales > Moraxellaceae > Acinetobacter > Acinetobacter pittii_E. The sequence goes on from NZ_KB976987.1 coordinate 2,430,608, forward strand.
GTACTCGACACGGACGGTGTATTTGAAAAATTTGGTGTTTGGCCAAATCAAATTATCGACTACTTAACCCTCATGGGCGATGCATCTGACGGCATCATGGGTGTGCCTGGCGTAGGTGCAAAAACAGCAGCGAAGTTACTGACTGAATATGGCACTTTAGACAATATCATTGCCAATGCAGATCAACTTAAAGGCAAGATTAGCCAAAATATTAAAGATAATTTAGACAATATTAAGCTTGATCACCAGTTAGCCAGCATTGTTTGTGATCTTCCTTTAGAACTCGACTGGCATGAGTTAAAGCTTACTGATCCAAACGTAGAGGCTCTACGTAATTTGTATACTGAGCTTGAATTTAGAAATCAGTTACAGTCACTTGATCATCCAAACAATCCAAATAGCTCAAGCTATAAACAACAAGCTTCACAAACTATTGTTCAAAATGAAGTTAAACCAGCTGAATCTATAGAAACTGAAGATCAAGCAAGCTTAACCAGTCAAGATGACCAACTGGGGACTGCAAATTACCATACGGTTCTAACGCAAGAAGCATGGGATCAACTTTGGCAACGTATGCAAAATGCCGATCATTTTGCTATTGATACAGAAACTACAAGCCTTGATTACCGTATTGCCGAGATGGTTGGTTTTTCAATCGCATTTGATGCACAAGATGCCTACTATGTTCCATTAGCACATAATTATGAAAATGCACCGCAGCAACTAGATCGTGATCAAGTTCTGGCTCAAATTAAGCCTGTGCTAGAAAATGAAGCAGTTAAAAAAATTGGTCATCATCTTAAATATGATGCTCATATCTTTGCCAATCATGGCATAGAACTTAAAGGCTGGTATTTCGATAGCATGCTGGCATCTTATGTTTTAAATGCAGCAGCGACTCGTCACGGCATGGATGATGTAGCTCGTGTCTACTTGAGTCACTTAACCACCACCTTTGAACAAATTGCTGGTAAGGGCGCTAAACAAAAGACGTTCAATCAAATTGAGATTGAAGTTGCTGCTCACTATGCAGCAGAAGATGCGCATGTGACTTATCGCTTGTATGAAGTGCTTTCAAACAAACTTAAGCCATTTCCAGAGCTAGAAAATATTTTATATAACATCGAAATGCCAGTTGCCCGTATTTTATCGGGTATGGAAGAAGATGGTATTCGTCTAGACCATGCATTCTTAGATAAATTAAGCGTTGAATTTGCAAAAACCATGGAGGGCCTTGAAAATCAGGCTATGGAAATTGCAGATGAAACTTTTAATATTGCTTCACCTAAACAAGTAGGCGAAATACTATTTGATAAATTAGGAGTCAAAGGCGGCAAAAAAACTGCAACTGGACAATACAGCACCAGTGAAAGTGTTTTAGAAAAAATCGAACATCCTTTAGCGGAAATTATTTTAGAGCATCGTGGTTTAGCAAAGCTAAAAAGTACCTATACCGATCGTCTAGTTGAGCAGTCTCATAACGACACGCATCGCGTACATACGAGCTATCACCAAGCACTGACAGCGACAGGCCGTCTCTCCTCTTCTGATCCTAACTTACAAAACATTCCAATTCGTAGACAAATTGGCCGTCAAATTCGTAAAGCATTCATTGCGCCAGAAGGTCGAGTACTATTGGCTGCCGATTACTCGCAAATTGAATTACGTTTAATGGCTCATTTTTCTCAAGATGAAGCATTAGTGCATGCGTTCCAGCATGGGCAAGATGTTCACCGCCGTACTGCTGCCGAAGTATTGGGTATTGATATCGAAGATGTGACCAATGACCAACGCCGTCAAGCGAAAGCCGTTAACTTTGGCCTACTTTATGGTATGTCTGAGTTTGGTTTGATTCGTCAATTAGGCTTTACACGTCAAGAATCGCAAAACTATATTAAGCAATATTTCCAACGCTATCCTGGCATCTATGAATATATGCAACGCACACGTCAAGTTGCATCAGAGCAAGGCTTTGTTGAAACCATATTGGGTCGTCGTCTTTATACGCCTGATATTGATGCACGAAATGTGATGGTGCGTAAAGCTGCTGAACGTGCTGCGATCAATGCCCCTTTACAAGGTAGTGCGGCTGATATTATTAAACTCGCAATGATTGCAGTTGATAAAATCTTGCCAAAAGATCAAGCGAAGTTACTTCTTCAAGTACACGATGAATTAGTATTTGAAGCAGATCAAAACATTGCCGGAGAACTCTCCAAGCAAATCGCAAGTGTCATGGAATCTGTTGTAGAAATTTCTGTACCTTTACTTGTTGAAGTTGGACAAGGGCTAAATTGGGATAATGCTCATTAATTAGCAAAAATAAAAAAGGGCTGTGAAATACAGCCCTTTTTTCTTGCGTTAACTTAAAGTCCAGTTAAAAGAACTTTAGCCACTTCATTCATGAGGATCTCGGCAATATAAAGCGCTAAAAACGCTAAAATTGGAGATAAGTCAATCATTCCCATATTAGGCAATATACGACGGAATGGCGCGAGTAAAGGTTCAGCCAAATCTTGAATTACTTCAATATAAGGTGAACGTGATTGAGTGAACATAACCACCCAACTCAAAATGATTGTTGCAAAAATTAAATAACGGCAGAAACGAATTAAGTCCTGAATCATTGTCACAAAAGTCAGTATCACTAAATGAACCGGACTATTTGGCATAGAACCAGAAAGATACATCACACCGAAAATTTTCAGTAAATATAAAATAATTAAAAGAACCAACGCAGCCAAATTAAATCGGCCTTTTGCGACCGTCGGAAAAATTCGGCCAAAAATATCAACAATTTTAGTCGCCTTTACGGTCGATAAAACCACAGGATTATAAGGACTTACTGCCGCCAATTGCATTAAAAAACGGAAAAAGACCAATAAAATCGCGACATTAATTAAAATTCCAAAAATTAGCGCAGAATTTGCACCCATAGTTGTCTTATCCTATTTAAGCTATTTCGCACTGTCACTCAATTCTTGAGCCAATTCTTGACTACGCTTCTGTGCAGCAGCCAATGCAGATTGAATATTTTGGGAGATTTGTGCACGGTCAAAAACTTCAAGTGCAGCTTGAGTTGTACCATTTGGTGACGTCACGTTCTTACGTAGTTCAGAAGGAGTATTTGAACTGGTAATTGCCATTTGAGCTGCACCTAATGCTGTTTGAAGAGTCAACGCAGTTGCAACTTTCTCGTCAAGTCCTAAGTTTTTACCCGCACGGATCATACTTTCCATGAGATAAAAGAAATATGCAGGACCTGAGCCAGAAACCGCTGTTACTGCATCAATTTGAGCTTCGGAGTTTACCCAAATTGTTAAACCTGTGGCTGCTAAAATCTGACTTGTTAATTCACGATCCGAAGTACCAACTACTTCATTTGCATAAATACCATGCGCACCAGTTTGAACTAGAGCCGGCGTATTTGGCATCACTCGAACAATTCGATTGCTATCAATTAAGTTTGATATCGTTTGAATTTCAGCACCAGCAATAATTGAAATGACCAATTTATCTGATAACAGACCTTTTAAAGGACGTAAAACAGTCGCCAAAACTTGTGGTTTTACTGCCAGTACAACAACATCAGCATTTTGAATTGCAGCCACATTATCTTGTGTCACATGGACTTCTTTTTCTTGCAATAATTGGCGGATTTGCTCAACAGGATCTGAAACGGTAATACGTGTTGGCGGTAAACCTCTTGAAATAAGCCCGCCAATCAAAGCTTGGGCCATATTACCACCACCAATAAAACAGATATTACTATTTACTGCACTTGTCATAACCATATTCGCCATTTACCAGATTACAAGAATAAGAAATTAAATCTGGTTGCCATCCTCCTTGCTCACAATACGGAGACTGAGCCAACCAAAATCCTTTCGGTGTAAAAACCCCAAGCATAACATTATCTATGACTAATATTTGAATTGTATGACGAAGCCAAGGCAAAATATGTGCTTCTTGAATTGCTTTTTTTAATGGCCATTGCCCAACGCGACCATATAAATGGACTTTTTCACCACCTTGGCGTCGAATTATTTTTAAATTTTTCTTTAATAAAGATGAAGATAAACCCATATTTGTTTGTGTAATTTGAAAATATCCTGAAGCACAATGCACTATTTCCCCCATTTGGAAATAATGCTCTGTCTCGGTTTCAACTGGATTTAATTTTTCAGCAAGAAAAACTTGCTTACTCAACCTATAAAGATGATGTTGATAACGAACATAATAAAACTGGTTCCAGTGTAATGCCGCCTGTGCATCAGACTTTGAATCAATTACTTCATTTTTTAAACGCTCAACCATTTCAAATACAGGTCGATATTGCCCCTCACCTTTCATCCAAACCGAAAGCAATTGACGCTGACGGGCAGAGGATAATTTTAATAGCTGAGTTAAATCCAAACATTCGTCCGTACCACAATTTTGCAGATCAACTTTTAAAACTTCTTCTAAAATTTCAGAAGCGTCTTGCATCAAATAGCTGGTACGACTAAGGGCTTGCTGCATTTTTGGAAATCGGTTTTGTAAAAATGGCCAAAGTTCTTCACGCGACCATGCCCGATCATAATGGATATCATAATTTGTAGGATCAACTACATGCTCAATCTCAAGCTGAGTAGTCCACTCGACAATTTGCTCACGGGTTAAATCTAAAAAGGGTCGCCAAATTGTCATATCTACACGATGATCAATAGACTGCATAGCAGCTAGCCCATCAACACCTGCACCCGATAATAACCGTAACATCACTGTTTCAGCTTGGTCTTGCTGATGATGAGCAAGCACTAAAATTTCATTGGCCTGCAAATGTTGCCGATAAGCTTGATAGCGTGCCTGACGTGCTTGAGCTTCCAAATTACCGTCGGTAACTTGAACTTTCTGAATAATATAAGGAATATTTAAACTCGTAGCCTGTTTAGCAACGAGTTTTCCCCACTCTGCACTTTTTGATTGCAGTTGATGATCTATGTAAATTACTCGGATCTTTTGAGGGAAAATTTGAGACATCAAATGTAGCAGCAGCATTGAATCCATGCCGCCACTACATCCGATAAGAAAAGTATTATTTTCTAAAAACTCTTGAGCCTGTTTTAAGACGTGATGCCTAAATTTTCGCTGCCAAACTTCATTAAACGTTGATAACGTGCTTCGCATCGTTCATTTGCATCCATTGGTAGCAACTCTTCCAAAGCTTGCTTCAAAACTACTTTTAGGTTTTGCATGACTTGCTCAGGGTCTAAATGAGCCCCTTCACCTTCATCTACTACATATTCAACAATACCTAGAGATTGTAGTTTATCTGCTGTCAAACCTAAAGCTTCACTTGCTTGAGCCGCTTTTTCAGCAGTTTTCCACAAAATAGATGCACAGCCTTCTGGTGAAATCACAGAATAAATACTATGCGACAACATAATTACTCGGTCAGCAACACCAATACCTAAAGCACCACCAGAACCGCCTTCACCAAGTACTGTTGCAACAACAGGAACTTTCAAACTTGAAAGTTGAGCAAGACTCGTTGCGATTGCTTCAGCTTGTCCACGCTCTTCAGCACCTACACCTGGGTAAGCACCCATCGTATCAATAAAGGTGAAAACCGGAAGATTAAAACGCTCAGCCATATCTAATAGGCGTTGAGATTTACGGTAACCTTCTGGGTTAGCCATACCGAAGTTGTGCTTTAATTTTTCACGGGTACTACGACCACGGTGTTGTCCAATGACCATCACAGGCTGACCATCAAAACGAGCAAGACCACCTACCATCGCACCATCGTCACCAAACAAACGATCACCATGCAAGGCATCAAACTCTGTAAAGATTTCACCGACATAATCTAGAAATTGCGGACGATCAGGATGACGTGCAATTTGAACCGTTGTCCACGCTTTGGACTGAGTAGCTTTTTTCATAGGTCGAATATTATCCCTTTAATCGATAAATTTTTCCGACTGAATATTCAATTCAATGTCCCAATGCTTAAACTGCTCTTGCTCATCATGCAAGTCGGCAACTAACAATGGCCATTGTTTGGCATCACCAGAAACACTAAGCTGCCATTGTTGATCATTTATGATGGTTAGTTCAATGGCAGGAAGCATCTGATCACTTCGACTATGGTTGAGTAAAACTGCTAGGCGAAGCAATAAACATAGATAAAGTAATTTATGGCCACCAGCCTTCAAAATTTCATTTTTTACATCATTTCGCAATTTACGACGGTGGTGCGCAACTAAATGTGAAAGATGATTTTGATCAATTTGTGAGAAACCAGGAATATCAGAATGCTGCAATAAATAAGCACCATGGCGGTGATACCCACCATGACTAATCGCTAAACCAATTTCATGCAAATAGGCAGCTCGACGCAGTAAGTCACTGTCTTCACTCGTTAAATTAAGTGATTTTGCAACACCATCAAATAATTGTTGTGCTGTATTTACGACTCTTTCTGCTTGTTTTGGATCAGCGTTATAACGTCCCATTAAAGCTTGTACACTGCGATCGCGGATATCTTCATGTTTAAAACGACCTAATAGGTCATACATGACGCCTTCACGTAATGCACCATCAGAATATGCCAAACGATCAATTTCTAAAACTTCAAAAACTGCGTACAAAATTGCCAATCCGGCTGGCAAAACTGCTCGTCGGTCTTCTCGAAGTCCTTCAAAATCAATTTCAGAAATATTTTTAAACTTAAGTAATTTATCTTTGAGTTTATACAACCCTTCTCGAGTAACGTTTTCTTGTTCATCGCTTAAGCCCATATTCACCATAATTTGGCGGCAAGCTTTAATAGTTCCACTAGAACCAACAACAGTATCCCAACCTTCCATTTTATAAGTTGTTGCAATAGCTGAAAGCTCTTTACGGGCAGCCACTACTGCTTTATCAAAGGCTTTTTGTGTAATTTCACCATCAGCAAAGTAGGCTTTTGTATAAGCCACGCATCCTATTTGCAATGACTCAGTGTAAATAGGCTCAAACTCTTCACCAATAATAAATTCGGTAGAGCCCCCACCAATATCTACAACTAAACGTCGACCACCATTTGCCATGGTATGTGATACGCCCAGATAAATCAGACGTGCTTCTTCTCGTCCCGCAATAATTTCAATAGGTTTAGGTAAAATTTCTGCCGCTTTTTGAATAAATTCATGACCATTTTTTGCCTGACGCAAGGCATTGGTCGCCACAATTCTTAAACGATTTGGTTGAACAGAACTTAATCTTCCAACAAAACGAGCCAAACATGCGAGGCCCCGTTGCTGAGCGGCTTCCGTTAGGTTTTTATTCTCATCTAAACCAGCTGCAAGCTGTACTTTTTCTGACATCGAAGCAACTTTTTTAACTTCACCATGATCTACCCGTGCAATTGCAAGGTGAAAACTGTTCGACCCCATATCTATGGCGGCAAGTAATTCTTCATCAATCAGAAAGTCAGACATTATTGAACTAAACCCATAACAATTCACGCCTAGAGTAATTCACAAGAATGCAATTGAAAAGCCATTTTCATCAACAATTAGCTGTGATTTAAATTTTTCTATTTATAAGTTGATTGTACAAGTCGATGATGAATATCGTGAGCATCCATTAGACAAAATTAGATAAGCCTTGAATAATAGCATCAAACCCTTACATTGAACTAAGTAGCTATGTAATACTGATAGAGATAATTTTCTCCTGTAATAGCACTTTTTTCTAAAAATTGGAGCCGTACCATGTCTGCGACTATTGTAAATACAACTGATGATAACTTCCAAGCAGATGTTTTAGATTCTGAAACACCTGTACTTGTAGACTTCTGGGCAGGATGGTGTGCACCTTGTAAAGCGATCGCACCTGTTCTTGAAGACTTATCAAGCGAATATGCTGGTAAAGTAAAAATTGTTAAAGTTGACGTGACTTCTTGCGAAGATACTGCGGTGAAATACAACATCCGCAATATTCCTGCTTTATTACTTTTCAAAAATGGTGAAGTTGTAGCTCAACAAATTGGTGCTGTACCTCGCTCTAAACTTGTTAGCTTTATTGATGAAAACGTTTAAGTCAAAATGCTAAAAAAGAAAATACGCTATACTTTTTTATAGCGTATTTTTTTCGGCTATAAATTGACAAATTAGCTAGGCTGGCTTATATTGCATGCTCAAGAGGCACTGAAGGGAATCATCTTCGTCCGGCTTCTTACAAGACACAAACATAAAGATCGCCACTCGGCAACAGAAATTGTTTTTTCACATTTCTCTTCGAAACAATTAATCAGACTTCTGAATTGTTATTGTGTAAATACAATTGCGATAATCTTTTTTGTATGCGAGCGATTTTTCTTCTTTTTAAACCACACTCTACTCTTTCCTAATTCTGACCCTTATGAATTTAACTGAACTCAAGAAAAAACCAATCGGCGAACTAATTAAAATTGCTGAATTTATGGGCCTGGAAGGTATGGCTCGTAACAGAAAGCAAGATATTATCTTTGCCATTTTGAAACGCCATGCGATGAATGGCGAAGAAATTTTTGGTGACGGCGTTCTCGAAATTCTCTCTGATGGTTTTGGTTTTTTGCGCTCTGCCGCAGGTTCGTATTTAGCAGGTCCGGATGATATTTATGTGAGTCCTTCACAAATCCGACGCTTTAACTTGCGTACAGGTGATACCATCACAGGTACTATTCGCCCTCCGAAAGAAGGTGAGCGTTATTTTGCGTTGCTCAAAGTTAACCAGATTAACTATGACACGCCAGAAAATTCTCGAAATAAAATTTTATTTGAAAACTTAACACCCCTTTTCCCAACTGAACAATTGGTTATGGAACTCGGTAATGGTACGACAGAAGATTTAACTGCTCGTGTTGTTGACTTAGTTGCGCCGATTGGTAAAGGACAACGTTCTATTATTGTTGCACCGCCAAAAGCGGGTAAAACAATGTTACTCCAAAATATTGCTCAATCGATTGTTAGAAACAATCCAGAAGTATTTTTGATCGTTCTACTCATTGATGAACGTCCAGAAGAAGTAACTGAAATGGAACGTACTGTTCGCGGTGAAGTTATTGCCTCAACATTTGATGAAGCTCCAGCTCGCCATGTACAAGTTGCAGAAATGGTTATTGAAAAAGCTAAACGTCTTGTTGAACATAAAAAAGATGTTGTGATTCTTCTTGACTCTATTACCCGTCTTGCACGTGCTTACAACACCGTTATCCCGTCATCAGGTAAAGTGTTAACGGGTGGTGTGGATGCTCATGCATTAGAACGTCCTAAGCGTTTCTTCGGTGCTGCACGTAATATCGAGGAAGGCGGTTCACTCACGATCATCTCAACTGCTTTGATTGAAACAGGCAGTAAAATGGATGACGTCATTTATGAAGAATTCAAAGGTACAGGTAACCAAGAGATTACGCTTGATCGCCGTATTGCTGAAAAACGTGTCTTCCCTGCCATGAATATCAAAAAGTCAGGCACCCGTCGTGAAGAACGTTTAATGGATGAAGATAAATTACGTAAAGTATGGATTCTTCGCAAGCTCCTCCATCCTATGGATGAGTTGGCGGCAATGGAGTTCTTACTTGACCGTATGAAAGAAACCAAAACAAACGATGATTTCTTTGATCAAATGAAACGTAAAGCTTCAACTTAATTGATCAAACCTTAATAAAAAGCCACTCTTTTGAGTGGTTTTTTATTTGGTTGACAAGCTTTACACAAAAATACATTTCGTTGATTTTTATGTAAAATTATTTATAAGCTTTTGATAATAAATATTTTTATATAAAAAAGTTGATTCTTTTTAGTAACTTATCTCTACCTTTTCCAATATATAGTAGTCAGTTAATTGTTTTTTTCTGTTAAAAAACAGTCTGTTTTTCTCTTTTTCATACGTTTTTTTGACAAGCGACAGTAGTATTTCGACATTTGCAGTGATAGCATAGCGGCAGACCAGTTAGACTGCTCCATGCGTTGTTACCTAGCTACGTTTTAGGAATAATAAAAGCAAAACAGTCCAACTTAGGTTTTTTTAATCTCAAATCTTTTTTGTGAGAGTGATGCCATGTTATTCAAAAAATTCGCTGTTGCTGCTGCTGTTGCTGCTACTTTAGCTTTCGTTGGTTGTTCTAAGAAAGAAGAAGCTCCTGCTGCTGCTGCTTCTGAAGCTGTAGCTGCTGCTTCTACTGCTGCTACTGCTGCTTCTGAAGCTGCTACTGCTGCTTCTACAGCTGTTGATGCTGCTGCTGCTGCTTCTGCACCTGCTGCTGCTTCTGCACCTGCTGCTTCTGCTGCTTCTGCTGCACACTAATCTATATTCTAGATTAGATAAAAAGAGGACATTTTGTCCTCTTTTTTTACGTCTAATTTTTGATTTTCCAATATTAAATAGCCCTATGTTGCTGCCAAATAAAATTATATAAAGCTATCTAAAATATAAATATAAAAAAGCAGATCAATCGATCTGCTCATTTCCAACGCGCTGTCTAAACTTCTGACCCGCTCTGAAGGTAACTACACGGCGCGCAGAAATCGGAATTTCCTCGCCTGTTTTAGGATTACGTCCAGGACGTTCGCGTTTATCTCTTAATTCGAAATTACCAAAACCAGAAAGCTTAACTTGCTCTCCTGCAATAAGCGCTTGGCTAATTTCGTCGAAGAACAACTCGACCATTTGTTTTGCTTCACGGCGATTTAAGCTGGTTAACTCACTTAAATGATCAGCCATGTCTGCTTTAGTTAATGCTGTCATGAGGCCCTCAATGTCGCTTGATAAGTGTTTTCCAACACGTGGATTATATTGTCCATACCAGATTTAATTTCAGCATCTTCAAGCGTACGTGAAGGATGTTGCCATAATAAAGCAAACGCTAATGAGCGTTTACCTTCTTCGACACCCTGCCCCGTATACACATCGAATAACCATGTAGAGTCTAAAAGCTCTCCACCAGTTTTTTCGATTAACTGCTGAATATCTCTAACATTTATATTATCAGAGATTAAAAGCGCAATATCACGTCTGATCGAAGGAAAACGTGATAATTCTGTAAAATTAGATACATAAGATTGCAAAACGGCAGTTTGATCAAGTTCAGCAACCCAAGTTGTGCTCAAATCTAGCTCATTTTCTAAAGATGGATGCAGACGACCTAAGTAACCAATTGATTGTCCATCAACTAAAATTTCAGCAGACTGTCCTGGATGCAACCATGCACGCTCTGAACGCACATATTCAACTTTGACACGACCAGCAGCTAAAATCTCTTCAATCTCTCCTTTGAAGTCGAAGAAATCCATTGGCTGCGGCTTAACATGCCAAGATTCAGGTTGTTGTGAACCTACTGCAACCAAAGCTAAAGTTGGAATCTGCTTTAGATCTTCAATACTTTTAGCATTTTGATAATCAAAACGTAGCCCTAATTCAAAGAAGCGAACACGACTTTGCTGACGGTTAATATTATATTGTACGCAAGGAATTAAACTTGAAAGCAAAGTACTACGCATCGCAGCCAAATCACTTGAAATTGGATTTGCTAGCATTAATGGATTTACTTGTGGGTTTAATTGCTTTTCAAGTTTTGCATCGGCAAAGCTAAAGCTAATTGCTTCTTGATAACCCAAACTTACGATAGTTTGACGTAACTCTGTAATTTCAAAGCGGTCTTGGTATTTAGCTAATTTAACATCCATAGTTGGTAAACTAATTTGGATATTGTCATAACCATCAATACGCGCTACTTCTTCAATTAGGTCTTGATAAATAGCCATATCATAGCGATATGATGGAGGAACTACACTCCACTCACCTTCAGCTTTAACAGTTACTTTACAGCCTAGTCGAGTTAAAGCATCTGCAATGAACTCACCCGCAACTTGATATCCCAACAATTGGTCTACCTGAGCTTGTTTCAATTCAATTGCTTCACGTTTAGGAAGTAGATCAGTTTTTTCAGCTACAGTAATTGGGCCAAACTCACCGCCCGCCAATTCTTGAATAAGCTGAGAAGCACGATTCATTGCAATTAACGGTAATTCAAAATCCACACCGCGTTCATAACGCTGCGAAGAATCTGTGTGTAAACCAAAACGGCGAGCACGTCCAGCAATAGCAAGTGGCGCAAAGAAAGCACTTTCTAAGAAAATGTCAGTTGTATCATCGGTTACACTAGATGCTAGACCACCCATAATTCCGGCAATTGCCAAAGCTTTCTGGTCATCAGCAATAACCATTATATCTTCTTGTAATTCAACTTCTTGATCATTTAAAAGCTGTAGTTTTTCCTGCGGCTTAGCTTGACGAACTTGTACAGTTCCTTCGATTTTAGCTAGATCGAAAGCATGCATTGGTTGACCCAATTCCATGAGGACGTAGTTGGTTACATCAACTAAAATACTATGAGTACGAATTCCTGAACGTGCTAAAACCTGTTCCATCCACTCTGGCGTTGCAGCTTTTACATTAACGTTTTTAACTACTCGTCCTAAGTAGCGTGGAGCACCATCTGTGCTGATGACTACTTTTTTCTCATCAGTGATTGTCGCATCAACCGATTTGATTTCAGGCTCATTCATTTGCAGTTGGTTAATCACTGCAATTTCACGTGCAATTCCACGAATACTGAAGCAATCACCACGGTTTGGTGTAATACTGATATCGATAACGTTATCATCAAGTTTTAGATATTCACGGATGTTTGCCCCTACCGGAGCATCGGCAGGTAACTCAAGCAAACCATCAATTTTATCTTCAAGATCAATTTCAGAAGCCCCACAAAGCATGCCTTGTGACTCAACTCCGCGAAGTTTACCTTTTTTGATTTTAAAATCGCCAGGTAATACAGCACCAATCGTTGCAACTGGAGCTTTCATGCCAGCACGAACATTCGGTGCACCACATACGATTTGTAAAGGCTCACCTGAACTAATATTAACTGTTGTTACACGCAAACGATCTGCATCTGGATGCTGCTCAACTGTTAAAACTTCACCAACCACGACACCAGTAAATGGCTTTGCAACAGGCGCGAGTTCATCAACTTCAAGACCAAGCATAGTCAACTGATCAGACAATGTCTCGCTATCAATTGCTGGGTTAACCCACGTACGTAGCCAATTTTCGCTAATCTTCATCTTTATAAACCTTTTTTAATCCTGAAAAACTGTTAGGCAAATTGGCGTAAGAAACGCACATCATTTTGGTAGAACATACGTAAGTCATTAATGCCATAACGCAACATTGCAAAACGCTCTACCCCTAAACCAAAAGCAAAGCCTTTGTATTTATCAGGATCAATACCCGCAGCACGTAATACATTTGGATGTACCATGCCACAGCCTAAAACCTCTAACCAACGGCCACGTTCATCCATAATATCTACTTCTGCACTTGGCTCAGTAAATGGGAAATAAGATGGACGGAAACGAACCTTTAAATCTTTTTCAAAAAATTCATTAAGCAGGTTAATCAATAAACCTTTTAATTCAGCAAAGCTTGTATTCTCAGCAACGTATAAACCTTCAATCTGATGGAACATTGGCGAATGCGTTTGATCTGAATCGCAACGATAAACACGGCCTGGACATACGATACGAATCGGTGGCTCACTTGTTTCCATTGTACGAATCTGCACCCCAGAGGTATGCGTACGTAGTAAATGAGTAGCATCAAAGTAGAATGTATCGTGCATCGCACGTGCTGGATGGTGACCAGGAATATTTAATGCTTCAAAATTGTGATAGTCATCTTCAACTTCTGGACCAGTCGCAACAGTAAAGCCAGCTTTAGTGAAGAACTGACAAATTCGCTCTTGTACCTGAGTAACAGGATGAACTGTACCAATACGTTGACCACGGCCCGGCAATGTAATATCAATCGTTTCACTTGCTAGCTTTTGTGCAAGTGCTGCCTGTTGTAATGCCGCTTGACGTTCTGTTAATGCAGTATTAATTGTTTCTCGAACAGCATGAATCGCAGCACCTTGTACTTTGCGTTCTTCAGGGTCCATTTTCCCTAATGCTTTCGATTGTTCTGCAAGCTGGCTTTTTTTCCCTGTAAATTGCACACGTACCTGATCAAGTGCAACAAGGTCTTGAGCTGCTGCAATGGCAGCAAGCGCTTCTGTGGTCAGGGCTTCCAGTGACATATTAACTCTCAAAGCAACAAATTTAAAAAATATAATAAAACACTGCATTCTAACAGTTTTTCATCGAATTGATGAAGTTTATCCATCATGAAAAATGTATTAGGCAACAAAAAGATAAAACGTATAAGATAATAGCATCGTCAATGAGATCAACTATTATGGCGCTTAATCAGATTTGGAAACAACAACTTACGCTTGTGACATATGGTAATGAATACCTCCGTCAGAATTTAAGCTTTAACCAATGGCGACAACATCATATTTTCGACCATCATAGTTTTCAGTTTCGTGACTTAACTTCACAGCATTTATTGGCTCAACATTTCCAAGTTTGGCTAGAAGCATTAAAAAAACAAAGCACCCTCAAGCTTAGCTTACATTTATCAAGCCTTCTCAATGAAGAGCAAAATCCAAACAGTAACGTCGAACTCTTACCCTATACACATTTTATTGTGAGTCATCAAAATGATAAGAAGTTTGCATGGATTTTTGGCCATGAACTTGCCGAATGGTATAACAATGATAACGAGTTCGAAGCTCCTTCCTCACAAACCTGTGAATTACGCCTAGAGACATTCTGGCGTTTTGAATTAAATGAGAAATTATCAAAAAAAATTGAAGCTGATCTAAAAAATCCACCATGGCAAGAAATAGCCGACTTTATGGAGAGTGAGTTATTCCGTAGCAAATATGCGACAGGCTTTGAGGAACCAGAACTTCAAAATACTCTTTTTGATGGAACAAATACTAAAAGCTTAGAGCCAAAACTTGCTCTAATTCCTGAGAGTTATCCCGCAGATTATGCTCATCAGCTTTTGTCCCGTACACAAGCATTAGCTGATTATTTAGAACAAAAAAAACGCCTTGGAAATGATCCTTTAGGAGAAGAACTAGACCAAGAGCAACTCATCAATTTAAGAAACTTTACACAAAAAACTGATGATTTGTTTGCCAAGCTTATTGTAAAAGTTGCCAACCATTATCAGACTGCACAGATGGTGCCTGTAATTAAAGCATCTCCATTTGAGCAATCAAATGAAAATCCACAACATTTGAAATCGCACCACCATAAAGGCACTGGTTCAGGCGTTATTAAACTCATTATTTTAACCATTATTATTTGTGCTTTAGCTTATTATTTTGGGCTTTAAATAAACAATAAAAAAGACCGCTAAAAAGCGGTCTTTCTTTGAATCTCTAAGCTTATGCAGCTAATGCGCCTTTAGCTTTTTCAGCTAAAGCAGCAAATGCTACTGCATCATGCATAGCGATGTCAGCTAATACGCGACGGTCGATGATCACTTGAGCTTTTTTCAAGCCATCGATCATACGGCTGTAAGACAACCCGTTTTGACGAGCACCAGCATTGATACGCGCAATCCATAGAGCACGGAATTGACGTTTCTTTTGACGGCGGTCACGGTAAGCGTATTGACCAGCTTTGATTACCGCTTGGAACGCTACGCGGTAAACGCGTGAACGAGCACCATAGTAACCTTTAGCGCGAGCAAGAATTTTTTTGTGACGACGATGAGCCACTACACCACGTTTTACACGAGCCATTTATAATCTCCTTAGATGTATGGGCACATACGACGAACTGAATTCATGTCAGAAACATGAACCATTACACAGCCGCGTAATTGACGGATACGTTTAGCAGATTTTTTGGTCAAGATGTGGCGCTTGAACGCTTGTTTACGCTTAAAACCGTTTGCAGTCGCTTTGAAGCGTTTAGCTGCACCACGGCGAGTTTTTAACTTAGCCATAGTAACCTCTTTTAGGCACCTGTTCGGCGCGATTGCACCATTGCAAAATCGACCTGCAGGTAAGGAAGCGCGTATTTTATAGCATGCTGACTAAAATTAAAACTATTAGTTACTGTTTTTATGAGTGCAAAGAAAGACTTTCTCGATTTCAACTATGGCAGCCATATCAATAATAAATAAAGCACCTATACTTTTTTCCATTTATAATACGATCAAATTATCAACATACGATATTCCCAATGCAGAAACATGATGCATTTGCCGCCTTACGCTATAGAGATTTCTCAATTGTTACCATTAATCAATTTTGCTTAACATTAGCAATTTTGATTCAAGAAATTATTGTTGCCTATTCACTATATCAAATCACCAAAGACCCACTGACTCTAGGTTTAATCGGACTTGCAGAAGCCATCCCTTTTATTGCTCTTTCCCTTTGGGGTGGCTATTTTGCAGATAGGTTTAATAAACAGATTATTATGAAAATCTGTTTATTTTTCTCGGTTCCTCTTCCTTTAATTTTATGGTTACTTTTCCATTTACATGGCTTAGGACATATCAGCGTAAATTTTCTTTCTTGGGGGATTTATGCAGTCATTTTTGGTTTGGGTACAATTCGTGGTTTTTATAATCCTTCTGCAACGTCTTTAAAGCCATTTTTAATTCCCCGTGAGCTGTATGCAAATGGTGCAACATGGACGACAATTGGTTGGCAAAGTGGTGTAATTATCGGGCCTATGCTTGGTGGTTTTATGCTGGCCTATTTAGGCCGAGAAACAAGTCTATTTAGTGTTGCTACGTTACTGGGCATTTGTTTTATATTAATTAATTTATTGCATAAGCGTAGTTTTCCTAAAATTGAAACTTCGAATGTTTTAGAAAGTTTAGGGGATGGTTTCCGCTTTATCTGGAAAACTAAAATTGTTCTTTGGGCGATTTCTCTTGATTTAGCTTCTGTTTTATTTGGTGGGGTCATCGCATTACTACCAATTTTTGCAGAAGATATCTTAAAAGTTGGTCCAGAAGGACTTGGATATTTGCGTGCTGCACCCTCTATTGGCGCTCTCGTCACTATGATTGCTTTGACTCGCTTCCCACCAACTCAGCATGCATGGCGTAACATGTTACTTGCCGTAGCCGGTTTTGGAGTATTCACTATTTTATTCGCCTTTTCGAAAAATATGTGGTTATCTCTATTTGCACTGGCAATGACGGGCGCTTGTGACAGTATTTCGGTTGTAGTTAGACAAACTATTTTGCAAATTTTCCCGCCAGAAAATATGCGTGGTCGCGTTGCTGCTGTAAACGGGATGTTCGTCTCATCAAGTAATGAGCTTGGCGCATTTGAGTCAGGTTTGGCAGCAAAATATTTGGGAACGATTACAGCAACTATTTTTGGTGGTTGTATGACTTTAGTCGTTGTTACTTTCTGTTGGCTAAAAACCAATGATTTATTTAAAGTCGATATTACAAAAAGCTCAGAAGACTAATGAATTCGTTTTAATTTAAGCATCTTCGGATGCTTTTATTTTAAATAAAATCTGTAATTACCCAATAAATAAAGATATAACGCCCTGCTTTAGCAATCAAAACGATAATTAAAAAACGCCAAAAATTTTCTTTGAGTAAACCCGAAACTAAAGTAATTGGGTCTCCAATCACAGGGGTCCAACTTAAAAACAGCGAATAAAAACCATATTTATGATAAAAGCGTTGAGCTTGTTCTAAACGCTTTTCAGAAACCGGAAACCACTTACGATGTTTAAATTGCTCTATTTTTAGGCCTAGCCACCAATTTACGCAAGAACCTAACACATTACCTAGAGTAGCAACACTTATTAATAGCACAGCCGCATGTTGATCTTTTAGCAACAAGGTTGCCAAGACCGCTTCGGACTGCAAAGGCAACAATGTGGCTGCGCCAAAAGCGCTCAAGAACAGCAAAAAGTAACTTAGCACAACTCATTACACCAAATAATTTTTTGCTTTAAACATTTATTAAATCCAGACAAAAATCAGGCTACTTTAATAGATAATGCTTTTTGTACCGCAGGACGTGCCGTTAAACGTACAACATATTCTTGTACATAAGGATAATCTTCTAATTGAATACCCTGCCATTCATAGCGCAAGATCCAAGGTAAAATTGCCATGTCAGCAATCGAGTATTCACCAGCAACAAACTTCTGACCAATAAGCTGTTTGTTTAATACGCCATATAAACGTTTAGTCTCATTTACATAACGGTCTATCGCGTATGGGATTTTTTCTGGGGCAAAACGATTGAAATGATGATTCTGCCCAAGCATAGGTCCTAGTCCACCCATTTGCCACATGAGCCATTGTTCAACTTCAACTCGCTCTTGCTCATCAGTTGGATAAAATAATCCGGTTTTCCGACCTAAATATTGCAAGATAGCGCCTGATTCAAATATTGAAATTGGCTCACCACGAGGTCCATCTTGGTCAACAATCGCAGGAATTTTATTATTGGGAGAAATTCTCAGAAAATCTGGTTGAAATTGATCATTTTCTAAAATATTGATTGGGTAAAGAGTGTAATCCAGCCCCATTTCTTCTAAGGCAATTGTGATTTTATGTCCATTGGGAGTTCCCCAATAATATAGATCAATCATTCTATTTTCCTATTCATCGTTATCATGACTGCGTCTTGCGTTATAGCATGTTTTAAGAGGGACGATGAGATTTCCAACACTAAAAAATACATAAAATTCAAGAATTGAATTTCTTTCAAAATATAGCAACTGTCTTAAATCAAACTGAATAGATAAAAGTTAAATCATCTTTTTTTATTATGATAAGGTTATAAAAAAGCACTGCTTTTGCAGTGCTTTTTTTGAGTATTACTTTTTCTTTTTCGGTCCAAGTAACATACCCATTTGACGGCCTTCCATTTTAGGTGCTTGTTCCACAACCCCAAACTCAGCAACATCAGCTTCAATCTTTTGTAATTGAGCTAAGCCAAGTTGTTGGTGAGCCATTTCACGACCACGGAAACGTAAAGTGATTTTCACTTTGTTTCCTTCTTCAAGGAATTTCAAAATAGCACGAAGCTTAACTTGATAATCACCAACATCAGTTGCAGGGCGCAGTTTGATTTCCTTCACTTGCACTTGATGCTGTTTTTTCTTCGCATCTTTTTGCTTCTGCTTAAGGTCAAACAAGTGCTTGTTGTAATCCATAATTTTACAAACAGGCGGCTCGGCGTTTGCAACGATCTCAACTAGGTCAAGATCTGCCTCTTCAGCAGCGCGCAGTGCTTCATTTAATGAAACAATTCCTTTTTGCTCACCGTCAGCACCAACGAGGCGTACTTCTTTTGCACGGATCTCGTCGTTAATTGCTGGACGGTTGCTTTTTGCACCTTGTTGTTGGTTACGGTCAGGCTGTTTAATCTTTCTTACTCCACAATATACCGGCCACGTTCGGCGACGGCAGACTTCACTAAGTCAATGAATGCATCTACTGACATAGTACCTAAATTTTTTCCTGAGCGGGTACGCACATTCACTGTACCTTCTTCAACCTCTCGGTCACCAAGAACTAACAGGTAAGGAATACGCTCTAGAGTACGCTCACGAATCTTAAATCCGATTTTTTCATTTCTCAAGTCAGAAATAGCACGAAGGCCATTTTCTTTGAGTTTTGCTACGACGTTCTCACAAGCTTCAGCTTGAGAATCCGTAATATTCATGACACATGCTTGTAACGGCGACAACCAAGGTGGCATGAAACCAGCGTAGTGTTCAATTAGTATACCAATAAAACGCTCAAAACTGCCAAGAATTGCACGATGCAACATTACAGGCTGATCACGATCATTGTCTTCAGTCACATAAGACGCATCTAAACGTTCTGGTAAGTTGAAGTCACACTGAATAGTACCACATTGCCATACACGTCCGAGACAGTCTTTCAATGAGAATTCAATTTTCGGACCGTAGAACGCGCCTTCGCCTGGTTGTAATTCCCATTCTAGACCCGCTGCATCTAAAGCATCTGCTAAAGATTTTTCAGCCATATCCCAAAGCGCATCATCACCCACACGTTTTTCTGGACGTGTAGAAAGTTTCATTTGCACTTCTTCAAAGCCAAAATCTTTATAAACATCTAAAGTCAGTTTAATAAAGTCTGCAACTTCCTGACCGATCTGTTCTTTAGTACAGAAGATATGGGCGTCATCTTGTGTAAAGCCACGTACACGCATAATACCGTGTAAAGAACCTGATGGTTCATTACGATGACAAGAACCAAACTCTGCCAAACGAATTGGTAAATCACGGTAAGA
Organism: Acinetobacter pittii ANC 4050; assembly: GCF_000399685.1. Lineage (GTDB taxonomy): Bacteria > Pseudomonadota > Gammaproteobacteria > Pseudomonadales > Moraxellaceae > Acinetobacter > Acinetobacter pittii_E. Next base: position 2,450,835 of record NZ_KB976987.1, read on the forward strand.
CTTCAAACCTTGGTTGAACACTTGCACGTGACATGGACAGTTCATTGGCTTAACCGCATAGTTACGATTTTCAGAATGAGTCGTAAACATGTTGTCTGCGTAGTTCGCCGCATGACCTGATTTTTCCCACAATGTAAAGTCTACGATTTGTGGTGTCTTAATCTCAAGGTAACCATTGTCTTGCTGAACTTTACGCATGTATTGTTCAAGTACTTGGTAAATAGTCCAGCCATTTGGATGCCAGAACACCATACCCGGTGCTTCTTCTTGCATATGGAACAAGTCTAAAGCTTTACCAATTTTACGATGGTCACGCTTTTCAGCTTCTTCGATACGTTTGATGTAGGCAGCGAGCTGTTTCTTGTCTGCCCAAGCTGTACCATAAATACGTTGAAGCTGTTCGTTCTTCGCATCACCACGCCAGTATGCACCAGAGATTTTAGTGAGCTTGAATGATTTTAAGAATTTGGTATTCGGTACGTGTGGACCACGACACATATCCAAATAATCTTGATGGTAGTACAAGCCCATTTGTTTTTCTTCAGGCATGTCTGCAATCAAGCGTAATTTGTATTCTTCGCCACGCGCAGTAAATTCAGCAATAACTTCATCACGTGGTGTCATTTTTTTAACGACATCGTAATCTTGATCAATGAGCTTTTTCATGCGCTCTTCGATAGCTGCCATATCGTCTAATGTAAAAGGACGTGGCATCCAGATGTCGTAGTAAAAACCTTCTTCAATGACTGGACCAATCACCATCTTGGCTTCAGGGAAAAGCTGTTTCACAGCATGCCCTACAAGGTGTGCACAAGAATGGCGAATAATTTCAAGACCTTCCTCATCTTTTGGAGTGATAATTTGTAAGGTCGAATCTTCGGTAATTAAGTCACATGCATCAACTAAGCGATCATTTACACGGCCAGCAACAGTATTTTTTGCTAGACCAGGCCCGATACTTTGGGCAACTTCCATAACAGATACAGCGTGATCAAAACTCTTTTGATCGCCATTTGGCAATGTGATAATTGGCATAAAAAAATCCTTAAGGAGTGATGCCCTATACGAAGGAGCATTTCACCGCGAGATTATGATCGAGGCGAACCTCAAAATATAAAAACGGTGTAAATCAAAGTTAAAAAACCTGAAAGATTTTACACTTGTTCAAGCAATGTGAAAACCTTTGAGCCCATAAAATCATAAATACATTTTGCTTATCAGGTAAACAGCAATAAATGACTTAAAAAATATATTGGGGCGATTTTTAAATATATTTAGCACAAGTGGTTTAAGATGAAGAAAATAGCATTTTTGCTCATTTTTTGACTGGAAGGTATCGCCCTTTAAGACTAAAGCATAAATGCTTTGATGAATATTAAATCATATTTTCAAAGAATGAATTAAAAATAGAACACGGAGTTGTTTCACATGGTTAGTGCTTATGATGAGTTACCGCGTACACCGGCAAACTTTGTTGCGTTATCCCCTCTACGCTACTTAGAGCGTGCAGCTTATATTTATCCAGATCAAGCTTCGATTATTCATGGTAAGCGCCAAATTTCATGGAAAGAAACCTACCAACGTTGTTGCCAATTTGCATCTCAGCTCAAGCAATTGGGAATTGAAAAAAATGATACTGTATCTGTCTTATTGCCAAATATTCCAGCCATGATTGAAGCGCATTTTGCAGTTCCTATGGCTGGTGCGGTACTCAACACCCTCAATACACGTTTAGATGCAAAAACAATCGCTTTCATGTTGGAACATGCAGAAAGTAAAGTACTGTTGGTTGACCCTGAATTTGTAAATTTGGCAAGAGAAGCCCTCTCACTGATTCCTAACCAACACATTATTGTGATTGATGTAGCTGATACAGAATACGAAGGTGAAAACCAGTTTTTAGGTTCTTTTGAATATGAAGAATGGATCGCTCAAGGCGACATTAACTTCTCTTGGCATTTACCAGAAGATGAATGGGATGCGATTAGCTTAAATTACACCTCAGGAACTACAGGCAATCCTAAAGGTGTGGTCTATCATCATCGTGGGGCTTATCTTAATGCTGCAAGTAATATTCTCGCTTGCGGAATGAAACCGCGTGCTGTGTACTTATGGACACTGCCGCTCTTTCATTGTAATGGCTGGTGTTTTGCATGGAGCATAGCAGCAAGTGGTGGAACTAATATTTGTTTACGCAAAGTCGATCCAGAATTAGTCATGCAATTGATTGCCGCACATAAAGTTGATTATTTCTGTGGTGCACCTATTGTTCTTTCAATGATTCTTAATTTACCTAAAGAAAAACAAACCAGCTTTGATCATCATGTTGAAGTTATGGTGGCTGGAGCAGCTCCTCCTGTTGCCATTATTGAAGGCATGCGTAACATGGGGATTAACGTAAACCACGTATATGGCCTAACAGAAACTTATGGGCCTTCTGCTTTATGTGCTTCGCAATCTGGATGGAATGAGCTATCAATTGCTGAACAAGCCCAGCTTCATTCGCGCCAAGGTGTACCCTACCCATTACAAGATAGTATGCGTGTGTTAGATCCCGAGACAATGCAGCCTGTCCCGAATGATGGACAAACCATGGGAGAAATTATGTTCCGTGGCAATATTGTCATGAAAGGTTATTTAAAGAATCCTCAAGCAACTCAAGAAGCATTTGCAGGTGGATGGTTCCATACCGGCGACTTAGCTGTTTGTCATCCAGATGGTTATGCAAAAATTACTGATCGTTCAAAAGACATCATTATTTCTGGTGGAGAAAATATTTCATCTTTAGAAGTAGAAGATGTTTTATATAAACATCCTGCTGTTTTAACCGCTGCAGTTGTTGCTAAACCCGATGCGCGTTGGCAAGAAGTACCCTGTGCGTTTATTGAGTTAAAGATGGGTGCTACGGCAACACCTGAAGAAATTATTGCACATTGCCAAAAAGAGTTAGCGCGCTTTAAAGTACCTAAAGATGTGGTTATTACTGAAATTCCAAAAACATCGACAGGTAAATTACAGAAATTCATTTTGCGCGAATGGGCAAAAGAACGAGCTGAAAATATATAAATAAAAAAGCGACGCTCAAGGCGTCGCTTTTTTACTATTGAAGAGCAATTAGCCTTGATCAGACAATAGGGCAATTTGCTGCACATAGTTAACAAATTTACCTTTTGATGCTTCAAGCTCTGCTTCACTCACTTCTTGACTTTTATCACGCTTGATTCTCAACACATGCTGACGCAATGTGTGACGCTCTGAGGCATTATAAATTTTGCTAAATTCATTAATTGCAGGATCGCCTTGTTCGATCATACGATCAACCCAACGCATCAATTGAGCCTGCTTTTTTGCGCCTTGCTGCGGAGTTAAATAAGACAAAATAACGGTCTCATCTTCATTGCGCAATAATTTACCAATACGTTGAAACTGACGACGACGAGCTTCAAAAGAACTAATGTTCTGTACTTCCATTAACGCATCAATTAAACGTTCATCTACTGGGAGTTTTTGAATCTGTTTAATAGAAAGTTGTGCTAACTGCTCGCCTAAAGCAGCCATACGTTGAACTGCTTTTTTCTGTTCTGTCTTACTTGCACGTCCTTCTAAAGAGCCAAAATCTTCTTCAGTATAACGTTGGGGACGACGTGCCACGATTAATCTGCCTCATAAAATTTTGCGGCGAATAACGCCTGTACTTCATTTAATGCTTGCTCTTCGTCGGTACCATCAATGACCAATCGCAAAGTGGTCCCTTTACCTGCACCTAACATCAGCAAAGACATAATATTTTTTGCATCTACTAAATGATCGCCTTTTCCAATTTGGATCGACGAACGAAATTTTGTAGTGACCTCTATCAGTTTTCCTGATGCACGAGCATGTAAACCGAGTTTATTAATTACATCAACAGTTGTGTCTATCATGACCAGTGCTTCATTTCTCTGTGTAAGACCTGAACAGACCATTCTGCCTCAAGTGCTTGTTTTAGTCTATCTACGATATAAACGGAACGATGTTGGCCCCCAGTGCAACCAATAGAAATCGTCATATAGTGACGATGTCCTTCAGCAAATGCTGGAAGCCATTTTTTTAAGAAGTGAAGAATATCGTCAAACATTTCGTTTGCTTGCGGACTTGCTTCTAAAAATAGCCTTACTGGCTCATCCAAACCAGAAAAACGTCTTAATTCTAAATCCCAATGCGGATTTGGTAAATGCCGTACATCAAAAACATAATCAGCATCTAAAGGAATGCCATGTTTATATCCAAATGACTGCAATATGACAATAAGCTTATCTGACTGGCCCAATTTAGACAGTAAAATATGCTTTAAATCATGAACACTTTTATCTGTTGTATCAATATGAACCGTGGCACGGAACTGAATTGGGAGCAGCAACTGCTTTTCTTCATGGATACATTGCAACAGACTTTTAAAACGATTAGCCAATGGATGTGGACGACGTGATGCACTAAAACGTGCAATCAAATCCTGATCTTGGGTAGTGAGATAAATCACATCAACCGTGCCATGTTTTTGTAGTTGCTCAAAAACATGATCAAACTCTTGCATGTCTGCACGAGTACTTCGAACATCCACACCTAATGCCAATTGCTCTAGGTTATTTTCATGATCTAGCTTTGCCACAATTTCAGGCAGCAATGCCAAAGGCAAATTATCAATACAGTAATAGCCCAAATCTTCTAATACTTGGAGAGCTGAAGATTTTCCTGAACCAGACTGTCCTGTCACGATAAGTATACGCTTCATGGCATGGCTGTCCTTTGATCTGTTTATTGGGGTGTAAAGGCAACTTCTAAATTATCAATCAAACGAGTTGCACCCAATTTTGCCGCGACAAACAACACAATATCACGATCAAACTGAGCAGCAGGTAACAGATTTGACTGACGAGCTTCGACATAATCCACAACAAAGCCATTATCTGTCAACTGAGTTTTAATATCTTCTAAAACTTGTTGTAGAACTTTACCTTGATGTAACTGTTGTTCAGCTTGCTTTAAACTTTGATAAATAACCGGAGCGACTTGACGTTGTTCAGGGCTTAAATAACCATTTCTTGAGCTAAGGGCCAAGCCATCTGCTGCACGAACAATTGGCACGCCAATGACTTCTAAAGGGATATTTAAGTCTTGTACAAACTGACGAATAACTGCTAACTGTTGATAATCTTTTTGACCAAAGAAAGCATAGTTAGGCTGTACAATATTAAAAAGTTTGGTGACCACCAACGCTACGCCATCAAAATGTCCTGGACGCGAGCTACCACATAAATCATCCGTAATTTGGCTGACACTTATGTTGGTTAAACGAGGCTGAGTACCGTACATTTGCTCAACCGACGGCGCAAAAATAATGTCACAGCCGACATCGGCCAATAGGCGGCTATCTTGCTCTAAAGTACGAGGATAGTTATCAAAATCTTCACCCGGTCCAAATTGAGTTGGATTTACGAAGATGCTAACAACGACAACATCACATAACTTTTTCGCTTCACGAACAAGTGTGAGATGTCCTTCATGTAGATTTCCCATAGTTGGGACAAAACCAATAATTTTACGCGCAGCTCTAGCAGGATTTAAAGACGCTGCAAGACCTTGTATGGTGGTTTCTGTTTTCATGAATTACAGCTCAACGTGGAAAGTATGTTCTTTGGCAGGGAATGATTGATCCTGCACAGCAGCGTGAAAAGCTTTAAATGCATCTAAAATGGCAGTTTCACCAGATTGTTCTTTCATAAAGTTACGAACAAAACGCGCAACTCGACCAAAAGTTAAACCCAGCATGTCTTGTACTACAAGTACCTGACCATCAGTCGCATTACCCGCACCAATACCAATTACAGGCGTATTCGGGAATAGTTCAGCAATTTCTTGTCCCAACTGAGCAGGTACACATTCAAGCAATAGAACTGCTGCGCCAGCCTCAACCACAGCTGTACAGTCGGCAATAAGCTGATCTGCTGTTTCACGTGTTTTAGCTTGTAATTTATATCCACCAAATACGTGTACAGATTGAGGGGTTAAGCCTAAATGTACGCAAACAGGTACGCCATTACGGGTTAAAACCTGTACGGTCTCACTTAACCATGCACCGCCTTCAATTTTGATCATTTGAGCGCCAGCTTGCATGACTGTTCTTGCGTTTTGCAAAGCATCATTTAAAGTCGCATAACTCATAAATGGCAAGTCAGTCATAATTAAGGCATGTTGGTTACCACGACGAACTGCTGCCGTATGATAAGCCATGTCTTCAACAGTTACAGGTAAAGTTGAGTCACGACCTTGAATTGCCATTCCAAGAGAATCACCAATTAAGATAGTATCAATTTCAGCAAGTTCCATTGCTTTTGCCATACTCGCATCGTAACAAGTTAGGCAAGAGAACTTACGTCCTTCGGCTTTAAATTTTCTTAAGTCACTTAGACTAATCATGATGGTATCCTCTACAGGAGTTTGCAGAACGTAATAAGTCAGACTTTAAGCCCAAGACTCATCAGCAAGTACAGTCAGCGTTGGCTGCTGTAAGAGTTCTAAATTTTTAAGTGGCTGATCATCAATATGTAAATCAGCATCTAAATCTAATAAAGGAATTACAACGAAATCTCGTTCTAAAATTCCAATGTGCGGCACTGTTAAGCGCTCATTTTGAATTTTTTCATTGCCATATATCAGCAAATCCAGATCTAAAGTACGCTCGCCCCAACGACGAAGACGCACACGACCAGCTTCTTGCTCAAATCGCTGCAACTGGTCTAATAAATCTAAAGGCGTGAGATCTGTATTTAACTCGGCTACAGCATTTAAATAATTTGGTTGATCTTGAGGCCCCATAGGTGGGCTTTGATAAAGTCTAGAAACTTTCACCGCACCTAAAGTTTTAAGCTTAGCAATGGCTTCAGATAAAATTTGGCGCGAATCGCCCAAATTACTACCTAAACCAATATAAGTCTTCGTTGTCATTGCGTTGGCCCAAAAATCACTTGGCTTAAATCGCGTTGTACTCGCTTACGCTTCAAAATCGGATGATCATTCATCGTCCCGCCTGCGTCTGAAGCAGTGGCTTTTTCAATAAAACGCCCCATCGATTGGTCTTGTCGAGTACGTTCTTTTTTTCCACGACGACTACGTGGTTCCGGAACATCAACCAAAGGCTCGATTTCCGTTTCAACTTTATTGTTTTCAACAGATTCGGTAGCAGCTTTACGACGACTTTTAGCTTTCTGACGATTGTATTGGCTAATCGCAGCTTCTTTTTCGTCATTCGACATTTCTTGGTAGGCTTCCCACCAGCTTCCCATTCCTTGTGTTGTGTCATCACCTGACTTTTCACGAAGTAACAAGAAGTCAAAACCAGCACGGAAACGTGCATGTCCTGCCAATGCTTCTATTTGCTGAGGTTTTGGATTAAGCAAACGAGTCTGCATTTCCCAAACTTCACGAATAAAAGTTTCTGCAAAACGAGGAATCACTGTGCGTGTTGCCTGACGCTTTAATACATCTAAACCTGCCTGTGCACGTGCTTCAGCGGGTACAACACCTTTAGATAAATAAAATTCACAACGTTCTAAAAATGGTTGCCACAATAAGACCGCATAGAAAAACGCCGGATTAATTGTTTTACCAACTTGAATACGTTGATCTGTATTCTTTGCTGCTCTTAAAATAAATGGTGTGAGATTCGGCTGAATATCAGCAAAGAGTTGTTTCCAGACTCCAAACTCAATCAACATTGGCAAAACACGTGCCAAATGCCCCATTGTAAAAAGCTTCTGCGATTCATCATATAAACGATGCGGAGAAACATCACGCAGTAACTGCGTCATCTCTGCATCAAATATATCGAGAATATTTGAATCAATTTTGAAATTTAATTTGGCTGCAAAACGTAATGTTCGCAGCATACGCACTGGGTCTTCTTCAAAACGCTGTGCTGGGTCACCTAATAAACGTAGAGTTTTATTTTTTACATCGTCAATGGCTTTGCAGAAATCGAGCACAATACTCTTACGCGGTTGGTAATATAGCGTATTGATAGAAAAGTCACGGCGAGCAAAGTCTTGTTCGATAGTTCCCCAATTATTGTCACGTAAAATCATGCCCGAGGCACTGGTGACAGCTTTTTTAGGAGGAGCACGGAAAGTTGCAACTTCAATGAGCTCACGCCCTGAATAGACATGTGCTAATTCAAATCGACGGCCAATGATTCGACAACGTCGACCAAAAACTTCTTTAATTTGGGAAGGTGTTGCATTAGTGACTGCATCGAAATCTTTAGGATTAAGCCCTAGCATTAAATCACGGACACCACCCCCAACAATATAAGCTTCATAGCCTGCTTTGGTCAGGCTATCGATCACATCTAAAATCGAAGAAGGAAGTTGGGCTGTGGACAAACCACATTTTGACGCTCGCAAGGTTTGCAAAAGACGCTGTCTCCTACGTCAGGACGTAAATAACAAGTTGTCGCTAATCATAGCTCTAACGCACACAAAGGGCAATTTGATTCTCTGTAGTTTGCGCATGAAATGACAATTGACAGACAGATAATTTATAAAGTCAAACGTGCTTTATTCTTTTCAAAAATGGCTGGACCAATGCCCTTTACATTTTTAAATTCATCAATATTTTTAAAGCCACCATTCTTTTGACGGTATTCTACAATCGCTTGAGCCTTTTTTTCACCAATACCTTTTAGCTTTTGAAGCTCATCAATATTGGCTTGATTCAAGCGAATTTGTCCTGACGAATCAGTCATAGATGAGCTTTTTGAAGCATTAGAATGAGAGGCGTGTTGCATGCTCAACCTCTGATCATACATTTGTTGCTTCGCCTTCCACTCCTTAAAATTTTGATCAAAAGATTGAGCGTGAACAAAATTTGATGAAATCAGGCTCCAAAATAAAGCAATGAAAATATAGTGTTTATTCTTCCAAAGATTCATGCTGAGCTGCATGTGTTTTTTCCCCTAACTTTAATTGCCGCTTTGCCTGATTCCACAATTCATCCATTTCAGACAAAGTCATGTCTTCTAGTGTTCTTTGCTGTTTTTGCGCCTGGTCTTCAATAAAAGCAAAACGACTTCTAAACTTATGTATTGTTGATAAAAGTGATGTTTCACTTGAAATCGCAAGTTTACGTCCAACATTGACCAATGAAAACAGGCAATCGCCAAATTCATCTTGAATTTCATCAATATTTTTATTTTTTAATGCCTGCTTAAACTCACCTAATTCTTCTTCTAGTTTTTCATAAGCATCTTCTACTGTTTCAAAATCAAAGCCAACCTTAGCAACATTTGCTTGTATTTCTTGTGCGTGTAATAGAGCTGGTCCATGTTTAATTTCGTCCAACCTTGATTGTGGCTTCCCTTGTTTTTCTTGCTGTTTAATTTGTTTCCAAAGCTCACTGACTTGTTCTGGGGTTAAGTTATTAAATTGATCTGCCTGAAAAACATGAGGATGACGACGAATTAGCTTTTCACTGATTGCCTCAACAACATCTTGAAAGTTAAAAGCACCTTGCTCACTAAACATCTGTGATTGAAATACAACTTGTAATAACAAATCTCCCAGCTCATTTCGGATTTCATTCATATCGCCTTGACGAATCGCCGCCTCAACTTCATATGCCTCTTCAATCGCATATTTAGTCAGTGACATTGGGGTTTGTTGTTGATCCCACGGACATTTTTCACGTAACTCTTGCATAATTTTAAGCAATTTATCCATGGTAACCCTCAAGTTTAAAAAGTCGGTCAGTAAAACTAAGATTTTAATTTGCTATGATCAAAATCAAAGCGATTAAATCAGTCGCACTATTGTACTGAGAAAGAGAAAAAATATGGGATACAGTATTCTGATTAGTGGCGCTGCTCAAGGTATTGGGGCTGAAATTGCACAGGTATTCTACAAACAAGGATATAAAATAGGCATTTATGATATTAATGAATCGCTTGCTCAAGAACTAGCAAATACCTTAGGGCCAAATGCTCGTGCCGGCTACCTAGATGTAAGCGATTACAATCAATGGCAACACATATTAAAAGAATTTACCAACTGGGCTGGCGAACTCAACATATTGGTCAATAATGCCGGTATTTTATATTCTGGAGCATTTGAAACAACTGATATTAAAGCTCATCAAAGAACAATAAATATTAATGTAAATGGTGTCATCAATGGCTGTCATGCTGCTCTACCCTATTTAAAACAAGCGTCTTTTGCACGCGTCATCAACCTTTCTTCGGCCTCTGCAATTTATGGGCAAGCTGATTTGATTTCTTATTCAGCCAGTAAATTTGCAGTTCGCGGAATTACCGAAGGTTTGGATGTCGAATGGAAAAAATATGGTATTCGTGTTTTAGATGTAATGCCGCTATTTGTACAAACCGCAATGGTTAACAATATGGATGCAGGCACCATTCAAAATATGGGAATAGATTTAACCCCAAATGATATTGCTCAGCAGGTGCTTACGCTTGTAGAGAAAAAAGCTCACTTTTGGACACCTACTCACACTCCGGTTGGCATAAAAACCAAACTGCTTTATCAGCTCTCAACATTAAGCCCTCAGTTTTTAAACCGACTTACTAATATTTATTTATCGAGAAAGTAATTTGCAATAAAAAAGGCTGTCATTTGACAGCCTTTTTACTCAATTTATTAAACGCCTTGAATCATACGTCGCGCACTAATAATTCCCGGTTGCTGCTCTAAGCGAGCCAATAAGCGAGAAAGCTGTGCTAAACCTTTAACCTCAATGAGCAACTTCATATTAGCAATACCATCTGCCTCAGAAATTGTATTGACCTGACGAATATTGATCTGGTCAGAGAAAATCACTTGAGTTAGGTCTTTAAGCAGGCCACGACGATCATAAGCTTCCACCACAATCTGAACGCTTTGACCACGTGTTGGCTGCATTTCCCAATCAGCTTCAACAGCACGCTCTGGCTCTTGCTTAATCATACGCTGATAGTCAGAACAAATGACTTTGTGGATGCTAACACCACGATTCAAAGTAATATATCCAGCGATTGATTCACCATGCACTGGTTGACAACATTGAGCAATGTGAAGCTCTACATTATCTAAACCATCAATTAAAATTCCATGTGCTGATAGCGTATGGCTAGCACGCGGATTTAATGTTGGTTTAAGTACTAGCTCAGGCTCATCCTGATCTAGATGCATTTGGCGATTCACCTGATTAATCAAGGCATGTAAGCTAATATCACCACTAACCAGACTTACTAAAATGTCATCGCCCGTTTTCACATTAAAGTGTGACGAATAATCGTTTAGGTCGATACTTTTTGGATGAATCGCTAGACGAGCTAACTCTTTATTAAGGAGTTCTCGGCCTACTTCAAGATTTTTACTACGATCTTGCTGTCTAAACCAATGACGCAACTTGTCACGTGCGCGTGAGGTTTTAATATAACCTAGAGAGTTCACCAACCAGTCACGGTTTGGTTCACGATCTTTTTTAGTTAAAATCTCAACCTGCTCACCCGTTTTTAAAGTATAGGTAAGTGGCACGTAACGCTGGTTGACACGCGCCGCATAACATTTGTTCCCTACTTCTGTATGCACGTGATAGGCAAAATCTAAAACTGTTGAACCGCGCGGCAATTCTTTAATATCGCCATCACGACTAAAAACATAAATCTTCTCAAAGCCTTCAAAGTCTTGTAACTGTTCAAAGCCTTCTGTTTCATCTTCGTTTTGATGTACTGTCGTATCATTACGTTCTTGATAGTGCTCTAAAACAGCACGCAATGAATGCAAACGATGGTTAAAAGAATGGTCAGTATTCTTTGAACCTTCTTTATAGTTAAAGTGCGAACAAACACCTAACTCTGCTTCATCATGCATTTCATGAGTACGAATTTGTACTTCAAGAGATTTATTTTCAGCAATTACAGCAGTATGTAATGAGCGATAACCATTTGCTTTTGGGTTGGTAATATAGTCATCAAACTGATGCGGAATATGGCGCCAGATTTGATGTACGATACCTAAAGAGTGATAACACTCTGGCACACTATTGACCAATACACGCAAAGCACGAATGTCATAAAGTTGGTCGAAACTCAGGTTTTTGCTCTTCATTTTTCGATAAATCGAATAAATGTGTTTTGCACGACCTGTAATTTCAGCTTCGATGCCGTAAGACGCTAACTCATTTTTCAAACGATCAATAACGAACTGAATATAATGCTCACGCTCTAAACGCTTTTCATTGAGTAATGAAGCAATTTCTTTATAGCGGTCTGGAGCCAAATAACGAAATGCTAGATCTTCAAGTTCCCATTTAAGCTGAGCAATACCGAGTCGATGTGCCAAAGGCGAATAAATAGTAAGAATTTCACGTGCTACACGTTCTTGACGTTCGCGAGAGGAATTTGCCAACTCTCGTAAAGAATAGGTACGTTCAGCAAGTTTAATTAAAACAACACGAACATCTTCGGTCACTGAAATCAGCATTTTATAAATGCCGCTTAAATGTTCTCGCTGATTATTATTAAAATGATCTTCTAACCGTTTATTTTTCTCAATGAGTTCTGAGAGTTTACCCATCGCCAAAGTACCTTTGACAAGGTTATAAACTTGCTCTCCGAATTTCTGTTTTACTTCTTCTATATCGGTAATGTCTTCACGCACACTACGATAGAGCATTGCTGCCGATAGAGTATCTTCATCTACATGCAAATGTGCCAGAATGTCGGCCATTCCAACGCCTGTAGCGAAAGTATTTGAACGATGATTAACCGTTGAGTCTAACTCTTTTTGCAGGGTTAAATGAGCAACCTGCTCAAGCTGTTCAAGCTTCGCCCCGTCTAATATTTCACGCACCCGATCCAACCATGAGGCTAAACCGATTTGCGTTTCGGCGGCATGCTCTACAGTCGTTTCCTCGGACAACTCAGTTAGTTGTTCAGGTAACTGTTCACGTACTGTGACCATACCATTCTCCTCAATATGTAACTCATGTTTTTAATCGTTTATCTCTTGAATTTTTTCAAATAGTGCAATGGATTCAACATGTTCGGTATGTGTAAACATGTCCATCACCGCTGCTTTTTTTAACTGGTAACCATATTGGACCAAAACACCCGCATCCCTTGCCAGTGTAGCTGGATTACATGATACATAAACGATTCTTTTTGCTCCAAAATTTGATACATACTGCATAATTTCATATGCACCAGCACGAGGAGGATCAATCAATAATGCATCAAATCCTTGATTCGCCCAAGAATGATGCGAAAAATCTTTTGTTAAATCTTGTGAAAAGAAGGTCGCCTGCACCAAACTATTGCATTTTGCATTAGCTGTTGCCCGCTCTACCATTTCCTCACTTCCTTCAACACCGACAACCTGCCCACTTTCACCAACACATCGTGCTAACGGAAGTGAGAAATTGCCCAAACCGCAAAATAGATCAAGTACTTTTTCACCTGGTTGCAATTGAAGCAATTCACATGCCAATTGAACCATCTGTTCATTTACTGTGGCATTGACCTGAGTAAAATCCAATGGCGAAAAAGCAAAATTTACATTAAATCTTTCTAAGGCATAATGTAAACGTGAAGCACCTTGCTCATCATCAACACGATGAATGCTTTCTGGACCTTTAGGTTGCAAATACAACTGCCAGCCTTTGTGTAACGCAAATTGCTTTAATTGGTTGACATCAGAATTGTTTAATTTTTCTACATGACGAACCAATAAAGAAACTTCATTATCACCTTTTGCTAATTCTACATGACCAATGTGTGCTTTGCCTTTTAGACTTTGGAGTAAAGTACGTAACTCAGGCAGACTATTTGATAAATTTTTATCCAAAACACTACAGCTATGGATCGAAGTTAGACGATTACTGTGATGTTCTCGAAACCCCATAATTAATCGATCTGGTTTTGGCAGATAGCGCACACCTATTCGAGCACGACGACGATAATCACTTTGTAAAGATCGAATCGGTTCTAGCCATTGTTCAGGTTGAATACCTGCAAAATGCTGTAAATGTGACTGGAGTACATTTTGCTTTAAACGAATTTGTTCATCAGGATGGATATGCTGCATGCTACAGCCACCACAAACACCATAATGAGGGCAAATTGCCTCAATACGATGTGCTGAAGGCTCTCCTAACAACTGCAACATCTCAGCCTCTTCAAGGCGCTTCGCTTGATGGGTAATCCGAGCCTTTACAGTTTCTCCGGGCAATGCATAACGAATAAAAACTTTTTTGCCATGCTTATCTGCTGGATGATCAGGATGAGAACCATAATGCGCAATTCCCCGCCCCTCATGAGAAAGTGTTTCAACCTGAAAAATATATTCGGGCTGTTGGAGGTTGCGAGATTTGGCTTGTTGTTTCAAAGGATGAACCTAAAAATCTGAAGAATTAAAATAGTGAGAAGTAAATTCAGTATGTTTCGAAGTACGTTCCCATACTTCAAGAAAATCGGCCTGCTGAGGGATAGTCTGTAAATATTCAATACTCGAACTGATCCAGTGGTTATGTTCATCTGCATTCAATTGGCCTTTTAGCACTAACCAACGCAAATAAATAAACCACGTATTGAGCACATCCCCTTCACAATAGCTAGTCAATTTTAACCACTGTTGATTACGGACATATTCAGGCACATGATAACCCGACTCACCACGCTTACCCGGCAAACCTAAAATACAGGCAATATCATCAAGCTTTTGAAAATTACGGCCATTAAACATTGCCATCACATCCATTAAATCGATGTGGCGATGGTGATAACGGTTTTGGTAATTATTAAAACGCTTTTGGCTATCAATTTCACCTTGATCAAATAGACCCGGTGCAGAAAGCCCATGATACATCGCGCGAAACAGAATGACAGGTAAATCAAATTGTGAGCCATTCCAACTCACTAAAGTCGGATGGCGCTTATCAAAAATAGATAAAAATTTCTGCAAAATTTCGGCTTCAGAATATTGTTCTCGACTAAAAGAAAATAATCTAAAACCAGACTCATCCACCCATAAACCAGAAATACAAACGATTTCATGTAAAGGTAAACGCTGAAAATCCATGCCAGATTCTTGGCGACGGAGTTTTGTGAGCGCTTGCTCTACATCGGTCTCAGGTAAATCAAGATGATATAAATGCGCTCCCGCTTTTAAATCAGTTAAAGTTTCAATATCAAAAACTAAGGTAGGGAAACGCATGATTTCTCTCAATTATGAGTTATCGTCCTGTACTGAAAACAGTCCTGTAGATAGGTAGCGGTCACCACGATCACAGATAATGCAAACAATAACAGCATCCGGATTTTCTTCTGCAATTTTTACTGAAGCCCACACTGCCCCACCAGAAGATGTACCTGCACTAATTCCTTCCTGACGTGCTAAACGGCGAGCCGTTTTTTCCGCTTCAATTTGCGGAATATCCATAATTTTATCAACACGCTTTGGATCGAAAATCGTAGGTAAATATTCTTGTGGCCAACGGCGAATACCAGCAATATTTGAACCTTCAGAAGGCTGTAACCCAATAATTTGAATATCTGGGTTTTGTTCTTTTAAATATTTTGAAATTCCCATAATGGTACCGGTTGTACCCATTGAACTCACGAAATGAGTAATCTTCCCACCTGTTTGCTTCCAAATTTCAGGGCCAGTGGTGAGGTAATGAGCTTCGACATTATCTGGATTGCCAAATTGATTAAGGACCAGACCTAGACCTTCAGCTTGCATTTGCAGAGCCATATCTCGTGCAGCTTCCATATTCGGTGCTTCAATCAATTCTGCGCCATAAGCACGCATTGCATCCTTACGCTCCTGACTTGAATTCCCCGGCATGATTAATTTCATTTTATAGCCACGCATTGCAGCAACCATTGCCAAAGCAATACCCGTGTTTCCACTGGTTGCCTCAATTAAGGTATCTCCTGGCTTAATTTGACCACGTTTTTCTGCCTGCATAATCATGTTATATGCTGGACGGTCTTTTACAGAACCTGCCGGATTATTACCTTCCAATTTTGCTAAAACCGTTGCCTGCGTGTGACACGCCAAACGCTGCAAACGGACTAGAGGTGTGTTACCCACATAGTGATCTAACAAAAATTCGTCGGCTAAAAAATCAGGTTGTGTATTACTCATGATCAACACCTATATCGAGGTGGGCCTATTGTATGAAAAAATGCTTGGTACTGCACCCATTTCAATATGCTTTTTCATAAAAGCGATTAAAGCTCGGTCATTTATAAAATGCCGTCTGTTTTAAAATAAAGCGTGATAAGATGCCGTACAGAGAGATAAATCTGATGTAGCCATGTCTAATTTCAATAAAACCTTATCGAAACGCTTACGTCTGAATCATGCATATGGGCAATTAATTGCTCTGATTTTTGTGCCTATTATGATTTTAACGTGCGTTGGTGCTTTTCTGGTTTTAACTGAAACCTCACATTCAGTAAAACAACAACAGCTACATCATGCCTCTGCAATCTTAGCTCGCTACAATCAAATCGCGATCGATTTATATAAGCTGGTTGAACTAGAGCCCGATGAATATGATCACGCTCAGCACATCATGCAAAGCATGTTTAGTGAAAAAAATCTAAAACGTGCTGCTTTAATTGACAGTAATGGTCAGACCTATTTAAGTATCGGTTATCGCGACAATCGCTACTGGCCGAACTTCAAACAAAACAATAATTTTTTTGGGCCAATCTCTTATAATCACAATAATATTTATGGACAACGGATTAGCGACACACCCGGAAAAGCACCTGTTTGGCTTGTTATTGAAATGGATAATCAGCCACTAGAACTGGCTCGTTACCGCATTCTGATCGCCCTCGTCATTACTGGGTTAATGACCTTACTCTTACTTTTACTTTGTTTGAATTTTTATTCACGTCGCTGGATTGCGCCGATGTATGAAATTCGCATGCAGTTGCAACGTTTAAATGCTGACACACTAGACCAGCACATGGTGATTAACAGTACTGGTGAATTACGCCTGTTACAGCGAGATATCGCAAATGTCGTTAAACGATTGCACTTTAGCTTTTTAGAGTTAAAAGAACATACTGAACAAACCGAAGAAGACCTACGTAGAACTTTAGATACTTTAGAAGTTCAAAATATTACCTATCGTCAAGCACGTGACCAAGCGATTTCATCGAACCAAGCCAAATCAGTTTTCCTTGCCAATATTAGTCATGAGCTTCGAACCCCTCTAAATAGTATTGATGGCTTTATTCATTTATTACTTCGTCAACAAAACCTAAATAACGAACAAAATCTTTACCTACAAACTATTCGCAAGTCATCAGCCCATTTATTGGCATTAATTAATGATGTATTAGATTTTTCAAAAATTGATGCAGGTAAATTAGAGCTAGAAACAGCACCGTTTGATTTAGAAGAAGCTGTCTTTGATGTCATGGATATGTTGTCTCCACTGGCTGCCCAAAAGCATATTGCTATGGCTTTTTATTATGCCGACAACATTCCACAACAAGTGATTGGTGATGCTTTACGCTTCAAACAAATTCTGACTAACTTGATTTCGAATGCGATTAAGTTCACTCCAGACGGCGAAATTATTGTTCGTGTTCGTATGGAACATGATGATATTGGACAATGCTTACTTCATTTTAGTGTGCAAGACAGTGGTATTGGTTTAAGCGGTACAGACCGTAAAAAACTATTTGAATCATTCTCGCAAGGTGATGCATCCGTTACACGTCAATTTGGCGGTACAGGTTTAGGTCTAGCTATTTCGAAACAGCTTGTTCATCTTATGCATGGACAAATTGGCTTTGAAGATAACCAAGAACGCGCTCCAACAGAAAAAGGCTCTACGTTCTGGTTTACCGCACAATTTGTAGTAGATGAAGATTACGAGATTGAACATCCACACTTTGAACATTTACAAGTGGTGTCTTATCTTGCACACCCTGCTACCGCAAGTGTTTTACGTTACTACCTTGAAAACTATCATGTTCCTCACATCGAGACACAATCGATTCTGGATTTATTTAGTCGTTTAAAACATCTTGATCAAAAAGATAATACATGGCTTATTGTTGACCACAGTGGTGACACTGAAGCCTTATTAAAAGAAATTCGCAGCCGCTATCAAGGTAATTTGGCAGTTTATGGTTATCAAATGACGCTTGAGCCAAATATGCTCAATGAATATCGTGCTCGCCCTCTCTATCAACCATTAAGCCGAAGCGGACTCATTCAATTATTAAATGATCAACCTATTTTTGAAGAGGAACAACAAGACTTTAATGGGCAGGGTTTACACATTCTGGCAGTCGACGACCACTTACCTAACTTAATTGTGTTAGAAGCTCTGCTAGGTGAACTCAACGTTAGAACAACTAAAGCACTCAGCGGCCAAGAAGCCTTAAACCTCATCCAAGAGCGAATCGATCAAAAGCTCAAACCATTTGATTTAGTGTTCATGGATATTCAAATGCCTGTTATGTCAGGTATTGATACCACTCGCGCTATTCGTTCGCTAGAGTCAACTTTAGACGGCGAAATGCAGCTTCCAATTATTGCATTAACAGCCCACGCCCTTGCTGATGAAAAGCAAAAGCTTCTCAAAGTCGGCATGAATGACTATGTCACCAAGCCAATTCAAATGGAACAAATTATCCAGATTTTAACGCAATGGACTAAAAACAACTTTGCGGCAAAAGCACTAGAGAAAGACCATCATGTCGTTGCAGAAGCTTTAGATCCGCAAATTTTAAATTGGCAACAAAGCTTGCAGCTTGCAGCAAATAAAGAAGACTTAGCTCAAGACTTACTAAAAATGTTAGTTGATAGTTTCCCAATTGAGCTAGATGAAATGCAGCAGCTTATTGAGCTTGAAGACTTCCCTCAACTTGAGCATGTTTTACATCGTCTTTATGGCGCTACTCGCTATGTAGGTACTCCAAAACTACAACAAGTGACTGGTGACTTTGAGCAGTTTATTTCAACACTACGTAAAGAACGCCGTATAGCAGATGAAGGCTTCATTGAAGAAGTGATGAGACGCTTCGACGAGTTAGGACTTGTTGTAAAAGAAGTAGAAAGTGCAGCTCATCAAATCTTGGTGATTCCTGACTAATCTATCTACAAAACAGGCATGACTGGGCTGTCATGTTTCCAAATTACAGCCATGTTATGCTCCGCTTATCTATAAAAAAAGAAGCGGAAATCTCATGGCACTCTTACGTATTGAAAAGAATAATGGCATTGCAACGGTATATTTAAACCGTCCTGACAAACGCAATGCCATGAGTTTTGCCTTATTAAAAGAACTTGTTTCAACAGCAAAAGCCATTAAAAAGGACCGTGATATTCGCTGTGTGATTTTGACAGGTGAAGCACAAGTTTTTAGCGCCGGAATTGATTTATCCGACCTAAACAATCCAAAAAATTCTGCTTTTGCCATTTGGGAGCTTGTAAAACCAGGCCAAAGCCTATTTCAAAAAGCATTTCTTATTTGGCAAAATTTACCTGTACCTGTGATTGCGGCACTAGAAGGATACTGTTTTGGCGCAGGCATGCAACTTGCCTTAGCAGCCGACATTCGGATTTCTCACCCTGACACTAAAATGTCGATTATGGAAAGTCGTTGGGGCTTAGTTCCAGATATGGGACTTACTCGTTCATTGAAAGGTTTAATTGGCGTTGACCTTGCAAAAGAACTCACCTTAACCGCTCGTGTTTTCGATGGAAATTATGCAAAAGAAATTGGTCTTGTCACTCATTTAAGCGACGCTCCACTAGAGAAAGCAAATGAAATTGCAGCTGAAATGTTACAGCGCTCACCAGATGCGCTCACTGCGGCAAAACGTGTACTTGATGCGATGGAGCACCAACCAGAAAAATCATTACGTTTAGAAAAAATCTGGCAACTTAAATTATTACTTGGTAAAAATAGCAAGCTTGCTCGTAAAAAAGACAAACATCCGGAAGTTAATTTTTTACCACGCCAATATAAATAAAGAGCTTAGATTATGAATTTTGATCGCAACACCCCTATTGCTTTTTTAGGCATAGGGTTGATGGGAAGCCGCATGGCAACCCGTCTTATTCAGGCAGGTTTTCAAGTTGCTGTTTGGAACCGAACCTCTTCTGCGTGTGAAGAACTGATTGATATCGGCGCACAGCCTTTAGATCTTATAAATATTGGCGAATATCCTGTTATTTTAACTTGTCTCGCAGATGACCAAGCCATACAAAGTGTATTTGAGCAAATCCAACCTCACTTAAAAGCTAAACAGGTGATTGTTGATTTCTCAAGTTTATCTGTTGCTGTAACAAAAACACTTGCTCAAGAGGCTGCCAAGCATGACGTTACTTGGATTGATTCTCCTGTGTCGGGAGGAACAGCTGGGGCAGAACAAGGCACACTTGTCATTTTTGCAGGCGGTGATGCTCAAACAATTACAGAGTTAACGCCTATTTATAATGTTCTATCTCAACGTGTAACACGCATGGGAGACACAGGAACTGGTCAAGCCACCAAAATTTGTAATCAACTCATCGTTGCAGCCAACAGCGCACTTATTGCAGAAGCTGTCGCGCTTGCAGACCGAGCGGGTGTAGATACAACTTTACTCGCTCCAGCCTTAGCGGGTGGATTTGCAGACTCTAAACCCTTTCAAATTCTAACCCCACGCATGGCAACTCATACATTTGAACCTATTCAGTGGAAAGTTCAAACATTATCTAAGGATCTTAACAACGCAGTAACATTGGCTAACAATGTTAATTTAGACATCCCCGTTGCACAAAAAGCTCTATTACAGCTACAAACTCACCAAAAAAATGGCTTTGCCGAGAAAGATTTAGCTACTATGATTCAATTAGTAGAGCAAAAATAAACGGAGTTTGAGTATGGGTCGTCTTGCAGTCAATTTATCCATGATTTTTACCGAAGTTCCTTTAATTGAACGCTTCGCTCTGGCTCATGCACAGGGCTTTGAATATGTAGAAATTCAATTCCCCTATGAATTGACGATTGAAGATATTCAAACTCAACTCGAACGCTACAATCTCAGCCTTTGCTTAATTAATGTGCCTGCTGGTGATCTTATGCAAGGCGGGAATGGTTTAGCAGGCATACCCGGCCAAGAAGCAGCTTTTCATGAAGCATTAGAATTGGCTATTCGTTATGCCACTGCTTTAAACGTTCCTCGTGTTAATATTTTAGCGGGTAAACAACCGCTTGATGCAGACTTGCTTCCTTGTTTAAAAACATTAGCAGCTAATCTAAAACTTGCCTGCAATTTACTCGGTGAACATGGTATAGAGCCTGTTTTTGAAATGATTAACGGCACTGATATGCCACGCTTTTTAGTGCAAAACATTGCACAAGCACAAGAGATGCTCGAAGCGGTCAACCAACCTACTCTCAAAATGCAGTATGACTGCTATCACATGGCGATGATGGGCGAAGATGTACTTGAAGGTTTACAAGAGAATATTAACTTAATTGGACATATTCAATTTGCAGACTGCCCAGGCCGCCATGAACCTGATACAGCTCAAATCCCATATGAACAAATTTTTTCTTGGTTAAAGCAAAGCTCATATCAGAACTATATTGCAGCAGAATATAAACCTGAAAATGGTTCAAATCAGTCGTTTACATGGAAGAAAAAATACTTTTCTGATGATGTAAATATATAAACTGTTACGACTTCTGTTTGAAATTTAGCGTGAAAACCACTATATTAGATAGTGAGTAATTGTCAGGAAAATATACCCTATATGAATTTAGAACCATCGCCCAGCGTGTCTAATTCTCACGATTTCGCAATGAATACCTCAAATAAAGACGTACAAGCTTGTCTCAAAGTCGTCCACGACGCTTTAGTTGATGTAAAAGCAAAAGATATTCTCCAGTTAGATGTTAGCTCAATTAGCAATGTCGCTGATGCTATTGTAATTGCAAGTGGTACTTCTACTCGCCATGTCAAAGCACTTGCTGACAATGTTGCAGAAGAAGCTCGTAAAGCCGGTTTCCGCCCGAT
Organism: Acinetobacter pittii ANC 4050; assembly: GCF_000399685.1. Taxonomy (GTDB): domain Bacteria; phylum Pseudomonadota; class Gammaproteobacteria; order Pseudomonadales; family Moraxellaceae; genus Acinetobacter; species Acinetobacter pittii_E. The sequence goes on from NZ_KB976987.1 coordinate 2,472,910, forward strand.
TGGTGTTGAAGGTGAACGAGATGCAGAATGGATCTTAATTGATCTCGGCTTTGTTGTAGTACATGTAATGCTACCAACAGCTCGTAAATTCTATGATTTAGAAAGCTTATGGCGTACCGCTCCAGAGTCGGTTGCTTAAAATTTTGCTTTTAAAAAAAGCGGCTCTTTTGAGCCGCTTTTTTATTTCACTAATAGCAATTTAGCCCCTTTTAATTATCATCTACTATCTCTAAGAAACCAATTAGCAGTTACGACCAAATTTGACATGACAAATTGTCAGATTTATCGCACTATACAAATTCTTAAAGTTCTCACCAATAATTAGCATAACCGGAGTACAGAAAGTGAAGATACTAATTACGGGCGCCAACACAGGGATTGGTTTTGCCACAGCAGAACAACTTGTTAAACAAGGACAACATGTGATTTTGGCTTGTCGAAATCCACAAAAAGCACAAGAGGCACAAAACAAACTACGCTCACTCGACCAAGGCCAAGTCAATGTCGTTTCTCTCGACTTAAATAGTCTTGAATTAACTAGAAAAGCTGCCGATGAAATTGCAGATAAATATGGCAATCTTGACGTACTCATTAATAATGCAGGCTTATTTTCCAGAACAAAGCAACTAACCACAGAGGGTTTTGAGCAACAATTTGGGGTTAATTATTTAGGCCATTTTTTACTCACTCAAAAATTACTTCCAGTTTTAAAACAGTCTCCAAAAGCACGCATCATCCATCTTGCATCTATTGCTCATTGGGTTGGCTCAATTAAACCCAATAAGTTTCGTGCAGAAGGTTTTTACAATCCCCTTTTCTATTACGGGCAATCAAAACTTGCAAATTTACTGTTTAGCAATGCATTAGCAGAGCAACTCGCAGAAAGTTCAATTACCAATAATGCATTACACCCCGGCGGTGTTGCTTCTGATATTTATCGTGAATTACCAAAGCCGGTTTATGCAGCGATGAAATTAGGCTTGGTTCCAACCTCAGTTCCAGCAAAGCTCATTACAGAAATGGCAATCGGAGATGCATGGCAAAACCGCAACGGCGAATATGTCAGTGCACATATGCCAGACTGGAAATCCTCACATGCTAAAAATCAGCAACTGGCACGTGACCTGTATCAACAGTCTATGGATCTGGTAGAAAAATTTCTTTAAAAATAAAGCCAAATAAAAAACCACCCGAAGGTGGTTTTTTATTTCAAAGCAACTTAGTGGCCTGTACCGTTAATTGCTTTCGTCATATCTTCAACAACTTTCTTGGCATCACCAAAGATCATCATTGTTTTTTCGTTATAGAACAAATCATTGTCTAGACCAGCATAACCTGTTGCCATAGAACGCTTAATCACCATGATTGTACGCGCTTTATGAGCTTCAAGAATCGGCATACCATAAATCGGTGAGCTTGGATCATCTTTTGCAGCAGGGTTAACAACGTCGTTTGCACCAATAACAAGTACTACGTCGGTTGCAGGGAAGTCCGAGTTAATCTCATCCATTTCCAAGATGTCTTCATATGCTACGTCTGCTTCAGCAAGCAATACGTTCATGTGACCAGGCATACGACCTGCAACCGGATGGATGGCGAAACGAACGCGAACACCTTGCTCTTTTAGAATTTCACACAACTCTTTTACAGCATTTTGTGCACGACCTTGCGCCATACCATAACCCGGTACAATCACAACGCTGTCAGCATTTGACATCAAGAAGCCAGCATCATCAGCAGAACCTGAACGGTGGTTACGTTGAACTTGTTCACCTTTATCTGCCGATGCAACTGCTGCACCACCCATTGCCCCACCAAACAATACATTGATGATTGAACGGTTCATTGCTTTACACATGATGTACGACAGAATCGCACCAGATGAACCCACGAGAGAACCCGCAACGATCAACATATTGTTTTCAAGTGTAAAACCAATACCTGCCGCAGCCCAACCAGAGAATGAGTTAAGAAGCGATACCACCACAGGCATATCACCACCGCCTACTGGCGCAATCCAAACCCAACCAAATGCAAGTGCAAGAGCTGTCATTGCCCAGAATGCAGTCATGTTGCCAGTCGTGAAGAAGTAGAAACCACAAGCCAACATCGCAATAAAGATAAGCGCTTGAACAGGTTTAACCCACGCACCAGAAATTGTTTTAGCCCATTTTTTCGCAGCCAATTTACCGTATGCAAACACAGATGCAGTAAAGGTAATCGCACCTACGAAACAGCCAACAAACAATTCAAACAAGTGAACCTTGCTCATGTGTGCATGTTGCACGCCAGCTGCTATTAAAGCCGCTTCATTTTGAGCGAATAGCTCAGTAAGTTGGTTGTTATGTAAAATTGCAGCAATTGCAATGAGAACAGCAGCCAAACCAACCAATGAGTGCATAAGCGCAACAGTTTCTGGCATTTGCGTCATTGGTACGGTACGAGCACGTGCAATACCTACGATTGCACCGAGCACCATTGCACCAACAATCATCCAGATCACTGGATTATTAGCAACAAAGAAAGTCGTTACAACTGCAATCGCCATCGCGATCATACCGTAACGGTTACCTTGAATTGCTGTTTTAGGACCAGACAAACCACGAAGCGTCAAGATAAAGAGGATTGCGCCAACAAGGTATAACCAGTTTGCATTTGCTTGAATAAATTCCATGTCAAAGCCCTCTTATTTCTTTTGCTTAGGCTTGAACATTTCCAGCATGCGTGCAGTTACTGCGAAGCCACCGAAAATATTAATGCTTGCCAAAAATACTGCAATCGCACCGAGTACGCTCACCACATTCACACTTTGAAATGCAACGTTAGCATCTACACCTAAAACTGGCAGACCCACGGTTTGCAACATCGCACCTACCACAATAATAGATGACAACGCATTGGTTACTGCCATAAGTGGCGTATGCAAAGCTGGCGTAACGCCCCAAACCACGTAATAACCTACGAAGATGGCAAGGACGAAAATTGTAATAGTTTCAACCATAAGAAATCTCCTTAACCATGCTTAAGCAGTACTTGACCGCCATGAGTGACCAATAGGGCTTTTTGGATCTCGTCTTCTTGATTAATCGCAAAGTTTTTCTCTTTGTCGAATAAAGTCTCTACGAAATTAAAAACGTTACGCGCATACAATGCAGAAGCTTCTGTTGCTACAGTGGCCGGAATATTTGGAACACCCAAAATTTTCACGCCATTTTCAGTAAATACAGTCTCACCCACTTTAGAGCCTTCAACGTTACCACCAGTTTCAACTGCCATATCTAAAATGACAGAGCCCGGTTTCATCTTGGCAACAGTTTCAGCTTTAATCAGACGTGGCGCATCACGACCTGGTAGCAATGCAGTCGTAATCACGATGTCTGCGTTAGAAACAGCTTTATCTACAATCGCAGCCTGGTCTTTGATGTACTGCTCACCCGGCATCCATCCATAACCATTTTTAGCGGCATCCGCTGCACGTTGTTGCTCTTCTTCAGACATTGGTACGTCTAACCACTTACCACCTAAAGACTCAACTTGATCTTTTGCTGTAGGACGCAAGTCAGTCGCTTCAACAATTGCACCTAAACGTTTAGCAGTTGCAATCGCCTGTAGACCTGCAACGCCCACACCCATAATCACAACACGTGCAGGTTTTACAGTACCCGCAGCAGTCATAAGCATTGGGAACATGCGTTGATATTCAGCAGCAGCAAGTAAAACTGATTTATAACCAGCCAAGTTTGCTTGAGAAGACAACACATCCATGTTTTGTGCACGAGAAAGCGTACGAGGAAGCAGTTCTAGAGCAAAAGCAGACACTTGTTGATTCGCAAACTGATCTAGCTCGGTATTACGATAAGGATCAAACATTGCTACAACAGCGGTATTTGCTGCAAGTTTCTGAATTTCCCCGCCCTGTGGAGCGCGAACTTTCAAAATAATTTGACTACCCGTATAGGCATCATCCGTAATGGTTGCACCGACCTGTTCATAAGCACTGTCAATGTACGCAGCCTTTACACCAGCACCACGTTCAATCACAACGCTATGACCAGCGCTAATCAACTTCTTTACTGTCTCTGGCGTAGCAGCTACACGATTTTCACCGACGACAGTTTCGGTTGGGATTCCGATCTGCATGAGCGTTCCTCAAGCTAATTTCTCATTGTCAAAAACATTGCAAGCTGCAATGTTTCCCCCATGTGTATTCTTTGTACAGAATTTGGATTCTAATTGAACTTTTTTAAAATACCACCCAATATTTATTTAATAAATACCCATATTTTGAACTGATGATTCACGATATTTGATTTGAGGTGTAATATAGGAAGATTTTTCTTTTTTTACAGACAATAGTCTCTCTTATACAGTCCTGTATATGAAAATTTCTTTATCATCGTTTCAAATCGGGTCTTTTTTTGCGCTTTGCTCTGCGTTTTTATTCAGTACCAAAGCAATCTTTATTAAACAGACTTATGCCCTTTCTCCATTAGTCGACGGTACAGTCCTGATGGCTTTACGCATGTTAAGCGCTTTACCGTTCTTTCTATTAATTTGCTGGTTTAACAGGCATCATAATCAGGGCATAAAAAAGAAGGATTGGCTAATTTTAATTTTTGCCGGTCTATTAGGCTACTACTTTGCAAGTTGGCTCGATTTCATGGGTCTTATGTTTATTAGCGCCTCTCTAGAACGAATTATTCTATTTTTATACCCTACTCTCACCGTCATTGTTTCGAGTCTACTCTACAAACAAAAATTAGATGTAAAAAGTTTATTTGCCATTTTTCTTAGTTATGGTGGAACGGTGCTGGTTATGCTTCAGGAGCACCACAACGCACCAATTCAGGGCAACTTCTGGTTAGGAACAAGTTTTGTATTTGCAAGCGCTGTGGCTTTCGCCGGCTATTTATTACTAACACCCCCTCTCATTAAGAAATTTGGTTCTTGGAATTTCACAGGGTTAGCTCTAACTGTGGCTTGTGTCGGCACATTAACTCACTATGTATTAAACACACCTCATCCTATTCAACTTTTATTCCAACTCCCCTCTAGCGTGATTTGGTATGGGATTGGCTTAGGCTTTTTAGTTACCGTGTTACCCACCGTTATGCTTATGCAAAGCATTGAACGGTTAGGAGCCTCTCAATCAGCAATGATCGCTTCGATTGGACCAGTTTTAACAATTTTACTTGCCGTGGCTTTTTTAAATGAACACCTAAATATATGGCAATGGGTCGGCTGCCTACTGAATATTGTAGGTGTAATGATGATTACATTAAGAAAGAAAAGACTGAAACATTAAATTCTCTTGACCTCAACTTAAGTTGAGGTTGGATACTCATCTAAATTTTAATGAACGGTTGAGTTCCCATGAGTCAAGAAGCTTTTAAAATCATAAATCCATCAACGTTATATGATCCTACCTCAAATGGTTATAGCCATGTTGCTGTGGTAAAAAACTTTAAGAATATTATTCATGTAGCAGGTCAAGGCGGCGAAAATTCCAAAGGGGAATTAAGCTCAAATTTTGAAGAACAAGCGAACCAAGTTTTTGATAATATTCAACATGCTTTAAAAGCCGCCAATGCAGAGCTTAACAACATTGCCGTGTTAAGAGTTTTAGTTGTTGACCATTCGGTCGAAAAACATCAAATTTTGATTAAAATTATGCAAAATTTATGGAAAAATCATCCTTTTCCTGCCTGTACACTCATTCCTGTGCCATGCCTTGCACTAGAACATATGCTCATTGAAATTGAAGCAACGGCATACACCCAATAAAACTGAGAGAACATCATGTCTACCCCTGAAGATATCAGTCAAAATAAACCTTTGCTTTGGTTGATGGCAGCAGCATGTGGCTTATGTGCAGGTGTGAATTATTATTGTCAGCCGCTGATTCACTCTATTCAGCAAGATTTTGCTGTAACTCAAGCACAAGCCGCTTTAACAGTGACATTCGCTCAGGTGTCTTATGCCCTCGGCCTACTCTTTATTGTTCCGATGGGTGATATTGTTAATAAAGCTAAAGCTATTCCGTTTTTGATGGTGCTTTGCGCAATTGGTCTATTTACATCTGCTTTTGCTGTTAACTTGCCCATGCTATGGATTGGTACAATTTTAGCGGGCTTATTTTCTGTTGCAGCTCAAGTGCTTATTCCACTTGCCACAATGACCGTAAAACCTGAAAAAACAGGCGAAATTATTGGCTTTTTAATGAGTGGCTTATTGGTCGGGATTTTACTCTCTACCAGTCTAGCAGGCTTATTTTCGAATCTTTTCCACTGGAAAGTAGTTTATGTAGTCAGTGGTGTGTTAATGCTTATGTTGGCCTACACCTTAAAAAGTCGCCTGCCTTATGTCATGCGCATGAAAATGAACTATGGGCAAATCTTTGTTTCCATGGCTCAGCTTTTAAAAGAGGAAAAGCGACTATTATTAAGAGCACTTACAGGGGCTTTCGCCTTTGCAGCAGTGAGTATTCTATATTCCACCATCGCGTTACTTCTCACCTCGGCACATCATTTACCTGATCTATTTATCGGACTAGTCCCGTTAGTCGGTATCTTTGGTGCTTTATCTACACGTTATATTGGTAAATATGCCGACCAAGGATATACACGCCTCCTCACTTGGATGGGCTGTGGGCTGTTTTTGGTAAGTTGGATTTGTTTCTATTTCGGACAAACTCTACTTTCAGCTTATGTCATTGGTTTTGCTCTAATTCAATTGGCACTGGCGCTGGTACACACCAGTAACCAAAGTATTATTTTCCGTTTACGTCCCGATGCCAAATCTCGTATCAATGCTATTTATATGACCACTTACTTTATTGGTGGTGCTGGTGGTTCGGCATTAGGGATTTTTGCATGGAATCGTGGTGGATGGACTATGACATGCCTTGCAGGTGTAGGCCTCGTTGTATTTTGTATTTTATTTAGCGTGATTGATGCTTTCTTACAAAAAAAGCAAATGCCTTAACGCTAAAGTAATTTATTAAAAATCATCTTCCTATATTTAACACAAGGGTGGTTATAAATTACTCGGTTAAAAGCCACTGTCGATTCAGGGCCAAACCCCGTATAATGCTGCCCTTTCATTAATTTAGCGACTTTTGGGTCTATTGGTTATGCAATCACTTCAATCGTTACAACCTCGTATTTCAGTAGCCCCTATGATGGACTGGACTACAAAGGATTACCGATTCTTTGCACGGTTGTTTAACCCAAACGTTGTGCTCTATACCGAAATGGTCACTACAGGCGCAATCCTATTTGGCGATGCTAAACGCCATTTGGACTACAGCGCACAAGAACATCCGATCGTATTACAACTTGGTGGTTCAAATCCCGAAGAACTTGCAACCTGCACAAAAATGGCAGAAGACTGGGGTTACGATGAAGTTAACCTGAATGTAGGCTGTCCAAGTGACCGGGTACAGAACAATAAAATCGGCGCATGTTTAATGGCAGAGCCAGACTTGGTTGCTGAATGCATTCATACCATGCAAAAGGCAGTAAAGATTCCAGTAACGGTAAAGCACCGTATCGGTATTGATGACATGCAGTCTTACGAAGAAATGCTACATTTCGTAGATACTGTCGCAGCAACAGGTTGTACTTATTTCGTTGTACATGCCCGTATTGCTATTTTGAAGGGTTTATCTCCGAAAGAAAACCGAGAAGTACCACCTTTACGCTATGAAGATGTATATCGTTTAAAGCAAGAGCGCCCACATCTCACCATTGAAATTAATGGTGGAATTAAAACGTTTGCCGAAACTCAAACACATTTACAGCATGTTGATGGTGTCATGATTGGCCGTGAAGCCTACCATAACCCTTACCTACTTGCTGAGCTCGGCCAACTTTGGAATTTAGAAGCACCAGATCGATTCGATATTATGGAACAAATGCTGCCTTATATTGAACAACGTATGGCTGAAGGTGCCCCTCTTTCAATCATTACACGTCATATTTTAGGTTTATTCCAAAACTTGCCAGGCGCTCGTAAATGGCGTCAAGCGCTAAGTGGCGGAAATGCAAAAACTTTAGCTGACGTTGAAAATGCGATTCAAAACATGCAAGCTACTATGATTCGCACTGAAGAATATTTAAAAGAGCAGCAAGTTTAAGTTGGTGACGACTTCTTAAATTGTAAGAAAATGTGGCATTTTAAATCAGCGACTTAGATTTTGAGTATATTCGCAAATGTTGAAGCAAAATATTCAAATTTAAGTTCTGATTTATTATTTATTTATAATAATGTCAATAATTTAAGTTTTACTGTTTTTAATAAACCTTTTGACGAGCATCTTTTCACTTCAAAGCACAAGCCTCTGGAAAAAAGATACGTTATTACATAACATAGACAAAACTTTTAAGGTACGCCTATTAGTATCTCTGAACGCCACAGGTAGGTGGTGATTTTTTTAATATGGACATGGGTAGCACGGTAGAGATTTCACGATGATTATTTATGACGGACAAGTAGCTGATAATTACATGTATCAGGATTCAAATCAGGCAGCCATTGTTGTATCGCACAGCACACCAAGCCTCCCTTATCCTTTCACCATGAAACCCAATAATCATCAAACTCAAACCTCAACTAATCCTCCCATTGATGTAGAAAAGTTCGTAGAAAAATTAGAAAGTATTACATCTAGACGCAGTAAAGCGAGATGCGCACGCAGTATCCGCCTTGCGCTCGAATCTGCTGGTGCCGATGTTGAAAACCATCCAATTGCAGCTTCAGATTGGGGTGATACTCTTAAAAAGATTGGCTATAAAGAAATTGATCCAGCCTTCGACGAACCTCAGGAAGGTGATATTTACATCATTCACCGAACCCGCAACCATGTTTATGGACATATCGCTGGATATACAGGAAGTGAGTGGGTTTCTGACTTCAAACAAAGTAGTTATGATGTCTATAAAGACGATAATGTTACTTATACTTATTATAGATTAGCTGCCTAATCAATTTCCTAAAATTGAAAAACTTGATGGATGCGTTCAGCACAATGCTGAATTATTTCATCATGATCTTTTCTATAAACCAAAACTACTTCTGAAAGTGATAGCTGATCGGTTAAAGGCAATAGTTTTACCTGAACAGGCAAGATCTGCTGAAATTCTTTAGGCACAATACTTACACCAACATTTGCAGCCACAAGTTGTAACTGTGAAATCTTACGTGACTGAATTGGGGCTTTTTGTGGGGTAAATCCTGCGACTAAACATAGATTTGAAACTAAATAGCTTAATCCACCTCTTTTAGAATGTGGTGTAGAAACAAAGTATTCCTCTTTTAAATCTTTGACTTCCAACTTCTCTTTATTTGTAAACTTAGCATGATCAATGTGCACGGCCACCATTAAAGGTTCTTCATATAATTTAAGAACATTGACATCATCTAATGTATGCCGAACTGGTGGTCTAATTAAACCAATATCAACCTCCCCATTCAGTAAAGCCAAAACCTGATGCTCAGATGACAACGTGTTTATCTCAAAGTTAATTTTTTGCTCTAAGCTAATTTCTTTTAATATTTGAACCTTTTTAGCATCCATAACAATACTGCTCGAGTGAGCAATTTTAATCTGGCGATTTTTTCCTTCTGCAATATTCTTAGAAACGCCAATAATCTCATTTAAATAATGCATATTATCTTTTATTTTTTTATAGAAGACCTCTCCCGCTGTCGTCAGTTTCACTTTCTTATCAGTACGATCAAATAATTTAAAGTCAATTTCTTCTTCTAATAATTTAATTTGCCGACTTAAAGCAGACTGAGCTATGAATAGCTTTTCAGAAGCCGCGGTAAAGCTTCCTTCTTCAACGATTTTTATAAAATATTGGAATTGTTTTAATGTGAGCATTTCTATCTCAAAATTAGATCATTAGGTCTATTTTCTATATTAGATTAGATAGACTGCCTTCGCTAGAATTTTATCAAGACCATTCACTTGATTGAATTATTCATGAAGTATTTAAAAGGTTTAGCCATCTTCACCGTTGTTGTTCTAATATTATGGTGCTTTAAATTTTATGATCAACAGCTCCCAACACAGCCCAAACACGACAACATAGAGTTATATGATTAAATCAATTTTAACTTTACTCAAAAAACAAAAGGCATGCACTCACATAAGTGCATGCCTCTTCAATATTTAAATTATGCTTTCTTTAAATCGAGTTTCTTCAAAACTTCAGCTACAGCAATCATCGCAAAGCTTGACGTCACCACTACCGCCGAACCATATCCACCACAGCGTAACCCTGCCGATGGGCAGACATCAGCATTAGAAAATGGGTTATCGATTGAGTAAATACAGGTAATTCCAAATTTCTCTTTTGGCTTTTTACAAATACCTCGAGCACGAAGCTGACTACGGAGCTTCGCTAACATCGGGTCCTGTTCTGTTTTTGATAAATCAGCCACACGGATTTTAAGGGGATCGAGTTTACCACCTGCTCCGCCCGAAACAATCAAAGGAATTTTATTAAAACGACAATGAAGCATTAAAGCCAATTTCGCTTTAACGTCATCAATACAGTCCAAGATAATATCAGGTACAGGCTTTAAAATCTCGGTGACATTCTCAGGGGTTAAAAAGTCATCAATAATATTAACTTTAATACGTGGGTTAATTTGGCGACAACGCTCCGCCATAATCTCAACTTTTTCACAGCCTAGAGTTGATGTCATCGCAGGCAACTGACGATTCACATTTGATGCCGCAACCACATCCATATCGACTAAAGTAATCTCACCAATACCCGTGCGTGCCAAAGCCTCTACCGCCCAACTACCAACACCACCAATCCCAATCACCATCACATGACTTTTTTCATAGTGCTGGAATGATGAATCACCATAAACTTTCGCTACACCTGCAAAACGGCGGTCATATTCATCTTGTGGAAGATCGGTCATTGCTACTCTTTGAGGATATAAAACACGGGAGGTATTTTACTGCTTTTTAGAAGAAAGTGTATTTTAGATCAAAGAAAACTTGAGATGGTGATATTTAACCTCACAACAAGCCTTATCATTATTAATCAAATTATACAGCTTAAGATTTAAACTATTGTTTACTAGTGTGACAGGCAGCATGGATGCTGCTCAGTTGGGCTGCGGTATAAGGATATACCGTCAGCCCGACAAAGGATTTTTGTTACTTTTTATCCTTAAAAAGTAAGGATACGCCTATATAGTCAACTTTAGCCAAAGCACTCCCATTACAAGGTTGTGCAAACTTAGCCAAGTTATGAAGCAATCAAATTCCGCAGTACATAATGCAAAATACCACCCGCCTTAAAGTACTCAACCTCATTTAACGTATCAATTCGACATAACACATTAAAGTGGCTGGCTACCCCATTTGGCCCTTTTACATCAACTTCCAGAATTTGATGAGGTTCAATCCCATCCGATAAACCACGAATCGAAATGACTTCGTGACCTGTTAAGTTGAGAGATTGTCGCGTTTGCCCATCAATAAACTGTAAAGGCAACACTCCCATACCCACCAAGTTTGAACGGTGAATACGTTCAAAGCTCTCGGCAATCACTGCTTTTACGCCTAATAAGTTTGTTCCCTTAGCAGCCCAGTCACGTGAAGAACCTGTTCCGTATTCTTTACCAGCAATGATCACAAGCGGTGTATGTTCTTGTTGGTAACGCATCGCCGCATCATAAATGGCAAGCTTTTCGCCACTTGGCACATGAATAGTATTACCACCCTCTTCACCACCAAGCATCTCATTTTTAATACGAATGTTGGCAAAGGTTCCGCGCATCATGACTTCATGATTACCACGTCGAGAACCATAGGAGTTAAAGTCTTTTGGCTCAACACCTTGCTCTTGTAAATATCGGCCTGCCGGACTGTCTTTTTTAATATTACCTGCTGGTGAAATATGGTCAGTTGTTACCGAATCACCGAGCACTGCTAAAACACGTGCCTGTTCAATATTTTTAATTGGTTTTGGTGGTTCGCCAATCCCCTCAAAGAACGGCGGATGACGAATATAAGTCGAATCATCCGCCCATTCGTAAGTTTTACTTTTCGGGATCTGGATCGCTTGCCAGCTTTCATCACCATCAAATACTGCAGCATATTCTTTATGGAACATCTCTGTATTTACTTTCTGTAAGACAGCATCAATTTCTGCCTGACTTGGCCAGATATCTTTTAAATAAACAGGTTGCCCATCTTTACCTTGCCCTATAGGTTGCGTAGTCAAATCGGTACGGATATTACCCACCAGACCATAAGCGACGACCAAAGGTGGCGAAGCAAGCCAGTTTGTTTTAACCAATGGGTGTACGCGTCCTTCAAAGTTACGGTTACCAGAAAGTACAGATGCAACATTCAAATCATGGCATTGAATTGCGTCTTCAACCGGTTCAGGTAATGGCCCTGAGTTACCAATACAGGTTGTACAACCATATCCCACCAAGTTATAGCCCAACTCATCTAAATATGGGGTAAGGCCTGCAGCCAATAAATAATCTGTAACAACCTTAGAACCCGGTGCAAGAGAGCTTTTCACCCATGGTTTCCGTTGCAAACCTTTTTCAATGGCTTTTTTAGCAAGTAATCCCGCCGCCAGCATTACACTCGGGTTAGAAGTATTGGTACAAGATGTGATGGCTGAAATAACAACATCACCATGATTTAATGGATAAGTTTGTCCTTCAATCACGCAAGAAGGACTTTCATGTTGAATATTTGCTTTTTTTGCCTCGACAGCAGTACCGCCACCGCCTTCATTTTCTAAACGCTCTTTAGCTTCTTTGGCTGGTTTTAAAGTTAACTCCATCAGCGCATTAAACGTTTTTGGTACTTCTGATAAAAGCACTCGGTCTTGTGGGCGTTTTGGGCCTGCCAAACTTGCCTGAACTGTATTCATATCAAGACTTAAGGTATCTGTAAAAACAGGTTCATCACCAGCATTTCGCCATAAGCCTTGTGCTTTGCTATACGCTTCAACCAATGCAATACGATCACTTTGACGACCAGTTAATTTTAAATATCCTAATGTCACTTCATCAATTGGGAAGAAACCACAAGTCGCACCATATTCTGGTGCCATATTGGCAATAGTTGCACGGTCAGCAAGTGGTAAATCAGCTAAGCCGTCTCCATAGAACTCTACAAATTTACCCACGACACCTTTTTGACGAAGCATTTGAGTAATGGTCAGCACCAAATCAGTTGCCGTAATGCCTTCTGGTAGTTTTCCTGTGAGCTTAAAACCAATGACTTCAGGAATCAGCATCGAGATAGGTTGGCCCAGCATAGCTGCTTCGGCCTCAATTCCTCCTACTCCCCAACCTAAAACACCTAAACCATTAATCATGGTGGTATGTGAGTCTGTACCCACTAAAGTATCTGGAAAAGCAAAAGTCTGGCCATTATCTTCGCCTAGCCACACTGCTTGAGCCAAATATTCTAAATTGACCTGATGGCAAATACCCGTACCTGGTGGCACTACACTAAAGTTATTAAATGCAGACTGTCCCCAACGTAAAAATTGATATCGCTCACCATTACGCTGCATCTCGATTTGTACGTTTTCTTCAAAAGCCTGATCATCGGCAAAATAATCAACCATGACAGAGTGGTCAATCACCAAATCAACGGGAGATAATGGATTAATTTTTTCAGGGTCGCCACCCGCTTGCGCCATCGCTGCTCGCATTGCAGCTAAATCCACCACTGCAGGCACACCCGTAAAATCTTGCATTAAAACCCTTGCAGGTCGATATTGAATTTCTTGATCTGAGGTGCGGGTTTTTAGCCATTCTGCTAAAGCATGGATGTGTTCAGTTTTAACGCTATGTTGATCTTCAAACCGTAATAAGTTTTCCAATAATACTTTTAAAGATTTCGGCAGTTTGGCAATATCCCCTAGCGTTTTCTCTGCTTGGGCTAAGCTAAAAATCTGATAATTGCTGGAACCTACTGTTAGCGTCTGTAAAGCATTAAAACTATTGATATTGCTATACTTAGCCATTGGGTTATCCTCCCATATCTGGCAATGTTATTTTTCACGTTTTTACATGTTGTTTTCTTACTTTAAGCTTCTTTTTTAATCACTGTGTTTTGTTTTAGTTAATATTTTTAATCTTTGATTTTTATTACGATAATTTCAATGCGGTGAGAGAGTTTTTCCACAGCAACTCAGCCAAATCAGACTCTGGCATGTTTAAATTTTCAGCTAAACTTTGTAAAACATACGGCAAATTAACAGGAGTATTACGAGTACGCTGTTCTGTTGAGGTTTGACAGCAAAGCGGTGTCATATCTGGACAATCTGTTTCAATCACCAAATGCTCTGCACCTATAGCCTGCACAACCGTATGAAGTTTTTTCGCATTCGGGTTGGTGATCTGCCCCGTCACACCAATTTTAAAACCAAGCTTAATAAGTCCCTTTGCCTCTTCTACCCCACCACTAAATGCATGAGCAATTCCGCCCAATTTAAATTTTTGAGCTTTTAGTATAGCGAGCACATCACCATGCGCTTTTCGAATGTGGAGTAATACTGGTTTTTGATATTGGGTCGCCAGCTCTAACTGGTTAACAAAATATTGCTTTTGCTTGGCATATACATCTGGTTGCTTATGTTCTTTTAAGAAAGTATCTAAGCCAATTTCACCCACAGCCACACAGTCCTGTTGCTGCAAAATTTGCTCAAGGTGAGAAAGATGGTCTGGTTGGTGCTGCTCAATATAAAACGGATGTAAACCGGGTGCTAAATATGAAGTTGGTACATTTTCCCAGTTATTTAACTGATGATGTGTTTGTAATAATTCATCAAAACGGGACTGTAAAAAGCCAATTAAGACTAATGCATCTACACCCGCTTTTTTAGCATTAAGCGCTAATTGCTGCCGATCTTCATCAAAATCGGCAACATCAAAATGGGTATGTGTATCAAACAAATACATTAGCCAGCACTTTTTGCAACTGGTGCCGAAGCAGGTTTAGCTTTAGGCTGTGGCAAATAGTCTTCTTTCAATACATCTTGTAATTGGGCATAAGGAATGACTAATCGAGGGAGTCCAACCACGTATGGTCCAATTTCATACTCACCGTATTGAAGAATTAAACCTTGCTCACCCAACAAGAAGTTATTAGATAACTTAAATGGCCATGCTTGTTCATAGTCAGCAACATTATCGGCAAGTTTGGAATCAGTTACCCAAGTCTTAAAGGCTTCATGTGCTAACTTTTCCAATGCAGCTTTTTTCTGTGGGCGCAACAAATCTTCAAGCTCAATCTGTTTTTGCTCTTTTAAATCGAAATTATAGTAATGCTGTGCAGCGGAGCCATGAGCACCACCTAGATAACTACTACTATTAAGCACCACAGTGACAACTTTGCCTTGAGCTTGCAAAATCTTAGGTTTAACTAAGAGATTGATCTGATGATTACTACTTAAAGCTTTTAGCTCATTATCTAGATCGATAAATGAGTTCGCATAACGTTGTACCTGCGCATCAAAGCTATCTTTTTGCTCTGCACCCGCAACCGCCGAAGCTTCTGTTTTTTGTTCCGTTTGCGTACCCTTAGCATCAGGTTCAGCAATTTCTAAAATTTGATTTAATGTATTTAAGATTTGCTGATCTATAATTTTGTCAATAAAAGGAAAATTACTCTGTAAACGTTCTACCGTAAATTCCGGACAATTTTTGCCATCGCAATCAGGTAAAATCACCTTACTAGGAATTGTTTCACCTTTCAAAGTCAACTCTATTGGCTTTTGTTCTTGAACAGCTGATTTTTGCTGCTCTTGAGAATCCTTATGATCAGCTTTAGGTTGGCATGCTACCAAAAATATAGCAGAAGCAAGCAAAGTTAATCGCAGTGAAGCTTTAGAAGATAACATCATATTTTGCCTTTTATTCTAAGGAGATTACGCTATACCTTGCTAAGAAATTAGCGCATATAAATAGAGGTTGCAAATTCTGCTACCATCTTAAAACATTTGTTCATAAACCTCGGGTTGTAATATTTTTTTGGTCTGTTCTTTAGATAAATAAATATCGAGCTGTGGCGCCTCTTTCGTAATCTGGTTAGCTTGATAATGTAAGCCAACACCTTCACCATCAAAGAACCAATCTGCCTGTCCCCAATATAAAGTTTTTGGTGCTTCTTTTTTAATTTCAGCAGTCTGCTTTTTTAACCAGTCTTGATATGCCACCTGCACCATTTGATGCACAGTTGTTTGTTGATCCTTTTTTGAAACATCTAATAAAGTTAAGGTTTTATGTAGCTTCCGATCGGCTACAAAGAAGTAATAACGATCTTTAATTGTGAGCTCTTCTTGCTTGGTATCAAGCCCCAATTGCAATAAAACGTATTGGTTACGCTGCGATGCAATACGGGTATGAAGATGCAATTCATAAGCTCGATTCTTTGAGTATTTATCTTGCCATTCATCAGACTTTTTAACATAGGCATTAATAGCCTGCTGCAAACTTAAGTCTTTTTTCAAATCTATTTGATCTTGAATTACCTTAGCCTGACTTTTCGCGATCCAGTCATTTAGCCATGCATCTTGAGTCTTTATCGTTTGAATATCGACATCAACACAGTTTTTCTTCTCACAAAATGGCAAAGCATAATCAGCTTTTACTTGTTGTATGTTAAGAAATGGTAGTACTTCGGCTTTCTCTATATTTTGAGTTTGGGCAGAAGCTGATTTGACTTGAGAGGATGATGAAGGCTGAGTGCTTTTCCAGACAAAAAGACAAATCGCCAAAATTAATATGATTACTGCAACTAAAAGTGCAATAACTGACTTTCTATTCAAATTCATTTCATCATCCTTTCTTATTTTTCAAAACAAAACAGCTTCTTTTCGAAGCTGTCTGTCAAATCTTAAAGATTAGTGTTCACGTGTATTACGGAACTGAATATCAGGCCAACGCTCTTGCATAATCTGCAAGTTCACACGACTTGGTGCAAGATAAGTTAAGTGACCGCCACCATCGATAGAAAGCTGATCATGTGCTTTTTTCTTAAATTCATTGAGAATCTTGTCATCATCACAATGAATCCAGCGAACTGTATTAACACTTACAGGCTCATAAACACAGTCAACTTTATATTCTTCTTTCAAACGGTAAGCAACAACATCAAACTGAAGCACACCCACTGCACCCACAATCAAATCATTGCTAATTTGTGGCATAAATACCTGAGTTGCGCCTTCTTCAGACAACTCTTTCAAACCTTTTTGCAATTGTTTTGACTTTAATGGATCTTTCAAACGCACACGACGGAACATCTCCGGTGCGAAGTGAGGAATACCCGTGAAATGCAGATCTTCACCACTTGTGAAAGTATCACCAATTTGAATTGTGCCATGGTTATGTAAACCAATAATATCACCTGGCCACGCTTCTTCTAGGTGCTCACGCTCACCCGCAAGGAATGTCAATGCATCACTAATACGTACATCTTTACCGATACGTACATGATTCATTTTCAAACCTTTCTCGTATTTACCTGAACAGATACGCATAAAGGCAATACGGTCACGGTGTTTCGGGTCCATGTTTGCTTGAATCTTAAAGACGAAACCAGAAAACCCTTCTTCTTTCGCATCAACAACACGCTCTTGTGTTGGATGTGCTTTAGGTTCTGGTGCCCAATTCATAAATGCATCTAACACATGGTCAACACCGAAGTTACCTAACGCTGTACCAAATAGAACTGGAGTTTGTTTACCTTGTAAAAATAATTCGCGGTCTAAAGGTTCATTCGCCATTTGTACAAGTTCAAGTGACTCTTCAAAAGATGCCCAAGCCAACTCACCTACTTTTTCACGGATATCTGCATGGTCATAGCCATCGCGTACTTCAATATCTGTAATAGTTGAACCAAAACCTGCTTTGTAAACATACAATTTATTTTCAAGAATATTGTATACACCAGCAAAATCACGTCCCATCCCTAATGGCCATGTAATAGGTACACAGCGAATATTAAGGACATTTTCAATTTCATCGAGTAACTCAAGTGGTTCACGAATCTCACGGTCCATCTTGTTTACGAACGAAATGATAGGAGTGTCACGCATACGACAAACTTCCATCAATTTGATGGTACGTTCTTCGACACCTTTTGCACCATCAATCACCATTAACGCAGAGTCAACTGCTGTTAGGGTACGATAAGTATCTTCAGAGAAGTCTTCATGTCCCGGTGTATCAAGTAAGTTAATGGTGTGACCTTTATAAGGAAACTGCATAACAGAAGTGGTAATGGAAATTCCACGCTCTTTTTCCATTTCCATCCAGTCAGATGTAGCTGCGCGATCAGATTTACGGCTTTTTACCATCCCTGCAACCTGAATTGCTTTACCCCATAACAGTAATTTTTCTGTCATGGTGGTTTTACCGGCATCGGGGTGGGAAATGATGGCAAATGTGCGGCGTTGAGCAACCTGTGCCGCTAACTCATCTTTAAAACTCATGAAATACACCTACTGCGGAGATTGCAGTGCCAAAGACCTAAAGTCGATCAAAATAAAAATTGGCGTAATTGTAGCAGATTTATAGAACTGTTTAATGATTGTTGATAAGCCAAGAGCTACTCACGAGCTTTTTTGGGTATGGAGTTTAACTTCTTAGAAATTTTACAGTTAAAAAAACCCACCTGTTGATAGATGGGTTTTGTTAAAACTTAATAGAATCGTTATGCGAGTTTCTTTTCTTCAATAAATTGAACATCTGCAATTTGTGCATCCCAGAACTCATTCCATAAAGCACAGTAATCAATACATAGCTTGGTTAAGCTCTCATAATCATCTTTTGTAATCGCTTGTGCTAATGCAAACCAAAGGTCATCTTGATGGTCATCGTCAGCAGCTTCAGATGTTTCATCAGTAGATACACCATGTACATGGTAATAGCCACCACCTTCAACATCGATATTTACGAATTTGGTTGCTTGACGCAATGGTGGGCTAAAAAGAATGACCTCTTCCTCTGCAACGGCCAATAATGCTACGACCTTGATATAACTATCATAAGAAGACTCTAAGAATGATCTCACCTGATCTGCAAATTTTGACGGCTTATAATTACGACGGTCAAGCTCAGTTAAACCATAATCATTAAGTAGATCCTCATATAAAGGATAATGAGCGTATTCAGGGTTGCCCAAATAGTAATTATCTTTATCGAGTCCAGGACGAAAACCGAATTCATCAAGTATATTTAAACTTAATAACACTCTTGGAAACATTTTGGCTCCTGAATGGAGTTTAGGTTCCAATTGTTTTGTTAAAAACTGTGCTTGTAATAGAGCATCAGTAAAAATCTGCACAATCGCGTGGCGATATTCTAAATGAATATGCGTCAACGTTGTCTTATCCAGATATCCACTGTTTAATAACTCGATTGCAGGATGCTTACAAACCGGCAACTCTGCAATTGTTTTTCTTAACTGTTGAAGAAATTGTAAATTTTCATCCCATTGTTTTGCAGGGATACTGTTTTTCATCCCCTGCAATGCTTTTTCTCTTGGATTATTAAAGTCTTCAAATTTTTTTAACATAATGATTCTCAGTAGAAAGTTGTTCTTATAGTTAAGTTATAGGTTTTCCCTTTATTTCAATTATGCATTCAATTGCTAAAATAAATTCCGCTCACCTATGCTTAACAAGTTGATACTATGTTTATTATCTCAACAAATCAACGGATTAATTAATAATATTTAAAAAAGTAAACTATTGCAAACTCAATATATAATATGTTGTTTTTTAAATTAACCAAGCTATTGAATAAATATAATTTTTTAAATACTATAAAATAAGTTTTATTTAAGCTTCTACACTTTACAATAGCAAAGTTAATCAAAAAACATCCGCGACGGGGAAACCAATGTCAAAAAGAGAAACTATTATAAGAACAGCTACCTCCCTCTTTAACCAAAAAAGTTATACGTCTATTGGCGTTGATCGTATTATTGCTGAATCTGGCGTTGCAAAAATGACTTTTTATAAATACTTTTCTTCTAAAGAAGTCTTAATTGAAGAATGTCTTTATAAAAGAAATTTAGAAATCCAAGATTCAATGTTGGAAAAAATTAATAACATTAACAACCCTTTACTTAGACTAAAAAAAATCTTTACTTGGTATATCGAATGGATCAACACAGATGACTTTAATGGCTGCTTATTTAAGAAAGCGACCATCGAAGTCATGCAATTATATCCTTCTATCAAACATCAAATTAATGAGTACCGAGAGTGGATTTACGCATTAGTTTTTTCAGCTCTTTCAGAGTTGGAGGTTGAAAATACGAAAATTCTAACAGGACTTTTTCTTAACATTGTAGATGGAATTATTATTGATGGCACTATAAACAAAGAAAAGATTAATCCTGAAGAAACATGGTCTTATATAAATAAAATTATTGAGTTTGAAACAATCCGAGATTGTGCAACTATTTAATTTATAAATTAATTAAAATTTTATATTTTAATAAAAATAGAAGTTATTTTTATTTCGGTGGAGTCTACTCTCCAACTCCACCAAAAAATCTATTCAACTCCAGAAATTAATGTATTTATATTTTATAAAAATGAATAATTTTTATAAAATATAAATACATTAATTCTAATTATTATATAAACTTCACAATACTTTATAATAATCCTTTTCACCTCTTATATTTTATAAAACACAAACATCAATTTATTAGTATTACTTTATACTTACAGTATATATTCATAAATTATTATATGTAAAATACTCAACCAATCGAGAAACTACTACTATTCATTACTACAAATATATAGATGTGCTTTTAAAAGATAAATTTATTTAATTAATTGTTCTTTAAAGAAAAAAATTAAAAGCAAATATGAGGTTTAAAAATTGATATAGAAAAGATTAAGCGAAATGGGCGCCTTGAGTCTCAATAAGCTGATCAACCTGAACAGGCATACCTAATAAATAACCCTGAAATTGCTGACAACCTAAACGAGTCAAAATCTCAACCTGCTGTTGAGTTTCTACTCCTTCGGCAGTTACGGTTAAACCCAACTTTTTAGCTAAATGAATAATACTTTCTAGAATGACTTCTTCTTTAGAACCTGGCTTTAAATCGACAATAAAGCCACGATCAATTTTCAATTCATCTACAGGCAAATCTTTTAAATACAAGAAACTCGAATGCCCAGTTCCAAAGTCGTCAATTGCAACTCGAATGCCCATGTCTCGCAGTCGCTCACAGGCTCGAATACTTAAATCAATATGCCGCATTGCTGTTGATTCAGTAATCTCAACAATTAAGTGATGAGGTTGAATTTGATATTTTTTTAACAATGCTTCGAGTGTACTAAATAACTTTTTATTTTCAAATTGCAGTGCCGACAGGTTCACTGCAACTGGATAAAATGGTGTATTACTGCGTTCCCATTCCTGAATTTGCAGGCAAGCTTGCTCAAGCGCCCAATATCCCATTGGAATGATCAAACCTGTTTTTTCTGCACCCTCTATGAACATATGTGGGGTGAGAATTCCTAAGGCTGGATGATTCCAACGGATTAATGCTTCCACACCACACACTTCAAGATTCGTATTAAATTTTGGTTGGTAATATAAGATGAATTGCTTTTCTTCTACGGCTTTATAAAGATCATTGATCAGTTTTGACTGACTTCTTGTTTCTTGTTGATGGGTTGAATAACTGAAAATGGTGTAAGTATTCCGGCCCTGCTCTTTAGACATGAGCATCGCGGCATCAGCGTTCATGAGTAAGTCTTGAACATTTTGTCCATGCTCAGGAAAGAGTGCTACTCCTAAACTCGCAGAAATATTAATTTCTTTACCAGAAATTTGATAACTTTCCTGAATCAGCTGTAAAACTTTCTCGGCCAACACAACCGCTTCATCTGCATTGGTATTTTCTGCAATAAGCAAAAACTCATCGCCACCAATTCTAAGCAGTTTACATTTCTCATTGAGTTGCCAGTGTAAACGATTTGCCATTTGAATGAGGAGTTGGTCACCTACATGATGCCCAAATGCGTCATTCACTGATTTAAAACGGTCTAAATCAATATATAAAAAAGCAATTTTTTGATCTTTATATCGATGATCTGAAAGCAATACTTCAGCATAATCAACTAAATAAAGGCGATTTGGCAGCTTGGTTAAATTGTCTTGTATAGATAAATTAGCTAATTCTTTATTTGCCTTGCGCAATTCTAAATTTTGTTGCATGAGGCGTTGTTCTAACATTGCCACAATAAAACTTGCTACGAGTACCAAACAGGTGACTAGAATAATTGTAAATAGTAATAAGTCATGTTCAGCCTGATATTGGCTAATAAATTTATCAGTAATATTCGTCGCAATAAGAGCAGTATAGTGCATCCCCATAATGCTTAAGGTCATCATTATCGAAAATGCGATTTTTAAGGTTAAACGATATCGTTCGGTATCTTTTAATTTATAGGCTAGTAAAAACGCTAACCCGGAACCACTCATTGCAATTAATACAGAAAATAAGAGTAAGAACGAAGTGTAATCTTTTTTATAAACATTAATATTCCAGCCCAACATGCTAATGTAATATGAAGCTGAAATTCCAATTCCCATAATAATCGAACTCAAAATGAGTCTAAATAAAGGAAGTGTAAAACGCGAAGTCAACCACATCGCAATGCAAGATAACAATGCACTAATGGCATAAGAAATGACGATTAAAGGAATATTCGAGTTGGCTGTATCAAACAGATGATAAGCTTGTATACCAACAATATGAACAACACTAATTGCTAATGCGAGTAGCAATCCATTAATAAATAAAATTAAGGATTCAAACTTTTTATAGAGTTGCTTGAATATTAGCTGCTCCATGGAAATTACAATATAGCAAATGAGGCCAGCTGCAATAAAAGAGCCGACGATCAATGTGCTATCGTAATCAACATGACCCATATTGGACTTCCATGATTATTCAATACTTTTTTTTATTTTGTTCAACTCATTGCCCAAAATACAATTAAACATGTTAAAGAAATTTTAGTAAATTTGACTTATTCAGTCAGTTATAAACAATAACATTATCTATCTTTTGGTCAAGTATTTTTTACTTTATAAATCAATAAAGTAAATAAAAACCAAGCAGCCAATTATATGAAAAATATAGAATTTATTTAATCTATTCAAGTCGACCTAATCACAATTGTAGCATTCAAATAAAAAATAGTATAAATAAAGAACCCTGCTTAAAGCAGGGTTCTTTTGAAGCATTAGAAAAAGAAAATTAGTTCTTTTCTTTATCTACGATTTTGTTTGCTTGGATCCATGGCATCATCGCACGTAATTTATTACCAGTTACTTCAATACCATGTGCAGCATTTTGACGACGACGAGCAGTCATAGATGGGTAGTTTAATGCACCCTCTTGAATGAACATCTTCGCGTATTCACCAGATTGAATACGTTTTAATGCATTACGCATCGCTTCACGAGACTGCTCATTGATTACTTCAGTACCGGTTACATATTCACCGTACTCAGCATTGTTAGATACTGAGTAGTTCATGTCAGCGATACCACCTTCGAACATTAAGTCAACGATCAATTTAAGCTCGTGTAAACATTCGAAGTAAGCCATTTCAGGTGCATAACCAGCTTCAACTAAAGTTTCGAAGCCCATTTTCACGAGTTCAACTGCACCACCACAAAGAACTGCTTGCTCACCGAATAAGTCAGTTTCAGTTTCTTCACGGAATGAAGTTTCGATAATACCTGTACGGCCGCCACCTACGCCAGAAGCATAAGAAAGAGCAACGTTACGTGCATTACCAGAAGCATCTTGATGAATTGCGATTAGATCAGGAACACCTGAACCACGTTGGTATTCAGAACGAACTGTGTGACCAGGTGCTTTAGGAGCAACCATGATTACATCTAAGTCTTTACGTGGAACAACTTGGTTATAAAGAATTGAGAAACCATGAGCAAATGCTAAAGTTGCACCTTCTTTGATGTTTGGTTCAATCACGTCACGGTAAAGTTGTGATTGGAATTCATCTGGAGTCAAAATCATTACGAGGTCAGCTTGCTTAACTGCAGCAGGAACTTCTGCAACTTTAAGACCAGCATTTTCAGCTTTCTTCCAAGAAGCTGAATCTGCACGTAAACCTACAGTTACGTCTACGCCTGAGTCTTTAAGGTTAAGTGCATGAGCATGACCTTGAGAACCGTAACCAATAATCGCTACTTTCTTGCCTTGGATGATTGATAAGTCACAGTCTTTATCGTAAAAAATTTGCATTTGTGTTCTCCGCTAAAATACTTTTTAAAAAATTAAATGGCTAATACTTTTTCGCCACGGGCGATACCAGATACACCTGAACGAACGACTTCTAGAATAGTGTTTTCTGCAAGCGCATCGATAAAACCATCTAATTTTTCAGTTGTCCCTGCTATTTGAATGGTATAGGTAGTTGGTGTCACGTCTACAATTTGCGCACGGAAAATATCTGCTGTACGCTTAATTTCAGCACGTGAAGCACCTAACGCTTTTACTTTAATCAACATCAGTTCACGCTCAATGTGCGAACCTTCTGATAAATCTACTACTTTTACAACTTCAACAAGTTTGTTGAGCTGCTTTGTAATCTGTTCAATCTTATGGTCATCACCATAAGTGGTTAACGTCAAACGTGATAACGTAGGGTCTTCGGTTGGAGCTACATTCAACGTCTCAATGTTGTAGTTACGTTGACTGAATAAACCCACCAAACGAGAAAGCGCACCAGCTTCGTTTTCAACGAGTACAGAAATAATATGTCTCATTATGTACGCTCCCCTTTACCTAACCACATATCCTTCATAGACTGACCTGCGATCAGCATTGGATAAACATGTTCCGTGCGATCAACCATGACGTTAATGAATACACACTTATCATTAATAGCCATTGCTTCAGCAAGCTTTGACTCTAGTTCATCAGCATGATCAATCTGAATACCCACATGACCATAAGCTTCCATCAATTTGCCAAAATCAGGCAATGATTCAACATATGAGCTTGAGTGACGGCCTTCATAGTTCATATCTTGCCACTGTTTAACCATACCTAAAGCACGGTTATTCAAGCATAAGATCTTCACGTTCATACCGTATTGCTTACAGGTTGAAAGCTCTTGAATACACATTTGTATTGAAGCTTCACCAGTAATACAAACCACTTGTTGATCAGGGAAAGCAAGCTTTGCCGCCATTGCATAAGGTAAACCTACGCCCATGGTGCCCAATCCGCCTGAATTAATCCATTGACGAGGACGTTTGTACTTGTAGTACAACGCGCCAAACATTTGGTGTTGACCCACATCTGAAGTAATGATGGCATCACCATTGGTCGCTTTATATAAAGCTTCAACAACTTGCTGTGGCTTCATTGTGCCATCAGTCGGTGTTTCGAACTTCAAGCCATGAACTTTACGCCATTCATTAATTTGATCCCACCATGCAGCAATTGCTTCAGGGTTTGGCTTAGACACATTCAATTGTTTCAATTGCGTCAACATTTCCTGAAGTACAGGCTCAACTGCCCCTACAATTGGAATGTGCGCCATAATTGTTTTTGAAATGCTCGCCGGATCAATATCAATATGAATAACTTTGGCATTCAAACAGAATTTTGCAGGATTATTAGTTACTCGGTCATCAAAACGAGCACCTACAGCAAGAATGACATCAGCATTATGCATAGTCATATTTGCTTCATAAGTCCCATGCATACCTAACATGCCAATGAACTGTGGATCATCACCAGGGAAGCCACCAAGGCCCATAAGTGTGTTAGTCACTGGGTAACCGAGTAAATGAGCAAGTTCAGTCAATAATGCTGATGCATTACCTTGAACAACACCACCACCCGTATAAATTACAGGACGTTTTGCACTTAAAAGCTCATCAATCGCTTTACGAATTTGACCAGAATGACCACGTGAAGGTGGCTGATAAGAACGCATCTTCACTTTTTCAGGATATTCGTACGCAAATTTTTCTGCAGGATTAGTCGCATCTTTCGGAATATCGACGACAACAGGGCCAGGACGACCACTTGATGCGATATAAAATGCTTTTTTGATAATTGCAGGAATTTCACTTGCGTGACGAACTTGGAAACTATGTTTCACGATCGGACGTGAAATACCTACCATGTCAGTTTCTTGGAAAGCGTCTTCACCAATAAGATGTGATGCAACCTGGCCAGACAAAATCACCATTGGGATTGAGTCCATATAAGCTGTTGCAATTGGAGTCACAGTATTAGTTGCGCCAGGTCCAGAAGTGACCAGTACTACGCCAGTCTTACCTGTAGCACGCGAGTAAGCATCTGCCATATGACCAGCAGCTTGTTCATGACGTACGAGGTAATGATTAATTTTGTCTTGTTGAAATAGCGCATCATAAATATGTAATACAGCGCCGCCTGGATAACCAAAAACATGTTCAACGCCTTCGTCCGCAAGAGCACGAACGAGCATTTCACCACCAGATAAAAGTTCCAACGTGATTCACCCTAAAATCTTTATCACTATTTATGGAAGGCACAAATAGTGTTTCATTCATTGAATTGTCTGCACTGTTATAGCACACATATTGTCTAGTTTTCGTTGCAATAGAAAAATTTCTGTTTTTCAGCCGTATAAGCTTTTTTAACATTAATAAAGCATGTCTGGATATACATACTTTAAGTAAAATCAATCTCTCGGCTAGAGAGAATGTCTATTACAAAACATGACGGTTATTCGAAGGGTGATCAAATAATCGCATATAAAACTAAAGGAAGCATTTTTGTTGTTTAATTCACTAAAGTCAAGATTAAAGAAACACTTTTCTATGATTATTTTTTAACTGACTATTTTTTCATCTTATTTGATTTTTCCACTTTTCTTTTTTTATGTCTGCCCCACTTTTTTCAGGTTTATTCCTGTTTAATTTTTAACGGAAAATAAATCCATCCCAAAACTGCATTTTTGTCGATTTTGCGCTATGCTGTGCAACAATCTTTAATATCAATTTTTGTTGTATAGCTTACGTCTATGACTATTTCTCACATTGACCCCGAATATCAAGCAAACACGATTGAACCATCAGTTCAACAAGATTGGGAAAATCGTAAAGTCTTTAAAGTTGCCGACACTGTCGAAGGTAAACATCGCTACATCCTGTCAATGTTTCCTTACCCAAGTGGCAAGCTGCATATGGGGCATGTGCGTAACTATACAATTGGTGATGTAATTAGCCGTTTTTACCGTTTAAAAGGTGAAACTGTATTACAACCGATGGGTTGGGATGCATTCGGTTTACCTGCGGAAAATGCTGCAATTGCCCATAAAGTTGCTCCGGCAAAATGGACATTTGAAAACATTTCCTACATGCGTGATCAATTAAAAAAATTAGGTCTATCTGTAGACTGGGATCGCGAATTTGCAACTTGTACACCAGAGTATTATCACTGGGAACAATGGTTATTTGTTCAGCTTTATAAAAAAGGCCTCATCTACCGCAAGCTTTCAACAGTAAACTGGGATCCGGTTGATCAAACAGTTTTAGCAAACGAGCAAGTTGAAAATGGTCGTGGCTGGCGCTCAGGTGCATTGGTCGAAAAACGCGACATTCCAATGTACTACTTCCGTATTACGGACTATGCACAAGAATTATTAGACGATCTTGACACTTTACAGGACGGCTGGCCTCAACAAGTGTTGACCATGCAACGTAACTGGATTGGTCGCTCTACAGGCATGGAAATTACTTTCCCATCTGCCAATACCGAAATTTATGCTGATGGCTTAACTGTTTATACAACACGTGCTGACACGCTTATGGGTGTGACTTATGTTGCTGTTGCGGCAGAACACCCTCTTGCGCTTAAAGCTGCTGAAAATAACCCTGAATTGGCTGCATTTATTGAAGAATGCCGCATGGGTTCAGTTGCAGAAGCGGACTTGGCAACAGCCGAGAAAAAAGGCATGGCAACAGGTTTGTTTGTAAAGCACCCTGTAACTGGTGAAGAGCTTCCTGTCTGGATCGCAAACTACGTATTAATGTCTTATGGTTCTGGCGCAGTTATGGCTGTACCGGCACATGATGAACGTGATTTTGAATTTGCCAACAAATTCAATTTGCCAATTAAACAAGTGATTGATGCCAAAGGTGCTGACGATGCAGACTATTCTGCAACTGAATGGCAAGAATGGTACGGTTCTAAAGAAGGTAAACTTGTTAATTCTGGTGAGTTTGACGGTTTAGAATTCCAAGCTGCTTTCGATGCATTCCTTGCAAAATTAGAACCACAAGGTTTAGCAAATTCTAAAGTTCAATTCCGTTTACGTGACTGGGGTGTTTCTCGTCAACGTTACTGGGGTTGTCCAATTCCAATGATTAACTGTGATACTTGTGGTCAAGTCACAGTTCCAGAAGACCAGCTTCCAGTTGTATTACCAACTGACGTTGTTCCAGATGGTTCAGGTAACCCATTAAATAAAATGCCTGAATTCTATGAAACTAAATGTCCTTGTTGTGGTGGCGATGCACGCCGTGAAACAGATACTTTAGATACATTTGTAGAGTCATCTTGGTACTACGCACGCTATGCTTCTCCAGACTTTACTGGTGGTATGGTTAAACCTGAAGCAGCTCAAAACTGGCTTCCTGTAAACCAATACATCGGTGGTGTTGAGCACGCGATTCTTCACTTACTTTATGCACGTTTCTTCCACAAATTAATGCGTGATGAAGGTGTGGTACAAGGTAATGAACCATTTACCAACTTGTTAACTCAAGGCATGGTGCTTGCAGATACATTCTATCGTGAAGCAGAAAATGGTAAGAAAACTTGGTTTAACCCTGCTGACATCGAATTAGAGCGTGACGAAAAAGGTCGCATCATTTCTGCGAAATATTCAGGTGACGGTCAAGAAGTGATTATCGGCGGACAAGAAAAAATGTCTAAGTCGAAAAATAACGGTATTGACCCACAAGCGATTATTGATCAATACGGCGCAGATACAGCACGTGTATTCATGATGTTTGCTGCTCCACCAGATCAATCTTTAGAATGGTCTGATGCAGGTGTTGAAGGTGCAAATCGTTTCTTGAAACGTGTATGGCGTCTTGTAGCAAGCTTCCTTGAAAAAGGTAACCAAGCCTCTACGATTGATGCAGCTAACTTGTCTAAAGATGCTCAAGATTTACGTCGTAAGACTCACGAAACTATTCAAAAAGTAAGTGATGACATTGAACGTCGCCATGCATTCAACACTGCAATTGCTGCTTTGATGGAATTGTTAAATGCAAGCAATAAGTTTGAAGCAAAAGACGACAACGACGTTGCTGTAGAACGTGAAGCGATCACCACACTGTTAACTTTACTTGCTCCATTTGCACCACATTTAAGTCAAACATTATTGGCTCATTTTGGTACAGATGTGACAGAGGCAACATTCCCTGAAGTCGATGCTTCTGCATTAACTCGTAATACCCAAACGATTGTTGTACAGGTTAACGGTAAACTTCGCGGTAAACTTGAAGTTTCTGTTGATATTTCTAAAGAAGATCTATTAGCTCAAGCTAAAGCTTTACCAGAAGTTCAACAATTCTTAACAGGACCAACAAAGAAAGAAATTGTGGTTCCAAATAAATTAGTTAACCTCGTGGTTTAATTAAAGTTATTAATGAGAGGATCAAGCATGCACTTTGCCAAACGTTTAGCCGCTGTTGTTTTGACCTTAGGCCTTAGTGCAGGCTTAGTCGGGTGTGGCTTTCATTTAAAAGGAAGCAACCCGACTGCAACTCCGCTTGTTTATAAAAAATTAAGCCTTGAGTTACCAGCAAAAACTGATGATTTGGAAACGCAGTTAAAAGTATATTTAGCTGCAAATGGTGTTCAACTCAGCAATGATAACGATGCTTACGTACTCCGTGTTTTAGAGTACAGTCCACGTCGTCAGCTTTTAAACGGTAAATTAACGGAAGTATTATTACGTTTAACTGTAACCTTCCAGATTGAAGACCGTCAGGGTAATAAAATTACAGAACCACGTTCGTTAACTGCATCTCGTAGTTATCAATATGATCTTGCAACGGTTAACACCGAAAATCAGCAAGAATCTTATTTGCAACGTATTGTGATTGATGACATTGCACAGCAAATTACTCGTCAGATTTCAGCAAACCGTTTACCAAAAGCTCAGCCTTAATCTATATTTTTACCAGCAATGAAAATTGACTATTTACAAGCCTTAAAACGCATTCCGGAAGCACGGGGTGCGTGGATTTTACACGGCCAAGAACCTTTGCTGGAACAAAATTTATTAGATGCTTTTCGTAAAAGTTGGCAACAACAAGAAGTTGAAAGACAGCGCTATGATATTAGTAGCGTGAGCGACTGGAAAAATGTTTTTAATGCACTTAACAGCTTATCTTTATTTTCTCAGCAGCTCGCAATTGAAGTACATGGCAATATAAAACCTGATGCAAATGGATTAAAACAACTTAAAAGTTATATCCAGCATAATGAAACTAACCTACTTTTAATTGTTTTACCTAAGCAAGATAGTAGTAGTTTAAAGTCTGCTTTTTTCCAAGTTGTTGAAGCAAATGGTGTTGTCGTTGCCCTAACCGCAAACTATCCGCAAGACCGTCAAAGAATTTTATCTGTTGAAGCAGAGAAACTTGAAATTCAACTCGACAATGACGCTTGGCAATGGCTCATGCAACATCACGAGCACAATTTGCTTGCAGCTAAAAATAGCTTGATGCGTGTAAGAGACACTTTTCCAGACCAACAACTGATTCAAATTGAACAGTTATATGCTTGTCTACAAGATCAATCTCGTTACACCACTTACGATTTAAGCGATGCCTTATTAGAAGGTAATCTCGCTCAATCCATTAAAATTTTTCAATATTTAATTGCTGCTGGCGAACCAGAAAGTCTGATTTTATGGACTTTAAGTAAAGAAATGCGTTTATTGATGCAATTATTTGAGCAGCCCCATAATGCCTTACAACTTGGCATCTGGAAAACCAAAGTCAGCTTATATCAACAAGCGTTAAGAAGATTAAATCCTCAACAATTTTTAGGCTGGTCTACCCTTCTATTGCAAATTGATGCGGCAATTAAAGGAATGTCAAATGAAAATGCCCAACATTTAATGCAGCAAGCGATTGCTGAATTATGTGGAAAAACATTATTTATACAGTAATTCGGCCGAATCATTTTTCTTCATTCTTGAATTATCATAAAAATTCACGTTTTATCCTCATTTCGCTTTTATACTCAATTAAATTTTAAACTTTTCGACCTCTCACCATGCCAAAAATAAAGCCAATCAAACTCGTAATTATCATCGTCTGTATAGCAATTATTGCTGTATTAGCTTGGAAGTTTTTAAAACCTAAACAGCAACAGCCTCAATATATTACTGCTGAGGTGACGCGTGGGGATATTGAAAATAATGTACTTGCGACAGGTACACTTGATGCAACCAAGCTCATTAGCGTAGGTGCACAGGTATCTGGTCAGGTTAAAAAGATGTATGTACAGTTGGGTGATCAAGTTAAGCAAGGTCAACTTATTGCACAAATTGACTCAACAACCCAAGAAAACAGCCTAAAAACCTCTGACGCAAACATTAAAAATTTAGAAGCACAGCGTCTTCAACAAGTTGCATCTTTAAATGAGAAACAACTTGAATACCGCCGTCAGCAACAAATGTATGCGCAAGATGCAACGCCGCGTGCAGATTTAGAATCGGCTGAGGCAAGCTATAAAACAGCTCAGGCGCAAATTAAAGCATTAGATGCACAAATCGAATCTGCCAAAGTGACAAAATCTACGGCTCAAACCAATATTGGTTATACGCGTATTGTTGCTCCAACTGATGGAACGGTAGTCGCGATTGTGACCGAAGAAGGCCAAACCGTAAACGCAAACCAAAGTGCACCGACCATCGTTAAAATTGCAAAACTACAAAACATGACGATTAAGGCACAAGTCAGTGAAGCTGACATTATGAAAGTTGAAAAAGGACAACAGGTCTACTTTACAACTTTAGGTGATGAAACCAAGCGTTACGCAACTTTGCGCCAGATTGAGCCTGCTCCTGACTCAATTTCGAGCGAATCAACAAGTAATACAAGTTCAACGACCAGTTCGGCCGTCTACTATAATGCTTTATTCGATGTGCCAAATACCGATGGTAAATTGCGTATTGATATGACTGCACAAGTTTATATCGTATTAAACTCAGCTAAAAATGCTTTATTGGTTCCATCTTCTGCTTTAAGTAGTAAACAATTTTCTGGTCAAAGAAAATCAGGTCAGACATCTGAGAAAGCAAGTTCTACCCCAAGTACAGAACGCAAACATCAAGGTAATGGTGCTCGTTTAGAACGCTTAAATTTAACTGCTGAACAAAAACAACTGGTTGAACAAGGTAAAGCAACGCTAAGCGTAGTACGTATTTTACAAGCAGATGGTACAACCAAACCGACTCAAATTTTGGTGGGTATTAATAACCGTGTAAATGCGCAAGTTCTTGCTGGATTAAAACAAGGTGACCAAGTTGTAATTGCAGATAGTTCAGATACTTCTGCTGCGTCTGCAAATAGTGGTAATAACCGTCGCCGTGGCCCAATGGGAATGTAAGCATGACAAAACAAGCTTTGCTTGAAGTCAGCAATCTGGTCCGGGAATTCCCTGCTGGCGAAAGCACAATACAAATTTTAAAAGGCATTGACCTAACTATCTATGAAGGTGAACTGGTTGCCATTGTTGGCCAGTCTGGTTCTGGTAAATCGACCCTCATGAATATTTTGGGTTGTTTGGACCGACCTACGAGTGGTAGTTATAAGGTTAATGGGCAAGAAACGGGTAAACTTGAGCCTGATCAGCTCGCTCGACTACGCCGTGAATATTTTGGTTTTATTTTCCAGCGCTACCATTTACTTGGTGACTTATCTGCTGAAGGTAACGTTGAAGTTCCCGCTGTTTATGCAGGGGTTACCCCTTCTGAACGTAAACAACGCGCCACAGCTCTACTGACCGAATTAGGTTTAGGTACTAAAACACTCAATAGGCCAAGCCAACTTTCTGGTGGTCAGCAGCAACGTGTGTCTATTGCCCGTGCACTCATGAATGGCGGTGACGTTATTCTGGCAGATGAACCGACAGGAGCACTCGACTCTCATAGTGGTGTTGAGGTGATGCGTATTTTGCGTGAACTCAATGCCGCAGGTCACACTATTATTTTAGTCACTCATGATATGCAAGTTGCAAAAAATGCGACTCGTATTATCGAGATTAGTGACGGAGAAATTATTAGTGATCGTCCTAACGTTCCAGATCAAGCAGCCGAACCGATCAAATCTGATCCTGATGCCGCTCCTGCTTTACAAGGTAAACAGAAGAAAGGCAAAAGTATTTCTGCATGGCGTTCTACTTTAGACCGTTTATCAGAAGCCTTTCAAATGGCTTTACTGTCTATGAATGCCCATCGCATGCGTACTTTTTTAACCATGCTTGGGATCATTATTGGTATTGCGTCTGTTGTTACGGTGGTCGCTTTAGGTAAAGGCTCTCAACAGCAAATTTTAAGCAATATTAGTAGTCTCGGAACAAATACAATTACGGTATTTCAGGGCCGTGGTTTTGGTGACAACTCAAAAACTGCAAGTTTTAAGACTTTGGTTCCTGCCGATGCTGATGCGTTAATGACTCAGCCTTATGTCAGTGCGGTCAGTCCAATGGTCAGTACATCCAAAACTATGCGTTACCAACAAAATGAAGCAAATGCGACCATTAATGGTGTGAGTAACGATTATTTCGATGTAAAAGGTTTGGTCTTTAAAGATGGGCAAACTTTTGACCAACGTAGTGTTCGTGATCGCTCACAAGATGTAGTCATTGATACCAATACTCAAAAACAATTTTTTAGTGACGGTACCAACCCAATCGGTCAAGTGGTACTGCTCGGTAGTGTACCTGCTCGTATTATTGGTGTTGTAGAACCGCAGACAAGTGGCATGGGTTCAGATGACACTCTAAATGTCTATATGCCTTATACAACCGTAATGAGCCGTATGTTGGGTCAGTCGAATGTACGTAATATCGTGGTTCGCATTAATGACAAATATTCAACTGCTGCCGCAGAAAATGCCATCGTTAACTTATTAACCCAGCGCCATGGTGCACAAGATATTTTCACCATGAACAGTGACAGTATCCGTCAAACCATTGAAAAAACCACCAGTACAATGACACTTCTGGTTTCAGCAATTGCCGTAATTTCATTGGTTGTTGGTGGTATCGGAGTCATGAATATTATGTTGGTTTCGGTGACCGAACGTACTCAGGAAATTGGTGTACGTATGGCCGTAGGTGCTCGTCAAAGTGATATTTTGCAGCAATTCCTGATTGAAGCAATTTTGGTGTGTTTAATTGGTGGTGTGCTTGGCGTCTTACTATCGCTTGGCCTTGGGCAACTTATTAATAAATTTGCTGGCGGTAACTTTAGCGTGGCTTATTCAAGCACTTCTATTATTGCAGCATTTGTCTGTTCAACACTGATTGGTGTCGTATTCGGTTTCTTGCCTGCCAAGAACGCCGCGAAACTTGACCCTGTTGCCGCACTATCTCGAGAATAAGGAAAATTGCATGTCTTTCTCTATGGCTAAACTCAGCACAGCACTTCTTCTCACAGGTTCTCTTGTAGGATGTGCAGCTGTAGTAAAAACACCTTATGAAGCGCCTGCGGTACAAGTTCCGGGTAGCTTTCAATATGACACAGCAAAAGCAAAAAACATGTCTGCCGATCAATACTCTGATCGTTGGTGGACCCTTTTTAACGATGCGCAGCTCAATCAGCTTGTAAGCAATGTATTAGAACGTAACAGTGATTTAGCAGTTGCAGGTATTGCCTTAAAGCAAGCTCGTTTACAAGCTGATCTAACTGCAAACAAGCAAGGCTTACGCACCAGCTCTAGTGTTTCTACAGGACATTCTTTCGATTTAAATTCGGGAGATGACAGCGCTAAAGGTCTTTCAATGAGCGCTGGAGTAAGCTATGAGCTTGATTTATTTGGCAAGCTTGCACGCCAAACCGAAGCAAGTAAATGGGAAGCTTTAGCAACCGAACAAGACTTACAAGCTACTGGACAAAGCTTAATTGCAACCACTGCCAAACTCTATTGGCAACTGGGTTATTTAAATGAGCGTTATACAACTGCTCAGCAAAGCCTAGCAACGTCTCAAAAGCTTTATGACTTAGTACAGATTCAATATAAAGCTGGTGCCGTTTCAGGTGTAGATCTGACTCAAGCAGAACAATCAGTGCAAAGCCAAAAAGCAAGCTTAAGTCAGATTGAACAACAACTGGTTGAAACACGCACAGCCATCGCAGTACTATTGCATGAACCATTGCAACAACTCAACATTCAAGAGCCAAAACGTTTACCACGCACCGCTCTACCTGCAATTGGGGCTGGTTTACCCGCCGAAATTTTATCGCGCCGTCCTGATTTGCAAGCAAGTGAGCTACGCTTAAGAAAAGCATTAGCAACTAAAGATGCAACCAAAGCAAGCTACTACCCTTCGATTAGCTTAACCAGTAGTTTGGGCTCAAGCAGCACATCGTTAACGGAGTTATTACGTAACCCTGCTCTAACTTTAGGTGCAAGTTTAAGCTTACCGTTTTTGCAATATAACGATATGAAAAAAGATATCGCGATTAGCAATCTGGATTATGAGAAAGCGATTATTCAATATCGTCAAACGCTTTATCAGGCTTTTGCTGATGTAGAAAATGCTTTATCGAGTCGTACAGAACTCGACAAGCAAGTAGCGTTACAAGAACGTAATGTTGAACTTGCAGAAAAAACCGAACGTTTAACTGAAGTTCGTTACCGTTATGGTGCTGTCGCATTAAAAACACTTCTTGATGCACAGCAAACCACTCGTACTGCACGCTTAAGCCTCGTTGAAACGAAGCAAAGCCAATACAATGCTTATGTCACCCTCATGCAAGCTCTAGGTGGTTCACCTGTAAAAGGACTGCCGCAATAACTTGTACCAATTAAAAAAGCCGTAGTCCTTCAACTACGGCTTTTTTATGGCTGAATAAATTTTAAAACTTATTCATCATCCATCATAGATTGGCTCATACCTACAGTATTGAAACCAGCATCTACATATAGAATTTCGCCAGTAATACCTGAAGCCCAAGGTGAGCATAGGAACAACGCTGCGTTACCTACTTCTTCAATGGTTACATTACGCTTTAATGGCGCAACTTTTTCATTGGCATCTAACATTTTACGGAAAGATTTAATACCAGATGCAGCCAAAGTACGGATTGGACCCGCAGAAATCGCGTTTACACGGATACCATCAACACCTAAGCTTGATGCTAAATAGCGAACACCAGCTTCTAAAGAAGCTTTTGCCATACCCATAACATTATAGTTAGGCATAACGCGCTCAGAACCTTGGTAAGTCAAAGTCAATAAACAACCTTGGCGAGCTTGTAATAAAGGTTTTGCAGCACGAGCCATTGCAATAAAGCTGTATGCACTGATGTCATGAGCAACTTTAAAACCTTCACGGTCAGTCACGTCAGTGAAGTCACCGTCAAGTGTATGTGCAGGTGCAAAGCCAATTGAGTGCACAACACCGTCTACACCGTCCCAATGTTTTGCAAGTTCTGCAAATGCATTATCAATTTCAGCATCAACAGCAACATCACATGGAAACACAAGCTTAGAACCGAATTGCTCAGCAAATTCATCCACACGTTTTTTTAATTTTTCGTTTGGATAAGTAAACGCAAGCTCTGCACCTTCACGGTGTAATGCTTGGGCAATACCAAAAGCAATTGATAATTTACTAGCAACGCCTGCAATCAAAAAGCGCTTACCTGCTAAAAGTCCTTGTGTCATGCCGATCTCACTCAAAACAATTTCAAGCATAATGCCAATATTCGGCGGTTTTCGAAATTGCATAATGCATCTTTTTTCAAAAATCGCACGAAAAAAAATCGCTCCTGATGAGGAGCGACCTTTAGATGAATTCAAACTTAGTCGTCAGACAATAAGCCAAGTAAGCGTAAGAAAGAAATATACATCCACACTAAAGTTGCAAGTAATGCGATACCACACAACCATTCCATGAATTTTGGCGCACGATATGCTGCATTAGTTTCAATTAAATCAAAATCTAAAATCAGGTTAAGTGAAGCGATTACCGCAACAAATGCAGCAAAACCAATGCCTAACCAGTTGCTTTCAAAAATATAAGGAACGCTTGAACCAAATGCTAAACGCATAACCATCTGCACAATAAATACAATAAAGATTGCCAAAGATGCAGAGATTACAACTGACTTGAACTTTTCAGTTGCGCGGATAATTTGGAACTTATATAGACCAAACATCACCAAAGTCGTAACGAAAGTCGCTAATAAAGCCTGAAGAGGAACACCTGGATATTTCAACTGGAAAGTAAAAGAAATACCACCTAAAAAAGCCCCTTCAAATAAGGCATACGGAATTGCCAATGTTGGCGCTGTCGTTGGTTTAAACGTTGTAATTAAAGCTAAAACCAAACCACCAATTGCACCTACAATTGAAGCCGCGTAAGCAATACCAACATTTGCAGTAAAGGCTGCATAGAAAAATAAAGCGACACCCACCGCAGCTGCAATGACCGTCAACATAACAGATTTTTGAATCGCACCTTGCACAGTCATCGGTTGACTATAGTCACTGACCGTTTCAACACGTGTCAGTATCGGGTTATTACTTTGCATAAATGCTCTCTTTTTATAATAAAAAATTTCAAACATCATTTTAAGCAAAATGAATATGAAAGCCAAATCAGGCGATCGGCATTATTGTAACAAGGTCCTTTAAGTAATAAAAAAGGAGGCAATAGCCTCCCTTTAATATCACTCGAGTAAGGTTATTAATCTTTACCGTCAGTGTTCATGATAAAGAAATATTCACGGTAATATTTCAACTCGGAAATCGAGTCACGAATATCATCCATTGCCAAATGCGATGCATTCTTTTTCAGACCGCTCATGATTTCAGGGCGCCAGCGTTTTGAAAGTTCTTTTACCGTAGATACATCAAGATTACGATAGTGGAAATACTGCTCTAGTTCAGGCATGAGACGGTGTAAGAAACGGCGGTCCTGACAGATTGAGTTACCGCACATTGGTGAAACTTTTGGATTAACCCATTTTTTTAGGAATTCTAAAGTTTGTAACTCAGCATCACGAGCTGTTAATTTACTGCGTCGAACTCGTTCAATCAGTCCAGACTGCCCATGTTGACGAGTGTTCCATTCATCCATTGCATTTAAAATACGATCAGGTTGATGAATAGCCAAAACTGGACCTTCGGCAAGTACATTTAAATGATCATCTGTAATAATTGTTGCGATTTCAATAATTTGGTCATTATCGGTATCTAATCCGGTCATTTCCAGATCAATCCAAATTAATCGTGTATTTAAAGTACTGCTCATGAATGTACGTTCTAAAATGCCGTAAAAACATCAATAGTAGCAAATTTCTTGCTTCCGCGCTGTAATTCTATAGCTGCTTCATGCTATTTTTGCGGTCTTCAAACAATGGTTTTTTTGGGATATGAATGGCTTTAATTCGTAAGCGTCGTTTAACTGAACAACAGCAACGTCGTATTGAAAAACAGCATAAAACTCGCCAAGAAGAGATCGATACTTCACAGGATCTAGACGGACTCGTTGTACAACACTACGGTCGTCAACTTGAAGTACAAGCCCTCTCTGTACCTGAGCATCACCCAGAAAAACCACAAGTTGCCGAAGGAGAACCAGAACCATTCTGGAAACCGATCGAACTCAATAGTGTTTGGCGCTGTCATACTCGAACTAACCTTGAGTTATTGGTCACTGGCGATCGTGTTAAATGGCAAGCTGACCCAAATACGGGTTTAGGCATTATTACAGCCATTCACCCACGCACCTCTTTACTCACTCGTCCTGACCGCTATCACAAAGTTAAACCAGTGGCCGCAAACATCAGTTTGATTGTGATTGTATTTTCACCACTGCCTGAACCAGCTCCAACACTAATCGATCGATATTTAGTGGCTTGTGCAGACGCTAATATTCCTGCTCTTTTGGTCCTCAATAAATCTGATTTACTCACTGAAAATGACCCAATTCTCACCCTATTAGAAGAATATAAAACTTTGGGTTATGAGGTGATGATTTGTCAGTCCAAGAAGGGAGATATCTCTGCTTTATCTGAACGTTTAGATGGTGAAACCGTAGCATTTGTAGGGCAATCAGGCGTAGGAAAAAGTTCTTTAATTAACGTGCTCATTCCAGATGCAGAGCAAAAAACCAATGTTATTTCTGAAAACTCTGCACTTGGACAACACACAACAACCTCTACGCGCTTAATCAACTTCGGTAAAAATGGTGCCTTAATTGATTCTCCGGGAATTCGTGAGTTTGGGCTTTGGCATCTCGATTTAGAGAAAATTCGTATGGGCTTTCCAGATATTGCAGCGCATCTGGGTTCTTGCCAATTCCGTAATTGCACGCACACTCATGAAAAGAATTGTGGGTTAAAACATGCTGTCGAAGCTGGTGAAATTTTACCGCGACGTCTAGATAGCTTTTTGCGTTTAATCGACGAGATTCAAGAAGCACAGCAAAAAAACTGATTTTCTGCCCTATTTGCCCTTGAAGTGGTGATTTTGATCACCATCTATATACGCTATACTCTAGGTCAATTTTGTTTTTAATTTTTTTAGGTGACTTGTGGAACGCTGGTTAGAGTTTATGGGGAATCACCCCATTTTGTTTGGTACGCTCGGAGTCTTGATCGTGTTGTTCTTCATTTTTGAAGGTCAACGTAACGGTCGTAAAATTTCTCCACAGTCGCTTGGTATTTTAGTGAAAGCGAAAAATGCGCTTTTAATTGACTTACGCGATAGCAAAGATTTTCGCGAAGGTCATATTAGCGGCAGTCGCAATATTCCGTATAGCCAAATTGCAAGTCATGCTGAAGAATTAAAAGCAAGTGACCGTCCATTGGTATTTATTTGCAACTTGGGGCAAGTTGCTGGAAGTGCTTTGCAAAAAGTTGCTCACCACGATAGCTATCGTCTTGATGGCGGTATCAGTAACTGGAAAGCACAAGGCTTACCTCTTGTTAAAAGCAAACCAAAAGCTTAAGGAGAATTATCATGGCTGCAAACGTCATTGTTTACTCAACTTCTGTATGCCCGTATTGCGTTCGTGCTAAACAGTTACTTGAGCGTAAAGGTGTTGCTTATAAAGAAGTAAATCTTTCTGTTGAAGCACCTGAAGTACGTGTTGAATTAATGCAACGCACAAATCATCGTACTGTCCCACAAATTTTCATTAACGATCAGTTTATCGGTGGTTTTGACCAACTTTATGCTTTAGAGCGTGAAGGTAAACTCGACGAATTATTGGCTTAACATCGCATCCATATTAAGGAAAAAACAATGAGCGAAGAACAACAAGTTCAACCACAATTAGCTTTAGAGCGTATTTATACAAAAGATATTTCTTTTGAGGTTCCTGGGGCGCAGGTTTTCACTAAACAATGGCAACCTGAACTTAATATCAATCTTTCTTCTGCTGCAGAAAAGATTGATCCGACTCACTTTGAAGTTTCTTTAAAAGTTGTGGTACAAGCCGATAATGACAACGAAACAGCGTTTATTGTAGATGTAACTCAATCAGGTATTTTCTTGATCGATAATATTGAAGAAGAGCGTTTACCTTATATTTTAGGCGCATATTGCCCAAATATTTTGTTCCCGTTCTTGCGTGAAGCTGTAAATGATTTAGTCACTAAAGGTAGCTTCCCACAGTTACTTCTTACTCCAATCAACTTTGATGCAGAGTTTGAAGCGAACATGCAACGTGCTCAAGCTGCTGCTGTTGAAGGTCAAGCTTAATTTTAGCTTTTCCTTTTCATAAAAAAACCGCGTAATACGCGGTTTTTTTATGTACGCTATTTTCACTTATTAACGATCAAGTGAATGAAGCTGAATAGATGGAAACTGGAAACCTCGGCAAGATAACTCTGAACGCCACGCCACGGTTAACATCATATTGCCAACAATAAAATTCTGATAAGCAAATGTACCATTTAGTGGATGAGAACAGATTCCTCCTTGGTCTGTAGGGTGCGCTTGAGTATTTAATGTATTTAAATCTAAACGTATGCCTAGTCCTGATGCTTTTAGGACCGCTTCTTTAGTGGTCCAGACTTTGAACCAATATTCTCTATCTTGGTCCAAACTTAGCCACGTTGCATATTCATCGGGATGAAAAGCATGTTTTGCTAATGCATCTAAGCGTACATTTCGATCAATTTCTTCAATATCTACACCAATATCTTTAACCTGTGCACTCATGGCTAAAGCGTAGAATTGTTGGCTATGTGAGTGATTAAAATGCAAATTATGATTTAACAAATAAGGTTTACCATGTTCATGCTTGGCAAACTCCAATTCCGTTGAATTGAGTTGTAGTTTCTCTGCGATCAGTCTATTTCTGACACTCTGTATTTGTTGTTTTTTATAATGATTAAATGTACGGAAATCGGGGAAATCTTGTTTCGATTTTAAAAGAAGCTGAGATAATGCCTGTGTGTAGACTTCGATTTTACGCTTAGACATTATCTCGACCTTACTTTAAATGATTAGAATTTAACTACATCGCCTTTTAATGCAACACCCGCCATCATGGCACCTTTATAGCAATCGTAAGTTGTGGTACTTGTGGTTTCATTGGCTTTAAAATAGCTCACAATATTGGTCACGGCGTTTGCCCCTTGTGCTTTAGCATTGTTTTGCATTTGGATCAGTGCTGAACGTAAAACCCAGTCACAAGACGTTGCTGCCGACTTACCAAAACCATTGGTCTTTTTATTGGTTACCGCATCTTTTTGAATAATTTTACCGCCAGACTTTGTACCTTTTAAATAAAACTTTACCGAACCATCCAGCGTCCCATCTGCAACCGCACGGTCTACAGCTTCTTTAAAATTTAACTGATGTACTTCATCTCCAGCCTGAACAGTGGCAGTAAAACCCGCACTTAGCATTGCTACAAATAAAAGTTTTTTATTTAACATTGTTGTGTTCCTTATTGTTTAACACGTTTAAAAATAAGCGAAGTATTAATTCCGCCAAAAGCAAAGTTATTACTCATAATAATATCAGCATCCAAATTTCTCGGCTGCTGAACGATATAATCCAGTTCACCACATAGTGGATCGATTTCATCTAGATTTAAAGTTGGAATAAAACGTCCACGATTCATCATTTCGATGCTTAGCCAAGCTTCAATAGCTCCACACGCCCCCAGCGTATGTCCAAAATAACTCTTTAAAGAGCTGATTGGTTTATAGCCTAAAACTTTTGCAGTAGCTTGACTCTCCGCTACATCTCCCTGATCTGTTGAAGTCCCATGAGCATTTACATAGGCAATGTCTTTAGCTTCTACAGAGGCATCTTTAAGCGCTAATTCCATACAGCGCCCCATCATTTCTGACTCAGGACGAGTGACGTGTTGGCCATCGGTATTGCTACCATAGCCAATCACCTCTGCATAAATATGAGCACCGCGGGCTTTGGCATGCTCATATTCTTCTAAAATTAAACAGCCTGCGCCTTCACCAATCACCAATCCATCTCGTTTAGCATCAAATGGACGCGGTGTTTTTTCTGGTTGGTCATTCATTCCACTGGTCGCGAACAATACATCAAAAACCGCTGCTCCTGCCGCACTGAGTTCCTCTGCACCACCCGCAATCATGACCTGTTGTTTGCCATATTTAATAGCTTCATAGGCTTGCCCAATCGCCATAGAACCAGAGGTACAGGCACTTGAGGTAGGTAAAGTTAAGCCTTTAAGACCAAAATATACGGTCATGTTCACGGCGCTGGTGTGGGCCATCATACGAATATAAGTAGTTGCGTTGATCTTACTCATGCTCTGATGAAGCAACATGCTAGCAAACTCACCCACGGCATCTACGCTACCCGCTGATGAACCAAAGGCAACACCCGCTTCGCCACTAGATAAAATTTCATGTCCAAGCAAACCAGCATTTTGTAAAGCAGTTTCGGCACAAACCACAGACATGAGAGCAACACGGCCCATCCCACGGGTGACTTTACGGTTAAAATGTTTTGGAATATGAAAAGATTCTACAGGTCCAGCAAGCTTGGTCCGAAGGTCAACATATTGCTCCCACTCGGGCATGTAACGAATACCGCTTTTAGCAGCTTCAAATCGCGCAAAGATGTCATCAGCAGTTTCACCTAAAGAGGTAATTCCTGCCATTCCTGTCACAACCACACGCTTCATCAGATGAGTCCTCCATTTACAGAGATCACCTGTCGGGTTACATAAGAGGCTTCATCTGAACACAAGAATTTCACTACGCTCGCCACTTCATCGACCTGTCCCATACGTTGCAATGGAATCATTTTAAGTGCATGTTCTTTAACTTCATCTGTCACCATTTCGGTCTCAATGAGCCCAGGTGCAACACAGTTCACTGTAATTTTTCGCTTCGCCAATTCAAGTGCCAAAGCTTTGGTCGCACCAATCAAACCTGCTTTTGCAGCACTGTAGTTGACCTGACCGCGGTTCCCCATAA
This sequence comes from Acinetobacter pittii ANC 4050, assembly GCF_000399685.1. GTDB lineage: Bacteria > Pseudomonadota > Gammaproteobacteria > Pseudomonadales > Moraxellaceae > Acinetobacter > Acinetobacter pittii_E. Next base: position 2,516,688 of record NZ_KB976987.1, read on the forward strand.
TTCCAGACACAGAAGATAAAGTGACAATACGGCCACCTTTGCGTAAGTGAATCATTGGCATGATAAGTGGCTTTAAAACATTATAAAAACCATCTAAAGACGTCGAAATCACTTCATCCCAATCTTGATCGGTAAGTGCTGGAAAAGCACCATCATGGGTAAGACCTGCATTCAATACAACGCCATAGAAAGCCCCATGCTGTTCTACATCTTGTTCTAAAATCTGTTGAACCGTCTGGCGTTCATTTACATCAAACATTAAATAATGGCTATTTTGTCCTAAGGCTTGAATCTCTTGGACAACTTGCTCAGCCTCTGCCTGACGCGAACGTGCATGTACAGTCACATCAAAACCAGCTTTTGCGAGTTGTAATGCAATCGCTTTCCCAATTCCTCGACTTGAACCCGTTACTAAAATTCGTCTTGTCACACTATATTCCTAATTCTTTGTGGTTATTCAAATGGTGTTTCTGTAGGTTCAAATACACTTAACATTGCCTGAATGCGGTGTTCAGCATATTGAATTTCACAGGAAAATTGCCCAAGTCCTTCATGAAAATATTGCTGCTCTATTTGAATGATCAATCGTGAACCCAAAGCGAAATAAGGAACCGGTAAATGTAATTTACGCGTTCCCAATAAAAAACCGACTTTTGGCGCTTGTTTTGACTGCTTACCTTGCCAGCCTGAATAAGCACTAATGGTTTGTGCCATAATTTCAATACTTGCCCATGTCGGCAAACCTTCTGCTTCACAAAACATCAGCTCTGGTGTAATCGTGAGTTCTGCTTGTGCCCGCCCTTCTGCAACCTCGGTTAAATAGTCGATAAATACCATCGGTTGCTCATGAGGAATATATTGAATTGCATCCAGTTTCATTAGGGTTTCACTCCAAAAACAAGACTAATATTACTTCCCCCAAAAGCGAAAGAATTACTCATGACATAGCGGATGGGCTGTTTTAGTTCGGCATTTTGCACATAGTTTTGGTCAGCCAAATCTGGATCAATCTCAACATTTTGATGTAAAGGCAACCAACTTTGATCTTTTAGAATCTGTTCACAAATAAAAGCCTCTATGGCACCCGCTGCTCCGAGACAATGTCCAGTTTTATGCTTGGTACTACTTAAAGCCACTGGGTAATCACCAAAAACTTGCCTTACAGCCTTAATTTCCATTGCGTCATTTTGTGGAGTTGCTGTTCCGTGCAAGTTGATATAACCCACCTCTTGAGCTGAAATATGTGCCATATCTAATGCACGTTGCATAGCTAAAGCTGCACCTTTACCTTCAGGATGCGGGGCTGAAATGTGCCATGCATCCATAGATTCACCCGCCCCCATTAACATGACAGGTGCTTGTTCTTTACTTAGTACAAAAAACGCAGCAGCTTCACCAATATTAATACCATCACGGTTTACACCACAGGGTTGGCAAATATGTTCAGATAAACTTTCTAAACTATTAAATCCATTTAGGGTCAACTTGCACAAGGTGTCGACGCCACCCACCAGCACAACATCTGCTAAATCTGCGTGAAGTAATCGCTGCCCTGCCGCTAATGCTTTAGCGCTTGAAGAACAAGCTGTCGAAATCGTATAGGCGGGCCCTTCCCATCCTAAGTACTGCTGTAATGCTTTCGCTAAACAGCTCATTTCTTGGGGATAGTGTGATATCGATAGATCGGTTTGCCCTTGAAAATATTGCTTAAGTAACAATTCATTATCTGCAATACCAGAAGTAGATGTACCCACTACAATGGCCAAACGTTTATTTTCAAAAGATGCTGTATAAGCTTTTAACTCTGATTCAATTTCGGCTAATGCAGTTAATGCAAAACGTAGATTACGTGAATCTACAGACTGTAAAGCATCAGGTACGCTCGAATATAATGGATGCGTATATTGCCCCACCCAAACATCACGATCAGCAATTAAATCATCTCGCAAACTCAAGGTTTGCTCGGGCTGTTGTAATGCTTGTTTGATTTGATTAAGTTCACAGCCTAATGCAGATAAACCAACACTAAATTGTATGCCTACTGCCATTGGAACTGCATTTGCTGAAGGTAGATGTTTCATGGCGTAGGACTTTCTTCTGTCTGCAAGGTGTTCTCAATCGAACTCAGCGTCATGGTATAAGGGACTTGTTCATTAATCAATTCAATGCTTCCTTGTCCCTGTTTAAGCTGCAACACAGGTTGCTTTTCAATATAAACAACCTGCTTGTCTGCTTGTTGTTTCATCTCTACAGCTTGCTGCCCTAAATGCGAAAACTGAGGGTATGTCGCAAACAAAAGGTCACGCACCACAAACTCAAAAGGCAATAAACGCATTTGATCAATACGTTGTTCAACATGAACCCGATGCCCATCAAACTGTAACTTAAATAATTGCTGGCCTGTCAGGCTTAAAGCGACCATATCTAGGACAGCACCCTTTTGCTGTTGATATAACAAGAAGCTAAAACTTTGCTGCTTCCACTGAACTTCAACTTGATCTTGCCTTTGATAAGTCTGAGCCTGCCATAGTGGACTTTGCAGTCCTTTGGCATGTGGCATGACCTGACAACCATTTAAAAAGATAAAGCTACTGAGTAATATCGTTGCCCATTTGCGTTGCATGGTTATCCCTCAAGTACCTGTTCTTGCGCCAAGCCTTCACGACAATATTCTGCCAAGGTGCTGAGTCTACGTTTGGCATTTTTATGAATTGGATTTTTTTCATCCCACGCATAACCAGCCAATAATGAAGAAATCATACGGCGAATACCTTCATTCTGATTTTGCGAGAACACCACATCTTGGAACTCACCTTCGTACCATGATTCAACATAGGCACGAAACACCTGAATGCCGCGGCGTAATGGTTTTTCATATTCTTCTAACCAGTCGACTTGCTGACCTTGTAAAACTCGTTCAACTAAAGGAACCGCCAAACTTGAAGATTTAAGAGCAATTGTCACACCTGATGAAAAGACTGGATCAAGAAACTCACCCGCATTACCTAATAGCGCATAGCTGCGGTCTGCCAAGTGTTTTACATTCGCTGAATAACCAACCAAGGTGCGCACTGGTGTATCAAACTTTGCACGGCACAGGACATGTGACAAGCTTGGTTCATCAGCCAAAATACGTTTGAACATTGCTTCAGGTTCATTATCCGAAGCATTTTCGACTGTGTATTTGTCAAAAAAGTCTTGTTCTGCAACAACACCGAATGAAGCGCGTCCATCTGCAAATGGAATCAGCCAATACCATGCGCGATGATCTTTTTCATGGACAGTAATTAAAATTTTATTACGGTCAAAGTCTGGGTTATCTGTAATTCCGTCTTCAATATGGGTAAACAGTGCACGTCGTACCGGAAAATTTGATGGGCTCTCTAAATCTAATAACTTTGGCAAAATTCGCCCAAAGCCACTCGCATCTAACAAGAATTTAGTTTGAATCTGATAACGCTGTTGTTCTTCATCAATTACTGTAAGTACAGGCTGTTCAGATGCAACATCAACATCTAAAACCTCATGTCCAAAGCGTATATCTGCGCCATAAACTTGAGCCTGTTTTGCTAGTAAGTTGTCAAAATCTGCACGGCGAACTTGCCAAGTTTTTCCCGGACCATCCGTAAATTTTTCTGTAAAGTCATAAAAACTACGCTGTTTGCCACGTAGAAAAGCTGCCCCATTTTTAAATTGAAAAGCGTATTGTTCAACATGCTCACGGACTGTTTCTAATAAACCAGCCTCTTCTAAAAATGCCATAGACTGCGGTAGCAATGATTCACCAATCGAAAAACGAGGAAAATGCTGTTTTTCGATGACCGTAACGGTATAGCCCTTTTTTCGAAGAAGTGCAGCAGCAGAACTACCTGATGGCCCAGCCCCAATAATCACGACGTCAATTTTTTCTATAGTGCTCATAGCACAACTTCCTTTTTAATTTATTCAAATTATGAATGGTCTTGTAAATTCACGATATATTTTTCATCTGCGGGGGTTAACAAAGTCGCATAGATAAATGAGAAAATAACCCCGAATAAAACCGTTAAACCAAAACAATGAATTGCATAAGTATGGCTAAATGAAAGTAATCCAAAGCCAAGTAAAGTCGACATCATACATAAAAATAATGCCATTCCAACTACTTGCGGGTGATCATGTCCATGTCGGTAGAAAATTGCATAGTCGACGCCAATCCCAATAATCAGAAAAGTGGCCATAATACTAAACAGGTTAATCTCGACACCTAGCCATGCCTGAACAGCAAAAGTGCTTAGTAAAGCCAAACTGACTGGCAGAACCAATGGCACAATCGAAGTTAGTCCATAAATAAGTGCTAGACCAATCGCCAGACCAATTAAGGCATAAATCAGAAGATGTTGAGCCTGCACTCGATGTTCGGCAAACATTTGCGACATTTCGGTAATCGGTTGCTGAAAATGTATGTGCTCATTCTGAAGCTGCTTTAACACGTCAGGCTGTTTTACCCCTGTCACCATCACTAATCGTTCATTGGCTTGAGGTTGTAGAAAAGCTAATGGGTGATCTTTAAATACAGCAAAATCTAATAACGGTTGTGCTGCCAGTTGCTGTTGCCACTGTAAAACATCATTAATATTTAGTCCCATGCTTTGCGCATATTGCTGCAAAGTCGCTTTTGGAATATTTCTTAATAGTTGTAGATTATTTTGCTGCTCTGCCAATGGTGGAATCCATTGTCCCAAAGCTTGAAATGCACTGATTTTCCCTTGTGGCTGTAACTGTTGCAAATGTCCAATCAGTCGCTGCTCTTGTTGCTGCATTTCATTTGCCGATGCTGCACGCACTACAAAATAATCACTACTTTGTTGCTGGCCAAATTGCTCACGAACCGCTTGGTCTTGCTGTTTTAAGCTCGCGTCCATACCTTGTAAGTTACGAATATCATCGTTACTTTTAAGATAGAAAAGACTCACCGTACCTATTGCTAAAATGGCTGCAATCAAGCCATAACGTATCTTGGTTCGCTGCTGAAACCATAAGCGTGCTTGACCAATCCACGATAATGCTTTTATTGCTGGCTGGGCATTGAGTGCAGGTAATCTTGGTAATAATAGAACACTACTGATCCATGCCGCAGTTAATCCCACAATTGAAAAGACTGCAATCTGCTTAAACCCAGGAAACGGAGTAAAACTCAAAAAGATGTAAGCAACTAACGTGGTCATTAAGCCCATAAACAAACTTGGTAATAGCGGTTTTAAAATTTGAAAACCACCAAGCTTTCTATGCTGCGATTGCATCGCCATAAAATAAAATGAAAAGTCGACACAGACACCAATCAGACTCGCACCAAACACTAATGTCATCAGGTGAATTTCACCAAACACCCAATGTGTGACCGCAAACGCCACAAAGCTTCCAGTCGAAACTGCAATAAACTCGGTCGCCAAAGGTCGCAGTGAGCGAAAGCCGAACCAAACCAAAAAAATTAAGCCCAGTGTCGAGCCAACACCAATGGTTGAGATTTCCTGTTTAGCCGATTGCGTTCCAAAATTTGAAAATAAAATAGTTCCAGTCCAATGAGATTTTAATCCCATTGCAGCTAACTTTTGCTTAGTTTGCTCAATCCAAGTAGAGGTCTGTTCTTGATAATCAATATTGTATGGGCTTTGCGTCAACTGTAATACGAAAAGCCGAGAGATACCTTGCTCATGATGAATTGTGGCAAAACCCTGCTCCATTTCAATATCTTGGTGTGACGGAGTTGCCAACTGCATGGCATAACGGGGGAACAATAATAATGGGTCTTGCTTCAGTGACTCAGCAGTGACAGGCATGCCTGGACTCATCATCTGCATCAGACTTTGTTCGGTCAGCGCAGCATAATCCTTTTTTTGCAATAAGGCTTGATCTTGAGCACTCAACAACCCTGCTCGATGTTGATACAACTGTTTCGCAAACTGGTCAAAATCTAGCTGTGGTTTGAGTGGCTGCCATAGCGCACTTTGCTTCGCTTGCGCTGTTAAGAAATGAGTCGCTTGTTGTATCGCAGCTTCATCTTTGGCATCTACCACCACAAATACTTTATTGTTGAGTTGCTCATTCATGTACTGCTGAGTACGTGCAAGTTCTGGGTCTTGCTGTACTTTAGGCAATAAAGCAAAAATATTGGTTTGAATATGAATATCTTTATTCAACCACGTCACGCCAAGCCCCACTGCAATGAACAGAAGAGCAATTAACCAAAGCGCGGTAAACTTATTTTGCCAGTTGGAAAAGCGCATGCTCAGCAGCCGTTAAAGTCGTCGGTTGAGAAGTCTGGTGACTAAAGCGAATAGTCGTTAAATTATTCGCTTTCTCGGTAATCACGATTTGGTTGACGTACTGTTGACCTTGAGCATCAACACGCACAAATAACTTTTTAAACAAGCTACTTTTCGGAGTTAAGCTCATGCTCCAACCCGCTGGACTATAAGTTGCACTTACCACATTAAAATTCTTTGCCAAAGCCTGTTCATTACCAGACATGAGCTGTAAGAATAGAGTCGCGACCGAACTATATGGCGATTGATCAACTTGTATTTGGCTAAATGTACGCTGAGTTTTCTGTACCAATTTGGTTGGGGTAACGATCAAATCTGCTTGCACAGGACGTTTGATTTGCCATGCCACACCATAAGATTTTGAGAACAACAAAGAGCCGTTCGATACAAAAGTTTTATTCAACGATGGCAATTTTTTTTGTTGTTCGAAATTAGCACGAACCGTAGGAGACTGTGACAATTGCTGAAAAATTTGAGTGATCTGTGTGGACGCTGCATAGACCGCACTTAAACTACTCATCCAAACAGCAGCACCTAAACCTAAAGTTTTGATGAATTGAGACATCACGCATTCCTCTTCGGTTGAAACTCAGACCACGCATTCAAACGATCAAACAAAACTTGAGGTGACTGGAAACACATTTCACGGGCTTCAATATTCACCGCCACCTGTGTGGTATAACCTTTGGTTAAACGTTTCCCAGATTCAGCATCAAAAATCAAATAATCAATTTTTAAGCGGTTTTCCCATTCTTTTAAAATGGCCCGAACCCGGATCTTTTGTTCAAACTCAATACCGTATGCATAGCGAACATGGCTTTCAATCACAGGCCATGCATAGCCTGATTCTTTCATCTGCATATAGTTGTAATGAAATTGATCGAGCAATTTGCAGCGCGCAATCTCAAAGTATTTTAAATAGTGTCCATGCCAAACCACATTCATGGTATCGACATCATGAAATGGAATTTCAATGATTACATCTGCATGCATTGGCTCACCTTATCCCATAAATTCTGGTTGATTAAACAATTCAAGTTGGTCTAAACGATCAACAATCTGTTGTAATTCGGTTTGTAATGGTCGGTCTTCTTCGACAAATGCAAAGCTTTGTAAGGTCCATTGCATAAATGCCTGCAATGTCGGACTGAGCTGTGCCGTTAAACCTTTCAAATGAATCGCCTGCACACTCGCGCAGCAAAGTGCTGCAATGACTTGCTGGGTCAAGGTAATTACTCGGCTCGCATCACGTGCAGCAATGGTTCCCATGCTAACTTTATCTTGGTTATGACATTCGGTTGAACGTGAAAAAATTGAAGCTGCCAAAGTATTTTTTAAGGCTTCAGCTGTCCACGCTGATACCCCGATTTGTACGGCTTTAAAGCCATGATTGAGTGGTAAACGTTCAGCTGTCGCACCTGTTAAATTACGTGGCAAACCATGGTTCATTTTATGATCGACTAGCTGTGCAATTTGTCTGTCCATCAAATCAGCAATATTGGCAATCATAATTTTTAAGCTATCCATTGCCTGTGCAATATGCCCACCGTAAAAATGACCGCCATGCAATACACGCATGCCTACTGGATCAATCAATGGATTGTCGTTACTTGAATTCAGCTCATTTTCAATAAACTGACGTAACCATACTTTTGAGTCTTCAAACACCCCAATAATATGCGGCGCACAGCGTAATGAATAACGGTCTTGCAAGCGTGGACTTTGGTGTGCTGTTTGTACTTCACTGTTCAGCCAATCACGTAATTGCTTTGCTATTTGCTGCTGCCCTGGATGGGGCTTTTGTGCAAACAGCACTTCATCAAAATGACTAGGATTACCCTCTAGCGCCAATACATTCAGGGCGGTAATTAAAGTACTTGCGAGTGCGATCTGCTCTGCTTTTTTATAGTTCAAACAAGCAATCGCTGTCATCACCGCTGTGCCATTCATGAGCGCCAAACCTTCTTTAGGTCTGAGCGTTAAAGGCTGCATATTCTTTTCAGCATAGACTTGAGTAACAGAAACAATTTGTCCATCAACATAGACATCCCGCTCACCGACTAATGTTCCCGCAATGTAAGACAACGGCGTTAAGTCACCACTTGCCCCGACGGAACCTTCAGAGGGAATGACTGGAATCACATTTTCGTTGAGTAGCCACACCAAACGTTCAAGTAGTGCTATCGATACGCCTGAATAACCGCGAGCTAATGAGCATAACCGAGTCACAACTACTGCACGTGCGGTGATGACATCTAAATTTTCACCTAAACCACAACCATGAAAACGTGAAAGATGCAGCGGTAGTTCATTAATCTGATGCAACGGCACTTCAACCAAACATGAGTCACCATAACCCGTAGTCACCCCGTAGATAACCCCTTCTTCTTCAAGGAGCTGATCAAGAAAATCAGCGCCTTTTTGAATCAGTTCACGCCACTCAGACGTTTCAGGTAAAGCAACCTGACATTCGCCTCTGGCTACAGAAACGACATCTTCAATACTCAGTAGCTGTTCACCTACGGTTAACACACGCATGTTATTTCGTCCAAAAATTATAAAAATTAAACCATTGATAAGGGGCACGCAGACAATGCTGTTCTAGAACGGCAACGTATGTTTTAGTGATGGTTTGCATACTTTCAATACGGTGAGCACGCGGTAAATTTACCTGCTCGGCAATTGAATGGATATGCACTTGAAATTGCTGCTGCATCCGATAACAAAACACTGCAATAACAGGTACTTTGAGTAAATTTGCTAAAATCCATGCACCTTGAGGGAAGGATGCTGGCTCCCCTAAAAAATCAATTTGCTGAACACGATCTGACTGCACAGGCACTCGATCTGCCGCCACAATGACCCACTCACCTTGTTGCATCTTGTCTTGCAATAGCATTGCAGTTTCAATACCCAGCTCATCAACTGATAAAAGACACACATCTGCCTTATCATTTATTTTTTTCAAAAACTCATTAAATTTGGTTGCGTGCTTTTGGTAAACCAGCACATTAATTTTCTGTGGATGCTCTGACTTAATTGCTCGAAGCAACTCAATATTGCCAAAGTGAGAGACAATAATCAGAGCACCTTTTTGATAATGCTGAGAGAAGTTTTCATGTCCAAAAACTTGTAGTTCCTGCTCAGGAATATTGCCTAACCAGCCCTCAATCTTATCTAAAATACATTCGCCAAATTGCATGAAATGCGCGTAGCTATTTGTCCAATTTGGTTGGTGGCTAAAGGGAGTCTGTGATCCAGCAAAATGATGCAGTTTTTGTAAATAAAGTAAGGAAGCCTGTCGTGCAGTGGCTGCAAATAACCAGTACCACATAATGACAAAGTACATCACCAACTTGCACAACCAACGTCCACCAAAACGGTAAAACCACAACATCAGCATAAGGGGCAACATACCGCCTCGCTCTTTAATGTCGTTCCATTTTGGTGAAGCTGAATCTGTCATAGTCAACCTTGCAGCTTTTGTTTTAATAGCTTCGGTAAACGAATCAGCATGCCCATAAACAAAGTTGCATGCGCTTTGCTTAGCCCTAAGTTATCTCGCCAAGCATGAAAATGAGAAATTCCCTGCTCTGGATAAACCACAGGTGTTGGTACATTAATAAAAGGGGTATTTTCCCATTTTAAACGTACTAAAATTTCACTATCAAAACCCATACGTGGCTGGAATTTAGCACTATTTAAAACCCTTATCGTGCTCGCGAGCGGATACACACGAAATCCGCACATACTGTCTTTAATTTCAAAAGACAAACTGTTTAACCAGACCCAGAAATGGGTAATGTAACGGCCATATAAGCGCTTTTTAGGAATAGAGGCATCAAAATATGGCTGACCAATCACCATTGCATCGGGATGTTGCCGAGACTGCTCAATAAATTTTGGAATGTCATCCCAGCAGTGTTGACCATCTGAATCGAGTTGTAATGCATGGCTTAAACCAAGCTCATAGGCTGCACGTAAACCAGTCATAACGGCTTGTCCTTTACCCTGATTTACCTCATGTTCAATAAGATGAATTTGGGAATATTGCTCTGCCAATCCTCTTAAAACTTGGCTACAAGCATCATCACTTCCATCATTGATCAACACAATCGGTAGATCAAAACTGTCCAGATAAGCAATCAAATCTGCTAAATAATGTGGATGATTATAAACGGGAACAACAAAACCGTAGTTGGTCTGCATTTTTAACCCTCTGCTTCTGTTTGCAAAGCAAATAATAGTCGCCCTGAAGCCAGAATCTGTTCTGAATCACGTAGTTCAAAAATTACTTTATGCTCTTTTCGGGCAAGCTTAAGTTGTACCACAGCATAAGGACGAATCAGGTTTTGGAATTTTAACTGCTCATATCCCTGACACCAGCTCAAATCAGACCAAATTGATTTAGCAAAATGTTGTAAAAAACCGATCTGCCCAACTCCAGGATAAATCGGTTGTGTTGGGAAATGCCCTTTAAAACAGGCTAATTCAGGTGGAAATTCCAACTCCCAAATATAGTCATCTGAATTTTGAGACTGTGACAGCACCACGGGTTGTAACATAGGCTTAAATAGAGTTTTCAAATAGTTTTTATTGAGTTTGGACTGAGTATTTTGTGGTAACTGGCTGAGGAAACGCCATTGACGAGGAATCGCGATCGTTTCCAAGCTGTCTTTTAATTGTTGTTTTAAATGACCAACAAAAGCTGACTTACCTTGCTGTTGTAACTGCTCACGAGCTTGTTCTGTCAGAACCACAATACAACCCAACATTTGGCGTTGCTCATGTTCAAATACAAGTATATGACAATGTTTTACAACCTCTAAAGCCTGAATACTTTGCTCAATCGCATCTAGACTCAAACGTTTTTCTTCAAGTTTTACAATTCGATCTGTACGTCCCATCAGCCTAAAGGTCTGACATGTTGCATCTGTCCATGCGGCGCCATCACCTGTGGTAATCCAATCATTCTCAAAAGCATGGTTACTTTTTACGATGAGCTGTTGGTCTTCAATACGAATAGCCACATTACTAAACGCAGTCCAAGCATCTTCATCTTTAGCACGATGGGCAATACCACCCGTTTCCGAACTTCCCAAAACTTCAATAATCGGACGGTTTAAGTAAGGACGAATACCACTGTCTAGCTTACCACCAGAGCTAAAGACCATTTGACAGTGTTGCAAAACAACATCGGTTGTCCAGCGTTTTAATAAAGCAGGGCTTGAGATCAAATAATTGCTTAATCCCAACGTTTCTAATTGTTTTTGAGCTTGTACCACATCTTCTGGGAATGCCATTTGAGGCGCATAAAAACTTCGACCAGTAGCAAGTGGTAGCAGTAACTTAAACAGTAATCCATAAATATGTTGATGACTAACAGTTGCAATCGTAATTGTATTTTCATCAAAACTAAAGCTTTGGCTTAACCCTTGAACTTCGTTGAGTAATTGTCTGAGTGTTCTTGGGATTTTTTTAGGTTCACCAGTTGAACCTGATGTATAAAAATAGAGTTGCGCCTGCTCTAAAAAAGCATCGTCTAAGGTTAAAGATAAGGGAACAACTTTTTCAGTATTTTGGCGCTTTAAAAAATAAATCTGCTGTGCTGCAAAATCCTGTTCTAGTTCACGTACCCGATTTGGTGGTAAAAGTATTTGTTTTTTCGCTAGCAAAGCAGCAAAGAATAAAACCAGAAACTCATAGCTATCTGCCTCCCATAAAGCCCAAGTTAGATTTTCCATTTGAGCAATTGCAGTAGCTTGTAAGGCCACATCCTGCCAAAAATAATTAAAACTGGTCGAGTGCAGAGCACCATCTATACAAAGTGGCTGAGCTGAATCGATGAATTTCTGAAAATGGCAATACATAGTTTTTAATTAATGATTTGAAGAATGCAAACGCTGATGTCGCTTGCGCAAAATAAATTCACCAAGGAACAAAATGCCCATCAGCACATAAGAAATAAAGCCATTATAAATGACCCAAACTTGAGTTGAGGTAAAAAGCACAGTGCTTAAAGCAATCAGTGCATTACAAAAAAAGAAAACACACCAAACTTTAGTCACCTGTCGGGTCCACTGTACCCCAGAATCAGGTAAATCAGGTTCAACGAGCCGGGCAAAGCGTTCAATCATAGATGGCGGCTTAATCAGTGTCAGCGCAAAAATAATTAATGCGCCTAAACTCATACCCACTGGATATAACTTTAACCAAGCATGGTCATGTAACAATAAACTTAGACCGCCGCAAACGATAGCAAAACCCGTTAATGGCCATAATAACGAGTTGCCTTTGCTAAAAAGTCTGATCACTCCCAACCCGATGAGTAAAGCACTCACCCAGACAAATTGGCCATGTGTCAAACTCCAGCCCACAATAAAGGGATACAGCACAAAAAGTGCCGTCATTATCCCTTTAAGAACAAACTTCATTCAGCAGTCATATTCTGAATAACCGTCACAACATCAAGTACGGTTCTCACATTTTTAAAGTCTTCAGGCTTTACTTGCTTACCTGTTAACTCTTTAATTTTTACAACTAAATCAACCGCATCAATACTGTCGACATCAAGGTCTGAATAAAGGTTCGAATCGAGTTGAACAGACTCCGGTTCAATTTCAAACAAATCTTCCATCCATTCGCGGAGTTTAGTTAATACTTGCTCTTGAGATAACATCATCATGCTCCTTATGACTTCTGTTGTGCTTCAACTAAAGCAACCAAGCTCTGGATTGACTTAAAATGCTGTTTGGTTTCATCCGACTCTGCATTTAAATGAATGTTGTAACGCTTTTTCAAAGCCAGTCCCAACTCAAGTGCGTCAATTGAGTCTAATCCTAGACCTTCTCCAAATAATGGAGCTTCTGTATCAATATCGGCAATAGTAATATCTTCTAGTGCTAGAACATCAATAATCATTTGCTTTAGTTCATCAGCAAGATTGCTCATTTCAAGATAACTCTTCTTCAAAAATTTTATAAAAACTACGACTTAACTGACGAACTTGTTTAGGTCCTACTGTTAAATCATCTAACAGATCTGATACCTGTACTGCATCTAACACCTTAACCTCAATATGGAACGGTTGAGATGGTACGTGATACCATTTTTCATTCTTGGTTAACGTAGATGGTGTACAAGTAATAATTACTGGGCGAATTGGTACATTTGCACGAATGGCAATATTGGCTGCACCTCGCTGAAACTCGTTTAGGGTCATCCCTTTTTCAGTGCGCGTTCCTTCCGGAAAAATTAAAAGAGAAGCCGCATTGTTTTCTTTTAGACGCTTTACACAGTCTTCTACAAACTGCTGAGAACCCGCATTTAAAATATAACCTGCGCTTTGTACTGGTCCTTTAGTAAATGGGTTCGACCAAAGAGATTGCTTCACGACACAATTAGCCTGCTGCATCATACCAATTAGTACTACAACATCAATCAAAGTCGGATGATTGGCAATCACCAGCTCTTGGCGACTATTTTGTAGCTTTTCTAACCCTTCTACCGAATACGTCATGATGCCGAGTTTGACCATCATGTCGGTAAATGCTTTAAAACTATGCTTAATCACATTTTGCGCACGTTGCTGCCGCTTTTGTGGATCAGAAGTAGTTGCATTGAGTACGGGTGCAATCACTGAGGCAATGGCCATACCGCCTAGTCCAAAACTGGCAAAGCTAAAACCAGTGGCAGCCACACGCCAGCAATAATTACTTTTTTGCTTGAGATTTTTAAGATTTAGCATTTGTTCCACCCAAATGCAGATGTTAACTGTTCAGCATCCTGCCAAAAATGAGCAAAAGCAGGAGCATCTGCTTCATCTATATGCGTCCACGCAGTAATTTGTAAATTAGGTTGCTCTAGAGTAACGACAGCGGCCATCGCATAGGCAGGAAAATTGATTGCCTCAGCATAAATACTAGGTAATGGTTCATCATAAGCGACGACTAAGACTCGCTTAATCTCAGGCATTGACTTTAAAAGTGCATAAGCCTCAATCAAACCCTCAGTCCATGAACAGCTTAAGCTTGTAGAGGGAGTATCATCCTGACATAAAATTGAATAGAGACCAGAAATTGCATTATGAACAGACGTTGAAAATTGTGTAGGCGATGGAGTTTGATCATTTAAAACGTCTTGCAAGATATTTAACGTTTTGGCCTCATCACCATATTTTGATACCCAAACAATATAATCGGCCTTACTATCCTCTAATGCGCCGATCGCACTATTTAAAGCAAGTTTAGCCAATGGCGATAAACGTCTACGCTGCATAGCCGGGATGCAGTCAAGAGCCGTATAGGAGGGCTGAGCATGTGTAAATATAAGCTGAGCAAGATGTAATGTTACCATGCTAAAAAATGAACCCTAAGCCGCGTTATTCTGTCGAAATATAAATTATTTTATAAAGATGCTGATTATAGCATTCGTTATAAAATTTACAAAAAATTACGTTTATTACTCACACTTTTTCATAACTCTTCGGACTAGCTCATTTATTTGCAAAAAAAACCCAAAGAAAACTTTGGGTTTTTGAACAGAAAAAAACTTAACGGTTAAATTTTTTCTCTGCTTTTTTAAATTTCTGAATATAGCGACGGCGACGTGCAGCAGTTCGTTCATCAACCTGACTCTTACGACCTTCAAACGGGTTTTCAGAAGTTTTAAAGTCAATACGAACTGGCGTACCTTCAAGTTTATAAACTTTACGGAACACGTTTTCTAAGTAACGACGATAATCAGCAGGTGTCTTATCAACCTTATTACCATGGATCACGATAGTCGGTGGGTTCTGTCCACCCATGTGCGCATAACGCATTTTAATACGACGACCGCTAATCATTGGTGGTTGATGAGCTTCTGTCGCATCACTTAAAATTTGAGTCAATTTAGCTGGCGATACTTTTAAGTTTGCAGACTCATAAGCACGGTGGATAGAAGGATATAAATCACCCACCCCAGTTCCATGTAAAGCAGAAATCAAATGAATTTTTGCCCATGGAATAAAGTCAAAACGACGTTCAACATCAAGCTTACATTGCTTGCGGTCGTATTCAGACATGTTATCCCATTTATTGATGGCAATAACCATGGCACGACCAGCTTCAAGCGCATAGCCAATTAAATGCAAGTCTTGCTCGACAATACCTTCACGCGCATCGACTACAACCACAACAACATGTGCATCTTTCATTGCTTGCAAAGTTTTAACAATTGAGAATTTCTCAATCATTTCATCAACCTTACCTTTACGACGTACACCCGCTGTATCAATTAAGGTGTATTTACGGCCTTCACGTTCAAATGGAATGTAAATAGAGTCACGAGTTGTACCTGGTTGGTCAAATGCCACCACACGGTCTTCACCAAGCAAACGGTTGACTAGTGTTGACTTACCAACGTTAGGACGACCAATAATTGCTAAACGTAAGCCAGTATCTTTGTCATGTTCTTCAGGGTTTTCATCTTCTGGAACTTCAGCAAGTACGTCTTCCAGCATTTGCTGTACGCCACGACCATGGCTAGCGGCAACTTGTAATGGTTCACCCATACCAAGTTTATAGAACTCAACTAAAGCTGCTTCAGCATGAACACCATCTACCTTGTTAGCAACAAGATAAATTTTCTTGCCTAAAGTACGTAGTTCACGAGCAATTTGCTCATCAGAAGCTAACAATCCAGCACGAGCATCAACCACAAAAATAATAATATCTGCTTCGTTGATCGCTGTTTTTGACTGCTCGGCCATGTAGTTATCAATACCGCCTTCACTCTCACCAATACCGCCAGTATCAACGACAATGAAAGACTTATTTTGATAAGTCGCATCACCATATTTACGGTCACGAGTCAGGCCCGCGAAGTCGGCTACAAGTGCATCACGACTCTTGGTAATCTGGTTAAATAACGTTGATTTTCCGACATTCGGACGACCAATGAGCGCAATAACGGGTTTCATACAATAACCTTAATTCAAGACCAGCCATATCTCATGGCATGAGCATTAGAAACAATACAGGAGATATATTTTAAGGTCAGATATGACCATAATAAAAGACGGGGCTTTGAACTGATTTAATTCAAACACCCCGATATTTTTTAACAGCGTAATTTGTTAAGCGGCTATTTTAGCACAAGCAAACGAAATTAACGATTCTGCCAAATACTTAAATCGCCTTTTCTGGTCGAAACGTAAAGTTGGTTCTCAATAACACGTAATGTATTGACCTCACCACTCGTTTTTGAACGACCAATTAGCTTACCTGTTGCCGGATCAAGAAGATGTAATACTCCATCTAAATCACCAACAATAAGGTCCGAACCCAACACAACCGGGTTACTTAAATGGCGGTTTAACAAACTATCATTTTGCCAAATCTGTTCGCCTGTCGTTAAATCATAAGCCGTTAACTTACCATCCGTAGAAGAAACAAATACTTTATTGTCATAAACTTCTGGACGCTTCGTGCTGCTTGAGTCTTCACTCCAAACTACACGTTGAGAAGCTAGGTCAGTTACGGTCACTTGTCCTTGGAAACTAGTCGTTACCATAAACTGTCCGGCAACAGCAGGATCACCATCAATATCAATTAAACGTTGAATATCAGAACGACCTTCACTTACCGCAACACGGCGTTGGAAACGCGGAATACCACTAATCGTATCAATTGCATAAACATATGCATTCGCAGATGCAATTAATACAGTACGCGGATCAAGACTCACTGGTGATGCCTGTCCACGTAAACTAAATTGAACATTTGGTAATTTATACGCCCAAACTTGTTGACCTGAAGCAGCATCATGAGCAAACACAGTACCATCATTAGCAACGGTAATAACACGTCCAGACTGAACTAAAGAAGGACTTAATAGTGCACCAGATAACTGTGCTGTCCACTTCTGCTCACCTGTTGCCTGATCTAATGCAAACAGTTGACCTTTACTATTACCAACAACAACAATTCCTTCAGCAGCTTCAACACCAGAGCTTAAGCCTAATTTGCTGACTTTTTTCTCCCAAAGGCGTTGTTTACCACGATATGCGGCAACTTCACCTTTTGGATCAAGCGTAAAAACTACGCCTTCACTTGCATCAAGCTGCAAACGTAACGGATCTGCCTTATCAGTAGAAGAAACACTGCGCGAAAACACCGGTACTAGAGTCTTTTTCGACTCAGTCAATTTCGGTAGTGGATTTGGTTTTGCTTCTTTTACTTTGTTGCTAGAACATCCCACCAGTACAGCCGATGCGATTGCAATTGCCAAAGGCAGTTTGAATTTCTGATTCATTAAGACTCTTCCACCTGTGTTTCCAAAATTGGGCGCTCAATCTGTGGATCTTCAACTAAAACGCCAACACTTTCGAGTTTAATTTGTAAAATTTGTCGCTCTTGTTTACGTTCCAGTAACGAATCCCATGCAGCTTGATACGCTTTTTTAGCAGAATCAATATCTTTCTTGGCAACAAAGATATCACCACGTAACTCTTCTACTGTTGCTTTAAACGCAGGATCGACATTACCAGACAAGGTTTTTAGTGCTTCATCATATTTGTTTTGCGCCAATTGTGCATCTGCTAAACGCAATTTTACAACTTGAATCAAACCTTCATCTTTGACTTTTGAATTTTCAACTTTCTTCAACGCTTTTTCAGCAGCTGCATAGTCCTGTTTTTCATAGGCTAATTTTGCTAACACAAACTGAGTCTGTATGGCCTGAACAGAATCGATATCATCTTTTACGATCTTATCTGCCGATGCAGTTACCGAAGTTAAAGCATTAGGATTATCGGCACTCGCATTTGCCTCATCCATTAACTGCTGTACTTTTGCAGTTTCTACTTGGCTGCTTGCAAGATTTCTTTTTTGCCAATATTCCCACCCAAAAAAGGCAATCAATGCAATGAGAATCCCGCTAATGATGGCAGAACCATATTTTTTTGCGAACGACTTTAAGCTGTCGAATTGTTCATCATCACTTAAGCTCATGTGATTGTCCTTTTCCAGATGTTTCAGTTTATTTTGTAAATTTTTCAATTAAGAATGGTACAAGGTCAGCCAGTGCAACTTGTGACTGCTCAGCTGTTGCCAACTCTTTGATGGCAAGTTGCTGCGCTTCCCATTCACGCTCACCCAAAATCATGGCGTAAACAGCCCCAGCCTGATCAGCTTTTTTCATCTGACTCTTCATGCTACCTTGCGAACCTGTTTTGATTCGAATACTGCTATTTGCAGCTTCCAACTGGTCACGTAATTGTTCCGCTAAAATCAAAGCTTTGGTTTGATAAGCAGGTTCTGCAACCAAGAAGACTTCACAATCACGAATAACTTCTGCCTGTTCAACCTGTTCAAGTAGAAGCAATAAACGCTCCATACCCATCGCAAAACCAACAGCAGGTACAGATTGATCTGGCTTACCTTTTAGCTGACCAACTAAACCATCGTAGCGACCGCCAGCACATACAGTACCTTGCGAACCTAAAGCAGTAGTTGTCCACTCAAAAACAGTCTTATTGTAATAATCTAGACCACGCACCAACTTCTGATTAATGACAAATTGGATGCCAGCAGCAGTCAAATAGTCTTGTAACTGCTTAAAATGATCTAAACTTTCTTCTTTTAAGAAGTCATGTAATTTTGGCGCATTTTCCAGAATTTTCTGGGTAGATTCAATTTTAGAATCCAAAATACGTAATGGATTTGTTGTTAAACGACGCTGTGAATCTTCATCCAACGCATCTTTATGTTCGTTTAAAAACGCAACCAATGCATTACGGTACTCTGTACGCTCATCAGTTTCGCCCAAAGTATTTAATTCAAGCTGAACTTTATCTGCAACGCCCATACGTTTCCATAAACGAGCAGTTAACATAATCAATTCAGCATCAATATCAGGAGTCGCAACACCGAAAGTTTCCACGCCAAACTGGTGGAACTGACGGTAACGTCCTTTTTGTGGCTTCTCATAACGGAACATAGGTCCCATATACCACACGCGTGGCGTAGCACCGCGCAACAAGTTATGTTCAACTAAAGCACGAACACAACCTGCCGTACCTTCCGGACGTAAGGTTAATGACTCTGGTGGATTGCCTTTATCGAAAAAGGTATACATTTCTTTTTCGACAATATCGGTAGCATCACCAATAGCACGTTTAAACAAACCCGTTTGTTCAACGATCGGCAAACGAATTTGTTGATATCCATAAGCATCCATTAAAGATGCTAAATGTTGCTCGAGACGTCTCCACGCTACTGTTTGCGTTGGCAAGATGTCATTAAAACCTTTGATTGCGACGATTGAACTCATGATGAACTACGAATAATTTCTTTAGATTTAGCTTCTTCAAGCTCTTGGACACGTTGACGAACCATTGTTTCGATTTCATCAACCAATTGATCGGTATCGATTAGATGGCTTTTTTCACCATTGCGATAAACCAATGAACGAGGCGCAGCCCCAACAACCCCGATATCAGCTTCTTTTGCTTCACCCGGACCGTTTACCTTACAGCCAATTACCGACACATCCATTGGAGTACGAACATCTTCTAAACGTTCTTCCAACGCTTGCATCACCTGAATAACATTAAATTCTTGGCGTGAACAACTCGGGCAAGCAATAAAGTTAATCCCGTTAGAACGAAGCCCAAGTGATTTTAAAATATCAAAACCAATCTTGATTTCATCTTCCGGTTCGGCAGCAAGCGAAATACGCATCGTATCGCCAATACCTTCCATCAACAATCCACCAAGGGCAATTGCTGATTTCACAGTACCTGTACGGTAAATACCAGCTTCAGTTACGCCTAAATGTAATGGATTATCAATTTGCTGAGAAAGCAAGCGGTAAGCATCCATGGTTAAAAACACATTTGAGGCTTTTACGCTAACTTTAAACTCATGGAAATCAAGACGGTCTAAAATATCAATATGACGTAAAGCTGATTCAAGAAGTGCTTGCCCAGTAGGCTCGCCATATTTCTTTTGTAAATCTTTTTCTAGAGAACCCGCATTGACCCCAATACGCATAGAAATACCATGATGACGTGCCGCTGCAACGACTTCACGAACTTTCTGATCTGATCCGATATTACCAGGGTTAATACGTAAACAGTCTGCACCATAATCTGCAACAGCTAAGGCAATTCTATGGTCAAAGTGAATATCTGCAACCAAAGGTACTGAAACGCGCTTACGAATTGCACCAAATGCTTCAGCAGCCTCCATAGATGGGACCGAAACACGCATAATATCAGCACCTGCATCAACACAACGCTCAATTTGAGCCACGGTTGCATCGACATCGCAAGTTTCGGTATTTGTCATACTTTGCACACTAATAGGTGCATCGCCACCGACATACACCGAACCAACACGGATTTTACGTGTTGGTCGACGTTTAATTGGGTTCTCTATCATTGTATCGCTCAACTCATGGTATTAGCGGGATAAACGGAATTCTGCTTTACCGTTTACCGTATATGGAGACAATGAAATCTGTTCTTGGTTTAGACTTAATGACACAGCTGTTGCATCATCAAGACGAATCTGGAATGGAGACTCACCATTTAAGCTTAAAGTTGATGACTGACGACCTGTCGCCAAAACTTTACCTGTTGCATCAACAATATGAACAGAAGTTGGTCGGTTAAAGTTTAACACTAATTGGTCACCCACTGTTGAGGTGGTACTTCCCTGCATAGGTAAAACTTCAACATTCGATTGATTTACTTTAGGTAAATCTGCATCGTCTTTCTTTGAAGTCCATTTTTGGATACCCATAACAAGCAATGACACAACAGCAAGAATTACAACAGCAAGCAGTGCACGTTTCAACCATTTCTTATTACGATCGCTATTAGAACCCGGGAGTTTGCCCATGATTTTAATTGGCGAGTTATTTAAAGCATGATTTGGTAAAAGGCCCGTATCATTTGCATAAATCTCATCGAAGCGCTGAATAATTGCCGTCGCATCTGTATTTAAATATTTCGCATATGAACGGTAATAACCCTTAATAAAAGTCGCTTCCGGCAATGACTTATAATCATCTTGCTCTAAAGCGGTCAGAGTCTTAACCGGCATATTTAAATCTGAAGAAACTTGCCCTAACTCTTTATTCTGAGCAACTCGAATTTGACGTAAATACTCACCAGGACGTTGAATATTTCCTAAAGCAGAAGTCGGTAAGCTTGAGCCAGTTGGCTGCTGTGAATTAGGATTTATTTCCATACGGCCTCAGTACTATACTGTAATTGCAAATAACGTTGATATTCTGGACTTTCCGGGAACAAGGCACGTAATTGGTTTACTAACGCTTGCGTTCCCATTTTATCCGCATTGGCTCGAGCCACTCTTACACCAATCCAAAGTGCTCTTGCACCCTGATTTTTCTGCCCCACTGTATGAACATATTGTTCATACATTTGTGTAGCAGCCGGAATCTGCTGCTGCAAATAAAAAATTTCCGCTAACTCTAACATTGAAATATAAGAGTCGCGGTTAGCAAGGAGTGCTTGTTTGAATGTTTTTTCAGCATTCACAACATCACCCAATTTTAAATAAATACGCCCCAGATTTTCTAATGCCTGATAGCGTTGGTCATAACCTAATGTTGCGCCAGCAATACGGAATTGCTCAATCGCCTCATTATAACGCTCCATTTGGTATAAATAAGTACCATAATTATTATGTGCTTGAGCATTATCCGGTTCAGATGAAATTGCTCGTTTAAAATAATGTTCTGCTTTTTCTAAGTTGGTTTTGCTACCTTCTTGCTGTAGCAAAATCCCCATCATCATGTTTGCTGTTGCATCGCGGCTATCTACACTTAAAGCTTGATCAAGAGCTCGCTTTGCTGAGTCCAAGTCACCAGAACGGATATGTTCAGCAGCAAGTTGTGTACGCACTTTTACTGCTTTTTCTGGGTCTTTTTTTTGCGTATGCGTTGTCTGGCAACCACTTACCAGAAATGCAACTGCAATCCCCATACATAAGACCGTTTTTAACTTTGGAATACTCAAAGCCTGCCCTCAATTTATCCTTGTGTACGCAAAATCTCTTGACGCTGTGTCACTTTTTTCTGCCACTGTTCAGCACGGCGGGTTCTATCAGCCACCTGACCCACTAGCTGTCCACATGCAGCATCAATATCATCACCACGTGTTTGACGAATCGTACACACAAATCCGGCATCAGACAAAGTTTTTTGGAACGAGATAATACGATTTCGGCTTGAGCGACCATATGGTGCATGCGGGAATGGGTTAAATGGGATCAAGTTAATTTTACTTGGTAAATTTTTTAATAATTTAATCATTTGCTGTGCATGTTCAGGCTGATCATTTACGCCCTCTAACATCACATATTCGATGGTCACATGTTTACGCGTACTTTCATTACCGTCTTTGGCAATATAGCGCTGACATGCTGCAATTAACTGAGCTAATGGATATTTTTTATTAATTGGCACAAGCTCATTACGTAACTCATCGTTTGGTGCATGCAAGGAAATTGCTAAAGCCACATCAATATCTTTTGCAAGCTGGTCAATTTTTGGTACAACACCAGACGTTGATAAAGTCACACGACGTTTTGACATGCCATAAGCAAAGTCATCAAGCATGATCTGCATTGAGCTTAATACGGCATCATAGTTGAGCAGTGGCTCACCCATACCCATCATCACGACATTGGTCACTGAACGCTCACGTTCGGCAACAGGCACTTCCTCCATATAAGAATAGTTTGCCATCCAGAGTTGCCCAATAATTTCATCTGGCGTTAAATCACGTTGGAAACCTTGTTTACCTGTCGAACAAAATGAGCAATCTAATGCGCAGCCCACTTGAGAAGAAATACAAAGTGTTTTACGTAATCCAGTTTTATCTTCAGCAGGAATTAATACAGTTTCAACTAAAGAACCTGCACCCTCACCTACGCGAAACACCCACTTACGTGTACCATCTTTTGAGTAATGACGGTGAACCACTTCAGGTGCTTTAATTTCACAAATCTGTTCAAGCTTTGCACGTAATTTACCTGAAATATTGGTCATTTCAGCAAAATCAGTGACAAAGTATTGATGTATCCATTTCATGACCTGTCCGGCACGAAACTTCTTCTCACCAATATCTTCAAAGAATTTTTCTAACTCAGGACGAGACATGCCGAGCAAATTCACTTTATTTTCGGCAGCAGGGATTACCGGCGTGGACGAAGATTGCTGCTGTCCATCAAGATTTTCAGATGAAACGACCACTGCAGAACTCATGTGTATTTACCTAAACCATGTCAAAAAACTGAAGATATTGTTCAAGAATCAAACAATATTCTCTTGAGAGAATAAAAAAACCAGATAAGTAGTATACCACTTATCTGGTTTGAATGCTTTCGATTAACGAGTGCGTGGGCAGATCTCGTTGTCAGCAAAGAAGTAAGCAATTTCACGCTCTGCAGAAGCAACTGAGTCAGAACCGTGAGCAGCATTTTCGTCGATGCTTACAGCGAAGTCAGCACGGATCGTACCAGGAGCAGCTTCTTTAGGGTTTGTAGCACCTAAGATTTCACGGTGTGCAAGAACTGCATTTTCGCCTTCAAGAACAGATACTACAACTGGACCAGAAGTCATGAATGCAACTAAGTCACCAAAGAAACCACGTTCTTTATGCTCAGCATAGAAACCTTCAGCATCAGCTTGAGAAAGGTGTTTCATTTTAGTCGCAACAATTTTTAAACCCGCTTTTTCAAAACGAGCAAAAATATCACCGATGTGGTTTTTAGACACTGCATCAGGTTTTACGATAGACAAAGTACGTTCAATAGCCATGAGTGGCTCCTTTATTTTAAAATTTAAACATTAAAAAATTTGCCGCATTATACCGATGTCATAGGCAATAATCAGCTTTGAATGTGTAAAAGTTGCGATTTTTTCTACTGTTTTTAGCGAACTTCGTCTATCCAGGCCATCTGAATGCCTTCTAGCAATCCTTCTGTCGATTTATTTGGGTCATCACTGAAGTCTGGTAATGCGCACACCCATGCATGTAAATCGGTAAAACGGATCCATTGCGGATCAACTTCTGGATGTGCTTCTGACAATTCAATGGCAATATCAATCGTATCTGTCCAACGTAAGCCCATAGCGGCTCCTATCTGTTTAATCTGCTAAATCACGAACTGTGTACTTTAGCAAATCCACAAACCTAATCGATAGCTTAAGCTGATAAAAATTACCGCTGCCTATAAAGCAATGTTCAATAATGGCGCTATAAAAATAATCATCGTAGCGACTGCTGCACCAATTAGGGCACCTACGATTACATCACTTGGGTAATGAAGGCCCAACACCATCCGAGACAAAGCGACCAGCACCATAAATGGGAACATAGCTGCAAGTAGAACTGGCTGGATATAACCCAACACAATCGTTACCATGACCGCATGAAGCGTATGACCCGATGGAAAGCTAAAGTGATCAAGTGGTCTTTCACCGAGTATAATCACCTGATGCACCTGATAAGGACGCGGTCGCGTTGTTTTATGTTTTAAAAATTTATAGATTGCTGTTCCGACCGAACCACCTAATAACAAGTAGATGATTTGCAAGCTATAGGTGATGCCTTGCATTCCCCACACGATTGCCAGCATTAGATACCAAAATGGACCATCACCAACACGACTGATAATTTTGAAAAAAAGGGCAACACGCTGTGAATGAGAAAAATTATTAAGATATAAACAGCCTCTCAAATCTAAATCGAGTATTTTTATTTTTGCATTCTTAAGTTTCATGGTCATTCTCCTATCTTAGGATACTTAGGTGAAGTCCAACGAGGGCTCCTTCACTACCTGATAAAATGCCTGCTCCAATTGCTGAACCGGAAGTTGCCAACCGCTTTGCTGTACTTTATGACAGGCTTGTACGCCCATTTCTCTAAGTTGTTGTACTGAAGGAAGCTGATAAATTTGTTGTATAAAGTGGTTTATTTGTCCAAGTGGGCTTAACCAGCCATTCACACCATGGGCTAGATATTGATGTGCACATGCATAATCATACGCGATAACTGGTAAACCGCTTGCCATCGCCTCTAAAACTACGTTACCAAACGTTTCAACTTGGCTAGCAAAAACGAATACATCTGCACTCGCATAGGCGGCTGCCAAATCTTGCCCTCTCAGACTTCCGGTAAAGATAACATCCTTCGCTGCAGGTAGTGACTTTAACCGAGCAAAATCTGGGCCATCTCCCACAATAACTAATTTAGTTTTATGTGGCTGAATGTTTTGTAGGTTGGCATAACTTTCAATGAGCACTTGCACTTCTTTTTCGGGAGATAAACGCCCCACGTAAAGCATAACGCGAGTATTCTCATCAGCATCCCATTGTTTTCGCAAATGTTCAGAGCGATGCTTTGGTGAAAATCTGGTCGTATCTACACCGCGTCCAACCACAACCAACGGGCAAGTAATACCAAAACCGCGTAATGCTTCTTGTGTATCCTTACTTGGCACACAGGTCACTTGCGTATTGTTATGAAACCAGCAAAGGTATTTTTGAATTGGTTTGACTAAAAAAGCCAAATCGAAGAATCGGCTAAAATCTTGGAATGGTGAATGAAAGCCACTCGAAATCGGAATAGCTTTTGCTTTAGCAGCTTGCATGGCTGTTAAGCCTAATGGCCCTTCAGTCACAATATGAACGACATCGGGCACAAATTTTTCAAAAGCTTTCGATACTTTTAAATATTGTGGCCAACCAAACTGTAAAGTCGGATATTTTGGAATCGCCTGCGACATCACCAGACACTCTTGCTCTGGCGTAAAGTCTTGGCATTTCGCTTTTTGCTCTGGGCGAATCAATAAAATCTTATGCCCCTGTTTCTGTAAACCTTGGCATAATTGTAATAATGAAAGTGCCACACCATTAATTTCAGGTGGCCAAGTTTCAGTAACAATTGCAATTTTTAAACGTGGACGCACTAAATCATGCAATGAATGCGTATTAGATAGTTGCTTTTGTTTAAAAAAGAATTGGAAGCTTTCAGGAAGTTGCTGTTGTTTTAATAGTGCTGTCGCGTATGAACTTTGCATAGCGCCATCCATCAATGTATTTATTTTCATGCTTAAAGATTAAGCAGTTTTTTTGACAATTTGATGATAAATGCATGACAGTTTACTGACATGAAAAATAAAAAAAGCACACTGATAACAGCATGCTTTTCTCTTAAGACCTAGTAATATTTAGCGATTTTGCAATTTTGCATAATCCATAAGTACATTTGCGGCTTCAGTCACAAAAGTTTCTTCTTCTGGTAATGCAGGACGTTGTGATGCTTTCATTTTAGCGCGAGATTCAGCTAGAGCATCCAATGAAGCTTGATAGCTTTCCCAATTTGCAAAAGGCTTTTGACCAGTTGCAGCACGGCGTTCATTTTCTGCATCTAAAGTTTGTTTTTCTAAACCAAGTAATTCAGCACGGCGCTTATCAATATCAAGTACCACTTGTTTTTGCTCACTTGTTACCTTAGCAATCGCAGTACGCTTATTTAGATATTTAAACTGAGCATCATTACCAACACGTTGTTCAGAGAATTGAGACAACTTTGTCACATAAGGCTGAACAGAACCTTCACGCTTAAATGGTGCAGTAGGAATTGTGTCCCACTTCAACGCATTCTTCGATTTACGTTCACCAAACTCTTCGTTATAGATATCGACGAGTTTAATGTCTGGCACTACACCTTTATTTTGTGTACTACCACCCGTAATACGATAGAACTTACGCTGAGTTAAAGTCGCTTGACCGTATGCAAGAGTATCAAGTTGTACCTGAGCTGTACCCTTACCAGTTGTTGTACTACCAATAATAATACCGCGCTCATAGTCTTGAATGGCAGCAGAGTAAATCTCACTTGCTGAAGCCGACGCCAAGTTCACCAATACAGCGAGTGGACCTGTATAAATTTGTTGGCCGCCATCATTGTCTTCAAAAACACTTACGTTGCCATTACCATCACGAATTTGTACAACCGGACCAGACTTAATCACCTGCCCCAACATGCGTGCAACTTCTTCTAATGAACCACCTGGGTCATTACGTAAATCAATAATAATCCCTTCTACTTTCTTCGCTTTTAGTGCTTCGAAAGCATTTGCAGTATCTTCAGAAACTGAACGGTATTGTTGACCTGCACGACGTGAACGGTAGTCAAAATAGAATGATGGAATTTCAATTACACCCAACACATGCTTTTTACCATCACGTGTTACTTCAACTGTGCGTGAACGAACGCCAGCATCTTCTTCTTGAATCACATCACGCACTAAAGTCACATTACGTGCTTGACTCATTGATGCACCGGCACCAAGAAGTTTTAATGTGACTTTTGTTCCGCGTTTACCACGAATGAGTCCAACAATTTCAGAACTTGTCCAACCAATCACATCAACCATTTTCTCGCCCTCTTGAGCGACGCCAATGATTCGATCTCCTGATTTAACTTGACCAGACTTACTTGCAGGACCACCCTCTACAATAGTTTCAATCTTGGTGTAATCTTCATTGCCACGTTCTGGACGAATCGACACACCAATACCTTCGAGTTGCAAGGTGGTTTGGCGATTTAGTTCGATCGCATCAATTGGCGGATAATAGTTACTATGCGGATCATAGGTCGCCAACATTGCATTTAATGTTTTGTCCAAGACGTCATCGCTTTTCACACGACTAATTCTTTCAAGCTGACGTGTATAACGTTTAGTTAACGTTTGAGCTGGCGTTAAATCTTCTGGGCCAGTTAAGTCCTGACCGTTAGCAAGTGAAGGATTTTCTTTAAGCGCTTTTTGTTTCGCCTGCTCTTCTTCACGGCTAATGGTTAAGTTGATTAACTGTGAAACCAACATTTTACGCCAATGATTTTGTTGCTCAGCTGTCGTTTTAAAATACGGTGCTTTTTCACGATCAACTTCAATATAACTATTTGGCTGTTTTAAATTTTGCTGTTGTTTCAATTCAGCCAGCATGAACTCATAAAACTGTTTTAAGCGTTCACGATATTGTTGATGAATTGCAAACGGTCCAGTTAAATTCCCCGCTTTTAATGAAGCACCAAAATTTGAACCATAGAGTTTTTTATAATTTTGAACTTCAGCGTCTAAAAATAGTGAGTGATCTGGATCAAGACTATCTAAATACATATCGAGAATACGATTTGATGTCGTCGCATCCAGACGCATATTTAAATAATGTTGGCGATCAACTAAAGTTGCCAGCTGGCGAGCTACCAAAGCTTGTTCTTGCGTTGGCTGGATTGATTGAGAAACCGCAGCAGTATTGGTTGCTGCTCTCGCTTCATTCATCGTATGAGAGAAGAATAAACCGCCAGTCGCGATCGCTACTGCACAAGCTATAGTTTGAAGTTTCATAAATTTTTAATACTTCCTTGGGTGTTCCTATCTTACACGCTCTGTTTTCGATATGAACTAAGCAGATTCAAAATCTTAACCAACTAAATTGTTTATACCGTGTAGTTTTATCATATTCTGTACTGACAAAATGTAGCAAAACATTGCAAAATTCGCTTATTGTTTTTCAATCAAAATTCAAATGGAACCAATATGATTGGCGCATTGATGCTGGACATCGCCGGCACAGAACTTACTCAAGAAGATATTGAACTATTACGCGCTCCGCAAGTCGGTGGCATGATTTTATTTGCACGAAATATTGAATCGCCACAACAAGTGCGTGCTTTAACCGACCATATGCGTCAAATTCGTCCAGATATTTTGATTGCTGTCGACCAAGAAGGTGGTCGAGTTCAGCGCCTAAGATCAGGTTTCACTCTATTACCAGCTATGGGCCGTTTCGGAGAGTTATATCTAACTCAACCTCAAAAAGCACTTGAGCTGGCTGAAAAATGTGGCTGGCTCATGGCAACCGAAGTCCTTGCTGTCGGTATCGATTTTAGTTTTGCACCGGTTTTAGATCTTAATGCAATTAGTGACGTGATTGGCGACCGTGGTTTCTCTAAAAATATTGAAGATATTGCACCACTTGCTGGCGCGTTTATGCAAGGCATGAAAAAAGCTGGAATGGCAAACACGGGCAAACACTTCCCCGGCCACGGTTCTGTAAAAGCCGATTCTCATGTCGCGGCTGCAATCGACAGCCGCAGTTATGACGAAATTTATAACCATGACATGCAAAGCTTCATTAAGCTTATGCCTCAGCTTGATGCGCTCATGCCTGCACATGTGATTTATGATCAAGTTGACCCAAATCCAGCAGGTTTTTCGCCTTTCTGGATTCAAGAAGTTCTCCGTAATCGCTTGAAGTTTAATGGCGTACTTTTCTCTGATGACTTAAGCATGCAGGCTGCTTGCGTAGCAGGCGGTGCAGATGCACGTATTCAAGCCGCTCTAGCAGCTGGTTGTGATATGGGACTCGTGTGTAATGACCGAACTGCAGCCTGCACAGCACTTGAAGGTATTACAGATTTAGAGCTACCAAACCAAGAACGTTTAGAACGCATGCGTGGAAAAATTCCACAAATTCAGATTGGTGAAACTTTATCGCTTGGAAATGAGTGGCAAGCTGTCAAAACCGCCATTGAAGAGTTTAAAAATTCGATTTAAGTTAGTAAAAATTTTAATTGGCTACAAAAACCTATTCACTATCTGATACGCGGTTAAGTCATACGCAACCTGTACCTCTTCTGAAAGATATTAATTGCTTGAATATATTTGATAGATGCAGAAAGTGAACAGGTTTTGCGTATGACAATGGTTTTGGTTACTTTTCCCGAAAGAAAAGTAACTCTAACTGAAAGTTTATCCCAGAATGCCAACCTAATTGACAGGACTCCGTCATGAAGGTTCATTCAACATCAATGCAGTAAAACCTCTTCATAGTTACAAATAATGAAGATCACACAAAAACAATAAATCGAGTTCAGGACGAATGACACAACAACTTTCAAAACACCGCCACATCTCTTTTACTGCCCACTATACGGGGTATATCTGGTATCAAATGGGGATTTCTCATGAAGCACTTGCCACAACCAAAGGCAAATCACTAGCGTATTTGGTTCATCCAATAGAATCTTGGGCTGAGAAATATGTCGGCGGTAGCATGCGTACGACACTCAAACAACGCCACACCATGCTTGATCATCACTTAGAACAACTCATTCAAGAAAATCCTGATCTACAAGTTTTAGAAATAGCATGTGGGTTATCACCACGTGGTTGGTGGTTTAGACAGCATTACCCTTCGATTACCTATCGGGAGCTTGATTTACCCGATATGGCACAAACCAAACAAAATGCATTACAGCAAATTGAAAAAAATGCACCTGAAGTTTTATCAGTTGATTTATTTACAGAAGCTTTTGCACAAGCATTTGAAGTATTTGACCCAAACCGCCCTCTGGTGGTAATTAGTGAAGGCCTGATTAACTATTTTGATAAAGATTTATTAAAACAACTGATTCAATCAATTGCGCACTATGGTTCGTCTTTTAAAAAGTTTCATTATTTAACTGACCTCTACCCTGAGCCAGTTAAAAACAAACTTGCCAGTATTATCTGGAACAGTAGTAAGTTACTTAAACTCATGTCTCGAAGCTCGTTTAGTTTTCATTTCAAAAGCCCTCAAGAAGTTAAAGACTTTTTTAAAGATACAGAGTTTGAGCAAGTTACTATTGAACAACCACAAATTTTCTTTGGACAAATTTCCTCTGATGCTCATGAGCAACATTTGGGTGATTTGGTCTGGACTATTCACGCACAAATAAAATAATACATATAAAAAATGGAAGCTCGAAATAAACGAGCTTCCATCTATAACTATATTATTAAACTGCTAGTTTTTGACGAGCAATAAAACGACTTAAACGATCAGCAAGTTCAAAACTACCATGTTTAAATAGAGCTCGAATACCCTGCTCGGTACTTTCAAAAATCAAGCACTCAATTGCAAAACCGCCCTCTTCATCTTCTAAATGTAGTACCAAATCACGTGGATGATCATTCACAAAATCAAGCTGCGAAACATCACCCATTTTTAAATACATACCAAAGAATGTAACATCAACAATTGTCACAGGTACTTGCACATCACTCTCTCGGTGAGTCAGTTGAGTGTTCGGTTGCAAAACCCGAACTCGCTCTTCACCACGGCGTTCCATGTTTTGCATTTGTTCACGCGTCATTGGAATGATACCATCTAGATCTTGGATAGATTCACCTTTCAAGAATGAAGTAAACAAACTCATGGTTTCTTTACGACGCTGCAACTGAGGTACATGATCTGCATTTGCGATCAGTGCAAATTCCATGTCAGGGCATTGCAACGCAAAGTTCGCATTTTCATGAGGCAAAGTAAAACTGTCGTATTGCCCTGCTGCAACCAACGTTTTGCACTCTGGAATAGGCACATCCGTTAAACGCAAAAGACGATTACAGTTAATCTCATAACGTTCTCGTTCAGTACCCGTAAACTCAGCCATTTGCCTAAAAAATAATTTCTTGGCTGTCGGTGACATACGGGTTTTATCTAATTTTGCATGATTAACTAAATACAAAATTACAGCTTGCCCAAACTCTTCCATGCGGTTTTCTTGCATGAGTTTGAGCGACTCTTCCAAAATCATTCGCCAACTTTTACGAGTCTTTTGCATGACACCCATCAAGATCATACGATCCATTAATTCTGGACGATGATAAGCAAAGCAAGACGCGATTACAGACCCCAAAGACATTCCCATGACAGAAACTTTTTGTATTCCAACGATATCTAACCAACGTCCTAACATTTCAGATAAATCAGGCAGTTCTAAAGTACCCGCAGATACTCCTGTGTCACGATTGGTAATTTGCTGATTTGCACCCATCGAAGGTAAATCGATTAAAATGACTGGACCGCTTTCAAACAATTGTTCAACACAATATTTATAAGAATTAAAATTCTGGAAAGCACCGCCCACAATCACAATTGGCGTATTGTGAATCGTTTTTGGATCGGCAATTGCCATATATTCAATTTTCCAGCCGTCGATCCATGTTGTACGAGCAGGTCGTTTAAAACTATCTCTATGGTAGATATCGAAAAAGCCAAAACCGGCATAAGCTTGGTTGATCTCCGAATCCATTTGAATAATGGAATTCATATCCTTGCTTCCTCCTTGCTGTAATTTTTTTATGCTGCAAGAGTTCCTTCTTGAACACGTAATCTTTTATGCACAAATCTTTAAAATTTGTATTTGTTTGTATTGCACAATAACATTCTAAACAATTGTCTGAAATATACGCAATCGCTGAATTGACCGCTCATCCTGTTTAAGCCGCTAATAGTTTGCAAAATATTTAAATGTTTTTTTATAGCGGTCACATTTTTGAAAAAAAGCCATTCATTGTTCCGCATTTGACTGCTACTATCGTAGTCATTGGTAAATGATTAAAAAATGCTATGCAAGATTCAATTGAACAATATATGCAAAAAGTTGGGCAACAAGCACGCGAGGCTTCTCGTGTCCTCACAAGTGCTTCTACCTCACTAAAAAATCATGCGCTCTCTGCTATTTATACTGCTTTAGAAAATAATCAGGCAGCTATTTTGGCAGCGAATCAAATCGACATGGATAAAGGTCGTAGCAACCAGCTCGACAGCGCCCTGCTTGATCGTCTTGAGCTTACACCTGCACGTATTAAAGGCATGTTGCAAGGTTTAAAAGATGTGATTGCACTTGTCGATCCTATTGGGGAAATTACTGATCTTGCATATCGCCCCACAGGCATTCAAATTGGAAAAATGCGTGTACCTTTAGGTGTCGTTGGTATGATTTACGAATCACGTCCAAACGTAACCCTTGAAGCTGCATCTTTAGCGATTAAATCAGGCAATGCCATTATTTTACGTGGTGGTTCAGAAGCACTTGAGTCAAATAAAGCAATCGCAGAAGCGATTAAACATGGCTTAAAAGTTGCTGGGTTACCTGAACATTCAGTACAAGTCATTGAAACCACTGACCGTGCAGCTGTTGGTCAGCTTATTACCATGGCTGAATATGTAGATGTCATTGTTCCACGTGGTGGCAAAAGCTTAATTGAGCGTGTAACCAATGAAGCTCGTATTCCTGTCATTAAACATCTTGATGGTAACTGCCATGTATTCGTTGAAGCACAGGCAGACTTGCAAAAAGCATTACCAATTACTTTAAATGCCAAAACACATCGTTATGGCGTTTGTAATGCGATGGAAACCTTGCTGGTTGATGAAAAAATTGCAGACGTTTTCTTACCGCACATTGCTGAACTGTATGCTGAAAAACAAGTTGAGTTACGTGGCTGTCCAGAAACACGCCGCATTTTGGGTGCCTCTGTAAAACCTGCGACAGAAGAAGATTGGTACACCGAATATTTAGGGCCAATTCTTGCAGTTAAAGTAGTGAGCGGGATTGATGAAGCAATTGACCATATCAACAAATATGGTTCACATCATACCGATGCAATTGTGACTGAAAACTACACTTTAGCTCGTCAGTTCTTGGCTCGTGTAGATTCAAGCTCAGTCGTAATTAATGCATCAACTCGTTTTGCTGATGGTTTCGAATATGGCTTAGGTGCTGAAATTGGTATCTCCACCGATAAAATCCATGCCCGCGGCCCAGTGGGTTTAGAAGGCTTAACTTCACAAAAATGGATTGTGTTAGGTGATGGACAAATTCGCCAATAATTAAATCTATTAGTTCAAATAAAAACGCCTGATCAATTTCAGGCGTTTTTTTATTACTCAAGTTATGAGTCACTATAAAAAAGCCAGCCCGAAGGCTGGCTTTTTGTTCGTATATTTATTAGAAAATAAAGTCCGTATTCACAAATTTAGAATAGTGCTCAGACACCATAGAAGCCAACATGCCCTTACTGTCAGCTGTCTGTTTAGCAGCAATCATTGAACGGATCGAGAATGCACGAAGCGCATCATGCACAGACAATGTACCTTCCGCAGAATCTTTACGACCACCAAATGGGAACACATCAGGGCCGCGCTGACATTGACAGTTGATATTCACACGACAGACCTGATGAACCAGCGGATCAACCAAGTGACCAATTTGCTCAGGGTCGCTACCAAAAATACTCACCTGCTGACCATGATCAGAAGTAGTGACATAGTCCAGCACAGTTTCAATGTCATTATAAACAGAGACTGGTATCACTGGACCAAACTGTTCTTCGCGATACAGCCTCATCCCCTCAGTCACTGGATAAACTACAGCTGGATAGAACATCGTTTTGCAGAATTCACCGCCTTCTGGATTAACTACTTTTGCCCCTTTAGCCACAGCATCTTCAATGACTTCAGTCATGTATGTCGTACGGTGCATACCTGGTAACGGAGTAATAAACACACCTTTTTCCCAAGGCATCCCCACTTTAAGTTTGGCCAGTTCAGCCGTTAAGCGGTTAACAAATTCATCGGCTATTGAGCGATGTACCATCAACATTTTGAGTGCGGTACAACGCTGACCATTAAACGACAATGCACCCAACAAACACTCTTTCACTGTTAGATCTAAGTCGGCATCCGGCAGAATAATGGCTGCATTTTTCGCATCCAGTCCCAAAATCGCACGCAGACGGTGAGATTTAGGATGTTGCTTCTTCAAGTGATCAGCTACTTTACTAGAACCAATCAGTGCCAGTACATTAATTTGCCCAGATGCCAGTAGATGGGGTACCACTAGAGAGCCTGGTGCATAAATGGTATTGATCACACCTTTTGGAAATGAATCACGGAATGCCTCTAGTAACGGTTCAAACAACAAGGTCCCAAATTGAGGTGGTTTAAAAATGATGGTATTACCCATCAGCATGGCTGGGATCAGAGTCGCAAAGGTTTCGTTCAGCGGGTAGTTGTATGGTCCCATACACAACACGACACCTAGTGGAGTTCGACGGATTTGACCAATCGTACCTTCAGCCATGACAAAGCGGGAGTTGGCATTATCCAAATCTTTCAGAGCATCAATCGTTTGACGCATATAGGTAATTGTACGGTCAAACTCTTTTTCTGAATCCGCCAAGCTTTTGCCAATTTCCCACATGATCAACTTAATAATCAGATCTCGTTGCTCTACCATGCGCTGAATAAAATTTTGCATGCAGGCAATGCGCTCACTCACCTTCATCATTGGCCATTCGCCACGACCATTATTGTAAGCCCGTACCGCTGCCTCTAGTGCTTCATCGCTTTCTTTTTCACCCATGACTGGATAACTACCAAGTTCAACTTGCTGTAGGCTACCGTCA
Organism: Acinetobacter pittii ANC 4050; assembly: GCF_000399685.1. Taxonomy (GTDB): domain Bacteria; phylum Pseudomonadota; class Gammaproteobacteria; order Pseudomonadales; family Moraxellaceae; genus Acinetobacter; species Acinetobacter pittii_E. The sequence goes on from NZ_KB976987.1 coordinate 2,552,317, forward strand.
GGCTGCTGAATCCAGATTGGAGATAATGTTTTCTTGGTTGCACCAGCCCATAGCTTCAATTCACCATCCACTAATGAGACACGCTGATGAATTTGGGAGGGTAGACGCACACTTTCAGGAATACTGTCCACTACTGGGAATTTATGCTGTAGATTATTTAACTGATTCATTCTTCTTAATACCTTATTATTCGTATGTCTTTTATATATTCCCGAACTTTCCACTGTAATCAGGTTTTATTCGGGTCAATATCACTATTATTATCCGTACTCACCTTGCTTGAACCGTTAACCACAAGGTGAATATCTTAAAGCGTTGATAACCTTTCTAGATGAATTTACCCCCGACACACACTATCAGTCACCCCTAGCTTCTGGATGACTTGTTCAATGATCTGTTCTGGTGTGAGAGCAATATCAATAGCAATTGCTTCATTCACATCAGGTTCCTCTAATGTGTCTAGCTGTGTTTGTAGCAACGCTGGGTCAAAAAAATGACCTGATCTCTCTGCAAGTCGTTGCTGTAATAACTCATAAGAACCTTTTAAGTAGACAAACTTAACATTCTGGTCCTGCCCTCTTAAAATATCGCGATACATCCGCTTTAAAGATGAGCATGTAAATACAGCCGTTTCACCATCTCTCTGTTTGGTTTCAATGACCTGACGAATTGCTTGTAACCATGGCAAGCGGTCTTCATCAGTTAAGGGAATGCCTTGACTCATCTTACTTTTATTTGCAGCTGAATGAAGCGTATCGCCATCAAGGAACTCACAAGCCAAACGCTCTGATAACAATTCACCAATTAGGGTTTTACCTGTTCCACAGACACCCATTGCAATCACAATCATGGATTACTCACCTTTAATTATAAAATAGTGCTAAGCAGTAGCGTGAAAGATAAACCCAACACCGAAATGATCGTTTCTAATACTGACCAAGTCTTGAGTGTCTGACCTACTGTCATACCAAAATATTCTTTGATTAACCAGAATCCTGCGTCATTTACATGTGAGAAAACTAATGAACCTGAACCTGTGGCAAGTACCAAAAGTTCTGGTCTAACCGCAACACCTGCTGTTGCTGCAATTGGAGCCACAATGCTACAAGCTGTAGCCATGGCAACCGTTGCCGACCCTGTTGCCAAACGAATTAATGCCGCAACGAACCAGCCCAACAATAACGGCGATAAATTTGCCTTCAAAGCTGTAGAAACAATCTCATTAGAAATACCGGTGTCACGCAAAATGCCGCCAAAACCACCACCAGCACCTACAATCAACATAATCCCAGCAATAGAAGCTAAACATCCGCCACAGAATTTTTCAATTTGTTCACGGTTAAAGCCCTGCATCGTACCGAAAGTAATAAAGCTGACCAATACTGCAATGAGCAATGCAATATCAGAAGTACCGATGAAACGTAGTAAGTCGTTTGCGAAAGTTTGTGGTGCAAAGAAAAGATCTGCCCAGCTACCGATCAACATCAATACAACCGGCAACATGATCGTAAATAAGGTAATACCAAAACTTGGTAATTCACGTGTCTTACTAGCATCTGCTTCAACAAACTGCTTTGCTAAAGGATTATTTTCAGGCAATTTGACGTATTTATTGATCCAAAGTGCATACAATGGCCCAGCGACGATAGCCGTTGGCACACCCACTATCAGACTATAAGCAATCGTTTTACCGATATCAGCATGATAAGCCTGTACTGCCAACAATGCTGCTGGATGTGGTGGAATTAAGCCATGCACAACCGACAAACCTGCAACCATTGGCAAGCCAACAACCAGTAAGGATTTGCCTGTTCGCTTCGCAATGTTGAATGCAATTGGAATAAGTAGAACGAAACCTACTTCGAAAAATACGGGAAGCCCAACAATAAGGGCAATAAACATCATGGCCCAGTGAATATTTTTCTCACCAAACCATTTAATGAGGGTAATCGCTATTCGCTCTGCGCCACCCGACTCAGCCATCATTTTGCCGAGCATCGTTCCTAATGCGATTACAATCGCAAGGTGGCCTAGGGTTTTACCAGTACCAGCTTCATATGACTTAACAATATCGCCCATTGGCATGCCAACAGCTAAAGCTAAACCAAGTGAAACAATAATGAGAACCAGAAATGGATAAATTCTAAACTTCGCGATCATGACCACTAAAGCAATAATCGCGATTACAGTGTAGATCAGTAACATACCACCCTGAACCGTCTCCATGGGACACTTCTCCTTGGAATAATTATTTAGGCACACTGCCTAAACAAAGGTCTTCAACCACAGTAATTCCTACTGTTAAGACATTAAATTTTTATATTTAGGTGTGACCAGCGCAAACTGGTCACATCAATACAGCCTTTAAAGCACATAAAATGCACTTCATTTTTTATAAATATCGACTACATCTACGGTGCTCTCAACTGGCTCGCAATTTGTGCCAAGCGAGTAATTTCAGCCCAGTCTTGTGCAGCTACAGTAGCTTTAGGTGTTAACCATGAACCACCTACACAAACCACGTTAGGTTGCTTTAAGAAATCCGGTGCTGACTCTGCAGTAATTCCGCCAGTCGGACAAAAGCGTAAGTTTGGAAATGGACCATAAAATGCTTTTAGCATCTCAACGCCACCTGCCTGTTGAGCGGGAAAGAATTTTACAATGTCATAACCTAATTCAATTGCCTGAATCAGGTCACTGGGTGTCATCACACCAGGCAATAGAGGCAAGCCTGCATCTTGTGCAGCCAAATGTAAATCTTTAGTTAAACCAGGAGATACACCAAATTGAGCACCTGCTTTTTTAGCTTGAGCACAATGTTCTGGTTTAGTAATCGTACCTACACCGACCACAATATCATCTGCCAACTGGCTTGCACGCTCAATAGCAGCAAGACCAGCAGCGGTACGTAACGTAATCTCAAGGACTTTTACACCACCTGCATGTAAAGCACGTGATACATCCTCACCTTGCTCAGCAGAATCAAATGCCAATACAGGAATGACTGGACCTAATTTGACGATATCTTCAATTTTAATCATTATTTTTCAGTTCCTTTGATTCAAATCTGCTCTGGTGAATTTTCACCAACCAATGCACCAAATACAGATGCCCCATGTTCAGCTGGCGCAGCAGCAGCACGGAAGACACCAAATAATTCACGGCCAAAGCCAACTTCGTTTTCTGCCTGATGTTCTGGCTGTGCAACAGGTCGTGACCGCCATACATCATCATCTATTTCAACATCGAGCACGCCAGCCTCAGCATCAATGATTAACATATCCCCTGTTTGAACTTTAGCAATTGGCCCATTTAATAAGGCTTCTGGAGATAAATGAATCACCGCAGGAACTTTACCTGAAGCACCAGACATGCGACCATCAGTCACTAAAGCAACATGGAAACCTTGATCTTGTAAAACACCTAACACAGGCGTCAAACGATGCAATTCAGGCATACCATTTGCACGAGCACCTTGGAAACGAACAACTGCAATAAAGTCTCGGTGTAACTCACCACGATCAAACGCAGCTTGAACCGCTTCTTGAGAATCAAACACAATTGCTGGTGCTTTAACTTTACGATGTTCTGGCGCAACAGCAGAAATCTTGATTACGCCACGGCCAAGACGACCTTGCATTAAGCGCAAGCCACCATCTGGTTGAAACGGCGCGTCAATACTACGTAAAACTTTGTCATCAAGACTCTGAACCACACCATCAACCCAAGTCAACTTGCCATCAATCAGTTTTGGTTCTTTGGTGTAATGGTGCAAGCCTTTACCAGCCACTGTGGTTACGTCGTTATGCAATAAACCAGCTTCAAGTAAGTTACGAATGAGGAAAGCTACCCCACCCGCAGCTTGGAAATGGTTTACATCAGCCTTACCATTTGGATAGATTTTTGCGAGCAATGGAACAACAGCAGACAACTCATCAAAGTCGTCCCAGTCAATTAAGATGCCAGCAGCACGTGCAATCGCAATCAGATGCAAAGTATGGTTGGTTGAACCACCTGTCGCGAGCAATGCCACGATGCCATTGATAATGGCTTTTTCATCAATCACATGACCAATCGGCGTATAGTTTCCGCGCTCAACTGTTAAATCCAGTACACGAATCGCAGCTTCTGCGGTAAGTGCATCACGTAATGATGTGTGAGGATGTACAAATGCGGCACTTGGCAAATGTAAACCCATGACTTCCATTAGCATCTGGTTACTGTTGGCTGTACCGTAAAAAGTACAAGTCCCTTGTCCGTGATAAGCAGCTGACTCAGCTTCTAGCAAAGCATCTCGGCCAACCTGACCCGTTGCAAATTGCTGACGAATTTTAGCTTTCTCATCGTTAGATAACCCACTGGTCATTGGGCCGGCTGGCACAAAAATAGTAGGCAAATAACCAAACTGCAAAGCACCAATCAGTAGGCCTGGCACAATCTTGTCGCAAACACCTAAACACAGTGCTGCGTCAAACATGTTATGAGATAACGCGATCGCGGTACTCATCGCAATAGTTTCACGAGAAAACAATGACAGTTCCATGCCAGCATTACCCTGGGTAATACCGTCACACATCGCAGGAACACCACCTGCAAACTGTGCCACGCCACCATTCTCACGAGCGGCTGTTTTAATTAAATCTGGAAATGTTTTATAAGGTGCATGTGCCGAAAGCATTTCGTTATATGAAGATACGATGCCAATATTTGGCTCACGACCTACTTTAATAATTAATTTTTCATTATCGTCCATGCTGGCAAAACCATGAGCCAGATTGGCACATGAAAGTGCTCCACGAGCAGGAAATTTGCCTTGTGCATGTTCAATACGTTGTAAATATGCAGAACGAGTTTTTTGACTACGTGCGATTACACGCTCGGTAACTTTTGCCAATATAGGGTTCGGCAAGTCCATGCTGGACGCTCCTGTACAACCGGATAAGCCGGAATATAAAAATAGACCAAATGATATATTTCTTATAATCATTTGAAAAAGGATGAACAATATTATTCAGGCAAAAAGCGACATGCAACCCCAATCAATATAGCTGTAATAGCCTCAGCACAAGCTTTAAAGGCCCAGCAAGCTTATATTTTAGACAAAATACTTATTAATATTTAGGTATATTTACACGCAAACCAAACCTCAAAAAATACGGTAAAATTATCGCAATATCAATATAATGAAATACATTCAACCATATATAGATAATGGTCTTTTCATACTAATTCTTAGCACTTATAAAACTATATTTAGTACTTTTTAATTCTCTTAAATTTCATTCAAACTTAATTTCACTTACGTATATTATTTGTAATATATGCTTAAAATTTAATTTAAAGATATAACCCACCTATTCAATAAACGATTGGTCCTTGGCATTTACTTGCCCTATTTTATTTGAATTTATTCTTCATAAATATAAACAAAAAACTCGTTTCTACGTATATAAAGAAACAAGAAACACGTGGTTAAGTTTTATACTGACCGAATATTAGTTATAAATAATTTGATGGTCGATAGTGCTTAAGTCTAATGGGCTAAAGTCTATCTTGGACAGAAAAACAACACATGTTAAAACATGATAGCCCGTTCAATCTGTATCAAAAAATAATACATCTTGAACAGGAAGTTAGGAAAACTATTTTAAATCAGGACTTGGGTATTTCAACGTGGCTACATCAGTATTAGTTATCAATTGCGGCTCTTCATCAATTAAATACGCTCTAGTTTCAGAGCGTCGTGAAGACCGTATTTACGGGTTAGCAGAAAACTTAGGGGCAGCTGATGCTCGTATTAAGGGGATTACAGTCGGTGGTGAACCACTTGAACTTTCAATTCCTTATGCTGACCATGCCAAAGCTTTAGAAACTTTACTTGCACGTCTTGCCAACTACAAACCGCAAGCAATCGGACATCGTGTTGTACACGGTGGTAGTTTAACCAAAGCAGAATTACTCACTCCTGAAATTATTGAACGTATTCGTGCTGCGACACCTTTAGCACCGCTTCACAACCCAGCACATTTAATTGGTATTGACGCAACCGTACGCCTTTTTCCTGAATTACCTCAAGTTGCTGTATTCGACACAGCATTCCATCAAACTATGCCACCGCATGCATATCGTTATGCAATTCCTAAGTTTTTATATACTGACCACAACGTCCGCCGTTATGGCTTCCATGGTACAAGCCATGCTTATGTGTCTGATAAAGCGAGTGAGCTGGCAGGTAACCTGAAAAAAGGTGGATGGTTAACAGCCCATCTAGGAAATGGTAGTTCAACTTGCGCAGTATGGAATGGACAAAGTGTTGACACCTCTATGGGCCTTACTCCACTTGAAGGTGTGGTGATGGGGACGCGTAGTGGTGACGTTGATCCAAGCTTACATAGCTTCCTTGCGAAAAACCTCGGTTGGGACTTAGCAAAAATTGATAAGGTTTTAAATAACGAAAGTGGCTTACTAGGCTTATCACAACTATCTAATGACATGCGCACAGTGATTGAAGCTGCCGAAAATGGCAATGAAGATGCCGCTCTTGCAATCGAAGTCTTTAGCTATCGCCTTGCAAAATCACTTGCTGCATTAAGCTGTGGCTTACCAACTTTGGATGGCTTAATTTTCACAGGCGGTATTGGTGAGAACTCAGCCTATATTCGTGAAAAAACCTTAGCTTATTTACCTCATTTTGGTTTGCAGCTTAATAAAGATCAAAACAACAACCTAAAACGTGGCACTGAAGGACGAATCGACAATGGAACAGGTCCTCAAATTTGGGTCATTCCTACAGATGAAGAAGGCCGTATTGCCAAAGAAACTCGTCAAGTTGTTGAGGTAGCAGAAAATACAGCATCTGTAGCAAGCCTTGCTTAATTAGAGCTTAGCTAAAACTCGATATTCGTTTATTTATAGGTTTATATGAATACAATTTTATTGATTCCTACAGGCGAAGGGGTTGGCTTAACCTCTGCATGCTTAGGCATGATTTACGCACTTGATTGTAACGGGATTAAAGCAGGCTTTTTAAAACCATTTTCTCAAGAAGACCAAGAGCATCTTGACCGAACCACTTCATTATTTGGTCATTTATTTCAAAGTAAAACTGTTCAATCTATTTCGCATGAAAAATTAACTCAGCTTATTGCCGCTGGCGAAGTAGATGAATTACTTGAAGAAGCGGTTAGCCTCCACCGCAGCATTGCAGCAGACCATGATGTCATTATTGTGGAAGGTTTATTACCAAACGGACAAGACCACTTCACCAGTGAGCTCAACGCCAGTCTTGCACAAGCACTTGATGCAGAAGTCGTATTGGTCAGTACAGCAGATATTCAAAATCCGAAAAAAGCAGCAGAAAAAGTAGATGCGCATTTACGTCAATTTGGTGGTGCAGCGTCAAATCGTACTGCTGGCGTACTGTTTATGCGTACCCGTGGATTAACCGAAGAAACAGCACAAATTCCTGTTGCGTTTGATCCATCGTTACGACCAACCGAAGAAATCGCAAAATTTACGAGCGAACTGCAAAAATATAATCGTTATTTCGGCTCTAGCGATTTACCAATTATTGGACTTGTTCCTTTTAGTAATACACTGAGCGTACCAAGAACACTTGATATTGCAAATGTCATTGATGGGCAATGGGTACATCAAGGCGAAGCTAAAACACGTCGTATTTTGCATTCGAGTTTAATTGCTTCAAGCATTGAATATGAACTGAATAAGTTTATTGCAGGTGAATTGATCATTAGCGCATCTGAACGTACAGATGTTTTACTTGCAAGTAGTTTGGCAACCAGTAATGGTATTCCTCTTGCTGGTTTAGTTCTGACTGAAAGAGAAGCGCCAGCACCAGAGCTTTTAGAGTTTTGCCAAAGTGCAATTAAACAAGGGTTGCCAATTTTACATACCCGTTTAAATACATTGGAAACTGCACAGCGTTTATCTAATTTTGGCAATGAAATTCCAACTGATGATACCGAACGTGCTGAGCAAGTGACCCGATTTGTTTCAAGTCATATTGATGTTGAATGGCTTAAGCAGCACAGTAACAATGCTGCTACCCCTCGCCTATCGCCATCGGCTTTCCGTCATGAACTGGTGCAAAAATCGATTGCAGCGAAAAAACGGATTGTGCTACCTGAAGGTGATGAACCACGCACCATTCAAGCTGCGGCAATTTGTCAGGCTCGTGGTATTGCTGACTGTATTTTGTTAGCTAAGCCAGATGCTGTGCACGATGTTGCAAAAGCACGCGGTATTGAACTACCTGCCGAATTGGCAATTGTTGATCCTGATAGCATTCGTGATCAATACGTTGCGCCAATGGTTGAGCTACGCAAAGGTAAACTCAACGAATTACAAGCTAAAGATCAATTACAAGACACTGTAGTGCTTGGCACTATGATGCTAGCCCTAGACCATGTCGATGGTTTAGTTTCAGGTGCGGTACACACCACAGCAAATACAGTCCGCCCAGCATTCCAGCTCATCAAGACAGCACCTGAATATTCACTTGTTTCATCTATATTCTTTATGCTTTTGCCAGATGAAGTTTATGTATATGGCGACTGTGCAATTAACCCAGACCCTACAGCAGAACAATTGGCTGAAATTGCAATTCAGTCTGCCGACTCAGCGAAAGCGTTTGGAATTGACCCGCGTATTGCTATGATCAGCTACTCAACTGGTACTTCTGGAACAGGCGCTGATGTTGAAAAAGTACAGCAAGCAACTCAAATTGCTCAGCAACGCCGCCCTGATTTACTGATTGATGGTCCACTTCAATACGATGCAGCTTCAGTTGAAAGTGTGGGAAGACAAAAGGCACCAGACTCACGCGTTGCTGGCCGTGCCAATGTATTTATTTTCCCAGATTTAAATACGGGTAATACCACTTACAAAGCGGTACAGCGTGCTGCAAATGTTGTGAGCGTTGGACCAATGCTGCAAGGCCTCAACAAACCAGTCAATGACTTATCTCGTGGAGCATTGGTAGATGACATCGTCTTTACCATTGCGTTAACAGCAATTCAGGCAGAGCAACAAGCTGCTGCCAAATAATTAATATAATTAACCTTTACTACCTCTCGCCATTTGATGTCCGCTCAAATGGCTTTTTTTATTTTAAACACTCAAAAATAAATAATTTTTCTGATTTCTTACGTTTAAATCACTTCAAATCTTCTTATGCGACTTTCGGTCAAAAGATCAACCAATCTCCCACAACGCTGTCTTTTTGTCATATAATTTAGCCCGCTAGCTAACAGCCCGCTCAAGAGATTTTCTGGTATGACAACGATTATCAAACAAGATGACTTGATTACATCGATCAAGGACGCCCTACAGTTTATTTCGTACTATCACCCGCAAGACTTTATCCAAGCGATGAGCCGTGCTTATGATCGCGAAGAAAACAAAGCCGCAAAGGATGCAATTGCACAGATTCTAATTAACTCTCGCATGTGTGCGGAAGGTCATCGTCCAATTTGCCAAGATACTGGTATTGTTAACGTTTTCCTTGAAGTGGGCTTAGATGTTAAATTTGATTTAACAATGAGCTTAGACGATGCGGTAAATGAAGGTGTTCGCCAAGGTTACCTTGAAAACAGCAACGTTCTTCGTGCATCTGTACTTGCTGACCCTGCATTTGGTCGTAAAAACACAAAAGATAATACCCCTGCTGTAATTCACTACAAACTCGTACCGGGTAATAAAGTAGATATTACTGTTGCTGCTAAAGGTGGCGGTTCAGAAAACAAATCTAAACTCGCGATGCTTAACCCATCTGACTCGATTGTTGACTGGGTACTTAAAACTGTTCCGACTATGGGTGCAGGCTGGTGTCCTCCTGGTATGCTCGGTATTGGTATTGGTGGTACTGCTGAAAAAGCCATGATGCTTGCTAAAGAAGCGCTCATGGAAGAAATCAATATGGACGAATTACTTCGCCGTGGACCAGAGAACAAAATCGAAGAACTTCGTATCGAAATCTTTGAAAAAGTAAACGCACTTGGAATTGGTGCTCAAGGCCTAGGCGGTTTAACGACTGTTCTTGATATTAAAATTAAAGATTACCCATGTCATGCTGCTGGTAAACCAGTAGGTATGATTCCTAACTGTGCTGCTACTCGTCATGCTCACTTCCAGCTTGATGGTACAGGTGTAGCTCATATCCAAGCACCAAAACTTGAAGACTACCCTTCTGTAACTTGGGACTCTTCACAGTCTAAACGTGTAAACCTTGATACCATTACTCAAGAAGAAATGGATTCTTGGAAACCGGGTGATACATTACTTCTTAGCGGAACAATGTACACAGGTCGTGATGCTGCTCACAAACGTATGGTTGAAATGATCGACAATGGTGAAGAATTACCAGTTGATCTTAAAGGCAAGTTTATTTACTACGTTGGCCCAGTTGATCCAGTAGGTGATGAAGTTGTTGGTCCTGCTGGTCCTACAACTGCAACACGTATGGATAAATTCACACGTAAAGTATTAGAACATACTGGTCTATTCGGTATGATCGGTAAAGCTGACCGTGGTCCTACAGCAATTGAAGCAATCAAAGACAACAAAGCAACTTACTTAATGGCAGTTGGTGGTGCAGCTTACCTCGTATCGAAAGCTGTTCGTGAAGCTGAAGTTGTTGCGTTTGCAGACCTAGGTATGGAAGCAATCTACAAATTCGTAGTTGAAGATATGCCAGTTTCTGTTGCAGTTGATGTAAACGGTACTTCAATTCACGCAGTAGCTCCAAAAATCTGGCAAGCGAAAATTGGAAAAATTCCAGTAGTCGATGCAGCCGCTGGCTAATCAAGAAAAGCACCGAATTCGGTGCTTTTTTTATACATTCTTTTTTTATTTTAAAATCTGAAAAGAATTGTAACAATTACTTCGTCAATCTATGCTATTAATGAAAGCACCCACTCGCCATATATTGAATATAGGTCATTTCATGACTATTCGCCCTCTTCTTAAAAATCTTTCAATCAGCCTCTGTCTAAGCTGTATTACCACAAGCTTATTTGCATCTCCTGCTAAGTTAAGTTCAGTTAAAGAACTCATGCAAATGAGCCAGATTGATTATCTACTTAAAGAATCAATTAATGAATTAACACCTTACTACGATCAACAAGCAGAACAGATCGTTAGTAATATCACGGGTATTAAAACTTTAGGCCCAAAAGAAAAAGAGGCCGCGAAGAAGTTAGGTTCACTCTTAAAAGATTCGAGCAATCAGCTCATTAGCAATCCTAAAACTACTCAAGCCTTACAGGATATTTACCTTAAGACTTATACTGAAGAGGAAATTCAGGCTAATCTGAAATTTTTAAAAACCCCAGAAGGCCAATCAATTACGCGTAAGAACGTACAGATTATGGGGCAAATTTCAGAATATATGATGGAATTGGGACAGCAGACATTTAATGACCCTAAAGCACGAGATCATATGCAAGAAGAGATGCTTAAAATTATTGCTCCATTAATGAAAGATAAAGAAAAGTCTTAACTTTTCTTTATTTTTTTTAGCTCATTACCAAGTTAAAGGATTCCATAATTTAAATGGCTTAATCAGATGTACATCTGATTTTTCATCATATTTGGCTGGCTTTAATTCTTGTGGTTTATTGCGTATTTTTCCTGAAGCATCTTCAGCCACAAAATTGTAGCTAGAAGATTTAAGCTCGGTAAATGCTATCTCTCTACGTCCAATGTTGTCTTGCATTAACATAAATGGGCCCGTATGTTCATTTCGGTCCATTTTATTTTCTTCGTCATATTTCAAATAATAAGACGTTCCCGATTCAACAGTGATATCAATATATTTTGGTTCTTGAAAATGGATACCAAGTAAAGGGCGACTCGCAGAAAGACGATAGGTTCCTGCGGGTAACTCAATCCAGTAATAATGATTATGTAATAGACTCGGAATGCGCTTACCATTCACAAAGAGATTAATCGCTGCTATTTCCTGACGATTCCATTTCGTGTCTGGTCGATATAGATAAACTACAGCAGCTTGTTCATTTTGTGGTTTGATTGGAGCAAATGTCTGGCCTAACTTTTGGTTGACCCACCCTCCCACAGTAAAACCGCCTAAATGATATTGATCTAATAAACCAGGTTCTTTTTCAACATCAACTTTAGGTAGAGTCGCGGTCAATTCACTCGGATTTTTTTCTAAATGAGATGAAATTTGACAGCCTACAAACAGTCCGGCACAGCACAAAGATACGATTAAATAACGCATGGCATCCCTCAAAGCGTTTTGTTTTTGATTTATTTTTTACAACGCAAAACTATGCGTATTTTGTATTTTTAAGATTAACACTACCCATATAAATTGAAAACAAAAAAAGCATGAATCACTAGCGCAATTCATGCTTTTTAGATGAATGAAATCTATGCAGACTTCGAATCAATAACCTTTAAATCTGCCTTAGCAACACTTTCATGCGTTGCAGCTTCTTTAGGCTGGCGCTCAGCTTGATAAACAGGCTCTGCTTCACCATTAATGACTGCTTCGTTAATGATGACTGTTCCAACATCTGTACGACTTGGTAAATCGTACATAGTTTCAAGCAATACATTCTCCATAATAGAACGCAGACCACGCGCACCCGTATTACGTTCAAGCGCTTTTTTAGCAACAGCACGCAATGCAGAATCTTCAAAGATCAGATCAACATTTTCCATAGTGAAAAGATATTGATACTGACGAGTTAATGCATTTTTTGGCTCAGTCAAAATTTGCATTAGAGCTTCTTCGTCCAGCTCTTCAAGCGTCGCAATCACGGGTAAACGACCAATGAACTCTGGAATTAAACCAAATTTCACTAAGTCGGTTGGCTCAACTTGACGGAACAATTCAGCAAGTTTTTTGGTTTCATCTTTGTTTTTAACGTCAGCAGTAAAACCAATGCCGCCTTTCTCTTGACGCTGTTGTACAATTTTTTCCAAACCAGAAAATGCACCACCACAAATAAATAAGATATTTGAGGTATCGATTTGGATAAACTCTTGCTGTGGATGCTTACGACCACCTTGAGGAGGAATCGAAGCAACAGTACCTTCAATCATTTTTAATAATGCTTGTTGTACACCTTCACCAGACACATCACGCGTAATTGATGGGTTTTCAGATTTACGAGTAATCTTGTCAATTTCGTCGATATAAATAATGCCCTTCTGAGCTTTTTCTACATCGTAGTCTGCTTTTTGCAAAAGCTTTTGTACAATATTTTCAACATCTTCACCCACATAACCTGCTTCGGTTAATGTTGTTGCATCTGCCATCGCAAATGGAACATCTAAAAGGCGAGCCAATGTTTGCGCAAGTAAAGTTTTACCTGAACCAGTTGGTCCAATCAGTAGAATGTTACTTTTAGCAATTTCTACTTCTTTAGACACATGGCCATTATGACCAACTTTTAAACGTTTATAATGATTATAAACCGCAACAGAGAGTGTCTTTTTGGCAAGATCTTGACCAATAACATATTGATCAAGCGCAGCACGTATTTCATGTGGTTTTGGCAATGCCTTACTCGCCCAGTCACCTGCTTCAACCTGCTGGCTGGTTTGTACGAGGTCTAAGCAGACATCCACACATTCATTACAAATATATGCGTCCTCACCCGCAATCAGTTTCCCGACTTCAGACTGCGTTTTACCGCAAAATGAACAATGTTTTTGTCCTTGAGGATGTTCGGACATATTCACTCCACAAATAGAATCTTAAATATTAGGGCAAGATGCACTGCATAAATAACTAAATGGAGATCTTTTTCAACATCTCAAGTTATTTATATAAGAAGGTCCTTATGGACGCTTGCTTAACACCTGATCAACCAGACCATATTCTTTAGCAGCTTGAGCTGTCATAAAGTTATCACGGTCAGTATCACGAGCAACGGTTTCATAGTCTTGACCACTGTGCTCTGCCATTAAGCGGTTCAAACGTTCTTTAATAAAGAGAATTTCGCGCGCATGGATTTCAATATCCGATGCTTGACCACGGAAACCACCCAATGGTTGATGAATCATGACACGGGCATTTTCTAAACAATAACGTTTGCCTTTAGCACCCGCATTTAATAAGAAGGCACCCATTGAAGCAGCTTGGCCCATACAATATGTCACGACATCAGGTTTAATAAACTGCATCGTGTCATAAATAGCCATACCTGCTGTCACAGATCCACCTGGAGAGTTGATATAAAGGTGGATATCTTTATCAGGATTTTCAGCTTCTAAAAACAACATTTGGGCAACGATTAAATTTGCCATATTGTCTTCAACTTCACCTGTCAGAAAAATGACGCGCTCACGTAAAAGTCGTGAATAAATATCAAAAGAACGTTCGCCGCGAGAAGATTGTTCAACCACAACAGGAACTAAAGCATTTTCAATTGTTGGAACATACATACGTTATTTATTCCTAAATTTTTTGTGACTTAACCTATGGCAACAATATGCGGGATAATTTCTCAAATTGCAAAAGGTTCGCACTGAAATATTATATTATTTATACGCAAGTACTTAATGTCGCACTCAAATTGACCACATAAAGAAAAACAAAAAAGGCGCCGAGGCGCCTTTTTCTGACTTCTTAAAAGATTAGCCCATACGGCGAGCTTGTTGTTCTTTCAATAAGTCATCATAAGATACAGCTTTGTCAGTCACTTTAGCACCAGCTAAGATGTGATCAACAACTTGATCTTCTAATACAACTGCTTCGATTTGAGCACGTTGTTGAGCATCATTTTTGAAGTATTCGATCACTTCAGTTGGATCTTCGTAAGAAGAAGCCATGTCGTCAATGTAAGCATCAACGCGAGCTTGATCAACTTCAAGTTTAGCATCAGCTAAAACTTTGCTTACCAATACGCCAAGCTTAACAGAACGCTCTGCTTGTTCTTTGAACAATTCGTCAGGAAGCATGCTCTTATCAAAAGATTGCGCGCCTGCACCACCAAATTGTTGAGTGAACTGTTGAACCATTTGTTGACGTTGACGGTCAATTTCTTGAGCAACCATTGCACTTGGAACTTCAACTTCATTCGCAGCAACAAGTGCATCAAAAGCAGCTTGTTTAACTTGGTTACGTAAACCATTGCGAACTTCACGTTCCATATTCTTACGAACGTCAGCTTTTAACTTCTCAATGCCTTCTTCTTCAGTTACACCGAAGATTTTTAAGAATTCAGCATCAATTTCTGGAAGCTTTGATTTCTCAACTTGCTTCACAGTGATTTTGAACTGAGCTGCTTTACCAGCCAAGTTTTCAGCTTGATAATCTTCTGGGAAAGTAACGTCAATTACTTTCTCTTCACCAGCTTTCATACCGATGATGCCGTCTTCGAAGCCAGGGATCATACGACCTGAACCTAACACAAGTTTAAAGTCTTCAGCAGAACCGCCTTCAAACTTCTCACCATCGATAGTGCCTTCAAAGTCAAAAGTCACTTGCATGTCTTTTTTCGCCATGCCCTTGGTTACAGCCCAAGTTTGACGTTGTTTTTGCAAGTTTTCGATCATAGCGTCAACGTCAGCGTCTTTGATTTCAGCTGATTTACGCTCAACTTCTAAAGTATCGAATGCTTGTACAGCAACTTCTGGATAAACTTCTACAGTTGCTTCAAAAACTAAAGCGTCTTCTTTATGTTCAACTTTCTCAATGTTCGGCATACCTACCGCATTGATTTTTTCTTGTTGAATTGCTTCAAAAACGCTATCACGAATGATGTCATTCACAACTTCTTGATAAATGCTTGCACCGTATTCGCGACGAACAACGTTTTCAGGTACTTTACCTGGACGGAAGCCGTTGATCTTCACAGTTTTGGCAGTGCGCTTCAAACGAGCTTCAAATTGCTCGTTAATACGGCTCGTCGGTACAGACACATTTAAACGACGGGCAACGCCCGAAACCGCTTCAGTCGTTACTTGCATGGCTTCCTCGATAAAAATTAGTTAGTAGGAACAGTTTTTAAAAAAGTGCTGTATTATATGACAACTTTCCAGATATACAAAATTAACCGATCACTTACTATAAGTGAATGCTATTTTTCCAAGAAATTTCACAGTAATTTTATGATTCTTTAAATATTTTTCATAAAGCCTTAAGTAAAACTAATTTTTTAGCTATTCTTTATAAATCTAAAATTACAATTAAAGTTTGACTTTAATCGCTTTAACAAACAATGACTAATAATCAGTAGATTAGCTACATAAAAGTACAATTCACCATTTAATTATTCATTTTCACTTCATAATTCAATTGGCAAATCCAATTAACACAAACTGTACATATAAATAAGAATTATTATTATTCGCATAACCTTTTAGCTTTAGAGTCCTGAAGTCATGTCTTTGATTAGAACACGTAAAAAAATTGTTTCATCTGCAATAGCCTCATCGCTATCAATGATTGCAACAACAGCTATGGCACAAGAAGCAGTTTCACAATTACCGACGATTCATACTCAAGCGACTCAAGAAGAATCTTTAAAAGTAGATCAGTCAGCAAACTCTAAATTCGTGGCTCCTCTCAAAGACACACCAAAATCAGTCTCTATTCTTTCTCAAAAATTAATTAAAGATACAAACTCTAATACCCTTCTCGAAGCTTTACGCTATGAGCCAGGCATTACTTTAGGTGCAGGTGAAGGTGGTACACCATTTACCGATATGCCTTATATTCGTGGTTATAGCGGTCAGTCTTCTATTTATGTTGATGGTGTTCGTAATACAACGTCTCAAAACCGCGATATGTTTGCGATTGAACAAGTTGAAGTGATTAAAGGCTCTTCGTCTGCTCTTGGTGGCGGTGGTAGCGTTGGTGGAAGTATTAACTTAATCCCTAAAGTTGCTCATGAAGGCGACGTATACCAAGGCAGTGTTCAAGGCGGAACTGATAATTATCGTCATATCCAGCTTGATGCCAACAAAGACTTTGGAAATGGCATTGCTGGTCGTGTTGTGATTATGGGCCATGAAAATGAAAAAGCTGGTCAAAGTAACGGTGCCGAATATGCTCGTGCCGGTATTGCATCAAGTCTTGCATTTGGGCTAGATACAGCAACCCGTGGAACACTGAGCTACTACTATTTACGTAGTAATGATGAACCAGATGCAGGTATTCCATTTAACAATGCAAACCCAGCAAAACCTCCAGTTGGGGTTATTGTAACACCTGGTGATGGTAAACCTGTTGATGTAAAAGCTGGAACCTACTATGGCTGGAAAGCACGTGATTTCGATAAACGAGAAAATCACATTGGTACGTTTAAGTTAGAACACGACTTTAATGAAAACCTTACTTTGTCGAATGTAGCAACCTATAACAAGTCTAAATCTGATTATGTTTATACGAATGCTGATGACTCTAAGGGTAATATTTACAGAGGTACAATCGCTCGCCGTGCGTTAAGCCGTATCTTAGATAGTGATGCTTATAGCGACCAGCTTTCTTTAAAAGGTAAATTCAATACAGGTAGCTTAAAACACTCTTTTAATGTTGGTACTGAGTGGAGCTTCCAAGAAACTGACCAAGGCGTATATACCTTTACTAATGCTGCTGGTGAAACTACATCGACTATTTTAGACAGTAATATTCAAAACTGTAATTCGGCTGCGGCTGCTTCAAATGGCTGGTGTACAAGTTTAAATAACCCAGGAAACGGCGCCTTCTATGACACACGTGGAGCAATTAAAGCGCAATCTACGACACGCAGTCATAATGTAGGGGTTTATGCTTTAGATAGTATTGAATTTAATCCACAATGGTTACTTAACTTAGGTATTCGTTGGGATAAGTTCGAAACTGAGAAAAAATATAATAAGGATGTAGATGGACGTACTCCTCATAAAACTGGCGATAAATTAGAAAGCGATACGGATTACTTCTCTTACCAAGCCGGTCTAGTTTTTAAACCAACCGAAGATGGTAGTATTTATTTAAGCTACGCTACATCAGCAAACCCGGTAGGTGTGCTCGCTGAAGGTGATACTGGTTCAGATTCTATTAGCGATTCAGGTAGTGCAAGTGCGAGTGCAAATGATTTAAAACCTGAAGAAGCACGTACCTTTGAATTAGGTACAAAATGGGATTTATTTAATAACCGTGCAAACTTAACAGCAGCTATTTTCCGTACCGAAAAGCAAAATACTCGCATCCAAATCGACCCAAATACGACTGCCAATGCAGGTAAAAGTAAAGTTGACGGTTTTGAGATTAGTTTGAACGGAAAAATTACCGACAAATGGGATGTTTCTACAGGCTATAGCTATTTAGATAGCGAAATCACTGAAGCGGCATACAATGCAGTTGCTCAAGAAGGTAAACCATTACCATTTGTAGCGAAAAATAGTGCTACCTTATGGTCTACTTACAGAGTAATGCCTCAATTGACTTTAGGTGCTGGTGTTGAATATCGTGATCAAGTTTTCGTAAATACAACTGCTCCGAAATATTTGCCAACCTATACCATTTATAATGCTATGGCTAAATACGACGTCAACAAAAACGTAAACTTACAGCTTAACATCAACAATATCTCGGATAAGCGTTATTTCACTAGTGCACATGCAGCTCACTACGCGTTTGAAGGTAATGGCCGTAATGCTGTCTTAGCGATTAACTTTAAATACTAAGTTTAAATTCCATAAATTATTTATGGAATTAATTGAAATTCATATAAAATAGCCTCATCACGAGGCTATTTTTACAAATGAAGTCGCTATATAAAAGGTGTTTGCTGTGATTCATCATATCCCCAATGTTTTAAGCAAAGAGCAAGTTGCCGAGTTTCGTAAGCTCATGGAAGAAGCCAATTGGGTAGGTGGAAAAGTGACTGCCGGCACCTTGTCTGCTTCTGTTAAAAGAAATCAGCAACTTTCAGAACAAGATCCGCTTACCCACCATTTAAGTGAGATTGTCATCAAAGCAATTTGGCAAAATCCTGTGTTTCAGGCCGCAGCCTTACCTCATAAAATTATTCCACCGCTTTTTAATCGTTATGATGAACATGAAAGCTTTGGTTTCCATGTAGATAACTCAATTCGCCTTATCCGCGGGACTTCTGAACAGCTACGCACCGATTTATCATGTACCTTATTTTTAAGTGAACCTGATGAATATGAAGGTGGTGACCTCGTTATTGAAGACACTTATGGTTATCACGAAGTCAAATTGCCCGCAGGTGATGTGGTGCTCTACCCTTCTACCAGCCTACATGAAGTCAGCAGTATTACCTCTGGTACTCGTTTTGCTTCTTTTTTCTGGGTACAAAGTCTGGTTCGAGACGATAGTAAACGCCATCTCTTATTTAATCTTGATGAGAGCATTCGAGAACTACGCAAATCACACGGCGATAACTATCCACAAGTCATGAAGCTCACCAACATTTATCATAATTTAATTCGTATGTGGTCAGAACTGTAACACTATTTATTTTTGCCTTTTTAAGACTTAATAATCTTTTTTACCCTTAAAAGGCAAAAATGTGAAAATAATTTTCCATAAAAAATAAAACAGCGCAAAATTAGAAAATTATTTTCTAAACAACTTAACTAAAATTATGATAAGAATTTTGCACGAGGTGTAATCATTGTTTAGATGTGATATATCTAAATATCAAGATTACCCGCAAACCATCAAACTTATTATTCTACGGTCTAGAGATGAAAACGAATTACTTGTTTGCCCAGCCTACTCAAGCAAGACATCATCTGCAACTCCTGATGCTGCGCCAAGCGCGCGTATAAAAATTTTGTCTGCTTTTTAAAGCAGCACTTCAAAATTACCTTTAATTTTTCTGAATTAGATACCATATATTAAGTAGAGACGTTGCCTTTTAAATATATCCAGAGCAACCGCGCTACGAGACAAGGAGTTTTCTCATGATGTTGGCTGACCCTAGCAAAAAATACCGCCGTATGTACCAACGTGTGGATTTACCAGATCGCCAATGGCCGAATAAAGAAATTACAAAAGCGCCAATCTGGATGAGTACCGATTTACGTGACGGTAACCAAGCAATTTTTGAACCGATGAACATGGAACAAAAATTCAAAATGTTCAAAATGCTTGTGAAAATCGGTTTTAAACATATTGAAATCGGTTTCCCTTCTGCATCACAAATTGACTTCGATTTTACTCGTATGTTGATCGAAGAAAATCATATTCCTGATGACGTATACATTGAAGTTTTGGTTCAAGCACGTGACCATTTAATTGAACGTACTTTTGAATCTTTGGCAGGTGCTAAACGCGCAATTGTGCATATTTATAACTCGAACTCTCCTACCTTCCGTCAAAAGGTGTTGAACGTAGATGTTAATGGTGCAAAACAATTAGCAATTAATGCGGCTCAAAGAGTTAAAGAATATGCTGCGCAGTATCCTCAAACTGACTGGATTTTCCAGTACAGTCCAGAATGTTTCTCTGCAACTGAATTAGAAGTGGCTAAAGATGTCTGTGATGCCGTCACAGAAATCTGGGATGCACGTCCTGACCATAAAGTGATTTTAAACTTACCTGCGACTGTAGAAGTTTCTACACCAAATGTTTATGCAGACCAAATTGAATGGATGCATCGTAATTTGGCACGTCGTGATGGCGTGATCATTTCTGTTCACTGCCACAATGACCGCGGCTGTGGTATTGCTGCCTCAGAACTTGCCATTATGGCAGGTGCTGACCGTGTAGAAGGTTGTGTGTTTGGTAATGGTGAACGTACAGGTAACGTTGACGTTGCAGCAATTGCGTTGAACATGTACACCCAAGGTGTAGCGCCTGAGTTAGATTTTTCTAACATTAATGAAGTGATTGCAACGATTGAAGAATGTACTGGCTTACCGGTACACCCTCGTCATCCATATGCAGGTGACTTGGTATTTACTGCGTTCTCTGGTTCACATCAGGATGCGATCAAAAAAGGCTTCGAGTATCAGAAAAACGAAGAAGTCTGGGATATGCCTTACTTACCAATCGACCCGAAAGATTTGGGCCGCGACTATGATGCTGTAATTCGTGTAAACAGCCAGTCTGGTAAAGGTGGTATTGCATACTTATTAGAATCGAACTACAACGTTGTGTTGCCACGTCGCTTACAAATCGAATTTAGCCAAGTTGTTCAACAATATGCTGATGAGAACGGTACTGAAATTAATGCCAAAGAAATCTGGACATTATTTAAAGACACTTATGTTGATGTGAAAAACCATCATTACACAGTTAAACACTACAAGTTATCTGATATTAACGGTACTCAGATTATAGAACTTGATGTGGATGTCGAAGGTGAAACACAACAACTTCGTGGTGAAGGTAACGGCCCAATCTCTGCGTTCTTAAATGCACTTCAATTACCAATTGACGTATTGAACTATGAAGAACGTAGTATTAGTTCAGGTGCAAATGCGAAAGCATTAACCTTAATTGAGCTTCAAGTAAAAGGTACAGGTAAAGGTTCATTTGGTGCCGGTGTTCATGACAATACAGTCACCTCATCCATTGAAGCAATTATCGCTTGTACCAACCGTTTGATTGATCAAGGTGTTTTAAGTACAGATCAGGTGGTTGCCGCCGCTGTTTAATTAAAAAAAAGACTTTGGAAAGGATACCTAGCTTGGTATCCTTTCTTTTTATTCCTGAAAGATTTAAAAGGCGAAATGTTCCCGTGTCTTTTCCAGCTGATTCAGTGGGGTTAGTCACTCCGCAAAAGTTCCAATTTGAAGAACCATTACATCTTGAATGTGGGCGTGTTTTGCCTCGTTTTGAATTAATGGTTGAAACTTACGGCACTTTAAATGCAGATCAATCAAATGCCATTTTAATCTGTCATGCTCTTTCCGGACATCATCATGCGGCCGGTTATCACCATGAAGATGATAAAAAAGCTGGATGGTGGGATAGCTGTATTGGCCCGGGTAAGGCAATCGATACAAATAAGTTTTTTGTAGTTTCGCTCAATAATATTGGTGGATGTAGTGGCTCAACTGGTCCAACATCGCCAAATCCTGAAAATGATAACCGTCCTTATGGACCGGATTTTCCGTTAGTAACGGTGCGCGACTGGGTTAAAACTCAGGCCATGCTTTCTGACCGTTTAGGTGTAAACGTCTGGTATGCAGTGGTTGGTGGGTCATTAGGGGGCATGCAAGCCCTACAATGGTCAGTCGATTATCCTGACCGTCTACAAAAGTGTGTGATTATTGCCAGTGCACCAAAGCTTTCAGCACAAAATATTGCATTTAACGAAGTTGCACGACAGTCGATCTTGTCCGATCCAGATTTCCATCATGGTCGTTATTTAGAAAATGATAGTTACCCGAAACGCGGACTAATTTTGGCTCGCATGGTAGGTCATATCACCTATCTTTCAGAAGAAGCCATGAAACAAAAATTTGGCCGTGATTTAAAATCTGGCAAATTTATGTATGGTTTTGATGTCGAATTTCAGGTCGAAAGCTATCTTCGTTATCAAGGCGAACAGTTCAGCCGTAACTTTGATGCCAATACCTACCTCATCATGACCAAAGCTTTAGATTATTTTGACCCATCACGTGAATACGGCCACTCACTCACTGAAGCAATGGGCAAAACCAAATGTCAGTTCTTGATTGTCTCGTTTACCACTGACTGGCGTTTTGCACCAAGCCGTTCACAAGAAATTGTAGATGCACTTATTACTAATCATAAGCCTGTAAGTTACTTAGATATTGATGCTGAGCAAGGTCATGACTCGTTCTTATTCCCTATTCCACTGTATGTCAAAACTATGCGCGCTTTCTTAGGCGGTGAAGAACACTTAAAATCGACATCACTGGAGGCAAGCTAATGCGTATTGATCAACAACTAGCAGAAAAGTGGATTAAACCCGGCTCAAGCGTACTCGATTTAGGGTGTGGTGACGGTGAATTACTCGCTCATATGAGCCAAAAGCATCAAATTCGTGCTTATGGTTTAGAAATTGATCAAGAAAAGATTGCAATTGCCGTCAGTCGCGGGTTAAATATTATTCAACAAGATTTGAATCTCGGCTTAAGCCGCTTTGCTGACCAGTCATTTGACTATGTGGTTATGGCACAAGCTTTGCAAGCCGTAGATGCACCCGATGTTTTATTAAGAGACATGGTGCGTGTGGGTAAACAGGCCATTATTACTTTTCCAAACTTTGCGCATTGGAAGACTCGCTCTTTTCTTGCATTAAAAGGAATGATGCCTGTATCGGATGCTCTACCATATATGTGGTATAACACCCCCAACATTCATTTATGTACATTTAAAGATTTTGAAGCACTATGTGCTGAAAATCAGATACAAATTATTAATCGACTCGCCGTCAATGGAAATCAGCAGGGAAGCCTGTTAAGCAAACATGTTCCGAATTTGTTTGGTGAAGTCGCTATTTATCGAGTGAGTGCACTATGAAAAAGACATTATTTAGCACACTATTTGCAGGACTGCTAAGTATGCAGGCTCATGCAGATTATATCGCCCAGCCACAATCGGTTGCGAGTCAGGCTGCACGTTTTTCAACAATGGGGATTAATGATCTTCAGAAAGCAGCAAAAGCTGGTCAAGCAGGCGCACAATTTTACCTTGGTACACACTACCAATATGGTAAAGATGTAGCAAAAGACGAGAAGCAAGCTTTCGCATGGTTTAAAGCAGCAGCTGACCAAGGTTTATCACCAGCACAACTCAACGTGGGCCGTATGTATGCCGACGGTATTGGTGTTAAAAAAGATGAGTCTATGGCTCGTAAATACTTTGAAAAAGCAGCAAGCAATGGCGATAACCGTGCAAGCTATAACCTCGCGATGATGGAAGAGCAAAAGAAAAACTACGTGGGTGCTTACCAGTGGTATGAGCTTTCAACTCGTGATGGCATGCTCGACAATAAAGTGATTAGCCTATCTGAAGGTAAGAAAACTGCTCTTGCAGCAAACTTGACTCAAGAACAAATCCGTACAGCACGTGACCGTGCGGACAAATGGATTCAAGCACAATAATAACGGTTCATCCGTAAAAAACCTTACTCGACTAAAACCACCTTGTATGCTCTACAAGGTGGTTTTAGCTTATTAGGATATTCTCATTTATATTCTATTTGTTTACCTCTATATCCCCTCTTAAAAAACACGTAACATAACTGATGTTCGATATTAGCTATAAAGTTTGGTTTTATTATGTCTACCCCACATTGGTTTGATCAGGGCAGTTTAGTTCTTGCCAGCAATAACAAAGGTAAAGTCGCAGAGTTTGAAAAACTTTTTGAACAGCTCAAGTTACCAGTAGAAATTATTCCTCAAGGTCGCCTTAATATTCCTGATGCAATCGAAGACGGCTTAAGCTTTATTGAAAATGCAATTATTAAAGCGCGTCATGCTTCTAAAATTTCAGGTAAGCCTGCTATGGCTGACGACTCTGGTATTTGTGTACCAGTCTTAGGCGGCGCACCTGGTATTTATTCAGCACGCTATGCTGGAGAACATGGTGACGATGCAGCAAATAATGCGAAATTATTAAATGACCTTTTACCCTACCGTAAAAATGGTGAAGTAATTGAAGGTATGTTTGTATGCGTACTTGCTTTAGTGACGCATGCTGAAGACCCTTTACCACAAATTTTCCAAGGCATCTGGCACGGCGAAATTTTAGAAGCTGCACGTGGTGAAAATGGCTTCGGCTATGACCCATTGTTCTGGTTGCCTGAGCTACAAGTGTCTAGCGCTGAACTTTCTAAAGAAGATAAGAATAAGATTAGTCATCGTGGGCAAGCGATGCAGTTATTTAGAGAGAGCTTACAGAAGTAAAACTTCATATCGGTTTTAGTTTAACGTTAAAGCCATTTGCTATCGTGCTAGGTGACATGGATGTCGCCTGTCGAACTGCGACATCAAGGATGTGTCGTCAGTTCGACAAATGGTTTTGTTACTTTTGACGAAACAAAAGTAAATATTGCCTACATACACAAAATAAGCATATAACCAATATTCTAAGGCTGTATGCTCTAACCCTCTTCCTTAGAAATAAAGATGTAAAAACACAGCATAAATCGCAATACACACACAACTCACAATCGTCCCTGAAGCGATATAAGCTGCAGATCTTCCCGTTCCTTGATAATGTGTTTCTAGTGCTACAATATTGGCTGCTGGCGGCAAACAGAACATTAAAAACATTACTCCAATTTGCTGAGAAATATTTGGAATCGGTAGAAATCTATAAGTTAAGCCGCAAAGTACAACCCCACAGGCAACTTTAAATGCTTGAGCTTTCGTACTATAAGTTAAGTCTTTTAAATGTACCCGAGTACGACGCAACCACATTCCCAATACACACATGCCAGCAAAAGTCATTGCGAACTTAGCAATCTCATATACCCAATGTATGGCGGGATGCTCGATATGTTGAGCCCCTAATAACCTGAACAGAAGTGCACAAAAGATTGAAATACACGGTGGAGATGACAGAACCTTTTTTAATATGCTGAGCTTACTTTGTGGTGCGGTGGTGACTGCCGTGACAGCCCATGCATTTCCAAAAAGAGACATCCCAATATATAGCGCAACAATTGGAGCCGTAGCATCAGGGCCAAATAAAGCCATGGCAAAAGGAAAACCGAGCCAGCCCATGTTGGTATAACTTACACAAAGTGCCAATAAGCGATCTTTAAATAAAGCTAAATAAGTAAAGAAAATAAGAAATGCTGAACCGAAGCTAAAGAGCATTAAACTCAAACTACCCGGCTGATAAAATACCATGTTGTAAATAATCACAACTGGAATGAGTAAGCGAGCAAGCCAAGCTGAAAGAATAGGTTTTATAGTTTCTGCAAGGGAAGTCTGAGCAAGTAAAAGTCCTGTGATAAATGCCAATACAGGCAGTAGTAGCGCCACGCTCTCTCCTCTTGCTCATTAAAGACAGCTTGTTATGCTACACCTTTTCAAAGTGAAATGTGCTTTCCATTTCAAGTAATTTAAGCGCCCGATATCGGCGTGCCTATAAATTAAATAATTAAATAATTTCTCTATGAAAATTATCTTTTTAGGTTTTAGCCCTTATTCACTGTCTTAAAAATGACACATAAGTGTCACATTCCTGTCATGGCAACCTGTTGATATAAAGCAAACTGAAAAAGAGGTATAAGATCATGGCTGGTTTATCTATTTGGCATGTCGTTATTTTTGCAATTGTCGTTATTTTATTATTCGGTACATCTAAATTAAAAAATATCGGTAAAGATGTTGGTGGTGCAGTAAAAGACTTTAAAAAATCAGTTCGTGAAGAAGACGAAACTGCAACGCTTCATACGCCACGTACAATTGATGCCCAAGTCAAAACTCCTGACAGCACATCAGTAAAAAGCTAAAGGTTTTCGACCATGCTTGATGTAGGAATGACAGAGCTACTCTGCTTTGCAATTATTGCAATTTTAGTTTTAGGTCCAGATAAACTACCGGAAGCTGCACGTTTTGCTGGCCGATGGTATGTTCGCCTAAAACGTTATATTACCAATTTGCAAAATGAGATTGATCAAGAGTTGCGTCTTTCTGAGTTTCGAAAAGAAATGCAAGAAGAGCTCAACCGCATTGAAGCACTAGAACGAAAAGTTCAACAACAACTTGAAGAAATCCAAAAACAAAATATTGCTGAAAATATAGATAAGACTGAGGCAGTTAAAAAGATGCCTCAACCTATTCGGATATGTCTTCCTATATCAGGTCATTATAAAGTTCCATATATGGAAAAATTTGTGCCTTTCACATCATCAACTGATATTTCAGAGACATCACCTGTTAAATTGAAGATTGCCGTATGAACCAACTGCCTTCAACCACTGTAAATAGTCAGGAAAATTTAGACCAAATGCCAATCATGAGCCATTTGGTTGTTTTAAGACGCCATTTATTTAGAATTGTCGGGGTAACCTTATTTTTATTCTTTTGCTTATTACCCTTTAGAAATAATACTTACCAATTATTATCCGAACCTTTAAGGCTGCAACTCCCGACCTCCTCCTCAATGATTGCAACCGATGTCACTGCAACATTTATGGCACCTTTTAAACTCAATTTATTTGTCGCGCTTGTACTAGCAATGCCATTTATTCTTTATGAAATATGGTCATTTGTTCGTCCGGCGCTATATCAAAAAGAACGCCATTTAGCCCTGCCATTACTCATCGGTAGTATTGTCTTGTTTTATGCGGGCGTTGCTTTTGCATATTACATTACCCTTCCGGCAATTTTGCATTTCTTTATTAGTGTATCGCCTGAAACCGTTGCACCGATGACCGATATTAATAGCTATCTAAGCTTTTGCTTAAAGCTATTTTTAGTGTTTGGACTGACTTTTGAGATTCCAATCGCGACTCTCTTACTTATTTTAATTGGTGTCGTAAATACAAAAAGTCTTGCTGAAAAAAGACGTTTTATTATTGTAGGATGCTTTTTCGTTGCAATGTTTATTACCCCACCAGATGCTATTTCAATGGTGATGTTAGCAATTCCTATGTGGTTACTTTTTGAGCTTGGTCTGCTCTTCGGTAAAATTCTTGAGAAAAGAAAAACTCATTCTGCCGAATAAAATAGTTTTTAAGAAAAAGCCTGAACCTCGAAGTTCAGGCTTTTTTATGTAGAGCACTTTTTAATCTACAAAGCAATAAACTGTCTTCAAAGTGACTTAAAAATGTAAGAAAAGTGTCATTTTCAATCCATAGAATCAACTCAACAAATATACCCACAAAATTTACGGATTTATTATGACAACTGCTTCTAACCACCCAACACGTCGCGAAGTTTTAAAATGGTTTTCGGGGATTCCTTTCCTTCCATTAGGTGCGATGGCTACGGCAGCAACGTTAGCAGGTTGTAATGATAGTGATGATAGTTCTGTAATCACACCAACACCGCAACCAAGTAAATTAAAAAATGCAAAATTCACAGCAATGTCGGCGCCTACGACTGCAGCAGATCGCGCCACAACTTTAGTGAATTCTAAATTAAAAATTGACTGGGAAAACTCAACCAGTACTGAATACCAACTTGCTTATAAACCCTTCTTCAAAACAGGTGATAGCGTACCAAAGCATGGGGGTGGAACTATTATCGCGGGTGGTTATTTTGATGTTAATGGCAATCCAATTATGGATAAATCGGTTGCTGGTAAAGAACGTCAGTTCTTTTCTGACTGTCCAGATGGTTCATCTTTAATTCAATTAGATGGTGCGAAAGTTGAAGGCGTAGCAAACCCTGTGTTCCACGTTGTTCAATTTGAATATAACTCTAAAGACCAAGCAGGCGGCGACACTTACGGTCAACTACCATCTCCAATCGCAATTTTGACTTTAGATCAAGACCCGAAAACAGGTCACTTAGAGCTTAAAAAATACTTCAATGTTGACACTGCTCCTGTTCATGGCTTATGGATCACTTGTGGTGCAAGTTTATCGCCTTGGAACACTCACTTATCGAGTGAAGAATATGAGCCTGATGCATTCAATCAAGGCATTGGTGGTACAGATCCAAAATATCTTGGGAAATACTTCTTTGGTGATGAAACTAAAGCAAATCCATATAACTATGGTCATTTGCCAGAAGTAACGGTTAACCTAGATGGTACTGGTAGCATTAAAAAGCATTATTGTTTAGGCCGTATTTCTCATGAACTTATTCATGTTATGCCAGACAACCGTACAGCGCTCATGGGTGATGACTACACAAATGGTGGTTTCTTCATGTTCGTTGCTGATAAAGAAAAAGATTTATCGGCAGGTACGCTCTATGTTGCTAAATACATCAATACGCTAACTGAAACATCACAAGCCAGCATTCAATGGATCAAACTTGGTCACGCGACAAGTAAAGAAATTGAAGATTTAGTTGCTGGTGGAATTAAATCAACTGACATCATGGAAAGTTTAACAACCAATCCAAATGATGCGAGTTACACTGAAATCACTTTGGCAAAGAAACAGCTTTGGGTAAAACTTAAACCAGGCATGGAAAAAGCAGCCGCTTTCTTGGAAACACATCGCTATGCAGCGTTAAAAGGTGCAAGTATGGCATTCACCAAGATGGAAGGTACTAACGTAAATATTAAAGATAAAATTGCGTACTCTGCTTTAGCTAATATTCAAGATTCAATGGTTGTTGGCGGTAAAGGTTATGTTGCGGAACATAATGTAGGGTTCTCTAAAAAGATTACTGCTGGTGGCGTGCTTGCGCACAAATTAGGTAAAAGCTTTACAGATAATGAAGGCAGCGCAATCAATAGCGAATGGGTTCCTCTTTACTCATATATGTTGTTAATGGGTGAAGATCTTCCTGAGAAAGATAGCTTAGGTAATACAGCTCACCCAGACAAAGTTGCTAGCCCAGACAACCTGAAGTTCTCTGAAACTTTACGTACATTATTTATTGGTGAAGACTCTGGTAACCACGTGAACAACTTCTTGTGGGCATATAATGTAGATACTAAAGAGTTAACACGACTGCTTTCGACACCAGCAGGTGCAGAGTCAACAGGCTTACATGCTGTAGATTCAATTAATGGTTGGACTTACATCATGAGCAACTTCCAACACCCAGGCGATAGCAGCAGTGTACCTGATGATGTAAAAGCATTAATTAACCAAAATTATAATAATGGTTATAGCGCAAACGTGGGCTATATTACAGCAGACCCAATTGCCCCTTCTGTCACAACCAAATAATTTTTCATACCATCTTTAAGTATTAAAGCTGGCCAAGGTCAGCTTTAATGTTTTTTACAGTCAACTTTCACTTTTTATGAAAAAAAATTATAGAACATTTCATTAACTTATCATCAAAACGTCAAAGCCTCGTCACATTCACAAACTAAGCTCATGAAGACTTTTAGAACAATCTCTTTATTTACTTAGGAATTTCCCATGACAGAGCTGACGCCATATCATGAAGACCAAGAACTGGACAATAATACTTCTGACAACACCCACTTTCGCGACATTTTAGAACAACACATCAGTCGTCGTAGTTTAATTACAAAAGCAGCAAGCGGTGCGGTAGCACTAACTTTAGCCTCTACCTTAACAGGCTGTAATGATAGTGATGATGACTCAGGTTCAAACAACGGTGGAACCACACCAGTAGATCCAAATAAAAAACCAGAAAAATTAACTTTTACCGCAGTTGCGAAAAACCATAACGATATTGTGACTGTACCTGAAGGTTATGAAGCGAATGTCATTTATGCTTTGGGTGATTCAATCAACCCAAGAGTTGGAGATTGGGATGACAATAATATTCCATCAGGCCCAAGCTTCCAGTTCCGTTCAGGGGATTGTCATGACGGCATGCATTTCTTTGGTTTAAATGCTTCAACAAAAAACTTTGATGAAAGTGTTTCAGCTGAAGGTTTATTGGTGATGAATCACGAATATATCAACCAAACGTTCCTTCACCCCAAAGGCCCAACAAAAGTTGATGGACGCCGCCCTGAAGATGAAGTCATTCGTGAAACCAATGCACATGGGGTTTCTATTGTTCACATCAAAAAAGATGCAGCAACTCAAAAAGTAACAATTGATAAAAACTCTATTTTTAATCGTCGTATTACCGCTTCTACAGTTATGGAATTTGCGGGTGCTGCAGCGGGTTCTGGCTTGCTTACAACTCGCTTCTCACCTGCTGGACGTCAAACACGTGGCACTCATAATAACTGCGGTAATGGTTATACGCCTTGGGGCACATACTTAACTACTGAAGAAAACTTTATTGGTTATTTCCAACGTTCAGGTAGTGATGAATATGCACGTACAGATGCAGAAAAAATTGCATTAAAACGTTATGGTTTAGGTGTTAAAAAAGATGAACCTTATTTGTATGAGCAAGATGAAAAAGGTGCTCCTAAAAAAGATAAAGATGGCAATATCATTTACTTAAAAGATAAAAATGGTGAGTTCATCCCTAACGTTGATGAACAAGGGCGCCAAATTTATTTAGGCACAAGTTCACGCTACGGCTGGGAAACAGCAATTGGTCAAGTAGAGTCACAAGACTTATATGATCGCTGGAATGCTGATGTAAAAGCTGCACAAGCTACCCAAGATTATCGTAACGGTCCAAATACATTTGGCTGGATGGTTGAGATTGATCCATTTGATGGACGTCAAAATCCAGTTAAACGTACCTCATTAGGCCGTTTTGCTCATGAAGACAGTGCTTGCCGTGCTGTAGTAGGTCAGCCATTAGCGTTTTATATGGGTGATGATTCTCGCGGTGAGTACATCTATAAGTTTGTCTCTACCGCAGTGTGGGATGCCAAAGATGTAAATCGTGGCTATACAGCTGGCGACAAATATATGAACGCGGGCAAATTGTATGTTGCCAAATTTAATAACGATGGTACAGGTCAATGGATTGAACTTGCTTATGGCAAAAATGGCTTAAATGAAAGCAACACCACTTACCCTTTCAAATCTCAGGCAGACGTTGTCACATTTGCACGTTTGGCGGGTGATGCAGTCGGTGCTACCAAAATGGACCGTCCAGAATGGTGTACAGTCAATCCAGTAAATGGCGAAGTCTATGTCACTCTAACCAACAACTCAAATCGTGGTAAAGATTACGCGACCGATGCTGCAAATCCACGTAACTACACAGACCTCTACAACGGCACTAAAGAGCAAAAGGGTAACGTTAACGGTCACATTATCCGTTTTAAAGAAACTGATGACAAAACCACTGCCGAAACCTTCAAGTGGGATATTTATCTGTTTGGTGCAGAAGCATCGATGGCTTCAAATATCAACTTATCTGGCCTAACCGACAATAATGATTTGTCATCTCCAGACGGGATGTGGTTTGACCCACGTGGCGTACTTTGGATTCAGACAGATGATGGTGCTTACACCGATGTTACTAACTGTATGATGCTTGCTGCACTACCGGGCCAAATTGGTGATGGTACTACTGCAACTACGTCAAATGGCCAACAAACGCTAGTCGGTGCTAAAGTTACAGATTCAACACTACGCCGTTTCTTGGTTGGACCAAAGCAATGTGAAATTACAGGCATTGCCATGACACCTGACCACAAAGCAATCTTTATTAATGTTCAACACCCTGGTGAAGACTCGAAAAGTTACTCGACACCAGACAGTAACTGGCCTGCAACTCAAAAAGATCCAAACAATAAAACTGCACGCCCACGCTCAGCAACTGTGGTGATTACCCGTAAAGATGGCGGTGTGATCGCGGGTTAATTCTTAAGTAATTAAAAATGCCGGTCAATTGATCGGCATTTTTATTATCATCGATTTAAGAGAACCTGTTGCTGAACGATTTGTCCACTATGCTCGCCTTGTTGGGTCTTTTCCAACCAAAGCCATTCATTATTGGTCATTCTTAGAAAGTTTGAGCAACGTGTTCCATACACAGGACTTTGAATAAAGGTTGAGGATAACAACTCCTCCATTTCTGGCTGGATGCCTGTATTGGGTAGTAATGCTGTCGTAACTTTACGCTCATCTTCAAGAATATCCCACGCCGCGTGCTGTAAAGTTAACTCTTCCGTTTGGTGCTGAAGCATAGGCAAAAACTCTTGGGTAAAGCGTGTTCGTAAATGTTTAGTTTTCTCCCAATGTTCAGACATTAAGCCATTCGAAACCACATACACACCGTTAGCCAATACTTGCGGCGCTTCACCACGGTTACTCATATAAACCGCTTGATCCGCATTTCCCATAAACAAATTAAAGCCAGCAAAATTCTGTTGCTGTTGTTCTAATTGTTGAGCAAATCGAATCGGCAATAAATCAGATTCTAAAAAAGCCTGAACCAAATGGCCCCGAGAAGTTTCATATGACTTTTGATCGCGCCCATCACGAAAATTGGTTAACACAGCCCATCGGCCTTGAGGTGTGATTCCCATCCAAGTACCGCCCGACTGTAAGTCTTGCCCTGCAATAATCGGCGTATGATCCCATTGATGCAATAATGCGGTTGGTCGATGATAGAACTCATCCCGATTTGACATAAGACACAAGGGCATATCATCCAGAACATGCCATGCTAAAGCGACAATACACATCTTTTCTTATTCCCTATCTTTACACATTGAATGTACAACATTTTTCACATCATTCCGCTACAATCTGTCAAAACGTAAGATCAAGGAGCAGCAATGCTGACCTATCCTAATATCGATCCGGTCGCAATACATCTAGGACCTCTTCAAGTTCATTGGTATGGACTCATGTATTTATTGGCATTTTTATGTGCTTGGGGGCTTGCTTCCTACCGTGCCAAACAGCGTGATGGCTGGACATCGGACATGGTTTCCGATCTGGTGTTTTATGGTGCCTTAGGTGTCGTTCTGGGCGGTCGTGTCGGCTATGTCCTTTTCTATGAGTTTGATAAATTCCTTGAAAACCCTATTTGGCTCTTTCAAGTCTGGACAGGTGGTATGAGTTTCCACGGCGGCTTTTTAGGCGTCATGATTGCGATGTTATTTTGGTGTAAAAAGTACCAAAAAACATGGTTCCAAACCCTCGACTTTATTGCGCCATGTGTACCAACTGGCCTAATGTTTGGACGCTTTGGTAACTTCATTGGCGGAGAGTTATACGGCCGTGCGGTAACTGATCCTAATTACCCATTTGGTATGATCTTCCCAACTGATCCATTACAACTGGTACGTCATCCATCACAAATTTATCAAGCAATTTGTGAAGGCTTAATCCTATTTATTATCTTGTGGTGGTTTAGTTCAAAACCACGTCCACGTATGGCAGTTTCTGCTTTATTCTTAATGGGGTATGGCGTTGCGCGCTTTGTGATGGAATTCTTCCGTCAACCCGATGCCGACCAAGGTTTTATTCTATTTGGCTGGATGACTAAAGGACAAATCCTCACCGTTCCAATGTTGCTGATTGGCCTTTGGATGATGTGGTATGCCTATCAAAAGAAAATTTATGACTGGGGTCCACAAAAGAACAGTTAATATGATAAATCAGAGGAGTTTCGGCTCCTCTTTTCTTTTTTATGCTACAGTTTTACTCTCCCAAAAATGAAGATATGCCATGCTGGAATTCTGGTTTGACACACAAGTCCCAACATTTAAAAAATTAGTGATTTTAATTATTACTTTGGCTATTTGTATTGGACTATATCAATACCAGCCTTTGCCATTAGATACGATTCTCATGTTTACTGGAACTGGTGTTATCTTTTTAATCTGCCGTTATTTTAAATTACATTTTGCTCAAAAAAATCCGACTGGCTTGCTTTACCGCCTGCTGACTTGGATCCCTATCGCACTGTTATTCGCACTTATCTTTGTTAAAACAATGCCGAACTTGCTGGTCTGGGGTGTTCAAGGAATTGCTTTTATGGCACTAGCAGTTTTTATCTTTTCACCTCAATCACTTTTTAATAAATAGGCTTGATATATGTTGGCTTATTGGTACAACGCTCCGCGCCACATCAAACTTATCTTTATTATTGTGGTTTGTGTTGCCATTTATGCAGCCAATCAAGCTCAGCCCTTATCGCCGACCTATACAATCCTTAGTCTTGTGTTAGGTTTTGGACTTCACTTCGGACAATATTTAAAAACAAAAATTTCAGTTCGTGGCTCACATAAATCTAACTTTCAGTTTCTACTTAAAATTTATCCTCTCATTATTGTTGCTATTGTGATGTGGTTGCTGCCACCTCAACACAATTGGATCGCAACGATACAAGCTCTAGGCTTTGTACTGGTTGGATTTTTTCTTGTTTCAATTTATCAAAATCGTGCGAAACGTTTTTGATTGCAAACTATGGCTCGCTTTCCTACCTATCATTAAACCATGCTATTATCTTCCACGGTTTATCGATCCATAAACCATCTCCCCTTTTATTTGATGGAATTAATCCGAACTCGAGAGTGTTATGCGTGCATATTTAGACCTACTACAACATATCCTTGATAATGGCGGTGACAAAGGCGACCGTACAGGCACAGGAACCCGTTCTGTATTTGGTCATCAAATGCGTTTTGATCTCTCTAAAGGTTTTCCTTTACTCACCACAAAAAAAGTTCATTTCCGTTCTATCGTGATTGAGTTACTTTGGTTTTTAAAAGGTGACACCAACGTCCAATATCTAAAAGATAATAAAGTTTCAATTTGGGACGAATGGGCAACAGCAGAACAAACTGCTCGTTTTGGCCGCCCAGAACATGAGCTTGGGCCTGTTTATGGTCATCAATGGCGTAATTTCGGTGCAACAAAAAAGGCAGATGGTACTTATAACCAAGATGGTTTTGACCAGATTAAATGGTTAATTAATGAAATTAAAACCAACCCAAATTCACGCCGTTTAATTGTTTCTGGCTGGAACCCAAATGAAGCGGGACAAGTTGCATTACCACCTTGCCATACGCTCTTCCAATTTTTTGTACAAGACAACAAGTTGTCATGCCAGCTTTATCAACGTAGTGCTGATGTGTTCTTAGGCGTACCTTTTAACATTGCGAGTTATGCCCTACTCACCCATATGATTGCTCAAGTATGTGGTTTAGGTGTTGGTGATTTTGTCTGGACTGGTGGTGATACGCATCTTTATGCCAACCATTTTGAACAAGCTAAACTTCAATTGACACGTGAGCCTTTACCACTGTGCCAATTGAAACTAAACCCAGAAATAACTGATTTGTTTGATTTCAAATTTGAAGATATTGAAATTGTAGGTTATGAATCACATCCGGCAATTAAAGCACCAGTTGCAGTATAACGACGGCTTAAATTTCATTAGATTACGGTTTAGAGAATAAAGATTATGGCATGGCAAAATGTAGAAGTTGTCCACGTTGTGGCAATGGACAAGAATCACTGTATTGGTAAAGGCAATGCGTTGCCATGGCATATTTCTGCCGACTTAAAACACTTTAAAGAAATCACCCAAGGCGGTGTGGTCGTAATGGGCCGTAAAACACTTGAGTCTATGGGCCGTGCTCTACCAAACCGTGTGAACTGGGTAATTACCCGTGACATTAACTGGCAATTTGACGGTGTTAAGGTTGCATACTCAATTGAAGATGCTTTAAACGCAACTTTAGAAGATGTAAAAAATACTGAAAAACAAGCATTGTTCATCATTGGTGGCGGTGAGATATTCAAGCAAACGTTATCAATTGCAGACCGTCTTGAACTCACTCATGTTGACTTAGATGTGCAAGGTGATGCACATTATCCAACAATACCGAGTGAATTTCATAAAATTGCGAGTGAACAGCAAATTGATGAAAAATCAGGAACTTCATTCGAATTTGCCACTTATAAAAAATAATTTTATGGATACCTATGCACAATATCGGAACACGTGAATTTATTATTGCTCTACTTTTTGGGCTGCTACATAGTCTATTCACGCTGTTTATTGTGTTCTCTAGTATTTGGGTATGTGTAGCACTCTGGGTTCAACAACCTTTTGGATGGTTAGGCAGCCGCATACTCATCGGTATCTGGATTGCTTTTGCACTGAGTATGGCGGGCTTATATGTTGAAGGTCATATTATTAGCCGCCGTACCGATATCCTGATTTATCTTTTAGCATTTGCCTGCTCTCTTGTTTGGTATTTTTCCATTACTGCACGTCAAGATCGCGACTGGAACCCAGAAGTTGCCAATATGCTGAGCTATGAAAAGCACGGCGATGTAGTCACTTTACACAATGTTCGTAACTTCAACTGGCATCCTGATGGAACTTATGATGTGCGATGGGAAACCCGGACATTTGATCTTAAGCAATTAAATGGCATAAACATCATTGCATCTTACTGGATGGGGCCACAAATTGCTCACACACTGGTGAGCTTCGAATTTAAGAATCAGCAACCTTTGGTCTTCTCAATAGAGATTCGCAAAGAAAAAACTGAAGAGTTTTCAGCAATTGGTGGTTTTTTTAGAAAATATGAACTTAGCTTAATTGCTTCTGATGAAAAAGATATTGTCTATACGCGTAGCAACATCCGTAAAGAGCAAGTTTATAATTTCCCAGTCAATATGCCACGTAGCGAGCAAAAAGCGCTATTTTTAGAATATCTTAAGAAATCGGATGAGCTACGTGCAGAACCGAGGTGGTACAACACGCTTACGAGTAACTGTACAACTTTAATTTTTGATATGGTTCAAGCGATTAACCCCTATGAACTTCCTAAAGATTATCGTTTAATCGCTTCAGGTTACTTACCCAATTATTTATATGACCTTAAAGCACTCAATCAAAATATCAGTTTAAAACAGTGGTATCAAATTGCACATATCAACCCAAGAACTGAAAATTTTGAACAGCTTTCAGATCAGAGTAGTCAACACTTCTCTCAAATCGTTCGACAAGGTTTACCTAAAGCTAAGTGAAATAAGTAATGCACTTTTCTTTACTTTTTTATACATGCTTTACTTTGTATTTTAAATACATAAACCCTATTGTAATAGGCAGGAAATAGAGGGAAAAACAATGCAACAGGCATTATTTGGCGGCGGCTGTTTTTGGTGCGTCGAAGCTGTATTTTTACAAATACGCGGTGTAGAAAAAGTAACTAGTGGTTATGCAGGTGGGCACACAACTAATCCTACCTACGAGCAAGTATGTCAAGGAGACACCCAGCACGCTGAGGTGATCTTAGTCGACTTTGATGAAGAGCAAGTAACTTACTCCCAGTTACTCGACGTGTTCTTTGCGACTCACGATCCAACGACTTTAAATCGCCAAGGTAATGATATCGGCACACAATACCGTTCTGTTATTTACTATTATAATGAAGAGCAGAAGCAGGCAGCGGAACACACAATTCAGACTCTAAAAAATGATGATCTTGATATTGTGACTGAGCTGTCTCCTGTCCCGACCTTCTATCCGGCAGAAGAATATCATCAGAACTACTATGCAAAGAATCCTTCACAAGGTTATTGCAACTTTGCGATTCCACCTAAGCTGCTTAAGCTATATAGTAAATTCCAGCATCTGATGAAAGATCAATAAATCAGAACAATAAAAAAGCAACCAAATTGGTTGCTTTTTTATTAAGTAAACTAAATTTTAGTTTTCACTTACAAAGGCAATATCGCTCAGTCCGGCTTCACTGGCGCGAGACATTACCTGAGCAACAGTATCGTACTTCGACTCTTTATCAGCACGAAGTTGAACTGTTGGTTTAACATCACCTTGACCTGCTTCTTGAAAACGTTTTTGAAGCTCATCTAGGCTAATTACTTGAGTATCCCAAGCCACTTCACCATTTGCATTGATACTAATCGTAATCGCTTTTGGTGGTGGATCAATAATTTCAGCAGTTGTTTTAGGAAGCGTTAATGGAATCGATGGGTTGGCAACTGTTGCTGTGACCAAA
Source organism: Acinetobacter pittii ANC 4050 (assembly GCF_000399685.1). Taxonomy (GTDB): domain Bacteria; phylum Pseudomonadota; class Gammaproteobacteria; order Pseudomonadales; family Moraxellaceae; genus Acinetobacter; species Acinetobacter pittii_E. The sequence goes on from NZ_KB976987.1 coordinate 2,590,721, forward strand.
AAGATGATCATTAACACCAACATAATGTCGATTAGCGGAATGAGGTTCATCTCATTCATGCCACTATCGTGGTCTTCACCCAATTGAAAAGCCATTAAGCTTGACCTCCAACATAACTTTGCTGTGCAGTTTTAACATCAGACTTTACAGTTGAGTCTTGCTGCAACATCGTGTCAATTAACAAGCTATGCGCTTGATCTTGTAAGTCATGAGCAAGACCACGATTTGCACGTACACAGATGTTGTAAGCCAATACCGCAGGAATCGCCACTGCAAGACCAAGACCCGTCATAATAAGTGCTTCACCTACTGGTGTAGCCACTTGAGCCAAACCTGCTTGTCCGCTTTTCCCTACCGCAACCAGCGCATGGAAAATACCCCAAACAGTACCAAACAAACCTACGAATGGTGCAATTGAAGCAATCGTTCCTAAAACCGAAATACCTTTATCAGCATTGGCTTTTTCAGCAGAAATCTGACGAAGTAATGCCTGCTCTGCAACCGCTTTACGCTGTTCAAAACTCAAAGGTTGTAACTTTGCTTTTAGCGAAGAGATAGCCTGAGAAAGTTGAGCATAAGCTTGTTGTTTTAGCTGGCGAGTCCCCATCAAACGTAAGATGAAAACTGTCCAGGTAGCAATCGACATTGCCAATAAGATGAAATACAGGGTTTTACTCACTGCATCTGCATGTTGCCAATAGATTGAAAAGTTCATATTGAACTCCTGATTAAGGTTAGCCGTTGGGACTCAAATTCATTTAAGGGGTTAAATCAAAGGGTTGCTCTGCTCTAATTGGATAAGCAACACCATTTTCCATATAAGGTTTAAATTTCGCACCGCGAACAGCACGGACAACTTTGTCGTCTAGGCTAGAAATACCACTACTTCTAGTCACTCGTACATTAATAATTTTGCCTTTTTCATCGGCTTCAATGAGTACAACAACAGAACGTGCTTCGCCTTGTAAATCTTTTGGAGAAACTGTTAAACGTGGTGAACGACTCCACTGTACCCCCGAGCCACCAATTGAAACTCGTTTTGGCGATGGATCTGGAGCAGGTTGAGCTTTAGGCGCTTCTTGTACCACTGGCTGTGGTTTTTCTACGACTTTTTCAGTAACAGTTGTCGTTGTCGTCACTACTTTGGTTTCAACTTTAGGTTCTGTCTTTACTGTTTCTTTTGGTGTTTCAGCTTTTTTCACCTGTTGAATTTTTTCCACTTTTTTCGGTGGTGTCACAGGCTTTTCAACAACTTTAACTTCTTTTACCTCTTTTTTAGGTTCCGGCTTTTTAGGCGGTTCCTTTGGTTTAGGAGGTAGTGGTTTTGGTTGCTCTTGAATTTTTACGAAACGTACCTGTAAAGGCTTCTTATCGATTGGCTTTAATTCAGCAGGCTTAATATGGCTAACTGCCCATAAGACCCCGATATGACCAATTGCAACCGCAATTAGTGCCGTGATGACTTTCTTTTTCATCGGATTGGGAGAGTTTAAGGCTGCGGAAGATTGACTCATAAGAATCTAATTACCTAATGGATGATGATTTCAGATTTCTATTTACAGAAACGATTTCAAACATCGGATAGAACAATAAAGTGCCACAATAATAAATGAGAAGTGTTTTCATTTGCAACTATTTTTTGAGAAAAACATTTGCTCAAGATCGCTCATTTGTATCAGTTGAGTGTCTTTGCTTTTGTTTTCTCATAGTTACATGAAATGGAATCTCTTATTCACAATGTCTTTACTCTCACTTATATAGTTAGAATAATTTCACTGTGAATAGACCAAATCCTAACATACATCTACTTAAATTTGTTACGTTATATCATTTCAATAATATTTTTGATATAAAAAAAACACGCAAGAAGCGTGTTTTTTAAAGTAAGTGTTGTTTAAAAAACAACAGTCTTATTACCATCTACAATAATACGGTCTTCCAAATGCCATTTTACTGCGCGAGCCAACACATTACGCTCTACGTCTTCACCTAACTCACGTAATTGCTCAACATTATAGTCGTGGCTTACACGCTCAACGTCTTGCTCAATAATTGGGCCTTGGTCTAGGTCAGCAGTCACATAGTGAGCTGTCGCACCAATCAACTTCACACCTTTTTCATAAGCTTGCTTATATGGGTTAGCACCCACGAAAGCTGGCAAGAAAGAATGATGGATATTGATGATTTTCATTTCCCATTTCGCAACAAAATCTTCGCTTAGAATTTGCATGTAACGTGCAAGAACCAATAAATCGTTGCCTTGCATCATTTCATCAATTTGCGCATAAGCTTCAGCTTTATTGTCTTTAGTGACTTTGATTACTGTAAATGGAATACCGAAGTTCTCAACAGATTCACGTAAGTCTTCATGGTTTGAAATCACATGCGTAATTTCACAAGGTAACGACCCACGCGCATGACGCCACAATAACTCAAGTAAAGCATGGTCGACTTTAGAAACTAAAATACCAACCTTTTTAATATCGTTTACGAAAGCAAGGCGCCATTGCATGCTATAACGCTCAGCAACATTCGCAGCAAATGTTTGAATTAATGCGTCTTTACGTGACTGTAAATGATCAAGTTCAAATTCCACACGCATGAAATAACGTCCGCCCTGAGCTTCCGTCGCATACTGATCAAGCGCGGTAATGTTTGCACCCTGATGGTACAAAAAGCTCGATACAGCCTGTACGATCCCAGGCTTGTCTTCACAAGTAATCAGTAAACGGGCTGTATTGGCAGTGGTCATATTCATTTGGTTAATATCACTTAATTGAGTCAAATTTTTAATAAGCCGAGTATTCTAGCGCTCTAAATAAGCAAGCACAACTATTCATCTTTTAAGGACGACAAGCTGGCAAATAGATCAGAAGGCCCTAATGACTCAAGCAACTGCTCGTAAGTCTCTCGACTTTCTCCCATAAGATAAGGCCCTTCAAGAAAAACCATTTGACGCAAAGCTTGCCAAACCCATCTTTCTTCTAAATGGTTATTGTCACTGATATGGCCAGACATATATAAAAAGTTTGTCCAATTTGTTAATACAATCCATAAGTTAATAATGAGCGCTTCAATTTCAGATGGCGTCATTTTCATAAGACCGGCATCGACAAAGGCTTGATAAATTTTTTGCCCTTGCTGCATTACTTGCCCCGCAAAACGCGGATAAATCTTTTTAAAGTCTTCGTTACTTTCAACTAAATGATAAACATCACGATGAATAAAACGGTAACTCCAGAGTTGACCACTTAATACTTGAAAATAGTTGATTTTATCATTGGTCGTTAACGGTCTGTCTTCAGGTAAAGAAAGCATGTCCAGAGTCTCAACCTGATATTGGTACATTAATTCCTTAATGATTTCATGCTTATTCCGAAAATGATAATACAAATTTCCAGGACTAATACCTAACTCCGCAGCAATATGATTGGTTGTAACCGACCGTTCACCTCGCTCATTAAAAAGCTGCAAACTGATTTGTAAAATCCGGTCCTTTGTCTTCAGAGCTTTAGGTTGAGACATTTTAATAACCTTTAATAATTCACATGGTTAAGACTTGAACACATAAACTGACTTGACTATTTAGAGTATTTACTCTAAAAAATAAGTATATCAATATATTTGGTAAGTACCGATGAACAGTCAAACAAAAACAAATCCAGAGACTCAGCTTCCTTATGATGTTAAGCATTTACATGATTTGCTTGAACAACAAAAGCTGGCTTACCTACGCCATCCGGTACCCACTGCTAAAGAGCGTATTGATCGTTTAGCTCGTCTTAAAAGAGTCTTGGTAAAATATCAAGATCAGATTGCCGAAGCAATTAACCTTGATTATGGCAATCGTGCAGTTATGGAAACAAAAATTGGTGAGCTACTCACCAGTTTGGAGCAAATTAAGTATTACAGTAAACATCTAACTGCATGGATGAAGCCATCAAAACGCCATATTAGTGTATTACATCAGCCTGCAAAAGGTTGGGTACAATATCAACCTATGGGTGTGATTGGTATTATTACACCTTGGAACTACCCATTATTGCTTTCAGTCGGACCTTTGATCTGTGCGCTAGCTGCAGGCAACCATGCCATGATTAAAATCTCTAGCGCTTCGCCAAACTTTGGACGAGTCCTTGAAAGTGCACTAGCTGAAGCATTCCCACAAGAATTAGTGGCTGTGGTGAATGGTGGTGGCGTTATTTCAGATGCTTTTAGTCATTTGCCTTTTGACAAAATGATTTTCACAGGCTCAACTTCTGTTGGTAAAACAGTAATGGCAGCCGCAGCTCAAAACCTTGTTCCCGTGATTCTTGAGTTAGGTGGAAAATCTCCTGCCCTTGTGCATGCGTCAATGGACATGAAAGATGTAGCTCAGCGTATCGCTGTAGGAAAATTATGGAATGCGGGACAAACTTGTGTTGCACCAGATCATATTTTCTTACCACGCGGCAAAACTGCCGAGTTCATTGAAAACTTTAAATTGATTGTGGCTGGAATGTACCCTCATTTCCGCAACAACCAAGACTATACTTCTATTATTAATGATAAACAGTACAACCGGATTCAAGGCTATCTCGAAAACGCCCGCGATCAAGGTGCACGTATTGTTGAAATTAACCCACAAAATGAAATTTTAGATGATGTCCGTAAAATTGCACCGACTTTAGTCACTGGTGTGACAACTGCAATGGATATTATGCAAAATGAAATCTTCGGGCCTATTCTGCCGATTTTAGAATATGACCAAATAGAAGAAGTCATCGAGTTTATTAATAGTCGTCCGCGCCCTTTAGCAATGTATTATTTTGACTATGACCAAGCACGAGCTGACTATATTGCACAGCACACCCATTCAGGGCATTTCGGAATTAACATGGTAATTACCCATGTTGCACAAGATGATTTACCTTTTGGCGGAATTGGCGCATCAGGTATGGGTAAATATCACGGACCAGAGGGCTTTTTTAGCCTTTCTCATGAGCGTTCGGTGATGTCAAATCCAAAACTTTATAGCCTTAAATACATTCTTCCACCGTTCAATAAGCCTATTCATCGTTTCATTTCGAAAACCTTGTTGCGCTAACTGATCAAGGCATGATCTGTTATACTAAATCATGCCTCGTTTTTACCAATTTCGCTTGTCTTTTAATCGTATTTTTGGTATAAAACGCCCCTTGAATGAATTCATCCGTTTACATTTAGTATGACTGGCCACAGATTTGCTGTTGGCTGAATCAATGGAGTTACACCATGTCTAAGGTTTGCCAAGTTACCGGCAAGCGTCCAGTCGTTGGTAACAACGTCTCACACGCCAACAACAAAACCAAGCGCCGGTTCGAGCCGAACCTGCACCACCACCGTTTCTGGTTAGAAAGCGAAAAACGTTTTGTACGTCTTCGTTTAACCACTAAAGGTATGCGTATTATTGACAAATTGGGTATCGAAAAGGTTGTTGCAGACCTTCGTGCTCAAGGTCAAAAGATCTAAGGAGTCTGAGCAATGCGTGATAAGATTCGCCTCGTTTCTTCAGCTGGTACAGGTTACTTCTATACCACGACTAAAAACAAACGTACTATGCCGGAAAAAATGGAAATCAAAAAATTTGATCCAAAAATCCGTCAACACGTGATTTTCAAAGAAGCTAAAATCAAATAATTTTAGCCTCGAAAAAAACGACTTCTTTATGAAGTCGTTTTTTTTTGCATTTTTTTTATACCTACCTTTTTGTTAAACTTTATCTATATTCCGCCTTGGCATTTTTTATGCTTGTCTTTAGCCTAACTCACGTAAAAGGAGTTTTTAGTGCCGCATGACGTAGATTTAATTATTTTACTTGCTGTTGGTTTCGGCGTTGCCCTCATTTTTGGCTATCTTGCAGCCCGATTACGACTCCCTCCTCTTATCGGCTATTTAATTGCCGGAATTATTATTAGCCCAAATACACCAGGTGTAGAAGCAGATATTCATCTTGCTAACCAGCTCGCAGAACTCGGGGTCATGTTCCTGATGTTTGGTGTAGGGATGCACTTTTCATTAAAAGATTTATTGCAAGTTCGACGCATTGCTTTACCAGGCGCAATTTTACAGATCGCTGTTGCAACCTTACTGGGTATTGGGGTTTCAATGCTATGGGGCTGGAGTTTTGGTTCAGCACTTGTTTTTGGTTTAAGTCTGTCGTGTGCGAGTACGGTTGTACTATTAAAAGCTTTAGGCGACCGTGGTCTTTTAGATTCAGTTAACGGCAAAATTGCTGTGGGCTGGCTGTTAGTGGAAGACTTAGTGATGGTACTAGTTTTAGTACTCCTTCCTGCTACAGCAGTTTTACTCGGTGGCAAAGCACCAGCAGGTGCAGAGGGTAATATCTGGTTAACCCTTGGGATAACCTTATTAAAGGTGATTGGCTTTATTGCCTTTATGCTCATAGTAGGTAAACGTGTTGTGCCTATTATTATGCAGTTCGTTGCACGTTTAGGCTCAAGAGAGCTATTTACGCTGACCGTCGTCGCTGCTGCCGTTTCAATTGCCTATGGTTCATATGCCATCTTTGGGGTTTCAATGGCATTAGGAGCTTTCTTTGCGGGCATGGTCGTTAAAGAATCAGACTTTAGTCATCGTGCTGAGGAAGAGACTCTCCCACTACGTGAAATTTTCTCGATTTTATTTTTTGTTTCTGTGGGCATGCTGTTTGATCCACACATTCTTGTTGAGAGCCCACTACATATCTTAGCTGTTATTGCGATTATTATGGTGGGTAAAACACTTGCTGCAATGGCATTGGTTTTATTTTTCCGCTATCCAATCAATACAGCTTTAACAGTCGGGGCAAGCCTTGCACAAATTGGTGAGTTTTCGTTTATTTTGGCGACCTTGGGTGTTTCTTTAGGACTATTAAGCTTAGAAGCTCAAAACCTGATTCTAGCAGGCGCTTTATTCTCAATTACGCTCAACTCGTTCATCTTCTCAGCTATTGAGCCTGTACAACGCTGGATTCGCGAGCGTTCTCACTTAGCCCGACTTCTTGAACGTAGTGGTGACCCATTAGCAATGTTACCCGATGAAGTTGATCAAGCTTACTTACGCGATCAGGTCGTGATTGTTGGATATGGCGGCGTGGGACGACGCATTACTGAAAATTTAATTAATGAGAATATTAAGGTCGTTATTGCAGAAGAGAACCGTGAAATCGTAGAAAAACTGCGTCAGGCAAATATTGCTGCGGTGAGCGGTGTTGCTACCGAACCGAGCGTTTTAATTCAAGCACATATCATGCATGCACGACTCTTGGTGATCTCTCCTATGGATATTTTAGATATCCACCGTATTGTGAGCATTGCCAAGCAATTAAATCCTCAAATTCAGGTATTAATTTGCGCAGAAAGCAAAGAAGAAGCAGCAATTATCCGTGAAGAAAATATTGGCGAAGTGTTCTATGCAAAAGAAGAAATGGCAAAGAATATGAGTCACCACATATTAAATCAGATCGAGCTTGCCCATCAGTCAACAATTCATTAACCCATATAAAAAGCGTACTTAAAAGTACGCTTTTTTTAACTCAAGAATTTAGGCTGTTCGTCTAATACCTCAGCCTGCCACTCGTTTACCTGCTTCTCTAGCAGTCCAAACAATGCAGCCTGAATCATATGCTGAGCAACAACTGGAGTCTGCTCACCCAAGATTGCTTTGACTTCATCGCTAAATTGAATTTTAACCAAGGGTTCATTTTCAGAACCTGCATTACGCAAGGCGAGTTCACCACCTTCGAGTTGAACCAATTCCAACACTGCTTCTTGATTTCCAAATAACTCTTTCAATTGCTGTATAGACATATACTTCCTCCATGTTTCAACATGGTGGCAAAGCACCCTTGCACTTTGCTTCTCTTGTCTTATTTATATAGGCACACCTAGTCTAAATTTCAAGCATCTAGGCAGTTTAATTTTAGAACTCAACCATTTCATTACGAAAACCATCAATTAAATGGCTTAATTCTCGGTGCCATTCACGCAAGATTTTAACATCTGGCAACCAAGACTGAGGACCTTGTGTCACTTTAATAATGAGATTAGAAGAAGTTTCTTCTTCTGGAGTCGGTTCTTTTGGTTCTGGGGCGTATTGGCACATACGATAAGCACGTTTTAACTCCGCAACAAAACCATCTTTTGCCAATTGCTGCAAAACGGACACTTCAGGAGAAACCTGTCCTTTTGCCGCCATATGTTCCTCAATAGATTTTAAAGTAGGTTGCAAATCATTTAAACGGTAATAACGTACCAATTCTTGTAAGAACGCTAACATTGCGCCATGTAAATGAAATACAGCTGTTTCACGATAAGCTTGTACCTGCTGTACGTGATCGGTCTGCTCTGCCTGTTGACACGCTAGACGTGCGAAATAGAGCTTCTGATTGGTACGATCGGCATGATAACGAGCAACACGTGACATAACTAAACTTTCCTGTTCTAAAATCGCCATTGCAATAGCTATTCTTAGCTTAACGACTCCATTGATAAAATCAACGTTATTTATGGTAAATCCAGCTCAACTTGATAAATTTTACGTTTAGCTAAGACTTATTCTTCGGCTGCTTTAACTCGAATTCCATAGCCTTTAACTTTAAGCGTATTTAAGCCTTTAATTGCCTTAATCGCTTCACGTGGATTAGGCATTTCAACAAAACCAAAGCCTTTCGATTTACCTGTGTCTTTATCAGTCACAAGAACACATGTATCAACTTTACCATATGCCTTAAATAACTCTAAAACTTCAGCTTCACTTACAGCACGATCTAAATTACGAACTAATATCTTCATTTTCTAACCTTAATTGGCAATAAAAGGGAGGGCCAATATACATTTAAGTAATCACAGCGTCTTATACAGTAGTTTAGTCCAGATCGATACCAAAACCTAAATTTACTGCAGGAGATCTGTTCCATTGTTTTTTAGTAAATTGCTGAGGTACTTGTCTATGTATCTTTGCTTGAACTAAATGTGTAGGTAAATCATTTAAGAAATAACTCTCGACTTTACGACCTTGCTCGTCATACGTGTCTTGTGACCACGTATTAAGATTTTGTTTCGTCAAGATTAATTCATTTTCAGCACGTGTTAAGGCCACATACAGCACACGGCGTTCTTCCTCAACATCATCAAAATCACCCTGTGCTCTTGCATAAGGATATTGATTTGGTGATACATGAGGTACATAACAAACTTTCTGTTCGGCCCCCTTAGCTGAATGAATCGTAATTAGAGTCACTAAATCTTGATCAGCAGCTTTTTCAATTTCAGAAACTGAAATAGGTTCAAGCACATATTCTTCAAGGAATTCACCCAACGATGCATGCTTACGCGCAAGTTGCTTAACCAAATCAAAGTCTTTTAAACGGCGTGACCAGTCTTTAGTTTTATAATTTTGCTCTAGCTGCTCGCCTAAAGCATCAAGAGCTAAGCCAATACTTGCTTCAACATGCTGCTGTAGTACGTCTAACTGTTTTAAAATTAAAATTGCTTGTAAAGGGACCTTGCCATGGCGTTCAAGTCGTTGACAGCGTTCTTCAACATCAGCGATTCCCATTAGCTCTTGGGCTAACTTACTCGCTCCAACATCACCAATTCCATCCCATAAGGTTAAAAACCGCATCCAAGCCAAATCATCATGAGGGTTGCTCACAATACGTAGCAGGCTCAGTACATCTTTTACATGGGCCGACTCAAGAAGTTTTACTCCACCAATAAAGCGATAAGGTATTTCAGCAGCAATAAAAGCCCCTTCTAGATATCGGGCACTATAGCCAGAACGCACCAAAACCATATGGTTATGCCAGTTTGCACCTTGTTGATGGCGCGTTATTAAATCTTGTGCAATCCAGTTTGCTTCTTCAAACTCATTACCAAACAAATGTAGCTGTGGCTTTTGCCCTTGGCCACGATGTGCTTGTAGCTGTTTTTGATAATCAATTGGGCTATGTGCCAACAGCCAGTTCGATAAATCTAAGATTTCTTGAGTCGAACGGTAATTTAAAGCAAGTGTAAGTACTTCTGCATCAGGTATTCGTTCTTTAAAAGAATGAATATTTTCAAAGTCGGCGCCGCGAAAACCATAAATCGACTGCGCATCATCACCCACACAAAACAACTTCACTTTACCAATTAAGGGCTGCAACAAAGCCCATTGCAAAGGGTTTGTATCTTGCATTTCATCAACTAGCAATGCCTGACAGAAGCCTGCCACCCAATTGGTGAGCGCTTCTGAGTTTTGTAAATGCACCGCCACAATCGACAAGATATCGTCGTAATCTAAAAAATTACGCTCTTTCTTACGTTGCTCATAAGTTTTCATCAACTCAGCAATTTGTGCCTTGTGCTCGTAGGCTTCTGGAAGTTGCTTAAGCAGTGCTTCAGAAAGTTTGGTTTGAGTATTTCGAGCAAAAGAATACAAATCGCACAGCTCTGCCGCTTTAGGTAAAACGTTATCTTTGTCTTTACCTCTTAATAAGCGAAACATCAGTAACTGATCATCACGATCAATAATACTAAATTGATTTAAACCAAAAGCTTGTGGGTTACGGCGTAGCAAATACATGCAAAAAGTATGAAAAGTCGAAGCTCTTAAGCCCTTTGCCTGTGCTCCTACATGCTGCTCGACTCTTGCAACAATTTCACTCGCAGCACGTCGAGTAAAAGTTAAAATCTGGATTTGGTTTGCTGGTAAGCCTTGATCAATTAAATAAGCGGCACGAGCAACAATAGTCTTTGTCTTGCCACAACCAGCACCCGCCAAAACTAAACAGTTCTGAGCAGTCGTCGTGGCTGCTTTTTTTTGCTGAGCATTCAGTTCATTAATTAATTTTGCAAGACTCATAACACATATCGCTAAAACACCAAGACATAGTTTAACAGACCAAAGCAACAGATGCGTCTGCCATCCTAAAAACAAAAAAGAGCACCTAAAGTGCTCTTTGATACAGTATTTTTATTTAAGATACTGTTTTTGAACTAGATGGCAGATGCTTAATCGCGGAAGCCAAACCTAAAAAGTTAATTCCTTGAAATAAGATATCAATAGCAAGGAACATTCCTAACACCCAAAAAGGCGAATCTTTGGAAACTAAAATTAAAATACCGGTAGCGAGCGTTAATAACCCTGAAAATAGGGTCCAGCCCCATCCAGTAATTGGCTTAAGTAAAATCGCGTTTACTGTACGTATAGCCCCGGCAATAATCAGTGCTATAGATAATAAACTCGTCAAAACCACGGCTGTGGTGACGGGAGTAGAAAAAGCGTAATAACCAGCCATTAAATAAAGTATGCCAAAAAGTGCCCATAACCATCGGCTAGCACCTTTAAAAACACTCATAGCCGCGACAAGATGTAAAACACCTCCGACCATCATGAGTATTCCAAATAAAAAAACGACAGAAAAAGTCGCAAATGGTAATGAACTAAATAAAATCAGACCAAAGCCAATAAGCACAAAGCCTAATATCAAATACCACTTACGATCAGCATGTAACTGATTACGTACCAAATCATTACCGACAGTTTTCATCATGGCTACTCTTATTATCAGGTATTAGAATTTCATCTACCCAATAATAGTGATGCACTTCACATTTTTTGTCTGTATAAAATCTGCATCGTTTCTTAACAATTGATGTGGATAAAGCAGTATTTATCCACAGTTTTATTTCACCCAGCCAATTTCTTGGGCTGTAGGTAAACCTATGATTGTTTCATGTAAACCATTCGGCATTTTACTGCTCTGCTCAGATAACGGTGTTCGACCACCCATGATTTCAGCGTCAGTTTGTGGATATAAAGGCACTTTTTCAGGTTGCGCATAACCTAGAGGATAAAGTGGTTGTCCTGTTTGTAAATCATATTTGTCTTGTGCCCCAAAGCCATGTAATAGCTCATGAACAATTACGACCTGATTTTGTGAGGCTTGTGTTTTGGTCGCAAATAAATTCACACTACCAATACGACCTTTTTCTAAAGCAGTCGAATGGATCAAAACTTTTTGATAATTTGGGTCGTAATAATTTAAGTAAAGTTTGAGTGACGCCCCCTTATCTTCAGGTTGTTGATGTTGCCATGCATAAAAACGAAACTTTAAACTCCACCACATTACATGAAAGATATTGGCATTCTGAGGAACCTCAGGAGGACGTTGTTGTAACTGTTGTCCTAAACGAATTACAAAATTCGCTGATTGACCACGATAATGTTGTGACCACTGCTCTAAATAGGTTTTTATTTTCTCAAAATCAGTGTTTTGCAATTGATGGACATAGCTCTGTGATGTCTGTAAACCATCGGCATTAATAGGATGTAAAACCACAACAATAGGTTGATTCCAATCTTGGTTTTGATCTCGCCATGCCTGAACAGCAACAATCAGCAAAATAATTAACAAACATAAAACTCGAATGTTTTTCCACATTCTTTTTCCCCATAAAATTAAAATTTTCTTTTATTGTTTTAGATATAAAAAATGCTAGCTGAGCTAGCATTTTTTATTGTGGACTTAATTAGCCTTCAACCCATTTACCATTTTGATAAATTAGGCTCCATTTAGTTTGTTTGCCTTCTGGAGTTTCCGAGCCCACATATTGTGATTGATTCTTACGACTGAATTTCACAACTGTCGGATTACCTTCAGGGTCTACATCTGGTGCTTGTAAAATAAATTGATATTTAGGATCAAGCTGGGCTGCAACGCTACGTAATTCCGCAACTTTTGGCGCACGAGTTTCACGAATTTTCGGGAATTTACTTGCAGCCAAGAATAAACCAGCCGCACCATCACGCAACACAAAATAGTCATCATGTTTCGTTGAGCGTAAATGTTCCATCTTGATCGGTTCTACACGTGGAGGCGCAGGTTGACCACTTTTCAAGACCTTACGAGTGTTGTCACAGCTTGTACAAGCGAAATACGGGCCAAAACGACCAGTTTTAAGCTGCATCTCACCATCACATTTATCACACGGAATGGTTGGACCATCGTAGCCTTTAATCTTGAACTCACCTTCTTCAAGCTCAAAACCATCACAGTCAGGGTTGTTACCACATACGTGCAGTTTACGACCACCATCAATAACATAACTGTCCATAGCTGTGCCACATTTCGCACAGCGATGTTTTGACATCAAGTCTGCGGTTTCAGCACCATCATCATCAGATAGGGCCGCTAAGGACTCAACAGGTGTTAAATTCAAAGTACCTTTACAACGCTCTTTAGGCGGTAAGTTATAGCCAGAGCAACCTAAGAATACGCCTGTTGTACCTGTACGAATCTGCATTGGACGTGAACATTCGGGACAATGTACAGCTGGTACTTCAACCGGCTGGTTACGACGCATTCCATGCTCGCCTTGAGCATTGGTAAGACGTTTTTTAAAGTCACCATAGAATGTATCTAGTAACTCTTTCCAGTTACGCTCACCTGTTGCAACTTTATCGAGCTGTCCTTCAAGATCTGCCGTAAATGCATAGTTCATCAAGTTATTGAAGCTTTCATCAAGACGATCCGTCACAATTTCACCCATTTTTTCGGCGAAAAGACGACGGTTTTCTAACTTAACGTAGCCACGTTCTTGAATCGTAGAAATAATCGCTGCATAAGTCGAAGGACGACCAATACTACGTTTTTCAAGTTCTTTAACCAAAGAAGCTTCAGTAAAACGTGCAGGTGGTTTAGTAAAGTGCTGACTTGGGTCTAACTTTTCTAATTTTAAGATTTCACCAACTTTAATTGCAGGCAAAATAATATCGTCATCAGACTTGTTGGCACCACGAACTCGTGTAAAGCCATCAAATACAAGCGTACGGCCTTTTGCTTTTAATTCAACATTTGCAGCTTCAACCGTTAAAGTCGAAGATAAATATTCTGCTGGAGTCATTTGACATGCAACAAACTGACGCCAAATCAAATCATACAAACGTTGAGCATCACGTTCCACACCCGCAAGTTGATCACCTGTAAGCGCAACATTTGACGGACGAATGGCTTCATGGGCTTCTTGAGCACCCGCTTTGTTACCATAGCGGTTTGGCTTTGCAGGTAAATATTTCTCGCCAAATTGGCTTTCAATATGAGCGCGTACCATGCTTACTGCGTCATCACTCAAGAATGTTGAGTCAGTACGCATATAGGTAATAAAGCCTGCTTCATATAAACGCTGAGCCAGCATCATGGTTTTCTTCACAGAAAAACCTAAACGAGTACTTGCAGCCTGTTGCAACGTTGAAGTGATATAAGGTGCACTTGGATTCACCTTAGTCGGTTTATCTTCACGCTGTGCAACTTTATATTCAGCACCTTTTAAAACGTCTAATAGAGCATCGGTTTCAGCTTTATTTTTCAGTTTAAGAGTTTTACCAGCTTGCTTAACTGCTTCAAGACGAATGTCATCTTTCTTGGCTTGCGTGTCTGCAAAAACTTGCCAGTATTCTTCTGGAATAAAAGCACGAATTTCTCTTTCACGCTCTACAACCAGTTTCACCGCTACAGACTGCACACGACCAGCTGACAAACCACGGGCAATCTTTTCCCAAAGTAATGGCGAAACCATAAAGCCAACAACACGGTCTAAGAAACGACGTGCTTGTTGAGCGTTAACTCGGTTTAAATCTAGGCGTGTAGGTTGTTTAAATGCTTCTTGAATGGCATTTTTAGTAATTTCGTTAAATACCACACGGTGATAACGACTGTCGTCACCACCAATAACTTCTCTTAGGTGCCAAGCAATGGCTTCCCCTTCTCTATCCAAGTCCGTTGCGAGATAGATTGCATCGGCATCTTTGGCGAGTTTCTTTAGTTCAGCAACAACATTTTCCTTACCTGGCAGAACTTCGTAATGAGCTTCCCAACCATGTTCAGGATCAACCCCCATACGATTAACTAAAGCCTGACTAGCTTTTTGTTCTTTTTCTGCTTCAGTGAGTTTCGTCCGGGCAGCCGGCTTTTTCTCAGTCGATTTGCTGCCGCCTGTTGGCAAATCACGTACGTGACCTACAGAAGACTTTACAATGTATTGCGAACCCAAATATTTATTGATGGTTTTCGCTTTGGCAGGCGACTCCACAATCACTAAGGCACGTTTATGTGCAGCAGGTGCAGTAGATGCTGTGCTTTGAGATGCAGAGCGCGAGGTATTCGCCATATAAAATGTTATTCCTATACCAATAAATTTAAAAATCAGGCTTTAGCCAAGTTCAACAGATAAGCCTTCATCTCATCTAATTGTGTTGCTCTCAGGTCTGATTCCTCATCCCAATAAAGCCCTACACAGTTTGCCTGCATATCAATAGCATAAATCCCTTTTAATGCAATGGGAGAATCATTAAATTTCTCATCGCCCTGAACCACTTTTAATTTGCCGTCTATAACGCGAGCACGCATTAAAGATAAACGAGCATCGGGAATCAATACACTATAATAAGCAACCATGCTGGCACGCTTTTCAGTCGCCATTGGGACATGTGTCCATTCAGGTGCAACGATTACACGTGGGTGTAAACCCATTTTACGAGCTTTATCACGCATAATACCAAGTGCCTTTTCACGTGGGCTCACCCTTAAACCAAAAATGGAGCCTAGTACGAAAAGAACAATGATAACGGTAACCCAAATTCCCATATTGTCCATAGCAAAACCTATTAATCTCTTTTATTAGAGTTGCATAAGCTGACCAGAAAACGCAAGTTTCAACATAAAAATAATGCCCGATAAGATGGCAAGGCTCAAAATATTGAGATTTCACAGCGCAAATTGCGATGAGCTGACTCAAATATCATTAAGGATTCGAATGTCCATCAACAAGTGTCAGCCTTCCAAATTGGTCAATGTGAGCATCACCCCACTGTTTTAAAGCAAATAGAATTTTCTCAAGACTTTGTCCCAAATCAGTCAGGCAGTATTCCACTTTAGGCGGTACCTGAGGATAGACTTCTCGATGAATAATGCCATCTTGTTCCAATTCACGTAGCTGATTTGTCAGCATTCTTTGAGTAATACTCGGAACACGCTTTCGAATTTCATTAAACCTTAAGGTGCCTTCATTAAATAAATGCCAAAGAATGACACATTTCCATTTTCCATCAATCAAACTAATTGCAGCCTCAACGGCACATCCCGGAGAACAGTCAAAACTTGAATGTCTTGCTTTTGCCATTTTACAGTATCCTTTTTGACACTATGAGCGTTATTTGTCTGTAGTCACTCTTTTAAAGCTTACGTTATGATCAAACTCTCAACAAGAGGAATCATCATTATGAAAGGTGTGGCATATCAAAAAGCGGGGCCTATTACATCATCAGAAGCACTCGTGGATATTGAACTCGACACTCCCGTTGCAGAAGGCCATGATCTACTTGTTCGTGTCCAAGCTGTTTCAGTAAATCCGGTCGATACTAAAATCCGCAAGAATGTAAGCCCTGAGAATAATCAGTGGAAAACGCTTGGTTGGGATGCAGTAGGTATTGTTGAAGCGATTGGAGACAAAGTTACTCAATTTAAGATTGGCGATGTTGTTTGGTATGCAGGTGCTCTTAATCGCCAAGGCAGTAATAGTGAATTACAGCTTGTTGATGAACGCATTGTGGGTCATAAACCAAAAACTTTAGAAGCAACCAAGGCGGCAGCTCTCCCTTTAACTGCAATCACAGCGTGGGAGATGCTATTTGATCGCCTGCAAGTTCCAACAAATGCTCCAAAAAAAACATCAATATTAGTCATTGGTGGAGCGGGTGGTGTAGGTTCAATCACTATTCAGCTTCTTAAACAATTAACTAACTTAACGATTATTGCAACAGCTTCACGGTCAGAAACTCAAGAATGGGTTAAGCAACTTGGAGCAGATTATGTATTAGATCATCGTCAGCCTTTAGCAGCCCAAATCAAGCAATTAGATTTAACGGCACCTTTATATGTATTCTCAACCACTCAAACAGATCAACATTTATCAGATATCGTAGAGTTGATTGCACCACAAGGCCGTTTCGGACTTATTGATGATCCAGAACAGTTAGATATTAAACCGTTTAAATCGAAGTCCGTATCTGTGCATTGGGAATTTATGTTCACACGTTCAATGTACCACACCGAAGATATGGCAAAACAAAGTGAACTATTAAATGAGGTCAGCAAGCTAGTTGATGAAGGAAAAATTAAGACGACCGTGACGCAGGTTTTAAGCCCTATTAATGCTGAAAATTTAAAACGAGTTCATCAGCAAATTGAAAGTGGCACAACAAAAGGGAAAATTGTCTTACAGGGTTTTTAAGCAAAATTAATAATATTCCCAAATAAAAAGGCAAGTATCGAACTTGCCTTTTTATTAATAGTGAGGAGGTTTATTCGTTAATGGATCAAAAGGTGCAATACCTTCTGATAAATCCGAAGATTCCACACGTTGATAAAGAAATTGCATTTGTTTTTTCAAATCAGCTATTTCCTGAGTCTGAATAGCGAGTTGTTGATTTAATTGTTCAACTAAATCATCCAAAAATGTAATTCGCACTTGCAAATCTTCAATGGGTGCGGAAAATGACGCTTGATCATCATGATATGGTGGTTTAGTCATTTAAATCCTCATTTGAGATTCTGGAAAACATTATGGCCTATATTACCCTAAGGGATGTCCAACTTGCTTTTGGCGGACCTGCCCTGCTCGATGGCGCGAACTTTAATCTAGAACGTGGCGAACGAGTCTGTTTAATTGGTCGTAATGGTGAAGGTAAGTCTACTTTACTTAAACTGATCGAGGGAAGCCTATTACCAGATTCTGGTGAAGTTTCCATTCAAAATGGTTTAACAGTTTCAATGTTAGCCCAAGACGTTCCAATGGATTCTGGCAAAGTTGCTGACATTGTGGCTGATGGTGCAGGAGAAGCTGCCGAAGTACTCAGAGCTTATCATGAAGCAACTGATGCTTGTATGCTTGGCGACATGGAAGCGTGTGACCGTATGGGGAACCTACAGCACAAGCTCGACCAACTAGACGGCTGGGCACTCGAAAACAAGGTCAATGCCCTATTAAGTAAAATGGGACTCGACCCAAATGCGGATTTGGCAGATCTTTCAGGTGGACGTAAACGCCGTGTTTTACTTGCCCGCGCTCTTTTGACACAACCGGACGTATTACTTCTAGACGAACCGACGAACCATCTAGATGTTGAAAGTATTGAATGGTTAGAAAAATTCCTACTCGATCAAAATAATTTAACGCTTCTATTTATTTCGCATGACCGCTCTTTTGTAGATAGCATTGCGACTCGTATTGTTGAACTTGATCGTGGTATTTTACGTGGCTATGAAGGTAACTATTCACGTTACTTAGAGCTTAAAGCTCAGCAAATGGAAGCAGAAGAGAAACAAAATGCTTTATTTGATAAAAAATTAGCTGAAGAAGAAGCTTGGATTCGCCAAGGGATTAAAGCTCGCCGTACCCGTAATGAAGGTCGTGTGCGTGCCTTAAAAGCTTTACGTGAAGAATCGAAAGCCCGCCGTTCACAACAAGGCAAAGTGAGCATGGCGACTCAAGAAGCAAATCGCTCTGGTAAATTAGTATTTGATATTGAGCACTTAAGCGTATCTTATGATGATAAACCGCTTATTAAAGATTTCTCTACACTAGTCATGCGTGGTGACCGTATTGGCCTAGTAGGTGATAACGGTGTCGGTAAAACCACCTTAATTAAAGCCATTTTAGGTGAAATCGAGCACGGTGGTTCTGTTAAGACAGGTACACAGTTAGAAGTTGCTTATTTTGATCAATTACGTAATGCCTTAGACCTTGAAAAAACAGTAATGGCAAACGTTTCAGAAGGTTCTGACTTTGTTGATGTAAATGGTAACCGCCGTCATATCTACAGCTATTTACAAGATTTCTTGTTCTCACCTGAACGCGCACGCACACCGGTAAAAGCTCTTTCTGGTGGTGAGCGTAACCGTATCTTGCTTGCTAAATTACTGCTTAAACCATCGAACCTGATTGTGATGGACGAACCAACCAATGACTTGGATATGGTGACTCTAGAGCTTCTTGAAGAGATGCTTTCTGAATATAAAGGCACTTTGTTGCTCATTTCGCATGACCGTGCATTTATGGACAACGTCGTAACATCGACTTGGGTCTTTGATGGCAAAGGCAATATTGCAGAGTACATTGGTGGCTACCAAGACTATTTACAGCAACGTCCAGATGATAAAGTCGTAGACCAAAAGTCTGACGTTAAAAAAGCTCAGGCAAAAGCGGAAGCTGAAAAAGCCGCAGCTCAAAGTAACGTTAAAAAAGTCAAACTGAGTTATAAAGACCAACGTGAACTTGAGCAACTTCCTACCGAAATCGAAAAACTGGAAGTTGAACAAGCAGAGCTTTCTGACAAACTTGCAGATGGTTCATGGTTTGTCAGTAATGCCGATGAAGCAACCAAAGCAAGTCAACGCCTTGCAGAAATTGAAGAGGTATTACTTGAAAAATTAGAACGTTGGGATGAACTTGAACAAATGAGCAAAGGAAATTAATTTGCTTTCTTTCCTACAATTTAAATAACAAAAAAGCCTTCTGAAATTAAGGGGGCTTTTTTTGAAGGAAAAATGGCGGGATTTATTTCACTTGCTGATGTCAGCGTTGGCTTATGGGAACAGTGCTAGCTGGACTTGCAGTTCGCATTCTTTTAGAAAATCGTCGATAACCGCGCTTTACTTCTTCATCTTAACCGCTCAATTCAACAGTGTATTACGACGATAAATTCAGTTCGTGATACACTTTTGCCAGTTTTAATTTTGAATTCTTTATATCGCTATGAGCCAAAAGCAGACTTATACGCCCGGTGAATTTCAATGGTCCTTTTTATTGCCTAAATATTGGGGTATTTGGATTGCCATTGTTTTTTTAATGCTTTTGGCTATTTTGCCGTGGGCAATTCAATGGCGTCTGGCTCATGGCTTAGCAAATCTTGCTTGGAAATATTTAAAATCTCGCCGAAAAACAACTATTCGTAATTTAGAAGTCTGCTTTCCCGAATGGTCAGCCGAAAAAGTACAGCAACAAGCTAAGCAAGTTTTTGTAGATATGATGCTTGGTATTTTTGAGACATTAAATGCATGGTATAAGCCTTACTGGTTTAAAAACCGTGTCACCATTGAAGGTTTAGAACACATTACCAATGCTCAAGCTCAGGGCAAAGGCGTTTTATTATTGGGAACTCATAGTACGCTTCTTGATGCAGGGGGTTATGTGTGCGCTCAATATTTCGAGCCAGATGTCGTCTACCGACCTCAAAACAACCCATTGCTCGATATGCTGATATATCGTTGCCGTGGCACCATTTATAAAGCGCAAATCGATCATGATGATATGCGTGGTTTAATTTGTCATCTTAAAGATGGTGATGCAATTTGGTATAGCCCTGATCAAGACTTCGGACTCAAGCAAGGCGTTATGGCACCATTTTTTGGTGTACCAGCAGCTACAGTGACTGCTCACCGACGTTTATTAAAAATCTCGAAGGCAGTCGCAGTTCCTTTATATTTTTATCGTCAAGGCAATGTACAAGACCCTAAATATCATATCTTGATTGAACCTGCGGTCGACAATATGCCAAGTGAAGATGAAGTTGAAGATGCAACACGTGTGAATAAGATTATTGAAAATCAGCTTCGCATCGCACCAACTCAATATATGTGGTTCCACCGTCGCTTTAAAACACGTCCTGAGGGATATGAAGAGATTTACTGAAACCTTCAATAATTACCGCACTATAGTTATAAACATCTAAATAAACTCCAGTATGTACTATCGTGCGAAGGCGACATGGATGTCGCCTGTTGGGCTACGACATCATGGATGTGTCGTTAGTCCAACAAATGGTTTTGTTACTTTTGCCAAAACAAAAGTAAGGAGTAAACTCCAAATATTAAATAAATGAACTGCAAGACTCCGCTTTGCTACAACCTAAAGGCAAAAAACAATGAAAGTGATGCAACTTCTCCCAGAACTCAATAGCGGTGGCGTAGAACGCGGCACACTAGAAATTGCACGTGCACTGGTTGCACAAGGCCATCAATCTTTGGTTGTTTCAAATGGCGGACGTCTAGTGTCCCAGCTCGAAGCTGAAGGTTCTACTCATTTAACGCTGCCTATCCATAAAAAATCATTGTCAAGCTTGTGGCAAATCCGTCCATTACGTCAGCTGATTGAACAGCATCAACCGGATATTGTTCATGTGCGCTCTCGTGTACCAGCTTGGCTTACTCACTTCGCTTTGAGAAAAATACCAGCAAACAAACGCCCTCACCTCATTAGCACGGTACATGGCTTTTATTCAGTTAATCGTTATAGTACGATTATGACTCAAGCTGAAAAAGTCATTGCTGTTTCTGACAGTGTGGTTAAGTACATCACTGACCATTATAAAAACTGCCCACCACAAGATATTGTGCGGATTTATCGAGGCATTGACCCTGCCGCTTTTCCGCATAATTACCAACCTTCAGCACAATGGTTTAATCAAGTTTTTAATGATTTCCCTGAGCTTGAAAATAAGTTTTTACTTTGCTTACCTGGTCGTATTACGCGTTTAAAAGGACATGAAAGTTTAATTGAACTGATGCAGCAACTTCAGACGCAATATCCTCAGCTACATGCAGTTGTTGTCGGTGGGGCTGATGCCAAAAAGCAAGCTTACTTAAACGAACTGCAAAGCACCATTCAAAGCAAAGGACTTACTGATAAAATCACCTTTGTAGGCCATCGCTCTGATATTCGCGAATGGCTGGCTTTTAGCGATATTGTGCTCTCTCTATCCAATCAGGCAGAAACATTCGGTAGAACAGCATTAGAAGCGCTTTCAGTCGGTACGCCAGTGATTGGCTGGAACCGTGGAGGTGTTGCTGAGATTTTATCGAACGTCTATCCGCAAGGTCTTGTTGAAGCAGAAAATGAAAAAGCTTTAATAGAGACTGTAAAAAAACATATTGAACAACCGCAAGTCGTTGCTCCTGTCACGATGTTTAGCTTAAAAGATATGTGTGACCAAACACTAGAACTCTACCAACGCGTTTTAAAATAACCCAATAAAAAACCCGCGATCTTCGCGGGTTTTTTTCGACTAAAAAACTTCTTTCTTATTTAAGAGATGCTTCATAAGCAGCAGCTTTTTCAGAGTCGTATTGCTTTTCCCATTTACTGATTACAAGTACAGCAAGTGCGTTACCGACAACGTTCAGCGCAGTACGAGCCATATCCATAATACGGTCAACACCAGCAATAAATGCTAAGCCTTCAACAGGAATACCCACACTACCTAATGTCGCTAATAACACAACAAATGATACACCAGGAACACCAGCAATACCTTTAGAAGTAATCATTAATGTTACAACCAAAATCACTTGTTGGCTGATTGACATTTCAATACCGTAAAGCTGTGCAATAAAGATTGCTGCGATACTTTGGTACAGCGTAGAACCATCAAGGTTAAATGAATAACCTGTTGGAATTACAAAACTGGAAATTGCTTTTGGCGCACCGTAAGCTTCCATTTTTTGCATGATACGCGGTAAAACTGTTTCCGAGCTTGCAGTTGAATAAGCTAAAATCAATTCATCTTTCAAAATCTTAAACAAGATAAAGATATTGATACCGAACATTTTTGCAGTTAAACCAAGCACCACTAAAGCAAAGAATAAAATCGCACCGTATACCAACACGACTAATTTGCCTAAAGGGATAAGTGAAGCAAAACCGAAGTTTGCAACAGTTACAGCGATTAAACCAAACACCCCCACAGGCGCATACTTCATAATGATATGCGTTACGCGGAACATCGTTTCTGAAACAGCATGAAACACGTTCAATAATGGGTCTTTTGTCGTTGCTGGTAAAGAAGATAAACCGATACCAAATAGCACAGCAAAGAAAATCACAGGTAACATTTCGCCATGTGCCATCGAACTAATAATGTTCGTTGGGATAAGCGATAATATTGTTTGAATAAGACCATGTGACTGAGACTGAACTTCTTCAGTTGTATGCTTGTACTGAGAAATATCCGACTGTACCAACTGAGACATATCAATGCCTGAGCCCGGATGGAAGATATTTGCTGCAACCAATCCAACCAAAATAGCAATAGTCGTAATAATTTCAAAATAGAGAATGGTTTTAAAACCAAGTCGCCCTAAACTTTTCGTACTGCCAACACCTGCAATACCTAAAATTAAGGTAGAGAAAACGATTGGAATAACAATCATTTTAATCAGGCTAATAAAGATCTTACCCAATGGGTTAAGAACATTATTCACAATACTGTCTTTGATTTCAGGCTGGTTATGTAAAACAGCCCCGACAACTATCCCTAGGATTAAAGCAATTAAAATTTGCCATGCAAGGCTAAATTTAAAATTCTTCATAAGACAATCCTTATGCACCGCAAAGTATCAAATATGAGAGGGAGAAGACCACTAACTAAGAGTGAAACCTCAATATGTACAGTAATTTCCAAACAGAAATTTAAATGCACAAACAAATCACAACTCGCCGATCCGGCGAGATAAACAACAATGCCTGTTGACGATCCAACATGTCAACGATCGGCACATTCTATTGAGATTTATTAATTAAACAACCCCAATTTATCCTTAAATAGATCAAAGCCTATATTTATTCGTCAATAATCTATAAAAACAGAAGCTTAATAAAAAAAAATTTTGTATCTTTTTTCATTAAAAATTGCACAAATTTATATCAAAAAATGTGAGTGTTTACCTAGTATGAGATAGCTTTAAAAATTAAGATGAGCTCAAAATTTTTTATTTTATTTACACAGAATTAAATAAGGTATATAAAAATATCAACCCGAGTTCTGCGTCCTGCAAAACTCGGGTAAATGAGGTTGTGCTTTCAGGTTAATAATTATTTTTATCGTGTCCGTTCCAACATCTAATCCGTGATGCTATTCCATATCAGCTTCGTGTATCCTTACGTGGGACTATCCATTCCCGTTTCCATGTGCCGATGAATATAGAATAAGGTTTTTATAACTATCTGCCTATTCGCCCTAGACTCAAATCTTTGTACGATATTGCTTACATCGATTTTTATATTCTTTTTATTTATAAGGCTGTGCAATTTTATCAGTCACTATTTTCTCTTCTGCTTCTGCTTTGGCAATTCCTTCTTGGATGGCACTTTGCGCCTCCTCTTCATCATTTTGAGTTTGCTCAAGCTCTTCTTGAATAAGTTCAAATATTCGACCAGTCTGCAAAACCACATAGACAGGGAAATGATCAGATCCGATATGAGGCAAACGCTGCATTTTAACCAAACCAAAATCGGTACTATGGAAAATATGGTCTAAAGACCAACGCAGTAACGGATAGTCTGCATGAAAAGTATTAATGAAATGTCGGCCAACTCGCGGATCAAGTAATCCACTAATTCGCTGAAATAGACGCGTAGTACGCGACCATGCTACATCGTTTAAATCCCCCATCACTATACAGCTTTCATCAAGATCTTTAATTTGGTCACCCACAATTAAAAGTTCTGCATCACGTAAAGTCGAATCTTTCGCCTCAGTCGGACTAGGTGGTTTCGGATGTAAACAATAGAGTTGAACCGGCATACCGGAGCGTAAAGTCACAGTGGTATGAATAGAAGGAATTTCATCACTGAGAATAAATTTAACTTCGGTATTTGATAAGGGTAAGCGACTATATAAATGCATGCCGTAGAGGTTATCTAAAGGCACAGGAACACGATAAGGATAGTCGCCTTCAATCTCTTTTAAAGCATTCTCCCATGTCTTATCACTTTCTAGTGTAAGTAATAAATCAGGTTTTAATGTCTGGATATGCTCAAGAAGTAAATGATATTTATCATTAGGAGTAAGAACATTTGATACGATTAATGAAATCTGCTTTTGCGGATCTAATTGAGATGGTCTCACCTGTTTAACCTGTTTTTTCCAAAACAAGGTATAGGGCAAAACCATTTTAAGTTGGTAAGCAAGAGCGGCAATGAGCACAGCCAAAACTATTTCACGCCAGAGGTTCCATTCGGTAGGCCAAAAAAGTATTCCAATAAAGGCTAACAAACCAACAAATAGAATCTGCAAACGAGGAAAATCGGCACCACGAAACCACCACTCATCACGAGGAATAAGTGACCAGAAACTCAACCAAATCACCAGACCAGCTAGAACTTCGATATAAATCATTGAATTTTCTCTTTTAAGATGATTTGTTTTTTAAAGTTTTTGTCATCTTTATCAATTTTGTATGTAACATAAACAAGATATTCTACTCAATAAACATGGTGTTTTGTTTCTGTAACGCTTGCAGTTGTGGACACTTTTGATACACTCAACTCCCCCTAACAATTTTAACGCACCGAGGCAAAATGACATGAAAGTAGGTCTGGTCGGTTGGCGCGGGATGGTCGGTTCCGTCCTTATGCAACGTATGGTTGAAGAGAATGATTTTGCTCATATTGAGCCATTCTATTTCTCTACCAGTAATGCAGGTGGTGAAGCTCCTTCATTTGGTGGTAAGACTGCCCCAGCACTTATGGAAGCTACAGACATTAATAGTCTGAAGCAAATGGATGTCATTATTACCTGTCAAGGTGGTGACTATACGTCTGAAGTTTTCCCACAGTTAAAAGCAACTGGTTGGGATGGCTACTGGATTGATGCAGCCTCTACTTTACGTATGTCAGATGATGCAATCATCGTTCTTGATCCAGTAAACCTTAACGTGATTAAAGACGGCTTGGTTAACGGCACCAAAACTTTCGTAGGTGGTAACTGTACAGTATCGCTTATGTTGATGGGTGTAGGTTCACTTTTCCAAAATAATTTGGTGGAGTGGATGACTGCTATGACTTATCAAGCAGCATCAGGCGCTGGCGCACAAAACATGCGTGAGCTCATTACTGGTATGGGCTACTTATATAACAATACCAAAACATTGTTAGATGATCCTAAATCTGCAATTTTGGATATTGATCGTCAAGTTGCTGAGTTACAACGTGGTGAAGGTTTCCCATCTGCTAACTTTGGTGTGCCATTAGCGGGTTCATTGATTCCTTACATTGATAAGCAACTTGAAAACGGTCAATCAAAAGAAGAGTGGAAAGGTCAAGTTGAAACCAACAAGATCTTGGGTAACTCACAAATTGTTCCTATTGATGGTCACTGTGTCCGTATTGGTGCAATGCGTTGCCACTCTCAAGCACTTACAATCAAGTTGAAAAAAGATGTACCGCTTGATGAAATTGAAGACATGATTCGTACTTCAAACCAATGGGCGAAAGTTGTACCAAACACTCGTGAAGCGTCTATGACTGACCTTACACCTGTTGCTGTAACTGGTACTTTAACTGTGCCTGTAGGTCGTCTACGTAAACTCAACATGGGTAAAGAATATCTAGGTGCATTTACAGTGGGTGATCAGTTACTCTGGGGTGCTGCTGAGCCTTTACGTCGTATGTTACGCATTTTAGTTGAATACAAAAGCTCATAATTTGATTTGAATTATTCAGTCAAAATAAAAAGCCGATCACATTAGATCGGCTTTTTCGTAACTGGTTTGTGAAAATTTTACAATTTATTTACATTTCATTATTGTATAATTTTGAACGACTTTACGACTAATTAGGTCATGGATTGAGATGACTGTTTATAACAAATTAAAAATTGCCATTTTCACCATTATGTCTTCGCCTTCTATTTATGCGATTACATTAGACCCTATACAAATTCAGTCCGCACCTGGCGATTTGTTATATGCCGAAATGAATTTCCAACAAGCTGATCCCAACGCTACTTTACAAGTCAGTTTGGCAACTCCTGAAGATTTAAGCGCGTTAGGAGTGACTCATCAGCCGCCCGGAAATCTTAATTTTTATACACGTCAAAACGGCCAAGGCTCAGGGGTTATTATTATTACCTCATCTCGCCCTGTGATTGATCCTGAACTGAATATTGTAGTAAAAATTAGTGAAGGTTCCGCCACCCGTTTGCAGCATATTAAAACCGTAATTAAGCCTTCTTCTATAAAAAAGACTGAAAATAACGAAAATACGTTATCCCCTCAATTTATTGTCAATGAAAAAGATATTGCTCTAAATCTGCCAGAAAGTACCCGTTATGTATCAGCAACTTCGTCTCCAGCGACAACTGATTCGAATGGTGAACATAGCCTTAATATTAGCTCTGGAATTGCTCCAGCTATAAACATAAAATCATCCAATACATCTAGCGAAAGCTCTTCTGGTCAGGTTGCTCAACAAGTTACAGCAAGTACTACTTCTGATCAGGTAGCATCAGAAAATCAGATTAAACCAACCAGCGCCAAAACAGCCACAAACAATTCACCAAAAACTCCAGTCAACAAACTAACAGCGCAAAAGAAATCTACGCCTCAAAAGACGTCTAACCAAAACCCTGCCAAGAAACAAACCCTAAGTCCCTACAAAGGCCCAGCAACATCAGGTAAATATGTAGTACAACGCAACGAGTCTTTATGGAGCATTGCTAATCGCATCGCAGCAAAAACTAAACAACCTGTTGCGAAAGTCATGCATGATATTCAAGCTCAAAACCGACATGCTTTTATTCAGGGCGATGTAAATCGTTTACGTCAGGGAATTTCGCTTAACCTAGTCCACTCTCCTGCTCATAAACCTCAGCAAAATAAACCCAAAACAGACATAGCACCTACTGCAAAATCAACTTCTAGCAAGGCAAAATACCGTTTACAGCAAGCTGAAATGAGTATTGTGGCTGAAAACAGCCAAAATTCTACACATGGAACTGCTAAGAAGAGCACACAACAAGGTCAAAACAATACTGAGTTAGCAGTAAAAGTTATGACAACACGAGAAAAAACCGTTACATTACAAAGGAATGTAACCAAACTAAATCAAACTTTACGTTTAAAAGACCAACGTATTCAACTTTTGAATGCACGTTTGGCAGAGTTACAACAGCAGTTACAAGCACAGCAACAGACTCATAAGCAAAAACATTAAGTTAAAATTAGAGTTAGCTCGCTTTATATTGCAAATATTTATTTTTTAAGGGGAAAGTAATGTTATATGTGATTCCGTTCATCATATTGCTCGTGGTCGCTGTCATTTTAAAAAAACGCGAAAATAGCCAGAAGCAAGAGGCTAACTCCCCTAAAACGGTAAGTAGAAAAACCAATAAAAAAGCGAACTCTAAAACAAGTAAAAACTCGCGTGAAAAAAGTAAAGTCAATGTGGTTGAAGAACTCATTCCCTCTACTCCACAAAGCAGCCCTGTTCCGGATGCTGTACGTCAAAAAATTCAGCTACTTATTCAAGAAAGACAATTCTCAGCAGCTGAAGCTCAAGTCAATCAGGCGCTAAAAAAAGATAATACACAACATGAACTTTATTTATTGCTGCTTGAGATTCATATTGCACAAAAAGATGAGTTTGCAATAACTCAACTGATTGGCCATATTCGCAGTTTGTCACTCAATGAAATAGCCATTCAAGCAGAAGCCAAACAAAAAGAGTATGAGTCCTCAAGACAACCTGATGCCATCGATTTTCCTCAAGCTCAAATATCCCAAGAGCCAAAAAATAAAGCTGACACAACAGCTCAGTTTGACCAGTTAACAGCAAGTTCTTCTGAAGCTTCTTTTGATGACTTGCAGCAAGACTATACCCCTGTAAAGCAAGAACCTGCTGTTGAAGTTGAACCTTTAGAGTTTAACTTTTCATTCGAACAAACCACGACTACAGAAAGTGGCAGCCAACCGACCCAAGAATCGGAGTTACCATCATCTCAACAAACAAATGATTTGGCTGACTTAGATTTTTCTTTTGATTTAGCACCACTGCATGAACCTGAGGAAAAAGCTCAAGTAGTAGAAATACCAGCAGACCAAGAGAACAATACGAATGTTTTGGATTTTAATCTTGAATTAAATCCTGCAAATTCGGAGCTAAAAACTCATGAGCAGACCTCATCGTTAGATGAGCTTAAATTGGTAGAACAAGCTCCATTAGAACCAATTTCAATAGCACCTCTTGAGTTTTCTTTAGATGAACCTACCTTAGTCACAACATCAGAGATTGACACTCAAAATCATATAAATTTATTAGGTGAAGAGACTACTCCAGCTCAAACTCAAGACCCTCTTTTAGAAGCTTTTCCAGAATTAAAACAGTTAGATGAAAATGAACTTGATCTAAAACTTGCAGAGCAATACATCAAGTTAGGTGCTTATCCAGCAGCTCAAGCGTTATTGGCAAGTAATGAGCAAAAATTCAACACAGAACAACAACAACGCGCGAAAAACCTACTTAATCGCATAGCTTCTTAGAACTGTTCGATTTACCATAAGCAGTCAGAGATGACTGCTTTTTTATGCCTGCAAAAATATGAAAAAAATAGCCTTATTTTATATGGGTGGTACTTTTGGTTGCATTGGTGAACCTTTAGCTCCTATGCCTTATGACCAATTCCTACCTCAACTTGAAAAAGTAATTCCCCCACACTTAACAGTTGACTGCTTCGCTGCGCCCAATATTGTTGATAGCAGTGCATGTACAGCACCTGATTGGTTACGTCTAATTCAACGCATACAACAACTACAACTTGAAGGTTATCAACATTTCGTTGTTATTCATGGTACAGACACGCTCAGTTATGCGGCTGCAACCCTAGCCCGCTTTTTAGGCCAAAGCTGTCATATTGTAATTACTGGTAGCCAATACCCGTTACTTAATATTCAAGGTGACAATACTCGTGAATTTACTGATGCAATTGAGAACTTATACCTTGCATTAGAACAAGTGATTTCTCTACCTGTGGGTGCTTATCTCGCATTCCACCATCAAGTATTCCACGCACAAACTGCATTAAAAACGCATACGACTGAACTCGATGCTTTTTCAGGTTTAAGTAGTGAAGTTGAATTTGCGCCTCAGCAAAATGAATTGATCGTACAAGACAACCAAATTGAACGAGCAGCTTCATTTCAGATTTTAAACTGGATGATGCAACCGATTGCAACAGAGCACTTAGTTCAGCAATTACGTCACTTACTTCCAGCCCCTCCGCACTTTTTAGTGTTACAAGGTTTTGGTACGGGTAATATTGCGGTAAACCAAGAATTACTCGCAACATTAGATGAACTGTATGCTCATGGTTGTGTTCCAATTTTGGCAACACAAGTAACTTTTGGTGGTATTGATCAACGTTATGCGATTAGTGCATGGGCCAAAACTGCAAAAATTGTCATTAGCGATGCTAATAGTCATGCAGATCTCTATGCAAAAGCACTTCAAATCTATTTAAAATACCCAACTCCAGAACAATGGCTAAGTCATTGGAACGAAAATTTGCATTAAACAGAGGTAAAGCCATGCAACGTTATGCGGTCGGTATTGAATTTAGCGGAGTTCAATACCGAGGTTGGCAAACACAACAGCCAGGCGTTGCCAGCGTTCAGGAAACGATTGAGCGTGTACTTAGCAAAATTGCAGATGAGCCTATTGCACTTCACGGCGCGGGTCGTACTGACGCTGGAGTACATGCAACAAATATGGTGGCACACTTTGATACGAACGCTATTCGTCCAGAAACAGGATGGTTAAGAGGGGCAAACAGCCAATTGCCTAAAGATATTTCCATTCAGTGGATTAAACTGATGGATGAAAGTTTTCATGCGCGTTTTAAAGCGACTGCACGACGTTACCGCTATATCATCTATAACGCGCCCCATCGCCCAGCACTATTACACAAACAAGTTACTCACATTTACCAAAAGCTAGATGTGAAAAAGATGATTGAAGCTGCCAGTAAGTTTGAAGGAACGCATAACTTTGAAACTTTTCGCGCAGCAGCATGCCAGTCAAACCAGCCTGTGCGACATGTAACGCATTGCCGTTTATTTGAACATGGACGCTATTTGGTTCTAGATATTCAAGCAGATGGTTTTTTACATCATATGGTACGCAATATTGTCGGTTGCTTACTCGAAATTGGTCAAGGTATGTATGAAATTGATCATATCGATGCGATGTTTGCGGCACAAGATCGTAAAGCAGCTGGTGTAACTGCCCCACCCGATGGCCTTTATTTTATTCAGTGTAATTATCCTGAGCAGTTTGATTTACCGCAGCCACCACTTGGACCACATTGGCTAAACCTACCTGAGTAAGCTTAGCCAATTCGACCTATACTTAATCTAGCGATGTTGTTTACGCTTACGGTATTCAACCGGCGTTTCATTCGTCCAACGTTTAAAAGCACGATAGAACGTACTTGGTTCAGAGAAACCTGTTAAATACACAATACGCTCAACACTCTCATTGGTATTTGCCAAAAGCTTTTTAGCCAAACGACAACGATAGTCAGAAAGTATTTGCTGAAAACTAGTATTCGCCTCACTGAGCTGAGTACGTAAGCGACGCGGAGTAATATTCAACTGAGCAGCCACCGTTTCCAACGTGGTTTCTCCACTTTCCAGTGTTGAACCAATTGCACGGCGAACTTCACCCACCAAATCATAACGGGCCAGTTCCTGCAATTTTTCAATCGCGAGCTGCTCATGCAACTGCAATAACTCAGGCTCTGCTTGCCAAAGCTGGAAATCTAAAATAGCAGGGTCAAAATATAAACGTGTCTCTTTCTGGCCTAAGCTAACTGGGCAGCCGAATACACGGAAATATTCATCCTCAGAAGCACCTTCACTAAAATTAAAATCGATGAAGATAGGATGAAATTGCCCTTCAGTAATGAATTTAAAGAATCTAAGTATGCCTGAAATTGCACATTCGGAAAAATGACGGTTGACTAGATTGTCAGCGCCAATCTGTTCGCCATTGGTTAAATAACAACGTCCTTCTTCAACCACTAGTTTTGCATCAAATGCATCACTAATGAGTCGTTGATAAGCTAAAGCTCGTTTTAAGCCTTCACCAAAGGTTTCACTACTAATAAATAGATGTTCAATCACCTGCCCTCGATACAAAGGCAAATGCTCACCTAAATGCAGACCGATGTCTGGATCTTTACTGACTTCCTGAGCGGCAGTCCAAAAGGCGTACTGTGCACTTAACGGTGTACGTGCATTGGTATCGACCTGATTTAAAGCAACTCCCGCTTTGGTTAATATTTCTTCTGTTGGCAATCCCGCACGACGAATCGCTTGATAGCCAAAGCGTAATACAACTGATGCATCTGTTAGCTGACCCACGCAGTGCCCTTCCATGTAGATACTTCATTGATATTTAGGGCTGTTGACCTTTATGCAATTAACAGTCCCTAATAACTATGATTTTAGATTAGCGTTGATTGACCGAACTGACAACAGAATTACTCAGCTTTTGTGAAAAAAATTACATCTTTTTTGATTAGTCATAGTTTAACCAGATGCTTTAGCAGAAGTGTGTCTATCTTGTTTTTTTTAAAAAAATTGACTATAATTTGCGCCTTTCCAATTTGATCATCAGGTAGGCTATGGCCAATAAAGAGGAACTCATTGAGTTCGAAGGCGTTGTCACCGAAACGCTTCCTAATACGATGTTCCGTGTACGTCTTGAAAACGGTCACGAAGTTATTGCACACATTTCTGGTAAAATGCGTAAACACTATATTCGTATTCTTACTGGCGACAGTGTAAAAGTCGAAATGACTCCATATGACTTAACTAAAGGTCGTATTACGTACCGTGCTCGCTAATTAGTGAATGCAAAAAAGCCACTTTATGATGTGGCTTTTTTATTGCGTCATTTATTCATTTAAGCGACTGGTTTTACATCCTACCGTTTGGCATTCACGCAATCTTTCTTGCAGCCAATGGTTTCTTTCCTGCGTTGTCTGTAAACGACATTGCACGTCTACGCTATTCCTATTTGAATCTGTACACTCGGCATCACGTTGACGTATCCATACAAGTTGAGACTTCTTAAGAATATTTTTCTGCGCGGTGTTTAACTTTACTCGTAGAGCTTGATAATTCTTATTCAGATCTGCATCAGCGCTCGCATAAATTTTATTTGTACAGTAGATATCATCGTAAGTATTGCGGGCACTATCACAATTATCTGCATAGACCGAAGTCATTCCAAAACTGCATAAAAAAGCAAAAACTATTTTTCTCATCTTTTTCTTCCTTAAGTTTTCTATGAAATTATTTTTAAAGTGGTATGAATGTAATGATAAATCGAAAGACAAATTTGCCTTCCATTTATCATAATCCTCCTTTTTTACTTTACAAGTTTGCAAATACAACCTATTGTTCTTTAATAATAAATATAATTTTATATAGTGAGAAAAATGAACATATATACCCGATGCCAAATTGGCTTATTGTCTTTCATAATGATTTATCTTAACGGTTGTGCTAGCCACCTACACCAATCTGTAGATTTACAGGAATATTTAAAGGGCTTTCTAGGCAAATCATCGGCTAGTATTCAACAAGATATCAATTTACGTAGTCTTGGTTTTCAAGTCGCTAGCACTCCACAAAAAACATCCAACCAGCTCATCTATACGATTTTACGTCCGTTAAGCATCCCAATCCCGATGGTGAGTAATGTCGATATGAGAGGCGGTTCTGTTCCCATACAATCAGGTAATTTGAGTAGCAATTCTTATGATTTGAATTTCAACTGCAAAGTTATTTTTCAGCTTAAAAATGATATTGCCGAGTCTATTCAATATGAAGGTAAAGCCTGCTAAAACATAGGCAAAAAAAAACGCAGCGTTGAGCTGCGTTTTTTATAAGAAGCTTTTAAGCAAGAGCAGCGACAACTGCCTCACCCATCTCAGCTGTACCAACTTTTGTCATACCTTCAGACATAATATCCGCTGTACGTAAGCCTTGATCAAGTACTTGACCTACTGCATCTTCAATTGCTTTTGCAGCAGCTTCTTCACGGAATGTATAGCGAAGCATCATTGCAACTGAAAGAATTGTTGCCAATGGGTTCGCCACATTCTGACCCGCGATATCAGGTGCAGAACCATGGCAAGGCTCATACATACCTTTGCCATTTTCATCCAATGATGCAGATGGCAACATACCGATTGAACCTGTAAGCATTGCTGCTTCATCAGATAAAATATCGCCAAATAAGTTACCCGTTACGATTACGTCGAACTGTTTAGGCGCACGCACAAGTTGCATTGCAGCATTATCAACATACATGTGTGAAAGCTGAATGTTTGAATAATTCGCTTGCTGTAAGTCAGTAACTGTTTGCTTCCAAAGCTCTGTTACTTCTAAAACGTTGGCTTTATCTACCGAACAAACCTTACCACCACGTAATCCTGCAAGTTCAAAAGCCACTTTTGCAATACGTTTAATTTCACTTTCAGAATAAACGTCAGTGTTATAGCCTTGTTTCTCACCGTTTTCGAGTTCACGAATACCACGTGGCTGACCGAAATAGATCCCGCCAGTCAATTCACGAACAATTAAAATATCCAAGCCCGCAACAATTTCAGGTTTTAAGCTAGAAGCATCTGCTAATTGTGGATATAAAATCGCTGGGCGCAAATTAGCAAACAAGTTAAGTTCACTACGAATTTTTAACAGACCACGTTCAGGACGAATAGAGCGCTCAATGGTGTCCCATTTTGGTCCGCCTACCGCACCTAATAAAATTGCATCTGCTTTTTTTGCCTGTTCACTCGTTACAGCTGGATAGGGTTCGCCATGCGCATCAATTGCCGCGCCGCCTAGTAAGCCATGTTCCCAAGTTAACGATAAATTAAATTTTTCATTTACTGTATTTAATACTTTTTCTGCCGCCCCAACAATTTCAGGACCAATACCATCACCAGCTAAAATTAAAATCTGTTTAGACATGAACTTTTTCCATTTTCCAAAGACAAGCAGCGTTACAACTACCGCGGTGTTAGTTTTTTCTGTTCGAGGAATTCACCTAGTCCCGTTGTAACATCAAATGGTCGACAAAAACGGCGAACTACATGCTCATCTTGTTCTAAGTCAACACATAATGGATCTGGTACAGAAACATTCAGCAAACTACCCGAACGGTTAGTTTTGTCTCGGTACATTTTAAATGTATAGCGATGGTTGGCATTAAATTGGTGAATAACATGAATTGTTTCAGCCCGATCTGGAGAAATCGGATAGAAACGGATCACCACTTCATATTGTTTAGCAGGCACAGATAAATATAAGCTGTTAGTTTCGCTAAGCACTGAGCCTTGTAATCTCACAATTCCTTGATGAATTGCCTGATTACTAATTCTTCGTGTTTGCGCATCTACTACAGTAATATCATTTAGTCGTTCAAATTCACAACTCTTCGCGCCCGAACAATATATTGCTGCATTCTGCCCCAAATTTTCTTGTTCAGCCTGCTTAATACGGACAGTATCCACTACATTGTAAGTGCTTTGACAAGCACTGAGTGTTA
The DNA here is from genome assembly GCF_000399685.1 of Acinetobacter pittii ANC 4050. Lineage (GTDB taxonomy): Bacteria > Pseudomonadota > Gammaproteobacteria > Pseudomonadales > Moraxellaceae > Acinetobacter > Acinetobacter pittii_E. The sequence continues at coordinate 2,626,177 of NZ_KB976987.1, forward strand.
TTGCGCACAGGCTCAACAAAAAGCTATGAGTAACGTTCCTCTTCATTGTTCAAGCCCAATCCTCATCTAGTGCATAATTCTAAGGTGTTTTTATGCTTTAGCATGTTAGCAAGAGTTTGAACGCTACGCCATGGCTATGTTTAAAATGTACCAAAAGGTTAATTTAACTCTTGGAATACCCAAGGACGAACTTGTTTAGTTTTTTCTTCATACGCGCGAATTGCGTCCGCATTTTGAAGAGTTAAACCAATATCATCCAAACCATTTAACAAGCAATGCTTACGAAATGGATCAACTTCAAATTTAAAAGCTTCACCTGTTGGCGTACGTACTTCTTGAGCTGCTAAATCAATTGTTAATTGATATCCATCATTGGCAGCGCATTCTTTAAATAACTGATCAACAATTTCTTCTGACAAAATGACAGGTAACATGCCATTTTTGAAACAGTTATTAAAGAAAATATCAGCAAAGCTTGGCGCAATAACAGTACGGAAACCATATTCATTTAATGCCCAAGGCGCATGCTCACGGCTTGAACCACAACCAAAGTTAGTACGAGCAATTAAAACGGTTGCGCCTTGATAGCGAGGCTGATTTAAAACGAAATCCGGATTTTTTGGACGTATTGAATTGTCTTGTCCCGGATAACCTTCGTCTAAATAACGAAGCTCGTCAAATAAGTTGTCACCAAACCCAGTACGTTTAATTGACTTTAAAAACTGTTTTGGAATAATTAAATCTGTATCAACATTGGCACGATCTAATGGTGCAACGATACCTTGTTCAACTGTATAAGCTTTCATGGTTTGCTCCAGACCGAATTAAAATGAACGAACATCAACAAAGTGACCAGCGATTGCAGCAGCTGCCGCCATTGCCGGGCTCACTAAGTGAGTGCGACCGCCATTGCCTTGACGGCCTTCAAAGTTACGATTAGAGGTCGATGCACAGTGTTCGCCCGGTTGTAACTTATCTGCATTCATTGCTAAACACATTGAACAACCTGGTTCACGCCATTCAAAGCCAGCTTCCAAGAAGATTTTATCTAAGCCTTCTTTTTCTGCCTGTTGTTTAACTAAACCAGACCCCGGAACAATCATAGCTTGCTTAATGGTAGAAGCTACCTTACGGCCCTTAACTACCTCAGCTGCAGCACGAATATCTTCAATACGAGAGTTGGTACAAGAACCGATAAAGACACGATCAAGTTGAATATCACCTAATGCCTGTCCTGCATTTAAACCCATATATTGATAAGCACGTGTCCAGTCATTACGCTGAACATCATCTTTCGCTTGTTCTAAAGTTGGTACAGCTTCAGTGACCGGAATAACCATCTCAGGTGAAGTTCCCCAAGATACTTGTGGTTCGATTTCCGCGCCATTTAACTCAACTACGGCATCGAACACAGCATCTTCATCTGAATGCAATGTGTTCCAGTAAGCAACGGCTTGTTCCCATTGCTCGCCTTTTGGTGCGTAGCTACGGCCTTTCACGTATTCAATAGTTTTGTCATCGACTGCAACCATACCGACACGGGCACCGGCTTCAATTGCCATGTTACATACCGTCATACGTCCTTCAATCGACATATCACGGAACACTTGACCACCGAACTCGATTGCATAGCCTGTACCACCAGCAGTACCAATTTTAGCAATGATTGCTAACACCACATCTTTTGGCGTTACACCCTTGCCCAATACGCCATCTACACGCACTAACATATTTTTAGATTTTTTCTGAATCAAACATTGTGTTGCTAACACATGTTCAACTTCAGATGTTCCAATACCATGCGCCAAGCAACCGAAAGCACCGTGAGTTGCTGTATGTGAATCCCCACATACAACTGTCATGCCCGGCAAGGTTAAGCCCTGTTCGGGTCCAACCACATGCACAATACCTTGACGAATATCATTGATGCTAAATTCAACGATATTGAAAGCTTTACAGTTGTCATCTAAGGTTTGAACTTGAATACGAGATGTATCATCTTCAATCCCAGCAATACCTTGGTCACGTTCTTTTTTAGATGTTGGAACGTTGTGGTCCGGTGTCGCAACGTTTGCACTTAAACGCCATGGTTGACGACCCGCAAGTTGCAAACCTTCAAATGCTTGTGGACTAGTCACTTCATGCAATAAATGACGGTCAATATAAAGTAAACATGAGCCATCATCACGCTGTGAAACAACGTGGTCATCCCACAATTTGTCATATAAAGTTTTGCCTGCCATGTCGTCTTGCTCCATTGGACTGGGTAATTCTAATCTTTCTTCGATTATAGCCAGAGTTTCACATAAATCTAATTTATCATTTTTATAAATTAGAAAACTTTTTGGAATTAATCATAATCCTTTTGAGATACATCATATTTAATAAATCGCTTTTGTTAATGATTATCATTTGCATAATCAATTTTTAATCTTATACTCTACTCTCTATACTAAAAATATCTAAAGTGGCTAAAGAGAATGATCATGGCTAATATTCAAAAATTCGTTATAAATAATCAACGTACCTTAAAGAAAACCTTAAGCTATTACATTATGCATATTAGTGTAGCGATGCTAGTCGCATACTTTGTAACAGGTAATATCTGGATGGCTTTAACATTAAGTATGCTTGAACCAACCGTACAAGCTTTTGCCTTTTTCTTCCATGAAAAAGTATGGGCAGCTAAAGATCGCCACGTATCCGCCTTAGCTGAAAAAGAAACAGCGGCTTAGGCTAAGATTAGTGCGGTAATTCACAACTTTCTCACTCGATTCGCTGCAAGCATGATACGATTTTGGCTTGGCAACTTTAGCCTCTCGATTTTTCTATTCCAAGTTGAGTTGTATTATGAATCTTGCAGCCTTTGAAGCTTTTGTAAAAGTTATGGAAACAGGGTCTATCTCTGTGGCAGCAGATCAGTTATTTATTACTCAACCTGCTGTTACCAAACGAATTCATAGCTTAGAAGAATATTTTGGCGTAAAACTCTTTGAGTCCGCAGGCCGAGGTGTTCAAGCAACTCATGCTGCACATTCATTATTACCTAAGGTTAAAAACTGGCTCAATGAGCTGGGTGATATTCACCATACGCTTAGCCATGAACAAACGCAGGTGCAAGGCCGCTTAAAAGTCGGTACGAGTCATCATATTGGTTTGCATCACTTACCTGCACCACTTAAACACTTTGTTCAGCAATTTCCTCAAGTCACCTTAGATGTGCATTTTGTTGATTCAGAGCAAGCGCATGAACAAGTATTGGCTGGTGATTTAGAGCTAGCATTTTTAACCCTTCCACCCTCAGGTGATGAGCGTCTTAACTACATTACGATCTGGAATGATCCTTTAGTTTTTGTTGCTGCCCCTTTTCATCCATTAGCACAAAAGAAGAATCTCACCTTACAAGATTTAATTGAATATCCAAGCTTATTACCCGCTGCACAAACTTACACTGCCCAAATCACTTTAGCTGAGTTTGAAAAACAAGGGCTCAAACCAAAAATCACCATGAGCAATAACCCTCTTGAGTCTATTCGCATGTTGGTGTCGATTGGTTTAGGTTGGTCAGTTTTACCAAAAACCTTGCTGAATCAGGATATGCAGCAACTTGATTTAAATGTTGAGATGAATCGTCAATTAGGCATGGTGTGGCATCCTGCACGTACTCAATCTAGAGCCATGCAGGAACTGATTAAAATGATGCAGGAGTAGTCAATTAAATTGACCAGTCCTGAATTTCCCATTTATTTTCTTGAGCCAGTTTTTCAAGGCGATCATCAGGATTTACTGCAATTGCATGAGTTGCATATTCAAGTAAAAAACGGTCATTAATTGAATCGGAATAAGCCCAAGACTCAGACACGCTCCGACCTTCCAACCACGCATCTAGACGTGCAAGCTTGCCTTTTTGATAACACGCTAAACCAGCAACTTTCCCAGTATATTTTCCGTCAGCCACTTCAGCATTGGTCGCTAAAATTTCAGTAATCCCAAATTCACGGAAAATTGGCGCAGTAATAAAATCACTTGTTGCCGTAATCCCTACAATGGTATGGCCTAAATCTTGATGTTTTTTGATTGCATCAAAACCTTTTGGGCGCATTTGCGGACGAATCACTTTTTGCATGAACAATTGGTGGAGCTCAGTTAAGTAGTTATTGTCATGCTGGGTTAAAAAGCCAAAAACGAATTCATTATAAGCATATGGGTCAAGTTGCCCTGCTTTGTAATCTTCATAAAATTTATCATTCATCTGACGATGATGAACCGGATCAACCAAACCTTCATTGACTAAAAATTCACCCCAAGAATGGTCTGAATCGGTATTTAACAAGGTATGGTCTAAATCAAACAACGCCAGTTTCATGAAAATTCTCGTTTAAACTGAAATTTAAGAAAAAAAATGTAAATCTATCTCCGCTAGTCGATAGAAATTCGTTAAGATCGTAGCAATTTAAACATTTTACTTTGATCTTTTCGAGCTGGACATAAAAAAGTGTTTGTCCCCGCGATTAAAGTCAACGATATAGACAATATTTAGGTAGCCAAATGATCGATTCAGAAGGTTTCCGACCGAATGTCGGGATCATTTTGGCAAACGATGATGGACAGGTTTTATGGGCAAAGCGCATTGGTCACAATGCTTGGCAATTTCCACAAGGAGGCATCCAGTTTGGAGAAACCCCTGAACAGGCACTTTTTCGAGAACTGAGAGAAGAAATCGGCTTATTGCCCGAACATGTCCAGATTATTGCGCAAACCAAAGGATGGCTGCGTTATCGTTTGCCACATCGGTACATTCGGTCAGACTCTGACCCCGTATGTATCGGACAGAAACAAAAATGGTTTTTACTGAAGTTAACTGCGCCTGCAAAAAATATTCAGTTAAACCTCTCCGACCCACCCGAATTCGATGAATGGCAGTGGGTCAGCTATTGGTATCCTCTTGGCCAAGTGGTGAACTTCAAGCGTGATGTTTATCGTAAAGCCATGGTGGAGTTGTGTACACAGTTGCCGATGCAACAATTACCCTAAAAATCATTTATCTAGCAAATGATTTTTATTAAAAGTGCTGTTATAAATACATTCATAGTCTAAAAAAATACTGGAGTATACATCCATGTCAAACATGCAACTCGACACTCTACGGCGCATTGTCCAAGAGGTTAATGCGTCCGTCAGTTTGCATGAATCGTTAGACATCATGGTCAATCAGGTTGCTGAAGCCATGAAAGTGGATGTTTGCTCTATTTATTTACTCGATGAACGCAACCAGCGCTATGTATTGATGGCCTCTAAAGGCTTAAATCCAGAATCTGTAGGCCACGTATCTTTGCAACTCGGTGAAGGCTTGGTCGGTCTGGTTGGGCAGCGTGAAGAAATTGTTAACCTTGACAATGCACCAAAACATGAGCGTTTCTTGTATTTACCTGAAACAGGCGAAGAAATTTATAATTCATTCCTTGGCGTACCTGTCATGTATCGCCGTAAGGTTATGGGTGTTTTGGTTGTCCAAAACAAACTTCCTCAAGATTTTAGCGAAGCAGCCGAGTCCTTTTTAGTTACACTGTGTGCTCAGCTTTCTGGCGTGATTGCCCACGCTCATGCAGTTGGAAATATTGACGTATTTCGTAAACCAAGTAATGGCCCTGCTTATAAAACCTTCCAAGGTGCTTCAGGTGCAGGCGGTGTTGCTTTAGGTCGCGCTATTATTTTATATCCACCTGCTGATTTGGGTTCTGTACCCGATCGTGAAGCAGAAGATATTAGCGATGAACTCCGAATTTTAGATCAAGCCATTTCATCAGTTCGTTCAGAGATTCGCTCTCTAGATGAAAAAATGCATGATTCTTTAATGGCTGAAGAGCGCGCTTTATTTAGTGTTTTCTTAAGAATGCTAGATGAAAATGCTTTACCAGCAGAAATTAAAGAACTCATCCGTGATGGACATTGGGCACAAGGTGCAGTACGTCGTGTCATTGAAAAGCACACTGCCTTATTTGCACAAATGGAAGATGATTATCTTCGTGAACGAGTTTCCGACCTTAAAGATTTAGGTCGGCGTATTTTAGCGTGTTTACAAGAAGAAGACTCTAGCCATCGTGAACTGAGTCCAGACAGTATTTTAATTGGTGAAGAGATTAGTACTGCGGCACTCGTAGAGCTGCCTGTAGACAATATTGCAGCAATTGTGACATCAGAAGGTGCAGCCAACTCACATATGGTGATTGTGGCTCGTGCTTTAGGTATTCCAACCGTAGTTGGTGTAACCGAACTGCCTGTTAATACACTTGATGATGCAGAAATGATCGTGGATGCCTATCAAGGCCGTGTTTTTGTTAATCCTCCACGTCGTTTACGTCAACGTTATAAAGAGATTCAAAAAGAAGATGAGCAAATCGCAAAAGATCTCAAGCAGTACGAGACCAAAGAAGCGATTACTCCAGATGGTGTGTCTGTTCAGCTCTATGTGAACACGGGCCTCATGATTGACGTAGTACGCGGAGTACAACGTGGTGCTCAAGGTGTCGGTCTTTACCGAAGTGAAATTCCCTTCATGTTACGGGAACGTTTCCCGGGTGAAGAAGAACAACGTGCAATCTACCGTCAACAGTTGAGCCACTTTGCTAATAAACCAGTGGTGATGCGAACTCTGGATATTGGTGCCGATAAAGACTTGCCGTATTTCAGTATTGAAGAAGAAAACTCGGCATTAGGCTGGCGTGGTATTCGTTTCACGCTTGATCATCCTGAGATTTTTTCTTCACAAATTCGCGCCATGCTCAAAGCCAGCATTGGTTTAAATAATCTGCATATTTTATTACCAATGGTCACTACAGTCAGTGAAGTCGAAGAAGTACTTTATTTGCTTGAACGTGACTGGATTGCGGTGCAAGAAGAAGAGCAAGTTAAAATTACCAAGCCGAAAATTGGCATTATGGTTGAGGTGCCGAGCGTACTGCTACAAATTGATGAGTTTGCTGAACTCGTCGATTTCTTCTCGGTCGGTTCAAATGACTTAACACAGTATTTACTTGCGGTTGACCGTAATAATCCACATGTGGCCAACGTTTACTCACACTTCCATCCATCCATTCTACGTGCGCTAACTCGCTTAGTTAAAGAATGCCATGAATATAAAAAACCTATCAGTATTTGTGGTGAGATGGCGGGTGATCCATTATCGGCAATTTTGCTCATGGCGATGGGCTTTAATACCCTTTCAATGAGTTCGAGTAACATTTTGCGAGTACGAAAAGCAATTTGTCATGTTCCGATGACAGATGCACAAAAGTTACTGGATGATGTCATGAAAATGAATAATCCACTCATTGTAAAAAGCTGGCTTGAGTACTACTTTAAAACGCATGGCCTAGCTGATATGGTCAAATCGAATCGAATCGTAAATGTTTAATATATAAAAGATAAAGGAGAGCAATGCTCTCCTTTATTTTGTTTAAGATAGCTTCTACTACAACTAAATATAAAAAATTTCTTTTTCAATATTTATCCCGTTCAAACCTTTTAAACAAACATATAATCGGTTTTTCAAATCAATATTGACAGTTTAATCCATTTGAAAAATAAGACTCTGACTTCTAGTATATTTAAAGAGCGTTATTAAAAGATCTTACGTTGTTCCAACAATCGAAGAGGTAATTCTATGCATCGTTATTCACAGGTTTCATCTTATTTTTCCTCTTGTTTTTTAACCTTCATGCAGTAAATTGGAGGAATAACAATTAAAGAGATCTGATGCATTATTAAATAAAAAATAATGGGCTGACATCTTAGTGAAAAGACTTTTCAAACAATTTCTCTCACCATTTGTTCACTCATTTCTTTATTTGATAAACATGAGTTTTTAAACCAGAAGTCCAGGAAAATGAGCCCTAACATTTTTACTAAGAGCTCAATAATTATTACCCAGAGAGAATATAACCATGTCAGACGAATCAAAATGTCCTTTTTCAGGCCATAAATCAAAACCAGAGGTAACAGTCGGTGGTGGCACGCCTAGTTTACACTGGTGGCCAAAACAACTACGCGTTGATTTACTGAATCAACATTCAGAACGCTCTAATCCACTCAGTAAAGATTTTGATTACCGTAAAGAGTTTAAAAAAATCGACTATTATGCACTCAAAGCTGATATCAAAAATGTGTTAACCGATTCTCAAGATTGGTGGCCAGCCGATTGGGGAAATTATACAGGCTTATTTATCCGTTTAGCATGGCACGCTGCCGGCACTTATCGTATGGGTGATGGTCGTGGCGGTGCTGGTCGTGGTCAACAACGTTTTGCACCTTTAAATAGTTGGCCTGACAATGCAAGCCTAGATAAAGCACGCCGCTTATTATGGCCAGTTAAACAAAAATACGGTCAAAAAATATCGTGGGCAGATTTATTTATTCTTGCTGGAAACATCGCACTTGAGTCTTCGGGCTTCCGCACCTTCGGTTTTGGCGCAGGCCGTGAAGATGTTTGGGAACCAGACAACGACGTAAACTGGGGTGATGAGAAAGAATGGTTAGCTCATCGTAACTCAGAAGCTTTAGAAGGTAGTAATCTCGCTGCAACTGAAATGGGTCTAATTTATGTGAACCCTGAAGGTCCACAAGCCAGCGGTGACCCCAAATCAGCTGCGCCGTTTATTCGTGCGACTTTCGGCAATATGGCAATGGATGATGAAGAAATTGTTGCTTTGATCGCAGGCGGTCATACCTTAGGTAAAACCCATGGTGCTGGCTCTGCTGACCATGTTCAGGCTGATCCTGAGGGAGCGTCAATTGAACAAATGGGCTTTGGCTGGTCAAACAGTTTTGGTACTGGTGTTGGTAAAGATGCGATCACTTCAGGCTTAGAAGTCATTTGGTCACAAACGCCAACCCAATGGAGCAACTACTTCTTTGAAAACCTATTCAAATACGAGTGGGTACAAGAACGTTCCCCTGCTGGTGCAATTCAATGGGTAGCAGCAGATGCTGAGGCGATCATCCCAGATCCATTCGACCCATCAGTTAAACGTAAGCCAACAATGCTTACTACAGATTTGACCTTACGTTTTGATCCTGAGTTTGAAAAGATCTCTCGTCGTTTCCTTAACGATCCACAAGCCTTTGCCAATGCTTTTGCCCGTGCATGGTACAAATTAACTCACCGTGATATGGGACCAAAAGCACGTTATTTAGGCCCTGAAGTTCCGGCTGAAGATTTAATTTGGCAAGACCCATTACCGGCTGCTAACACGATTCCGTCTTCTGCTAGCATTGATGATGCAAAAGCAAAAATCGTTGCACTAAGGCTATCTGCTGGTGAGTTGGTTTCTCTTGGCTGGGCTTCAGCGTCAACTTTCCGTGGTGGAGACAAGCGTGGCGGTGCAAACGGCGCACGTATTGCGTTATCGCCACAACGCGAATGGGAAGTAAACAAAAAAGCTGTTGAGACTTTAACTAAAATTGAAGAACTCAAAGCCTCAACTCAACTGTCATTAGCTGACTTAATTGTGCTTGCAGGTAACGTTGGCGTAGAGCAAGCTGCTCAAGCGGCAGGTTTCAATATTAGCGTTCCATTTGCCGCAGGTCGTGTTGATGCATTACAGAGTCAAACTGATGTCGAATCTTTCCAATTACTTCTCGGTCTTGCCGATGGTTTTAGAAACTGGAAAAAAGACGGCGTCAGCGCATCAACTGAGGCATTATTAATTGATAAAGCACAAAAACTGACTTTGACTGCACCAGAGTTAACAGTATTGATTGGTGGTTTACGTGTACTAGGCACTAACTGGGATGGTTCACAACACGGTGTATTCACTCAGCAAGTTGGTGTACTCAGCACAGACTTCTTTACGAACTTACTCGACATGTCCACTGTATGGGCACCTGTTGATTCAACAAGCGAAGTATTTGAAGGCAAAGACCGTAAAACAGGCGCAGTAAAATTTACTGCAACACGTAATGATTTAGTCTTCGGTTCAAACTCAATCTTACGTACATTGGCCGAAGTTTATGCTCAAGCAGATGGTAAAGAAAAATTTGTTCAAGACTTTGTTGCTGCATGGACTAAAGTTATGAATCTTGACCGTTTTGACTTAGCATAATTTTGTCAAAATAATAAAAAGCCAGTTCAAATTGAACTGGCTTTTTTCATATCAAGCATTGAGTTTTAAACAGTCAGTTTATGCCCTTCCCGAATGCAATAAAAAGGATTTGCAAGCTTTGACGAGGCTTTAATTGCTTGACCTAGAGCATGCTCTGGATCTTCTCTGTCCTCATCAGTCAACTGGAAAGTCCGATAATGAATCGCAACAGAACGATGAGCTTGTAAATCAAAGTGTGCATGTAGCGCATCTTGTGGATTCATATGTACATAGCTCATCAATTCACGAGGCTCATACGCACCTATTGGAAGTAAGGCCACACGTGGTGCACCATAACGAGCATGAATTTGCTTAAAGTGCCCCGCATAACCGGTATCACCAGCAAAGAAACAATGACCTGTTTTAGCCACAACCGAAAAGCCTCCCCAGAGTGCTTTATTCTGGTCACGTAAACCACGACCTGAACCATGCTGTGCAGGTGTATAGATTATTCTTAATTCGTGATAGGGAATTTCTTGCCACCAATCCATTTCAATCACATGAAATTCTTTTGGTAGGTAAAACCCATTCCCGAGTCCAGTGTAAATTGGCATTGCGAATTTTTTGTGTAGCCATTCAAGCGTAGCCAAATCCATATGATCATAATGATTATGGCTGAGTAGAACACCATGAATTGTCGGTAATTGCTCTAGTGCAAATCCTGCAGGGCATACACGGCGTGGTCCACGTCCTTGGGAGGGACTAGCATAATCACACCACACTGGGTCAGTAATAAAGTTATAAGGTCCGATCTGAATCAGCACAGTTGCATGCCCAACAAACCAAACTTGCCAATCATCTAAATCTGCTTGAGGTCGATTTTGTGGCAATGCTACAGCCGTATTTAGGCGGGTTTCATATTCACTTTGAATATCTACTTTCCATGTAAAAGACTCACGCGTAACTAACCAACGCAACAACTCTTTTGAACCACGTGCAGGTGATTTAGGCTGTTGATTATAAAAACGTGTATCCGTTTCATGCCCAGACTCGGGATGACAAAAAGGAGGTTTTATCCATGTATGCGTCCAACAGGACTGAGTCGGCAATTGATATGTTAATGTCGGCTTGTCTTTCATGGGCTTTTCTATGTTTTAGCATCAGCAGAATGGATGTGTTCAGGTTTCTATCTTAACGATTAAAAGAAATTAAGCTATGGCACTTACACTTATTTATCATATAAATATCCTTTTTACCGTGGACACAGCCAACCTAAGTCAAATTAGAGTGCCATAAAAAACACATAGATGTGTTGGGTTTATGCGTCAGTAATTACCATTCTTATTAAGACCTATTGTATAACATAACAATTAGAGAATGCCTAAAGCCACCATAGAACCGTACTGTTTCCTCTTTATCGCTTCCAATTTTTAACTTTGAATTAGTTTGCTGAACAAAAAATAATATATTTAGTAACAATTACAGTTCAGTAGATTTAGGCGGACTACAAGTTATAAAATTATTATATTATTCTCATTTTTGCATATTATGAGAATTTCTTAAATGAATATTCAAAACATTTAAAAAATTCTTTGATTAAGTAAAGATAATGTATTTGTTGACTAATCAATAATATATTTTATGAATTATTAAAGCCTACTCCCCTATATTAAATCTTTAATGAAAATTAAAATTCCATTTATTTTATAAATACCTAAAGCACCTTCACGCTATATCTATTTATGCTTTATACTTCACTTAAATCATAGTAAGACATTTTTTGGATTAGTCTTATGGAACTACGCCATCTCCGATATTTCATTACCGTTGCTGAAGAATTAAATTTTAGTAAAGCCGCTCTTAAACTTTTCACTGCACAACCCTCCCTTAGCCAGCAAATTAAAGATTTAGAAGAAGACGTCGGTGTACGACTTTTAAACCGCACAAAACGCAAAGTTGAGTTAACCGAAGAAGGAGAAGTATTTTTAGAGCATGCTCGGCTCACCCTCGCTCAAGCCGAAAAAGCGGTTGCTATGGCACGGCAGGTTTCAAAGGCGAAACAGCAACTCTTACGTATCGGTTTCGTCCCCATCGCAGAAATGAAAATTTTCCCTTACGTTCTTCCTAACCTACGACTACAACACCCCGACCTTACTATTGAATTATCTAACTTAAACAATACCGAACAACTTAAAGCCTTAAAAAAAGGTGAATTAGATATTACATTTACCCGTGAAAACACAGATAGTGATGAAATCCAAAGCCAATTTGTTTTAACTGAACCCTTAATTTTCTTGCTTCCTAAAAATCATCCGCTTGCTCAATACGAAAGAATTCCCGTTCATGCTTTACAAGGTATTGATTTTATTATTCCCGCTGCCGAACAATCACAAACATTACATAACACGATTTTAGACTTCGCTAAAACTCACAATATCGACCTCAATATTGTTCAAAAAGCAGACAGCATGCTCTTCAATATCAACTCTCTTGGCGCTGGATTAGGTTGTACAATTTTACCCGCTTACGTGGCACCTTTAGGAATCAAAAATACGGTCGTTCGTCCACTTGACGTTGAGTTGCCGACACTTGATCTATTTGTAAATTACCGTAAAAACTCACAATCTGTAGGTGTGCAGAAATTTATTGATCAACTCACTAAAGTATTTCATCTCGATAAAAACTTAAATCACGCTTAATTATCCAAAATAATTTTATTATTAATAAGGCTATCTTTATAAAAAAGTATAAATAAATATTCTTTCTATTTATTCTATACTTTTTATAAATAGTCTAATCTTGATTATTGTTCTATTTTATCATTTGAGTAAAAGCACGCACCTCATAATATATAAGTGAAAGAAATTGGAATAAAATCTATATAAAACTGGATATTATTTTCACCATTCAATAAAAAATAATATATGTATTACGTAATAAAAGGAGATAAGGAAAAAATGGTTGGTATATTTCAACATCTTGGACGTAGTGTACAAAACCGCCCTCATTTCTTTATTGCTTTATTGATGGGAGTGATTACAGCCAGTATTTTGACATGGTTAACTTCATGGAAATGGTCAACTATTTTATTAGTCAGTTGGAATGCTTCGGTTAGCATTTATTTACTCCATGTTTGGCAACTCATGAAAAGTGCCGATCATTCACAAATGCAACAGCAAGCTAAAAAACAAGATGAAAGCAAATGGGTCATTATGCTGATAGTTTTATTGGCCTTAACCATGTGTCTGGTTGCGATCCTCATTCAACTATCACAACTCCCTTCTGACAGTTCTGCAAAGTTAGGTCATGTGGCTTTAGCTTTACTTACCATTGTTTCTGCATGGCTTTTTATGCATACCGTTTTTGCCCTACATTATGCCCATGATTTTTATATGGCTTTGTCTAGAAATGAAGAAAATGGAGGGTTAGATTTCCCGGGAACACAACATCCCACTTATCCTGATTTTCTATATTTTAGTTATATTATTGGTACTTCTGCACAAACTGCCGATGTGTCAATTACCACCAAGCATATGCGCCTTTTAAACTTATTTCACGCAGTGTTGTCTTTTGGATTTAATACTACCATTTTAGCGATCTGTATTAATGTGGCTGCGGGCTTTCTTACCAACTAAAATCTTTATTCGAACAACAAAAAAGCCACCCTTTTGGGTGACTTTTAAGAATAGTACGTCTACAACAGTTGGCCCATAGTGCTTTGTTTTAAGCCTTCACGCTGTTTAATCGTTTCAACATAACGTGTAATAGCCGGATGTGATTCAATCGTTTTCATTTTTAATTGCCATAAAAGCATGGCGCCAACACTTACATCTGCTGCGGTAAATTGTTCGCCACATACATACGGGTTCGCTTCACTCAAACCTTGCACTAAAGCTTGATAAGCATCATTGTAATCGCCATAGCCAACAAACATCTTTTGCTCAGGCGATACTTCTATTCCTAAAGCTTTATCAACACCAGCAGCTTCCCAAGGGCCTGCCATCACAAATAACCAACGATAGTACAAACCGCGTTTTGGATCATCTAAAGCAGGTGCTAAACCTTTTTCAGAAAACTTATCAGCTAAATAAGCACAGATTGCGCCTAACTCATAAATAACCACATCACCATCTACCAATACCGGCACTTTTCCAAAAGGATTAAGTTTTAGATATTCAGGGGATTTCATTTCGGTCTTGTATGCAACTTCAATTCGCTCACATTCAACACCGAGCTCGACTAAAAGCCAGTCAATAACGACACCACGCGACTCTTTGTTAGTATAAAGTTTAAGGCTCATTCTTATCACTCCTTGTTTATCGTAGTTCCTAGTTTACAAGTGGGCTTTGTCAATTTTTGTCAGTAGCGTTTTGCATTTCCTGTTTCCACCATTTTTGGAACAGAAGCTTTTTAAATTCGGGATAACTATCTTGGCTAATATGAAGCTGATGAATCCGATCGATTCGAAAGTGGCGGAATGCCTGACGTAATTCACACCAAGCAGCGAGTACCACTTTACCGTTTAAATATCCCAAAGCAAAAGGCCAAAGCGAACGTTCACTCAAACGGTTTTGCTCATCACAATAATCTACTTTTATTTTTACTTGATTACGAATGGCTATACGCACTTGCGCTACCAGCGTTTCATCAACAGGATACCAATAATGGGCAACCCCTAAGGTCATATCATCAAGCAAATATTTTCGATGTTTAGGTAAGACTGCATAAAGTTTTGAATAAATTGAAACCGCAGCAGATTTTAGTGATTGATCAGGAACTTCTTTCAACCATTCTAAAGCTAAAAATAAAGCTTCTGCCTCATCTTCATTAAATGTTATGGGCGGCAATAAAATATCTTCTTTAAGCTGAAATCCAAGGCCTGCCGATGCCTCTATTCTTACACCTTGCTCACGTAAGCTATCGATATCTCGATAGACACTTCGAACGCTAATTTCTAGACGTTCAGCCAAGACTTGCGCTGTGATGGGGTAACGGGCTTCGCGAAGCTGTTGCAAAAGATTTAATAGGCGAATTGAACGGCTCATTTTTTCTCTTCTTATTGTTTTGTTATTTAACTTAGATTAAGAGGGAACGCATTCCCTCTTTGAAATTTTTTAAATTAAGCGACATCTACAGTAGATAACTGCGCATATTCTCTTAAAAAGCGATGAAGCTCCTGTACATCTTTAGCAATCGTTAAAGGTTGAAACTTTTGCAGAACTTCAACCGAATGCACCCCATAGCCTACCCCGATACGCGGCATACCCAAACGCTGTGCCATCTCAAGGTCATAACTACTGTCACCAATCATGACCGCCTGTTCAACACTCACTCCTGTTACAGTCAAAATTTCTTGCAACATCAGTGGATCTGGTTTCGAACGGGTTTCATTGGCTGCTCGAGTAACGTCAAAAAGATGAGTACTCTGTGTTTTTGCAATCACACGGTCTAAACCACGACGGTTTTTACCCGTTGCTACAGCAAGTTTTAAACCTTGCGCTTTTAAGTCATGTAATAGCTCAGCAATACCGTCAAACCATGCATCATCCGTAGAATTAGCAATATAGTGATCGCCATATGCTTTTAAAATCGAGTCATGCAACTCTGGCGCTTCTGGAAATAAGGTCTGCATCACCTCTGGCAAGCCTAACCCAATAATACTTTTTGCTGCTTCATCACTTAAAGGTAATTCATGTTGCTCTGCTGCATGTTGTAAGCTAGCAACAATCTGGCCAACAGAGTTATATAAAGTTCCATCCCAGTCAAAAATAACTAATTCGGTTTTCAGACTCATTTTGCTACTCTCAAAGCCTTTAATAACTGGGTCATGTCTTCTGGTAACGGCGCTTCAATCGGTGGATAACCCGGAATATCTAAACGCATCGCGTGTAAACATAAACGTCGTGCTTGCGGACCTGCGTACTCAGTGGTGTGTCCATATTTATCATCACCCAACAACGGATGTCCAATACTTAAACCATGTACACGGATCTGATGGGTACGGCCTGACAAAGGTGAGGCATGAACCAAAGTCGCATTTTTAAAGCGCTCTGCAACCACCCATTCCGTTTTACTCGGTTTACCTTCTTTAGATACACGTACACGACGCTCGCCATTGGCTAACTCATAACGAAATAAAGGAGCATCAATGAGTTGTTTATCCAGACTCACCTGACCTTTTACAATTGCTGCATAAGTCTTACGAATTTTGTGCTCACGCAACATATCTTGTAGCAGCTTTAAAGTACTACGTTTCTTGCTAATCATGACCAGACCAGAAGTATCACGGTCAATACGGTGAATTAGTTCTAAGTATTTTTTACCTGTTGCTGCACGTAGAGCCTCAATCAAACCATACGCCACACCACTACCACCATGTACGGCAATACCTGATGGTTTATTGATGAGTAACAGACCTTCATCTTCATAGACCACACGGCTGAGTAGGCCTTGTGCTACACTGTCACTCACAGGAGCGGCTGTTTCATCCTTTTGTTCATAGCGAATAGGTGCAACACGAATCTGATCTCCAATCTCTAATTTGGTCTCAGCTTTAATACGTTTTTTATTTACTCGAACCTGACCTTCACGAATCAAACGATAAATACGACTCTTAGGTACACCCTTTAAACGCGAAAACAGGAAATTATCAATTCGCTGTCCTGCTTGATGTTCATCCACCTCAAACCAAGTGACACTTTGCCATTGCTGTGTAGAATTCATACTAATATTTAAACCTGAAATTTTGCTAAATTTGATTAATAAATGACCGATTAGCTTAGTTTTTTCACAAGAAATCTAAGCTTAGCCCATAGGCAGATGCTGCAAGGTTTGATATAGTCAGCGCACGGATACCGCCGTAAGTGAACATCTAATAGGGAATTTCCCTGATTGAAACCTCAATCAAAATGATGCTTTCATCACCAGCTCGGATTGGTCCTAAAGAATTATGCCGACGCCGAAGGCTTATTATATCGGCAAAATGACAAACTGTTGCGTTTAATTCAGTTTGTTCAAAAAAATATGTTACCAACTCTAGTTGGTTATGGAACGTAAACTGATACACATCAGACAAATCGCTCCTTAATGTTGCCTTCAGGCTAAAGCGTTGATGCATTGGAACTGCCGAAAGCACCGATACGATGAGCATTCCGTATCAAACTTCCAAAAAGAAGTCACTTCGCGCCCAATGACAGTGAAAGTCATTAACCAATGCACCGCTCACCCGCCAGTGAAGCACTAAGGAAGTCTGATTTAAAGGTTGAAGCAGTATTGCCTACATCACAGACGAGAATCGAAGCTAAGGCTAAATGTAGCCGGTAACAGATGACTCAGACCACAAATATTTTGAGATCTGGGAAATGATCCGTCATGTTCGATGTTCGTTCAGAACCTTTAAGTTTGTGCGATATGTTTGTGTGGGTCACTATTAGGTGTCACACCCATGAAACGTATGTTGATTAATGCAACTCACGCAGAAGAAGTCCGCGTTGCACTTATCACTGGTAATCGTCTTTACGATTTTGATTTAGAGAATCGTACCCGAGAACAGAAAAAATCCAATATCTATAAAGGCCATGTAACCCGCGTAGAACCATCTTTAGAAGCTGTTTTTGTTGAATACGGCGCAGGCCGTCAAGGCTTCTTGTCTATGCGCGAAATTGCTAACAGTTATTTCCAAGCAGACCCACGACAAACTTCAAACATTCGTGAACTTATCACTGAAGGTACTGAATTACTTGTTCAAGTCGAAAAAGAAGAACGTGGCAATAAAGGCGCTGCCCTTTCTACCTTTATTTCACTTGCAGGACGTTATTTGGTTCTTATGCCAAACAACCCGAAAGGCGGCGGTATTAGTCGTCAAATTTCAGGTTCTGTACGTGAAGAGCTAAAAGAAATTCTAGCTTCTTTAAATTTACCGCGTGGTATGAGCGTTATTGTACGTACCGCTGGTATTGGCCGTACCCAAGAAGAATTACAGTTAGACTTACAGCATTTGCTTGACCTTTGGACACAAATCCAAGGCACAGCGAGCTCTGGTCCATCTCCAATGCTAGTTCATCAAGAAGCTGGCGTTGTTACTCGTGCTATCCGCGATTATTTACGTGATGATGTTGCAGAAATTTTAATTGATAGCGAACAGGCTTATAACGAAGCTTATAACTTTGTTAAAGCAGTAATGCCACGTCAATTAGACAAACTCAAAACTTATACTTTAAACGAGCCTTTGTTTGCTCATTTTGGTATTGAAAGCCAAATTCAAACTGCTTATGAACGTGAAGTAAAACTTCCTTCTGGCGGTTCAATCGTGATTGACCAGACCGAAGCTTTAGTTTCAATCGACATTAACTCTGCGAAATCGACTCGTGGACATGACGTTGAAGAAACTGCACTAAATACGAACTTAGAAGCAGCAGAAGAAATTGCTCGCCAACTACGTCTTCGTGACATCGGTGGTTTAGTTGTAATCGACTTCATCGATATGACTAAAGAACGCAACCAACGCATGGTTGAAGCAAAACTTCGTGAAGCAACACAAAGCGATCGTGCACGTATTCAGTTTGGCCAACTCTCTCGTTTTGGCTTAATGGAAATGAGCCGTCAACGTTTACGTCCATCTCTTGAAGAAGCAACAGGTTATGTGTGCCCTCGCTGTCATGGTACAGGCATGGTTCGTGACTTACGCTCACTTTCACTTTCTATTATGCGTAAAGTAGAAGAGATCGCGCTTCGTGAACGCCATGGTGAAGTACAAGTAGAAGTACCTGTTGAAATTGCAGCGTTTTTACTCAATGAAAAACGTCATAGCCTTGTTTATTTAGAACAAACTTCTAGTGTTCGTGTGACTGTTTTACCTCACCCACACTTAGAAACACCTCACTACGAAATTCAGTACAATCCAGATGGATTTGCACCATCTAGCTACGAACGTACTGAAGCAACACGTTCAAGTGAAAAAGAGTTAGGTTATGAATCTTCTGAATGGCATTTAGAAGAAGCTGATCATGGCCATACTCATGCAGCCCCTGCTGCCAACAACGTAGCTAACCAAAAGAAAGTAAATCAAGCAGCTCAACCTGCTGTTGCTCAGGCAAGCGCTCAAAAAGCAGCAAGCCCATGCGCATGGTTAGAAAATCTTTTTGTTCAAAAACAAGCTCAAACAGTTGATCAATCTCGCTCAGCACAAAATGCTGCTGCCGCAATTGAACAAATGGTGAATACAGGCGCTATTAGCCGTGGACAGTTTGGCCAAGTTACAGCACCAGCAGTTGCTGAAGTTATTTCGGCTCCATCTAACAATGCTTATATTTCTCAATCTCCTGTTAAACAGGAAGCACGTGAGAATGTTGAGAAAGACGATAAAGTACAACAGCAGCGTCCAAACAACAAAAAACGTAAGCACAAAGAGCAACGTGAACAACATCAGCACCACCATAATCAAGAACCACAACAACAGCAGGTTCATGAAGAGGTTGTACAGTTATCACGCCAAGAGCAACGTGAATTAAAACGTCAACAAAAGCGTCAACAACAAGATCAGCCACATGCCCAACATCAAAATGATGGTCAACAAGCTGAGCATGCTGTGCCACGTCGTGACCGTAATAATCAACAACGTCCAAACCGTCCGAATCGCCACCGCGATCCAAGCGTATTAAATGAAAATCAAAATACGCCAGCACCAGCAGTTGTGGATGAAAAACAAATTAAGGTTGATTTGATTGATGCTCCACAGCATGAAGTCATGAATACAGCCTTAGTCATCAATGTTGATCAAGCACAAAGCGAAATTATTGCTTTAACGCCTGAGCAACCTCTTGAACGTACTGAAAAAGCACCTGTTGTTGAAGTTGTTCAAGAACCAACTCCAGCACCTGTTGCTGCTGTGGAAGAGACAGTAACTGCTGAAGCAGAAGCTCCTCAACCAAAGGCTGAGAAAACTCAACCGCAAATTCAACGCGCGAGTAATGATCCTCGTATGCGTCGCCGTGAACAACGCAACGCAAAACGAGCTAAAGCTGTTACACCATCAATTGCCCCATCGCAAATTCCAACGTTGGCGCAATATACGATTGGTAGCTTGATCCGTCATGTTTACGGTGAAGACTGTACAGTACTGATTGAACAGTTTGGTTTAGTTCCAACATTCAATCGTGCATTGCAGAAATTTGCAGAGCAATATGCAAGTACTCTAGTAACCGAAGTCGCAGCTGAAGCTGAAGACAAAAAGCCTGTTACTCGTGATGCTGAGCTTCCAAGCAACAAGCCTTCACAAGAAGCAGAACCTGCGCCAGTACTTCCGTTGACGCCGCCAAAAGAGGCAACACCGCGTGTTGCTAATGATCCGCGTGAGCGTCGTCGTTTAGCGAAACTTGCTGCTGAACAGGCTTTTGAGCAAGTTAAACAACAACATTCTGCACCAGAAGAAGCTGCTCCTGTAGCGTCGACTGTAGAAGAAACTGTGGTTGCTCCTACTGCTGAAACACAAGCACCTGTTGAGTCAAAGCAGCAACCGCTTGAGCTTGATCAGGAAACTGAGGCTGCAGCTAGCGTAGAAGAAACACCAGCGACAACTGTAGTTGAAGCTCCGGTTGCGAAACAGTCAAAAGCAACTGCAAAAGCCAAAGCAGCTACAGAACAGGCTGTAGAGCCAACTGAAGCTCCTTCCGAGAGTGAGTCAGAAGATTCTAAAGCTGATAAGGACAAACCAAGTCGTCCTCGTCGCCCTCGTGGCCGTCCACCAAAGAAAGCAAATCCTGTAGCTGAGTAAATCATTTGCTCAATTGCAGCTAATTTAAACAAACCTAGTCATTTCGATGACTAGGTTTTTTTTGTTATTTTTAACCAATTAGGTTGATTGCACTAGAAGAAAAGTTTTAAAAGCATGGTGAACCATGAAAAATACTGTACTTTTGCCAACGCAACCTTTTTTGGATTGATCGAAAAATAAATAGGATTGATATGAGCCAGACAACACAGACCGATATCATTACGCTTGGGGATGTTGCCACTAGACTTCCTAGCTTTATTCCCAAAGTACCCCATATCCTGAATGGTCTTAAACAGGCTTATTTAAGAACAGCAAATACACCAACTGGATTAGGCGTAGCTTTTGAGAAAGCTGTTAAGCGAAATCCAAAAGGTACTGCTTTATTATTTGAAGATCAAAGTTACTCATACGAAGCTTTAAATGAATGGGCTAACCAGATTTCTCACTATTATTTATCTCTCGGCGCACGTAAAGGTGATGTGATTGCCGTAATGGTTGAGAACCGTTCAGAGCTCATTGCTACTATTGTGGGTTTAGCTAAAATTGGGGTGACTATTGCGCTTGTGAACACATCTCAAGTCGGTAAAGTCCTCGCTCATAGCATCAATCTTGTAAAACCAATTGCAGTGATTGCAGGTGAAGAAGTCCGTGCTGCAATTGATGAAATTCGTCAAGACTTAAACGTTCCTCAAGACCGTTTTCATTGGTTTGCAGATCAGGCAACGCGTCAAGATGCGGGAACTGCGCCTCAAGGTTATGCCAATCTTGCAATAGAAATTGATCAATTTCCGAAATTCAATCCATCGACCACACATTCTGTTCATGGAAATGATGGCCTGTTTTATATTTATACTTCGGGTACAACGGGTTTACCCAAAGCAGTTATTTTTAAACATAGTCGTTGGACACTCGCCTATGGTACTTACGGCCATATTTTAAATCTTGGTCCAGATGATGTGATGTATGTCACTTTGCCGCTATATCATGCAACAGGCGTGGTTGTTTGCTGGTGTGGTGTGATTGCAGGAAGCGCTACCCTTGCCATCCGTCGTAAATATTCAACCAGTGCATTCTGGAAAGATGTACAGAAGTTTAATGCGTCTGCAATCGGCTACGTAGGTGAACTTTGCCGTTACTTGATGGATGCTCCAACTACAGAGCTTGACCGTGCTCACCGTGTGACCAAAATGATTGGTAACGGCATGCGTCCAAACATCTGGGATAAATTCAAACAACGTTTTGGTGTCGAGGAAGTTCTAGAGCTTTATGCTTCAAGTGAAGGCAACGTTGGCTTTAGTAATATTTTCAACTTTGACAACACAGTAGGCTTCTCCCCTACGCCATACGCTATCATTGAGTTTGATAAAGAGAAAAACGAACCGATACGCGATAAAAATGGCTGGTGTAAGAAAGTTAAAGCAGGCGAAGTCGGTTTATTGGTAGGAAAAATTACCAGTCGCTCTCCATTTGACGGTTATACCGACCCAGAAAAGAATAAATCTGTGATTATGCAAGATGTCTTTAAAAAAGGTGACTCATATTTCAACACAGGTGATCTTGTTCGTAATATTGGTTTCCGTCATGCTCAGTTTGTTGACCGCTTAGGTGATACCTTCCGCTGGAAAGGCGAAAATGTATCTACCACCGAAGTTGAAAACATGGTGTGTGAATATGACAAGATCGCTGAAGCTGTCGTCTATGGCGTAGAAATTCCAAATACTAATGGTCGTGCAGGTATGGCAGCAATCACACTGGCTGATGGTGCCGAGTTAAATGACGCTGACTTAACAGAAATGGTGACTGTATTTAAAAAATGCTTACCTACTTATGCAGTACCAGTGTTTTTACGTATACAAGCTAAAGTTGAAACCACAGGTACTTTTAAGTACCAAAAGAATAAATTGAAGGAAGATGCGTTTAATCCAAGCAAAACTTCTGAACGTTTACTTGCATTATTGCCTGGTGAAAGCAGTTACTGTGACATCACAAGTGAAATTTTTGACAACATTCAGGCGTATAAATACCGTTTTTAGTTCATTTTTTAGCTAAACAAGAGGAAATCGTGCTTTTTATAGGCAATCATGCAAATGTTTTTAAATTTCCTCTTGTGTTAGTTGAATAACTTGCTAAAATACGCGACATCAAAACGATACGGGTCGTTAGCTCAGTTGGTAGAGCAGCGGACTTTTAATCCGTTGGTCCCGCGTTCGAGTCGCGGACGACCCACCACTTATCTGTTTTGAACCTATTTGGGTCGTTAGCTCAGTTGGTAGAGCAGCGGACTTTTAATCCGTTGGTCCCGCGTTCGAGTCGCGGACGACCCACCAAATTCTAAAAAGCCTCTCAGTTCGAGAGGCTTTTTTTATTGTTAATGTATTTTAGTTTTATGACTAAAAGATGACGATACATTTCTTATAAAGAACATCTCGGACCCATTCCATAAAAATTTCCAAACGTTTAGGAATATAACTTCGGTTCGGATATAGAATATTAAGTGGTAATGATTGAGCCGTGTAGGTGCTCAACACTTCAACTAAAGCTCCCTGCTCAATTTTGTCCTGAACATCGTAATATGGAAGTTGAATAATTCCTAAACCTGCACTAGCCGCTGCAATATAGGCTTCCGTATTATTTACACTTAAAGCACTATCCATCATCACAGTTCCATTTTGATATAAAAATACGCCCTGTTTCTCTCCCACCGCTCCTGCATAGTTAATAAGTTTGTGCTGAGATAGATCTTCTAATTGTTCAGGAATGCCATATTGGTCTAGATAGTCAGCACTTGCACAGTTCACCATAATCAAGTTACCAACAAATTTTGCAATTAAACTACTACTCTCTAGCTGCCCTACTCGAACAACACAATCGATTCCTTTCTCGATTAAGTCAGTCATGTCATCAGAGCTATGAAGTTGTAAATGAATATCTGGATAGCGGCTATAAAAATCGGGAAGTTCAGGAATAATCACTTGATGCACGATTCGGCTGGGCATTGAAATTTTTAGCGTGCCGCGATAATGCTGCTTTTGTGTCTGTATTAGCTGTTCGAGCTGTTCATAATCAAATAACAGGTTTTGGCATTCGGGCAATATTCTTTGTCCATCTTGAGTGAGGCTGACTTTACGCGTAGTCCGATGAAATAAGCGTACTCCATAGTGAGTTTCTAGCTGTTGAATAGCACTCGTCACTGTAGAGCGAGGTAAATCAAGCTGATTTGCCACTTCACTAAAGCTTTGTCGTTTAGCGACTTCTGTAAAAATAAAAAATTGCTGCAACCGATCCATTTAATTGTTCGTATTTTCTGAATAGTTAAACCAAACTAGCATAATTGATCAAAAATTACCGCCAATCTAGACTAAAACACATTAAAACAAGTCATCATAGGAATAATCATCATGACAACTCATACCCTTAAAGATAAAGTTGTATTGATTACAGGCGGTGCAAAAAACTTAGGTGGACTCATTAGCCGTAAATTTGCAGAGCAAGGTGCAAAAATTGCAATTCACTACAACAGTGCTGAAACTCAGGCAGACGCAGAGCAAACGCTCGCAAAAGTTAAAGCATTGGGTGCAGATGCTATTTTAATTCAAGCAGACCTAACGGATATCAATAATATCGAAAAGCTCTTCTTAGACACTAAACAGCATTTTGGTGGAATAGATATTGCGATTAATACCGTTGGAAAGGTTTTAAAGAAGTCATTTTTAGAAACGACAGAACAAGAGTTTGATAGCATGAGCGATATCAACTCAAAAATTGCCTATTTCTTTATTCAATCCGCTGGACGTCATTTAAATGACGGCGGAAAGATCTGTTCAATCGTGACTTCTCTTCTTGCAGCCTACACTGGGCTCTATTCAACCTATGAAGGTTTAAAAGCGCCTGTTGAACATTACACTCGCGCTGCATCAAAAGAATTTGGTAATCGCCAGATTTCTGTGACTGCTGTTGCACCTGGCCCAATGGATACGCCGTTCTTTTATGGTCAGGAATCTGCCGAAGCAGTCGCTTACCATAAATCAGCTTCAGCTTTAGGTGGACTTACCAAAATTGAAGATATCGAACCTTTAGTCCGCTTTTTGGTAACCGATGGTTGGTGGATTACGGGTCAAACAATTTTTGCAAATGGCGGTTATACCACCCGCTAAGGTCAAAAAAGCCGCATCTCATTCTGTGGCTTTTGCTTTGCTATTTAATTACAAAAATTCTTCAAGTACCGAATTTAAGAAAATATGCCCTTGCTCTGTACAAGCTAAACGAGAACTATCCTCTACCAGAAGTTTTCTAGCTCTCAGTGAAGTGAGTACCTCGTTTAAATGATCTAAGCTTAAGCCTGTACGCTGCTCATATAACTCAGCGTTTACACCATCATTTAGTCGTAAAGCATTCATCATAAATTCAAAAGGTAGCTCTTCTGCCTCAATTTTTTTCATTTGCAGATGTTCGGCTGGAACCTTAGCTAAATAGTCTTTTGGTAAACGGGTCTTTTGGAAACGATACACACCATCTGGTCGTGTCACTTTGCCATGTGCACCTGCCCCAATCGCAAGATAGTCCCCAAACTCCCAATAATTCAAATTATGTGCTGAAGGCAGCTCTTTACGCCATGCCGAAACTTCATAGTTTACAAAGCCATTTGCTTTTAGATAGGCCTCACCTTGCTCTTGAATATCTTCTAGCACTTCATCCTGAGGTAAAACAGGTTGAGTACGGAAAAATACTGTATTTGGCTCAATGGTGAGTTGATACCAACTGATATGTGTCGCCCCCTGCTCTACAGCGACTTTTAAATCATAAAGCGCTTGCTCTAAAGTTTGCTCAGGCAGACCATGCATTAAATCGACATTAACTCGCTTAAAGCCTGCTTGTCTTGCCTGTTCAATTGCATCCATAGCATTGTTTGCTGAATGAATACGTCCAAGCTTTTGCAAGTGATCAGTATTAAAAGTTTGTACGCCAATGGATAAACGATTAATGCCTGCTTCTAAATAGCCTGCAAACGGGTCATGTTCTAGTGTTCCCGGATTAGCTTCTAAAGTAATTTCACAGTCATCTTCAAAGTTAAGCCGTGACTTAAGCTGTTCAAACAGCCATGCATAGCCTTTGGCAGAAATAAGTGAAGGTGTTCCGCCACCAATAAATACACTGTGAATTGAACGTCCTTGTGCCATCTCGATTTGAGTTTCAAAGTCGGCCACTAATGCTTTTAAATAAGTTTGCTCAAGCTCTGACGAAAGCGCCCCATCAGGTACCGCATGCGAGTTAAAGTCGCAATATGGACATTTACGCACACACCAAGGCATATGAATATATAAAGATAAAGGAATAGAAGCAGGGTTTAATACGGCCAAGGAGCAGGTCCAATTTACACAATATTTCTATTTTAACATGACTGCATCAATGGGCTTATGAAAACATACCTTAATTGCTTTAGACTAAATTTAAATAATCTTAAATATTGATAAAAATGATGAAATTCTCTAGTCAACTTTTCCTATTTTTACCTTTAGCCTTGGGAATCGGTGTTGCCATGGCTTTTCAAACCGCAATTAATGCTCAGCTTCGTGAGCAGTTACATTCACCATTACAAGCGGCATTATTATCATTTTTCATCGGTACTATTGTTTTAGCAGTTATGGTTTTCTTTCAAAGTGCCGAGAAACCTAGTTTAAGTGAAATATCCAATATTCCATGGCTTCTTTGGACAGGAGGATTCCTTGGGGTTTATGCAATTAGCATGAGCATTTATACTGCACCTAAACTTGGTTTTTTAACCTTTACAGGGCTAGTCGTTTTTGGGCAAATCGTGATTTCTATGTTACTTGATCATTTTGGCTGGTTAGGTACAGAAAAAACACCTGTTACATGGCAACGGTTTCTTGGTGGAGTCATCATCTTTGTTGGTGTGGTACTTACTTTGCAACGTTAGCTTCATTTTTATATTTAAAAAGAGTACCTTTTGTGTCGAATGTCACATCTTTTCGGTCTGAACTAAAACAACTCTTCCACTTAATGCTACCGATTTTAATTACCCAGTTTGCTCAAGCAGGATTCGGGTTAATTGACACTATTATGGCTGGGCATTTATCTGCAACTGATTTAGCTGCAATTGCTGTAGGGGTCGGTTTATGGATTCCAGTCATGCTCCTGTTCAGTGGCATTATGATTGCAACGACACCTTTGGTCGCTGAAGCAAAAGGTGCAAGAAATACAGAACAAATTCCTGTCATTGTTCGTCAATCATTGTGGGTTGCTGTCATTCTAGGTGTACTGGCAATGCTCATTTTGCAGCTTATGCCATTTTTCTTGCATGTATTTGGTGTTCCTGAAAGCTTACAACCTAAAGCAAGCTTATTTTTGCATGCTATTGGCTTGGGTATGCCAGCAGTGACCATGTATGCAGCTCTACGCGGTTATTCGGAGGCATTAGGCCATCCACGTCCTGTAACGGTAATTAGCTTACTGGCCTTAGTAGTTTTAATCCCTCTTAACATGATTTTTATGCATGGGTTGGGGCCAATACCTGCTTTAGGTAGCGCAGGCTGTGGTTTTGCAACATCCATTTTACAGTGGCTCATGCTAATTACATTAGCTGGCTATATTTATAAAGCTTCGGCTTATCGAAATACCTCTATTTTTAGTAGGTTCGATAAAATTAACCTGACTTGGGTTAAAAGAATTTTACAGCTTGGCCTACCAATCGGTTTAGCCGTGTTCTTTGAGGTGAGTATTTTCAGTACAGGCGCATTGGTGCTTAGTCCATTGGGTGAGGTGTTTATTGCAGCGCATCAAGTCGCAATTTCAGTGACTTCCGTACTGTTTATGATTCCACTTTCACTTGCCATAGCCTTAACCATTCGTGTGGGAACCTATTATGGTGAAAAGAATTGGGCTTCTATGTACCAAGTACAAAAGATTGGTCTAAGCACAGCCATATTTTTTGCTTTATTGACTATGTCTTTTATTGCCTTAGGTCGTGAACAAATTGTCTCGGTGTACACTCAAGACTTAACCGTATTTCCTGTTGCGATGTATTTACTCTGGTTTGCCATGGCTTATCAGTTGATGGATGCATTACAAGTCAGTGCCGCAGGCTGTTTAAGAGGTATGCAAGATACGCAAGCACCGATGTGGATTACACTCATGGCGTATTGGGTTATTGCTTTCCCTATCGGACTTTATTTAGCACGTTATACCCATTGGGGTGTAGCTGGCGTGTGGCTAGGTTTAATTATTGGTTTAAGCATTGCTTGTGTTTTATTACTTTCAAGGCTTTATTTAAATACCAAACGTTTAAGCAAAACCTAATAAAAAAGCCGATTATTCATCGGCTTTTTTTATTTTATGCAGACTTGGCCCGCGGGCTTGCTCCAATTTGCCAGACAAAAGGTAAATCGGTACGGTTTACTTCCCAATCTCCAATCACCTTTTCTTTATAGATGAGTGGATTATGCGAAGATATCGTGCGTGCGTTACGCCAGAAACGGTCGAGTTGTTTAACCTGACTACTTGCTGATGCACCTAAAGCATTAAATAACTGGCTGGTTAAATCCAGTACCAAATTAGAAATCACCACCTGCCCTTGGGCTGACTCAAGCTCTGCATCTACATTAAACTGATGCTCTTTTACTTCTAAGTCGCTAAAGTGGCTTTCATAAGCCTTTTGTAATGCTTCCGCCGTTTTAATCGTAATTGCTAGGCTTGCATAGGCTTGAGCAGAGGCTTTACCCACCACCTGTAAAACTTGTGGGTCATGACGAACAAGGTCACCATTACCATGACTAAAAATACGCTTTCGCTCTCGTATTTCTTGGCTAAAAGTTTCGACTGCGGCATGCGCAATCCCTGTTAGAGTTGCAAGGTGGACAACCTGATAAAAAGCGGTTTGATATTTAAAACGTTGATCAAATGGAATGAGGTGCGAAGCTGGCAAGTGAACCTGATGCACTTTTAAAGTGCCACTGCCCGTTGTCTTTTGACCAAAGCCATCCCAATCATCAATCACGCTCACACCTGATTCATGACGATAAATAGCAGCAATTACATGACGGTCATTCACTTCATCGTAGGCAAATAAATCGATCCAGTCAGCAAAAATACTTCCTGTCGAATAGTACTTTTCACCATTCACCACCAAGTTACCCGAAGCATCTTTGGTTACTCGTGTAACGACATCACCAATTTGTACATTTCCAATTTCTGTCCATGCATTTCCGACTAAATCACCTTGCACAAAACGCTGAAACCAAACCTCCTGCGAATGCTCTTTATGGGCAACTAAACGGTCTTCAACAAAAGCGAAGTGTCCACGTAAAGCTTGCACAATATTCGAGTCTGCTTGCGCCAATTCTGCTAGAAGCTGGAAAAGTTGCGGCAATGACACCCCATCTCCACCATATTTACGCGGTACCCGTACTGCACCTAATTTGAGTTCTTTTAACCACTGAATCGGTTCAAAAGGCAAGATTCGTTCTTTTTCACGTTGAATTGCACCTTGAGCAATTTTTTCAAAAACTGGACGAAATCTACTTGCGACCTTTTCATAATCGGCGCCAACAGACAATTCATCTAATTCAATTTGGGTAACTGTCATCTTTATTCTCCTAATCTTATTTTTTTCTTTACTTTAGCTCCATGCATGACGAGGTGGCTGAACTCCATTGAGGTAGTAATTACCGACAATGTGATATTTCCAACGCACTGGATCATGCAAGGTGTGAGTGCGAGCATTACGCCAATGGCGGTCCAGATTAAGCTCTGACAAGGTCGATCTTGTTCCAGACAATTCAAAAAGCTTATTCGCTGCTAAAATCGCAACTTCTGTAGTGAGTACTTTTGCTTCTGCAACTAGTAATGTCGCTTGATTTACATGCTCTTCTGTCGTGTCGGCAATTGCCTGATCAATCGCATCTCCTGCTAAATCTAATACTGCTTCTGCTGCCCGCAGTTTTATTTTTAAATCACCAATATTTGCAATTGTGTAAGGGTCATCGCTGGCTTTTTCCAAACCTGAATCGACCCATGCACGGCTATGATTTTTGACATAGTGTATTGTTTCTTCAATTGCGCCACGTGCAATACCTGCATCGACAGCAGCTTGAATAAATTGTGAAATTGCACCTGCTGGAGTAGGACGTTCGAAAGCCTGATAAATCGGGATTAGATATTCTTCACGTACTGGAACTTGATTAAGTTCCACGGTTCCACTGGCCGTGGTTCGTTGCCCAAAACCAGACCAGTCATTAATAATATTCACCCCTGAAGTTTCCCGAGGAACTAGCGCCGCATAAGGCTGCCCCTGCTCATTTACAGCGACAATTGGAACCCAATGTGCCAGTAAAGCGCCTGTTGCAAAGAATTTCTTCCCATTAATTTCATAACCGTGCTCGGTCTTTCGTAAGGTCGTAGTGAGGTCAGCAACCGTTTTGCTATGTTTTTCCGAAAAGGCATTACCAAAACGAATTCCTCGTAGCACCAAATTAAAGAAGAACTGTTGTTGTTCAGGTTTCGCATCAAGACGTAAATGTTCAATAAAAGCCAAATGATTTTGGGGAAGCTGTGCAAGAGATGGATCAACACTCGCAATTGTTTTGATGACCTCAGCCAAAGTTCGATATTTGACTTGTGCACCACCAAATTGCTTAGGGACCGTAATGGCCCATAAACCACTTTGTGAGAACTGTTGAATTTCATTTAGAGGTAAACGGCGCTCCTTGTCTCGGTCGGATGCTTCGTGTGCGAACTCTTGCGCAAGTTGTTTGGCAACCTCAATTGCTTCTTCATCAGAACGAATAATATGCGCATCTTTTGACTGCTCAAACACAGATAAAGGAACCGCCTGAGACCGCCCATGGGCTGAACTTAAACTTGTCATAACTTTTATTGTCTCTATTTCTTATTTAACCTGCCATTCACATTAGCACCAAAAAAATAGACACTTTATAGATATTAAAGCTTTGTTTATGAAATGGATTTTCACAAGCTTTTCATATTTTTTACTATAAAAATAACATTTTGTTTTTCGAAAATTTTCTTACATGAGATAAACAATTTCATATAGGCTTTTTAAGCTTTGTCACCTATGATCAAAACTAGGCAATATTATTTTGTAGTCAATGAGGTATCGAAGATATGGCAAAGAATGCAAGTTCACCCGGCAAACGATTTATGAAACTTGCAGGAATGACCGCGAGCATTGCAACGAAAACCGTTTCTAACTCGATTCGAAACTTGACCGCAGATGAAGAGCAAAAGCTGGCTTCAAAAACCAAGCTATTTCAAGATATTGGTTTGCAAATTGCCGACACCTTAGGTGAAATGAAAGGTGCCGTCATGAAAGTTGGCCAAATTGCATCGCAATATAAAGATATCTTCCCACCAGAAGTTGCTAAAGCAATTTCTAAGTTGCAGCGCCAAGCTCCCCCTATGCCCTTTGCTGCTATTCAGCAACAAATTGAACGCGAGCTTGGAAAGCCGCTGAATGTTGCCTTTAAATCTTTTGATCAAGAACCTTTTGCAGCTGCTTCAATTGGCCAAGTTCACAAAGCTACTCTACCAAGTGGCGAGCAAGTTGTTGTTAAAGTGCAATATCCGGGTGTTGATGAGGCCTGTGAAAGTGACTTAAAACAAGTACGTTTGGCACTTCGTTTAATGGGCGTTCTTAAAATTGATAAAAAGCTACAAGATCAGCTTTTTGCAGAGATTCAAGATAGTCTGTCAGCAGAGCTTAACTATGAAATCGAAGCTCAAAACCTTGAAGTTTTCAAAACATTCCATAGCCAATTAGATGATAAAATTATCATCCCGACCGTTTATAAAGATTATTCTTCAAGACGTATTTTAACCTTGAGTCTCGAACAAGGTGACAGCATTGAAACTGCCAGCGCTTGGCCTATTGAAACTCGAAATACGATTGGACGTCGTTTGATTCGTGCTTTAGGTCAGGAAATGTTCTTTTTAAAACGTTTTCACTGTGACCCCCACCCAGGTAACTTTGCCTTCCGCCAAGATGGCAGTGTCATTATTTATGACTATGGCAGTGTTAAAACGCTTTCAAATGAAATAGTGCAGCACTTTAAACGTTTAGTAAATGCAGCTCGCCATGAAAATATTGATTTGATTGAAACTGAGTTACTTGAGCTACATTCAATTTCTGAAAAAGGTAAATTCCCGACTGATCTATATAAACTCTGGATTGAAGTGTTATTACGCCCGCTTACCACCACTTATGATTTTGCCGAGAACTCATCGCACCATGATGGCATGTTACTTGTGAAAAAATCTTTGAAGTATTGGGATGTATTTAAACCATCTCCAGATACTTTAATGGTTAACAGAACCATTTCAGGGCATTACTGGAATCTGATTCACTTAAAAGTACATGACAATCTGAACGATTTATTTGAAGAGCTTATTCCTGCTTCCATTTAACTTAATTTACTGATCAGTGTAGCCTTTTAGGGGTTACATTGACTTTTTAATTGTTATGTTATAACATTTCTTTAATCAAAAATAATTTAGGACAATCTCTCATGCGTAAAGATATTCATCCTGCTTATCAACAAGTGTTATTTCATGACACCAATGCAGACGTGTACTTCTTAATTGGTAGTACTCTTCAGTCTAAACAAACCAAAGAATATCAAGGAAAAATCTATCCTTATGTAACCCTTGATATTTCAAGTGCATCTCACCCTTTCTACACAGGTGAAGTACGTCAAGCAAGTAACGAAGGCCGTGTAGCAAGCTTTAATAAACGCTTCGCTCGCTTTAATCGTAAGAGTTAATCTTACGTTAAGATTTGACTAATACACTTAAATCATTGGAAGCCTAAGACTATCTCCTCCACTTAGGCTTCTTTTTTTATGTGTATTTTTGCGATCTTTTTATGTTGTGTATAAAAGAGAACTTATCCACAACTTGTCTAAAAACGCTTCTTATTTTTCCCAAAACCCATCATTTTTTATATTCACCAAGCTTTCAAAGCTGCTATTCGATGCTATGCTTAAACCCTCATTTGATAGGAAATTTAAGATAATGGCACAAGAGTTACTTGCCCAATTACAAGCAGGCACAGCAAAATTTTCAGACGTTTTAGCTCATATTGAAGCACGTTACCAACATACTCCAACAGCTTTTCAAAATGGCGCACAGCATAACGCTGCAACTGAAAATCAAGGCAGTGCGAAAGTTTTCTCTTTTGCTAAGTTACAAGGTTTAGACCAAGCACAAACTTTGAGTTTATTTGCAGAACACTACGCATCTGTATTGGCGACCCCTGAGGGAACTGATCATCAAAATATTCGTCAGTTTATGCAAAATGGTTGGGATGGCGTGAAGTTTGAAGGTCAAGCTTTAACTAAAAAGTAATAGATTTAAATAAATAATAGAAACGACTTAATTTTTATTATGAGCACTGCCTTAAATGGAAGTGATATCCAAATGATGGATTGTATAGGCTAAGCTTACTTTTCAAGGATGGAAAGTAACAAAAATCCTTTATTACGCTGATGCTACATCCATGTAGCACAGCGAAACGACGGCATCCATGCCGTCTATCACGATAGTAAACGACTAATTATTAATTAAATTATTTGATCTATCTCTTATATTCGATACTCGGGAAGTCATCAACAGCCTGACTCAAATCAGCAATATAATGTTTTTGCGACATATCTGATAATTGTAAACAGATAACAGGTTCTGTTGATGAAAATGGTTTTGCCTACTTTTGCCAAAACAAAAGTAGGTCGAGCCGACGGCTAACCCAGACATAAAACTTTATTGAAAAGACTCAGCAGTAAACATTTCAACCAAAGCAAACACTCAATGCCCCGCTACCCAATAATAAGTCGCCAATCCCAAACACGTAAAAATTAACGATCCAATCAAATGAATAGAAATCCCCAACATCGCCATTCCCAATTTGCCACTTTGTAATAAAGTCACAATCTCAATGGAGAACGTTGAAAAGGTAGTTAAAGCACCACAAAAACCAGTAATCACAAAGAGCTTATAATTCGGACTTAAATCACTTTGGGCAAAATAGGCAATCGCAAAACCAATAA
Organism: Acinetobacter pittii ANC 4050; assembly: GCF_000399685.1. Lineage (GTDB taxonomy): Bacteria > Pseudomonadota > Gammaproteobacteria > Pseudomonadales > Moraxellaceae > Acinetobacter > Acinetobacter pittii_E. The sequence goes on from NZ_KB976987.1 coordinate 2,660,100, forward strand.
TAAAGCCACCGACTAAATTAACAGTGACAGTACCAAGTGGAATTTGTGGATAAATTGGGTTGAGTTTTAAACCTAAAAACCAACGCAACCATGCCCCTAGAACTGAGCCCAAAGCAATTGAAAGTAGAGAATAATACATAAGACCACCCCTTTAGATAGACGCTAAAAGAGCAAAAAATAATGAAGGGAAATATGACACAGCGTACTCCAAAAATAAGCAGAGTACGCAATAACCTACGTACCCAGCGATATAACTACATGAGGGTAACGTAGGCATCATTAGCCAATCCGGCGGTTTTTCAGAGGAGGAATGCCATCTCCCCGTTTTAAGTATATTAAATCATCTAAAATTTGATTAAAACATACTTTTTAAAATCATGGGCGTTCATCATATTGCGGTAAATCATCCTGAATACATTCCCACTCTGCCTTAGAAGCAGCAAAAATATGCATTGTCGGCTTTTGATTGAGCGGTGTATCAAGCGTCCCAATTCTTAAACGATACAATTCAGGCTGCGCATCACGCGAGCTAATAAGCGGTGAACCACACTCGCTACAGAACCAACGGTACACACCATTCACCGCAAATTTTTTGACTAGGTCTTCACCTTGGGTAATTTTAAAATCTGTACTTTTAACAGGAGCATTCGTGGCAAATGCTGTTCCATTGGATTTTCGGCAGCGTTGACAGTGACATTGAATAATATCTCCGATATCGCCTTTAATCTCGTAGCGAATACCCTGACATAAACAACTTCCCTGATAGACTGGTGATGCTTGAGACATGATCTCGTAAATCCTATTTTTATTGATTGTTCAAAATTACCACTTTTCACATATCAAACATAGCACCAAATCAAGCCGTTATTTCTCTAGGAATGAATGTACGCCTTCACCAGCCGCTCGCCCTGTAGCAAAGCATGCTGTAAGCAAATATCCGCCTGTAGGAGCATCCCAATCCAGCATTTCGCCACAGCAAAATACCCCTGAGGTTTGTTTAAACTCTAAGTTTTCAGTTAATGCATTCTGCTTAACACCACCAGCACAGCTAATCGCTTCCTCAATAGGTCTAAAACCTTCTAGCTTAATTTGAAGTGCTTTGATTTGCTGAGCTATAACATTGGGTTGGTTCCATAGTGCTTTATCAACTACTTCTCTGACTAAGTTAATCTTAGCTGTATCTAAGCCTGCTTTACGCCAGATATTAGTGAGCGATTGTTTTTTGCTAGCCTGCAATTTTTTAATTAACTGTGAAAGCTCTACATCAGGCAATAGATCTAAAAACAGATTTAAGCTTTTCCCTTGTTTTTGCTGTTCTCGTAAGACACGTCCCAGTTTATAAATAACACCACTTTCTAACCCATAGTGAGTAATCACAATATCGCCATGTGTAACTTGGCCGGGTTCAACCCACGCATTGATACGCTTTAAAGGCTCACCAAAACAGCTTTCCATAAAGGTAGACCAAGCGTGCAATACTCCTGCATTACTCGCTTGAAAAGGTTCAATATTGGATTGATCTATCCATTGTTGCCAAGCGCCATCACTACCCAATTGTGACCACGACACCGCCCCACATGCCAATATCACTGCATCGTATTGCTGGGTAAAAGTCTCACTGCTTTGATTATTCTGACTTTCTAAAGTTACTGTTGTACCTTGTAAATTAATACAACGATGACGATAAAAGAATTTAACTTGCTGTTCTGCCAAACGTTTTAGCCAAGCACGTAATAGAGGAGCCGCTTTCATTTCGACAGGAAAAATGCGACCTGAGGTGCCAACGTAGGATTCTATTCCCAGATTTTTCATCCAGCTTTGAATCCAGACTGCATCCCATTTTTCAACCCAAGGTTTGAGCCATTCTGCACGATCATAACGTTCAATAAATTGCGCTAAAGGTTCAGCATGCGAGATATTTAGCCCTGTTTTACCTGCCATTAGAAACTTACGTGCTGCTGAAGGTTTTTGCTCATACACGTCAATATCATAAGCAAATTGGCTGAGCACCTCAGCTGCCATTAAACCAGCCGGACCAGCACCGATAATGGCAACCCGCTTATTCGCCATGTGTTTGCCCTTGCAGTGGTGCAAACGCATCAAATCGAGTTTTATAACCTTCAGGCTTGGTCATAATGAGCTGCTGACAAAGCTCGCCACGTTCTAAATATTTAATTTCAAAATGAGTACGTGCAGATGTTTGAGCAATTTTTTCTTTTTGATAAGGCAGGTTCCAAACATTAATTAACTGTTGTTCTGCTTCTTCAATATATTCAGGAATATTACTTGCCAGAGTAATGGTTCCACCTGTTTGCAAGCGTGAGATTAAGAACTCAAAAAATGGCATATTCAACCAGCGCTGTGCTGGATTATGCGGTTCTGGATTTGGATAGAGAATAAAGAAATGCTCTACTTGCGCGGGGTACAAAGCATGTACCACCCATGGTAAAGCATCTGCATGCACAGGGATTAAGTTATCTCTTGGTTCCAGACCATGCTGTTTTTGCATTGCCAAGAATTTTTCTCGGGTTCGTTCAATTGCATACAACGTGTGCTGTGGCTGTTGCCCGCTAAAAAGCAAAGCATGTTTACCCTTGCCTGCTCCAATTTCTACACAAATCGGGGTATTTTCAATTGGGGTAAAATCGCGAGGCGCTTGCATACGTTGTGCTTGAAATTGACGAATCTGCATAATCACATCAAACTAAATAAAAATCGGCATAAGTCTAACAAGTCACCTGACTTTTGCCTAATCTATTTCTCTTCACTTTGAGGATATTGCTTTATGCCACGTACATTCCCCTGCCCACGTTGTGGTGAACCAAGTGTTTGGGAAGGTAATGAATTTCGTCCGTTTTGTTCAGAGCGCTGTAAATTAATTGATTTAGGGGCGTGGGCAAACGATGAATATAAACTGACTACCCAAGATGCGCCTCAGCATGACAAGGGTAGTCAAAATGAAGATGATTACGAGGATTAACCTGCTTTGCCCGCGACAAATGGGTTAAATTGTTTTTCATAGCCAATGGTACTCATCGGACCATGTCCTGAAATAAACTGAGTATCATCTGGCAAACTAAAACATTCACGTTTAATCGATTCAATCAGTTGTTCATGGTTTCCACGCGGGAAGTCTGTTCTTCCAATCGAGCCTTTAAACAGGACATCACCTGTCCAAAGTAAACCATGGTTTTTATTATAAAAAATGACATGTCCTGGTGTATGACCCGGCGCAAAACGCACCTCAAACTCATCTTCACCCAGTTTTAGCACTTCACCGCCTTCAAGCCATTGATCGACTTTTACTGGCTGTGGAATTGGAAAGCCATAACGTGCTGAAACTTCTTGAATCATATCTAGCCAGAACTGATCTTCTTTATGCGGCCCAATAACCGGAACATTCCATTCTTTAGCAAGCTCTCCTACCGCTCCAGCATGATCTAAATGTCCGTGAGTGAGCCAAAGAGCTTTCACTTTTAAACCTAAGGCTTCTACTTCTTCTTTCAAAACCGAAGCGTCACCACCCGCATCAATCAAAACTGCTTCTTTGGTTTCACTGTCCCAAACAAGGGAACAGTTTTGGGCAAATGCAGTAACTGGAACAATTTTGACTTGCAGCATAAGAACCTCTGGCTAAAACGCAATTAACGGTGGGCTAAGGTATAAGTAAGGGCATCAAGATTAGCCTGAACTAACCCTGCAAGCAAATCAATATGAGCTTGCTCGCTATTTAAAGCAGGAATATAAGCATAGCTACCACCGCCAGCTTGTTGAAACAACTCAGCATTTTGAATAGCCAATTCTTCAAGTGTTTCTAAACAGTCAGCTGAAAAAGCAGGACTTAAAACCTGAACAGACTGAACACCCTGCTTCGCCCAATCTTGTAAAAGCTGGTCTGTATAAGGTTTCACCCATTCTTGTTTTCCAAAACGTGACTGGAAACTAATTGCCCATTCATCATCTTTTAAATGTAAGGCTTCGGCCACCAGCTTTGCTGTAATACGACAACGGTCTGCATAAGGGTCGCCTTTATCTGCATAAGGCTGTGGAATACCATGAAATGACATCAACAGTTTTTCAGGTTTCCCATGTTGCTCTTGGTAAGCTAAAACACTTTCTGCCAATGCCTGAATAAACATGGGATGCTGATAATAGTCTTTAATAATCGTTAGACCCGGCAAGTTTCGCTGGGCCGGAATCCACTTCGCAAACGCATCGTATAACGGCGCTGTAGAAGTTGCAGAATATTGAGGAAACAAAGGCAATAGAATGACATGCTCTTGCGGGTTAGACGCCAGTTTTTCTAATACTGCATCAATACCCGGATTACCATAGGTCATTGCTGGTATCACGGTTAAATCAAACTGATTATTTTCTTGCTGTAAATAAGCCTGCACACGTTTGGTTTGTTCAAACACAATTTCACGCATTGGCGAGTCTGCTGACCATACCGAAGCATAGGCATGCGCTACTCTTTTTGGTCGAAAAGGTAAAACAAACAGATTTAAAATAATCCACCAAATAAATTTTGGTATTTCAATCACGCGTGAATCAGATAAAAACTGCTTTAAAAAACGGCGCACCGCAGGCACAGTCGCCTCATCCGGTGTACCTAAATTCGCTAAAATGACAGTAACTTTCGGTTTTTGTTCAAACGACATGTGTAAATGCCTTTCAGTTCATCTTATGACATTAATGTAACAGCTTTTATTGTTATATATAAATTGAATCGCTCTAAGCTTTTAATCGAGTACCCCGATGGCTCCATTTATAGCTAAGTAATATCTTTTGAGCTCTAGCTGTAACTTTCCATAAGTTATAGGATTGTTCAGTTTGAGTTGGAACAATCCAGCCTTGCGATCGCATTTGCTTTTTAATCCGGAACAATGCCTTATGGTTAATCTGAGCACAGGCAACAGCATGTGCCCTTGGTAGCTCCTGACGAGCATCTTCTAGCCCAGCATGATTGAGATATTCATTGAGACAAGTTCCAAAGCTCTCTTCTGGCATCGGTGTTTCAAACTGCTTTGCCAATATGCTTAGTAACTGAGACCACGTCATTTGCCTCTGTCGTTTAAGCTCTTTAAAGTTGCCATCCTGAAATGCTTGAATTTGATATTCAAATGCAAAAACATCTTGAGGAGCAACTTCATTGACTTGAGCTGATGACTCTACCAACTGTTGCTCTAACTGCAAAATTTTACTTTTTAATAGCTTAATTTCATCTTCTAAGTGTTGAGCTTGATGAGCAGGAATCCAACCTTGCCCCATATGTTGTTCAATCAGTAAAGGCATATTTAAACGGACAGCTAGCTCTAAGTCACGAAGGCTTTTAAAGTAAAAAATATGATTCGCATCAAGTAATAACTTTTTTCTAAATGCGAGAAATTTATCTTTAAGCTGTGGATGGGTTTCTTGTAAATGTATTTCACGACTTTCAGGTTGCTCATGCATCAACACAATAATGGGTTTAGCCTGACTTAATGCATATTCATATTCTAAAGATAAATAACTCACCCCAGAAATCGACTGTTCTCCATACTGACTTCCTAAAAGCAGGATTACATAATCACATTCATCAATTTGTCGACGTGCAAGTGTAGTGGTGAGGGGTGTTCGATGTTCCAGTCCCCAAGCAAAGAAACCCATCCCGACCAAGGTTTGAGACAAAACCATCCGCTCTGGCTGCATGTCGCGGCCGGATGTTGAAATAAAAATCTGATAGCGTGTATCGAGCATAACAATACCCTTTCGCCCCATGACCTGTCCGTGACTTAATAACAGCCAAGATCATGAACCGCCCCAAATAAAATAATAAATCTAAAAAACACTATTTTCTAAATGATGCTAAACGATCAGTTCAGATTATGAAGTGTCCAAGTTAACTCTTGTGGAATCATATGTTGTAAAACAGGTTGCAGTGCCTCAGCATTATTACCGCTGACATAACATTCAATACGTGCAACATTCTGACCTATTTGGTCACATAATAACTCATTTTTTATTAAAATACGGGCTGTTTGTCGGGCAACTGCCAACCCAGAATCAACCAGTGTGAATTGGTTATCAAAAAGATGATGAATTGCTTGATTTAAGAAAGGATAATGCGTGCAACCGAGCACTAAATAGTCGGCACCTTGCTCAGCAGCAGGCTGTAAAACTTCTTTTAATGCCTTTAAACATGTCTCACCCATTTGCTGACCTGCCTCGACACAAGGAACAAGTTCAAGGCTGGTTAAAGTCATCACTTTAACACCTGCCGGAACAGCAAACTTCTCGACCACATCTTTAATGAGTTGGCCCCGAAAAGTTGCAGGTGTCGCCAACACGGCAACCACTTTAGAACGTGTCTGTAATACAGCAGGTTTTAATGCTGGAACCAATCCCACAATTGGAAAGTGTTCTCCATAATGCTCACGTAAATGATCAAGACTAAAAGCGGAAGCTGTATTGCAGGCTACGACTGCAATTTTACAGCCTTGACGATATAGCCAATCGACTGCTCGAGCCGTGAGTTCCCTGATTTCCTCATCAGAGCGTGGGCCATAAGGAACATAGGCCGTATCGGCATAATACACAATACGTTCGTTTGGCAAATATTTGGCAATTTCTGCTGCAACTGACATTCCTCCAATTCCCGAATCAAAAATACCAATTGGGGCATCTGCTGATGCTTTAGGCATAGGTTCTAGCTCGGAAAATAAAGGTTGTATGGCGGTCATAGCTGTACTGAAGTGTCAGAAAATTTCACTCCCTAAAGCTTAAACCTCAAGTGCCTAATTGCAAGAGCAAATTACCACTTTTTAGCTCTAAAATGGTTTCACCTTTATCGTTTTCAATCAGTGTTCCATAGTTCACCAAATGATAGAAAGCCTGACGTTGAATCAGCGCATTAATTCCAAAACGCACATGCACATAAGGACGTAACTCCCCTGCATATTCCCGCATAAAAATTGGATGTTCTGCATCAACTAAAATCACATCTTGATTGGTAGTGGTCAGTTGTAAAAACTGCTCACCTGAAATTTCGACCTGATCTGCCTGATTGACTAATAAAGGTTCGTCTTCAACTTCGATTTCAATTTGTTCTACAGGGGTTTTCAGGTAGAATTTACCCTCTTCTTTCCATAGGACTTTGGTAAACAGATCTAATAGAGCTTGGCGCTTGATTAATTGACCTTCGTGCCACCATTCTCCATTGGATTTCACCGTCAAATCCATTTTGCCGCAATGCTTTGGATGCCACTGCTCTAAAGGTGGAATTGACCTTTTGTGACTTTGCTGTACACCTTTTAAGTATTGTGCAATGTTCATTAAGTTTTTATCATCAGATAACGGTATTTTTCCCATATCCGATGGTGAATTATTTTGATTTACCATAGTTTATGCCTTGCTGACGAAAAAATGTTACGACTCAGCCAATTGGCTAGATCATGGTTTAAAACTATACTAGCCCAAACGATAAAAGGCACAATAGCATATTTGCGCCTATGGATTAAAACACTCACGGCAGCACCGAATTTTCTGAATATGACGGTTGCCACCTTTAAGTATTGAGGAGTCCTACATGGAACACATCGAACGTGAATCGATGGAGTTTGACGTTGTCATCGTAGGTGCAGGACCTGCAGGTCTATCTGCTGCGATTAAGATCCGTCAATTAGCGATTGAAAAAAACTTACCCGATCTTTCTGTTTGTGTAGTTGAAAAAGGCTCTGAAGTAGGTGCGCATATCTTGTCTGGTGCTGTGCTTGAGCCACGTGCCATCAATGAACTTTTCCCGAACTGGAAAGATGAAGGCGCGCCTCTTAATGTCCCTGTAACTGAAGACAAAACATTCTTCTTACTTTCAGACACCACATCAAAAGAAGTACCACACTGGATGGTTCCTAAAACCATGCACAACGACGGTAACTACGTTATCTCGTTAGGTAACGTGGTTCGTTGGTTAGGTCAAAAAGCTGAAGAGCTAGAAGTTTCGATCTTCCCTGGCTTTGCTGCATCTGAAGTGCTTTACCATGAAGACGGTACTGTAAAAGGGATTCAAACTGGCGACATGGGTGTTGGTAAAGATGGCGAACCAACGCATAACTTTACCCCAGGTTATGAACTTCACGCTAAATATACCCTCTTTGCTGAAGGTTGCCGTGGTCACTTAGGTAAACGCCTGATTGCGAAATACAACCTTGATAAAGATGCTGATCCTCAACATTACGGTATCGGGATTAAAGAGCTTTGGGAAATTGATCCAGCAAAACATAAGCCGGGCTTAGTGATGCACGGTGCAGGCTGGCCTTTAGCGGAAACAGCTTCTTCTGGTGGTTGGTGGTTATATCACGCTGAAAACAACCAAGTGACTTTGGGTATGATCGTGGACTTATCTTATGAAAATCCACACATGTATCCATTTATGGAAATGCAGCGCTGGAAAACTCACCCACTGATTAAACAGTATTTAGAAGGTGGTAAGCGTATTTCTTACGGCGCACGTGCGGTAGTGAAAGGCGGTTTCAACTCATTGCCTAAACTAACTTTCCCAGGTGGATGCTTAATTGGTGATGATGCAGGTTTCTTAAACTTTGCAAAAATCAAAGGCTCACACACTGCCATGAAATCAGGCATGTTATGTGGTGAAGCTGTATTTGAAGCCATTGCTGCCGGTGTAGAAAAAGGCGGTGACCTTGCGATTGCACGTGTTACTGAAGGCGAAGATTTATTCGTTAAAGAATTGACTTCATACACTGAAAAATTTAACAACAGCTGGTTAAAAGAAGAGCTTTATAACTCTCGTAACTTTGGCCCAGCAATGCATAAATTTGGTCAATGGATGGGTGGTGCATTTAACTTTATCGACCAGAATGTCTTTAAAGTACCATTCACTTTACATGACTTGAAGCAAGACTTCGCTGCATTGAAAACTGTTGATGCAACCAGCTTTAAGCCAAACTATCCAAAACCAGATGGCAAGCTTACATTTGACCGTTTATCTTCTGTGTTTATCTCAAACACTGTACATGAAGAAAACCAGCCAGCTCACTTGAAGCTTACAGATCCTTCAATTCCAGTGAATGTAAACTTACCGAAATGGGATGAGCCTGCACAGCGCTATTGTCCTGCTGGTGTTTACGAAATCATGGAAAATGATGATGGCTCTAAACGTTTCCAGATTAACGCAGCGAACTGTGTTCACTGTAAGACTTGTGATATTAAAGACCCATCTCAGAACATCACATGGGTAACGCCTGAAGGTGGTGGTGGTCCGAATTATCCTAATATGTAATTCCTTGCGACACGGCAAAGCGTTGCTTTGCTAGTCGTGTCTCATATCCTAATATGTAATAGTAAAAAGCCCCGATTATTCGGGGCTTTTTTAATCTAGAAAACCTTACCCTTTCTTTACTAAGTAATGAAATTCTTTATGACCGTTTTCATCTAAGCGTTCTTCTTGCAAAAGCAACTCATGGCCTAAATGCATACAAAATTTAGGAATATCCCACGAAGTCGAATTATCTGTTGCAAACACTTCAACCACATCCCCAGATTTAGATTTGCGGATGGCTTGATGCAACATCATCACAGGTTCCGGACAACGTAATCCACGCGTATTGAGTTGTACAGTAGGTGAAATGGGTTGCTCTGACATAACAAACTCGAACAAATAGAATTTTCACATTTTAGCATAAACAAATTACTGAGCTGTTAACTGTAACTGGCTTTTACATAACAATATACGTTTTGTCTTTTAGCTTGTTTTATAGATGCATAAGCATCTTTTCTTCGGTATGATCTGTGTATTCATTTGATACATTGAGTCTTTAGGAAAGATCATGCAAGAGGAACCAAGTCCGTCGTGGGGAATGCGAGGCTTACGAAAATGGTTAGGTACAGCGCCAGAAACCCGTGATGAATTATTAAAATTAGTCCAAAATTCACGCCGCTTTTTAGAACCAGATACCGTTGCTATGCTTGAAGGCGTTCTTGACCTTCCAGCTACAAAAATTCGTGAAGTCATGACGCCACGAACAGCAATGATCAGTTTGCAAGAAGATGATCAATTACTTGATATTCTTGATGTACTGGTTGAGTCTGCTCACTCACGCTTTCCAGTCTTCTCTGCCGATCAGCCTGACAATGTTGTCGGGATTTTGCTCGCAAAAGATTTGTTGCCGTTTCTAACTGAGCCGAATACCAAAGTTGATATTCGAGTTCTTATGCGCCAACCTTTATTTGTTCCTGAAAGTGCACGTTCCGATCAGGTCTTACGTATGTTGAAACATACTCAAACTCACATTGCGATTGTGATTGATGAATATGGCTCAACAGCAGGTCTTGTTACGCTTGAAGATATTCTTGAAGAGATCGTTGGCGAAATTGAAGATGAGCACGACACGGTTGATGAAGATGCTCAGTACATTGTTCCTGACAATGACCATACGGTAGCAAATGCATGGATGGTGCAAGCACTTACACCAATCGAACATTTCAATACTGTTTTAGATGCTGATTTTTCTGACGATGAAGTAGAAACTGTCGGCGGTTTATTGCTTCAAGAGATTGGTCTGGTAAGTGATTTACAAGGTCAAACTGTTGAGCTTGGAAATTGGTTATTTACAATCGTTGAAGCAGATGCCCGCACTATCCATCTGATTCGAGCTGTACGTCAATGAGAGCATACTTTGAAAAGCTGTTAGATTCTTCGCAACAACAAAAACAGCTTCCTTTAATTTTTCCTTTACTCATTGCTTTATTTTCAGGTGCCGTATTCAGTTTTTCACTGGCACCTTATTATTGGTGGTGGTTGGCAATTTTATCTCCGGCCCTACTCTATGCAACACTACATAAGCGCTCAGCTAAACAAGCCTTTGCTATTGGTTGGAGCTATGGCTTTGGCTTATGGTTTGTAGGCGCTTTCTGGCTCTATACTTCGATCCATGTATATGGGGATACTAACGCTTTTCTAAGCGTGTGTATGATTGCTGTTATGGCCCTTGTGATGGGCTTATTTACGGCATTTCAGACCTGGGTTTACCGACGATTTTTCCCTGAAACACCACTGACTTTTGCGCCACTTTGGATTGTTTTCGAATGGGCAAAAACTTGGGTGTTTACAGGTTTCCCATGGCTGTTTGTAGGTTATGCTTTTACCGAGCGTTTACTCGATGGTTATGCACCGCTATTTGGTATTTATGCAATTTCCTTCGTGGTCATTGTATTAGCATGTGCTTTAGTTGAAGTTCTACGCAAGCGTGTTTTCTGGATTATCCCTTCTGCCCTGTTAGTTTTAGGTGCATGGGGAGCATCATATATACAGTTTGTAAAACCTAAAGATGCCAAGCCGCTTAGCGTTTCGCTTATTCAAGGTAACATTCCACAAGATTTAAAATGGCTAACCGAATATCAAGTTAGAACATTAGAAATTTATGCTGGTTTAACTCAATCTGAATGGGGTCGTGACTTAATTGTATGGCCTGAATCATCAATTCCGCTTTTCCAAACTGATATTGAACCATTTTTGGATGCAATGGATGCACAAGCGAAAAAGAACCATACAGCTTGGGTAACTGGCATTCCTTATTGGGATTTCGAAAAATCACATCAAGTTGGTAGCCCGCTGTATTACAACAGTATTATGGCTTCTGGCAGTGAATCAAGTGGACTCTATAAAAAGCAGCGTCTTGTTCCATTTGGTGAATATATTCCTCTTTCAGGTTTACTCTCTTGGGTATTACCAGCCATGCAAAATGATATTAGCATGAGCGGTTTTACACGTGGTGAGAGTGACCAGAAACCCCTCTTAATTAAAGGGCATGCACTTGCTGCTGCAATTTGTTATGAAGTGGCTTATCCGAACCTAACAAGACGTAATGCAGAAGACAGTGACTTCTTAGTTACTGTCTCAAATGATGCTTGGTTCACGGGTACTGCGGGCCCATGGCAACATTTGCAAATGGTGCAAATGCGCGCGAAAGAAAATGGCCGTTGGTTTATTCGTGCAACCAACACTGGTGTAACAGCGTTTATTGATCAAAATGGTCATATCACTGAACAAGCACCAATCGATAAAGAGTTTGTCTTAAGAGGTGACTTACCTGCTATGCAAGGTCAAACGCTTTATAACCGTTTAGGTGATTATCCAGTGTTAGGATTTGCAGTATTACTGCTCGTTCTAGGCTGGGTATATCGTCCACGTAAAGTTGACGTTTCTTTTAAATCCCGCCGCTAAATCACAATAACTTTGTACCCAGAGGCACTTCAAACTCTGGGATACAAAGTGCTACATCACCATCTGCATTATGAAACCCTGTCACTAAACATTCCGACTGGATAGGTCCGATTTGTTTTTTAGGGAAATTCACTACGGCAACAACTAATTTACCCACCAAATCTTGTGGCTGATAGAGCTTGGTAATCTGAGCACTCGATTTACGTATACCCAATTCTTCACCAAAATCTACATGCAAAATATAGGCAGGTTTACGCGCCTTTTCAAAAACCTCAGCTTGAATAATTTTACCAACGCGAAGCTCTACTTTTAAAAAATCATTCCACTCGATTTGTTCCATTTAGTTTTTCTCATCTTCTTAAATTACTGATTTGAAGCATATAATATGTACAAATGAAGAAACACCCTGTTTTTAAGTCCAGTTAAAAATAAAACGTAGATGTTTAGTCTACGTTTTATTTAAAAATTTAGTTTTAAAATTTTATTAAAAAGCGATCGATAACTGCAAAGATAAATAAGCAACTAAACTCGATAAAAAGACCATGGGTACATAACGGTAAGCTTTAAAAAGTAATTGCTCATATTGAGTAGATATTTGTTTAGCTTGCCAGACACTCGCTTTTAATGCGGTAAAGAAGCTCACCATTAACCATGCGCTCACAATACTTAATGCAAAGAAGCCAATCATGATTTGACTACTTCCCTCGGTACTCATCCATAACTTTAATGAAACTTCAGCAATCGGCAATAAACCCAAAATCAATAGGACAGACTTGAGCATTACCCAATGAAACTGAGTCAGTTCATCTAATATGAGAAATGCTTTCATTTAATCTCTCCTTTTAATTGAATAAAGTGCTTTTTATTTATTATGCAAAGCTTTTATTTAAATATATAGCTTATTTTTCTCTACATTTTAACTTTCTTGTAACTATTAAATATGGGAATAATTCTTATTATAAATCTCAAATATTAATATTAATTTTAGTCTATAATTTTCAATTAGTTATTATATTTTTATGATTGAGAGAGATTATCAATTCGTATTATCATTTTAACTGTTTAACTGAATTGATAATCTCCATTACATTTTAATTAAGGTTGGTAATAAATATCTGCATCATTACCCTCACCACCTTCTTTGCCATCTGCTCCAAATGAGTACAAATCAAAAGCTCGCCCATCTGCCCCAGGAATGACATATTGAATATCATTTTTCCAGCTGTCTTTAGGATAACCACCTTTTACATACCCACCCGGCATCCAGTTTTTCGCTGTAGCAGGCTGATTCACCAAAGCATCTAGCCCACCTTCTTGCATAGTTGGGAAATGGCCATTATCAAGCTTGTACTGATCTAAAGCACCCGCCACACCCTTTAATGCAATTTGAGTCGTATCAATTTTAGCTTTTTCACTACGCCCCATGACATTTGGTACGATTAAAGCGGCTAACACGCCTAAAATTACAATCACGACCATGACTTCAATGAGGGTAAATCCTGAGTTTTTATTTCGTTTGCGTTGCATAGGTTGTACTTTCATCATTATCTCTAATATCAAAGTTATTAAATCATATTGTTCATATTTACGATTGGCAGCATAACCGCGATTACAATAACCAGTACAATGCTTGCCATTAAAACCAGCATAAGCGGTTCAAGTAATGCCAGTAAGGTGGAAATAAAAGTCGTCACCTCACGGTCTTGCATGGTCGATGCTCGTTCTAACATACGGTCCAGTTCGCCTGATGCCTCACCACTTCGAATCATTTGTACCATCATTGGTGGGAAATAACCACTGCGCTCAAGCTGTGTACCTAAGTTACCACCCTCTGTCACACGCTCAGCCGCGTGGGCAATTGAATCACGGATAACCCAGTTATTGGTTACTGCTGCACCGATTTTTAAGGCATCGACCAAAGGGACACCTGAACGGGTCAAAATAGATAAGGTACTAGCAAAGCGTGCAGCATTAATACCACGTGACAGTTTACCGAATAATGGCAATTTGAGTGTTAATCGATCAAAAGCATAATGTCCAGCAGTGGTTTTTAAAAACCGAACGAATGCGATAACACCCACCACTGCAAAAAGAATAATAAACACCCACGCATGTCGAATAAAATCGCTGGCTTTCATTAAAGCGACTGTAATCCACGGGAGAGCATCTTTATTTTGATCAAAAGTTTTTACAATCTCTGGCACCACATAAGTCATTAAGCCCATCACAATACCAAAAGACATCAGCATTAAAATGACGGGATAAATCATGGCGCCTTGAACTTTCTTTTGCATGGCAAAGCGGTTTTCGGTGTAATCCGAGAGCTGATCTAAAATGAGATCTAAATGCCCCGAACGCTCTCCCGCAGCAACTGTTGCAATATAAAGGTCTGGAAACCGTCCAGATTGTTGCATACCTTGTGCGAGTGAATGGCCTTCTAAGACTCGAGAACGCACAGATAATAAAAGATTTTGTACATGTGTTTTTTCGCTTTGCCTACTCACGGCACGTAGAGCTTCCTCAAGTGGAATAGCAGCTGCAACCAAAACGGAAAGTTGTCTGGTCATGAGCGCCAAATCATAAGCACTAAACTTTTTTTGGAATAACCCCTGACTCTGATGTTTATCTTTTTGTTCAACAGGATCGACACTAATGGGAGTCCATGCTTTATCGCGTAATTGTTGGCGAATCTGGCGCGCTGAGTCTCCCTCAAGCACTCCTTTTTGCTGCTTCCCTGAAGCATCAATGGCAGTAAATTGATATGCAGGCATGGTAATGTTCTAATTTTCCAAAAATAATAGTCGCTGCTGTTGCATCTATGCTACGCAATCATTCATATTCGTTCTATAGCCTGTGTAGAATACCCAAGTCCTCTTCACGACGCTATGCCGTTTTTTAAAATTGACGAAATGAGCCTCTATGACCATAACGCCAAAACCTGATTCAGTTGTTTATCGTGTGCGTGTAGCCGTACCTGTGCATCTGTACGACACTTTTGACTATACACTCACCCAAGCACAATATGAACGGGCCCGCGTAGGCTCACGCGTCGCTATTTCATTTGGACGTCAAAACCTGATTGGTATCATTACTGAAAAAGTGAACCCAAATGAACCATTTACAGGCACCTTTCAACTTAAAGCCATTTCTGAACTTTTAGATGATGAACCTATTTTAGATGAACAAGTTTTAAGTTTATTGACATGGTCAGCCCAGTATTACCAATTTCCAATTGGTGAGGTCATGCAAACCGCCCTACCTGCATTATTGCGTCAGGGCAAACCGATGGATGTTTTGTTTCATCTTTGGAAAATCACGCCATGTGACAATGTTGAAGCACTTCTTAAACGCTCAGTAAAGCAACAAGATGCTTATCAGATTTTAAAATTACACCCTGCTGGAACTACAGAAAATATTCTCAATTTAAGTGGTGTAGAAACAGCCACTCTTAAAGCGCTTCAAAAGAAAGGACTGGTAGACTGCACACTTGAACCGCATGACTTTAGCCCCGCACCTGTTCAATTGGCACAAATACCACTCACACTCAATGAAGACCAAAAGAAGGCAACCCAGCACGTCATAAACGCGCAGCATCAGTACCAAGCCTTCTTGTTAGATGGTTTAACTGGAAGTGGTAAAACTGAAGTTTATCTGCACATCATGCACGAAGTGCTAAAGCAAGGTAAGCAAGTATTGGTTTTGGTTCCTGAAATTGGTTTAACCCCTCAAACCATTTCTCGGTTTAAGTCTCGTTTTAATTGTGATATTGCTCTATTGCACTCTGGCTTAAATGACTCTAAACGTTTACAAGCATGGCAACAGGCACAAACTGGTAAAGCCTCTATTATTTTAGGGACACGCTCTGCGATCTATACGCCACTACCGCGTTTAGGCTTAATCATTTTAGATGAAGAACATGACTTGTCTTATAAACAGCAAGAAGGCTTCCGCTACCATGCACGTGATGTCGCACTTTATCGAGGTCACTTGCAAAACTGCCCTGTTATTTTAGGTTCAGCAACACCGAGCATCGATAGTTATTATTTGGTCGAAACTGGCAAATTAACTTCACTGCAACTTAACCAACGTGCAGGCCATGCGCTTTTACCTAAAATGCATTTGATTGACCTTAAAATTGTCAAGAAACAGCATGGCATTAGCCAACCTTTAATCGAACAGATTAAAAATACATTAGCTAGAAAAGAACAGGTTTTAATCTTTTTAAACCGTCGTGGCTATGCACCTGTACTGGTGTGTGAAAGCTGTGGCTGGCAAGCAAATTGTCCACATTGTGACGCGCATTTTACTTTGCATACTCAGCCTTATTCTTATTTACATTGCCACCACTGTGGTACCGTTCATCGCTTGCCGGACCATTGCCCTGAATGTCAGCAAAAGAGTTTAAAAACCCTAGGAGCAGGGACAGCTAAGGTCGAAGAACACTTACAAGAATTATTTCCCGAACATGAAGTGATTCGGGTTGACCGTGACAGCACAAGTCGTGTGGGTAGCTGGCAAAAAATCTATGACCGTATTCATCAAAACAAACCAACAATTTTGCTCGGCACTCAAATGTTGGCAAAAGGCCATCATTTTCCACACGTCACCTTAGTTGCTATTTTAGATATTGATGCGGGCTTACTGAGTGTCGATATTCGTGCGCCAGAACGTACTGCGCAGTTAATTGTACAAGTCGCTGGACGTGCAGGCCGTGGCGAACATAAAGGCCATGTTTATTTACAAACCCTAAGACCCGATCACCCTTTACTAACGACTCTCATTGAAAAAGATTATCGGGCGGTTGCCAAACAGACGCTTGCAGAACGTAAAGTCGCATTGCTGCCGCCTTATCGTTATGCCGTACTGATACGTGCAGAGTCCAAAGATCGCGACTATACCTTACATTTCTTAAATGAAGCGGCGGAACAATTACGCCAAATTGCAGGTGACATTGTTGATATTTGGGGGCCGATTCCAGCCCCTATGGAGCGTAAAGCAGGACGCTATCGCGCCCACATGGTAATTTTATCTGCTGACCGTGCTCGCCTACATTTTTACTTAAGACAATGGTGGTCACAATTGGTTCATGCACCGCGTCAGCATCAACTCAGACTATCAATTGATGTTGATCCGCAAGAATTTAATTAGATGATTTGAATATCATGGTGTGAAGAAGCCTTTTTGGCTTTAAACTTAAAAGAGACTAATACATTCGAGGCAATGAATGTCATTCCTACTGCAAGCAACAATTTTTCTTGGAGCTTCTCTGATTTTAGTCCCTCTTGGCAAACGCCTAGGGATAGCAACAGTTTTAGGTTATTTATTTACAGGAATACTTCTGGGTCCTAGTGTTTTAAATATTGCACATGACCCTGAAGCGATTATGGAACTTGCCGAATTCGGTGTTATCTTATTGATGTTCTTAATCGGCTTAGAGTTACGCCCACAACGTTTGTGGGAAATGCGTGACTCTATTTTTGTGATGGGAAGTCTGCAAGTCCTCATTAGTGGGGGCATTCTTATGTTGATCATACTATTACTGTTTCAACAGCAGCTTTCTGTCAGCTTTGTGATTGGTTTTGCCCTTGCGCTGTCTTCTACCGCTTTTGTATTACAGCTTCTGACTGAAAAACAGCAACTCAATACGACTTATGGTCAGCAGTCTTTTTCCATTTTACTCTTTCAAGATATAGCAGCTATTCCCTTACTTGCCATCATTCCACTCTTGGCAGGAACAGAATCAACCCATCACGGCGTCGCTTATTTTGCAGCTATTATTGCAACCTTTACTGGCCTGTTTCTGTTTAGCCGCTATGTAATGCGTCCCTTCTTTCGCTTTGTTGCTAAAAGTGGAGCGACTGAACTTATTACAGCAGTAGGATTATTTATTATTCTTGCTGTTGTCTTGCTGATGGATACATTAGGAATTAGCACCACATTAGGCGCTTTCCTCACAGGCGTATTATTAGCAGATTCAGAGTTCCGTCACGAAGTTGAAGCAAGTATTGCACCGTTTAAAGGTTTATTGCTTGGCTTATTCTTTATGACCGTGGGTATGACCACCCAGCTGTCACTACTGATTGATATGCCTTTGCTTATTATTGGTGGCGCAGTCGGTTTATTACTCATCAAAACGCTGATATTGACTGCGATTGCTCGCTATAAAAAATACAGTTGGAACAATAGTCTGCTTCTTGGGACTTGTTTAGCTCAAGGTGGTGAATTTGCTTTTGTCATTTTGAGTCTTGCAAAAAGTGAGAAGATTTTAACTCAGGCTCTATTAGAGCCAGTGACCCTTATTGTAACGTTGTCGATGGTCCTTACCCCAGTGATTTACTGGATTATGGCAACTCAGGTCATTCCTCTATTTAATAAAGAACGTCCACCTGAGTATGATGAGATTCCTCAGCAGGATAACCCGATTATCATTGCTGGTTTTGGACGATTTGGACAAATTATCGCGCGTATTGCCCGTCTACAACATTTAGGTTTTACTGCAATCGATAACAATCTTCAGCAAGTGGACTTCGTTCGTCGATACGGCGGTAAGCTCTATTATGGCGATGTGACCCAGCCAGATTTACTGCGTTCTGCGGGTATTGAAAAAGCCAAAGTATTTATTTTAGCGATTGATGATGTTGAAGATTCAATGAATGTCGCGCGTCATCTCAGATTAAATTATCCCCACTTAAAGCTATTGGCTCGCGCGCGTGACCGCCATCATGTCCATCTTTTAAGAGACTTAGGTGTTGAATATATTTGGCGTGAGACGTATTTATCTTCATTAGGAATGGCTTATCGTGCCTTGCGAGAACTCGGTATCTCTGATGAACAAGCCTATAACAATATCGAAATCTTTCGGGATTATGATGAGAAATTGCTCATACAGCAGCAAAGTATTTATACTGATGAACAGAAGATTTTTGAAACACATCGTAATGCCTTAGCCGAGCTTGAACATTTGTTTGAAAGTGATGCACAGCAACAAGCTACATCAAAACATGATGTTAATTTAAAGCGTCATTTACAACCAAATCGCATCGACATTACAAGAGATCATCTAGAATAACTTGAGATTTCAGAAAATGGCTATATTAAGGACTTATTCACATTGCCTAAATAATTGGACAATGGGCACAAAGCTGCCCCTGTCCGGCTTGCGGCTTCGCTGCATTTCCTGAGCTTGATTAAAACGAAATAGTTATACTCTGCTTAGGGCCCTGGAGAATATTATGTCTGATTTACGCCAACGCTTTTATATAGAGAACTTTCCAGTACGTGGAGAAGTAGTTCATCTAGAAGAAGCCCTACAAACTATCTTAGCTCAACGTGACTATATGCCTGCGGTTAAAATTCTGCTAGGTGAAATGTTGAGTGCGACTGCATTACTTGCAAGTACACTAAAAATCAAAGGCCGTATCAGCTTGCAAATCCAGGCTAGCGGCACCTTCAAATGGGCGATGGCTGAATGTAACCATTTAGGAGAGGTTCGTGCTCTAGCGGACTATGAAACCGACCCTCGCTTTGCTGAAGCAACAGACAGCAGCACAGTTCTTGGCGCTCTCGTTAACCCAGTTTTATTTATTAATATTGAACCGGAGTTTGGCGAACGTTATCAAGGGATCGTGCCGCTTGATCAAGTGACTTTAGCGGGTTGCTTGATGCAGTATTACGATTTGTCTGCACAAATTCCAACTCGCATTGTGTTGGCAAGTACAGATAAACGTTCTGGTGGTTTACTGATTCAACTCTTACCACGTCATGATGAAGAAGAGCAAAACTTGGTCGATGAAGATTTATGGCCACGTTTGACGATGTTAACTGAAACATTAAAAGCTGAAGAGCTTACCAATTTAGATGCCAACGAAATCTTATATCGTTTATATAACGAAGAAGAAGTTCGTTTACCAGAAATTGAAGCATTAAAATTTGGTTGTACATGTTCAAAAGAACGTTGTGCAAATGCGCTGATTCAAATTGGTGTAGATGCTGTTCATGAAACCCTAGAAGAACAGAATCCGATTCGTATGGACTGTCAGTTCTGTAATACGCAATACACATTTACCGCTGAAGAAGCTTTAGCATTATTTGGTGAACATTTAAGTTAATATTTTAATTTTATAAAAAGGCGGTTATACCGCCTTTTTATTTAGCTGTATTTTTTGATGATAATTTTCAACATGTTATTTTAAATAGGATAATATAAGGCTACTTTATAACCCAATAAATAAGATGCCTAAATACCATGAATTATTTTGATTATTTTCTCTTTATTTTTAGCGTAGTTATTATGATTGCGACCCCTGGTCCTGTCATGATTTTAGTTGCAAGCGCTGGGCTCAAAGGAGGCTATAAAAAAGCACTTGAAACAATTTTTGGTACGAACTTAGCCTCGCTTATTTTAATTTTTATTTCAGTACTCGTATTAAAGGGAGTGCTGAGTGTTAATGATAGTTATCTCAATATTATACGGATTTTAGGCTGTCTATATATTGGTTATTTAGGTTTTAGTATTCTCAAAGAAGTGATTCAGGCACCTCACCCTGAAGCGATACAAACAGTTTCAGCACAAAATGGTGGCTTTAAAAAAGGCTTTCTCGTGGGTATTTCAAACCCTAAAGATATTATTTTTTTCTCGGCTTTCTTTCCGCAATTCGTCTCTATTACCCCTCAGTTAAATTTAAGTTTAACCATACTTACTTTGACATGGATTGCTTTAGACTTCCTCACTTTATCTTTGGTTTATATCTTTTTCCGCCGCCTTTCTAGCAGTCATTTATATCCCAAAATATTAGGTCTATGTGGTTTATTACTTTTACTGATTGCCCTTTATGGCTTGTATCAGAGCTTTATCTAATTCATTAGAGGTATGGTCTAATTTGTCTATACCTATTCCTATTAATTTCATTTCGTAATAGAACAACTCTTATACAATCTAGCTTATTGAAACCTCTAAAAATCGTTTCATAATGAAATAAACAACACCATCGTGATAAAACATTATGGCAAAAAATTATTATGAAGAATTAGGGGTTACACGCAAAGCCTCTGCTGATGAAATTAAAAAAGCTTATCGAAAATTAGCCCGTAAATATCATCCAGACATCAGCAAAGAAAAAGATGCAGAAGAAAAGATGCAAGCGATTAATGTTGCCTACGACACATTAAGTAATGCAGATAAAAAAGCCGAATATGACCAGATGTTAGATCACCCTCAAGGTTTTAATAATTTTGGTCAAGGTGCTGCACAAGGAGGCTTTGATGGAGCACAGTTTTATCGTCAAGGCTTTACAGGTGGTGAGCAAGCAGACTTTAGCGGCTTTGAAGATTTATTTGGCCGCTTTGGTGCAGGCTTTGGCGGTGGGCAACAACAATATCAAAGACAACAACGTAGTTATCGCGGTGAAGATCAACATGCCAGCATAGAGGTTGATCTTGATATTGCCTATCACGGATCAACCCAACAGATTACCCTGCAAATCCCAACCATGAATGCTTATGGCGAGCCTGAAGTTCAGCGTAAAACACTTCAAGTCAAAATACCAAAAGGTATGAAAGAAGGTCAGCAAATCCGCTTAACTGGACAAGGCCAAAGTGGGATTAACGGTGGTGCGAACGGCGATCTTTATATTGAAATCCAGTATAAAGATACAGACCGTGTTCATGTCGAAGGCAGTGATGTGTATTTGACTGTAGATGTAGCTCCATGGGAAGCAGCATTAGGCCAAGGTATTGAAGTAAAAACACCAGCAGGGTCTTTAAATGTCAATTTACCTAAAAATGCAAAACAAGGACAACAGCTACGTTTAAAAGACAAAGGGATACCAAATAAAACGCCAGGGCATCTGTATTTAATTTTAAATATTGTATTCCCCCCTGCAAACTCTGAAAAAGAAAAAGAAGCGTATCAGCAATTGGCAGAAGCCTTTGCTTCATTCGAACCTCGTTCATCTCATTAGGGAGCAAGATCATGACAACCATTCACTATCGAGAAATTGTATATGACGGCCATACCTTTAGTGCAGAGGTCGTTGATGAACAATCTACATTTGACTTACAACAATTTGCGCAAGCTTGTGGTCAAAGTCCTGACTGGATTCTTCAGCTCATTGAATATGATATTTTATCAGTCGAAAATAAACCTGAAGCACATCAGTTTATGGGCGAAGACGTCGCACGTGCTCGTAAAGCTTATCGTCTGCAACGTGACTTTGATGCAAGTTTAGCAGCAGTTGCGGTAATGTTAGATTTGATTGATGAAGTACAACAACTTAGAAAACAGTTGAAGCATTTTCATTAGATTAGATAGTCACGACGGAGTCCTACCGGCACTCATTGTCTATTCCATCAGCTAATTACGTTACTTTTGTTTTGGCATGAGTAGCGAAGCTACGCAAGGCCAAAACCAGAGATATTGAAGTGCGTACTAAGGTCAAATTTATATTTGAACACAGGCTACGCACTTCGTTTGTCTTGCGCTCGAAGCAAACGAGGTTTGCTTTTTCTCGCTCAGGTTGTGGATGATGATTAGCTCGAGCAAATTTTGGAAAAAATTCAATAAAAATAAAAATTATTTTAACCGAGTAATCTTCTCCACTTCCTTCAAAGTCTGCTTAATCGGTTCATATTCCAAAAACCAAAACAAATTCATCCGATTTTGACGATGCTGTTGAGCCAATAAATCAATCACACTTTTTTCACCACGCCCAACTAGATGTTGTCGATAAAAATAGTACAAAAGCAAAATCGTGCTCAATAGCATCACTCCTAACATTATCCAGAAACCAACTGGCGATTTAAGACCAGGAATAAACTCAAAGTTCATTCCATAAATACCTGTTAAAAGGGTAAGCGGTGCAAAAACTGCGGTGATAATTGCCAAAATCCGCATGTTTTCATTGGTCTGGTTTGCAATCGCTGAAAAATGCAAATCAATTGCTGATTGAATTGCGCTGCGTAACCGCAAAGTATGTTTTTGGATACGCTCAACATGACTCATCAAATCATTTAATCGGACCAATAAAATATCTTGAGAATTACGAATATGACTACCAACTACATGATGGTAATTTTCTACAATTTCATCTCGGAATTCTTGTAAGGTTTCGATTTGCTCTTCGCATAAATTTTCAACCTGTTGAAAGGCCATATTTTCATGGAATAGTTGGTGCCATTGTTTGAAACGGCGATTTCCCTGCAGTAATTGTTGCTGCCAATGCTCAACCCTTCTGGTCAATGGTGAGCGAATATCAAGATAGCCATCTACCATACTATTTAAAAGTCGCAACGATAAATCGACTGGTGAATTTGGCAGTTTACGGGTCTTATTTTGCTCTTCTAAAGTTTTACATAAAATATTTTCGAGACGTTGAATGTAGTTTTCAATCGACTTATTGCCCTGCTCACGCACGCTAATCAGTACATCAGGCGTCAAAATAAAACTGATGGGTGTCGTCGCTAATCCAAAAACACTATCTTGGGATTCAGCATGTTTAATTTCATCATCAGGTGTAACCAGCTTTTTAAAAATGAGCAGGTCATATTCTTCAAGGGTATCAAATGCACAGGGATGTTCAATATTGGCAATATCCCGCATATGAAATTCATTAATCACCACGCCTGAAAGCTGTTGAATCTTTTGTTGCCATTCTTCGTTATGGTTCACCACATCCGTTCTGACACTATCAATCCAGAAAAACTCCAGAACATGTTCACTATGCTGTTCACGGCTTAAAAAGACATAGCCGTCAGCTTGATGGCGATAAAAGTAATAAACCTGCATACCACAATGATCTGTTTTTGTATTACTTGCATCATGCCATAAAAAAAGTCCGCATCAAGCGGACTTTTTCATGTCACTAGAACAATTATGCTTGTTCAATGTCTTTCATAGTCAATTTGATACGACCACGATTATCAACATCAGCAACTTGTACTTTCACTTCCTGACCTTCTTTAAGAACATCAGTTACGTTCGCAATACGTTCATTTGAAATTTGCGAAATATGAAGAAGACCATCAGTACCCGGCATGATGTTTACAAACGCACCGAATTCTACAATACGGATTACTTTACCGTCATAGATTTTACCTGGTTCAACTTCAGCAGTAATGGCTTGAATCTTAGCAATTGCAGCTTTAGCAGCAGCTTTAGTTTCACCAAATACGCGTACTGTACCGTTGTCTTCAATGTCAATTGCAGCTTTAGTTTCTTCGGTAATTTGACGGATAGTCGCGCCGCCTTTACCAATAACGTCACGGATCTTGTCTGGGTTAATGTTAATTACTTCAAACGTCGGTGCATGAGCACTGATTTCAGCACGAGCACGTGAAATGACTTTATTCATTTCATTGAGGATGTGCATACGACCAGCAAATGCTTGGTTTAATGCAACTTCCATGATTTCTTCGGTAATACCTTCAATCTTGATGTCCATTTGAAGTGCAGTAATACCGTTTGCAGAACCTGCTACTTTAAAGTCCATATCACCTAAGTGATCTTCATCACCCAAGATGTCAGAAAGTACTGCGAAACGCTCGCCTTCTTTCACTAAGCCCATTGCAATACCAGCAACTGGAGCTTTAAGTGGAACACCTGCATCCATAAGTGATAATGAAGCACCACATACAGAAGCCATTGAAGATGAACCGTTAGATTCAGTAATGTCAGATACAATACGGATCACGTACGGGAAGCGGTCAGCAGCAGGAAGAACTGCTTGAACACCACGACGCGCTAAACGACCGTGACCAATTTCACGACGCTTAGGACCAGATTCACGGCCCGTTTCACCTACAGAGTATGCAGGGAAGTTATAGTGCAACATGAAGTTATCAGTTTTAGTACCAGCAAGGGTATCAACCATTAACGCATCACGTGTATTACCCAAAGTTGTTGTTACCAACGCCTGAGTTTCACCACGTGTAAATAATGCAGAACCGTGTGCACGGTCTAATACGCCAACTTGAACATCGATAC
Source organism: Acinetobacter pittii ANC 4050 (assembly GCF_000399685.1). Lineage (GTDB taxonomy): Bacteria > Pseudomonadota > Gammaproteobacteria > Pseudomonadales > Moraxellaceae > Acinetobacter > Acinetobacter pittii_E. The sequence goes on from NZ_KB976987.1 coordinate 2,685,302, forward strand.
CACGAACAGTTTTTGTATCACGACCATCAATACGTGGCTTACCTGACAAGATGTTGTCACGTACTGTACGGTATTTAAGGTCTTCGAATAATTCGTTTACTTCATCAGCAATACCAGTTTCGTCATTTTCTGGAACGAACTGAGCTACAGCTTCTGCATAAAGTGCATCAAGTGCTGCATAACGGTCTTGTTTAACCGCAATTGTATATGCTTCAGAAATTTTAGCTTCGAAAGCTGCTTTTAATTGCTCAAGAAGTGCTTCGTTTTTAGTTGGAGCAACCCAAGTTGATTCAACAGCACCAGCAGCGGCAGCAAATTCTTTAATCGCTTGAATTGCAATTTGCATTTCGTCATGACCGAAAAGCACAGCACCAAGCATTTGGTCTTCTGAAAGTTCTTTCGCTTCAGATTCAACCATTAATACAGCAGATTCTGTACCTGCAACCACAAGGTCAAGGTCACTTTCTTTCAACTGTTCGAAGTTCGGGTTAAGAACATATTCACCGTTGATTAAACCAACACGTGCGCCACCAATTGGGCCACGGAAAGGAGTACCAGCAATAGACAATGCTGCTGATGTACCAAGCATTGCTGCAATGTCAGCATCCATAGTTTTGTCAGAAGAAACAACAGTTGCTGTTACTTGAATTTCGTTGAAGTAACCTTCTGGGAACAACGGACGAATTGGACGGTCAATAAGACGTGAAATTAACGTTTCAGCTTCAGAAGCACGGCCTTCACGCTTACCGTAACCGCCAGGGATACGACCAGCTGCATATTGTTTTTCTTGATAGTTAACTGTTAACGGGAAAAAGTCTTGACCCGCTTTTGCTTTAGGTTGAGCAACAACTGCAACTAAAACAGTTACGCCACCCATAGTGATTAAAACTGTGTTTGCTTGACGTGCAACGCGACCCGTTTCTAAAACGACTTGATGTTGACCGAATTGGAATTCTTTACGAACGATATTAAACATTGACATGTATTGTATTTTCCTAATTTTATTCTAGTGAGACCCCTAAGGTTTGGCATTCAGACTACACCGATTGGTAGATAAATGACAAAGCTTAGAAGCCATCACACTAGATCAATTATTTAAAAAAGTTAAACGCAAAGAAGGAGCGCACAAGCGCCCCTTCTAAAAATCACTTAACCTAACATTAAGTGAAACTCTCTTTTCAGCGATAAAGCATTGCGACATGCGAAATAGCGAAAACAAAGTGAAAATCGAATTAACGACGTAAACCTAAAGCACCGATCAAAGCAGTGTAACGACCGTGGTCTTTACCATTTAAGTAGTCGAGCAATTTACGACGTTGGTTAACCATACGGATCAAACCACGACGGCTGTGGTGGTCGTGTTTGTGAGCTTTGAAGTGACCTTGTAAATCATTGATTTGAGCAGTCAATAAAGCTACTTGTACTTCTGGTGAACCAGTGTCATTTTCAGCGCGAGCAAATTTAGCAATGATCTCTGCGCGGTCTGCATTAGTTAAAGCCATTCGATTTCTCCGAGATGCTTAAAAAAGTAAACGATATGAATCAGTTGAGGCAACTGACTGCCGTGCATCACTACAGCAAGTCGCCTATTTTAAGGTATCTATAGGTGGATTGCAAAATAGTTTTCAGTAACTTGTCATTTTAGACACTGACATCAGGTCCTTAACCCTGCACACTAGCCTTGAATAAAAAGAAAGAAGCGCGAGGGACGTGTGAAAATTTTTTCAACCAACACTTGTCCAGTACCGGACAATATTGAGCAAGTCATTCGACAAAAAGATGAAGTTGCTGCTGAACAGGGTGGAATGAGTGAGTATCAGATTCAAAAAATCTGGAAAAGTATAGAAGCACTGTATAAAACCGGAAACTATCCACTCATTACCTTCTGTTTACGCAGGCAAGGTAAAATTTTGCTCAATAGAAGCATTGGATATGCCCAAGGGAACTCTCCGGCAGGTCTTCAAGAAAATGCGCTGATTGCAACCCCAGATACCCCTGTTTGCCTATTTTCAGCATCGAAGATGATCACAGCCATGTTGATTCATCTATTAGATGAAAAAGGTGAAATCAATTTGCTCGATCCCGTGAGTTATTACATTCCAGAATATGGTGTCAATGGTAAGCGCCGTGCAACGATCTTTCATTTATTGGCACATCGCGGCGGTATTCCCTATATTGAAGGCGATGTCACCCCAGAATTATTATTTGATAAAGATGAAATTTTAAAACGTTTGTATACTGCTCGACCTGTTTCGCCCGCTGGCAATCATCTTGCTTATCATGCGGTTACGGCAGGTTACATTTTAGGAGAAGTCATTGAACGAGTGACTGGGCAAGACTTACGTGAATTTGTACATCAAACTATCGAAAAGCCGATGGGAATGCCTTATTTCAACTATGGATTGAAACCAGAATACCGTTCAGAAGTCGCCTTAAACTGTGCAACAGGTCTGCACCCTCGCCTTGGTACCGATCATTATCTGAATCATGTTTTAGGTGGGGGGTTGCAACTCGCAGTTGATGTGACTAACGATAGTCGCTTTATGGACACCATTTGCCCAGCCGGCAATATCTATACCAGTGCAGAACAAGCTAGCCGCTTCTTTGAAATGCTTTTAAGTGGCGGAAGCTATGGCGGTCAGCAAATCTTCAGTGAAAAAACTATTTTCAGAGCGACTCTTCCCACCACAGGCGTTAATATTGACCGTACGTTATTAATTCCAATGCGCTATGCTTTAGGACCAATGTTAGGCAGCAACCCTGTCGGCCTTTTTGGCCCAATGACAGGACAAGCATTTGGCCATCTAGGGTTTTCTAATATCTTGTGCTGGGCTGACCCAGAAAGAGATATCAGTGTTTCCTTATTAACAACAGGTAAATCTGTAGTGGGTACTCACCTGCCTGCTTTAGCTAAAGTTCTCTATCAAATCTCAGCACAATGTCCGCGTATACCGAGAGATCAACGCCGTTCTTTATTTGGTAGTGACTCTCATGAGACTGACTTAGTGTAGAAGCAAATAAAAAACCCAAGCATTTCTGCTTGGGTTTTTGGCGCTGTAGTTTTTGTTTATCGTGTTATTACTGTTTTTATTGTCGTTGGTGAGATGCTAGTCACATCCTTCTTGTTGTTTTAACTCACTTCCGTTGTTTTTGTTTCTATTTCCTTATGTGATGTATTGTGACATATCCAATTATGAAGAAAAGTAGTATTTTTCTTATCATCATGTAAGTAAAAACGTACAGGTCTGTCTAATATTTGGCAAATGGCCCCTTTTAACATTTAACGTACAGTTCTGTATAACATTTAACTTAACAATTCACAGGAAAAATGCCTGTTTTAAAAACATATTACAGATAAATATATTGATATTATTGATTTAAATCTTTACAAGAAAACATCGTGCAGATGACGCTAAAAGCGAAGTTTTGTCATACTTTTTGAAAGGCAGTGAAATTTAGAATATAAAAAAGCCCTGTAGTCTCTCCCAAAACTACAAGGCTTAGCGGCTGTAAGTTTCCTCTTTATACACCTACTTCATTGTAAGTTCGCAGTCTCTCGACTTAAGTTGTTATTATTGTGCGATTTTGCCCGACATTCCTTGCCAAGCTCGTTGTGCGTTTATAATCTCAAAAACACGGGGTGTACTCTAGCAGCAAATATCTCGAATCTATGTAAGCTTTTTCTTACAAGTGTAAAAATATTAAGTTTGGCTTAACGAACTAACCGATTAACTTTTTGAACTAACCCACTTTTTCTTGTAGTACGAACTGTAAATGCCTGTATTAAAGCCTCTTGGTCAACTAAAAGACTGACTACTTTCTTAGCTCGTGTAATCGCAGTGTAAATAAGCTCTTGGCTTAATAAGTTCTTTGCAGCCTGATCAAGAACAACAGCAGTATGGGTAAATTCAGACCCTTGCGATTTATGAATTGTTAGGGCAAAAGCACTTTGAATGCTTTTAGGCAATCGATTTGCAGCGACCCATTTATTCAAACTTGGAAAATATACTTCAAACTGCTGTGGCTGAGTTCTGTGCTCAAAGCACAAACCAATGTCTCCATTTGAAATACCGAGTTGATAATCGTTATAGGTCATCATTACTGGACGGCCCACATACCACCCTCCGACAGTCACGATTGATAACTGTTGCTGTATCCAACGCTGGGCATATTGGTTTAACTGCTGCAACCCAAACGGGCCATGACGAACAGCCGTTAAAATACGGTAGTCATCAAATGCTTTTACTACATTTTGGACCTGTTCAATCGAGCGCTCTTCTTGTAAATAGTTCTTTAGACTTTCTACATACCCTTGAAAACCGAGCATGAGCTTTTGATAATAGAGATCTAGGTCTAATTGATTGCCTTCTGGTAAATATTCAAGCTGAACCACATCGGGCATATCTGTTTGTAGATGTATGGGTTTTAATTTTGAAGCTGGAACAATATCAACTTCAAATCTCTGCAAAACTTCTACATGATCTTGTTGATGGGTTTGCGCCTGAATAAATTTAGCAGTTTGCCCAATCAATGCCCCTTCAGCGAAACGGCGACTGGTTTGTAATTGAACTCTATTGTCAGCCAATGCCTGTATTTGCTGCAAATCTGCAAGTACCGCCCCGACATCAACGGAAGCGAGCTGATTTGCATCTCCTAATAAGATAATTCGACAAGACTCGGGCACAGCTTCAAATAATAACGTTGCCAGATTTAAATCCAGCATAGAAGCTTCATCCACGACAATTACGTCATAGGGCAAAGGCTGTTTTTGATTAAACCGTGGTGTTTGGCTATGTCCCATCCCTAATAATCGGTGAATCGTTTGTGTTCCCTGATTCCTTAGCTCTTCACTAACTAATCCAGACTCAAGCAATTTAGGGTCGTTAAACGAGTTCTGTAAAGCTTCTTGCATTCGCTGTGCTGCTTTACCCGTTGGAGCGGCCATCGCCACACGAATATGCGGAATTGCCTGACTCAGCACAGCAATAATACGTGCCAGCGTATAAGTCTTACCTGTACCCGGCCCACCCGTAATAATACTCAAGCTTTGCCGAGCAACCATCTGTAAAGCTGCCTGTTGATGAGGATCGGTGAGTAGGTCCAGATAGTCTTCACAAGCTACGGGTTGAATTAATTGTTGCTTTAATCGACAAATTTGTTCTGCAAGTCGTTGCTCTAGGTGCCAATATCGGTATAATGCCAACCCCTGCTCATCGTAGACGCACGGCGCAACTTTTGAAGTTGCTTGATCAGCAGATATAGCAAGCTGACCAAGTGCTGCAATTTGCTCTGAACTGGCATCGATACAGCTATCGCCTTGTAAGCTCGCTTCAATAAGCTGCTGCAAGTAAGAAGTGGCTTCCGGCACTTGCGATTGTTCAGTAAATGGAGCCTGATTTAAGAAGCTACTCCATGTTGTTAACCAGCTTAAATCGGCTTGTTCAGAGCTATTTAGGTTGTCCACACACTTATCCACCTAGTTTTCCACACGCTTGTCCACATGGTTATAGACAGGCTTATCCACATATCAAGTATTTGTTAATCTTCAAATTACGCATTTTATCAGCATTTTTCATGCTATTTTATCCTCAGCAAAATATCCCAAAATGGCATCAAGACGAAGAATAAACTCGACGCTAGGTTCCCAATAATAGTACCCCTGCTCCGCTTCACCATTCATACCACGTAAATAAAGATAAGTTGCCCCACCTAAATGTTGTTCAATTTGGTAATTCTGCATTTTGACTTGCAAATAACGATGTAATGCAACGAGATATAAACCTGCTTGTAGCCAGTAACTTGCTAAAGACATGCTTTGGGCAATGCTGTCGCTACGATAATCTGCAAGATCATCCCCTAAGTAATTACTTTTATAATCGGCAATGTGGTAACGCTGACCATCAAAATAAACCAAATCGATAGAACCATTGAGGTAACGCGCTGATCGAGCCTCCAGTAACTCCGGCATATTCAATCCATACTCAGCGAAGAGCTGCTGAATACGTGTCATTGCTAAAACCCGATCTGAGAGTGCCAAATAAAAAGGAAACTCTGACAAATACTGATCTTGTTGGAGCTGGTTTAATCGAAAGCCTTGAGAAAGCGGTGTTCGCAAAATATCTTTTAACCACTCTGCAACTGACTGGTAAAGCAGATTTTCGGCATCTTCCTCTTCTGGGAAGCTCTCGTTATATTTAATGAGTAAATCTTGCCAAAGGCTACTATAGTCATTTTTAAAACGACGACGTATTTCTATGACCCAGTCATCTGAACATTGAAAATCAATATGTTCAAATATTTCATGCAAGAAATTACCGGCAAGCACTCCTCTAGGAAAGTTATTCTTTATCCAGTCAATCGGCTGAGCACTGATTGCTTCAGCAGTATGAATTAAGTCCAACTCATCTTCTGCCAATACAGCATCATTGCTCTGGCTGGCCAATAAATCTGTGCCAGCCTTATGTTTTAAATGCTGTGCCAAGTAACTGAAACTGGTTTTCCCTCTCGAATAAAAACGTTGTTCAGGAAACCGTTTTGCTTGTATTTCAATAACACTGGTTTGCTTGGTTAAATGAATTGCTTGTGGAGTCTGTTCCAAAACCATTTCATCCGTACAGCAACGGTGTTGAAAAGGTTCAGCTCTATTTTTCCAAAATGCTAGGCCTGATACCGATTTACCATCAATATCTTGTAAAACAGCATAGACGCGATGGCTTGCTCGCGTTAAAGCGACATACCAAAGACGATTCTGTTCAGCGAGCGCTCGCTCCTCATGTTGCTTAAGTTCAATCTCATTCAAATAAGTTTTGTCAGCAATCGCAACGACACGTTGAGTCAAAGTCTGGTTTGAGTCTGGTTTGACAATATCTTGGGTTGAAAAATTGAGTGTTTTATTATTTTCTCGAAAGGGCTTATCTGCACCTAATAAAAATACAATCTTAAATTCCAGTCCTTTCGACTGGTGAATAGTCATGAGCTGAACACCAGCTTCGCTCGATAATTTACGTTCTAACTCCCAATCACGATCAAGAGGAGAACGCAACTGTTTGAGATACCAGTGATAAAGGTTCTGAGCGCCTGAGTATTTTTCACTGTGCTGACTCAAAATTTCAGTTAAATGACGCAAGTTCACCACAACCCGTTCATTATCTTTACTTTGAGCTGCAACCAAATTTTGCCATATATCAAACTGGATGAGGCATTGTTGCCATGCCACTAAAAAGCCTTGAGCAGACCACAACTCTCTAATAGTGTCAAAACCAGTCATAAACTGGCTTAACCCTTCGGCTGTCTGCTCAAGTTGTAAGAGTTGTTTTAAATCCATGGCAAATAGACGGCTAATTAAAGCTCGTTTTACTTTTGCCTCATCGTAAGGATGAAGTATGGCGGTCAGCAAAGCCCCCACGTCTTGAGCAATCGAGCAATCGAAAACACTGCGTTTTGATGGCCTGTTAACACGAATTCCTAAACGTTCTAGCTCAAATTGAACTTTATCCAGCCCATCATGATTACGAGACAATACCGCAATATCATCTTCGTTTAAGGTTTGAGTCTGAGCATCTTTTTGAAAATATAGTTGTCCAGCATGTGACTGGTTAAGTAGATCTCGAATCTTCCATGCAACTTGCTGAGCCTCTGTTTCTTTATCTTTGAGCATCAACCAGCGTAAAGGGTGAGGATTATGATTGTTCTGCTCAATTAATACAGGATGAGGCCGAGTTCCTGCTCGAATTGGGTCATATTGAACTTCTTCACCAAAGTCGATTTGCCTTTGAAATAAGGCATCGACCACTTCAACCAGATCAGCAACAGAACGATGGTTATGAATTAACTTATACTCACGACCATGTTTGGCTTGAATATCTTTATAGGCATTTAAGAAGGTGAGCATATCCCCACCGCGGAAACCGTAAATCGCCTGTTTACGGTCACCCACCATAATCATGCAACCTTTTTTATAGCGCTCTGGATGGCGCCAAATGCTCGCCAGCATGTCGTCTTGATCTTGGTTGGTATCCTGAAATTCATCAACCAAAATTAAGGGATATCGAGCCTGCACAAATACAGCAAAACGTTGCCCCTGCTCACCTTTTAAAGCTTCAGAAAGTGTACGAATTTGCTGAGAAAAAGTAGTTTCACCTTTATTTTGTAAAACCTGTGGTAAGCGTTTTTTAACCTCTACACATAAATAGGCTTTTAAATAAATATGAAGCTGGTCGAACTGCTCGGCGTAATTTTTCAGCACACCAAAAAGCTTCTGAATTTGCTGAATACAGGGATGCTGATAGAAACCCTCTGAGATTTCAGCAGGACATTTCTTAAAAACTTTTTGATCGGCAAGTTGACCTAAAAACTTAAAAACAAGTTCTCGTTGTGCGGCTAATGACCCGTCAAAAACTAAAATAATGTCGCTTTGCTTCAGAACTTGTAGTAGCTGCGGTAAACATTCACTAAATAGTTTATTAAATGCCCCATTTCTAAATACTGTCCCGCTCACATGTTTATAGTGCTCGCCATCAAGCAAGTAATATGCTTCTAAGAGGCTGATATCAATTTCTGTCGCTAATTGTTTGAGCTGGGCAAGTTGTTCAAATTGAATGGTTGGTTTTTCGGGAAGTTTAAAATGAGCCGAACTAAAATTAAGTGAATCTTCGACCAGTTTAACAAAACTATCAACACTCTTAAGCTCACCTGCCAAATACAACGCATCAATCACGGTTTGAGGTTGAGACTGTATCCATTCACGCAGTACATCATGGATCAGTTGCCGACTATAAGTTTTGGCATCATCGGTAATTTGAGCGCGTTCAATTTTGCCACTCTCAAAAGCAAACTCACGTAATAGTTTTTGGCTAAAGCTATCGAGTGTCCCAACAAATAACTCGTCTAATTGATCTATAACCAGTTTCAAACGTTCACACGCATAGGCAATACGTGTCGCAAAATGCTTTAGAATATGCTGGAGTAATAAGTCAGGTTCTTGCTCTGCCTGCGTAAGTAATTCTTGTTCTGTAAAATTACGCTTGGCATCTAAATAACGGTACGTTTCAACCAAACGTGCACGAATACGGCTTTTTAACTCGGCAGCAGCAGCACGGGTAAACGTGGTCGCAATGACTTGTCTAGGCAAGTATTTTTCAAGAAAGATACGGACCATCAAACTTGATAAGGTATAGGTTTTTCCTGTACCTGCGGAAGCTTCAATTAAGTGTAAGCCACTAAATTCAATATCAATAATAGGTTGATAAGACACCTGTACTCTTGAGTTCATGCCTTACTCCGAATGTTGAAATTGAAAAACCGGATGATACAAATCATACGCAAACTCATCACAAGCATGTTGAAGCAAAGCTTGCGCATCTTGTTCTTGCAAAATAAAGCTCCAGTCTTGATGCAACTTGCAAGCTTCATTTTGAGTCATATCCATTGTGGTAAATGACCCTGTCTCATTCCAGTATTTTAACAGCTCTGTATAGCTCTTCTCATCCAGTTTTGCTTTTTCTGTCTGATTTGTTGTTTCCCACTGATATGCTTTAGCTTTTTCTAGCGGCTTTAATAATAAGGCTGCTGGTAAAACCAAAGGTTGTTGCTGTGCATGGCGCCAGATTTTAAACCATGGCTGTAAATATTGCCGAGCTTGCTCAGAACTTATGCCACTACAAATTACGGTTTGATCGCTAAAAACCACAATACGGCGTTTTTCAGCCCCTGCACTTCCCTCATTTAAGTAAGCTAACCAAAGTAGATATTCTAACCAGACTTTAGCGCGTCTTTTTGCCCGAGCGCTTGAAGGCTCCATACTCACCCAATCCCGAGTTTCAGACTTCGGAACTGTAATATTCATATGAAGCTGTTTAGCAATTCGCCAAATACGCTGAGTCGTTGGTGTTACTGCTGGTGCATAATGGTGAAGACGTTCAAGTAAACACTCTTGCTCAAACACACCTTGTTGCCATGCGCTATATTTGACTTTGCCTACAGGTAACTGATCAATTAATACTTCAGGTTGTGCTTGCTGTTCAGATTGCTGTAAAAAATATCGAATTGTATAGCGCCCTAAACCATCTAATAATAAAGGTTCATTTTGGTCGAGCACTCCGACACTTCCTAAGTTTTCTACCCCTAAAGTTTTCAAATATAACCGTGCTGGGAATGTCACATCTTGTATCCACTGCCGGCTTTCTAAAACCAAGATATCAGGTATTTGTAGCGGATAGGTCGTGTTCGCCCAAGGTTGTCGGTTTCCTGAGACTTGCTGAATTTGTGTAGCGACCTTAAACCAGTGATCTTGATAACGAATAACACGTTTCTCTACAGTAAATCCTTTCGGGTCAAAAGGCTGTAAATCATGGAAGTGATAGAGTTGTTTTAATTGTGAAGGAATCTCAATCCCTTCAACAACTATATTTTCAGGTGCATCATTTTCAGCTTTCACAATTAAGGCAAGATGCTCACGGAACTCTTGAAGAATACTTGAAGGTTCACGCACTTCGCCATCGTTCACATCAAAGCCGTTATAAAACAGCCATAAATTTTCTTGGGCTAATAATAAAGCATCTAAAAAAGCACCTTGATCATCTTCAAGTCGAGAGCGGTCACCTAACTGTTGGCGCAGTGCATCCATTAAATCAAATGGAACGTGTGTATCACGGTTTGGAAATTGCCCTGCATCAAGATTTAACATGACCTTTAAGCGATAAGGTAACGGCCGAATATGTCCAATTTGGGCGAAGGTAATCTGCCCTGTCGGTTCAGCTTGTGCACTTTGACTTTCTAAAGTCCGTTGAATTTCTTCAATAATATAAGGCAGAGGCAAGGTAATTTTGCGCAAAGTTCCTGTTTCTGTCTCGGCGTAATAACTTGCGAGTGTCAACATTCGTTCTTGTTTTTTAACAATTTCCCGCACAGCCTTTAAAGCTGCAACACCGACCTGCTCAAATTCAACAATATCTTTGCCTAGCACTTGAAGCCAATATTCAACCGTATAGACTTTCCCTTGTTCATGTAGAGTTAACCAATCACGGCGCTCATTCAAATCCTGATAAATCTGAATAAGTGTACCAATCAACTCAAAATCACTGGGCTGAACTTTGGCATAACTCAAGACCTGATTGAACGTTGCATGTACAGGCACAGCAATGCCAAGGGCCAATCGCTCTAATGCAAATTTAAAGCTATATCGGTAATCGTCATCCCCTTCACATAAACTGCGTTTGAGATGCTCTGCATCTAGCCCTCGTTTAAAGCCCGCATCGGCAAGTAAATTTAAAATTCGCTCAACCTGAACATACTCAAGTTCATAACGTTGCTGGGTCGCATGCAAACTTAACCAGTCAGCAAAATCATCAAAGCTAAAACGCCCCTGCATCAGTTGAATACGCCCAATCACGGCACGCCATGCATTAAGTGCATCAAGTGAAGCAACACCTGCGATTTTCACAGGCAAATGCACACCCTGTTCAGTAGCAGTAGCGGGAAATACACTTCGAATTAGAGGCTCAATATCAGCCAAATTAGGAACTAAAACTAAAATATCGTTTGGACGGCGCGGCTGCTCATGCGGTTTAGCCAACCAACAGATTAATTGCTCTTTTAATACTTCAAGCTGACGTAAAGTCGAATGACAAACATGAATCTGAATCGAGTCATCATCTGGGTCAAGTTCATATTGTTTCGCTTGCGGTTCTACCAAATGTAAAATATCTGACTGAACTTTACCGAGTAAACTTTCAGGAAAATCATCTACAAAAGCATCTACCCACTTACCTTCTTCGCCCGTGGACAAATTTGATAATAGCGAAAAGTGGTCGCGGGCTTGCTTACCCAATCTGGTTAAAAGCGGATGTCTGGACTCACGCGCTTCAGCATTAAAGTTGAGTGTGAATTTATTAAAAAACTCTCTAATTTCAGTGTCTGTAGCCTTCGGATTTTTCGCAATAAACCGCTCTTTTACCCCTAAGTCATATCGCTGCTTCCAGAGTGGATCGACACTATCAGCCCAATATTCTTGTGAAGGGTTATAGTGCAAAATCAGCACATCAACGTATTGTCCTAAACGGCGCAAAAACTGTAATTGGCTTGGCGGTAAATCTAACAACGTAAAGATCACCACTTGATTAGGTAATCTTGAAATAGCACGCTTACTGCGGTCCGGATGATCTAATTCTTGCCAAAACAACTCATCGATTTGCTGCATCTGCAAAAAGTCATCATGAAAATGTTGTTGCCATAACCAACGCTGCCAACGTTCTAGCTCTTGCGTTTGATGCAATGCAAAAGCAGTCACTTCTTCATCTTTTTGTACAATATATTTTTCAATATCTAGTGATCGGCCCTGCCCCCAAGCAGACAACCAGTTTTCTGGGCAAGTACAACTATTTTCACAACCACGCTGGCACTGTCCCCGATAAATCATATAGTTGCTAAATAGATCGGCAACCTGCTCAGCGACCCAGTACAACATTTTTTGTTTTTTTAATTGTTTATCTATGCCTTGTTCGAGTCGATCTGCGCTGTCATAAATACGCTGAACAATAGAATGTAATGGATGCGACGTGTCGATGCTCATCGTGTCAGGTTGAATAAATTCGTGTAAAGCCTGATGCACCCGCCATTTAAAAATCAAACGCGGGATGTTCGCTTTACGGACCTGCTCTTTATGCGCAGTTAAAACTTGCTGATAGGCAAACCATTGGAAACCTCGTACCCGTTGGTGAAACTGGTAATTGGCACTCATGCCTTGCTGTTCTGCAAGTTTTTGTATCAGCCACTGCTCGACCGCAGGACTTGGAACAATAAAATGTTGGGTTTTCAAAACCTGTAATGGATGCGTTGAAGCTTGAGATGTAGACGCCAATACACCTTGCAACAACACATCAATACGTTGACTTTGAATAACATGGATCCCCATTTATTTCATATCCTGCTTGCATAATTTATGCACAAAATCATAAACATTCATTACTATACAACTGAATCTGACTATGTCACGTTGGTTTAAACACAGCATAATTTAACTTAAGGTGTCACTTTCACTTGGTTTGAATGACGCCATCAAGAACTTATACAGGTAGACATTATGAAAATTGACAAGATTCCTGACTATATTGATCCTAGCCTAAATCTGGAACAAATTCGCGATGAGTGCCATGATCTCATCAAAAAAAGAGCATACGTCTCAGCCGGAGCGGCAATTGTACCGATTCCTTTTTTTGACGTGGCGGTAGATTTGGGAATTTTGTCGCACCTGATTCCAGATATCAATTCCCGTTTTGGTTTAGCACCTGAACACGTGAGCGTTTATGACCCAAAAACTAAAACCATTCATTGGGATGAGTTACGTAAACGCGGTTTTGAATTTTCAGGTTTTGTAGTCGCACGTACTACCGTTAAAAAAACATTTAACGGCTTTTTGGGCAAAATCGTAACAAAACAGGTGACTAAATTTATACCGCTAGGCGGACAAATTGTAGCAGCAAGTTTAGGTTATTTCATGATGAAAAAAATAGCAGAAACTCATCTGAATGACAGTTATAACCTTGCAAAACGTATTCAGCAAAAAAGCCGTGGCACAATTGTAAATTAATATGTGCATTTTAGCTGAGAGCTTAATCTGCTCTCAGCTGTTTTAAAACTGCTCTTAATACTTCCAGACGCGCCGTATATTTATCGTCAGTTGCGACGATATACCAAGGTGCGTAGTCAGTACTGGTCCGCTCAAACATATCTGCGGCGGCTTTTAAATACTCGTCCCACTTATCACGATTACGCCAATCTTCTGCGGTAATTTTAAAACGTTTATGCGGTGTCTCTTCTCTGGCCTTAAAACGCTGCTCTTGTTCGTCTTTACTAATCGCCAGCCAAATTTTTACTACAACCGTTTGACTATCAAATAAATCCTTTTCAAAGCGGTTAATTTCATCATAAGCACGCTGCCATTCTAAAGGCGAAGCAAATCCTTCAACACGTTCAACGAGTACGCGCCCATACCATGTCCGGTCAAAAATCGTAATTTTTTCGGCTTCATTAATGCGGTTCCAAAAACGCCATAAGTAAGGATGCCGAGCTTCAAAGCGTTCAGGTGCACCAATACAATGAATATCGTATTCACGTGGGTCTAAGTTTTTAACAATTCGCTTAATCGCCCCACCTTTACCGGCAGCATCCATACCTTCAAAAGCAATCACGACATTGCGTTTATCAAAACGCATGGCATCAGCAATTTTCTTACTCAGTTTATCGAGCTCTTTTTTATATTCAGCTTTTTCAAGTGGTGCATTAGAAGGTTTTAATAAACTCTCTGGAATTTTAGCCTGCTGCCATTTTCCTTTAACTTCGGTTTCATGCTCTGGAAGTTGACGCATATGTTGTAAAAGGTATTGAGCAAAAAACTGATCACGCTGTTTTTCATCTTCACCATCAATAATGTACCAATCGTCGGTAAAGCGACGGCGTAACTTTTGCAAAGTGTCATATTGTTTTTTATTACGCCAGTCTAGGCCGTGAAGCTTATGCCAATGTTGCTCTGACGGGTCTATTTTGTCTAAACGTTTTTGTAGTGATTTCCATGAAAGATCAAACCAGACTTTAATAACATCGACATAGTTATTTTTTAAATCTTGCTCAAATGCCCGCATATTTTCAATGTATTCATCAAAGCGCGCTTCATCTAAAGGTTCGGAAACATGTGTCGCGGTGACTAATAAATCGCTATACCAGTTGCCGAACATCACCACAATTTGTCCTTCAGTCGGAATAAACGCTGAGTAAGATTGCCAAAATGCCTCATTGTCCGTCAGCACACGTGGCGCGTCTGCTTTAACTCTTAAATATCGTGGATCTAGCCATTCACGAAGTTGCTTAACGGCTTCGCCTTTTCCAGCCAGTTCAATACCACTCATTAAAATGAGTGTGCTTTTAGCATTAAGTTTTCCCCGACTTTCTTTTAACGCATATTGTGCTTCAATCAAGTCGACTGAAAGTTGTTCTTCATCACGAATCTCAAATTTTGGTTGTTGTTCACTCATAGTCCACAGCTCTAATCTTTTATTGTTTAATTTCGATGATCTTTAACTTATGCGGTTAATTGATGAATTGCTATACAAATTATGTCATTGCGACAAAAATCTGCCTAATAATTGACGCATGAATCATTTTTTTTACATCTACTCGCCATAGTACAAGGTTACAATGCCTTTTATGATTTTTTGCAAATAGCCCAATATTAGAGCCTTAAATGTCTAAACTCGCTGCTTTTGATGATCTTTTACAACAATATAAAACATTTAATTATCACGATAATCCTGTGCTTGCCCAACGTTTGCAAGATGTACAAACATGGCTAAAAGAGCGGATGAAAGATACGCATCACGACTTTTTTAATTTGCCAGCGCATAAGCTCATGTCAGAGTACTTTTTAAATCGTTTATATGGCGGTCCAGAGTTTGATGCCTTGGCAGCTCAAATTGAACGCCTATTGAAATATGCGCATAAAGCCGAAAAAGTTTTACCTGAAAATGCAATTAAAACAGGCACTAAATCGGTAAGTTTAGCTGTACTTGCCACTCGACTTGATGAGCAAGTAGCAATGCAACTTCTTGAGGACTATCCGGCAGACACCGTACTCACTGATGAGATTATGCGTTTAACCCTAATCAAGCTCGATCAGGCAGAAGCGCGTTATCAACAGCTTGCCCTCCTTGATGATTTAGGAGCAGCGCTCGATAAGTACATGCGCTCATTTATGATGTTTACTGCTTTTAAAATGTGTAAAGGTATTGCCCAAAAATATCACTTCGAATTGATGTATGATTTCATTCAAGATGGTTTTAGTGCGATGAAACCGTTAAAATCAGCCGAGACCTTTATCAAGACTTTTACTGAAAAAGAACGCCATATTATTGAAAATGTACATTCAGGGCATCCGAATCCGTTTAGAGTGTGATAAGGTCGGCACATAGAAAAACTCAACCTCGCGAAGTTGAGATTTTATTCATTATATTTGCATGATGATGCCTGTAAAAATAGACAAAATCTGTCATCATGCAGAACTTATTCCGTTTCACTTGAGTTTGAGTCTAGGAGAGACAATATGTCTAACGAAAACCAAAAGCCAACATCTCCAACTGAGCAGGCACAAAGTTCAGACAAAGTTAGCCCATTCCTAAGCTCACCTTTACCGCAAGGTACACCTCAAGGGCAACAACAAACTTTACAGCAAACCTTAACAGATACGCCTGTTAACGGTTCTGTACCGAAATATAATTTACCACGTGGTGCTGGCAATACTGGCAACGTTGGTGAAACGACACACTTTGGTTACTCAACTGTTAGAACTGAAGATAAAGCACAAAAAGTAGCAGAAGTTTTCCACTCGGTTGCAAGCAAATATGACTTGATGAATGACTTGATGTCATTTGGTATTCACCGTTTGTGGAAGCGTTTTGCAATTAACATGTCTGGTGTTCGCCGTGGTCAACACGTGTTGGATATTGCGGGTGGTACAGGCGACTTAGCAAAAGTATTTAGCCGTGAAGTTGGTCCTCAAGGCCATGTCGTACTTTCAGACATTAACGAATCTATGCTTAATGTTGGCCGTGACCGTTTAATTGATGCGGGCTGTACCAATGTTGATTTCGTTCTTGCCAATGCAGAAACTTTAGAGCCTTTTGCAGATAACAGCTTTGACCTTGTCACCATTAGCTTTGGCTTACGTAACGTGACAGATAAAGATGCAGCACTTGCGTCTATGTTCCGTGTATTAAAACCAGGTGGTCGTTTACTCATTCTTGAATTTTCTAAGCCTGTATTTGAGCCATTTTCAAAACTTTATGACCTCTACTCATTCACCGCTTTACCGATTATGGGTAAATTGGTTGCCAATGATTCAGAAAGTTATAAATATTTAGCTGAATCAATTCGTATGCATCCAGACCAACGTACTTTAAAAGGTATGATGGAAAATGCTGGCTTCCAGAACTGTGACTATCACAACCTTACTGCAGGTATCGTTGCCGTTCACCGTGGCTTTAAACTGTAAGGGATAAAGATATGTGGTCGATTCTGGCACTCGGTGCAGTCGAACGTATCATTCATCATCTGATCGATCTGGATGCGGTTACACGCATTCAGCTTAATCAGTTACAGGGCAAAATGTTGCGTGTTGTAATTGATAGCCCGCAGCTTTCTGTCGATGTATTCTTTGACCAAGAAAAAGTACGTCTTGAACCTACTGCAACAGGACACAGCGAAAAACCTTCTATTTTTGAACAGCGCCCTTTTGATGCCCAATTCAAAATTTCTGAAGCAACTGCAACTTTGCATGTTAAAGATGTTGTCGAACTAATTAAATTATTAGTCAGCGATCCAGACCAGATTGGCAATATTCCATTGCAAGGTGACTACCACCTGCTACAGGATATTCAAAAGATTATGCAGCAAGCTGAACCCGATTTAGCTGCGCATTTATCTAGATGGGTAGGTCCTCAACTCGCCCACGAAATTGGCAAGATTCAACTTGCACCAAAACATTTAAAACGCTCTCTTCAAAGTCATCTATTTTTTGCAGAAGACGCATTAAAAGAAGATAGCGGCCTATTTGCCCCTCGCTGGGAAATGGACGACTTAACTCAAGCCACTCGCAAGCTTAATCAAGACATTGACCGTCTAGAAGCAAGATTGCAGCAACTCAATGCACAACTACAACCCTCTCAAGACTAGGTAAGACTGTATATGATTCCGCACGTTTCACGTTTACTCGAACTTTGGCGTATTGCAGCGCACTATAGACTCGATACGTTGTTCCCTGCGGATGAATTACCAGTTAAAGCTCAGCATGCATTAAATATTATTAAAATGCATCCAGCTGCATGGTCGAGTCGTGAACGTAAAAATCCTTTAAAGCTCAAAGAAGCTTTAGAAGATATGGGACCACTTGCAATCAAGCTCGGTCAATTACTCTCTACTCGCCGTGACTTGATTCCACCTGAGGTACTCGCTCAGCTGGTTTTACTTCAAGATCAAGTAAAGCCTTTTGATGGAGAGGTTGCCAAACAGCGTATTCAAGATTCGTTAAAAGCCGATGTTAATACATTGTTTGCTCGCTTTGATGATCAGCCATTAGCTGCCGCATCAATTGCCCAAGTGCATACTGCTGCGTTGCATGATGGTCGCGAAGTTGTGGTTAAAGTGACTCGCCCTGACATTCGCAATCAAATTTTGCAAGATTTTGAAATTTTGGCATGGTTAGGCAACACACTAGAAAGCCGCCTTGAAGCTGCTCGTGCATTGCATCTCACCGAAATTATTCAAGACTACCGCCAGATCATTTTAAATGAGCTAGACTTGAGTATTGAGGCAGATAACACCCGCCGTATGCGCCATTACTTTACTGGCTCAACCATGATGTATGTGCCTGAAGTGTACATGGACACAAAAGATGTCATGGTGGCTGAGCGTATTACGGGTGTGCCTATTTCAGACACAGCAACCTTTGACCGTTTAGGCATGGATCGCGCCCAACTTGCAGAAAAAGGATTAACCATTTTCTTTACGCAAGTCTTCCGCGATAACTTTTTCCATGCTGACATGCACCCCGGTAATGTCTTTGTAGAAACCATTAACCCAAGCAATCCACGCTTTATTGCACTGGACTGTGCGATTATGGGTGAGCTATCTAAACACGACCAAATGACAGTTGCTCGCATGTTGCTGGCTGTGATGAACAGCAACTTTATGCAGCTTATTCAAATTGTGCATCAAGCTGGCTGGATTCCACCGGGTACAGATCAAGACGCGTTAGCACGTGAAATGCGCCGCACTGTTGGGCCAATGGTGTCAAAACCAATGGATCAGCTTGATTTTGCAGGTATCTTAATTCAAGTCATGGATATTGCTCGACGCTTCCATTTAGAAATTCCGCCACAACTCATGCTGCTACTCAAAACTTTAGTACATGTAGAAGGCTTAGGTACTGACCTTTATCCGCAGCTTGACATCTGGAAATTGGCAAAACCAATTTTGACGGAATGGGTCAAATCCAACATGAACCCAGTCAAAAATGTAAAAGAGCTTGGTCAGCAATTACCAGATTTGCTTTTAGGCGCTCAAGATTTCCCAAGTTTAATTATTGATAGCTTAAATGGTTTAAAAAATCAGTCTGCTTGGCAAGATCGTCAGTTACGTGAAATTCAGCAACTTCGTTTGCAAATGGAACATCAACAACGCCGTAGCTGGATGTTCGGTAGTAGCATGTTGATTTTACTGACTATTGCGATTATTAGCCCTTGGTTTGTTTCGATTATTCTGATTGTGCTGAGTAGTTTATTAGCACTTTGGCGCATCTTGAAATAAGTTTAAAATCCCTTGCCAGTGCAAGGGATTTTTTTATGAAAAAACTTTAATTTTAAAAAAATTTATAGCTCAACTATTCGTTCATTGCTAAATTGAACCTATAAATGCTTCAAAAGAATAAACAATGAAAACACCTCATTTTGCCATTATCGGTGCTGGTACAGCAGGTTTAGCTACGGCGATTTTACTTGCCCGTGAAGGCAATAACGTTACAATTTTTGAACAAGTTGATGAGTTATCTCCGGTCGGTGCTGGTTTATTGCTACAACCCGCGGGCTTAGCCGTATTTGAACATTTAGGTGTGCTCGACAAAGCCTTAACATTAGGTGCGAGAGTCACAGGCTTAGAAGGACAACTTCCAGATAAGCATCTTTTAGTAAACAGCCATTATCATGAAGCATCAGCAAATCTTTATGGTTTAGGTATACACCGTGCCACTTTATGTCATGTGCTCACACAAAAGCTGAGCGAATATTCAAGCCAAATTACTTGGTGTATGAGCCACTCTGTTGAAAGCTTTGAAGAACATACCAATGAAGTTCGGCTATTCGGCATGCATCAAACCCATAAGTTTGAGGCTCGCTTTGATGCTATACTTATTGCCAACGGTGCGCGTAGTCAATTAAGACCTAAAGCATGGGTAAAGGTCGATCAAGCCTACCCGTGGGGTGCGGCATGGAGTATCGTGCCTGAGTGCCAAGTGCTCGATTCTGAAATTCTGCATCAATTTTATGATCGCTCGAAAATTATGATGGGAATTCTTCCTACAGGAGCAATTCCAACTGAACCTCATCAGCGTCTTTCAAGTGTTTTTTGGAGCTTACCTACACCACAACTACAAAGCTTTTTGCAAGATGAACAGGCTAAACAAACTTGGTTAAAGCAAGTCTCAGAACGCTGGCCCAAGGTTGCAGAATGGCTGAAAGAAATTTTGTATAACAGTCAAACTCAACCTAAATGGTTATCTGCAAACTACCGTGATGTAGTCATGAATCAATTTGGGCAAGGTCGAATTGGTGTAATTGGAGATGCAGCTCATGCGATGAGCCCGCAATTAGGACAAGGGGCTAATATGGCATTATTGGATGCTTGGGCTTTTTCTCAATCATTGCAACAAGCTCAAAAGAACCAAAATATTGATTGGCCCCTACTCTGGCAACATTATCACCAGCTTCGCCGTTCATCTACCCAGTTTTATCAAGTTCTCAGTCGTTTACTAACACCACTTTATCAATCTGACCATTGGTGGGCTGGGGGTTTAAGAGATTTAGTTTTCCCTTGGATGTATCAAATCCCTTATTTTCGAAAAGAAATGGCGATCACGATTTCAGGCTTAAAGACTGGCCCATTTCAACAACTTGATTATGATCGAGTAGCTCAATTGCCTAAAGAAAAAAGTACTTTTAATTTAAAAAGTGAATCTCTATCTGACTTTTAAAAGTAATCGTATTCAAGCTACTCATTACGCTGACAAAGACAAAAAGGACAAAGAATTTTTCCTAAAACTGACGTTGATGCCGTACACTATACAAGCTATTTTTTAGCATCTGATTGAAATCAATTTATAGTTCATATTTCTTTGGTGATTCCTCATGAATAACACGCAATGGCTCGATGAAGTAAAATTTAACGAACAAGGTCTTATCCCTGCCATTGCTCAACATCATCAAACCGGACGTATTTTGATGGTGGCGTGGATGAACCGTGAATCACTTGCGCTCACAGCAGAAAAAAATCAAGCAGTGTATTTCTCTCGCTCTCGCCAAAAACTCTGGCACAAGGGTGAAGAATCAGGTCACTTTCAAACTGTCCATGAAATTCGTTTAGACTGTGATGCTGATGTCATTGTATTACAGGTTGAACAACACGGCGGTATCGCGTGCCATACAGGTCGTGAGTCTTGTTTCTACCGTAAACTTACTCCACAGGGCTGGGAAATTGTCGATGCACAATTAAAAGATCCTAATGCAATTTATGGTGACAAAGCCAAAACTGAAAGCCACGATCATGCTCACACGACTGAACAAGTTGATGTACTTGCTCACTTAGGGCAATTGATGCAAGAGCGTAAGCAAGCAGAAGCTGATACTTCATATGTAGCAAGCCTCTACAAAAAAGGCATCAATAAAATCTTAGAAAAAGTCGGCGAAGAAAGCGTAGAAACGATTATCGCTGCCAAAGACTACGCTGCTCAAAATACAGAAAGCAATTTAAATGACTTGATTTATGAAACTGCTGATTTGTGGTTCCATAGCATTGTCATGTTGGGTTATTTCGATCTTAATCCACAACTTATTATTGACGAATTAGCTCGTCGTCAGGGTTTATCTGGTTTAGTTGAAAAAGCTAACCGCAACAAGGTTTAAAATCACTCAGTGTCGAATATCGAAAAACCTAAAGCCACCTATGAGCAAGCCATTGCCATAGATAACGCACGTCTTGGGCAATCATTTAAAGTGATTGCCTATGCGGGTACAGGTAAAACTACTACATTACAAATGATTAGTGATGCCATGCCTGAAAGGCGTGGAATGTATTTGGCTTTTAACAAAGCTATTGCTGGTGAAGCGCAAAACAAATTTCATCGCAATGTAGATTGCCGTACTTTTCACTCACTCGCTTTTCGTAGCGTGCCACGAGGTGTGACTGATAAATTACGCTTGCCTCGCTTAAGCCCAAGCTTTATCGCAAAAGAATATCGGCTAGAACCGATTACCTTACGGCGCATGATGGGTGGACGTTATGAAAAATACGTCTTGATGCCAAGTCGCCTAGCGAGTCTTGTCGCCAATGCAGTGAGCTATTTCTGTTCGACCAGTTCGCAATATCCAGCGCCTCGCCATATTCAGGCGCCAAACTGGTTACATCCAGATGATATTACTGCACTTCAAACCCATCTTTACCCTGCTGTTGAACGCCGTTGGTTAGAGTCAATCGATCCCAATCATCAGGCAGGAATTGGTCACGATATTTACCTCAAACTTTGGGCATTATCTGAACCTAACATCCCAGCCGATTATGTACTATTTGATGAAGCACAAGATGCTGACCCTTTAATGTTGGGTATTTTACTTCGTCAGAAAAATACTCAGGTCATCTATGTAGGTGATGCACATCAGCAAATCTATGCGTGGCGTGGTGCGATTAATGCGATGCAACAATTGCCACTGCCAGAGTCTCGCCTCACTACTTCTTTTCGTTTTGGTGAAACGATTGCCGATGTTGCGAATGCACTGCTTGGCGGTTTAAATGAAACTGTTCCCCTACTTGGCAATCCAAACCAGAAATCGAGCGTCGTAAATAAACCACACACCAAAATGCGTGATGCGATTTTATGCCGTACCAATGCTCGGGCAATGGAGCTTTTATTAGCAGGTTTAGTTCACGGCGATAAAGTGAGTTTGCAAGCTGATCATCAAAAACTGAACCGTTTTGTAGATGCTGCAAGCCTCTTAAAGCAAGGAAAACGGGTTACGGATGTTCCGGAACTGGCATGGTTTAACTCATGGCACGATGTCCATGAATACTGTGAAACCAATGAAGGTAGTGACATTAAGCCATTAGTAAAACTGGTCGATGATCATGGTACCGACCCACTAAAAAAAGCACTTGCAAAGATTACACCACTAGAGCAGGCTGACTATGTCATCTCTACAGCCCATAAAGCGAAAGGGCTAGAATGGAACCGCGTTCATATTGAAGATGACTATCAATTTAAAATTAATGGGTTAGAGCACAAGATTACCGATGAAGAATTAAGACTACTGTACGTTGCCTGTACTCGTGCTAAAGTAAGTCTAAATATCCATCATCTTTATGATCTGATACAACAATTAAAACTAAGGGCGCCTTTAAGTCTTCGTCAGTGGGTTGGTTGAAGCGCTCATACTTAGGTGAGCCTATGAAACTTGAATCTGTCCAATTTAAACATATTGCTCTGTTTCACGACCTTAAAATACACTTTCATTATGAAAAACAGCCAATCACCTTAATTTTAGGTGAACAGGCAACTGGTAAAAGTATGTTGCTCAAACATACTTACCATGCTTTAACTTGGTTGCCTGCTCGTCTTAAAGATTTACGCAGTCCGGGAATTGTCACTCCTGATCAAGACATTACTCAGTCGCGCCTCCAATCAAAAATCGAAGTGACCATCCAAATTCCTTCTGAAATTGGCCATTTACCAGAAAGTACCTCTGCTCAGCAGGTAGACTCTTCGCTGTGTAGCTGGAAACTTTTCAAAACCTTAAATGCAAGTGGTATCGGAATGAGTCAAGTTGAAACTCAGCAACTTGATCAAACCATGGCGCTTTATCAACAAGTGACCAAAAAAGATCCACTGCAAGGACTTCCCTTAATCGCTTACTACCCAGCCGAGCGATTTATAAATGAAGTCAATCTTTTGAATAAAAATTTACCTGGTATTACCCAAGCTATTTCAGCCTACGACATTAGCCCAGTACCGTTCACAACGTTTACGCGCTTTTTTGAATGGTTACGAGAAATCAGCGATATCGAAAATGCGCAAGCCGCTCACCTCGTACAACGGATTAGGTCTAAGCAGCCAGATCAGCAAAATCACACAGAATTATTAAATGAGCTTCAAAAAGAATTATCTGGGCAACCTAAACAGCTTACTTCACCCAATCTCTACGCCCTCAAGAACGCATTAAATATAGTTTTACCTGAACTTAAAGATATCTATTTACAATATCAGCCGCGGTTGCAGCTTATAGTTGATTATGAAGGTCAAACCTTACCTTTTCAGCAGCTTTCAAATACAACAAAAACCTGGATTGCTTTAGTAGGCGATATAGCCCGCAGACTCTGTTTACTCAATCCATTAAGTTTAAACCCTTGCCTTGAAGGAGACGGCGTTTTACTCATTGACCAGATTGATGCACAGCTCGACTCAACACATTGTTCTGAGATCTTAAATCGACTTCATCAAGCTTTCCCACGCCTACAAATTATTGCAACAGGAAGTCGTGAAGAGTTACTCGAACATGCTTCAACTTACCAATGTCTAAAATTGGAGCAGGGTAAAATTAGCCATCTTGATTTAAACACCACCAAACAACAGCTTGAACATATCTATACCTTACTTCAAAGAAGCGAGCCATTAACACCACATATAGATGCACAGCCTTTAAGCTTAATAGATCCGATGCCAGCACCAGCACAGATTGAAATTTTATTTCAGCAGATTCAGGGTTTAAATGAACAACAAAAAAATGAATTATTAAAGATGATTCATGCGGGAGATACCCCAGAAGAAAGCTCTTCGGTTTGAGTTTTATAATCCCTAGACTGTCTTTTTATAATCAAAAAACTGCTCTCACAAAATATATGGTGGAGTAAGGTTTTTTAGGCATTAAAATAACTAGATGTTGTTACTACATGTAATAACATCAGATTTTCAATGCTTTTTTAGTGTACAATAAATTTCATTTTGCGTTTTTATTCTTCAAGTTGCGCAATACAACTTGTTTCTCGCTTTATTTTCTAATTTGGTTGGGTTTTCGGAATAATAAGCTTTGGAACTCTCTTTGAATTCCTATCTATTCTGAAATTAAAATTTCACCTTTAGGTTTCGGCCTAAATCACATATGGATACGAGTGTGCTACCGATAATTATCTTATTACCGTTAATATTAGGCACCACCCTTGTTTCATTGCTTCAACGGTTCTCGCGTGGAGTAACGGCTTTAGGGGCAATTGGAGTCAGTTTAACCAGTTTCGGATTATTACTGACTCAAGCTAAAACTGTGCTTGGTGGTGCAAGCATTCAACAAAGCTGGGATTGGCTACCTCAATTAGGGATTAATCTAAGCTTCAGACTCGATGCTCTTGGTTTATTATTCTCCTTACTTATTACCGGTATCGGTACACTCATTTATATATACGCCTATTATTATCTCGGCCCTAAAAATTCTTTAAGTAAACTCTATACATTACTCATGCTGTTTATGGCAGCAATGCTGGGAATTTCGCTCTCTAATAATCTTATTATTTTATTAGTCTTTTGGGAGCTCACCAGTATTTCATCTTTCTTGTTAGTGGGTTATTGGAGTCATTATGAGGCTGCTCAACGTGGCTCTCGCATGGCACTCACGATTACAGGGATGGGTGGTTTAGCAATGCTAGGTGGATTTGTTCTATTAGGACAAATTACCGGAACCTATGAAATTAGTGAAATCATGGGCATGAAAGATGCGATCCAAGCCCACACACTTTTTACTCCAATGTTATTGCTGATTTTACTTGGCGCATTTACGAAAAGTGCTCAGTTTCCATTCCATTTTTGGTTACCTAACGCAATGGCTGCACCAACGCCAGTGTCTGCTTATCTGCACTCTGCGACTATGGTAAAAGCGGGGATTTTTCTACTTGCCCGCTTACTTCCAATTTTTATAGGCGCTGCGCTTTATCATAATATCGTTACATTTGTCGGCCTATTTACACTCTGTATGGCAGCGTGTTTTGCCATTTTCAAAGAAGATTTAAAAGGACTGTTAGCCTATTCAACCATTAGTCATTTAGGGCTTATTGTTTGTTTACTCGGTATCGGTTCGCCTTTAGCAGTTGCTGCTGCTATTTTCCATATTATTAACCATGCAACATTTAAAGCAGCGCTGTTTATGCTTGCAGGGATTATCGATCATGAAACTGGCACACGTGATCTTCGAAAACTTAGTGGTATTTGGCAATTACTTCCTTTCACTGCCACACTCACTATGATCACCGCTGCCTCTATGGCAGGTGTACCACTCACCAATGGCTTTATCTCAAAAGAGATGTTCTTTACCGAGCTATTGGCAAATCTTTCAGGTTCAACGGTGATCTTTGCCAGCATTATTGCAACTCTGGCTGGTATCTTCGCAGTAAGTTACTCAATTCGCTTAGTGCATGGCGTGTTCTTTGACGGTCCAATTGGTAAACAAGTGCCAAATAAAGATGCACATGAGCCACCAATCGGTATGCGTGCTCCTGCTATTCTTCTTGCCGTGCTGTGCATCTTGGTCGGTGTTCTACCTTCTTTATTGGTAGAGCCTTTGGTAAATAGCGTAACGAGAGCAAGCTTAATGCAACCAGAATTTGCAGGTACACACCTTGCAATTTGGCATGGATTTAATGCACCTCTGGTGATGAGTATTATTGCTTTGGTTGGCGGTACGCTCTTCTATTTTGCTTTAGCAAAAGACGGCATGATTCGTAAAATTGACCTTGACCCACGTCTAGGAAAATTACAAGGCCGCATCTTATTTGATTTATTTTTAAAACATCTGCTGCTTACTAGCCGAAAAATCAAACAAAAAACTGAAAATGGTTCATTGCAAAGTTATTTGTTCTGGATCATTGCTTTTAGCGTCATCATGGTCACCATGCCTTTACTCAATCAAGGGCTGAGCACAGGTACACGCGAACTCACCCATGCCCCATGGATTGCTGTCATTCTTTGGCTGACTTTATTCTCAGGTTGCTGGATGATGCTCTGGTTCCACCATGAACGTATTAAGGCAGTACTCATTAGTGGTGCAATTGGCCTAGTGGTAACCATGGTTTTCGTCACCATGTCAGCACCAGATTTAGCACTGACTCAAATTACGGTAGATGTAGTAACCACTGTTCTTTTATTAATGAGTTTATCTTTACTTCCACAGCTTACGCCATATGAATCTCTTCGCTCTAGACGTTTAAGAGATGCTGCTTTAGCCATTGTTGGAGGTTTAGGAATTGGCTGGATTGCTTGGCTCATTTTAACCCGTGATCATAATTCGATTTCTTGGTTCTTTGCCCAACAATCTTTACCACTTGGTGGTGGCTCAAATATTGTAAATGTCATTTTAGTTGACTTCCGTGGCTTCGATACCTTTGGTGAAATTACAGTATTAGGAATCGCTGCGATTGGTGCACTTTGTTTAATGGATGGTATGCGTGTACACGGTACAACCATGACCCAAGGTCTCACCTATCGTTTTAACCCATCTCCGCTAATGTTCCGTATTACGGCCTCTTGGGTATTACCACTCGCGCTTGTCGTCAGTGTCTATATCTTTATGCGAGGACATAACTATCCAGGCGGTGGCTTCATTGCTGGTCTTATCACCTCAATGGCATTAATCATCCAATATATTGCACTAGGTCAAGATCAAGCGGAACAACTGTTAAAAGCGAAGTCAGGACGCCTATATGAAGTCTGGATTGGCTCAGGATTAACGATTGCAGGTCTGACTGGAGTAGCAGCATGGTTCTGGCTACGTCCGTTCCTCACTAGCGCTCACGTCTATGTTGAATTACCAATTTTAGGCAAACTACATCTAGCTTCAGCTGCAAGTTTTGACTTGGGTGTTTATATCACCGTTGTAGGCGCAACAATGTTGCTCATCTCTGTATTAGGCGACTCTCGTCATTCGAGTATGTCTGGTCCTGTACCACATCGGGAGGAATCATCATGATCAGTTTAGAATTCTTATTGGCTTCTGCTATTGGTTTACTTGTTGCCACAGGTATTTATCTGATTTTACGTGCTCGTACCTTCCCGGTTGTGCTTGGATTGGCTGTGATCGGTTACGCAGTAAACCTATTTTTATTCGCTATGGGTCGATTACAAATTAGCTCACCAGCAATTTTAACTGAAACAACAAGAATAACCGATCCACTTCCTCAAGCACTCGTATTAACCGCCATCGTGATCGGTTTTGCAACCACCGCTTTTATTGTACAACTGGCACTGCGTAGCCGTTATGAATCAGGTAGTGATCATGTTGATGCTAAAGAAGATGCTTCCCCAACATACGACCCGCGTGAGGATGAGCCGTGATGTTTGATTTTTTATCTTTTTGGCAACAACACACGCCTATTTTTAGCATTCTCATCCCAGCATTTACTGCTTTTATCTTATTACTCTTAGGCAACCCTGGGGCGGGTGCTTTAAAAGATGACTGGCGTCAGCCATGGCGCCGTGGCATTAGCCTTGTCTCAGCAATTGCCGGATTAATTACCGCAATTGTTTATCTAAGCTACGCCAGCACAGGACAAATTACTGTTTACCAACTCAGTGAATGGTCAGCACCGTTTGGTATTGTCCTTGTACTCGATCGTCTTTCAGCTTTTATGTTGGTATTGACCTACGCATTAGCAGTGCCAGTTTTATGGTATGCAAGTGATAACTGGGACACCCGTGGTCGCTATTTTCATGCCATGGTACATTTCCTATTAATGGGGATCTGTGGAGCATTCCTCACAGGCGACTTATTTAACCTTTTCGTCTTCTTTGAAATCCTGCTAATGGCATCCTATGTTTTGCTTTTACATGGGCAAGGCAAACCTCGTTTTCAGCTAGGCGTTCACTATGTCATTATCAATCTTTTAGCCTCTGCCCTCTTCTTAATTGGGCTTGGTATGATTTATGGCAGTGTAGGTAGCCTCAACATGGCTGATGTTTCACGCCTTATTCCGACACTTGAAGCAGATCAACATAAATTAGCCGTCGCGGGTGCCCTCCTTCTTTTTGTTGTTTTCGGTATTAAAGCAGCGATGCTTCCTGTCGGTTTTTGGCTACCAAAAACTTATGCTGTTGCGAGCACACCTGTAGCTGCAATTTTCACCATTATGACCAAAGTCGGGATCTATTCTATTTTACGTGTAAATGGAACAGTATTTGACGATGCACTTAGTCAAGAAATCTTAAAAAGCTGGTTATTGCCTATTGGCTTAATTACTTCACTCTATGGTGTGATCGCAGCAATTGGGGCAGATCGTTTACGACGCTTTGTCGGCTTTATGGTCCTTTCTTCAATTGGTACTTTGCTCACAGCAATCGCCATGTCTAATACACAGGCATGGTCTGGGGCTTTATATTACTTAGTGCACAGTACATTGATCGGAGCAGCTTTTTATCTATTTTGTGGATGGATCACTTCACAACGTGGAGATTTTAAAGATCATTTAAAAGTTGCCCCAAGAATCAAACAAGAAAAAGCAGCTATGCTGACTTACTTCTTGATTGCCATGATGCTTGCAGGTTTACCACCTTTTAGTGGTTTTCTTGGAAAAGTATTTATCCTACAAGCAACAGTTGAAGCTAGCTATCAAGGCTGGATTATTGGTGTTGTGCTTGTTGTGAGCTTATTAAGTATTATTGCTCTTACTCGTGTTGGTTTTATCTTATTCTGGCGCGCCTCTCCTCCAGAGGAAGACCCAATCCATCCTGCTTATATTCTTTATCGTGCTTTACCGGAACGCGCACCGCCACGTAACGATCAAGTCATTTATCTATTACTGGCTGGTTTAATCGCTTATGTTGTCTTTGCTGCACCAATTCAGCATTACACATTAAGCACCGCAGAGCAGATCCAAGACCATGCGCTTTACCAACACTCTATTCTTAAAGTAGATAAAAACGGCGAAGTGATCAGTGTGCAGCCATATGATCCAGCTTACTTACCGGAAACCAAATACGGCGGTGAGGTTGAAGATCATAATGCTTATCTTGTTCCAGATATTATTTCCAAAGATACGCTCAATGGTGAGCATATTTCTGAATATAAACAACGGCAGATTCAGCAACAGGATAAACTTCAAACACCTACCATTGTTGATGAAAGTCAATTGAAACCTATGGAGCCATAACAATGCAGTTATCACATTTGCTTGAACGCTGGTTTCCACATCCATTTGTTTCTGTTCTCATCATTTTATTTTGGTTGATGTTGGCGCATAGCCTTGATGCAAGCGATCTTTTGACTGCTATGCTTTTAGGCTTGATTATTCCTCGTTTAGTTAAACCGTTTATTACCCGCACACCGCATATTCACTGGAAACCTGCGATTAAACTATGCTTCGTGGTTCTTTGGGATATTGTCATTTCTAACTTTAAAGTCGCGAAACTGGTTTTAGGCCCTACCAAAAATTTACACCCTAAATGGTATCGCGTACCTTTAGAAACAGAACATGAGCAGGTCAATACTTTACTGGCGATGATCATTACCACAACACCAGGTACGGTTTCTGCGGGTATCGATCAGGAACGTGGGGATATTCTAGTTCACGCTTTAAGCACGGATAATACCGAATCTGATATTCAAGACATCAAAGAACGTTATGAAATTCCTCTGATGGAAATTTTTGATGTCAAAAGTAAAACGGAGGCAAGTGCATGACCATCCTACCCTATGCTCTAGGTATTAGCTTGATTGCGATTACAATCTCGATGTTACTTTGCCTTTTCAGACTGGTCATGGGCCCATCAATTGTAGACCGACTTTTAGCACTCGATACGCTTTTCCTCAATGCAACATGCCTCATTGTTGTATTAGGCATTTATTGGATGACGACCTCACTATTCGAAGGAGCTCTATTGGTTGCAATGTTAGGTTTCGTATCTACAGCCGCCTTAGCACGTTACTTCACAACTGGTCATGTTATCGATTAAGGAGAGGTCAAAATGCAATTTACAATGGAAATTATTGTTTCGGTCTTTCTGGTTTTCGGTGCCTTCTTCATGTTAGTTGGCTCAATCGGTATGGTCCGTTTACCAGACTTATTCATGCGCTTACATGCACCCACTAAATCGAGCACGCTCGGTTTAGGAAGCTTCCTGATTGCTTCAATGATCTTTTTTGCTTTCCAAGGTCGCTTTGGTTTCGCCGAATTACTTATTACCCTTCTAGCTTTTATTACCGCACCGGTTTCAGCCAATTTGATCGCTCAAGCTGCGCTACATTTACGTTTACGCTCACTGAGTGGTGAAGTACCTGAGGCAATTGAACGCCCACTCCCTTGGGACCGTTACAAAATTGGTCAGCGCTTCTCACAAAATAAACCGCCAATGGAACCTCCTAAAGAATAAAAAATTGAGCCAATAAAAAAGCCACCCGAAGGTGGCTTTTTTATTTTTGAGTTCTAATTACTCTTCGTCATCTGACTTACGTTCTGGTAAATCTTGTACCGCTTTTTCGATTAGACCAAACATATAGTTACCATATGCATTCGTCTTATCGTAATGGAAACGCAAGCGAGGCGTAATACGAGTCTTGATGCGACGGCTCAATTCATGACGCAAGAAACCAGATGCTTTATTGAGTACATCTAAAGTTTCTTTATTTGCAGCTTCACTTTGCTCATCACCTAGTTCACGTCCCATAACAGTGACATAAACTTCAGCATAACCCATATCCGCACTGACTTTCACCGCAGAGATGGTCACTAGACCACCTAAGCGAGGATCTTTAAGCTCTTGACGGATTAGCTCAGACAACTCACGTTGTACTGAATCCGCCATGCGCTTTAAGCGTTGGCTACCCGCCATTAAAGACTCCGTTTAATCAATTGAACATCATACACTTCGATCTTATCTTGTGGTTTGATGTCTTTATAACCTTTAACTGCAAGGCCACATTCCATACCTGCGCGAACTTCCTCAACAACATCTTTATAACGACGAAGAGATTCAAGCTCACCTTGGAAAATTACAACATCATCACGTAATACGCGAATCGGTTTATTACGATGTAATGTGCCTTCAAGTACCATACAACCTGCTGCTGCACCAAACTTACTTGAGTGGAATACTTCACGTACTTCCGCAACACCCAAGATTGTTTCACGATGTTCAGGAGCAAGTTTACCGCTCATAGCATCTTTCACATCATCAATTAATTCATAAATGATGCTGTAGTAACGAATATCGATACCATCTTGGTCACTTCGCTGACGAGCAGTCGTATCGGCACGAACGTTAAAGCCTAACAATACAGCTTCTGAAGATTCAGCAAGAATCACATCAGACTCAGTAATCGCACCAACACCCGAACTAATTACACGAACTTTTACTTCATCAGTAGATAATTCATGTAGAGCTGCATTCAATGCTTCTAAAGTACCACGTACGTCTGTTTTCAAAACAACGTTCACTGTAGGAACATCTTTTTTGCCCATTGACGACATGATATTTTCAAGGCGCATTGCGCTTTGACGATCAATACGTTTTTGACGCTCACGGTCAGCACGAGCATCGGCAACTTCACGCGCTTTCTTCTCGTCATTTACAACAAGAACTTCATCACCTGCCATTGGAGCATCTGGAAGACCCAGAATTTCTACAGGAATAGATGGGCCTGCTGATTTAATTGGCTTACCATTTTCATCAGACATTGCACGGACACGACCATAAGACGAACCTGCAAGAACAAGGTCACCAATGTTTAATGTACCGTTTTGAACAAGAATAGAAGTTACCGCACCACGGCCTTTATCAACACGTGCTTCAATAACAACACCTTGCGCTGCACCTTCAGCAGATGCTTTTAATTCCATCAATTCTGATTGAATAAGAATTAAATCAAGGAGTTCATCAATACCTTGTCCGCTGTGTGCAGAAACCTTAGCAATCGGAACATCCCCACCCCATTCTTCTGGAACGATTTGTTTCGTTGTTAATTCATTTAATACACGGTCTGGATCAGCAGATTCTTTATCCATTTTGTTGATTGCAACAATAATTGGAGTTCCTGCTGCGCGAGCATGGTCAATTGCTTCTGCAGTTTGTGGCATTACACCATCATCAGCTGCAACAACTAATACAACGATATCTGTTGCTTTAGCACCACGTGCACGCATTGAAGTAAATGCCGCATGTCCCGGTGTATCAAGGAATGTAATAATCCCTTTGTCTGTTTCAACATGATATGCACCAATATGCTGGGTAATACCACCTGCTTCACCAGCCGCCACTTTCGAACGACGGATGCGGTCAAGTAATGATGTTTTACCATGGTCAACGTGACCCATAATGGTAACAACTGGCGGACGAGTAGTTTGCTCACCACGAGCTTCTTCAGCCGCTTCAAGCAAGTTATCTTCCGCTTGTGTATCAGAAACTAAAACAGGGTTGTGGCCCATTTCTTCTACAACAAGTGCCGCTGTGTCTTGATCAATAGCTTGATCTTGGTTAACCAATTCAC
This sequence comes from Acinetobacter pittii ANC 4050, assembly GCF_000399685.1. Lineage (GTDB taxonomy): Bacteria > Pseudomonadota > Gammaproteobacteria > Pseudomonadales > Moraxellaceae > Acinetobacter > Acinetobacter pittii_E. The sequence goes on from NZ_KB976987.1 coordinate 2,718,619, forward strand.
CCATTTTCATAAGTGTTTTGATAACTTCACGTACTTTAATTGCCATTTTTTGAGCAAGATCGGCAACAACAATGCTTGAACCGATTTCTACATCATAAACTTGCTTTTTAACTGGCTTTTCAAATCCATGCTTATTCGCCTGGCTTGATTTTAAACCACGTTTGTTATGGTTAACAAAGCTTTGCTCTTCTTGACCACGACGACCACCCTTCTTACCAGCACGTGGGTTAGTGGTTGCGCCACCGCGTTTAATTTCACGGTCTTCTTGCTTAAATGAATCTTCATAAGCTTGGCCAACTAGACCTGAAGCAAGTGGAGAATCATCAATCACACGAATTGTCGTAGTAGCATCGTCATTTGAATACTTAGACGCCATTTTGCGCATTTGTTCAAGTGTACGTTGCTGAGCTTCTTCAGCCGCTTTACGACGTGCAGCTTCTTCAGTTGCTTTTAACTGAGCTGACTGCTCTTCACGAGCTCTTTTCTGTTCTGGAGTCTCAGCTGGTTTTGGTGCAGGTTTTACTGTGCCACCACCACGCTTTTTCACTACAACAGCAGCTTTTGGAGCTGTCTGTGCAGCACTATCTTGTTGATGAGCAGCACGCATAGCATCTAAAGTTGCTTTTGCTTTTTGCTCTGTTTGAAGACGCGCTTTTTGCTCGGCAGTTTCACGCGTTTGCTGTTCTACACGTGCTTTCGCTTCTGCTTCTGCACGTGCTTTAGCTTCTGCTGCAATTTGTTCAGGGTTTGGTTTAGCAAAAACCTGTTTTTTACGTACTTCTACGTTAATCGTTTTTGCTTTACCTGAAGTACTTGCAACTTTAGCGGTACTGGTTGTTTTACGTTTCAACGCAATTTTTCCTGTGTTACCACTTTCCTGACCATGAACTTTTTTCAAATGATTGACCAAAGTATCCTGTTGTTCAGTGGTAATAATGTCGTCTGCTGTACGTTGAGGCAAACCTGCTTCACGAGCCTGTTCTAGGAGCTTCTCAACAGGACGTCCTACACTGAGAGCTAACTCTTTAATCGACTTGTCCGTCATATTTCATCTCCTAGTTAAACCATGATTCGCGAGCTTTCATGATCAATTGACCTGCTTTTTCATGACCAAGACCTTCAATATCAGAGATATCGTCAGTAGCCTGATCTGCCAAATCGTCGACAGTAATAATACCGCGAGCGGCAAGCGAGTAAGCGATCTCAGAAGTCATGCCTTCCATAGTGAGAAGGTCTGCGCTCGGTTCTTGAATATTTTCTTGCTGTTTCAAAGCATCAGTAAGGGCTGCTTCTTTTGCACGACTTTGCAATAACTCAACCAATTCAGCATCAAGCTCAATTTCGTCAAAAGTTTCAGCAGGAACATAAGCAATCTCTTCTAAAGAAGTGAAGCCCATTTCCACCAATGCCATTGCTAAATCTTCTTCAATATCGAGACGTGATACAAACATGTCGAGATATTGCTGAGCTTCATTTTGCTGACGAGCACGATACTCTTCTTCAAGCATCATGTCGAGTTTGTAGCCAGTTAAATCAGAAGCTAAGCGAACGTTTTGACCTTGAGAGCCAATCGCGCGAGCTAATTGATCGCTGGTTGCAAAAATAATGTCGGCACTTCTTGCATCTTCATCAAGCACGATGCCTGAAACATCCGCTGGTTCTAATGCACTAGCAATGTATTGAGCCGGATCATCAGACCAGACCACTACATCAATACGTTCACCATTCAACTCTTGTTGTACAGCTTGAATACGCGTACCACGCATACCAATACATGCACCTACAGGGTCAATACGGTGATCATTTGTTTTCACTGCAATTTTAGCACGAACGCCCGGTTGACGTGCCGCTGCTTTAATTTCAATAATTTCTTCAGAAATTTCAGGAATTTCTTTTTTCATTAAAGCGATTAACATTTCAGGCTTAGCGCGTGATAACAACAATTGAGCGCCACGACCTTCACGGTTAACGTTATATAAAATAGCGTTTACACGTTGTTTTGGACGAAGAATTTCTTTTGGAATCATCTCTTCGCGTGCAAGATAAGCTTCTGCGTTGTCGCCTAAGTCGATAATGAAGCCATCTTTGGTTTGTTTTTTCACTTCACCGTAAATTAACTCACCCACTTTAGACTCGTATGCATCAGCAACTAAAGCACGCTCAGCTTCACGAATTTTTTGTACGATAACTTGCTTGGCAATTTGTGCAGCGATACGACCAAACTCAATAGATTCTACTTCGAGTTCACGTATATCACCAATTGACCATTTAGCTGGATCAACGTCAGAAATTGCATCTTGGCAAGCTGGCATTTCATGATCTTCATCTGCGACCACAGTCCATTGACGGAATGTACGGTAATCACCAGTTTTACGATCAATTTCTACACGAAGCTGAGCTTCTTCAGCATGCGTACCTTCGTAAAATCTTTTCTTCGTTGCAGCAACTAGAGCTTGTTCTAAAGCCTCGAAGATCGCTTCACGACTAACACCTTTTTCATTACTAACCGTTTCAACAACGGTAAGAATTTCGCGGCCCATAAGTCACCTACCGATTTCTTATAAAATTTAATAAATTTAATCTTGATAGATCAAGTTTGCTTTATCGATATTGTTGCTGTCGATTACAAGCACGTGCTTCCCATCAACTTCAACCTGAATTTCTTCATTTTCAAGGTCTACTGCGATAAGTTTTGCTTGAAATTTACGACGGTTTTCTACTGCTGCAATTAGACGCAAAGCAATTTGTTGTCCGATGTAGCCTTGTAACTGTTCTAGTTGGAAAAAAGGACGATCCCAGCCCGGTGAAGAAACTTCTAATGAATACTCACCTGAAATTGGATCATGAACATCCAACATTGCGCCAACTTGTTGTGTTACACGCACACAATCTTGTACACCAATACCACGGCCTTGTTCTACTTCACCATCTTCATTAAGTACTGGCTCAGCATCTTCACTCACCGCTTTATCGATATAAATACGCAATAATGAACGTTTACCTTGTGGGAGAAACTCGATCCCCCAAAGGTCGACACCACATGCTTCCACTGCAGGAACAATTAAGTCATGCAATGCTTGGGATTTATTTGATAATTTCATTTACTCTCGTCATTCTCGTGCGATTCAATCGGTTGTTTTAACCGACACAGACCTACTATAGTGAAGCATGACTATTTGACCAATTGATGTCGACACTACACGATAGCGATACGATAACCAATAAAAAAGGGCGTTAATCGCCCCTATTTAGCACAGAAAACAATAGTCCACTGTGCAAAAAGGCCCACCTGTCTGTGAGCCTCTTTTAAGAAACTTGGTAGCGGGAGCTGGATTTGAACCAACGACCTTCGGGTTATGAGCCCGACGAGCTACCAGACTGCTCCATCCCGCATCAACGTGCAAAAATTATATACAAATATCGAAAAAAGTCAATGTAAACTTATCCAATATTAGCTTGATTAAGTTGCACCTTAATCAAATTGGTAGCGGGAGCTGGATTTGAACCAACGACCTTCGGGTTATGAGCCCGACGAGCTACCAGACTGCTCCATCCCGCATCAATAAACTGCTTGCACTCAACTTTCTGGTTCAAAGTTGGTGCGGAAGGGGGGACTTGAACCCCCACGCCCGAAGGCACTACCACCTCAAGGTAGCGTGTCTACCAATTCCACCACCACCGCAGCTTGTGGGACGCATTCTAGTCCTTCCAACTGCAAAAGGAAAGCCTTATTTCGAATTATTGACTCGATTTTGGTGCATTTGGTGAAGTTTCAGGCGATGTCGTTTGAACAGGTGCTGTAGTTTGTACAGTTTTCAAGCTATATGCATCCGTGGTCTGTTTTTTTGCAAAAACAGCAAGAGTTAAACTCGTCACGAAGAACAAGGCTGTTAAAACTGCAGTAAGGCGGGTAAGAAAGTTACCTGAACCCGATGCACCGAATACAGTTGCAGCTCCACCACCGCCGAAAGAAGCGCCAGCATCAGCACCTTTACCGTGTTGCACTAGAATCAAGGCAATCATCAGTACCGCTAAAATAATATGTACGATCAGTACAAAAGAGTGCATACCCTATCCTCGTTATTTACTTTGTGCAAAGGCTTGTACAATTTGATAAAAAGATGCTGCATTTAGTGAAGCACCACCTACCAACGCACCATTAATATCTGGACATGCTGCCAATTCGACTGCATTTTCAGCTTTTACACTACCGCCATATAAAATCGCAATGTCTGAACCCGCTGAGGTAATCTGACTTAAACCTTCACGAATCTTAGCATGCATTGCCTGTGCATCTTGTGGAGAAGCAGTTTTACCTGTTCCAATTGCCCAGATTGGCTCATAGGCAATCACAATTTGCTTTTGCCACTGCTCAGCAGTAACTACAGGAGCAATATCACAAATTTGTTGCAATACAACTTGCTCTGCCAAACCTTGTTCACGTTGTTCGAGGCTTTCACCAACACAATAAATGGCAGTCAAGCCTGCATTTAAAGCATTTTGGAGTTTCGCCTTCAAGATTTCAACGTTGTCACCAAAAATATCACGGCGTTCAGAATGACCCACCAATACAAAGTTAATTTGGCTATCTTTTAATAATTCTGCACTGACTTCGCCAGTATAAGCGCCAGTACCTGCTACACGTGATACGTCTTGTGCAACTGTATATACTGTTCTTGCAGCATCTTGCAATTGTGTTTGTACCATTGCAAGTGCAATAGAAACCGGAGCAACCCCTACATGACAGTTTTCATCTGCAATTTGGTCTTGTTGCAATAGTTGTTTAAATTCTTCTATAAGTTGTTTGGCATTGGCACGCATTGGGTTCATTTTCCAGTTGCCAACTACCCAAGGCGTAATCGTCGAACCCGACATACGGCTCACCTTTCATCAAAAATGCAGCACATTCTACACGCATTTATACAAATTTCAGATACTTTTCTTTAACGGCTTTACCCATATCTTTTCTACTCATTGAAAACAGTTATAAAAGTTTATTGAATCTAAAGAATCATCTTTCAAAAATTAATGAATAAAAACTTCGACTAGTTCAAGCTTTGGCGAATGGACCAAGACCAGAGCATCATTTTCTCAGGTAGTAATTTTAGATAACAAAAGTATAATTTTTTATATACCAATTATAAACATATGAGCATAGGTAGGCAGATGTCAGTCATACATACATCTCCAAAATTTTCGGGGTTTTTTCGACGATTAGTCGAAGAAAAACATGTGTCGGCAGCGACCATGCAAACAGCGTTAGATGCAGCAAAAAGAGCTAAACGGGATACGGTTGCGTACCTGATTGAAGAGGTTCATCTCTCCCCTTCTTTATTAGCTGAAACTATTTCTATTGAATTTGCTGAACCATATTTTGATCTGGATGTTTACGATACCAGCCAAATTCCTAAAAATTTGGTTGACCAGAAACTGATTTTAAAACATCGGGTCTTGCCTCTTATACAAAGAGGGCAGATTTTATATGTCGCGACCAGCAATCCAAGTAACATTGAAGCAATTGATGCGATTCGCTTCAATAGCAAGCTGATGGTTGAGCCAGTTATTGTCGAGCATCATAAGCTTGAGAAAATTCTGACGCAGCAATTTACCGAAGAAAGCAGTTTCGAGTTTAGTGATGAAGAGTTTGATCTTGATGTAGACCTTGAAGCTCCATCATCACAAGAAGAGGAGGAAGAAACATCTCAAGGCGATGAAGCACCTATTGTTAAATATATTAATAAATTACTCATAGATGCGATTCGTATGGGAGCTTCAGACTTGCATTTTGAACCCTATGAGAAATCATATCGGGTTCGTTACCGAGTCGATGGTGTATTGCGCCAGATTGCAAATCCGCCTTTACAGTTGGCTAACCGTTTAGCTTCACGTTTGAAAGTCATGTCTCAAATGGACATTTCCGAAAAACGGGTGCCTCAAGATGGTCGTATCAAACTTAAGCTCTCAAAAACCAAAGCAATCGATTTTCGTGTGAACTCACTTCCAACCTTGTTTGGCGAAAAACTGGTTCTGCGTATTCTCGATCCATCTAGCGCGATGCTCGGAATTGATGCTTTAGGATATGAAGAAGATCAGAAAGCCCTTTTTTTAGAAGCACTGGATAAACCACAAGGCATGCTTTTAATTACAGGCCCTACAGGTTCCGGTAAAACAGTATCTTTATATACGGGCTTAAATATTTTAAATACTGAAAGTTCGAATATTTCTACTGCCGAAGATCCAGTTGAAATTAACCTTGAAGGAATTAATCAAGTTAACGTCAACCCGAAAGTAGGTCTGACTTTTTCTGCTGCACTTAAATCATTTTTACGTCAAGATCCTGACATTATTATGGTCGGCGAGATTCGTGATTTAGAAACGGCTGAAATTGCGATTAAGGCTGCACAAACTGGTCACATGGTCATGTCGACACTGCATACCAATAGTGCTCCAGAAACCCTGACTCGCCTACGCAATATGGGTGTTCCATCCTTTAATATCGCAACATCAGTCAACTTGGTTATTGCACAGCGTTTAGCACGTCGGCTATGCCCACAGTGTAAAATACCTGCTGACATTCCTAAACAGAGCCTATTAGAAATGGGCTTTACCGAACAAGATCTGACTCATCCCGATTTTCAAGTTTTCCAGCCTGTCGGTTGTACTGAGTGTCGTGAAGGCTATAAAGGTCGAGTAGGTATTTACGAGGTAATGAAAGTTACACCTGAAATTTCCAAGATTATTATGGAAGATGGCAATGCTTTAGAAATCGCTGCTGCTTCTGAAAAACTGGGGTTTAATAATCTGCGTCGTTCAGGATTAAAGAAAGTCATGCAAGGTGTTACTTCTTTACAGGAAGTCAACCGCGTGACCAGTGAATAAAAGACAATTTAAAAATAAGGATAATTCATGACTGTCAAAAAGGCACAAATGATGCCGACTTTTGCTTATGAAGGGGTTGACCGTAAGGGCGTAAAAATTAAGGGAGAACTTCCGGCTAAGAATATGGCCTTAGCCAAAGTCACCCTACGCAAACAGGGGGTAACTGTCCGTAACATTCGGGAAAAGCGTAAAAATATTCTTGAAGGTTTATTCAAGAAGAAAGTATCGACACTCGATATCACGATTTTCACCCGTCAACTTGCAACAATGATGAAAGCCGGGGTTCCACTGGTACAAGGCTTTGAAATTGTAGCGGAAGGTCTAGAAAACCCAGCTATGCGCGAGGTAGTACTCGGTATTAAAGGAGAAGTTGAAGGTGGTAGTACCTTTGCTTCAGCTTTAAGAAAGTATCCTCAACACTTCGATAACTTGTTTTGTTCTCTTGTAGAGTCTGGTGAACAATCTGGTGCACTTGAAACCATGTTAGACCGCGTGGCAATTTACAAAGAAAAAAGTGAATTGCTTAAGCAGAAAATCAAAAAAGCTATGAAATATCCTGCAACGGTTATTGTAGTTGCTGTGGTTGTTACTATTATTTTGATGGTTAAAGTAGTTCCCGTCTTCCAAGATCTGTTTTCTTCTTTTGGCGCAGATTTACCTGCATTCACCCAAATGGTCGTGAATATGTCGAAATGGATGCAGGAATACTGGTTCATTATGATTATTGCGATTGGAGCAATTATTGCTGCATTTCTCGAAGCTAAAAAGCGTAGTAAAAAGTTTCGTGATGGCTTAGATAAACTTACCCTGAAACTACCTATCTTTGGTGATCTGGTTTATAAGGCGATTATTGCCCGCTATAGCCGTACTTTAGCCACCACGTTTGCCGCAGGTGTCCCGCTCATTGATGCGCTTGAATCAACTGCCGGTGCTACCAACAATGTTATTTATGAACAAGCCGTCATGAAAATTCGTGAAGATGTTGCCACAGGCCAACAACTTCAATTTGCAATGCGTGTTTCAAATCGTTTTCCATCGATGGCTATACAAATGGTCGCAATTGGTGAAGAATCGGGTGCACTAGACAGCATGCTCGATAAAGTGGCCACTTACTATGAAAATGAAGTGGATAATGCCGTTGATGGTTTAACTTCTATGATGGAACCTTTAATCATGGCAATTTTAGGGGTGCTCGTAGGCGGTCTAGTGATTGCTATGTATCTTCCAATTTTCCAAATGGGCTCAGTTGTATAATGCAAGACATCATTGCGTATTTTATTCAAAACTTATCTGCACTCTATATTGCAGTTGCACTCGTGAGCCTATGTATTGGTAGCTTCCTGAATGTGGTGATTTATCGCACCCCAAAAATGATGGAACAAGATTGGCAGCAAGAATGTCAAATGTTGCTTAATCCTGAGCAACCCATTATTGAGCATGAAAAACTAACATTAAGTAAACCTGCTTCATCATGTCCAGAGTGCCATCAACCTATCCGTTGGTATCAAAATATTCCTGTCATAAGCTGGTTGATGTTAAGAGGGAAATGCGGTCATTGCCAGCATCCTATTAGCATTCGTTATCCAGCGGTTGAACTACTCACCATGCTATGTTCATTGGTAGTCGTCATGGTGTTTGGCCCAACCCTACAAATGCTTTGGGGATTAGTCCTGACTTGGGTCCTGATTGCCCTCACCTTTATAGACTTCGATACTCAACTGCTCCCCGACCGTTTTACCTTGCCTTTGGCTGCACTCGGCTTAGGCATTAACACCTTTAATATTTATACCTCGCCTAACTCGGCTATTTGGGGATATTTAATCGGTTTTTTATGCCTTTGGATTGTTTATTACTTATTTAAAGTGATTACAGGCAAAGAAGGTATGGGCTACGGCGACTTTAAATTGCTTGCTGCCTTAGGCGCATGGATGGGGCCATTGATGCTGCCATTAATTGTGCTATTGTCATCTTTACTAGGTGCAATTATTGGCATCATTTTACTAAAATTGCGCAATGATAATCAGCCCTTTGCTTTTGGGCCCTATATTGCCATTGCGGGTTGGGTTGCCTTTTTATGGGGTGACCAGATTATGAAAATTTACTTGGGAGGTTAAGATGGCTTTTATTCTGGGAATCACAGGTGGAATTGGCAGTGGAAAATCTGCAGCAACACAATGGTTTGAGTCCCAAGGAATCCAAGTCGTCGATGCCGACATCGTTGCTCGCGAAGTGGTTGAAAAAGGCCAACCTGCCCTTCAACAAATTCAACAAACTTTTGGAGATTGGGTGCTTCAATCCGACGGTAATCTAGACCGCCGTGCCCTACGTGAATATATTTTTCAAAATCCTGAAGCAAGACAGACCCTTGAGAAAATCACACATCCAGCCATTCGCCAATCTATTATTCAACAGCTACAAAACCCTAAAAGCCCGTATGTGATTTTAGTTTCACCCCTACTTTTTGAAACCAACCAGCATGAGCTGGTTAACCACACCTTATTAGTTGATGCGAGTGAACAAACTCAAATTCAGCGTGCAAGCCAACGCGATGGGCAAAACCAAGAACAAATTCAGAAAATTATTGCCGCACAAATGCCACGTGAGCGCAAACGTGAACTTGCCAATGACATTGTGTTTAATGACGGACTACTCGAGCATTTATATCAGCAATTAGAGCCTTTACATCAAAGCTATTTGAAACGTACAAACTAATCTTGCTTATTTTGCTGCTGAATCTTTTGCGCCAAGCTATCTTGTCGAAACCAGCGCCAAGGTTGTAAGGCACCAATTCCCATTCCGACCAAGCCCACAACAATCGATGGGCTTAATGACTCGCCAAGTAAAGGGACAGCTAAAATGGCAGCAATAAACGGTGCTAAAGTAACAATACTTCCTGTTTTGAAAGCACCAAGTCTTTGGATAGCTGCAACATAGGTTAATGTCGCAATAATCACGACAAATACACCGTGGAAAATGCCTTGTATCGCTAGATGAACAGGACTGACTTCCATGAAATGTTTAGGTAAAAATAAAGCATAGATGGGTAAGTAAATAATTGCAGACCAAATCGCTACACTTGCCATAGAGTGCCATGCGGAAAGTTTCCACTGTTTAAGTAATACAGTAAAAATGCCCCACCAAATCGCACTAATAAAAAGAAGTAAATCCCCCACGCCAAAAGCAGAAGCATTACCTTGCAACATTAAAACACTCATGAGAGCCAAGGCAGTGATCATAATGGCTAGACTAATCCATGTATGTTTATCAAATGGTTGCCTAAATAAAATGTATGCCGCAATTGCAGTACAAATAGGAATACAACCATTTAAAAAAATTGCAGCGTGCGCAGCAGGCGCGTAGAGAAACGCTGTGTAGACGGTAAGACAATAAATGACCCCGCCAATGAGCGCCAAAATAACGGCGTGCTTACTCCATAAAAAAGCGAGATCTTTCTTATAGATCAGAATAGGCATCAAAATTAGGAAAGCAATAGCAAAGCGCAGTGCAGCAATGTCCCAGGCACTGATGTGCCACTGTGCATTTAAACGGGCAAAAAGTGTAAACCCGCCCCAAATGCACATGGTCACCAATACAAAAAAATAACCTTGCTTACGGGGAGACATATCAAGACTGCTTAGAAACTAGAAAGGCAGCTAGATTATACCTCAGAACGCTGACGACAAGCCTCATAAAGTGCCATACCCGTTGCCACGCTCACATTGAGGCTTTGTAAATTTCCAGACATCGGAATATAAACTTTATGGTCACACTGTGCCTGTGTAATTGGGCGCAAACCTGTATCTTCGGCTCCCATAACAATCACAACTGGGCCCGCGAAATCACATTTTTGAATTGGCATTGCACTTTCATCAAGCATTGTACCAATCACACGCGTATGAGTCGTTTCTTTGAGATGGGCTAATGTACGAGCCAAGTTTGTGACTTGAATGAATTTAACTTTTTCGGCTCCACCCGCTGCAACTTTACGCGCTGTGGGAGTTAAGCTTGCCGAACGATCACGAGGCACAATCACTGCTTGCACGCCCATTGCAGCGGCTGTACGAATGCAGGCCCCTAAGTTATGCGGGTCTGTCACCTGATCTAATGCCAATAACAATGCATCTGGGGTTTCAGCTAAAATCTGATCTAGATCTTTTTCATTTAAAGTCGGATGCGGACGTACTGCTGCAACTACACCTTGATGAAATGGTAGACCTGCAAGCTTTTCGAGACTATCACGGCTTGCTTTTTGTACACTGATTCCAAAAGGCTCTGCCAATTGCAAAATCTTTTGCAAACGCTGGTCATCCCGTCCTTTTAAAGTAAACAGGGTTAGCACACGTTCCGGCTCAAGTTCTAACAATGACTCCACTGAATGAACGCCATAATAATATTCCGGTTTTGCCATGCATGACCTCTAACAACGTTTGAGCAAAAAAATAAAAATCCTGCAAAGCCAACTTCACAGGATTTCTTTGGGCATAGTGTACCCGATTTGAATAGGAATTTCTTAGCCTTCTAAATGGCACACATAATCGAGGACTTCATCAGTTTCGATTTTAAAAAGACTATTACCAGGCACATAAAATGATTGGCCTGCACGGAACAACTCACTTTCAGTGCTGTCCGCAATTGTTACGCGACATTCGCCTGAAATAATTTCCATACGCTCAGGAACATGCGTCTCAAAAGTTAAAGCCTGCTCAGTCGGCAAAATAACACCTAATGTTTTTTTAGTTCCATCTTCAAATTGCACGGTATGGCTAATACAAGCTCCGCCAAAATAAACGTTTGATTTTTTGATGACCGTTACATGATCAAATTGGGTTGAACTCATGCACACTCTCCAGATAATGCCGTATTTATATAAATTATGATGAATGTAGTTTAATTGTGCCTAAATAACTAATCAATCAGTTTTCATACGGATAGACTTGTAATTTCCACTGCTCTGCCTGAATTTTTTTGGCAAAAGCATGAGGTAAGTTAATCTCAATATTTCGACTAGTAGACACAATTGCATCGTATCTGCAAACTTCGACCTGATTTTCATCTAGGAGTACCCAACACACTCTTTGCGCGGTTGGATGAGCAACTGCTGTAGCAATTACCGGTGAACCGTCATTCATCCCTACATGAAAACTTTCACTGTCGTTTTGCATTAACGCCAGATCATAAGCTGGAAAATCGATAGCCCCCGGATCAAATTGCTGACTGTCGTGTATCAGCACACTTTGTTTTAAAGTCGGCCAAATACAGTAACGCAAATAATGCTGATCCATCACCCGATTATCCAGATAACGTCCGGTGGCAACATAATCTCTGATATGTGCTTCAATATTATGAAAAATCCCCGTACATCCGCCCCACATTCCAGCCAAAACTAACTCAGTATGAGAATAATTATCTCGCATTAAGTGAAACCACTTATCACTTTTGAGCCATGCATCTACAGCCGCTTTTTCACGATACGACACAATAGAGTCGGCATCACGTATCAAAAAGCACTTAATTGTCGGATCATCCATCACCAAAAAGCGCCAAAACAGGCCAGATAGTTGTTTCTGAGAATCTGTAACTTGGATGACTTGTGCGCCCTTCTCTTTTAAGCGTTGTTGTACGAGTACTGGCACACTTTCATCGACATAAAATCGACATGTCCATTCTGGATAAATCTGTTTGGCAAGCTGAGTATTTAAAATAGAGGTTTCACAATAACGAGGGTTCGCTCCAAATAATGAAAAAGCAATAATATTCTCTTGAGGATTTGTACTGAACTCAGGTGGTGCATGATCAGGAATAGACAGAATAGGTTCACTCTTCGCTAATTCCTTTTTAGTTGCAATTGCCAAGCGCCCAAATTTAATCGTTTCTTCTTTTTTATTTAAATGGTGGCAAACTTCTGTAAGTCCATCATATAAGTTTGTATTTACGTTAGCTCCACTGGCCTGAATCGCTTGTAAATAATGTTGATAGGCATCGTTATAACGGCCTAAGCGTAATTCGGTATAAGCTAAATCTGACAAGGCACCTGGATGCTTAGGAACTAAGCTAACAGCTTGTTTAACATGTTGATAAGCTTTGGCATAATTCCCTTGTGCTGCGGCTTGTTTAAATGCATTAAAATGCTGATTTAAAATTTTATTCATTTCCGCAGGGTTGTTTTTTTTATGGCGGTTCATCATCCCTATTGGTGGTTTCGGTAAGCTTAATGTTTTTTTCATTGTAAATATCCGCAATCTTGCTGTTCTATAATTTCAGTTAGAATAATAGATCACTTGTAGCAAATTCAAAACTTCTCTATCTTTAACCCATAATTTGGCGCGTTGGATGCGTTTATGCTCACACATTTAACTTTAATTAATTTTGCATTAGCTGATCATTTGGCTATTGATATAGAACAAGGATTTAATGTTCTAACAGGCGAAACAGGTGCCGGAAAATCATTATTACTGGATGCACTCTCTGCCTGCCTCGGGGAACGTACAGATACAAATTATGTCCGTTATGGTTCGGACAAAGCGGATATTACCGCTGTTTTTACCTATCAAAATAATAGTCCTGAAGCAAAATGGCTCCAAGACCACGAGCTAGATGATGATTCTGGGGAAATTCATTTACGTCGTGTTATTTTTGCAACTGGACGCAGTAAAGCTTGGGTCAATGGACGTCCAAGTAGCCTATCTGAACTTAAAGAGTTAGGACGTTTGCTGGTTCAACTCTATAGTCAGCATAGTCAGCAACAGCTTCTTGAACCGCCTTATCCAAAGCATTGGTTAGACCGTTATAACAATTTTTATGCTGAAGCGAATGATGTACGTGAAGCCTATAGCACATGGCAACGTACCATTCGTTTGCACCAAGCGGCTCTAGATGCACAAGCAACTCGTCTACAACGCATTGGTACTTTAGAACATCAAATTGAAGAACTCGAAGAGGTCATTCAAACCGACTATAAAGAAATTGAGCAAGAGTTTGATAGGCTAAGTCATCATGAACATATCATGCAAGACTGTAGCTATAGCTTAAATGTTTTAGATGAAGCTGAGCAGAATATTACTCAAGAAATGTCATCAATCATTCGCCGTCTAGAATCTCACGCGGGGCGTAGCGAACAACTTTCTGAGATTTATAATTCTTTACTCAATGCTCAAAGTGAAATAGATGATGCAACAGCAAACTTGCGTCAATTTATTGATCGTCAAAGCTTTGACCCTGAACGAATGGAAGAACTTAACTCTAAACTTGAAGTTTTCCATCGTTTGGCTCGTAAATACCGCACTCAACCGGAAACACTCAAAGAAGAATATGAAGCTTGGCAGAGTGAGCTTGAGCAACTACATCAGCTTGAAGACCCAGAAACATTAGCAGAACAAGTTGAAAAGTCGCATGAAGAGTTCTTAGAGAAAGCTCAGCATTTAGACCATATTCGTCGTGAAGCTGCTGCTCCGCTTGCTAAACAATTAACTGAACAGGTTAAACCTTTAGCACTACCGGAGGCACACTTCGAGTTTAAGTTTGAGCCATTAGAGCAACCTACCGCTGAAGGCTTAAGTTTTATTCAACTTCTATTTACGGCCAACAAAGGTATTCCACCACAACCACTAGCACGTGTCGCTTCAGGTGGTGAACTTTCACGTATTGCATTAGTTATGCAAGTCATGAATGCCGAAAAAACCGAAGCAGAAGTGTTGGTGTTTGATGAAATTGATGTCGGGATTAGTGGTGGAACCGCAGAAGTTGTGGGACGTTTACTTGCTGATTTAGCCCAACATGTTCAGCTCTTATGTATTACGCACCAAGCACAAGTTGCAGCACAGTCCGATCAGCATTTATTAGTGAAGAAACAACAAACTGACCCAGCCAGCAGTACAATTGTGGAACTAGACGAAAATCAAATCATTTTCGAGTTAGCACGTATGTCAGGCGGTGTTGAAATTAATGAAACAACCTTGCAACATGCAAAACAATTACGCCAACTTAAATTTCAGGCTTCTTCAAATTAATAAAGAAAATGAGTGAAAAAGATTGGCGAAATCCGATTAACTCTTGTATGTTGATAAAAAGAACCTATATAGATAAAAGGGTCGAGAGGCCCTCTAATGACATTTTTTGAGGGAGAACCGCTTAGGTGACCAAACAATATCTGACTCACCGTTGTCTGATTGCCCCGCCAGAAATGGCAGATGACTTTTTTGCAAACACTGTAATTTATCTTGCCCGTCATGATGAAGAAGGTGCTCAAGGCATTATTATTAATCGTCCTTCCGGTATCCAAATTAAAGAATTACTCAATGATCTCGACATTGAAGCAGACAATGTAAACCCACATGCGGTTTTACAAGGTGGCCCATTACGTCCCGAAGCTGGATTTGTTCTTCATACCGGACAACCAACATGGCATTCATCTATTGCTGTAGGTGAAAATGTTTGTATTACCACCAGTAAAGATATTCTGGATGCGATTGCCCATAATGAAGGTGTCGGTCGATATCAGATTGCTTTAGGCTATGCGAGTTGGAGCAAAAATCAGTTAGAAGATGAGATTACGCGTGGTGACTGGCTCATTTGTGATGCCGATATGGACCTAATTTTTAACCTGCCTTACGATGACCGTTGGGATGCAGCTTATAAAAAAATCGGTGTAGATCGTGCGTGGTTAGCTTCTGAAATCGGACACGCTTAATGACCGAGACACCATCAAAATCGATTATGGCTTTTGACTTTGGTACTCAAAAAATGGGAATGGCGATTGGCCAGTCTTCAATTGAAAGTGCCAATCCCCTCCCTCTTTTTGTGATGAAAGATGGTATTCCAAACTGGGATCAGCTATTAAAAATCGTGAAAGAATGGCAACCTGATTTATTTTTGGTGGGTTTGCCTTTAAATATGGATGATAGCGAGTCAGAGCTTTCTACACGTGCCCGCAAATTTGCAAGACGTTTACGCCATCAAACCAACATAGAAACATTGATGGTAGATGAGCGCTTAACTACACGTGAAGCACGAGAAGAACTAGGCTTCTACCAAGAGCAAGGTCGAGCCAAAAAACTCTCGGCAGATAGTTTTGCAGCAGCATTGCTCATCCAGAGTTGGTATCGAAATCCGGTCGGTTTAACACCGTAAAAATAAAAAAAGGAAGGCTAAAGCCTTCCTTTTCTACTTCTCTTTTTATTTCTCGATAATATGTACAGTTGCCGTACGTCCAGAGACGAAAGCAAGCTGGTTTTTCGGTGTTTCATCTAATACGATTTTCACAGGCACACGCTGCGCTAAACGAACCCAGCTAAACGTTGGGTTTACATTAGCAAGAAGTTTAGAGCTGCTTGAGCGCTCACGGTCTTCAATACCCGATGCAATACCTTGTACATGGCCTTTAATTTTCTGGCTATCACCCATTAACTGTACACTGGCCTGATCACCAACATGAATACGGTTTAATTTCGTCTCTTCAAAATAACCCACCACATAGAGTTGTTTACGGTCAAGTAGGGCTGCAACAGCCTGTCCGACCTGAACATAGTTACCTGGGCGCATATCAAAGTTAGATAAAGTGCCATCAGCTGGGGCAATCACCGCAGCACGATGCATATTAAGCTCGGCCAAATGCAAATTACTCGTAGCCGCCTCAATGAGAGCCTGTTGTTGTTTAACAGTTGCTTCTGCTTGCTGAATGGCAGCTTGGAGTTGCTCATGTTCAGCATGGGATTGATCACGTGTTGCGAAAACTTGATCTTGTTCTTGTTTAGAAATGGCGCCATCCATAAGATTTGAATAGCGGCTTGCGTTTTTCTCGGCTAATTTAATATTCGTATCAGATTTAATCAGGTTCGCTTTTGCTTGTGCTAAACCAGCTTGCGCTTGGGCAAAGGCTGCTTTTGCTTTTGCTAAATCAGATTTTGCCTGTTCTACATCTAAAGCTCGGCGGGAAACATCGATTTTAAAGAGCACCTGACCTTTTTTCACAGTCTGGTTATCTTGAACCAATACTTCTGTAACAAGCCCTGCGACATCCGAAGATACTTGAATAACATCACCACGAACACGACCGTCGCGTGTCCACGGCGCCGCATTATAGTAATTCCATAAATGCACAATGGTATAGACCGCCACCATTAATGCGACAATCAAAATTACTGGACGGATGACTTTTTTCAAATCCACCTGATTCATTTCACTCACCTAACTCAATCTTTAATTTCGCAAACATCTCTACGCACCGACCCCAACAAAAATTTGATGTATTACCAAAAGCAGTAACAGGTAAAAACACAAATTGAAAATACTAGGTAAAGCAATCCAGCCTTTTGCAATCAACTTGTTTGTCAAAGGGCTTAACCCACGGAAACAGATATATGCCAAGAGTGCTTGAACGAGCAAAGAAGGCACATAAATACCATAAATATTAAACTCACCCATTTGCTGGGGCTCCTCTCAGGGTGCTGTTTTCACTCATTTGATCTGATGAAACATGACACATGCTATAAGCAATATTGTTCAGTGAAATGAGTAATCTTTGTCGCATAGTCATATCTTCAACATTTGAAGCAAGTTGTTTTAATTCAAATAACGCTCGGTAGATTTTCTCTACTAAAGCTGTTGTATCGTTTCTGTCATTTTCTTTCGCTCTAAACAGCTCATCCAGATTTTGTTGCAAATCACCAATATGCTGAGTGAGTTCGGATGTTTGAGGGAACTGATTAGCTAACTCTTGCAGTCGGCTTAAATCGACAATACTACTTGACTCAATCAATGCTTGTTGAATTGAGGTTTTAATCTCGTTGGACTGCACCATTTTGCTGTTTAGAATCCCAATTCGATCCAGCATACTGCGTAGATGAACTTTAAAATCTAGGCCATACGGTAGATAAATCGCTTGTCGCATGGCACGATAATGCAACGCTAAAATACGGCTTGCACTCGTGTCTGGTGACATGGCACGAACAACGTCAATGACAATCAAAGACACTAAAACACCTAAGATCATGGCGAATGAACTATCAAGATAAGAAACCGCATCCATGCTATAAGCATTGTGCAAGTTTAGTCCCATCATAGTATTAATACCCAATACCATACCTACCGGCATCAGCATTTGGTTGGCCATCATCGACACTGCGAATAAGAACATTGGCAACAAAACCAGTCCAAGTTCCCAAAATGTGGTGACATGCGGGAAAATACCAAATGCATAAACGAAGACTAAAACTGCTGAAGCAATACTGCCCCAGATAAAAATACGCAAAACTGGCACGGGGTTATCTAAGGCCGTTAAAATACAGGCCGTTACTGCACCCATTTGTGCCATCATAAATCCAGCTTTCCACCCCGACACAATCCAAACACCAGTCACAATAAAAGTAATAAGGACTGCACTAATACCGCCGCGTATCGCCACACCATGGTCACGGTGTAAACTTGGATATTTGGTGGTCATTGGAGTGATGTTGTCAGGAATTTCTTTATTACCTTGCTGAATTCGCTGCCACAAAACTTTAACGGCTAACACATTGCTAATGAAATGGCGCACATCCATTTTCATAGCTGCAACCAAAACTTGTTGATGTGTAGAAGCCGACTCCATCAAACTTGTGAAATCGCTTTCAAACTCAGCAGGCAACTGCAAAATATTTTCATCAACAATCAGATCTTTTTGTTCTAAAAACTGAACAACATGAGCTGAAAGCTGCTGCAATTTCTCTGCATGAGTCTCGATAAACTGAAGTTCTTGAAGCTGCTTAATACGCTCAGATAAAGCGACCAGATTAGCCACCACCATTGAGATTTGATGAAGCATTTCTTGCAATGGTTTGGTCATACCATGCAGTTCGCCCTTTTCATAGCTCAAATGCACTGCTAAGGCATGAATATCGGTGGTGTCACGAGTGATGGCAGCCAGAAGCTGAGTATTGTTTTGCTGCGAATCTGTAGTGAATAAATTAGCAAACAGATTTTCTGTATCTTTGAGGGTTTTGATCACCCGCTGTTTAATTGCCGAGCCAATATGCATTGGAAGAATCGTGGCAGACACCACGGCGCTTGAAATTACCCCAATCGAGATTTCTATGACCCGAGCTAAAGCAATATCAAATATATTGTATTGATCAATATAGGTAATTGCATTGAAGACGATCATGGCTGTCGAATAACCCGCCAGCATAAAAGCATAACTACGTGGAGTACGGTCAAGTAACGACACATAAAGCGCGAATCCCACCCACAACGACAACACCACGGTAAATATCCAAGGTGTATTAATTAGATGTGGCGTTAACGTTAAGGCAATTACAGCCCCACCAATCGTCCCTACCACTCGGTAGACACATTTAGAGGACACCATTCCTGAATATGGATTGGCAATAATCAGGACTGTACCAATCGACCACATCGGGTTAATTAGATCTAATTCAAAAGAAACAAATAGTGCCAACATTCCGGCAATAAATGTTTTTAAGGCAAAGATCAGATCAAGCCTACTCGGGCGGAACGCCAGTATTTGCTTTAATAACATGAACTCATCTCAAATACAGATTTGAACTGATGAGCATGCCCTTCAATGTTTGATTGCCTTTCTAAAGACAACACAACTTTGCCATTTGCTTAAAAGCAAATGATATGAGGAGCATCCTTCAATACAATGATTTTTCCACATCTCGCCTGATTGGCCGAGATGATTTTAGTTTGGGCGCTATTTAAACGGCCAAGCTTTGGAAAGAAGAGGTATCAAGAAACCTGCCCAGAACAGACCAATTTCTCGATTAGATATTTTGTTTGGCAATTTTTTCAAAATAAAGTGATTTAGTCAACTAAAATATCTCTATTTGATAATTTGATATATTTTTTAATTATCGTATATGATGTATAAGCCCAGAGAAGTTTTCTCTTTGTCAGAGTAAAATACTCACATCAAGCATTTATTTTAGAATTGAGACAAATCTTCTTTTTTTCTGTTATAAAAACTCAAAGATGACTCGTTGTTAAAGGATACGAACAAGACACTATGGCAATTTCAAGTTTTGGCAAAATTTTAACTGTACTGGACCTATTTTCGGTTTCGCGTCCAATCATTAATGTCGATATTATTTGCGAAGAACTTGGCTTGTCCAAACCAACGAGTTACCGTTACCTCAAAGAGCTAGTATCGGCTGATCTATTAAAGCGTATTAATGGGACCTCTGGCGATTATACCTTAGGCTCAAAAATTGCAGTTCTTGACTATATCTCTAGAACAACCGACCCACTGGTTCAGATCAGCACACCGTTTATGCGAAATATTGTAGAACGTACCGAACTGTGCTGTTTGCTTACTTATTTAAATGATGACTATTGCATTGACATACATCATGAAATATTTAAAGACACTGAATTACTTTCATATGGCCGAGGTTGCCCAAGACCGATTTACGTCGGATCATCTCCAAAAACAATGGTTTCGCATTTAAGTAAACAACGAATGCAGGACTACTACCATCGTTACCAGCAAGAATTAAAACAATCAGGCTTTGCTGAAGATGAACCAAGCTTTATTCAACGTATGCGTAAAATTAAAAAACAAGGGTTCTATTTCTCACAAGGTGAGATTGACCCGAATGTTTCAGGCCTTGCCGTTCCTGTTAGATTTTCAACCAAAGAAGTGCCTTTAGCTTTGACTCTAGTTGCTTCTAAAAATCGTTTTGATTTTTTAAATGTTGAAAAGCTCATTGAAATTTTGCAAGAAAATGCAGCACTTATTGAACAACGTTTTATGGAATTATCTGAAAAAGGTGAAATCTAAAACCCCATCTTATGATAATTTAAACTTTTCTTACACTTTAAAACATTGAATATATCACAATATTCTCATATTATGATTTTAGCTCTTATTGGTGATTCTTTTCATCAGCAGCTCATCAATAGAAGCATCCCCCTCAGAGGAATAAGCTCATGCTGCCATCATGGGCTTTTTTCTTGCCCGCTTTTTAAGGAAGGCTATAAAAACTGAAATTGCCGAAAAGTAAGGTTAATACGCGGTTGTAAAATCTTTGTTGAGCGATTTAAACGGTGTTGCCAATATTGTTGAGTCTCACCACGCATCACAATGAGTTGGCCTGACTGTAGCCACAATTCAACTTTCTCTTTACTTTGAATATGTCTAAAAGAAAATTTACGGGTAGCACCAAAGCTTAAAGAGGCGATTGTGGTTGTTCTTGCCAAAGACACATCTGAATCACTATGCCAAGCCATTCCTTGAGTCCCATCTTCATAAAGATTTGCCAAACAAGAATTAAATTTTTCTGAAAGTATTTGCTCTACTTGTTGTTTTAGTTTGGCAAGTGCTTTGTCCCACGGCAAGGAATCACGTGCGACACCCGAATATTTATATTGATAATAATCATCTCCATACCATGCAACTTTTCGAGCTGTAATAAAGTGCTTGCCATACAACTTAGCCTCGTCATGTTTCCACGCGAGGTGTTGATAAAGATAGTGAAAATATTGTTCAGCTTCTTCAGGGCTTAAAATACACCCATAATCCTGAACTTCACCATCGTAGGGTAATAAATTCTCGCAAGGCTCTGGAGAAAATAAATCCAAGGTCATACGGTCTCTCCATGTTGCTTTGACATCTCCCAAGCTAACAATGCCAATTTACGCCCCTTTTGCCAATGATATTCTCCGACCATTCCTGTTGCGCGGATCACTCGATGGCAAGGAATCAAATATGCAATCGGATTTTGTCCAATTGCGGTAGCAACGGCTCTAACTGCTTTAGGCTTGCCAATTTGCTCTGCAATATCTTGGTAAGTCCGAAGTTGCCCTTCTGGAATGGTGAGCAAAGCTTCCCATACTTGTAGCTGAAATGGGGTTCCAGCCAAATTAAGTGGAAGTTTTTGCTGTAAGTGTTCTGAAAAATCCTGTTCAAACCACTTTGCAATTTGTTGATGCCAAATCGGTGACTGATTTTTTAATTGAGCTTTCGGAAAAGACTGTTGAATGAGATTTTCAATATTCTCGTGAGTTTCGATAAATCGAATAGAACATATGCCTTTTTCACTACTGACCACCAACAACTCACCAAATGGGCTTGTCTCAACCGAATAATTAAGAATAACGCCTTCGCCCTGCTGTTTATACTCACCGGGTGTCATCCCTTCAAGCTGAATAAACAGATCATGTAAACGACCAGTACCAGATAAACCCGTATTTAACGCAGTTTCTAATAAACTCCGTTGTTGCAACAGATAATATTTGGCCTGCTGCAAACTCATATATTGAACGAATTTTTTAGGGCTGATCCCTACCCATTCCTGAAACTGACGTTGGATATAACCTGAACTTAAATTCATATGACTCGCAACATCGTCCAGACTGGGTTGCTGGTCCAGATGTTCATATAAATATTCAATTACAGTGGCAATTACAGCAAATTGCCGAGAAGAAAGCATTTGCATGTGTCACCTCCTTAGCACTTATATCTTACATTAAAGTAGCCAAAGTCTTGTGACGACCCGATTCTTGCACTCTTCAAAAATAAAAAAGCCTTTCATTGTAGAAAGGCTTCATCATTCAATATGCACTTAAGGTTGCTTTAAATAAGGCCAAGCTGCTTTGAGATAAATAAACATAGACCATAAAGTTAAAATGACCGCTGTATATAACAAAGCATAGGCAAGCATTTCTAAAGGTTCCCAATTGAGCAAGAACACACTAATGGCAATCATCTGAAAGGCTGTTTTATATTTACCTACAGTCGATACTGCCACACTGGTGCGTGCACCCAGTTCAGCCATCCATTCACGTAAAGCAGAAACTGTAATTTCTCGCGAAATAATCACAATTGCTGCAAAAGCCATTGAAATGGTTGGGTTCCACTGTACTAAAACAATCAGTGCAGCCGCCACCATGAGCTTATCTGCAACTGGATCTAAGAAACGGCCAAATGCTGAAGTCTGGTTTAAAGTTCGTGCCAAATAGCCATCAAACCAATCGGTAATAGCAGCAAACACAAAAATAGCCGTCAAGATAATATGACGACTCATACTTCCTTCGTGCTCACCAATACCCATTGCAGGCGGCCAATACGCAATCACCAAAAATACAGGAATAAGCGCGATACGCGCCAACGTTAGGATATTTGGGATATTCAGGATTCGCCCTGTGGTCATAAACACCGCCAATTAAGTCTTCAAGCATCTTGTAACAGACAAAAATACTTTCTTCAATATTGTATCTATCTGTAACAGCCACTTTATACGAAATATATGAATCGAGGAAGTGGACTGCTCAAGTAAATACCGTAACAGTTTGCCGTAAAATTGCAATTAAATGATCATTTTGGTCCCAAAGATGGGCAGCTTCTGTGGAATAACCTTCACCTGCATATTCAGTTACCACTTTATATTTAAACCAGTCATACAATTGATGTTGGAACGGATGGACATAGGTAATGTGCCAAGTTAAAGAACTTGCAGGAGCAACTTGCTTAAACATCGGCAATACACCAGGTGGCCAAATATCCATCAAAACAATTAAATCTGGCAAGGTCATTTGACGATTTTCGTGCTTCTCAGGAGAGAACCTTGACCATCCTCCAAAGTCAGCATACTGACTTCCTGTAACAGGATAGTGACCTTCTGCCCAGCATACATCAAAATGTTGATAGCATTCTGGCATTTGTCTAGCAAAAGGAATAGGTTGTAAATCTTCTGGTGGTGCATAAACTGGAACTCTAGGTTCTTGCCGCACATTAATAGTCGATGCACGAGGTACACCAAAGCTTGCCACCAAAATGGTTTGTACCGCCCCATCTTGCCATAAACGAGTTTCAAGCGTAGTGACCGACTTTCCTTCCCTTAAAATTTCAATAGTCAATTGAGCAGGCCCCTGCTGTACAGGCCCCACAAAAGTAATACTACAGCTTAATAATCTTTTATTTGGATCTTGAATATTGCAGCAGGCTTTTTGCATGAGTAATCCAGCGACAAGACCACCAAAAACGGTTCGCCCTTGTAACCACCCTTCAGGTATTTCAATCCATTCCTTTTGTTTTATTTCTTCAAATAATTGCAGTAATGACATTCACTTCCCTAAAGCACTCTGACTCTTGATGAAACATCTTTCATCATTTTAAAGGGAATGTGAATGGTCATTCTTCTACTTATATACCAACTATTTGGTCACTCAGCATAGAAACGTATCTTTATTCATGCAGAATTTTATAAATCGTTCTCGCCATCATCTCACCAAAACCGGGCACAAGAGTGAGCTCTTTTTCAGATGCTTTTAAAACACCTTGAATCCCACCAAAATGAGTTAATAAATCTCGACGACGCTTTGGTCCTAATCCTGGAATTGCTTCCAAAACTGAGGTACTACGGCGTTTATCACGTTTAGCACGATGTTTAGTAATCGCAAAACGATGGGCCTCATCACGCACCTGTTGAATTAAATGCAATGCCTTATGGTCTTCCGGTAACTGGATTTTGGTGCCATCAGTAAAATGTAAAGTTTCAAGTCCAGGTTTACGCCCTTCACCTTTGGATACACCGACCATAAAAGCATCTAGTCCAAGCTCTTGCATAACTTCCATTGCCATATGGAGTTGACCTTTACCACCATCAATCAACAGCAAATCAGGCAATATGGCCTTTTTATAACGGCGTGTTAAAGCTTGTCGCATAGCAGCATAGTCATCGCCTGCTGTAATATCTTGAATCGCAAATTGGCGGTAGTCACGCTTACGTGCGCCGCCTTGATCAAACACGACACATGACGCAATTGGAGCTTCACCCATGGTGTGACTAATATCAAAACATTCAATACGATCGACAGGTCTCCCCACCACTTGCTCTAACTGATGGAAACGTTCATTAAGTTCTAAATGATTACTCAACTGCCCTTTAATGGCATGTTGAACGTTCATTTCAGCTAACTCTAGCCACTCAGCACGAGTTTCTCGAACATTACTCTTAATCTGAACTTTTTTCCCAAACTGCTGCGCCAGTGCTTCTTCTAATTCTTTACAGTCAGGCAAAGCAATATTTACGATGAGCTCATTAGGTACTTCATCTGCAACCTGAAAGTAAAAGTTCGCTATAAAGTCACTCAGCATTTGCCCAAGATCATCACCCAGCATGTCAGGGAAATAACTTTTCCCCCCTAGCATTCGCCCATTACGTACATACATAATTTGCACGCATGTCACGCCTGCTTGATATGCAATTGCCAGAATATCTGCTTCGCCTTTGACCTTAAATACGGCTTGTTGCGCTTGCACTTCACGTAATAAAGATAAACGATCACGGTAAAAAACAGCTTTTTCAAATTCGAGCTCAGCCGCCGCTTGTTCCATTTTGGCAATGAGCTCTTGATTAAGCTCTTTGGTATCACCTTGCAAAAAGCGAATACTATTATTAACGTCTTCTTTATAATCTTCGGGCGAAATCAGACCTACACAAGGAGCTGAACACCGCTTGATCTGGTATTGCAAACATGGGCGCTTGCGCTGTGAGAAATAGCTATTTTCACACTGACGTACATTAAAAAGTTTTTGCAAAACCAGTAATGTATCACGTGCACTATAAGCACTTGGATAAGGCCCAAAAAACTTACCAATTTGGTGCTTCCCTTTGCCGCGACCACTAGCAAGCCGAGGATAAGGCTTATCGGCCGATACAAAAATATAGACATATGACTTATCGTCCCGCAGCATAATGTTATACGGCGGGCGATGTTGTTTAATTAAGTTTTGTTCTAGGAGTAAAGCTTCAGTTTCTGAACGAGTAACCAAAGTTTCAATATCATAAATTCGTGCAACTAAAGCTTGCGTTTTAGGATGCTCAATCTTTTTAACAAAATAACTCGACACCCGATTTTTTAGGTTTTTTGCTTTGCCGACATATAACAATTCACCCTCCTTCCCTAGCATTTTGTAAACACCTGGAAGTTGGGTCAAGTTGGCTAAAATTTTTTCAATATGGGGACGAGCGTTTTGATTCACTATTGGCATGCATGGCTTAATACTGAATACCTAATGTGATGTTTTCACTTCTACTTTTCAAGTGCTTTACTGTGCCAGAACATAAATTTGGAAACGGTTTTGGATATGACCCGACAGTCTGTGTCGTACTTGCTTAAGAATCGAGACGATAGTAGCTATATTTCACGTCTTTTTCTTTATAGACCGCATAGGTTTTTTGACGAAAATCTGAGAACCAACCATTCCCTGTATAACCCGCAATATGACCATATGTGTGGCCACTTGTTCGCTCAATAATATAAATATCGCCTTCTTGAGGACGATTAAAAGCAGGTTTAATTTTCTTATAACCGTTCTTCTCAAGCGTATGTCCCCAGTCGGAAGCAGCTACAGGATGCTTAGACACATCTGCGCCCGCTGCTTGTAGAGCAATACGAATATTTTTGGCGCATTTCTCTTTACTATGATTGGCAGATATACTTTCAAGCTTACTTGAGAACTTATGCAAATTAATATTTTGATCTTCAGATTTATGATTTTTGCTTTTAGATCGTTTAGATTTTTCAGGCTTCGAAGCTGCTTTGCTTAACATCGCTTTAGTTTTTAAATCACCTTGAGAACTGTTCTCTTTTCTCACTTTGATATAGTGAACATATGCATGAGCTGCGTGATGAGCATGAGCCATTTTAAAACCTACTTCCGCTAACCAGTCTTCGAAAAAACCGCGCCATTGTAGAATCAAAATTGCTTATTGGCTTTTAATAGTTGTAACAAATTGCCAGCACTGTGAAATGAGTCACAAAATTTAATAAAGGTTAATTTCTATGAATAATAAAGAATTTGTCAAAGAACTTATAAATACTGTTTCAGATGAATATATCGATACTTATCAACAGATTTATTCATCTACCTTAATCGATAATAAAATTAAAAAAGATCCCTACTGGTTTGATGCTCTCACTTTTTATCAATCTTTATCTCAAAAAGATAAGGAAACCTTATTTAAAATTATTAAACAGACTACTATTGATAGTACAAGTACGATTTTAGGGATTATTGATGGTCCTGTGAGTTTAAATCAGATCTCTGGTGACTTTACACTGACATATACAGAAAATGAGAAGACAATAATTTTAAATGGAGATCTACAAGATGAATTCCTTACCCAAATAACAGAAAGAAACAGCTCACAATGATATATAAGGAATTATAACGAGGGAGATATAGTTATGAGATTAAAACAAAAAATTATTTATAAAAACTCAAAAAACGAGAAAATCAAATCAATACTAGAACCTTGGGCAGAAGAATATAATATTGAATCAAATTCTGAAGTAGAGATTATTGTTGAAGGCGATATAGAAAAAGGATATTTAATAATTGAATCAGAGATAGATCGTGTTGTCATCTATAGTTGGCAAGGAAGTCTTATTCAAGTTTTCAAAAATGGTAAACTTATTGACTAATCATTTTATTAATAATCTATTCCTTATAACAAGCTATTTTAGCTCAAAATAAAAAACGCCCTTTCGGGCGCTTTAATTAAAATACGTATGGTCGAACAAAAATCAGGAAGAAAATTCCAAGCATCAAGAACCATTTCAAGAAGTAATACAACTTACGGTTTTTAGCTTTTAAAGCCTTGGCTTTAATACGAATTTGATAGACATAACCAAAAGCTTTATTTAAACCGCCTGTTTGGTCACCTGTCTCATTCGGTGAACTTGCCGCAGTCATGACTTTGCGACCAAACCAATGGTTGAAACGTTCCATCCATTTCACTTTCATTGGACGTTCAACGTCTGCAAAGAAAATAATGCGGTTTTGATCGGTCTTATTTTCAGCATAGTGAATATAAGTTTCATCAAACACGACACTTTGACCATCACGCCAAGAGTATCTTTCACCATCGACATCAATAAAACAACGATCGTCATTTGGTGTAATTAAACCCAAGTGATAACGTAGTGAACCTGCATATGGGTCGCGGTGTCTTACCAAACGACTGTCAGGTGCAAGTTCAGTAAACATTGCTGCTTTAATCGTCGGCAATGTTTTCAGAAGTGCTGTGGTTTTTGGGCAAAGCTCAGCAGCAGACGGATGACTCGATTCGTACCATTTAAGGTAAAAACGCTTCCAACCTGTTTTAAAGAACGAGTTAAAACCTAAGTCATTGTAAGTACTTGAGGCTTTAATCCCACCTTGGTCGTATAAAGCTTTCGCTTCATCACGAATCATTTCCCAATTTTCATCCAGCACTTTTAAATCTTTAAAATGCTGTGTGTCGATATAAGGTTGATTCGGCACCTTTGAAAAGATGTACATTAAAAAGTTAATCGGTGCGAGCAAGGTTGAATGGTCAAAAAATTGACGATAAAACGAGTGACGCACTTTGCCGCGATGTTGGATATACAATGCTGATATCACAAAAATCGCTAATATGATCCACTTAATCATATTGCTACTCTTTCAAAAGATTAGGGGCAACTTCACCTTATATTTAAGGAGAGAGAAACCGGAAGTTTATTTAATTGGCGCAAATTTTAACAAAATTGACTTAGAAAAAGCGAATGTAAAAAAATTAAGTCAAATAATAGACAGCGCTGTTGTAATAAAAATTTTAAATATAGTGTATTTTTCCATAAATTTAAGGAAGTTAAAATTTATTACTATTATTACTGTTATTTACAGATGATCCCACTAACAATTGACATTTTTGACAAAAAATTAACTTTTAAAACTTATTCGTTTTTATATAAAAAATTGATAATTCCAATGCTTTATAAAGAAAAAGTTAAATTAAAACAAATGTCTTTCGTTATTAGCTATCTTTATGATTTCTTTTATGCATTTCATATAGATGAATTGAATAATAAATAAGATGACCCTTGCGTCACGGCTTGATACAACTTGTCAGGTTTTTTTTAGATATAGTTATCGTAAGATTAGCGAAGCATAAATGTGTACCTAAGATGTGCACACGCTTCATAACATCAACTTAGAAGTCCTCCAAAACTAAGGAGATCAGGCATGATCCACGCTGGCAATGCCATTACCGTCCAAATGCTTTCGGACGGAATTGCAGAATTCCGCTTTGACTTACAAGGTGAGTCGGTCAATAAATTTAACCGTGCAACAATTGAAGATTTCCAAGCTGCTATTGCTGCGGTAAAAGCAAATAATGATATTAAAGGCTTAGTTGTTACCTCGGGCAAATCAACATTTATTGTTGGGGCAGACATTACCGAATTTGGTGAAAACTTCGCACAAGGCGAAAAAGCGATTGTTGACTGGCTTATGCCTGTTCACGAAATCTTCAATAGCTTTGAAGATTTAGAAATTCCAAAAGTTGCTGCTATTAACGGTATGGCGTTAGGCGGTGGTTTTGAAATGTGTTTAGTTTGTGACTATCGTGTGATGTCAGAAGCTGCACAAGTGGGCTTACCGGAGATTAAACTTGGTATCTACCCAGGTTTCGGCGGTAGCGTACGTTTAAGCCGTTTGATCGGTATTGACAACGCGGTTGAATGGATGGCGATGGCTGCTCCTAAAAAACCGGCTGCTGCTCTAAAAGATGGTGCTGTAGATGCGGTTGTAGCTGCTGATAAACTACTTGAAGCTGCGACTGACTTGGTTAAGCAAGCAATTTCTGGTCGTTTAAACTGGAAAGCAAAACGTCAAGAAAAGCTTGAAGCGGTAAAATTGAACCCGCTTGAACAAATGATGGCGTTCAATACTGCAAAAGGTGCAGTACTTGCTAAAGCAAATCCTGCTCAATACCCTGCTCCAAAATTATTACTTGATTCATTACAAGCAGGTGCAAGCCTTGCGCGTGATGAAGCGTTAAAAGCTGAAGCTGAAGGCTTTGCAAAAGCTGCTATTACTCCACAAGCTGGTGCATTGATCGGTTTATTCCTCAATGACCAAGTGGTTAAGAAAACTGCTAAAAAACATGAAAAAGGTGCTCACCCTGTAAACCAAGCAGCCGTACTCGGCGCTGGTATCATGGGTGGCGGTATTGCTTACCAAGCAGCAAGTAAAGGCACACCGATTATCATGAAAGATATTGGTAACCCACAACTTGCTCTAGGTATGAAAGAAGCGAACAGCTTGTTAACTAAACAAGTTGAACGCAAGAAAATGAAACCTGCGCAAATGGGTGAAACGCTTGCACGTATCCGTCCTACTTTAAGCTACGATGAGTTTAAAGAAGTTGATATCGTGATCGAAGCAGTTACAGAAAATCCAAAAGTTAAAGAAATGGTACTTGCGGATACTGAGAAGAATGTTCGTGAAAATACGATTATTGCTTCTAATACTTCTACGATTTCAATCACGCGTTTAGCAAAAGCATTACAACGTCCTGAAAACTTCGTTGGTATGCACTTCTTCAACCCAGTTCACATGATGCCGCTTGTAGAAGTCATTCGTGGTGAAAAGACTTCTGAAGAAGCGATTGCAACTACAGTTGTTCTTGCTCAAAAAATGGGTAAAACACCGATCGTTGTAAACGACTGCCCAGGATTCTTGGTTAACCGTGTATTGTTCCCTTACTTTGGTGCGTTCGACCTTCTTGTAAAAGACGGTGCAGACTTCCAGCAAGTTGACAATGTAATGTCTAAGTTTGGCTGGCCAATGGGTCCTGCTTACCTCATCGACGTTGTAGGTATCGACACGGGTGTACATGGTGCAGAAGTCATGGCTGAAGGTTTCCCAGACCGTATGAAGCCAGACTACAAAGGTTCAATCCAAGCAATGTACGAAGCTAAACGTCTTGGTCAAAAGAATGACGTTGGTTTCTACAAATACGAACTCGATAAGAAAGGCAAGAAAGCAAAAACTGTTGATCCAACAGCATATGAAATCATTGCTCCTTTCGTTACTGGTGAAAAACGCGAGTTTGATAACCAAGAAATCATTGACCGCATGATGCTTGCTTTCTGTAACGAAACAGTTCGTTGCTTAGAAGACAACATCGTTGCTACTGCTGCTGAAGCAGACATGGCAATGATTATGGGTGTAGGTTTCCCTCCATTCCGTGGTGGTCCATGTCGTTATATCGACCAGACTGGTGTTGCTGAATACGTTGCACTTTGCGACAAATATGCACACTTAGGTAAGGCTTATGAAGCGCCACAAATGTTGCGTGACATGGCTGCTAACAACAAAAAATTCTACGGTTAAGGAGCAACGTGAATGGCTACTTTAAATCCACGTGACGTTGTCATCGTTGATGGCGTACGTTCTGCAATGGGTAAAACCAAAAACGGTATGTTCCGTAATGTACGTGCTGACAGCTTATCTGCTGAATTGGTTCGTGCACTCGTTGCTCGTAACCAGTTTGATGTAAACGAAGTTGAAGACCTGATCTGGGGCTGTGTAAACCAGACCCTAGAACAAGGTATGAATATTGGCCGTAACATTGGCTTATTGGCTGACTTACCAAAAACTGTTGCTGGTCAAACGGTAAACCGTCTTTGTGGTTCTTCTATGCAAGCGCTTCATACTGCTGCTGCACAGATCGCAACAAACCAAGGTGATATCTTCATTATTGGTGGTGTAGAGCACATGGGTCACGTAGGTATGATGCACGGCATCGACTTAAACCCAGAAGCATCTAAACACTATGCCAAAGCATCTAACATGATGGGCTTAACTGCTGAAATGTTAGGTCGCATGAATGGCATTAGCCGTGAAGAACAAGACGCTTTTGGTGTTGAATCTCACCGCCGTGCTTGGGCTGCAACTCAAGAAGGTCGTTTCAAAAACGAAATCGTTGGTGTTGAAGGCCATGATGCAAATGGCTTTAAAATCCTTTGTGACATCGACGAAGTAATTCGTCCAGATGCAAACCTTGAAGCATTCAAAGCATTACGTCCTGTATTTGACCCTAAAGGCGGTACTGTAACTGCTGCTACATCTTCAGCTTTATCTGATGGTGCTTCTGCTATGTTACTTATGTCTGCTGAACGCGCACAAGCATTAGGTTTAAAACCACGTGCCGTGATCCGCTCTATGGCGGTTGCAGGCTGTGATGCAGCAATCATGGGTTACGGTCCAGTTCCAGCAACTCAAAAAGCGCTTAAACGTGCTGGCTTATCAATTGCCGATATCCAGACTGTTGAGTTAAATGAAGCATTTGCTGCACAAGGTTTGTCTGTTCTTAAAGGCTTAGGTCTTTATGACAAACAAGACATCGTGAACTTAAATGGTGGTGCGATTGCTTTGGGTCACCCACTAGGCTGTTCTGGTGCACGTATCACCACTACGTTGTTAAACGTAATGGAACAACAAGATACTCAAATCGGTCTTGCGACCATGTGTATCGGCCTTGGTCAAGGTATTGCAACAGTGATCGAACGTGTTTAATTAACACCAAGATAAAAAAATCCCCGCTCAGTGCGGGGATTTTTTTATCGACCAGCTAATCCATTTTCGATTTTCTTCTGTAAATCTATAATGTCATCAATATTCACTTTCATCGTACCATCACGATAAGCGTCGACATTACTTCGATTAATGCCCAATGGTCTTAACATTTCGAAAACACCGTTGGTTGGATCAGAAGACTGTATTCCACCCGCTACCGCCAAAATATATTCTTTTAAGAACGGAGAAAACTGAGACAAATCAGGTTGTGCCATAACTGGCTGATAATCTACCGTAGTCATGCCTTCAGGGACTAAAGCATTTTGTATATCGTAATGCGTTTTATACTCATGATGTTGTAGCGCCTGACGCACTTTTTTATCTTCTTGGAAAGGTACAAAGCCCACCTCTTCACGTAGCTCAGATTCAGCCATAACGCGAATTGTTGGTAAAGTAGCCACTTCTTCTGCTTGAACAGTCGGTAAACCCATAAAAGCAAATGCAGCAATGAAGGCTGATTGTTTTAGAAAGTTCATAACTTGCTCCAAAAATCACTCACCCTATTTCAACTAAAAGATGATGATTAAATTAAAAGTATCTATAAATAGGCTACAACAAAGTCGAATTTGATTCAGTAATGCTCAGATAAACGGTAAATATAATTAAATTTTTTAATGTAATAGTAGGGTTCTTCTATTTATTAAAACCGTATTCTAATAAAACACTCTACAACTTGAACAAAAGTGTTCAGATTATAGAGTGCGATTTATCTTATAAATTTTATTGGCTCTCTAACATCTCTTTTAAAGAATCAACTAATTGCGGAAATTTCGTATAACCTTCTCTACCTAAAAAATGTCCGCCATTAGGAACGGTAATGTACGGCGCATCAATTTCTTTCGCCAATTCAATCGTCAGTTTTGGCGGAACTAAATCATCATTATCGGACAAATACACCAGCTTTTTCTTTATGCCCTTAAAGTCATTTGTATCGACTTTACTCTTCGTTATATAACTATTAAGTACAGAAGAATCTGAAATGAAACCAGAGAATCCGGATACTAAAATCATTCCTCCAATATTTTGATACTCATGTCTTTGCAAAAAGTGCAGTAACGTAATTACCCCTAAACTGTGCGCAACAAAATAGGTATTTTCATCCACACTCGGGATCTGTTGATCTAAAACTTTCTGCCATGCCTCTACATCAGGGTTCTCAGAATCTGGAAATGGAATTAGAGTGACAGTCGTATGTTCATCTTCTATTTGATGTTTTAAATCTAGAAACCAATGATCATCGATAGAAGCAGAGTAACCGTGAAGCACAAATATTTGACGCATGTTCTTCTCCTGAAGTTCAAGTGTTTTGGCATTTGCAACAAATGACATTAATCCGAATAACACCAGTAAAATGAGTTTTCTCATCATGGAACAAGTACCATTTTGAAAGATAAAAACATGCTAAACTATGACACCACTGTTAAGGTCAACCCCATTTTATGAACTTAGCTAAAGTTTCAGAGCTCACAAAAGTAAGCCCTCGAATGCTGCGTTATTACGAGAGTTTAGGGCTTATAAAGCCTTATCGAGCGAGCAATAACTATCGAAGCTACACGCAAAAAGATATTGAAAACATTAATAAAATTAAAATATTAAATGATGCAGGCATGCACTTAAAAGATATTCAGGTCTTGCTACCTTGTTTTGATTTAGATGAACGTGTATTTACACTGTGTTCAGTGGTTCAAGAAAAACTACAAACTGAACTCATGCACGTATCTGAGCAGTTAAACAAACTACAAACTTCTCAAAGTTTATTACAATCTTTTTTAACCAAGGGAAAAGCCGAGAGCACCAAACTATAATTCTTAATGCTCATACTCTGCTTATTCTTTTAAATCTCCTTCGAGTGAAGCTACATTCCTTTTCTTAATTTTTTCAATTTTTGCATTCAGCTTCAGAACGTCTTGATAAAGCCCATTAAACTTTTTGACCTGAGCATTTTCATGAAAAAGAATCATCTGATCTTTCTTTTGCCACTCATAATTTTTTAGAAGCTTAAACATTTGTTCCGCTTTATCCAAAATTTGTAGTTCAATCATAAAAATTGCATGGTCTTGATCTGCTTTTTGCTGAGTTCCCAATTTCATTTCGAGCAGTTGCCTCATCTCTGCATCAACAGATAATTCTTGAACCTTTGCTAAGAAAGTTTTATGAATTTTTTCATATTCAGTTTGATACTGATTCGAAGCTGTACGAACATCAGCTAGCATCTTTTCGGTTTCTACAAATTTTTGCTTTTTATCAAGATCTAACCGGTCCACATTTAAAAAAGTGTCCCATTTGGCTGCTTTGAGTTCTCTTAAATATGCATTTCGTGCATTAATATTTTGAATCCAATAACTTAATAGAAATTCTGAAATTTGCTTATAGTGTCCTGCCAAACGTTTATCATGAATATCGAGCTGGACAGGTTTAGACCAATCTTGCGCTTGTTCATAAAGCTGATTCATTTTTTCAGTCATGACGACATCAAACATTTGACTACTGTCTTTGGCCTGCTGCTGTTTGATATGTTGATAGGTGAAAAAAATAATACTTGTGATAACAATCAGACTTGCAATCGCAATCAAAACTCGGCGCATACACACCTCCTATTTCCATTCTTATAGTTTTGCTCTTTATAGTTATAAAATAGAGCTTATTCTTCTTTATATGCCATTTATTTCACAATACGCAACACTGTATTCGCTACTCAAAGCTTTAAATCCTGTTCCATCATCCCTATTATGATGGGTAATTAAAATTTATGAGATTCTCCCATGCGTGTTGATGTCTGGTCTGATGTAGTTTGCCCTTTCTGTTATATCGGCAAAAAACGTCTTGAACATGTAGCTGCTGAAGCCGGTATTGATCTTGAAATCCACTGGCATAGTTTTGAATTGGATCCTGATGCGCCAGCAAAACATGACACTTCGAATACTGAGCGCTTAGCTAAAAAATATGGCCGTACTTATGAAGAGATGGAAGAAATGGAGCGCAATATTGCGGCCATGGCTGCCTCTGAAGGTATTGATTTCCAATGGCAAAAGGCGAACTCAGGCAATAGTTTCAATGCACACCGCATTATTCACCTTGCTCAAAGCAAAGGTTTAGGTAATGAAGCTAAAGAAGCGTTTTTTCATGCTTATATGACTGAAGGCCTCGCAATTGGCGAGCGTGAAGTTGTAGAAGAAATTGCATCACGTATTGGCCTTGATAATGCCGAAGTTGAATACGTACTAGATACCAACGAACTATCTGACTTTGTCCGCCATGATGAAAAAATTGCACGTGAACAACTCAATGTAACTGGTGTACCATTTTTTGTATTTGATCAAAGAATTGCTCTTGCTGGCGCTCAACCTCGTGAAGTCTTTTTACAAGTCTTAGAAAAAGCGCAAATCAAGGCAGATACTGAAGAAGTTGAGCAAGATGATGCAGCTGTTTGTACTGATGAATCATGTGATATTCCACAGAAATAAATGAACACATTTAAAAATGTGATCAAATCGTATGTTTTGTCATCATTTTAGCAATAGAGCGTTCTAAAAAAAGAACTACCCAATTGCCAAAAATCAGTTTATTATTGCCGCTTAGAATATTCGCGCTGTAATGTTCTGTTTTTTATGTGTTTAATGATCGGAATTTGAAGTTTCCTTGATCTATCATCCTCCAGTAATGGGGGATTTTTTTTGGTTAAAAATAATGGCTAATAGCTTAAACTTTTTCCTTTATTTCAAATATGTAAAAAAAGTTAAATTTACTTAACTTTTGTGTCGCCCTCTTGATTTTATTAGAAAAATCAACAAAAGTGGAAACAACAACAAAACATAAAGATAGATATGAAAACATTTCATGTAATGCCGTACCGGCAGCTTTTTGCACTTTTAACAATTGGATTTGGTTCAGTATGCATCACTCATGCAGAGACCACCTCTTCTTCTGTAAACCAACAAGTAGAGAGTACATCAGCTGGAGTACAAACCGAAGCCTCTACAGATGAAAATGTATTAGATAAAATACCGCGTTGGGTGGACGCAACTCCAACCATTTTTCCAGAGCAGTCTAATCAACCTATTGTTCCACCTACCGAACAAACAGAAGATCAAACTTGGGTTGACCGTAAACAAAAGAAAATTCGTAATTGGGCCGATCGTACTTCTGAAAAAATTGATGATTGGTTTGGCGACGTCGATCCACAAAAACCAGCAACAGCAACCATTCGGGTAATGGTCGACAACTATTGGAATGAATACGACAACTTTGAAATTAAGCCCAGAATTCGCGGTAAGATTAAGCTCCCTACACTAGAAAAACGTCTAAGTGTAGTATTTGGTGATGACTCTTTAGATGATGAATTTAATAACAGTCCTGCCAATATTAATCAGAACCCGAATCAAGATCCAAACAAAAAATTAGATGGTAAACGAACTCGAGATGACAACAGCTCGATTGCTTTACGTTGGTCAAATTTCTCTAAAAAACTGCCTTTTGAAACCGATGCAGACTTAGGTATCCGTTCTGGGGACGATATTTATGTTCGTTTAAAAGCATCGAGAGATTGGCAACTCCGTAATGATTTTAAGTTCTATGCTGAGCAAATTTATCGTTATGGAATAGACAGCGAAAACTATTTACGTACCAATCTTGAACTTACACATGCCAGACCGAATCAACCGTTTTTATCAAATCAGTTCAGCTTAACTTATGCTGATGATCAAGACGATGATTTAGCTTGGGAAAACAGAACTTTCCGTGAGCACAGTTTCTTTGCAAATAACCGTTTTAACTATGGTATTTATACAAGCGGTTATTACAACGACAATGACTTACGTTTAAACAGTTGGGGGCCGTTTGTTTCATGGCGTCAACCCGTTTTACGTGAATGGTTCTTTGTACAAGGCGATGTAAATTACTTTAATGACCACCGCGAAGATCGCAATCATTTTGTCAGCACCTTCTTACGCTTAGAAGCACTTTTTTAAGCTAGCCAACGTCACCTTGGAACCTCATCCAAGGTGATGAATCATAAAATACTTTTAAATAAAATTTTAAGCTTAGCCTTCTAAAGTACTGTTCTAATTTTTATTTTTGATTCCTTCTCTTTAAAAATGAATCAATTTTCTTCTTTTTCATTTCAAAATAGATCGACTATCTTCATTTGTATTTATAGTTTGGGTGTATTGGCTTTACTTCCCCATTCTCAATTTTTTTATCACTCTCTAAAACATAAAAGGTCACGGCGTTACCCCTATTCTTCTACAAGTTTCGCTCAAGTAAAACGGCAATCACTTTCACACTCTCCTTGTGAAGTAGAGCCAAACAATAGCTTATCTGAGGCTCCTTTAATTCAAGAGCTTATGGCTGTATTCGGAAATGATACGTTATGGAAACGTGCGACTCAGCCTGAACAAACTTATAAAGCTTTGGGTAAAAGAAAGAAGAAGAACTCATCAACCCAGGTTTCGGTCACAAATCCATTGAGTGCTAGCTGGGCCACCATTTCAACTTGGATGCCTTTTGAAAATGACCTTGATTTAGGCTCAAATTCAGATAGTGATATCTACGTACAATTTTTAGCAAAGAAGAAATGGAATTTGAGACATAACATTAGCATTGATACAGAACAGATCTTTCGTTACGGCTCTACTAGCCGAAATTACTCTGAAACTACCCTAAACTTAACGCAGAAAATGCAAGACAATACCCTTTTTGCTAACAAATTTAATGTGAATAAGAGTGAAAATGAAGATTACAACTGGGGTAACTGGACTTTCCAGCAATTTGAATTTGTAAAAGATAATAGTCTGACTTACGGTGTGTATAGCGGTGGCATCTACACGAAAAATGATATCCGACTCAATAGTTGGGGTCCCTACATTTCATGGCGACAACCAATATGGAGAGATTGGATTTTTATGCAAAATGATCTTAATTTTTTTAACCATCTTGATGATGACTCTAAGCATCAGCTTAGTGTCCAAATGAATCTAGAAGCTAATTTTTAGCCAAATATCATCAAGTTGTGGATAACTCTTTCTTTATCCACAAAAAAGCCCCTGAACATTCAAAGGCTTTTTTTTAAGCTAAATTACTTCAGCAATAAGCTATTAATACGTTTTACATAAGCAGCAGGGTCTTCTGGTAAACCACCTTCAGCAATGACAGCCTGATCGAAAATCACGTTTGCCAAATCATCAAATTGCTCTGACCCATCAAGTTTCTTCACTAAAGGATGCTCAGGGTTAATTTCTAAAATCGGTTTAATTTCCGGCACCGCTTGCCCTGCTTGTTTCAGCATACGGATGAGTTGAGGAGATAACTCACCTTCGCTCGTTACTAAACACGCAGGAGAATCAACTAGACGCGTAGTTACACGTACTTCTTTAGTTTTAGCCTTCAATGAGTCACTTAATTTCTCAACAACAGGCTTAAACTGTTCAGCTGCTTCCTCAAGTGCTTTTTTCTCTTCAGCATCTTGCAAGTCGCCTAAATCAACCGCGCCTTTAGATACATTCTTTAATGGCGTACCGTCAAACTCATGAACAAAATTCATTGCCCACTCGTCAACACGCTCTGCCATTAATAATACTTCAATGCCTTTTTTCTTGAACAACTCAAGCTGTGGTGAGTTTTTCGCTGCCGCTAAGCTATCAGCAGTCACATAATAGATGGCTTTTTGGCCCTCTTTCATGCGTGCCTTATAATCGGCAAAAGAAGTCGTCACTTCATCATTTGTCGATGTTGCATAACGTAATAATTTTAAAATACGTTCGCGGTTACCAAAGTCTTCACCCAAGCCTTCTTTAATTACTGAGCCAAACTCACTGTAGAAGGTCTTGAATTTTTCTTGGTCTTTTTCATCTTCTGATTTAGCTAAACCATCAAGCAAAGTTAATACACGGCGCGCATTACCTTCACGAATTGTTTTGACATCACGGCTTTCTTGCAACAACTCACGGCTAACATTAAGCGGTAAATCCGCACTATCCACAACACCTTGAACAAAGCGTAAATAGTTTGGAATTAAATTATCCGCATCATCCATAATAAAGACACGTTTTACATATAGCTTAATTCCCGCTTTTGCTTCTCGTGTAAAAATGTCATGTGGTGCTTTACTTGGAATATAAAGTAATTGCGTATATTCAGTACTACCTTCAACACGGTTATGTGCCCAAGCCAGTGGTGCTTCAAAGTCATGCGTTAAGTTTTTATAGAACTCAACATATTGCTCTTCCGTGACTTCACTCTTGTTACGTGTCCATAATGCACTTGCCGAGTTAATTGCTTCCCACTCGTCAGTTTTGACCATTTGGCCGCCTTTAGGCTCTTCCCCTTCAGCAACCTCTTCTTCCTGCCAAACTTCTTTTTGCATTTCAATTGGCAAGCTAATGTGGTCAGAGTATTTATTAACGATCTGCTTAACTTTATAAGACTCTAGATAGTCAAGCGCGTCATCACGTAAGTGAAGAATAATGTCGGTACCACGTGAAGCCTTATCAATTTGCTGAACTTCAAACTCACCTGTACCGCCACTAATCCAGCGCACCCCTTCAGATGCATCTAGACCCGCACGGCGTGATTCAACCGTAATTTTATCGGCAACAATAAAACCTGAATAAAAACCAACACCAAATTGACCAATCAATTGAGCATCTGCTTTTTGATCGCCCGTCAATTTTGACATGAAATCTTTAGTACCTGACTTCGCAATCGTACCTAAGTTATCAATTGCTTCTTGTTGGCTTAAACCAATACCGTTATCAGAAATTGTTAAGGTCTTATCTTCTTTATTTAAGCTGATTCGTACATGCAAGTCTGGATCATTTTCATAATATTCAGGATGATTAATTCCTTCAAAACGCAACTTATCACATGCATCTGATGCATTAGAGATAAGCTCACGTAAGAAAATCTCAGGGTTAGAATAGAGAGAATGCGTCACTAAATGTAAAAGCTGTGCAACTTCTGCTTGGAAACTATAATTTTGTGATGCTTGTTCACTCATAAATCACTCCTTAAATTTTGAAGCTGTTTGTTCTCGAATGCTTTATGAATGGAGTACTTCTAGAATTTTTCAATCCTGAATATTAAAAATTTTTACTCTAATTAAAATGGACCGTGGCTTAACACTCTATCTTGCAATATCGTGTCTAACTGTTTTTGGCGTTGTTGATAAGCATTGCTAATACAACTTACGCTAGCCGCACAAGCATTTCGCTTTTTCAACCATTGGTATTGAGCATCTTTCTGACTATCACGACCACCCATCGGTAAAGCATGCAGGACAATTTGATACGTTGTTGCCATTTTTACATCAGCATCATTTAAAGACCGATTTTTACAGATACTTTTTTCCGTTTTCGTTTTTGCAGCATTACACGAAAAACTCGCAGCTTGTGAACTTTGTGTAAAAACAATACCGCTCAGAAGTGCGAAACAAATCGCTAATTTGTTATTCATGTTTTTCTTCCCATGTTTGTAATGAATAGAAATTAGTTTAGAAAAAAACTTGCAGTAAATATGTATAAAACTGTCTGTTTTATGCTTTTTTAGTGCAAATAAAGTGCATAAAAAAACCTCACATAAAATATATGTGAGGTGCCTGAGTCTAGGTTTATTATTATATTTTTCTATTTATTATTATGCTTAGAATTTATAGCTATAACCTAGTGTGTAAACAAAAGGATTAATATCTAGATCAAACTTGTAGTTAGCAATTGATGGATCAATTGTTACTTCAGGACTAATATCAGCATAACGTACATCTACAAATACACCCCAGTTTTTCGCATCAGCAGGTTGGAAATTAAAACCAACTTGTCCTGCCAAACCAAAATCTTCTTTAACTTTTACTGCTGCCCCTTCTTCATCCCAAGGAATAAATGCTGTAGCGCCAATACCAATATACGGTGTGAAACGAGTCGAGTTTTTAAAATGATATTTCGCAGTAATTGTTGGTGGTAACTGTTTAATACGTGCTGCATTTTTGCCATCTAGCAATACATCATGGTTAACTGGTGTTGCTAATAATAATTCTGCCGAAAATGGAGATTGGCCAAAGAAGTATTCTACTGATGGTGTAAATGCATATTCATGATCTGCTTTTACCACGCCTAAAGGTGTTGTTGTATCTTCTGATGGAGCAATAACACTACCACCAAATTTCACTTGCCAGTTACCAGCAAAAGTAAAAGAAGACATCCCCATTAATGCAATAACCAAAGCTTTTTTGAACACTTTAATATCTCCAACCTTATTTATATTTATAATAAACATTTATTTTAAAACCATGCAATACTCATTATAAAATTATTTTATTATTTATTTTTAAATAACTGTTTTAAATAAAATTATATATTACCCAACCATTTTAATAGGTTTTTATTCCAACCTTATTAATCAAGATTATTTTATATTACCAACTATTTTAATAAACTTTTTAATTCCGAGTATTTTAATATAATTTATTTTAAATACATATTTTATTTAGACAACAAAAAACCTTCTTAATTGAAATCTAAAGATTATGATTAAGAAGGTTTACACTTTAATATTTTATAAAAACTTTATAAAACCATTGCAGCGATCCAGCCAAAAATTAATAGCGGAATATTAAAGTGAATAAAGGTAGGTACAACTGTATCCCAAATATGATCATGTTGCCCATCTACCCCTAAACCAGCTGTTGGCCCTAAGGTTGAATCAGAGGCTGGCGATCCAGCATCACCTAATGCTGCTGCCGTACCAATAAGTGCAATCGTTGCTAATGGTGAGAAACCAAACTGCACACATAAAGGCACATAAATAACAGCTAATACAGGAACACTTGAGAAAGATGAACCAATACCAATTGTGACAAATAGACCAATACAAAGCATTAAGAAAGCAGCAAGTGCACGATTATCTCCAATAATCTCAACTACACCATTTACTAACTGATTAATATCACCAGTATGGGTCATGACCGAGGCGAAGCCGGCAGCAGAAATCATGATGAAACCTACTAAAGCCATCATACGCATGCCTTGTACAAAGACATCATCAGCATCTTGCCATTTGAAAATTCCGGCAGTAGATAGAACAGCAAAACCGACTAAACCACCTAAAATCATCGAACCTGAATACAGCTGCGCAGCGAGCGTTAAGCCAATTGCGAGCAATGCCATCAAGATTGTTTTCTTTGCAATAACCGGGGCTTGCTCTGCCTCATGCTTTAACTCCTCAGCATCTGCTTTTAAGTCAGCTGTTTGAACTTCTGTATTTGCACGAAGAGGTTTATCTAAATCGATCGTGGTCACAGGCGTGATATTACGATCTGCATAAATTCTTGGTTTACGGTAGCTAATAAATACCGCAACCAAGGTGCCTAAAACCATCCCTAAAACAGGAATAGCCATGCCAATTGGCATCATTGCTCGATCAACATGTAAGCCATACGCCGCACCAATCTTGTTGATATTTCCCATCAAAATCTGTTCAAGGAAAATTGCACCAAAACCAACCGGAAGAAAAATATAAGTCCCGACTAAACCTAGCGTAAGTACGCAAGCTGCTGCTCGACGGTCTAATTTTAGATGGTTCATTACTTTTAATAGTGGCGGCACCAATACTGGAATAAAAGCAATATGAACCGGAATAAGGTTTTGAGAGAAAATAGCAGAAATTAATAAAATACCTAAGAGTAGATATTTCACTTTGGTCTGACGGCTTTTCCCAGCCTCCATTCCCAATAAACCAATCAGCTTATGAGCAAGTAAATCAGGTAATCCAGATTTTGAAAGTGCTAGAGCGAATGCCCCTAACACCGCATAGGCAAGTGCAACTTCAGCACCATCGCCAAGACCAGCGTTAAAAGCTTCAACGGTTTGAGAAAGGCTTAAACCTGCTACGAGGCCGCCCACAATGGCAGAAACCACTAAAGTCAGTACGACAGAGACGCGCGCCAGTGATAATAGGAACATCACTGCAATCGCAATAACGACAGCATTCATGAATAAGTTCAGAGCAAAACAAAAGGCGATATTCTAGCAGATTCATTTCTATGAAGCCGAAAATATCGCCGAATTAACAGTTTTATGCAGTTATTTCACTGTTAAGCTTGAGCTTTAATAAACTCACGAATATGAGTTGCTATTTTCTCTGGCTCACTCAGAATCGCCCAGTGATTTGCGTTAAGCTCTACATATTCAAATTTTTCAACCCACTTTGGCATAGCCTCAGTAATGTATTCAGGACTCACAAAAGTATCATATTTTAGAATAACCGCTTTTACTGGACATTGTGCATAACGTTGACGTGGGCCAGTTAAGCGAGGAATAAAATTGGCACGATATAAATTAATGCCATATTTTCCATCAGCATTAATATTATTATTTAAAGGTAAATTACTTTTTCTTTCTAATTGAGTAAGAATTTTCCCCCATTTTTCTGGGCTAAAAAGAGACCATACTGTTGGTGCTATTAACGGAAGATGAAATGCGCCGATATACCAAGATTTGCTTAATATTTTTAAGATTTGAGCTGGTGAAGACTTAACTTTATCACGTAAAAATAAAGCCGCATGATCAAGACATGGCCCAGAAATGGTGGTGTATGATAATAAACGACCTTTAAACTTAGGCTCGGTTGCAGATTCCCAAGACTGAATTGAACCCCAATCATGCGCAGCCATATGGAATTGACGATTTGGCAATAACTCATCAACAACTTCTTGAAGATCTAAAGATAAACGTTCTAAACGGTAATCACGTATACGTTTTGGTATAGATGACAAACCTGCTCCACGCACATCGTAAGTAACAATGTAGAAGTCATTGATCAAATGCTCAATGATTGATTCCCATACTTCTTGATTGTCTGGATAGCCATGTACTAAAACCAAAGGAGTATTTTTTTCATCACCCCATGTTTTGGCACAAAGCGTTTGTTGATCACTTGTTGTTACTGTATGAACTTTTGGCTGCATAATCATTTCCTATCTTGTTTTTCAATCGATCATGTCGTTAGTCGGATAGAGCATTGCCATCAATATAAAAAAGATGATACTTATCTAGTATGAATACTGTTGCAATAAAAAAAATTGACTATTATGGCTATTTTAAGAAGACTTCAGAACAATCCTACGATTTCAAAATTTCTATTTAATCACTATCCCCCTTATCGTGGTGCGGGGATTTATATTGAAATCATGAATTTAGAACTTTGCCATGTGCGTGTAAAGATGCCGCTGACTTGGAAAAACCAAAATTTAGTCGGTACACATTTTGGTGGAAGTCTGTATTCAATGGTTGACCCATTTTATATGATGATTCTTATGCATCATCTCGGATCAAAGTATATTGTTTGGGATAAAGCTGCTGAAATTAATTTTCTTTCGCCTGGTCGCAGTACTGTACATGCAGATATTCGAGTAGATTTAGCCGAAATTGAACAAATTCGTGAGCTTGCCGAAAACTACGCCCCTGTTTTAAGAACTTATCATCTAAATATTTTTGATGAATCCGGGGTACGAATTGCAGAGGTTCAAAAAACACTTTATATCAGACGTAAAAAAGCTAAGCCTTTCTCTCAA
Source organism: Acinetobacter pittii ANC 4050 (assembly GCF_000399685.1). GTDB lineage: Bacteria > Pseudomonadota > Gammaproteobacteria > Pseudomonadales > Moraxellaceae > Acinetobacter > Acinetobacter pittii_E. Next base: position 2,763,444 of record NZ_KB976987.1, read on the forward strand.
TAAAAATAAGCGCTTATTAGCGCTTATTTTATAAATCTGCAAACCTTTTATTTTTTCTCTTCAATTGCTGCACCAGCACCACCACCGATTGCACCACCAATAGCAGCACCAGAGTCACCGCCAATCAATGCTTTACCTACAACAGAACCAATACCAGCACCAATTGCACTCTTGGTAGCTGTTTGTTTACTACCACCTTGGGTGTTAGAACCTACGCCTGCACCGACTGCTGCACCTAAGCCTGCACCAATACCGCCACCAACATGGTTACCTAAACCACCACCAAGTGCTCCACCTGCTGCCGCTGCACCAATACGCTGGTCAGATGGGCTCATATTTTGACAGCCTGTGAACATAAGTGTAGACAACATTAAAGCAGAAACTAATCCAATTGTTTTTTTCATGACCGTACTCACTACTATTTGTCCTAATGAAAAGAATAATCCTCTTTTATGTGGAATTTGATCAGATTGTGTTATTCGTCTGTCCTAATCGATTGAGATTTTGTAAAACTCTTCCTTTTTACGTATTAACCTAAATTTTAATTATAAAAAGAAGCCTCTATTCATATAAAGGCTTCTTTGATTTAAATCTTATTAAGGATACTTTTAGTATTTTCCTTTCTTCTCTTCATAAGCCGCGCCTGCACTACCACCAAGTGCTCCTCCAGCCGCTGCGCCAGTATCACCGCCGATGATAGCTCCACCTAAAACAGCGCCTAAACCTGCACCAATTGCACTGTTACGTACTGTTTTACTGCTAGATCCTTTTGCATTAGCTGCAACACCTGCGCCGAGTGCCGCTCCCAAGCCAGCACCAATATTACCGCCTACATGTTTTCCTACTGCACCGCCTGCACCGCCACCAATCGCTGCCGAACCAATACGTTTACTTTCTGGACTAGCATTTTGGCAACCAACGAATAAAGTTGTTGACATCAGGCCAACACTAACAATCATCATCATTTTTTTCATTAGATTTACTCCAGTCTTCATATGCAGGTAGCCTAATGTGTTTTTGTGGAGTCTTTATCCTGCTTAAGTAATAAAATAATGGCTCTTTAAGATGTTTATGTAATGACAACTTTTTATTGTTAAAAATAAAGATCAATAAAAAAGGCACCCTGAGGTGCCTTTTTTATTGCCATTTTAAACTTAGAATTGTTCTGAGTTTAATGCTTGGCTGAATGCTTGGTCTACTTCGCTGAAGTCATTATGAAGCTCATGTTCCGCAGCTTCTGCTTCTTGACGACGACGTTCTAAGTGGTATGCAAGACCAGTACCTGCTGGGATCAAGCGACCTACTACAACGTTTTCTTTCAAGCCACGTAAATCATCTTCTTTACCTGTTACAGCCGCTTCAGTTAACACACGAGTTGTTTCCTGGAACGATGCAGCAGAGATGAACGAGTCAGTAGAAAGCGATGCTTTAGTAATACCCATTAATTGACGTTCAAACTTCGCAGGGAATTTGTTCTGAGCCAAGACAGCTTGGTTCTCTTGAACAACGCGGATGTAATCCACTTGCTCGCCTTTAATGAAGCTTGTATCACCGCCATCAGTGATATCAACTTTACGCAACATTTGACGTACGATAACTTCAATGTGCTTATCGTTGATTTTTACACCTTGAAGACGGTAAACGTCTTGAACTTCGTTCACGATGTAGTTGGTTAACGCAACTTCACCTTTCAAACGCAAGATGTCATGTGGGTTTTGTGGACCATCAGAAATAGTCTCACCACGGTTCACATGCTCGCCCTCGAACACGTTGATTTGACGCCATTTTGGAATCAACTCTTCGTAAATCTCAGAACCATCATCAGGAGTAATCACTAAACGGTTTTTACCTTTAGTTTCTTTACCAAAGCTTACAACACCTGATACTTCAGCAAGAATCGCATGTTCTTTTGGCTTACGCGCTTCGAACAAGTCAGCTACACGTGGAAGACCACCGGTAATATCACGAGTACGTGATGTTTCTTGTGGTACACGACCAATAACGTCACCCACACCGATCGTTTCGCCATCACGGACAGTTACGATTGTGTTTTGTGGCAAGAAGTAGAACTGTTCGCCGCCATCTGTTGTATCCAACACGATTGCAGGACGTAAATCTTTACCAGAAGCAGGACGAGCTGTTACAGGCAAGATTTCAACAGTAGTCATACCAGTTGCATCATCAGTTTTCGATGTTGCAGTTACGCCATCAGCGATTTGGCTGAAACGCGCTTTACCGGCAACTTCTGTTACCAATGGATGTGTATGCGGATCCCAAGTCGCTACGATACCGCCAGCTTCTACAGCTTCACCATCTTTCAACAAGATGCTTGCACCGTAAGGAAGTTTATAACGCTCGCGCTCACGACCTAAATCATCGGCAATACCAATTTCACCTGAACGTGAAACTGAAACCAAATGGCCTTTTGCATGTTGTACAGTTTTCACGTTATGGAAACGTACAGTACCTTTGTTACGTACTTGAACACTGTTTGCAGCAGAAGTTCGGCTCGCAGCACCACCAACGTGGAACGTACGCATCGTTAACTGTGTACCTGGCTCACCAATTGATTGTGCAGCCATTACACCTACTGATTCACCTGGGTTCACCAAGTGACCACGTGCAAGGTCACGACCATAACAACGAGCACATACACCGAATGTTGATTCACATGCGATTACAGAACGTACTTTAACTTCATCGACACCAGCTTCTTCAAGCTGAGCTGCGATTTTCTCGTCAATTAACGTACCACGAGGTAATACAACTTCATCATCAGATGCACGACGTACATCTTCAGCAGTTACACGACCTAAAACGCGGTCACGTAATGGCTCGATGACATCACCACCTTGAATGAATGGAGTCATTACTAAACCACCCGCTGTACCACAGTCAGGTTCAGTAATTACCAAGTCTTGTGCTACGTCTACAAGACGACGAGTCAAGTAACCAGAGTTCGCAGTTTTCAATGCTGTATCGGCCAAACCTTTACGCGCACCGTGTGTTGAAATAAAGTACTGAAGTACTGTTAAACCTTCACGGAAGTTCGCTTTAATCGGAGTCTCAATAATCGAGCCATCCGGTTTTGCCATCAATCCACGCATACCAGCAAGCTGACGAATCTGCGCCGCACTACCACGGGCACCAGAGTCAGACATCATATAGATGCTGTTGAATGATTTTTGCTTCTCGTCTTCACCTTGTTTGTTTTTCACAAGTGTATAAGACAAGTTATCCATCATTGCTTTAGCAACTTGGTCGTTTGTACGCGCCCAGATATCGACAACTTTGTTATAACGCTCACCAGCAGTTACGAAACCTTGTTCGAACTGTTGTTCGATTTCACGAACTTCTGTTTCTGCTTTATCGATAATAGTGTGCTTAGTAGGTGGAATGAGCATGTCTTCCATACCTACAGATACACCTGAACGAGTCGCTTGACGGAAGCCCAAGTACATTAACTGGTCAGCAAAGATAACTGTATCTTTCAGACCAAGTTTACGGTAGCAAGAGTTGATCAATTTAGAGATGTTCTTTTTAGTCATCTCAAGGTTGATCATGTCAAAGCTTAAGCCTTGTGGAACAATTTCCCAAAGCAAACAACGACCAGGAGTTGTATCAACAATAATAGTTTCGTGTTCACGTTCACCATTTTCATTGATCACAGTCTGATGTACACGTACTTTAACACGTGCATGGATCGCAACCTGACCAGTAGCAAGCGCACGGTTTACTTCGTGAGTATCCGCAAACACCATGCCTTCACCTTTGGCATTTACAGCATCACGAGTGATGTAGTAAAGACCCAAGACAACGTCCTGAGAAGGAACGATGATCGGCTCACCGTTTGCTGGTGACAAGATGTTGTTTGTTGACATCATCAATGCACGAGCTTCTAACTGTGCTTCAAGTGTCAATGGAACGTGTACCGCCATTTGGTCACCATCGAAGTCGGCGTTAAACGCAGCACAAACGAGTGGGTGAAGACGGATTGCCTTACCTTCAATAAGAATAGGTTCAAATGCTTGAAGACCTAAACGGTGAAGTGTTGGCGCACGGTTCAACATAACTGGATGTTGACGAATTACAGAAGCAAGAACGTCCCAAACTTCCGGAGTCTCACGCTCAACCATTTTCTTCGCAGCTTTAATGGTAGTCGCCTGACCCGAAGCTTGTAGCTTCGCGAAAATGAATGGCTTGAATAATTCAAGTGCCATTTTCTTCGGAAGACCACATTGGTGAAGACGTAAAGTAGGACCTACAGTAATTACCGAACGACCAGAATAGTCAACACGCTTACCTAATAAGTTCTGACGGAAACGACCTTGTTTACCTTTGATCATATCTGCCAAAGATTTTAATGGACGTTTGTTAGAACCAGTAATCGCACGACCACGACGACCGTTATCAAGCAATGCATCTACAGACTCTTGCAACATACGTTTTTCGTTACGTACGATGATATCTGGAGCAGCAAGGTCAAGAAGACGCTTCAAACGGTTGTTACGGTTAATGACACGACGATATAAATCGTTCAAGTCAGAAGTCGCAAAACGACCACCTTCAAGTGGAACTAATGGACGTAAGTCAGGTGGAAGTACAGGAAGTACATTCATCACCATCCATTCTGGCTTGTTGTTTGAATCTTTGAATGCTTCCATCAATTTCAAGCGCTTAGACGCCTTTTTCAACTTCGTTTCAGAAGTTGTTTGAGGGATTTCTTCACGTAAACGTGCAATTTCAGCTTCAAGATCGATATCTTTCAACAAGTCCTGAACCGCTTCTGCACCCATTTTCGCAGTGAATTCATCACCGTGCTCTTCAAGTGCATTGAAGTATTCTTCGTCTGTTAAAAGTTGATACTTTTCAAACGGAGTCATACCAGGATCAGTTACAACGTATGATTCGAAATACAATACACGTTCGATATCACGTAGTGTCATATCAAGTAATAAACCGATACGGCTCGGTAACGATTTTAAGAACCAGATATGTGCAACTGGAGAAGCAAGCTCAATGTGACCCATACGTTCACGACGAACTTTCGCTGTAGTTACTTCAACGCCACATTTTTCACAAATGACGCCTTTGTATTTCATACGCTTGTATTTACCACACAAGCATTCGTAATCTTTTACTGGACCAAAGATTTTGGCACAGAACAAACCGTCACGTTCTGGTTTAAAAGTACGGTAGTTAATTGTCTCAGGTTTTTTAACTTCACCATGAGACCATGACTTAATCATTTCTGGTGACGCAAGACCAATACGGATACGGTCAAACTCAATTGGTGCATGACCATCTGAGTCCGTTTTCTTACGCATGATATCGAGCAAGTCTTTCAATTTTTTTCTCCGTGTGTCGGGAAGCAGCGCTTACCCGACTGGGTCACAAATATTGTTTTTACCTAAAAAATCGTGAGTCTTAAGACTTAATCACCATTTTTCAGTTCAATGTTGATACCTAAAGAACGGATCTCTTTGGTCAATACGTTGAACGATTCAGGCATACCCGGATCCATATAATGGTTACCATCTACAATATTCTTATAGATGCGTGTACGACCTTCAACGTCATCCGACTTAACAGTTAACATCTCTTGGAGAGTATATGCTGCGCCGTAAGCTTCAAGTGCCCAGACCTCCATCTCACCGAAACGCTGACCACCGAATTGTGCTTTACCACCAAGCGGTTGCTGTGTAACAAGAGAGTAAGAACCAGTTGAACGCGCATGCATCTTGTCGTCAACCAAGTGGTTCAATTTGAGCATGTACATGTAACCTACAGTTACAGGACGATCAAACTGTTCACCTGTACGGCCATCATACAATACTGTTTGACCTGTACGTGAAATACCAGCTAACTCAAGTAAGTCTTTAATTTGACTTTCTTCAGCACCATCAAATACAGGAGTAGCTAAAGGCACACCAGCACGCAAGTTGCCTGAAAGTGCTAAGATTTCATCATCAGTTAAGCTATCAAGATCTTCTTGCTCACCACCGACTTTGTTATAAATCTTGTCTAAGAATTCACGCAGTTCTAAAACTGTACGTTGTTCTTTCAACATTTTCTCGATTTTATCACCAAGCCCTTTAGCCGCCATCCCTAAGTGAGTCTCAAGAATCTGACCCACGTTCATACGAGATGGTACACCCAGCGGGTTCAATACGATATCTACCGGCACACCGTTAGCATCGTGTGGCATGTCTTCAACAGGTAGGATGTTAGATACAACACCTTTGTTACCGTGACGACCAGCCATCTTATCACCAGGCTGAATACGACGTTTAACAGCTAAGTAAACTTTAACAACTTTCAATACACCAGTTGTTAATTCATCACCTGTTGCAAGCTTACGTTTCTTCTCAGCGAATTTCTCATCAATTTCTGCGCTCTTTTCTTTTAAGAACACTTGAATTTGAGTTAAACGCTCAGCGATTGCTTCATCTGCTGGTTGGATTTCAAGTAAATCAACAAGCTCTAAACCTGATAACACTTCTTCAACGAGTTTGTCACCACGTTTAGTTGAACCACCGCCATTAGACTCCTGGCCTTTAAGCAAACGAATTACACGCTCACGAGCTGCTTCTTCAAAGATCTTGTATTCTTCTTTCAAGTCTTTACGGTAAGCATCAAGCTGTGCTTTTTCGATAGCTAATGCACGATCATCTTTCTCTAAGCCATCACGAGTGAAGACTTGAACGTCGATAACTGTACCTTTTGTACCAGATGGAACACGTAAAGATGAATCTTTAACATCAGCTGCTTTCTCACCAAAGATTGCGCGAAGCAATTTTTCTTCAGGAGTTAACTGAGTTTCACCTTTAGGGGTTACTTTACCAACAAGAATGTCGCCTGCTGTAACTTCAGCACCGATATAAACGATACCTGATTCATCAAGTTTAGAAAGTGCAGCTTCACCAACGTTAGGAATATCGGCAGTGATTTCTTCTGCACCTAACTTAGTATCACGCGCTACACAAGATAATTCTTGAATATGAATAGAAGTTAAACGGTCTTCTTGAAGTACACGCTCAGATAATAAGATCGAGTCTTCATAGTTGTAACCGTTCCAAGTCATGAACGCAACGCGCATGTTTTGACCAAGCGCAAGCTCGCCCATATCAGTAGACGGACCGTCTGCCAAGATATCACCGCGAGCAACTTTGTCGCCTAAATTCACGATAATATTTTGGTTGATACAAGTGTTCTGGTTAGAACGCGTATATTTAATGAGGTTGTAGATATCTACACCAGCCTCACCAGCAATCATTTCATCTTCGTTTACACGAATAACGATACGAGAAGCATCTACGTATTCAATTGCACCACCACGGTTTGCGATCACACACACACCAGAGTCACGTGCAACGTTCGCTTCCATACCTGTACCTACAAGCGGTTTATCCGCACGTAGAGTAGGAACTGCCTGACGTTGCATGTTTGAACCCATAAGTGCACGGTTCGCGTCATCGTGTTCAAGGAATGGAATAAGTGATGCAGCAACAGATACAACCTGCTGAGCAGAAACGTCCATATGCGTCACTTTTTCTGGTGGCATACGTACGAATTCACCTTGATGACGAACAGAAACAAACTCTTCTGTTAAGTTGCCATCTTTATCTACTGCAGAATCGGCCTGTGCAATAACAGTGCCTACTTCTTCAATCGCAGATAGGTATTCAACTGCATCAGTTACTCGACCATCTACAACTTTGCGGTATGGCGTTTCCAAGAAACCGAAGTCATTTGCTTTTGCATACACAGAAAGCGAGTTGATCAAACCAATGTTTGGACCTTCCGGCGTTTCAATTGGACATACACGACCATAGTGAGTTTGATGTACGTCACGTACCTCAAAGCCCGCACGTTCACGTGTTAAACCACCAGGCCCAAGTGCTGATACACGACGCTTGTGCGTAATCTCAGATAATGGGTTGTTTTGGTCCATGAACTGAGATAACTGGCTTGAACCAAAGAATTCTTTGATTGCAGCTGCAACTGGTTTAGCGTTAATTAAATCTTGCGGAGACAAGTTATCTGTTTCTGCTTGGCTTAAACGCTCTTTAACAGCACGTTCAACACGAACCAAACCAACACGGAATTGGTTCTCAGTCATTTCACCAACAGAACGTACACGACGGTTACCCAAGTGATCGATATCGTCGACTTCACCTTTACCGTTACGGATTTCAACTAATGTACGTAATACATCAATGATATCTTCGTGCGATAAAATACCTTCTACTTCACGTGACTTCTGGTCAGTACCAACTTCGTATGGACGACCCAAACGACGGTTGAACTTCATACGACCTACTGGAGATAAGTCATAACGCTCAGAAGAGAAGAATAAGTTATTGAATAAGTTTTCAGCAGCTTCTTTTGTTGGCGGCTCGCCTGGACGCATTACTTTATAAATTTCAACTAATGCTTCTTCACGGCCAGCTGTTGTATCTGCACGTAATGTGTCAGCAACAAACGAACCACGGTCAATATCGTTCGTAAACAAGATATTGAACTGTTTAACACCACCTTCTGCTAGTTTCACCATAACTTCATGGCTTAACAAAGTATTAGCAGCAATTACTTCACCATCACGTAAAGTAATATTTTCAGCAGTAATACGCTCATATAAGTATTCGTCAGGAACTGAAAGTTTTGTTAAACCAGCAGCTTCCATTTGACGTACGTGACGAGCATTAATACGTTTACCTTGCTCAACAATAACTTTACCGTCATTGTCAGCAATATCAAATTGCGCCATTTCCCCACGTAAACGTTCAGGGACTAGGTCAATCTGGTAACTGCCCATATCAAGATACACAGGTACTTTTTCATAGAACAAATTCAAGATTTGTTCGTTGTTATAACCTAGTGCACGTAATACAACAGTAGCAAGTAATTTACGACGACGGTCAATACGTACGTAAACTAAGTCTTTCGCATCAAATTCGAAGTCTAACCATGAACCACGGTAAGGAATGATACGTGCTGAATACAACACTTTACCACTTGAGTGGGTTTTACCTTTATCGTGATCAAAGAAAACGCCTGGTGAACGATGTAATTGAGATACGATTACACGCTCAGTACCATTAATGACGAATGTACCGTTTTCAGTCATGAGTGGAATTTCACCCATATAGACTTCTTGTTCTCGTACGTCTTTAATTGATTTAGTTTCGCGATCTTTAATAATCAAACGAATTTTAACGCGCATTGGTGCCGCATAAGTCGAACCACGAAGAATACATTCGCGTACATCGAACTCAGGTTTACCAAGGCTATACTCAACAAATTCTAAAGCAGCATTGCCAGAATAACTTTCGATAGGAAAAACTGAACGAAATGCGGCTTGGAGACCGATATCTTCGCGGTTTTTTGGAGTTTTGCCATCTTGCAAGAATGTTCTGTACGAATCGACCTGAATCGATAGTAAGTACGGTGCATCCATTACTTGGGGCAATTTACCAAAATTCTTACGGATCCGTTTCTTTTCGGTATATGAGTATGCCATCTGGAGTCCTCGGAAAGTAAACTAAGCCCGCCTGCAGAACGGGCTCAGAAGGAATTACGCAGGCCGATATGGCCACCACTGTTTACAAATGCTGCAATTTTTAGTGGTATAAAAACGCTTAACAATATTTTTAAAAAAGAAAAATATTGGTAAACATTTGAAATTTCTTGTTTTATTTTGATTTTCTCAAAAATCAAACAAAACTTACAAAAATCGAGCCGATTATTGTAACGCAAAAAGGCTGATGACCCAAGAGCCATCAGCCATTTTATGGAGCCGATTTAAAAACCGACTCCTTTTACAATTACTTAAGTGTAACTGTAGCACCAGCTTCTTCAAGTTTCTTCTTAAGTTCTTCGCCTTCTTCTTTAGAAACGCCTTCTTTAAGAACTTGAGGAGCACCTTCAACTAGGTCTTTAGCTTCTTTAAGACCAAGGCCAGTTGCTTCACGAACTGCTTTAATTACAGCTACTTTGTTAGCACCGAAAGAAGTCAACTCAACGTTGAATTCAGATTGTTCTTCAGCAGCAGCAGCAGCGCCACCAGCTGGAGCAGCAACAGCAACAGCTGCAGCTGAAACGTTGAACTTCTCTTCGAAAGCAGAAATTAATTCAACAAGTTCAAGAACAGTTTTTTCAGCAACTGCGTTTAAGATTTCTTCGTTAGTTAAAGCCATGAGAATAACTCCAAATGGATATTGAATGGTGTGTAAAATTGATTAAGCAGCTTCTGACTCGTTTTTCTCTTTGAGCGCTGTAATAAGGCGACCCAATTTCGAAATAGGAGCTTGAAGGACAGAGGCAAGCATAGTAAGAGCTTTCTCTTGGTTCGGAAGGTTTGCAATTACGCTAACGTCAGCACCTTGATAAACTTTGCCGTCAAATGCAGCAGCTTTTAACTCAAATGCTTTGTTAGTTTTAGCAAATTCTTCGAACAAACGTGCAGCTGCACCCATGTCATCTTCAGAAGTTGAAAAACCTAGAATTGTTGGACCAACAAGGTTGTCGTTCAAGATATTGAATTGAGTATCTTGAAGTGCGCGTTTAGCCAAAGTGTTACGTACAATACGTGTAGAAACACCTAACTTACGAGCTTCAACACGAAGTGTTGTTAATTGCTCTACGCTTAAGCCTTGGTAGTCAGCAACAACGGCTGCAAACGCCTTAGAAGCAACTTCACTTACTTCCGCAACGATCTGTTTTTTGTCTTCAATAAGAAGAGCCATTGTAAAACCTCCTAAGGTGATTTATGTACCCACTGGGCACACTCCCAATTCGTAAGCCTTTCGACTTACACGCGGAGGAGGAACAAATCACACCACCGCGTCTACGCAGGCTGTTTTATTAAGAAAAGTGCTATTCGAAAACAACATCTTTTCGCCTGAGGTCTTTGACGCTGATAAATTCTCATTTATCAATTCAAAGTCCGCCTGATGAGTAAGGGATAAGGCTTTAGCCTCCCCCAACCTAATAAAAAATATTTCTATTTAGGCTCTGTCCTCTATCAGGACTTTAAAATTCTTTACTAAGTCTAAACTTAGTTAGAAACGTTGTTTACATCAACAGTAAGACCAGGACCCATAGTTGAGCTCAAAGTGATCTTTTTGATGTATACACCTTTAGAAGTTGCAGGTTTTAACTTTTTCAAGTCAGCAACTAAGGTTTCAACGTTTTGGCGGATAGCAGCAGCATCAAAGCCTAATTGACCGATCGCAGCATGGATAATACCCGCTTTGTCTACACGGTAACGAGCCTGACCAGATTTAGCGTTTTTAACAGCATTCGCTACATCAGGAGTTACAGTACCAACTTTAGGGTTTGGCATTAAACCACGTGGACCAAGAATTGTACCGAGCTTACCAACAACACGCATAGCGTCAGGAGCAGCGATTACAACATCAAAGTCAAGGTTTCCACCTTGGATGCTTTCAGCAAGGTCATCAAAACCTACAACATCAGCACCAGCTTCTTTAGCAGCTTCTGCTTGAGCGCCTTGAGCAAATACAGCTACACGTACAGTTTTACCAGTACCTGCAGGTAATGTAGTTGCGCCACGAACAACCTGATCAGATTTACGTGGATCTACACCCAAGTTTACAGCTACGTCCAAAGATTCTTTGAACTTTGCAGCAGGTAGGCTGTTAAGAACTTGTACCGCTTCTTCCAAAGTGTAAACTTTGTTTGCTTCAACAGCAGCAGCAATGGCTTTTTGACGTTTAGTTAACTTTGCCATGTCTTATAGCTCCACTTCCAAGCCCATAGAACGTGCAGAACCAGCGATGGTACGAACACGTGCGTCTAAATCAGCACCAGTTAAATCTGGCTCTTTAGTAGTCGCAATTTCTTCTAACTGAGCACGAGTCAACTTACCAACTTTAGTTTTGTTTGGTACAGATGAACCCTTTTGAATACCAGCAGCTTTCTTAAGAAGAATAGAAGCTGGAGGAGTTTTCATGATGAATGTGAACGACTTGTCGTTGTACACAGTAATCACTACAGGAATTGGAAGACCTGGTTCAACTTTTTGTGTAGCAGCATTGAATTCTTTACAGAATGCCATGATGTTTACACCACGTTGACCTAACGCAGGACCAATTGGTGGAGATGGATTTGCTTTACCAGCTGGAACTTGCAGCTTGATATAGCCGTCAATCTTCTTAGCCATTTTAAAATACCTCTGGGTACAAACGCCGCTAGGCTCCCCAATCTTTACGCAACACTACTGTTACAACAACAATGCCCGATAAAATCGGGCGCTTTTCAACCAATTAAGATTAAATCGTTTTTTCGACTTGGCGAAATTCGAGTTCAACCTGAGTTGGTCGATTAAATACATTAATCGTCAACGTTAAACGTGACTTATCGTATTGAACTTCTTCCACCACACCTTTAAAGTCTGTGAATGGACCGTCAATAACAAGTAATTCTTCACCTGGCTCAAACATCGTTTTAGGACGTGGTGCTTCACCAGTATTACGTACACGCGCAAGAATCGCATCTGCTTCACGCTGAGTGATTGGTGCTGGTTTTTCAGGTGTACCACCGATAAAACCTAGAACCTTTGGACATTCTTTAACAATATGCCAAGTATCATCATTCATTTCCATTTCGACTAACACATAGCCAGGAAAGAATTTACGCTCAGATTTACGTTTCTTACCATCCTTCATTTCTACCACTTCTTCGGTAGGAACAAGGACATCACCAAAGCTATCAGCAACAGCGCTACGCTGGATTCGTTCTGTAAGTGAACGCAACACTTGTTTTTCATAGCCAGAGTAGGCATGAATAATGTACCAACGTTTCATAGCTCTTTTACCCGATAATCAACTTAATTAACCAACCCAAACCATAGTCAAAGCACCATAAAACCAGTGATGCCACAACTACAACCAATAGAACCTGCCACGAAGTAGTGACTGTTTCTTGTTTTGTTGGCCAAGTTACTCGACGCAATTCGACTCGTGCATCTTTTAGCAAACGAACGAAGCCTTTACCTTGATGGGTGGCGTATAATAAACCTAAAGCCACAACGATACAAGCAAAAATTGCCCCAACGCGCACCCAAACATTATTTGCAGGCGCCCAATACGCTGGTAAGTGCTGATTCACCATGGTAGCTAAAAGCAACAATGCTATTGCAATCACCCATAGAACAATGTCTAGAGGCGAACCAGAACGAACAACTTCAGCAGAATTATTTCTTTGAGGAATTGGCGCGTCGCTCAATGCGTCACGCGATTTATCATTCGACATTTTTGTACTCGTCGTAGAACTCGCGACTTATTATATGAACAACTAAGCCAGCATCAAGCTTTTTATTTCAAAATATGGCAGGTCAGGAGGGACTCGAACCCCCAACATTCGGTTTTGGAGACCGACGCTCTACCAATTGAACTACTGACCTATAATGCAAGTTGAGAGCCAAAGCCCTCAACCTGAGACGTAATCCGTCACTATAATATGCTTATGCAGTTACTTTCGCAACAACACCAGCACCTACAGTACGACCACCTTCACGGATCGCAAAACGTAGACCTGGGTCCATTGCGATTGGGTGGATTAATTCTACTGACATTTCAACGTTGTCACCTGGCATAACCATTTCAACGCCGTCTTGTAATTGGATTGCACCAGTTACGTCAGTTGTACGGAAGTAGAACTGTGGACGGTAACCATTTAAGAATGGAGTGTGACGACCACCTTCTTCTTTAGAAAGTACGTATACTTCTGCGTCAAATTTAGTGTGCGGCTTGATTGTACCTGGTTTAGCAAGTACTTGACCACGTTGTACGTCTTCACGCTTAGTACCACGAAGTAAGATACCACAGTTCTCACCTGCACGGCCTTCGTCAAGAAGTTTACGGAACATTTCTACGCCAGTTACAGTTGTTTTAACTGTATCTTTAATACCAACGATCTCTACTTCTTCACCAACTTTAACGATACCAGCTTCTACACGGCCTGTTACTACAGTACCACGACCAGAAATTGAGAATACGTCTTCGATTGGCATTAAGAATGCTTTGTCGATAGCACGTTCTGGTTCTGGGATGTAAGAGTCAAGCGCTTCAACAAGAGCAAGAACTGAAGGCTCGCCATATTGACCAGCATCGCCTTCCAACGCTTTAAGCGCAGAACCACGGATAACTGGAGTGTCATCACCTGGGAAGTCATAAGTAGAAAGAAGTTCACGAACTTCCATTTCTACTAATTCAAGTAATTCTTCATCATCAACAAGGTCACACTTGTTCAAGAATACGATGATGTAAGGTACACCAACCTGACGAGAAAGAAGGATGTGTTCACGAGTTTGTGGCATTGGACCGTCAGTCGCAGCACACACAAGGATCGCGCCGTCCATCTGAGCAGCACCAGTAATCATGTTTTTAACGTAATCGGCGTGGCCCGGGCAGTCAACGTGCGCGTAGTGACGAATTGGAGAATCGTATTCTACGTGTGAAGTATTAATTGTAATACCACGTGCTTTTTCTTCAGGTGCTGAGTCGATTTGTGAGTAATCTTTCGCTTCACCGCCGTAAGTTTTTGCACAAATAGTTGCAATCGCAGCAGTTAAAGTTGTTTTACCATGGTCAACGTGACCGATTGTGCCCACGTTTACGTGTGGCTTATTACGTTCAAACTTAGCCTTAGCCATGTTTATAGTCCTCGTTTACGTCGAACACAATTCTGAGCAAAAACCCAGCATCGACATATCGCCAAAAAAATCAAACACCCAATACTTGAAAAGCAGACTAATAAGCCTGCTTTTTAAATCTTTGTAGAAAATCTACTAAACTGTATCTGGAGCTCTTATCGAGATTTGAACTCGAGACCTCTCCCTTACCAAGGGAGTGCTCTACCACTGAGCTATAAGAGCGATTATCCTTCGATGGAGCGGGAGACGAGGATCGAACTCGCGACATGCAGCTTGGAAGGCTGCCGCTCTACCAACTGAGCTACTCCCGCACTGTGTTGGTATATATACCACTTCAATCGAAGTTAATGGTGGTGAGAGAAGGATTCGAACCTTCGAAACTTTCGTAGCGGAGTTACAGTCCGCCCCCTTTGACCGCTCGGGAATCTCACCATATCACACTTATTTCAGTGTTGTTCTTTACTTCACAACTACACACCTTTAAGATGGTGCCGGCACACGGATTCGAACTGTGGACCTACTGATTACAAGTCAGTTGCTCTACCAACTGAGCTATGCCGGCTCTTCTTAGTGTTTCGTACGTTTCGTATCGGAACGGTGTGCAGTTTAGCAAAACTTCCAAACGATGCAAGCAGTTTTTTTAAAAAAACCGCTAAAAACTCATAAAATCAATCCGTTTGATGATAATTCAACCGCTTTGATCACTGCGCGAGCTTTTATTTGGGTTTCATTCCATTCAGATTCAGGATTTGAGTCCGCAACCAGACCCGCTCCAGCCTGTACATAGACCTTTTTATCTCGGATAACACAAGTACGGATTGCAATCGACATATCCATTTCACCGTGCCAACCTAAATATCCTACTGCCCCACCAAAGACACCTCTTTTTACAGGCTCAACTTCATCAATAATTTCCATTGCACGAATTTTTGGTGCACCTGACAAAGTACCCGCAGGGAAAGTCGCCTTAAATACATCTAGCGCATCAATATCATCACGAACTTCACCTTGTACATTTGAAACAATGTGCATGACATGCGAATAGCGCTCAATCACCATTTGATCAGTCACTTGGACCTTTCCAATTTTGGACACTCGCCCGACATCATTTCGACCAAGGTCAATCAGCATTAAATGCTCTGCGATTTCTTTTTCATCAGAAAGTAAGTCTTTTTCTAAAGCAATATCTTCTTCTTTAGTTTTTCCACGAGGTCTGGTACCTGCAAGCGGACGTACTGTCGCAATACCATTTTCAAGGCGAGAAAGAATTTCTGGTGATGACCCTACAATATGAAATGGCTTTTTATCTGTAATGGTTTGTCCTTGTACCAAAAATAAATAAGGAGAAGGATTTAAATGACGCAAAGCACGATAGACCTGTAAAGCTTCACCATCAAAATCAGAAACCATACGCTGGCCTGGCACAACCTGCATCACATCACCCGCACGGATGTATTCTTTAACCTTTTCTATGGTCTCAAGGAATTTTTCTTTACCGGTAATTGATTCAAAATGTGGAGGTGTATGTGGCTTAGCTTGCAAACTTACTGGTGTAGCCAACAATTGCTCTAACTGATCTAACTTTTCTTGAGCATCTTCATAGGCATTTGGCTGGGTAGTGTCGGCATGAACAATTAAGAATAAAGTATCTTTAAGATTGTCAAAGACAACAACCGTCTTCGATAGCATCAACCATAAATCTGGCAATGTAATTGGATCAGCCGCTGGGACATTTTTTAAACGTGGTTCTATGTAGCGAACCGCATCATAGCCCAAATACCCCACTAATCCGCCCGTAAAGCTCGGTAAGTTTGGCAACAGTTCAGCAGAAGGCACTTTAAACTGCTTCTGGAATTCACGAATATATTGAAATGGATCTTGGCAATCTTGTTGTGTGATTGAGCCATCAGCGTGCTGTATAGATAGAATACCAGCATTACATGAGAACACCGTCGACTCGCCTAATCCAATCATAGAATAGCGCGCCCAATTTTCACCGCCTTCGACGGACTCAAATAAATAAGCCTGTGTCTGGTCTTTAAAACGAGCAAAAACAGATAAAGGAGTTTCTGTGTCTGCTAAGCGTTGGCGATAGACTGGAATCGTGTTGTAGCCTGAAGCCTTAAGTTGTTCAAATTGCGCTAATGTAGTCATGAATTCTTCTCTAATATGGTTTCGATTTAAAAGGGTGTTTTTCTAGATTCGATTTAGACACGCCATCGAAAAACCATACGCTTATTCATGCTGATCTCCATTTCATTCATTAGATAATTAACTCAGCCAAACTATCAACAACTTGCTGAGGTTGGCAATCATAGATATTTTCTCCATGATTATAGCCATAGCTAACTACAATACAATCAATTCCCGCGCGACGCGCAGCCTCAATATCATTACTTGAATCACCAATCATTAATGATTGCGAAGCAGATATTTTTAGGCTTTGCATACAATGTAATAATGGCAATGGATGAGGCTTTCTCTCAGGTAAGCTATCCCCACCAAGTACGACTTGGAAATATGGAGAGAGCTCCAAAGCATCAAGCAACCCTTGGGCAAGTTGTACAGGCTTATTGGTAACGCAAGCCATTTGTATATTTAAAGTTTTACAATGTTTTAAAAACTCGGTTACCCCAGGGTAAATTTGAGTATTTACACAAAGCTCTACACTATATATATCAATAAACTTCTGTAATAAAACTTTATGTTGTTCAGGATCTAATTTTCCAAAAATATGAATTAGAACGCTTTCACAGAGTTTTGAAGCTCCTTTGCCTACCCATTCTCGTATTTGGGCTTCTGTTACCTTTGGCCAACTTAGTACCTCTAAACTTAAATTCATCGCCCGATACAAATCAGCAGCAGAATCAACTAACGTTCCATCTAGATCAAATAAAATTAAATCACGCTTACTTAGTTGTGCAACAGACATCTTTTTCTACTCAAAATTAAAAAGGCATGCGTTTAGCATGCCTTGATTGTAAAAGCAGCAATGGATTATTTAAAGAACAACCATGCTAATACAGCTAAAATTACTAAAATAATAATTGTGATTAAACCAACGGATGCATTCTTCTGTTGCTCTTTTTCTTCTGCAACACGAGAAACTGGCTCATCAAAAGCAATAGGCGTTTGCTGTTGTGCATTGACATCCACACCTTCTGGAATAGGTGCAGGTTTTGGTATAGAAATATTCTGCGGCATACCATCGCGACGAACTTCGACTTCTGCAGCGCGCTCTGCAAGGCTTGGCATTCCTTGATCGCTTAAATCTGGAGATGATGTTGTATTTACAGGCTCGGCTTCAATTTCAGGCAATTCCGTGATTGTCTGTGCAGGTGCTAGTACAGAAAATTTAAAACTAGCGAACTGAACAATATCACCATCATGTAGCTGCTTTTCTTGCTCAATACGAATATCGTTTACAAATGTGCCATTCGATGAATTAAGGTCTTGCACCCATAGCGCCTGATCTTTTAAAAGCAATGCCGCGTGGCGACGTGAAATTTCAGCAGCTTGTAACAACACATCAGCATCTTGATGACGCCCTACCAACATATCACGATCAACACTAATTTCTTGGCCTGTAATTTCACCAGTAATTGCTTGTAGTTTCCAAGTCATACGTATGTCCCATTCATTTTTTATTAATCATAACATGCTACTACTGTGCTGTGCTTGGGCGCAGTGTCGTTGTTGTTACTGTATTTTTAGTACGATTAATTTCAGGGTCAGGCAACTGCAAGGTTTGCTTTTGAACCGCTGGCTCTACTGTTACAGGTGTGGTTACTGTCGAAGTTTTCCCACCCGACGGGACCTGTTGATAGTTTTTCGGTTGAGAAGCAATACTAGGTGGTGTCATTTTCTGATTATAGACATCCTCAACCTGTTCAGGCAGTTTTGCAAAATTACCATTTTTATCCATAGCTAATTGCAAGCTATAAAGTTGACTATAGCGCTGCTGAGATAAGCGACGCACATCATTTGCATCACCCACAATTGTTGGGTGGATAAAAACAAGAAGGTTACGTTTTACATTGCTTCTATTATCTGATCGGAACAATCGCCCCACATAGGGGATACTGCTCAACCCAGGTATGCCTTGTCTTGAAAGTGACGTATCATCTGACACCAAACCACCAAGCACTACTGTCTGGCCATGTTCAGCCAAAACAGCAGTTTTAATAGCACGTTTACTTGTCACCAAGTCAGCTGCTTGTCCACGACTGTCTTGAACAGCAGAGACTTCTTGTTCTACTTCCAGACGAACTGTACCGCCTTCACCGATATGTGGAACAACTTTTAATGTCACACCCACATCTTTTCGCTCAACAGTTGTATAGGGATTAATACCTGTACTATTGGTAGTAACCGATCCCGTTACAAAGGGAACGTTCTGGCCGACAACAATATACGCTTCTTCATTATCCATAGTCACAATGGATGGCGTCGAAAGTAAATTTGATTTGGTATTCGTTTTAAGCGCTTGAATTAATGCACCATAAGCCTTACGGGAATTCTCAAAATTACCCAGCGCCAAAGTTGCCCCATTACCTTTATTAGCACCACCAGCGATAGCAGACGCAGCCCCAGCTGAACCACCCGATAAATAACCAGCAGCAATAGAGGATAAACTAGCACCTACATTACTAAAGCTAAGTAAACCAATCCCGCTAGATAAGTCACCTAGCGCCCATTGAATACCAAGTTGATCTGCATCATCTCCTGATACTTCAATAATCGCAGCTTCAATCAGGACTTGCTGACGGCGAACATCGAGCTGCTGAATAGCAGATTCAATTTCACGCATTAATTGAGGGTCTGCCTTAACCACTAACGAGTTTTGGGCATTATCCGCAATAATGCTCACACCATTTTGGCTAAAGCTAGAGATACTGTTTTGATTACTATTATTTGAATTACCATTTAGATTAATAGATGGCGTAGAAATTGAGCTACTATTTGAACCAGAGGTATTTGAACTGGAATTCTGGTTATTACCCATCAAATTATTGATCGGATTCGATGTATTAGAGGAACTGTTATTACTATTTGATGAAGAAACAGCCTGCCCTGTCACAAGACCTTGTAAAATCTCAGATAAGTTTTTTGCACTTGCATATTTCAAGCGAAAAACTTTTAAGCCACCCAAACGGTCTGCCGAAGGCACATCCAGCATTTCGATCATGTGGCGAATACGCTTCCGCGTTTCAGGATCGCCCTTTACTAAAATACGATTGGTTCGGTTGTCTGCAATAATACGGATACGTGCACCATTAAAATCTTTAGATGCTCCCGTAGCACTCATCGCCTCAAGTTGAGTAATGATTTCTTCAGCTTGACTCGATTGAAGGTTTATTGCCTCAATATCATTCTGTCCAGTGCCATCTAGATTACGAATAATATTTTCAAGTTGATAAATATTGGCCGCACGGTCCGAAACAATCAGCGCATTAGTCCCTGCAATCGCAGCCATATGCGCAAATTGTGGCATTAATGGACGAAGTGCTGGAATTAAGTCGTTCGGATTAGTATTTTCAAGCCAAATAACGCGGGTAACAATCTGATCCCCACGCAATTTATTTCGGGAGTCGTAAGGAATTCCCGAGTTCTTAACATTGCTATCAGGTACTAATTTAATGGTGTTACCTGAAGGAATTGCCACCACTCCATTTACGTTTAAGACCCCAAGAAACAGATCGTAAACTTCATTTTTATTGAGGGGCTTATTCGATATTACTGTGACGTTGCCACGCACTCGTGGATCTACTGCAAAGTTTTTACCCGTAATGTCCGCTACTTCATTAATAAATGCAGTTAAGTCAGCATCACGTAAATTGATCTTCCATGTTTGGGCATAGACACTGCTGCTCACTGTCGCAATCAATGGGGCTGCTGCAAGTAATGCCCAAAGTGGACGTTGATGATTCAATAAAGCCATAACTTGCGATAATTCCTAACTCTTATGGTGACGTGTTATCACTAAAAATTTTGTTGTATGGTCATCACTTGATCACCACGTTTTATTTCTATTTTCACTTGTCCAGCTCGACGAGCCTGCTCAAGTAACTGCACATCCGTTTGTCCCTGCCCAATCGTTTGACCGTTTAAAGAAACAATCCGATCACCCGGCCTTAAACCTAACTTATTTCGAAGCGCAGTGGGTGTACGTTCTGTAACTTCAAAACCTTCACTGGAGTTCCCACTAACCCCCATGTCACGCAGATATTGTTCACGGTTGCCTTGCATTTGCTGAATAGCTTGCCCCAATGCCTCTTGAGCCGTATTAACAGGTGTTGAGGGCTGAGGCGCAGTAGCAGCAGGTTGTGAAGCATCTGGTGTCATAGGCTGATACAAACCATTTGGCAAACCTTTAAATTGGAGTTCACGCGTGCTTCCATTACCTTGACGCAATATCACGTGATCCCAATAAACTTCTGCCAACTGATAAGATGTAGAGCCTATTGTTTCTCCCACCCGATACCGGTCAGCAGTATTATCCAGCTTAATAACAGCCGAGGAAAAACGGTTCGGATAACCGAGCATCACACCTTGCAATTCTAGGTTGACATTTTCCTGAGCTGCATTGGCTGAAGGTTCATTAAAAAGCGAAAAAGTACTAATGTTAGGAATTTGCGGTTGCTGTGACCCCAACTCCACTCTATCAAACTGCATCATTTGAGGAGGAGCAATCACCCACCAAAATAATGAAGCTAACTTCCAACACAACCATAAAATCAAAAAGGCAAATACAACTACACTTAACCGGTCTAATTTTTGCCATTGTAGTTGTTGTAATTTCTCAATCCATACTTTCATTAGTTCCCCCCTTGTATTAAGGGTTGACGAGAACTAATGACAAACGTATCTAAACCAGCTTTTCCATCATAAGATGGGATATTAAGTAATAATCTTTGTGTGAGTTGCACATCAAGCATCATGTTGGCATCTAATAAAAGATTCGCCATTTTTTGACTGCGTTGATCACGTATATCAACTTGCAACTGTCCATTTTGATCCGTTAATTGCCCATTCAAAGAAGGCATATTCATACGGTCCTGACGATCACCAATATTATAAATTAAAGCACCACCACCCCAATGCAATTGGCCATCAACTGCGGCGAACCCCTGCTCTTTTTTATAATTAAACTCAATATCTTTAAGCTGAATACTGTTCGTAGGCCATTGCCAATTTACAATTTGTTTTAATGTTTCAG
Organism: Acinetobacter pittii ANC 4050; assembly: GCF_000399685.1. Lineage (GTDB taxonomy): Bacteria > Pseudomonadota > Gammaproteobacteria > Pseudomonadales > Moraxellaceae > Acinetobacter > Acinetobacter pittii_E. The sequence continues at coordinate 2,785,343 of NZ_KB976987.1, forward strand.
GCGCAACCTGACCATTCATAGTCTTTACAATTACTTTTTTCCCCACACCATAACCCATTACCCCAGATAATTGGGTATTTCCACTATGGATATCTACGTCAGCAGCGAACCGTAATAAAAATAGGTCTAGAGGTCTAGTTTTCCAATGAATCGAGCCTCTCAACGTACCACGCCGCCAATCTGCTTGGCCTTGCCAGATATTTCCGCTTACATTGTGTAGAGTTTGATTATTCTTTGAAAATTTAGAAATAAGCCACGTCGCTGGGATCTGTAAAATAATAAAAATTAAAAATGCAATGAGGGCAAAAAACCACCACTTCCATTGCTTAGACTTTTTCTTCATTCAGCCTTACCAACATGCAAATTATCGTCCTTATTTTGAGAGTAGCTCCCTAGTCTGACATTATGCATACTTTTTCAACATCGCCAATTCACTTCATATAAAAAAACCAAGCAATCAGGCTTGGCTTCGATATTAAGACTATAAGTTGAACGTATGACAAAATCATGAAAACTTGACACTCAATGAACTAAATGCACATTTGATCTCAACAATTCATTTAAAGAAGAATTTAAGCACTCATTTTAAAATAATATTTACAGCAAAATTTTGAGATATTTTTATAAATAAAAAAGCCAAGCAAATTTGCTTGGCTTTTTAAATCGGCACTACGATTAGATTAAGAAATCTTCTAGTTTTGCGCCTTTTTCAATTTCAGCAACTAACCAGCGTGGTTGTTTACCGCGACCAGTCCAAGTCTCTTCAGCATTGTTTTTGTTACGGTAACGAGGCTCAACAGATTTACGAGTTGTTTTCTTACGTTTTTGAGCACCAAACTCAAGAAGTTGTTCAACACTGAAACCTACATTTTCAGCAATCTCGATAATTTGATTATAAGCATCTTCGATTGCTTGATCTTTTTTACTTGCAATTAAAGCTTCTGCTTCTTCTTGTAAGCGTTTTAACTCTTCAACAGATAATTCACTGATATCCGGCTTCATTAATAAATACTCCAGTCTTACAGACAATTCAAAATAATACAGACAAAATTTAAAAACATAAAATCAAGACCAATATTATTTATAATCTATTCAATAAGCAATAGTTTGAAAGCCGTGTTCATCAGAATAACTAAAAAAATTACCTTTTAATTACATTATCAATTATAAATGAAATATATTTTATTAATATTTATTTAAGATAAATGTATTAAGTCATGTCCTACTGATTTTTCTAGTTCAATCATTTTTTGTTTTATCTCCTGAGGTATTTCACATTTTCGTTCTGTTAATTTATCCATACATACCAGAACAGCCTCAGCAGTCGCCACGATTTGTTGTTGGGTTTCACTCCACAATATATAAGCCATACGGAATGCGCTATTACGAATCTCTTCCACGCGAACCCCTACTTTCAATACATCGGGATAAAAAACAGGTCTTAAATATTTACACTGACTTGAAGCTACAACGGGATATATTTGAGGGGTTAATATATTTATTGCTTCCATATATAAAATACGTGAGCTTTCAATATATCGATAATATTGTACATTATTGACATGACCAAAAGCATCCATATCTCCCCATGCGACTTTCTGTTCATATATTATTGGGTAGACAGACAGTTCTTTCATTTTTACCTCATATTTTAAACTTTAAAAAATTTGCATCATTTTCAAAGATTAGATTTAACTGTTTGATTAACACTTCATCTTCTTTAAGCGTAGACTTAATACGTAAATAGCTCATTAAAATATTATCTGGATATAATGATAATAATGTTTCAGCTTCTGCTTGACGTCCAGTTGCCATATAGACATGCCATTTTGCAAAGGTTAAAACAGGCAAATTCATATATTGATTTTCGAACTGAATGATTTTTTCTTCGACATCAGTATAGTCAGGAACCTGTTTAAGTAACTGTTGCTGAAACCATAAATAAAATACTTCTGGATCAAACTGCTCTTTTAACAAGTGAAGGGTTAAATCTGCATGTTGCATGCTCATATCAGGCATACGCGCTAATAGTTTTAGCCATAACAACTTACTGCTATAAGGTCGAGTTTGAATTTCAGACTCTAAATCTAAATAACGTTGCTGTAAGGCATGTAAGTCATCAACAGAAGCTTGATCGAATTGCTGAAGAAGTTGTTGCAGCCATAAATCACGATGCTCTGCATCTAATAAGCCATATTTCATGGATCGTAAATATACCCATGGATGTTGCAGCGCTAATTGCCCCCATAACGCAGTTAATTTTTGCTGGTAGGCAGTTTCTATTTCTTCAAGCCAAGGCGATAATTGATGTTGATATAAGAATTCAAGATGAGTTAATGCGCGGTCGGCTTCATTTTCGGCTAAAAAGATTTCAATTCGCTGTAACTCAGCCAATTCAAATGCCATAGGTGGTGATTGATCTAGAGCAGCCAAGGCTTTTGGATAGTCACCATTTAAAACCAGAAAATTGGCATCAATAATATTTTTTAAAAGCCCTGATTGAGTAAAAACACGCTCAATAAATACTCGTTGATCTTCGGCAGCCTCTAATAACCAGACAATACCTAATTGTTCATAGGGATGAAGGTTTTTAAACTGAAAGATGTTTTCACTTTTTCTTTGCTCACGAGATGAATAACGCTTAACCCACAGCCATATAAGTTGAGCAATAAAGCTCATTACCACAAAAGTAAGGGTTAACCCCCAGACATTTGTTTGCAACTGCAATTGTCGCCAGTAAATATAGACGTATCCCATTCCATAACCGTAACTCAATAAAGCTAAGGCTGCGAAAAGTATTAAGCTGATGACGAAATAAACCCACAGGAGGTGTTTCATATATCCTCCTTATGAGCCAATGAGCCCAAGTGTAGAGAGTTTCGGAACCGGCACAACAGATAAATGCGCCACTTTAGCAATACGTTTTTTTAACTGCTGACTTGCTGCATCAGGCATCTCATCTAACTTTTGCATCACAGATTGCAACTCATTTTGATACTCAGTCATTTTCCCTTGATTAAGTGCCTGTTCGGCAATTAACAATCTTAATTGCACTTCTTTGAGCACGACACTTCGATTCATTAAATTAATAGAAGGGGTTTCTACTTTTTCTATACGGAACCATTTTTTCCACCAAGACACAGTCTCGGATTGATCCATTTCAAGTTTAGGTTGAGCTAAGGCTTGTTGAATATTTTTATCAATACTCTGCAATAAGTCGTCGATTAGTTGATGACGTTGATTTTGAGCCAAAGTGAATTGTTGAACTGCCTGCTTATCCTGCTCAAGTGATTGATTCAAGCTATGTTGTAATGCAGGGGCAATTTCATAGTGCACAAGAGATTGTTGTAACTGATTTAATTGATCAACTGCATAAATCAATTGCTGCTGATCAATTGCAAATTGAATTAAAACCAACTTTTGTTTAATTAAAACTGTAGGCGCAATACCTGTCGGAGAATCATCTGGTTGAGCCACTGAACTGAGTTTATTTCCTGTATTTACAGGCTGGCTCTGCAACTGCCGCTGTAAAGCAACCAATTGATCATTTAAACTGGCATAGTGCTGTTCTGATTGCAGCAGGCTTTGTTTAAGCTCGGGAACAGTACGAGAAATTTGCCACATATCGTAGCTGAGCTTAGCCAACCAAGCTATGCCCAGCAAAATGATGATAGAAACAAGTTTTCTCATATGAATCCTTATAATGCCTGAATGTGATGAATCATCCCCGAAGGCGATAAATTTTCAAGTTGAATAATGTGAAAATGAGCCAGTTGCTGATCACGATACTCTTTAACAATTTGAAAAAGACGAGGTCCTAAAACTAGATATACACAATCAGGTTGTACATTATTTTTTGAACAAAGTTCTAACCAATACTTCCAGCTCGCTTCACTGGTAATTAAGACGAGCCATTTATTTAAATTATAATTTGAATTCTGTGTCAGATGTTTGAATGTCGAATATGAAGCTTCTGGACACTGCCGATGATATAAAACAAAATTTAAGATCTGAATTCCTTGTTGTTGCAAGGTCTCCATCATAAATTGGCGTCCGCCCTCTCCCCGCCAGAAAGCCACACTCCCCGTCTGTTGCATATTATGCAGAATAGGCAGATTGAGCATCCCTTCAGAAGTTTCGACATCGGGAATATGTGCTTCTATTCCATATTCATTTAGACGATTGGCTGTTGCCTGTCCTACCGCAATCCACTGAATATGTTTTAAATCACTGAGCTTTAGACCGCTTTTTTCTAAATACTTCATGCCCACCTCAACAGCAGTTGGGCTGACCACAACAATCGCTTGTGCTTTAACTAATTGTTGGTAAAGCCGAAGTAACTGTTCCGAAAAGGGTTTGGCAACGAGTTCTAAAAGAGGTAAAGACTCAACCTGATATCCCTTATTTTGCAGAGCTTCTGTTAATTCAACTGCACGCGAATCAGGTCGAGTATTAATAAACAACATAGTTTAATAGAGAGCCTTCAATAACTCGCCAGCGCCTTGATCAAGTAAGTTTCGAGCAAGGTTTTCACCCAATTGCTGAGCGTTATTGGCTTCGTCTGTAAGCTCAGCACGCAATAATGTTTGCCCATCAGCACTTCCTACACGACCTTCAATATGGATTTTTCCATTTTGTAGTGTGGCATAACCTGCAATTGGGACCTGACAACCGCCTTCAAGGTAAGCATTAAAAGCACGCTCAGCACGTACACAAATATCTGTTTCTTCGTGTAATAGCGGTTGAATTAAAGCTAGTACATCTTGGTCAGCTGCACGGCATTCTAAACCCAATGCACCTTGACCCACCGCAGGCAAACTAATATCTGGTGTTAAACAATGACGGATACGTTCTGACAACCCTAAACGCTTTAAACCGGCACTGGCTAGAATAATCGCATCGTATTGACCTTCATCCAGCTTTGCTAAACGTGTCCCCACATTTCCACGTAAGTCAATAATTTGTAGATCTGGGCGTTGTTTTAAAATTTGAGATTTACGACGTAAACTTGAAGTGCCAACTTTTGCACCTTGCGGCAAGTCAGCAAATTTTTCAAATTGATTTGAAACGAAAGCATCGAATGGATCTTCTCGCTCACAAATCACTGCCAAAGTTAAACCTTCCGGCAAAGCCATTGGTACATCTTTCATTGAATGTACAGCTAAGTCTGCACGCCCATCTAAAAGTGCTGCTTCTAACTCTTTAACAAACAGCCCTTTACCCCCAATTTTTGCTAAAGGTGTATCTAAAATTTTATCGCCCTGCGTGACAAATTTAACTAATTCCACTGTTAAATCAGGATGAAGCTCCTGTAAACGGGCACGAATATGTTCTGCCTGCCAAAGAGCAAGTGGGCTTTGTCGTGTAGCAATTTTCAAGGTTTTCATAAATTCAAGCATGGGCTGGTCAAACAATACACCCTAAACTTAACTTGATCCCTTAAAATTGCAAGTAAAATCTCGCAAGTCCAAGATCACTCTTTTAAATTTAGAGCTGATGAATTCGCTCTCTAAGTGTAGACAAATGTCGACGGCTTACTGAAAGTCTTTCATCAAGACCTCGCAGCCTAACTTGATATTGCCCCGAACTAACCAGCTCCAGCCCATCTAAATATGCAACTGCCACCAACGCATTTCGATGAATACGAATAAATTGATCTGCAAATTCGGTTTCAAGTTCTTTTAATGTTTCATCTATTAATACACTGCCATTTTTATGACGCACCGTAACGTATTTCTGATCAGCTAAAAAATAATAGATATTTTCAACAGGAATCAGTTCAACGCCACGGTAGGTTTTTGCGGCAATTTGATGACGCTGTGTTTTTAGATCATGTAAAAATTCATGTTGTGGCAAAGCATTGAGTTGGGCTTGTGTAAGCTGTGTCAATTGACCTAAAGCTTGTTCAAGCTCTGCTGGGTCAATCGGCTTAAGAAGATATGCCTGAGCTTGAGATTTAAAAGCTTCTAATGCATGCTGATCGTAGGCGGTACAAAACACAATCGCAGGTCGAGGATTGAACTGGCTTAACTGTTCTGCACAGACAAGACCATTCATACCTGGCATTTGAATATCAAGTAAAATTACATCCGGTTGATGAAGCCGTGCCTGTTCCAAGGCCTCCTGTCCATGATGAGCTGTTGATACAACTTCATGTCCCATCTTTGAAACTAAACGTGACAATCGTTCCACTGCAAGTGGTTCGTCATCACAAATTAGCACCTTCATTCATCCTCCTTGTCACCGTTAACTTGATCCATTTTTTTATGGTTAACTCTGACTGACTTATTATTTTGTTTGATATTGATAGCTCATAATAGTGGTATATAAGGCTTCACCTTTATAAACCTGAAATCTAACGGTGTTCCCATAATATGCTTTCAGGCGTTGTTTTACATTTTCAAGGGCGATTCCATGCCCTTTCCGTGAATTTATTGTATCGTCTGTATATGGGTTGGTAATGACTATACTGACTTGATTTTGCAATATTTCAACCAATACCCCTATGGTTGCTTTACCCATCATTGGTTCTACCCCATGAAAAATACTATTCTCTAACAAAGGCTGTAATGTCAATAAAGGAATAGTGATCTGTTTTAATTGCACAGGTGAAAGTTCAATTTTCCAATCTACTTTTAAACGCTCCCCCAACCGCACCTGCTCAATCATTAAATATTGTTTACTGAGCTCAATTTCTTCATGCAGACTCACCAACTTTAATTCTTGGAAACTCGCTCGAAATAAACGCGATAGGCTAATGAGCATACTTTCTGCTTTATCTGGATCTATCGCAATTAAACTCACCACATTATTTAAGCTATTAAATAAAAAGTGAGGGTGAATTCTCGCTTGCATGGCCTGAATACGAGCATTTAATTCTGCATATTGTTGATGCAGCCACTGCTCTCTGACATATAAATAACGTAAGCAAAAAGCTCCCAACAATATTCCATAGCTTAGATATAGAGGTACATTGGTAAAATAAATGTTCCAGCCCTGTGGTAGATAAGCATGTTTATTGAAAAGACCAAACTGAAAAAAATTACTTATTAAGGTGGTCAAGACAACAATAACTTGCAGCATGACAAAGCCAATAGCTAAGGCAAATTCTTGACGTAAGCTGCTAAAAAAACCTTGAAAGCGTTCAACTACAGCAAAAAAGGATAAAATTACCCAATTAATAAAAACGATGTATTGTAAAAGTCTCCCCCCGCTCAAGGCTTGCCAAGACTGCGCTTCAGCCAATGCTAAGACCAGTGCCAAAACATTACTTGCGATAATTAATTCGAATAAGTGTTGCCAACGCCCATTTTTCGTAAAAAAATAGGAAGAATTTTGATTTCGGTATGCTGTAGGAAACAACTTTGTTTGTTGAGCTTCGGCAAGTGATATACTCTTTTTTATTTTACTGAGCCACCATGACCACATCTTCAAATCCCCCTAATTCAGTAACCCCAGACCAAACCTCAGGTATGTGGGGTGGTCGTTTTTCTGAAGCGACGGACGCTTTTGTAGCCGAATTTACCGCCTCTGTTCAGTTTGACCAACGTTTTTATAAACAAGACATCGCTGGTTCGATTGCGCATGCTACCATGCTTGCGAAAGTTGGCGTACTCACAGAAGCAGAACGCGATGACATTATTGAAGGTTTAAGCACCATTCGCTCAGAAATTGAGGCTGGAAACTTTGAGTGGCGCATCGATCTTGAAGATGTTCACATGAACATTGAATCACGTTTGACTCAACGTATTGGTATTACAGGCAAAAAATTACACACTGGCCGTAGCCGTAACGATCAGGTTGCAACTGATATTCGTCTTTACCTGCGCGACGAAATTGATGATATTTTAAAATTATTAGAACGTTTACAAAAAGGCTTATTAGGCTTGGCTGCCAAAAATGTAAATACAATTATGCCGGGCTTTACACACCTACAAACTGCTCAGCCTGTGACTTTTGGTCATCACTTGTTAGCATGGTTTGAAATGTTAGTGCGTGATACCGAACGTCTTCAAGATTGTCGTAAGCGCGTTAACCGCATGCCACTTGGTTCAGCTGCTCTTGCTGGTACAACTTATCCGATTGACCGTGCTTATACAGCAGAACTTTTAGGTTTTGAAGCTGTATCTGAAAACTCTCTTGATGCTGTGTCTGACCGTGACTTTGCCATCGAATTTAATGCTGCTGCTGCACTGATCATGATGCATTTATCACGTATGTCAGAAGAACTGATTCTTTGGACTTCTGCACAGTTCAAATTTGTGAACATTCCTGATCGTTTCTGTACTGGCTCATCAATCATGCCACAGAAGAAAAACCCGGATGTTCCAGAACTTATTCGTGGCAAATCTGGCCGTGTATTTGGTGACTTAATTAGCTTACTTACGCTCATGAAAGGTCAACCATTGGCATATAACAAAGACAACCAAGAAGACAAAGAACCATTATTTGATGCAATCGATACGGTTCGTGGTTCTCTTATGGCTTTCGCAGACATGATTCCTGCATTGGTTCCAAATATTGAAATCATGCGTGAAGCTGCACTTCGTGGTTTCTCGACTGCAACCGATCTTGCTGACTATTTAGTGAAAAAAGGCGTTGCTTTCCGTGATGCGCATGAAATTGTAGGTAAAGCAGTCGCATTAGGTGTTGCTGCAGAAAAAGATTTATCTGAGCTCACACTTGAGCAATTACAACAATTCTCTGACTTAATTACAGCAGATGTGTTTGATAAAGCCTTAACACTAGAAGCTTCTGTAAATGCACGTGATCATATTGGTGGAACTTCACCAAAACAGGTTGAAGCTGCGATTGCGCGTGCCCATACACGTTTAGAACAGTTATACGCTTAAGGATAAAACATGAGTCGCCAAGTATTTTGCCGTAAATATCAAAAGGAAATGGAAGGTTTAGACTTCGCTCCTTTCCCGGGTGCTAAAGGCCAAGATTTTTTTGAAAATGTTTCTAAGCAAGCATGGCAAGAATGGTTACAGCATCAAACTACGCTCATTAATGAAAAACGTTTAAACGTGTTTGAACCAGAAGCAAAAAAGTTTCTAGAAGAGCAACGTGAAAAATTCTTCAATAATGATGAAAGCGTAGAAAAAGCTGAGGGCTGGAAACCAGAATAATCGGTTCCTTTTAGCTTTTTCATCATTAAAAAGGCGGATCTATATACATAGATCCGCCTTTTTTTACGTGAAACTTACACAAACATAAAAAGCCTTACATAGAGAGCACAGGACTCTACATGACATCAAAAAGCGAAAAACTTAATATCACTCTATAGCAAGAAGAACACGATCCCTGTCGTGTTTATGCACTTGATTTTCTGTCCTGAACTTCCCCCCAAAGTTCGGGACATTTTTTTATCTATTATTTTTAAAAATAAAAAAGCCTTGCTTCAAACAAGGCCTTTAAATATTTCAGCTCAAGATTATTTTTCGTGGACTTTGGCTTCAATTTCTTCAATTTTAGTATGACGAGCATCAAAGCCTTTCGCCATATAAATGACTTGCTCAGCAATGTTACGAGCATGATCGCCAATACGCTCTAATGAACGTAAAACCCACATCACATTAATTACACGAGCAATATGTCGCGGGTCTTCAATCATATAAGTCATTAATGTGCGCGTTGCTGATTGATATTCACGGTCGATGTCAGCATCGGCTAAAAGTACACGTAAAGCTTGATCTGCATCTAAACGCGCAAAAGCATCAAGTGCATCATGAATCATGACACGAACTTGGTTACCAATATGACGTGTTTCCATGTAGCCACGAGGTGAACCACCCTCTTCACAGAGGTTTTGTGCAATACGGGCAATTTTTGCAGCTTCATCACCAATGCGCTCAAGGTCAGTATTGGCTTTGCTCATGGCAATAACCATACGTAAGTCAATTGCTGCTGGATGACGTCGTGCCAAAATCAACGTCAGACCTTCATCAATATCACGTTCATATTGGTTAACGGCATTATCTTTAAATTGAACATCAATCGCTAAATTTGCATCTGTATCAAGTAAAGCATGAATTGCATTGGCAACCTGTTGTTCGACCAAGCCACCCATGGTCATAAACTTTGTGTTTACATCTTGCAAATCTTCATTAAATTGAGAAGAAATATGATGGCTTAACACCGGATTACTCGGACTCAAGGGAAGCCTCCAACATGATGGCGCAGGAATAAAATGATTGAGCATTAAAACACAGCAATCATTAAGTTTTTATGACAAAATTAAATTTCAGATAAAAGCATTTTATTACTGATACGTTAACCAGCTATTGAGCTCAACCAGATCTTTTTCACCTAATTGGCCTACCGCAGCTTTTAAACGAAGTACATTCAATAAATAGTCATACTGAGCATTAAGATAATCCTGTTTTGCAGAAAAAGCATTACGCTGCGCTAATAAAACATCAACCATACTTTTTAGGCCTTCGTTATAACTTGCTTTCGAGGCTTGAGAAACTAAAGAAGATGAATCCATTGCAGCTTTTCTTGCTTCGAGTTTGGCTTGATCGGTATCGACCTGCATAAATGCACTTTTCACATCGACATTGGCACGGCGAATCGCTGCATCAAGTTGTGCCTGCGCTTTACTGGCTTCCACAGTGGCTTTTTTAATTGATGTTCGGGTCCGCCCGCCATTAAATAAATTCCAATTCATTTCTACCCCAACCTGATCAAATTTTCCGTCAGTCGAAATGAGCGTCTCTGGTGTTTGTTTGGTATAGCCATAGCTTGCCACAGCATCTATTTGGGGATAAAGCGCTGCCTTTTCTACACGGCGCTGGTCCTCACTATATTTTTGCTGTAAGCGGGCTTGCTGAATTTTTAAGTTTTTTTGCTGCGCCAAAGAAAGCCAGTCATTAAGCTCTGCTGGATAAGGCTTTTGAAAATTAAAATCACTTCGCAGTACAGCGAGTTTATCTTGATAAGAACCAATATATTCAGAAAGCTGCTCTTGGGCCAAAAGTAATTGAACATTGGTTGAAATACGATTGGCTCTGGCATTTTGATATTGGGCATTTGCTTCACTCACATCACTACGTGCCACCAACCCTTCTTTGAGTTTGGCATTCATCATATTGAGCTGTTCAAGCAAAGCCTTTTCTTCTTGTAAATATGCAACACTCAACGCCTGCTGACGCAACACATTAAAATAGGCTTCTGCCACATTTAAAACATGATCTTGTTTTTGCAGTCTTAAAGTAATTTCACTTAAGGCAACCGAAGTTTTAACTTGCTTATATCCTTCCCAGGCATCCATTCGAAATAATGGCTGACGTGCAGTGAGAGTCGCTTGTCGAGTCGTTGACGTGTTACTTACCAAAGCATCTGACAACCCTTCTTGGTCAACACCCGGAAAGTTTGAACGTTTTACAGTTTGTCGATTACGAGTAATGTTCCCAGACAATGTGACGGTGGGTAATAACGCTCCCGTTGCCAAGCCTAAATTAAGTTGATCTGCTTCATATTGTTGTTGATTGGCTTGCCATGTCGGATCATTTTGTTTTGCGCGCTCATAAGCTTCAACCAAATCTAGAGCAAAGCTCGAAGATGCAAAACTCCAAAGGCCCACAGCGACCATTAATTTTATTTTCATTGTTCAAATCAACGATAAAACTTGCTCTTAAGACTAAGAAAAATTCTAATCAAACTCAAGCCATTAAAAGTTTTAGTTTTTTAAGCGTCCTTAGTTTTTGACAAGATTAAAATACAAATAAAAATCAAAAACATGCCTATCCAACCGACCCATGAAATATGCTCACCAACCAAAACAATCGCAAAAATCGCAGCAACTAAAGGTTCGAATAAAGTTAGGGTGGTCGCTTTGCTGGCATTTACTGTTTTTAGACCAAAACCGAAAAGTAAATAACCCAAAAACATAGGAATCAGCATCATATAGCCAGCCACAAGTAGATTGGTTGAGCTTTGCAGTAACCCTCCCCCTGTAATCAACAAAGTAGGCAGTAAAATAACTGCTCCACCACCCATAATCATGCCCATTGCAGCTTTAGCAGCAACGCCCCGATCTATTAATCTTTTCGCAGCCCATGAATAAAGCGAATAAGTTGTAGCAGCGACCAACCCAAGGAAAATACCGAAGAATTTATTCCATTGATTTGTACTCTCTTGAACCGCATGACTTTCACCCATCGACAACATACTTACACCAAGCACCCCGCACACAAAACTTAGAAACCAGATAGCCGATAAAGCTTTACGATCAAAAAATCGCTCTAAAATTGCTGCGATCAATGGAGCAGTACCAATTGAAACCACGGTGCCAATCGTAATGCCCGCATAATGCATTGAGGAATAAAAGGCCAAAGGATAAATACCAACTGCCGCTACGCCTAAAAGAAGTATTGAAAGATTTTCTCTTATGAATTGCCGGTTTTCCCGAATTGCTCTTGAAGCAACCAAAGCTTGTAAAAGGCCTCCTCCGCCCATTGCTACAGCGCCAATGGCAAGTGGGCCAAGTGTCGGAGCAAATGCGGCCGCAGTACCTGTTGTTCCCCACAGAACAGAGGCAACTAAAATCGCGATTGTGCCTCCATAGCTACTATTTTTAATGAGGCTAATCATGTGGGCATTCTCTATTTAAAATGTCTTCTGCCATTTGTTTTGCCAAGAGAAGTTGACGACTGTTACCTTCCAACCCTGCTCGTGCCATCGAACCTTCTAAAAGAAAAGAAAGCTGTGTAGCCATATAGCTAATACGCTGTGAGTCGGGTATTAATTTCTTTAAATGCTCAGCAACAATAGCCTCAACTTCTTCTTTATGCTGTCTTACCGAGCTTCGCCCTGCACTATTTGCCGGAAACTCAGCCGCAGCATTCAATAATCCACAACCTCGAAAGCCTTTTTCATAGGCAAATTCTGCATGGTCTTGATAGGCATCAAACACAGCTAAAATGGCTTGTTTTGCTGTTTTTGTTTTTTCTAAACGTGTGTGATAGAGGTCAAGCCACTCTTGATGTCGTGCAGCAATGTAGGCATCAACAAGATCACCTTTTGAAGAAAAATTATTATAAAGCGACATCTTCGCAACATCTGCTTTAGCCGTAACTGTGTTGATTCCTGTTGCAGTAATGCCATCGTTATAAAACAAGGTTGCCGCGGCATCGAGAATTTTCTGTCTTGCTGTTTTATCATTCATAGCTTTCAATTAAGTAGACCGACCTACCTAATAATAAAGATTTCTAACAATGATGCAATCTTTTTAAGCGTTATAATTTGAGCAATATTAATTTCTAGAAAAGTACAATGATGAAAAAAGTTCTATTGATGAGTATATGCAGTGCACTACTTTTAGCTGGATGTAGCAAAACATCAGAGCAAGATCAAGCTATATCTAAAGAGCAAAAACCAACTGAACAAAAGGCTTCTCAAAAACAAGACAGCAGTTGCTTACAAATTATGGTAGCCATGCACACGATTAATCAGAACAGTAAAATAGAAGACTTAAATCAAATTAATGAAAAGCTTAAAACCTGTGTTCCTTCGTTAAAAAATGAGGAACAGCTTAAGCTAATTGATGCATCAACAACCATGTATCAACGTTTTCTTAAACAAGACTACACTGAAAAAACAGGCCGAGCTTTTGAAGCTTTTGGCTATGCTGTTTTAGAACATAAACAACAAGACCTTAAAAAGGTCATCCAAACTCAGAAAAAGCTCTTCGCTCAACTGAGCCCGCGTGATCAATATTTACTTCAACATGAAGGCCAAGCCTATATTGAGCTGCTTTATCAAGGTGAAGGCATGTTTACCTATCGACGTCAGCCAAACTATTTAGTTGATATTTTTTCTAAAGCCTTACCCGTTGATCAAAAAGAGTTCTTAACTCGTATGGCGAAAGACAATCAAAATATTTTCTATAATGACGGTGCGTTGGCTATTTCTTGGAAAGAGCTCAATGAACGTGCATTGTTTTGGGAAAAATTTATTCAAAAGTATCCAAAAAGCCACTTTATTGGTGATGCCAAATTACTCTTTAACGAATATCGCTATTTTATTTTCTTTGGCTTAGATAACACCCCTGTGTCAGATGAATATGCGCCGAACACATGGTTTGATAAAGATGCGCTTCAGCAAATTCGGTTTCTCTCTACACAAAATGAATCGAGTTTAGCCAAACCTGCTCAACTGTTTCTTAAGTTTATTGCCACGCCTGTAGAGGAACGCAATAAACAATTTAAAATAGATTTAACTGATAAGAATGGCGATAAAAAATCAAATTATCAGATTACGCATGAACAACTTGAGCAGTTATTGAAATTTGATTCGCCATGGAACACTGAAGTCTATCGTGACTGCCATATGGATGCGGTTTGTATAGATACAAATTGACAATGCCAGCCAACCTAAAACATGTTAGTCTTTAAATCGCTTGACGGAGCGCGAGTAATAGCTCGCTGAGATTGTGTAAATTCCGTGTTATCGCAACACCAGTTTGATCACAAGTACCGTTGAACCTGATCAGGTTAAGACCTGCGTAGGAATCAAGCCATCTGAAAACTTAAAGCCTTAAATTTATCTCATAAAGATAAATCCGCCATCGTTTTTGGTCGTGCTTGATTCGTTGATGTTATTCATAAGGATCATGTGATGAACCAGTTAACGAATCTCTCTTCTGCTGAAATTTCAGCACAACATGAACAAGATGCTAAAGATTTAACTCGCATCTTACCCGCTTCTAAAAAAGTTTATATTGAAGGCTCTCGCCCTGATATTCAGGTTCCAATGCGAGAAATTTCTTTAACCGACACCCCTACCGGTCTTGGTGGTGAACATAATCCTCCTATTATGGTTTATGACACTTCAGGTGTTTATACCGACCCAAATATTCAAATTGATTTAGACAAAGGTTTACCTTCAGTTCGCCAAAACTGGATTGAAGAACGTAACGATACCGACGTACTGTCTGGCTTGACCTCAAAATTTGGTCAGGAACGTTTAAAAGACATTCGCACCGCTGACATTCGTTTTGCTCATATTCAAAATCCGCGCCGTGCTAAAGCGGGCAAAAATGTCACTCAAATGCACTATGCCAAGCAAGGTATTATCACACCTGAAATGGAATATATTGCAATTCGTGAAAATCAGCGCCAACGTGAAGGCGTTGATATGCGTCAGCATGCTGGACAGAACTTTGGTGCAAAAAATTTAAAAGAAATTACACCTGAATTTGTTCGTCAAGAAGTTGCTGAAGGTCGTGCGATCATTCCTGCCAACATTAACCATCCAGAACTTGAACCAATGATTATTGGTCGTAACTTTTTGGTTAAAATTAATGCCAACATTGGTAACTCAGCGCTTGGCTCTTCAATTGATGAAGAAGTTGCCAAAATGACTTGGGCAACCCGTTGGGGTGCCGACACCATTATGGACTTATCGACAGGTAAAAACATTCATGAAACACGTGAATGGATTATTCGTAACTCACCTGTTCCAATCGGCACTGTACCAATTTATCAAGCACTTGAAAAAGTTGATGGTGTTGCAGAAGACCTGACTTGGGAAATCTTTAAAGACACACTGATTGAACAAGCCGAACAAGGCGTTGACTACTTCACAATTCACGCAGGTGTACTACTTCGCTATGTACCACTTACCGCAAACCGTTTAACAGGTATTGTGTCGCGTGGCGGTTCCATCATGGCGCAGTGGTGTCTAGCACATCATGAAGAAAACTTCCTATACACTCATTTCGATGAAATCTGTGAAATCATGAAAGCCTATGACGTTTCATTTAGCTTAGGTGATGGCTTACGTCCGGGCTGTATTCAAGATGCAAATGACGAAGCACAGTTCAGCGAACTTAAAACATTAGGTGAACTGACTCACCGTGCATGGGAACACGATGTTCAAGTCATGATTGAAGGCCCTGGTCATGTACCAATGCACATGATTAAAGAAAACATGGACCTTCAGCTAGAAGTGTGTAAAGAAGCACCATTCTATACACTTGGACCATTAACGACAGATATCGCTCCGGGTTATGACCACATTACCTCTGCAATTGGCGCTGCCATGATTGGCTGGTACGGTACAGCGATGCTTTGTTATGTGACACCAAAAGAGCATTTGGGTTTACCAAACAAAAAAGATGTTAAAGACGGCATTATTACCTACAAGCTTGCGGCACATGCTGCCGATCTTGCTAAAGGACATCCGGGTGCACAGGTACGCGATAATGCCTTATCAAAAGCACGTTTTGAATTCCGTTGGGATGATCAGTTCAACCTAAGTCTGGACCCTGATACAGCACGTAGCATGCACGATGAAACCTTACCAAAAGAGGCGCATAAATCTGCTCACTTCTGCTCAATGTGTGGTCCAAAGTTCTGTTCGATGAAAATCACTCAGAATGTCCGTGACTATGCCAACAATCTCACCAATAGTGATTCAGAGGTTGAAGAAGGCCTCAAAGCGATGAAAGAGGTTTATCAAGAACAAGGACAAAAACTGTATCATAAAGTGTAAATATTCAAAAAAAACACTTGCCTAGCCATGATTCTCGGTTAGGATGAAATAAATAGATTTCGTCCTGACCGAATCATGAGTATTGTTGAACGTCCAAGTTATACATCTAAAGATGTCGAAGTAACATCACGTGAATCTCTATTCCGGAGTTTTATTCAAGTTGAAAAAGTCAGCCTTCGACATCGTCTATTTAATCAAACTAAATATACTCATGTATTGCAACGTGAACTCGTTCATCGGCCTGAAGCGGCTGGCGTTCTACTTTATAACGATCAAAAGCAACAGTTTGCATTGATTGAACAGTTTCGTGTTGGGGCTTTAGACGACTCTCAATCTCCATGGCAGCTGGAAATAATTGCAGGCGTATTAGATGGAGACGAATCTCCCGAAACTTGTATTCGACGAGAGAGTCTCGAAGAGTCTGGATGTGAAATTCAGGACTTAAAGCATCTATTTAGTTTTTATCCCTCTGCCGGGGCGTGTTCCGAATTTTTTCATTTGTATGCTGCCGAAACTGAATTACCCACTGAAGGTGGAATATTTGGCGTAGATGATGAGGGTGAAAATATTCAACTCCATTTATTTAATTATAGTGACATCCAGCCCCTACTCGACAGTGGACGTTTAAGAAATGCTCCTGTCATTATGGCGTTACAATGGTTATCTCAACACATCACAACGATAATAAAATCCGACGAGGTAGGACGGTGACTTTTCAAGTCTCAACACTTTCACAAAAAGACCATGTCATTATACAAATTACCGATACCCACCTATTGGAGTATCCACATTTAGAATTTGTGGGTATGAATCCTGAAGAAAGTTTTCATGCCATTATTCAGCAAATACGAAATAAACATCCTGAAATTGATGCTATCGTCCATACGGGTGATCTGGCTCAGGCACCAACACCTATTACCTACAAACGCTATATTCAATATATGCAAACGCTTGGTCTACCTTTTTTTCAGACCTTAGGTAATCATGACAATGTTGACCATTTTCCATTGCATAAAGAGAACCATCAGGAACCGGTGGTGATTGGCTTAGGAAACTGGCGCGTTATTTTATTAAATAGTGCGGTAAAAGGTCATATTGATGGGCATCTATCAGAAGAACAGCTAGAGAACTTAACGGCTTTACTCAAAGAGTTTGCAGACAACCCGATTTTGCTAGCTTGTCATCACCATCCTTTTGCCATGAAATCGAAATGGATTGATCATCACAAACTACAAAATTCTAATGCTTTGCTTACAGCATTAACGCCGTTTAAAAATGTAAAAGCATTAGTCTGTGGCCATGTCCATCAGGACTCCATAAACATTTGGCAAGGGGTCGAATTTTTCTCGACTCCATCGACAAGTGTTCAGTTTAAACCATTTAGTAATGATTTTGCTTTAGATCAAAATGCTCCTGGCTACCGTTACATTCGTCTAAAAAACGACGGTAGCTTTGAAACAGAAGTCTTCCGTCTTGAAAATTTTCAAGGACATATAAACACTGATATTTCAGGCTATTAGCCCTATTTCTTATATGCTTATATATAATTATGACTGGGGTAAACACGTTTTGAAAATATTTACGGGTCGGAATGACTATCATCTTGCAGGAAAAATCTATATGATGACGACCCGATGGGAAAATCCCATCGATGGTTTTCTATAAAAACACTTGCATATCACCATATTTTTTGCGTATAGATAATACGTGTATGATGAGGAATGCCCTATTATGGCGAATGACAACCACAACCAAGTTTTGGATGAACATACAGAAGTTGTAGTGGAAGGTGACAAAGCTTCTGCAAAACGTGCACGTAAAGTGAAACCTAAAACTTCTGACATAGGCACAACTGCAAGTTTATTTGGTATTGCACCTTATCAACCTAAGAAAAATGAAGAGTACATGTCTGAAGGACAGCTCGAGCATTTCCGACAAATTCTGCAAGCATGGAAAGCTGAATTAATGTCTGAAGTTGATCGTACTTTAAATACGATGCAAGACGAATCAACTGCACTGCCAGATGTAAACGACCGTGCTACCCAAGAAGAAGAATTTGCAATTGAATTACGTACACGTGACCGTGAACGTAAGTTAATTCGTAAAATCGAACAATCTATGGAAGCAATTAAGAATGAAGACTACGGTTTCTGTGAAACTTGTGGTATTGAAATCGGCTTACGTCGTTTAGAAGCACGTCCAACTGCAACTTTATGTATTGATTGCAAAACTTTGGCAGAAATTAAAGAGAAGCAAAATAACGGTTAATATGACCGCTGTAGCTACTCAAGAGAAGCCTAGCTTTTCATACTCAGGCCGGTTTGCGCCCTCGCCAACCGGCCCTTTGCATTTTGGATCACTCATTACTGCCGTTGCCAGCTATTGCGATGCAAAAGCCCATCAAGGCAAATGGTTGGTTCGTGTCGAAGACACAGATATCCCTCGTATTTATCCCGGTAGTGAAGAGCATATTCTCACCTCACTGGAAGCCTTCCAGTTTGAACCCGATGCCGAGATCATCTTTCAAAAAAAACGTTTAGATATTTATGAAAGTGTATTAGACCAACTTAAGACAGAAGGTCTTATTTATGCATGTCAATGTACGCGTAAAATGTTGGGTTCAAATGCAATCTATGCAGGTACTTGCCGCGATCTGAACCTTGGTTTTCAAGGTCAAGCGATACGGGTAAAAGTTCAAGATCAGCAGATCTGTTTCGATGACCGACTTCAAGGACGTCATTGCTCCAATCTACAATACGATCTCGGAGACTTCGTCCTTAAGCGCCGTGATGGGATTATTAACTATCAACTTGCTGTCGTCGTAGATGATTATCTACAGGGTATCACCCATGTCGTTCGAGGCGCAGATCTACTAGATAACACTGAACGTCAGATCTGGCTGGGACAGGTTCTAGGTTATCCTAAACTGAGCTATATGCACCTTCCCCTTGCCATGAATGACCAAGGACAAAAGCTCTCTAAACAAAATCTTGCTCAAGCACTCGATTTATCAAAAGCTCCAGAATTACTCCAAAAAGCAATCCAAGCATTAGGACAACCTAAGGTCGATCTGGATCAACCTAGAGTGATGCTAAGGCAAGCCGTAGCGCAGTGGAATGTCGATTTAATTCCCCATGGACAAGAGCTCAGCGGAACATATCTCTAAATAATAAAAAAGCCCGATATCAAATCGGGCTTTTCTAAAGTTCTAAATACTCAATTAGAAGTTTGACTCTTCTCGTTCTGGGTTTACTTCTTGTGTTGAAGCATCAATCTTTAAGATCAAGCTAATCATCGCAGCACACATCATTAAAGATGTACCACCATAACTAATGAATGGCAAAGTCAAACCTTTGGTCGGCATCAAGCCCATATTCATGCCCGCATTTACCAAAATCTGAAGCAAGAAAATAATGCTAATACCATAAGCTAAATAGCCGGCACGTAGATAATGATGTTTCAAAGCACGGTGACCGATTTTGATACAGCATGCGAGCATCAAGAAAGACAAGCCAATAACAATCGAAATACCCACGAAGCCAAACTCTTCACCTAGCACAGCCAACATAAAGTCAGTATGCGCTTCAGGTAAATAAGACAGTTTTTGTACACTGTGCCCTAAGCCTGTACCAAACCACTCACCACGACCAAAAGCCATTAATGCGTTTGATAACTGATAACCCACGCCCAACGGGTCTGCCCATGGGTCGGTAAATGAAATCAAACGTTGGAAACGGTAGGGTTCAAATAAGATCAAAAACACAATACCTGTGACAATTGCACCAAGCATGATTAAGAACTGTGTTGGCGGCGCACCAGCCAAAAAGAACACCCCGACCATCATCATTACAATAACGACCGTTGCCCCTAAGTCAGGCTCAGCAATAATCAAACCGACTGTGATTGCCATTACCCCACTTAAACGTAGTAAGCCTTTCCAATGAGTACGAACCTCTTTGGCACGGCGTACAACGTAGTCTGCGGTAAAAATTGCCATCATGACTTTAGCAACTTCGGTTGGCTGCAAGGTAAAGCCACCAATTTTAATCCAACGTGTAGAACCGTTGACTTCCGAACCCACCACCAAAGCAGCAAGCAACAGAACCATGGTTAATAGCCACAGCGGAAAGGTATTTTTAAACCACGTATTAAGTGATATCCGATAGGTCAAATAAGCCACCACACCCGCAGCGACAATCGAAATACCATGACGAATCACATAGTGAAACGGGTTTTCATGCATATATTCAGCATAGGGCATCGAAGCAGATGCAACCATCACTGAACCGATACACAATAATGCAACGACACAGAAAATCAGGATATTACGTGGCGTCACTTCCGCTGGCCATTTAGGCAATATCCGTTCATACCAATGATTGATTTTCTGGATTGTGGTCTGAGCTAAGCCTGCCATACTACATTCCTAATCATGTTTTCTTTAAACCAACGAATTGACGCAGGCAACAAACTGCTGACCACGATCATTATAACTTTTAAACATATCAAAACTTGCACATGCTGGTGATAACAACACCACATCTTCAGCTTGCGTTTCACGTTGACACAGCTCTACAGCTTCTTTAAGCGTTGCTGCATGTAAAATTTTAGTTGCGCCTTGAATAGCCTGTTCGATGACAGGTGCATCCTCACCAATCAATACCACAACTTTGGCATATTTTTCGATAGAAGAACGTAATGGAGCAAAATCTTGACCTTTACCTTGTCCACCTAAAATCAAGGCAACCTTACCTTTTTTAACCTCAATTGCAGCGCCTAAACCATCAATCGCTGCAAGCGTAGCACCCACATTAGTGCCTTTAGAGTCATTGTAATAGCGTACATCATGCACAGTCTTTACATATTCACAGCGGTGCTCTAATCCTTTAAATTGCTTTAAAGTTTCAAGCATCGATTCCATAGGCAGACCAATTGCTTCACCTAAAGCTAAACAAGCTAAAGCATTGGCTACGTTGTGCATGCCTTGAATATATAAATCCGAGCTTTTAATTAAACGCTGCAAACCACGCGCAAGCCAAAGCGTGCCATCACCATCTCTTAAAACACCATATTGATTTAAATCTGGTGCATTTAAACCAAAGCTTTGCATTGGTGTTGTATCTGGAACAAGAGGTCGGCTTAAAGCATCATCACGGTTAAATACTACTTTTTTAACACCTTGGAAAATACGGTGTTTTGCTTGATGATAACCCAACATATTACCGTGGCGATCTAAGTGGTCTTCACTCATATTTAGAACCACAGCAACTTCAGCATTTAAATGAGATGTGGTTTCCAACTGAAAACTTGATAATTCAAGCACAAGCAGTTCAGGTTGATCTTTTAATAAATCTAGAGCCGGGCGTCCAAGATTGCCACCCACAGCAACTTTCTTACCTGCATCTTTAGCCATTAAGCCAATTAAGGTCGTTACTGTACTTTTCGCATTAGAGCCAGTGATCGCAACAATAGGCATATCAGTTGCACGGCGTAATAATTGAATATCCCCTACTACCGATATCCCCTGAGCAATAGCTGCCTGAATTTCTGGTAATTGTGGTGCAAGGCCTGGGCTTAAAATAATTTCTTCTGCTTGTAATAATAATTCTTGATCAAGTTGACCAAAACTTGTCTTTACTCCTGCCGGAATCTGATCATGCCCTGGTGGCGTGGGGCGAGAGTCTGTTACTGCAACTTGGTAGCCTTGTTCATGCAGGAAATTTACAGCCGAAACGCCTGAGATTCCCAAGCCTGCGACAACTTTTAACCCACCACGTTGTATTAACATTTTTGCCCCACAATTTATCAATCGACAGAATGGCAAAAATGTTAGCACTTTGCTGTTTTGAATGCTTTTTCAGTTTGAACTTTATTCATCTTTTTTTGTGTCAGTGCGTAAAAAAGCCATCAATATGATGGCTTTTTAAACGAAACAAGAAATAGTAAATTTACTGCCATTTAATCGGCTTAATTTCTTGAACTGGATTGGTAGGTTTATCTTCACTTGAACAGCCACAGCCACCAGCACAACTAAAGGTCATTTTTGGTTTAAGCCATTTTGCCAAAGTTGTCCAACCCTGCTTTTCGCAAAATATAGAGAGTGAAGAAAATACTGAATTTGCTGTTTTTGGAAATACTTTCTTAAAAACAACGACAGCACTCCAAATCACTAATACCGCAATGATCAGATATTGAACCATATACAACCTCCTTTCTTGCCTTAACCCCAATAATGGGAAGCAATTTGATAGGTAACAAACGATGCCAAATAAGCTAAACCAAACAGATATGCAGTCATAGCTGCAACATGTTTCCATGAACCTGTTTCACGGCGTACCGTTGCTAATGTTGCCAAACAATGTGGAGCATAAATGAACCACACTAAAAGCGATAAACCTGTTGCCAAAGACCAACCTGTTCCATCTGCACTAATCAGGTGTGACAAACCTTGTGCCACTGCATCATCACTTGTTGCAGATAACGCATACACCGTACCTAAGGCAGCCACCACAACTTCACGAGCTGCCATAGCTGGAATTAACGCAATACAGATTTGCCAGTTAAAACCAATTGGAGCAAATAAAGGCTGGATAAGATGCCCAAGCATACCCGCAAAACTATAATCTATAGCAGGTAATGTCGCTCCTTCTGGTGGTTGTGGGAAAGTACACAAAAACCATAGCAAAATAGAGAGCGCAAAAATAATTCCACCGACACGCTTCAAGAAGATCTTTGCACGATCCAACAAACCGATTCCCACACTTTTTAAATCAGGGAAACGATAACTTGGCAGCTCTAGCAATAAAGCATGTTGAGACTTATCTTTTTGGAAGAATTTCATTAAAAATGAAACACAAAGTGCACTTACAATACCAGCCATATACAGGCCGAAAAGTACCAGACCTTGGAGGTTGAAAATACCCCAGACCATTTTCTCTGGAATAAATGCAGCAATCAGCAAGGCATATACAGGTAAACGTGCTGAACAGGTCATTAATGGCGCAACCATAATGGTCGTAAAACGATCACGAGGGTCACTAATACTCCGCGTTGCCATAATTCCCGGTACTGCGCAGGCAAAGCTTGAAAGTAAAGGAATGAAAGCACGGCCGCTTAAACCAGCTTGAAACATTAATTTATCAAGCAAAAATGCTGCGCGCGGTAAATAACCTGATTCTTCTAATACTAAAATGAAGAAGAATAAAATCAAAATTTGTGGCAAGAACACCACTACACCACCAGCACCCGCGATAATGCCGTCAACTACCAAACTATGCAGTAGGGGCTGGGTAATCACACTTCCTATGACTTCACCTAGCCAACCAAAGAAGCCTTCAATGCCATCCATGAATGGAGCTGCCCAAGCAAAAACTGCTTGGAACACAATAAACATCATGAGGGCAAGGCTAAGTAGGCCTAAAACTGGATGTAAGAAAATGCGATCTAGAAAATCAGTACGCTTATCTTCCTGATCAACATAAT
The DNA here is from genome assembly GCF_000399685.1 of Acinetobacter pittii ANC 4050. Classification (GTDB taxonomy): domain Bacteria; phylum Pseudomonadota; class Gammaproteobacteria; order Pseudomonadales; family Moraxellaceae; genus Acinetobacter; species Acinetobacter pittii_E. Next base: position 2,809,325 of record NZ_KB976987.1, read on the forward strand.
GAACCACATCTTTAAAAATCATATCGATTTTTTGATGATGCGTCCCAGTTAAACCACTAAGTTCAGTCTGTGGGACACTGTATTTTTCTTGATCAAGGGCATGTAATAAATTTTCAATACCTGCATTACGGACAGCAACTGTTTCGACAACGGGTACGCCCAAACGCTGGGACAGCTTTTGAGTATTAATTTGGATGCCACGACGACGCGCTTCATCCATCATATTCAGTACTAGTAAAATCGGACGACCTAGCTCGATCATTTCGAGCACGAGGCCTAAATGCAATTTTAAGTTAGTGGCATCAACCACACATAAAAAGGCATCTTGCTGACCTTCTTCGGCAATTTTACCCAAGCAAACGTCACGGGTAATGGCTTCATCAGGACTGGTCGCATTAAGACTATAGGTCCCTGGCAAATCGAGTACACGTACTGCTCGACCTGAAGGCAACTGAAAATGACCAACCTTACGCTCGACTGTTACGCCCGCATAGTTCGCAACTTTTTGTCGAGTTCCAGTTAAATGGTTAAAGAGAGAGGTTTTACCACAGTTCGGGTTTCCCACAAGGGCAATACGTAACGCATCACTCATGCGGGTACTCCTTCTTCTACTTGAATTTCAATTTTTTCCGCTTCTGCTTTACGTAAAGCGAAGCGAGTAAAGCCAATTTGGATCAAGATCGGATCACCACCAAAAACACCCTTGGTAATCACTTCCACTCGTGTGCCCGGTACAAAGCCCAGACTTTCCAAACGAATTGCGACCAAATCTTGCTGCTCGGACTCTACTTCTATCCGATTCACTTTGGTGATGGTCGCCGCTTGCTTCACTTTTAAAGCTGATAAACGCACCGCATCCGATCCTAAACCTTTTTTTCTAGTATACATATAAATGAGAATAATTACCAAATAAGGTTAAATTTCACTTCTTATTCAGTTTAATCGACAAACCTTAAAGTTTCTTTTACAGTACAGAGGTTTAGAGGATCTAGTGTATGTTGAATAAAAAACCGCGTATTCCAAGCCCTGTTCAAATTCCTGAACATTTAAGCTTTTTACAAGGTTTTCGCGACTATCTCGTTGCTCAGACGGTAAGTCCACATACACGTAATGCTTATTTATCCGACCTCATTCAATGTAGTGAACTTCATAAAAAAACAGCTCTTCCAGAGTGGACAAGTGATGATATTGCAGATGTTTTGATTGAGTTGACTAAAGTTGGCAAAAGCCCGCGTTCGATTGCCCGCTGCTTATCTGCCTTACGCCAGTTTTACAAATTTTTACGTGAACAGAAATTAAGAAGTGATAATCCTGTAGCAACCCACCATTCTCCAAAAATTGGCAGAGCTTTACCCAAAGACCTATCAGAAGAAGATGTAGAAGCACTCATTCAGGCTCCTGACATAAATACGGCACTCGGTTTACGTGACCGAGCAATGTTTGAAGTGCTTTATGCCTGCGGTTTACGTGTTTCTGAACTACTTAACTTACGCCTAGAACTCATTAATTTAAAACAAGGCTACTTACGAATTACCGGTAAAGGCAATAAAGAACGTTTGGTACCGTTAGGACAGTTTGCGTGTGAATGGGTAGAACGCTATTTGCATAATGCTCGGCCTCAACTCTACAAAAGCTCAACGGATTATCTTTTTTTGACTCAACATGGCGGAATTATGAGCCGTCAGAACTTTTGGTACGCCATTAAACGGTACGCTCTACAAGCCAATATTCAAGCTGAACTTTCGCCTCACACCTTACGTCACGCCTTTGCAACGCACTTGCTCAATCACGGTGCGGACCTACGCGTAGTACAAATGTTACTAGGTCATAGCGACTTATCAACGACTCAAATTTATACCCATGTGGCACAAGTAAGAATGCAACAATTGCATGAAAAACATCACCCTAGAGGTTAAAAAATTTAAAACTTATTATTTGAAATACGCCTAACAATCACTTGATTTCGTTCACAAAGGTTAAGAAAGTTTTAACAATACACGCTAGATTTTTTGTTATGCTTAGCAGCTTCTGACTATAAATACTGATGAAATAAGGGTTATCTATGTCTTTTACCCGATCTCAACTTTTTCTTGCCTGTGCGTTGGCTTCTAGCCTGTTATTCAGTGCTTGTTCTAAAGAAAACAAACCACAAAAAGAAGATGCGCTCACTGCGACCGCACCTGCTACAGGGGAAGCTTCAACCATTATTGAACGCAATGCGAAACAGCGTTTAATTGAGACTTTGCAAAAACAATTTAAGAATGCAAACATCAACGTCAAAATTTTAGATATCAAGCCAACTGAAGTTCCTAATCTATATTGGGTAAATCTCGAAGGCATGACATCGGTTTATACAACGAGTGATGGAAAATATTTAGTTCAAGGTGATGTGATTCGTTTAGGCGGTAAAGAACTTCACAATATTGGTGATAGCCTCCAAGCATCGGAAAATAAAAAGCACCTGGCGGCTTTAAAAAATGAAGATTTGATTGTCTACCCTGCAAAAGGTAAGGCGAAACATGTAATTTATGTGTTTACCGATGCAAGTTGCCCTTATTGCCATAAGCTACATGAGCATATACCTGAAATTAATGAGAAAGGCATTGAGGTTCGGTACATTGCTTGGCCACGTGGCGAACAGTTTATGCCGACCATGGAAGCAGTATGGTGTAGTACAGACCGTAAAGCTGCCTTCAACCAAGCCGTACAAGGCATTGCTATTCCGCCTGCACAATGTAAAAACCCTGTTCGAGAACAATATCAACTTGGTTTAAACATGGGTGTAAATGGAACACCGGCAATTTACAATGTGGATGGTGAGTACCTAGGTGGCTACCTAACACCGGATGAATTAATTAAACGTCTGGATAAATAACACCCTTTAAGTTGATGAATGATTAATCATCTACCTCTTAAGAAAAGCGCTGCCATTATTGCAGCGCTTTGTTTTTTAAATAATTAATGTTTAATCGACCTCTGTTTAAAGACTGATCTACTCTTCTTTTCCAAACATCGCAATCTAATTCATTGAACAAGCACTAAAAGCGCTAGAGTCTGGCGTTTTTTTTAGCTATGATCTAGCTTCAACTAAATGATTAAATGATGATATGGAGTGTGACGTGAAACCAGTTCGCCTGGCAATACTCGGTTTAGGAACCGTAGGTGGAGGAGCCCTTAAACTACTACAAGAAAATGCCGCTGAAATTAAACGTCGCACCGGTCGAGAAATTCAAATTACCCACGTTGGAACACGCCGCCCTCGTCCAGATCTCGAACTGGAAGGGATTAAACAAAGTGCTGATTTACTTGACATCGTTCGTCAACCAGACGTTGATGTAGTTGTAGAAGTTATGGGTGGGATCCACCCTGCTTACGAAATTATCATGGAAGCGATCAAACACGGCAAACAAGTCGTGACTGCCAATAAAGCTTTACTCGCTGAACATGGCAATGAATTATTTAAAGCTGCCGAAGACAATGCTGTACAAATTGCTTATGAAGCAGCGGTTGCTGGCGGTATTCCAATTATTAAAGTGATCCGCGAAGGCCTTGCTGCAAACCATATCGAATGGTTGGCTGGCATTATTAATGGTACAGGTAACTTTATTCTGACTGAAATGCGTGAGAAAGGTCGTGCATTTGATGATGTATTAAAAGAAGCTCAAGAACTCGGGTATGCAGAAGCAGACCCAACTTTTGACGTTGAAGGTATTGATGCTGCGCATAAACTTACCATTTTAGCGTCTTGTGCGTTTGGTATTCCTCTTCAGTTTGATAAGGTTTATACCGAAGGTATCAGCAAAATCACTGCCCAAGATGTGAAATATGCCGAAGATCTTGGTTTCCGCATTAAACATCTTGGTATTGCACGTCGTGCTGAAAAAGGTATTGAGTTACGTGTTCACCCAACACTTATTCCAGATGAACAACTTATTGCGAATGTAAACGGCGTTAAAAATGCTGTTTTAGTTCAAGCCAATGCCGTAGGTCCAACACTCTATTACGGCGCGGGTGCAGGTGCAGGTCCAACAGCTTCTGCGGTTGTTGCCGACGTTATTGATATTGTTCGTGATATCTCTTATACCGAAGATGGTGCAGGAACAATTCCTCAGTTGGCTTTTGAAGCATTAACAAACGTGCCAATTTTAAGCCGTGAAGAAATGACTACAGGTTATTACATCCGCTTAAATGCAGAAGACCAAACTGGCGTACTTGCAGATGTGACGACCATCTTAAGTCGCGCTGGAATTAGTATTGATGCGATCATGCAACAATCTCGTTTAAAAGACCTTATTCCAATCGTGATTCTGACCGATCCAATCGTTGAATCTAAAATGGATGATGCTCTTGCACAAATCCAAGCATTACCTGCAATTCGTGGCGAAATCGTAAGAATTCGTTTAGAATCGCTCGATAGTTAATCAGGTTGAGGGAAAGATTCCCTCTCCCGCTTCACCTCTAATTGGAACACCATCATGTCTAATGCCAATCGTTATACTGGTCTTGTAGATCGTTATCGTGACCGTTTGCCAGTTTCGGCAACTACTCGTGCTATCTCTTTGGGTGAAGGCAACACCCCACTCATTAAACTTGAGAATATTCCACGTATTATTGGCAAAGATGTTGAAATTTATGTGAAATATGAGGGTTTAAACCCAACTGGTTCATTTAAAGACCGTGGTATGACCATGGCTGTAACCAAAGCGGTTGAAGAAGGCTCTAAAGCGATTATCTGTGCCTCTACTGGTAACACTTCTGCTGCTGCTGCTGCCTATGCTGCACGTGCAGGTATCAAAGCATTTGTTTTGATTCCAGAAGGCAAAATTGCGATGGGTAAAATGGCGCAAGCGATGATGTATGGTGCGATCACTATGCAAATTCGTGGCAACTTCGATGATGGTATGCGTCTTGTAAAAGAAGTCGCTGACCAAGCGCCTGTAACGATTGTAAACTCAATCAACCCTTACCGTTTGCAAGGTCAAAAAACCATTGCTTATGAAATCGTTGAAGCTCTAGGCCGTGCACCTGATTATCACTGCTTACCTGTAGGTAACGCAGGCAACATTACAGCTCATTGGATGGGTTATACCGAAGCAGTAGCAAACCAACCTGCTGATCAGTTTGAACAAGTTGTTTACGATGCTTCTACTGATCAATTCACTGGTCCAAAACCTGAAGGTTTACCAACAATGGTAGGTTATCAAGCTTCTGGTGCTGCTCCATTCTTACGTGGTGCTCCAGTTGAAAGCCCTGAAACTGTTGCAACTGCAATCCGTATTGGTAACCCACAAAGCTGGAACCATGCAAAAGCTGTAGTACGTGACTCTAAGGGCTGGTTTGATGAACTTCAAGACAGCGAAATTTTAGAAGCTCAACGCTTACTTTCTATGTATGAAGGCGTATTTGTTGAGCCTGCATCTGCGGCTTCTATTGGTGGTGCGATTCGCGATATTAAAGCGGGTAAGATCGCCGAAGGTTCTGTCATTGTATGTACAGTAACAGGTAATGGCTTAAAAGACCCTGATACTGCAATCAAACAATGTGCTGATGCAGTTATGTTGTCAATTGATGCAACAATGGATCAAGTAAAAGATTCGATTTTATCTAATATGTAAGATCTGATTTTTCAAAAACGGCTGTTCAACACAGCCGTTTTTTTATGTCTTTTTTATAGCCATAAAAAAACGCTTCTTGATAGAAGCGTTTTCTTGAATATTTAAATTAAATACGTTTTGGTAAATTGCTCAACCAGCCAAGCAAGTTAGTTGCATCGTTATTACGTGCCTGTGTACTTGGTTCACCCAGTAATACAATCACTGCCGGACGTGAATTTACAGTGGTATGCATCACAACACAGCGACCTGCTTCATTAATATAACCAGTTTTAGACAAGTTAATATTCCAACCACCATTACGCACTAGCGCATTAGTATTGTTAGATTTCAACACGCGATAACCTAAGTTAAAGTCATAAGTCGGTGTTGTTGAGAATTGACGGATCAAACCATATTGAGAAGCTGTACTTGCCAAAATCCCTAAGTCACGCGCAGAAGACACATTACGCGGATCTAAACCAGTTGACTCATAGTAATGAGTTGCGTTCATGCCTAAAGCACGTGCTTTAGAGTTCATTGCAGCTACGAATGCTGGACGACCACCCGGATAAGTACGTGCTAAAGCTGCCGCTGCTGGGTTTTCAGATTTCATTAGAGCAAATAGAAGAACTTCTGCACGGTTCATCTTGTCGCCAACACGGAGTGTTGAACTTGAGTTTTTACCGTTTGCACCAGCAAAATCAATTTGCTCAAGTGTAATTTCTTCAGACATGTTTAAACGAGCATCTGCCGTTACAACTGCTGTCATCAATTTAGTAATAGACGCAATTGGCACTGAAGCATTCGTATTTTTACTGTAGAGCACTTCACCAGTTTGCGCATCCATCACAAGCGCAGCTCGAGCACTTACACTCGGCTGGGCATTGTAACCAGTCGTATCACGGATTGGAGCAATCTTCGGTGCAGATGCTACAATTTTCGGTGCACTACCACCACGCAATGTTGTGGTTACCGATGTTGAACCTTGCGGCGTTGGTTCATCATCTTCATCATTTAAAAATTGGCTAGCGTCAGCTGAAGACCAATTTAAGCTTGCAGTACCACTACTCCCTGAGGACGGGTTATTGACGAGTTCTGCAAAGCTTGTTGAACTCAAACCAAGCAAAATAGACATGCTTAGCACATGCATTAAAGACTTTTTAGAATTTTTCACGGCACAATACTCGACTCAGGGTGATACACATTTGCGCTTACTATAATTATGCCTTACATTTGAGGTATAAGGTATAACGCTTTTACCGACACAATTGTGCACAACTATTCGCTCACTATATAAGAATAGGATTGCTAATTTTGTCATTCCATTGCAAGCTAATTTTGCTTTATGTAACAAAAAACTTGTTTTTTGAAAGAAAGGAGGTCTTCTTGATTACAGTTTTAGTTGTGGATGACCATGAACTTGTACGTACGGGCATTTGCCGTATGTTAGAAGATCATGCCGATGTAGAGGTCATTGGACAAGCCGAATCGGGTGAAGAAGCAATTGCTATTGTTCGTCAGAAACATCCTCAAGTTGTGCTACTTGATGTCAATATGCCTGGCATCGGGGGCGTAGAAACAACTCGCCGTTTACTGCAAACTGCACCAGATACAAAAGTGATTGCAGTCAGTGGTTTAGCAGAAGAACCTTACCCTTCTCTTTTGCTTAAAGCAGGAGCTAAAGGCTACATCACCAAAGGTGCTCCAATTACAGAAATGGTTCGCGCAATTAATAAAGTGATGCAAGGTGGCAAATACTTTAGTGCCGATATTGCTGAGCAGTTAGCGAGCTCATATTTATCCGATACTCAGCAATCACCTTTCGATTCTCTCTCTGAACGAGAAATGCAAGTTGCAATGATGGTTGTAAATTGTATTAGCGCTCAAGAAATTGCTGACAAACTTTTTGTAAGTGTTAAAACAGTAAATACTTACCGTTACCGTATTTTTGAAAAGCTAGCCATTGATAGTGATGTTAAATTAACTCACCTTGCGATTCGTTACGGTCTGATCAAACCTTAATCAGACATACATGCAATTTCCCATAAACTCATCCTTGTCCCATACGATTTTTCGTTTGGGCACGTGGTATGGTTTATATCGCCTTATTATTGCGGTTAGCCTGAATATTATTTTGGTTTTAACCGATGCTCAAATCGACACTAGTCTACAACAACCCGCTTTATATTCTTACACACTACTCGGCTATTCAATCTTAAGCCTTCTTCAACTTTTATGCTTTAAGTTTGTTGCTACTCAGGCAACACGCCAGCTTGTTTTATTTTTTATAGTTGATGTTATTTGCCTGAGTTTACTTACATTTTCTGTAGGTGAACCAAATTTACAACTCAGCTTGCTCTATGTTATTGCCATATTTACCTCAGCAATTTTACTTAGCGCAAGAATGTCTTTGCTCATTACATTACTTGCGGTTATTGCTGTTATTTACCAACGCTTTGTAGGCAGTTTATTTGACTACAATAATTTAAATACGATTGGTAATAGCGCTTTATTGGCTTTCTTGTTTTTCGTAGTACACGGCATCGGGCAAATTGCGGTCCAGCGCTTTAAGTTACTTGAGGCGCTGACTTTCCATCAATCAATAGAACTCTATCAACTACAAAATATTAACCGCTATATTTTGGAACAAATTGAAGAAGGTTATTTAGTTCTAGATGAAAACTACGACATCGTTTTAAGTAACCCAGCAGCATGTTCACTTTTAGGGATTCCACCTCAATTTGCCAGTGAAAAATACCCCCTAGCTAAATGGCATGCTGACTTATTTGAAATTCTTAAATTTGATAACCTAAAAGAAGGTGATCGATTTATTTTTGAATCTCGGCTTTCGGCCTACTCTATTAATATTAAAGTGCAGCATCTTTTAGTACCGCAACAAGCATTGACGCTACTTATCTTGCAAGATGCACAGCAAATTAATCAGCAAGCTCAACAACTCAAACTTGCCGCTTTAGGGCAACTCTCAGCAAGTATTGCACATGAAATCCGCAATCCTCTTGCAGCAATTGTGCAAGCAAATGAACTACTTAAAGATAGTAATGTTGAACAGCAAAATACTTTACGCAATATGATTGGCAAGCAAACCAAACGCATCGATAATATTGTTCAAGATACGTTAGGACTTGCCCGTGGTGAAAGAACCTACCCAATCCAGATTGAATTAAACGACTTCATAAAAACATTATTAGATGAAGATTTATCTGATGTTAAACATACCATCCAGCTTAAAATTTCTGACTCATCCTTAAAACTCTTATTTGATGAAAAACAGCTCAGACAAGTGCTGATTAATCTTGTTAGAAATGCTTTACGACATAATGCACCCGACTCACCGCATATCTTGATCAATATTCATTCACAAACAAATAAAATTTATATTGATGTGATCGATTACGGTGAAGGGGTTTCAAAACGTGATATATCTCAACTATTTAAACCATTTTTTAGTACCGAAATTAATGGAACTGGTTTAGGATTATATTTGTCTCATAGTTTTTGTGAGGCAAACCATGCAAAGCTCACTTATATAGAGCAAAAACAAGGGGCATGTTTCCGAATAGCATGCCCAATAATATATTGATTTTTTTATTAGGTTTTTGGGGAAATGGCAGAACAGCAACCACTCGTTTTGCTTGTAGACGATGAAGAAGATTTGTGCCTTTTAATGCAAATGACTCTTGCACGAATGGGGATTAAGACACATCTTGCTTATCGGGTTGAACAGGCCAAACAACTCTTTACTCAGTTTCATTACGATGCGTGCTTGACCGATTTAAATCTACCCGACGGTAGTGGATTAGAATTGGTTAAACACGTTTCTCAAACTTACCCGCACACACCCATCGCAGTTTTAACTGCATACGGCAATATGGATATTGCAATTGCTGCATTAAAAGCGGGAGCTTTTGATTTTGTTAGTAAACCGATTAACCAAATTCATTTAGATCAGCTATTAAAAAAAGCGCTTAACCAGCCAAAACCAGAGCATGAATTTAGTGAAACAACTTTAGAGAATGACCTACTTATCGGGCGTTCACCCCCTATACAAAACTTACGGATAGCTATTAAAAAAATAGCTCGCTCCCAAGCTCCTGTGTTTGTTACAGGTGAGTCCGGTACAGGTAAAGAAGTGGTTGCTAATCTGATTCACCGTTTAAGCAACCGTAGCGAAGGGCCATTTATTGCCATTAACTGCGGAGCAATTCCAACTGAGCTCATGGAAAGTGAACTTTTCGGGCATAAAAAAGGTAGTTTTACTGGCGCGACTCAAGACAAACAAGGTCTGATTTTATCGGCACACGGCGGCAGTTTATTTTTAGATGAAATTGCCGAATTGCCGTTAACTATGCAGGTTAAATTGCTGCGGGCTGTGCAAGAGAAAAAGATACGTCCTGTAGGTTCCGATCAGGAAATTGATGTTGATTTTCGAGTGATTAGCGCCAGCCATCAAGACTTAGATTTATTGGTTCAACAAGGTAAATTCCGGCAGGACTTATTCTTCCGTATCCATGTTATGGATATTATGTTGCCGCCATTACGTGAACGTGGTGGAGACATTCTGCTCTTGGCCACTCATTTTATTCAAAAGGTTTGTACGGAATGGGAAATTCCAAGCAAACAATTAACGGCAAGTGCTGAAACCTACTTATTGCAGCAAGACTTCCCGGGTAATGTTCGTGAATTAAGAAATATGATTGAACGAGCTATTACTTTAAGTGATGATGAGTGCATTGATTTGACACACTTAGCACCTCCTCTTAGAGGCAGTAGTGTGAGTCCGCAAATCGTAATGCAACAACTAGATCAAACACCAACTGTTCAGACGACTCATCCAAAATTTCCAATAGAAGGTTTAGAACGTTATTTAGAAAATATCGAAAAAGATATTTTATTGAATGCGCTAAACATGACGCATTGGAATCGGACTTTAGCAGCTAAAAAGTTAGGAATGACATTCCGTTCTTTGCGCTACCGACTCAAAAAGTTTGGCTTAGATACCGAAATGGGAGAGGAAGTATAAAAATTACTTCCTCTTTAAGAATAAATCTGCAACGCGTTCTAAATATACATCTTCTTTCATTTCTGCGGGCAATGGATAGGTCTGGTTAGGCTGAATACCCTGCCCTTCAATCATATTGCCATTGGGTGTGTAGTAGTGTGAGACGGTCATCTGTAGAGCTGCTCCACTTGGTAAAGGAAATAGCTTTTGCACTACACCTTTTCCATAACTTTTTTCACCCATCACCCAAGCACGCTGGTGTTCTTTCATGGCCGCAGTAAAAACTTCTGCTGCCGATGCAGAGCGGTGATTAATTAATATACCTAGTTTTATATTCTGAAATTCATTGCCAGGTAGAGCCTGAAATTGCTGGTTACCTTCCGAACGACTTTTGGTTGAAACAATAATTCCGTTATTTAAAAATAAATCTGCCGACTCAACTGCTGCCGATAACAACCCACCCGGATTGTTTCGCAAATCGATTAAAACAGCCTTTAAACGTGGAGAGTTATTTTCTTCAATTAATCTTTTAATTTCATTAGCAGTGTCTTGCTGGAATACTCTAATTTTGAGTACGAGCACCTGATTATGTAACATTACAGGTTCTATATCGGTTTCTATTTTTTTATTACGGACTAAGTTAATGTTTCCATTTAACTCTTCTGCTTGTACTTGAAGTGTACTTCCAATAGAGCCATAAAGCAGACCGAGCACCTGATCTTGGTTTAAATTTTTTAAATCTTGGTTATCAATCTTGAGAATCGTCTGACCATTTCTCAAACCTAATTTATAGGAATCTGAGCCTGTTTTAAGATCACGAATTATCCATTTACGAACATGAGATTCAGGACTTAATGCAAAATCAACTGATGCAAGATCACCTTCAGTGTATTGAATCAATTGACGATATTCTTCTGCCGACAAATAACGCGAGTAACGATCTAGCCCACTTACCAGCCCTTTTATGGCTTGTTGAAATAAGGCGTCATCGGACTTCACGTCGACATAGTTATCTCGAACGATTCCATAGATTTGTACAAACTGTTGAATCGACTCAATCGGCACCTCTGCATAGCTATGCTCTGGCTCTTCCGAGTCAGAGTGCAAAGGTGACAATTTTTCTTTTACAACTGGCGCTGCAAAAGCAAATTGGCTGCAACACAGCAACATACTTACAATAAGTTTTTTATATTTAATGTGTTGCAGCATCCAATCACCTTTAACTTATGCAGATAGTGTAATCAGATTACGCCCTTGCATTTCGGCAGGAACAGGAATCTGCATTAAATTGAGAATTGTTGGTGCTACATCTGCAAGCACACCACCTTCTGCAATTGTTGCTTGTGTTGGGCCAACATAGATAAATGGCACAAGTTCGGTTGTATGTTGAGTATGCACTTGCCCACTTTCGTAATCTTGCATTTGTTCAACGTTACCATGGTCAGCAGTAATGAGCATATGGCCTTTTTTCGCCATAACTGCTTCATAGACACGACCTAAACAAATATCTACCGCTTCAACTGCTTTAACCGCAGCGTCGAACACACCTGTATGACCAACCATGTCACCATTTGCATAGTTCACAACTAATAAGTCGTATTCACCCGAATTAATCGCTTTAACCAACTCATCAGTGACTTCGTAAGCACTCATTTCAGGCTTAAGGTCATATGTCGCAACGTTTGGAGATGGAATTAAAATACGTTTTTCACCTGGATATTCATCTTCACGGCCACCACTAAAGAAGAATGTTACATGCGCATACTTTTCAGTTTCGGCAATACGTAACTGGGTTTTACCTAAAGAAGATAAATATTCGCCCAATGAATTTTTAAGGGCTTCTGGCATATATGCAACTGGTGCATCAATGCTTGCCTGATAACGCGTTAACATCACAAATTTAGAAAGGTTTGGTACAACTTTACGTTCAAAACCAGCAAAGTCTTTTTCTACAAATGCGCGAGTAATTTCACGAGCTCGGTCAGCACGGAAATTCATAAATACAACGCTATCACCGTCTTGAACTTTAGCGATATCACCAATACGAGTCGCTTTTACAAACTCATCATTTTCATTGGCTGCATAAGCTAACTCTAACCCTTCAACTGCGGTTTGTGCAGTACGAAGTGCTTCACCTTCAGTTAATAAGCGATAAGCTTGCTCAACGCGATCCCAACGGTTGTCACGGTCCATTGCAAAGTAGCGACCAATCATGGTTGCAATACGGCCCTGGCCTGGATATTGAGCAAATAACGCATCTAATTTTTCTAAAGATGGTTGAGCACTGCGTGGAGGTGTATCACGACCATCTAGAAAAGCGTGTAAGTAAACTTTTGCACCGCGTTTTAATGCAAGTTCACACATCGCCACAATATGATCTTCATGGGAATGGACGCCACCTTCTGAAAGTAGTCCCATAATATGGACAGCGCCACCAGCAGCTTTGGCTTTTTCAACAGCATCGATCAAAACTTCATGTTTAAAGAAGTCGCCAGTACGGATATCTTTAGTAATGCGGGTAAAGTCTTGATATAACACACGGCCAGCGCCAAGATTCATATGGCCGACTTCAGAGTTCCCCATTTGGCCATCAGGTAATCCAACATCTTCACCTGAACCAGAAATTAGACTATTCGGATGCTTGGCTTTCATTGCCGCCAAATTTGGTGTTTTTGCTGCAAGAAAAGCATTATCTTCAATCGCTTCACGGTGTCCAACACCATCCATAATGACCAGAACGTGAGGGATCTTGCCAGCAGTTGCATCCGTCATAATCAATTTCTCTTTTGTCTAGAATTTCGTCACAATATCTTACCGAATTTTCGGTCAAGACTCTATTTATTCCTATGGCTTTCACCAATACCCGTGATTGATGAAAACCATAAATCTCAATTATTACTAGCGAGCGCGGTAAAGCAAATAACTTCCGGCACCAAACATTAATAAGATAGGTACAAGTACGAACCATGCTGGAGATGGAGAATAAACCAAGCTCGCATAGCCCAAGAAGTCCTGCAAATAATAGAAACTCAAACCAATAAACAACGCGATCACCAAACGGAAACCCATCGATTGTTGGCGTAATGGTCCAAAAATAAAAGAACACGCTACGAGTACTAATGCGATGAGTGAAAATGGCGAAGCAACTTTTTGCCAGAAAGCCAATTGGTAAGTTTTTGGCACCTGACTATATTCATCCATATAACGCATAAAGCTAATCAGTTGGCTTGGTGATAAATCTTCAGGATCTAAAGTCACCATGTGCACATATTTAGGCTGTAATGCTAACGAAAGCGATTGCTCTTCATGATCAGTTTTGATGGCATTTCCTGCCGCCAAAATGTCCATTTGTTCAGCTTTTTTCAAAGCCCATTGACCATTTTTAATAAACTGTCCTTGCTGAGCATTAATTAATGATTGCAAGTAATAGTTCTGGTCAAAGTCGACCACTTGAATATCTCTTAAATTACCCTGAGAGTTAGCATAGTCGATATAGATAAATCGCTGCCCTTCACGTGACCAATAACCTTTAACTTCACCTAAAGCAGCTACAGAGCGATGGCTTTTAACACTTTGTGCTTTTTCATTGGTATAAGGAATAACCCATTCACTCAAAGCAAATGACAAAATAATAAGCAGTAAAGCTGAGCGCATCACCCAACCGACAATACGCCACAAACTAATGCCCACTGAACGCATGACGATGAGTTCACTACTCGTTGCCAATGAACCCAGACCAATCACGGCACCAATTAAGGCAGAAATAGGTAAAATTTCATATAGATAACGAGGAGCGCCCCACAAGACATAGACGAGAGCTTGCCATGCGTTATAGCCTGGTTTGAGCTCACCCAACTCGCCAAGATACGTAAATAAGACTTGTAGAATGGACAAAACAACTGTGGTGCCAAACATCGCAAGCGCAGTGGTTTTCGTCACATATTTGGCGACTATTCGACGTGCTAACATTATAATTTCACTCGCTTGATCTGTTTCTTGATTTTTGGTCCCAACTTCTGCTTACGTGAGAATAAGGCAGCTGCAACGCCGTAAACAACTAATACGGCAGGATAAGCCCAAATATCGAGTTCTTCTTTACTGATACGAGTCTTGATTGCAATCATTAATACGATCAGACTGGAAAAAATAAAAATCGCCGGAATAAGACGGTAATAACGGCCTTGTCGTGGGCTCACCTCAGACAATGCCACTGATAGCATTAACGCAATAACAATGGTAAATGGCCCAAATAAACGCCATCCCAACTCACTTCTGATGACTGGATCATTCGTTTTTGAAAACAGTTTTGTTGTTGATAGTGCTTCTACATCGCCACTCTCAAACTTAACATCTTTGTCATTTTCTAAACGTAGACGATAAGACTGAAACTCTGCTTGTGTATATTTTGGTTGTCCCGGGAATATTTCATAGCGACGACCTTGTACCAGATCGACGACATTGGCAGTGTCATTTGCAACTTCTACACGAGTCGCTTCTTTTGCCAAAATCATGACATCTGGCTTATCTTCTTTAGCAGCGCGCTGATAAAAGAAAATGTCCTTCAAATTCTTTCGATCTTCTGACAATGAACCTGCATAGATCGTATATGGCCCAGAAGAAATAAATTCTCTTGGTCGAACCAAATCGAAACCTGTCCGAACAGCTTGTGTGGTTGTTAGCTTTTCAAATTCACGTAATCCCCACGGCGTCATCCAGAGCATAAGCACAGACTGAAACACCATATAAACAAGTGTCATTGGAATGAGTAATCGCGCTAATTGATGACGACTTACACCACTACCATTTAATACAGCCATTTCATGGTCAACATATAAACGACCAAACACCAACATTAAACCAATGAAAAAACCCAGTGGTAAAATGAGTGTAAGAAACTCAGGTAATCGATATCCAATGATGCTAAACAAGATACTGGCATCTAAACGCCCCTGCGCCGCCACACCAAAGTATTTGATCAGACGACCACCCATCATGATTAAGGTCAATAAGGAAATGACCACCAATGAGGTAGAGACAACTTGCTTGACGAGATAACGCCGAATAATCAAAGTAATACTTCCAAAAGGCTAATCGGGACGAGTGCTAGTTTACCCGAATGTTAAAAATATAAAACCGCACATTGCAACGCTATGCTTGAAAGTGTTTCAATGTTTTAATCCATCATAACTTTCTATAGGCAATCACGGCAGCCATGAAATTTACAACTTATACAACTTTTCCCGAACAGACATCTAATGAATCTTTGTGGGTTTTAGTTGATTCAGAACAGCTACAAAGCAATATCAACACATATCAAATCAATAACCTAGAAAGCGTTCTTACTGCCACCCAATTTAAAGGCAACTTCAACGAAACTCTGCCTTTATTTGGTCAGGTTTCAAATCAACCTCATAGCCAATTACTTGGCTTAGGAAAAACAGCTGAACTTCAGGCAGTTAAGCTCGCTAAACTTGCCCAAACTATTATCAAATCGACACAAAATAAATTTAAGCATATCGCAATTGATATTGCTGCGTTACCTGTCGAATACCATTATTTATTCGCTTTAAGCTTAACTCAAGCAGCTTATGGTTATGATGAGTTTAAATCGAAAAAAAATGAATTTGTGTTACAACAGGTTGATTTAATTAGTTCAACGACTAGCCTTGATGAAAAGCAACTATCTTTAGTGCATGCAGTACAGTCTGGTCAGTCGTATGCACGAGACCTTGGAAACCGTCCAGGTAACATTTGTTTCCCTGAATATTTGGCAGAACAAGCATTAACTTTAGCTGCAGAATTCCCTGACTTACTCAAAGTAACTGTGTTAAATGAGCAACAAATGGCTGATTTAGGCATGTATGCTTTTCTTGCAGTCAGCAAAGGATCTGAACGTCCGGGCCGTATTGTAACTCTCGAATACCAAGCTGGAATCGACCAAGCTCCTGTTGTACTTGTTGGTAAAGGCGTTACTTTTGATACAGGCGGCATTTCATTAAAACCGGGCCTTGGCATGGATGAAATGAAGTTCGATATGTGTGGTGCAGCTTCTGTACTGGGTACTATTCGTGCCCTATGCGAAGCAAAACTTCCGATTCATGTCGTTGGAGCGATTGCAGCCGCAGAAAACATGCCTTCTGGCAAGGCAACTCGTCCGGGCGATATCGTGACAACCATGAGCGGTCAAACTGTTGAAATCTTAAATACCGATGCTGAAGGCCGTTTGGTACTGTGTGACACATTGACCTATATCAAACGCTTCAATCCAGCAGTTGTGGTCGATATTGCGACCTTAACAGGTGCATGTGTAGTCGCTTTAGGTAAAGTGCTCAGTGGTTTGTTCTCACCAGATGATGCTTTAGCAGCTGAACTCCAACAAGCGGGTGAGCAATCATTTGACCGTGTATGGCGTATGCCAGTTATTGAAGATTATCAAGAATTACTTGATTCGCCATTTGCGGATATTGCGAACATTGGCGGTCCATACGGCGGCGCAATTACGGCAGCATGTTTCCTTGAACGCTTTACACGTGAATATCGCTGGGCTCATTTAGATGTAGCAGGAACAGCATGGTTATCTGGCCCAGCTAAAGGTGCAACAGGGCGTCCAGTACCATTGCTCATGCAATTTTTAGCGAATCGTGTAAATACGAATGGCTAAAGTTAGTTTTTATCTGTTTGAAACCAGTGAAGAACGGCAAGTCGATAGTGCTTGCCGTTTATGCCGAAAGATTTTACAGAAGCATTCTAAAATCTGGTGGTATTGCCGAGATGTGCAGCTACAACAGACTCTTGATGAAAGATTATGGGATTTTGACCCTGTCAGCTTTATTACACATGGGGTTGATCAAGCTGAGGCTGCTGTATGTATTTCGGCTAAACAACCACTTGAACAAGGCTGGTTAGTATTTAATTTTAACAATCATACACTTGAACAAGTTGAGCATTTTAGCCACATTATAGAAATTGTTGAAAATAATGAAACAGCCAAGCAAATTGGGCGAGAAAAATTTAAAATGTATCGCCGTTTGGGTATAGAACCGCGGACCTTTAAATTATAACGCGCTAAAATGTAAATACTGTTAAACAAAGGAGAAGCATGGTGGCATTAAATGTCGGGCAAGATTTTAAAAAAAGATGGTTAAATGCGCCTGAAGCTGTCCGTCATGCCTATCAACAAGATCTGGCACGTATATGCGATTTATTAGAACCTCAAACTCCGATTCAGCTTTGGGTTTTAAATGATGAAAAAGCACAGCTAGAATCACAGCAAAAAATTGAAAAAGCTTACGCGGACCTCAGGGCAGAGCTAATTGAGCAAGCACGTATTCGTCGTCAGCTTGCTTTAGAGAAAGCACTTGCTGATAAACGAGCGTTAGAAGCGGCCTATGCGGCTGAATTGCAAGCCGATGAAGTTCGTAAATTTAGTGAACAGACTGAAGCACTTCAAGCCATCCGCAGCCAGTTAGAACAAGAAGTCGCAGAGCAAACTGCGCGTTATCAGAAAAACCCTGAAACGCCAGCAGTCAATTACTCTTCTGGCGTAAAACTTAGTATTACCGATGATCAAATCTTATCTGAGCTTGAAAGTTTACGCATTCGTTTAGAACTTGAAGCTGAGAGCTTAATTGAACAGTCTGTAACGGCTTTCCGAGCCAAGCTAAATTCAGCAGCTCAAGAAGAAATTGAATACATTTTAAAAAATTCTAAGTTTTCTGATGAAAAAATAGAAAAATGAAGTTTTAAAAGCCTCCTCTGTCATAAAAATGACACTTATATGTCACAAAATAGACATAAATATTATTCTTATAGATCAATTGATTATATGAATAAAAAGTAGTGTTTTTAAGCTAATTAATGAGGGTAAGAAATGGACATTCTGCATCAGATTTCAAAGCAAGTTGATCAGCTTAATCAGGGTGAACAATGGACATTTTCAGCACAAGAATTTTATATGAGTCATAACGACTTTAATTCTTTATCTATCTTACTTACACGAGAGTCTGAAAAAGGTAAGTTTACGATTACTCGTACCCAACATCATAAAACTTGGGTGGGTACAGATTCGGTCACGCTAACCAAGCATTAATGTTTCAAAAATAAAAAACCGGAACAAGTGTCCGGTTTTTACTTTAATGAGCTAGCTTTTATTTTAAAAAGCCATTCTCAGCTAAAAAAGCCATACTAATATTTGACTCGTTTTTTTGCTCAGCAGCTTTATCGCCCAGCAATAAACGCTCGATATAACGTGCTAAAACATCAACTTCAAGATTGACCTTACTGCCTACTTGCCACGTTCCAATATTGGTACGCTCCGCAGTGTGTGGAATCAAATTCAAGCTTAAAATATTTCCACGTAAATGGTTAATTGTTAAGCTAATTCCATCAACAGTTACAGAACCTTTTTCCGCTAAATATTTAGCAAGTTCTGTCGGCGCTGTCACTTCATAATAGATTGAGCGAGCATCTTCACGCACTACAGTAATTTCACCTACGCCATCAACGTGACCACTTACAATATGCCCGCCAAAGCGCGTTGTCGGTAACATTGCCTTTTCAACATTGACACGTTGCCCAACTTTCCAGTTACCCAAAGTCGTACGGTTTAAACTTTCACGAGAAACATCAGCTGCGTACCAGTTGTCACCCCACTCAATCACTGTGAGACAAATACCGTTGGTTGCAATTGAGTCACCCAAATGTACATCTGACATATCCAGATCAGTCTGAATACGTAAACGTACATCGCCACCTACACTTTGCAGGCTTTCAACTTTTCCTAAACTTTCAATGATGCCTGTAAACATGGCTCAATCTCCAAATCTTTTTACACTGCTTAAGTTGCAGCGCTTACCAAAGTGCGAGCTGTGTACTATTACCTGAGGTATCTACACCACCTAGCTCGGCGAAGTGGTAAAGCTGGCCTAATAACTGACGTAATGGTGGTCCTGACTTGGCATGAGTATCAGTAATCACAATAAACTCAAGCACGCGTGCACGTTCAGACTGTCGTTGTTTACTCACTCGATAACGCGGAACATCTTGTGTCAACAAGGTGACTTTGCCCCGCTCTAGATTAGCCATAAGCAAATCTTTCGGCTCGATATTACCATCAGTTGAATAGCTGGTCAGAATATAGCGCGCATTGATGGTTGAAAGTAATTTCTCATATGCATCTTTTGCATGTTTAGACGAGTTATATGGACTTGGACGCTCTTTACGCCAAGCTCTATCAATACCACTCTTATAACCTTTGGTATCCGGTGAAGGTAAATCAACCTGATCCCATAAAGTTAATGCATTTAAAACATGGTAATTACTACTATATGCGTGTTGGTTATATGGTGGATCAAGATAAGCAACATCGACTTCAAAACCACTCATTTGATTTGCTAGATGTTGTGAATCTACACACCACATTTCAGCAGCCGGACGTTTACGGTCACCAATCTCACAAAAACGGCTTGGTGTTAACCAAAGTAATGACTCAATTCGTTCTAGCGCAGTTTGAGTACGTCCGCCCCACCCTTGGTGGAAACTTTTAAATACGCCACTCGTATTACTGACAAAACTGGCTGAATAGAGCAATGGTGCAAGCAAAGCACTCATCTCTACATCATTAATTGCACCTTGTGCCTGCCATGTTGCAATCTGCTGACGAATTGCATCGATACGCATACCATTACGACGTTTAAAGAATAAACGGTCACGAGTTGGATCGTATACATCATCGTTACGTGGACAAAGGTTATGCGTTACCCAACCTTTAACTTCAGGTAAGCGATTTAAATAATCGATTGCCTTTTGATAGCCGCCCAGTTCTTTAAAAGCAGGCGCATCTACACAGGCTAAAATCGCATGATTTAAAGCATGGCTGTAAGGTTCCCAGTCATTCGCAATCACACGGTAACCATTTTGACGGGCTAAACGAGATACAACGCCACTGCCGGCAAAGAAATCGGCAAAAATCGGTGGATTCTTTTTCTTACTATTCAGCGTCCCTGTAATTTCAAGGGCTTCTAAAATTAGATGGAGCAATCGGCGCTTGTTACCCAAGTACGGCACAAGCTGATGGAAAAGATATTCGTCTGTCGTACGGGCTGCATGACGACGTTTGTGATAAACCGAAGGCTCTGAATTCATACTTTCTCTTGCGTAGGGATTAACCTTAAGCGTATATCTTGATCAATTTGTGTCACATCAAGAAGTGTAAAACGAAGTTGCTGTGCCATATATTCAAACTCTGCATTGAACATGGCCCTTGCACTTTTCCCCAATAATGTCGGGGCAATATAACTAATCAATTCGTCCACCAAACCTTCTTGCAAAAAGGCAGTAGACAATGTTGCACCAGCTTCAACCAACACATCATAAATTTGATGTTGCTTAGATAGGGTCTGTAACAGCATTTTTAAAGGCTGAATTTCTAATTGTATCACGCCTAAATCAGCAAGTTCTTGACGATACGGCCCCATCACCATCACAGTTTCAGGATTCTCTAAGATTTTAGCGTTAAGTGACAAACGTCCTTGGCGATCTAAAACAACACGTTTTGGCTGAGCAACCGTCTCGATATCAAAATTACGGAGTGAACGCACGTTAAGCTGACAATCATCTGCAATCACAGTTTCAATACCTGTAATCACTGCTCCAGAAATCGCACGCCAATGTTGTACATCTTGACGGGCAGCAGCACCGGTAATCCACTTCGACTCACCTGACGCCATTGCAGTACGGCCATCTAAACTTGAAGCGACTTTTAAACGTACATAAGGCATGCCTGTAGACATTGCTTTTAAAAAGCCTTGATTAAGTTTTGATGCTAAATCTTCACAAATGCCAACTTCTACTTCAATTCCGGCATTTTTTAAAATCTGAACGCCCTTCCCTGCAACCAGTGGATTTGGATCAGGACAAGCGACCACTACTTTTTTAACTTGGGCTTTCACCAATGCTTCGGCACAAGGAGGAGTTCTGCCATAGTGCGCACACGGTTCAAGCGTAACGTAAGCCGTTGCGCCTTGCGCATGTTCACCCGCCTCGCGTAAGGCAAAAACCTCAGCGTGTGGTTGACCTGCTTTAGGATGAAAACCTTCACCAATTAACTGATCATCTTTGACAATGACACACCCAACATTTGGATTAGGCTTGGTCGAATATAGTCCTCGTTTGGCAAGTTCAATGGCTTGCTGCATCCAATACTGATCTTGTTTCAACTCAGACATAAAAATCTCAAATGATTAGTGTTCACGTTGCTGCATTTGCTCTATTTGACGGCGAAATGCTTCAACATCCTGAAAGTCTTGATAGACAGAGGCAAATCGGACATAAGCAACATGGTCAAGGGCAAATAAAGATTGCATGACGATTTCGCCAATTGTTCTAGATTTCACATCACGTTCACCTAAACGACGAATCTGCAACTGAATATCACTTAAAACTGTTTCGATCTGCTCTTGTGTGACTGGACGTTTTTGCAACGCATGCATTAACGAACGACGCAATTTGGCCTCATCGAAAGGTTCATTTTTTCCATTCGATTTGATCACACGGGGCATTACCACTTCATAGCTTTCAAAAGTGGTAAAACGTTCACCGCAACTTACACACTCACGACGTCGACGAATCTGACAGCCTTCGGCGGCTAAACGTGAATCGATGACTTTACTATCTGCGGCGTTGCAAAATGGACAATGCATAGCGGACTTATAGGGTCGATTACTTTGACCTAGTGTAGCAAAATTTCCACACTTACAGAACCAGCATTCTTCGAGACAAAAAAACAGTCCTGAGCAAGATCAAAGCATCACTTTGATCACAGCGCAAGACTGTTCTTTTAATACAGCAGATTATTAATAATGATTATTCAATACGTTCGCCATGTTGGCTTAAATCCAGACCCATACGCTCATCATCAGCATTCACACGGATACCGATCACAAGATCAATCACTTTAAGAATAACGAAAGTCGCGATACCACTGTAAACCATGGTTGCCAATACGCCCTCAACTTGTACCCATAATTGGCCAGCGAATGTTGGCGCTAGTGTAACGTTGGCAGCTTTAATAATTTCATCACTGTAGAATACGCCAGTTAAAATCGCACCGACAATACCACCTACCGCATGCAAACCAAACGCATCCAAAGCATCATCGGCTTTAAGTAAGCGTTTAAGTGCAGTAATACCCCAAAAGCACACGACGCCACCGATAAGGCCCATCACTAAAGCACCGCCTACACCGACAAAACCTGCAGCAGGAGTAATCACTACCAATCCGGCTACCGCACCAGAAGCACCACCTAATACAGATGCTTTACCACGGATCATACGTTCAACAACTAACCAAGAGAATGCAGCAGCGGCAGCAGCAACTTGAGTCACTAAAATTGCCATACTTGCACGAGCACCAGCGCCTAACGCACTACCACCGTTGAAACCAAACCAACCCACCCAAAGTAAACTTGCACCGATAACAGTTAAAGTTAAGTTATGAGGAGCCATAGATTCACGGCCAAGGCCAATACGTTTGCCAAGCATGTAAGCAGCAACTAAACCTGCAACACCTGAGTTAATATGTACAACCGTACCACCAGCAAAATCTAATGCGCCTGCTTTGAATAACCAGCCATCTGCTGCCCAAACCCAGTGAGTAATTGGCGCATAAACAACAAGTACCCAAATTGCAATAAATGCCATGAAAGCTGAATACTTCATACGGTCTGCAATAGAACCGCTAAGAATTGCAACTGTAATAATGGCAAAAGTCATTTGGAAAATAACAAAGAGACTTTCAGGAATTGTCCCACTCAATGCATCAAACGCCACTCCGTTGAGCATCGCTTTAGACAAATCACCAAAAAATGCACCTGTGCCAGAGAACGCGATTGAATACCCAGCAATCACCCACAGCAAACTTACTAAGATTGCAGCTGAAAGGCTGAACATCATTGTACTTAAGACATTTTTTTTACGTACCATACCGCCGTAGAATAATGCTAATCCCGGAATGGTCATTAATAAAACTAATGCGGTTGAAACTAAAATCCAAGAGGTGTCACCCGTATCAAGAGTGGGTGTCGGTGCTGGAGCTGCCGGAGTTTCAGCAACTGGTGCTTCTGCTGCGGTTGTAGTAGCTTGTGATGTTGATGCCGCCGTAACTTCCGATGTTGGCGTTGTTACAGCTTCTTCTGCCCAAGAGGCAGTACCACCCAAAAGAGCGCCTGATAGACTGAGCGCCATAAGTATTTTTTTCATTCGTGTCCCCCAACCTCATTTGCGAGTTATTTTCTACTCAGCAAGCTTTGTGCCAATTTAGACAGCATCCGGTCCAGTCTCACCCGTACGAATACGAATTACTTGTTCCAGGTTAGTAACAAAAATCTTACCATCGCCGATTTTTCCAGTGCTCGCTACACGAGTAATTGATTCAATTACCGCGTCAACCATTTCATCACTGATCGCAATCTCAATTTTTACTTTAGGTAAGAAATCAACCACATACTCTGCACCACGGTAGAGTTCTGTATGTCCTTTTTGACGACCAAAACCTTTAACTTCAGTTACGGTAATCCCTTGTACACCAATGTCAGAGAGCGCTTCACGCACATCATCTAATTTAAACGGTTTTACAATTGCAGTTACAAGCTTCATGTTTGTTTCCTTCGGCTTCTTTTCACCAGTAAGGTTTTATGTTCAATTTTCATGCCAATATTTCAAAGGTTGAGGGAAATGAATCTATTGCATGAACTTTCTTTATAACCTATTTAGTGATCAAGATGTAGATGAGCTATTAAAAATAAAATGAATTTTCAGTATTGTTGAGTGCTGTTTTAATGTTCTATTTGCACTAAAAGAATTGAAACCTATATCCCGACTTCAAGCAGTGATAAACTGTAAACTATAAGGTAATACAACGCTTTGGATATTTTATGTTAGAAACATTACTACAGGCCATTTTGGAACAAATTGATGAGCCTAAAAAAGATTTGGAAAAAAATTTACGTGCATTATTAAATGAAGCGGTCGAAAAGTTAGACCTTGTTTCTAAACAAGAGATTGACCGTCAAAAGACTGCACTTCAATCGGCTAATCAACGTTTAGAAGAGCTACAAAAACAAGTCAATCTATTAGAAGAAGCCTTAAAGAATAAAAAATAAGCACCAACGTAGCGCACTTATACTTTACAACGATTAAAAATGAAGCACCATAATGGAACAATAAGATGTCTTTTTCTAAAATTTATACACGGGGACTTTTGGGTTTACATGCACCTCTAATTGAGGTTGAGGTACATGTGAGTCAAGGCTTACCTTCTCTTACTATTGTCGGGCTAGCAGAGGCGGCAGTAAGAGAAAGTAAAGACCGCGTTCGCTCAGCCATTATTAATAGTGGATTCCAATTTCCGACTAAACGACTGACCATTAATCTTGCGCCAGCAGATTTGCCCAAAGATGGTTCACGTCTAGATTTACCAATTGCCGTAGGCATTTTAATTGCGTCTGGTCAGCTCCCAGAAAACTGTGCCGAAGATTTTGAATTAATTGGTGAATTAGCGCTGGATGGTCATGTAAGACCAGTGTCAGGCACGTTAACTTTGGCCATGGCATGCCAACAGGCCAAGCATAAAATGCTTTTACCCCTCGATAATAGTCGGGATATTAACCATTTACCGAACCTTGAATGTTATCCAGTGAGTCACTTAAAAGAAGTTTGTGAACATTTTCTGGGCACGAAATCTCTATCTTCGGTTGAACCTGCAACTGCCTCAAACCAAATGCCTTATAAATTTGATCTGGCAGATGTAAAAGGTCAGTTGCGCCCACGTCGTGCACTAGAAATAGCCGCCGCAGGAGGACATTCGCTGCTCTTTAAAGGACCACCAGGCACTGGTAAGACTTTACTCGCTTCAAGGCTCCCTTCAATTTTGCCACCTCTTTCTAATCAAGAAACACTTGAAGTTGCGAGTATTTATTCTATTTCCAATACACCGCATACGTTTGGCCAACGGCCATTTCGAGCGCCCCATCATACAGCATCAGCGATTGCACTTGTTGGGGGCGGATCTCATCCTAAACCAGGTGAAATTACCTTATCTCACTTAGGGGTTTTGTTTTTAGATGAACTTCCTGAGTTTGACAGAAAAGTGCTAGAAGTCTTACGCCAGCCACTTGAGTCAAAAGAAATCATTATTTCACGAGCAGCTCGGCAAATTACCTACCCTGCAAACTTTCAGCTCATTGCAGCGATGAACCCCTGCCCATGTGGTTATGCATTTAATCAAGACAGTCGTTGTCAATGTTCGCCTGAGAGTATTAAACGTTATCAAAACCGTATATCGGGACCGTTACTCGACCGTATCGATTTACATATTGAAGTACCGCCATTAAAAGCTCAAGAACTACAAGATCCAACCCCTGCCGAAGACTCAAGCAGTGTTCGCCAACGTGTGATTTATGCTTATGAACAACAAATGCAAAGACAGGATTGTTTGAATCAGGCGCTCTCACCAAAACAACTTGAGCAATACGCGACTCTCGATAGTACTTCACAGCGAATGATTGAAATGGCTCAGCAACGTTTAAATCTATCTGCTCGTGCTTATCATCGTGTTTTACGAGTAGCGCGGACCATTGCAGATTTAGCTCAAAGTGAGGTCATTCAAAGTCCGCATCTTACAGAGGCGCTCTCTTATAGAGGAAATCATTCTTAAAAATAAAACAGCGGATTATAAGTCCGCTGTTCTTTTATTAAGAGCGTCATTTAAGGCCTCGATTAAAGAAGTAATTTCCTGCTCTGATAAAGCTGCAAAACCAAAGCGGATACAACGATTAGGAGACTCGATTTGTTTAAACTTATGCTCTGTATCAATGTTGAGTTCTTTTAATTTTATAAGCTGTTCCTGAGTAAATGATTTCTGGAATTTTACCCATAAAGCCATTCCACCCGCAGGCGATTGTATCTGAATACTCTCTGCAAAAACCCTTTGAAACTCAGCTAATGCATGGTCACGGCGTAACTGATAAATCTTTTTCATTTTGCGGATGTGTCTTTTAATTTCACCCCGTTGCATTAAATCTGCTAAAGCAAGTTCAGTAATGTTATTACCTTGTCGATCAATCAATAAAATATCTTCAGTAATCGATTGGATTACTGATGACGATGCCACAATGTAACCCAAGCGTATACCGGGTGCAAAAACTTTAGACAATGAACCAACATGAATGACTAATTCAGAATGAGGCAAACTCGCTAAGGGTGGCATAGGCCGACTGTGATAGTGGAATTCATGATCATAGTCATCCTCAATAATATAAAAGCCCCATTTTTTTGAAAGCTCTAAGAGTTGAAGACGGCGGTTCATTGTCATGGTAACGGTTGTAGGATATTGATGATGCGGAGTTGTATAAATTGCAGCAACTGAGTGCTCTTGTAAAATCCGTTCCATATCGTCAATGACAATACCCTGTTCATCTAATTTGACAGAAACCACTTGAAAGCCATTTGACTGAAAAGCTTTAAAAGCAGAGGGATAATACAACTCTTCAACAACAATCACGCCTTGCCGATTGGGTAATGCACGTGAGGCTAGAAAAATTCCCATCTGGCTACCACGTACAATACAAATCTCATCATCGGCAACATTCATAAAACGCTCCATCGACAACATTTGTTGTAACGCCAGCCTTAACTCAGCCATACCTCGTGGGTCACCATAGCCCATGTATTGGTTTTGCGTAATTTTAATGAGTGCGTGCCGATAGGCCCTCGAAAATAACTCATAGGGAATAAGCCTCGGATCTGGCACACCATCGTTATGGGGCTGCTGGGCAACTTGTTGAATTATTGGTTTATCACTAACTTTTCGAACTGATCCTGATTTTATTTGAAGCTTTTTTTCTGGTAAAACATCTGCCACAAATGTGCCTTTTCGAGGCCGAGTCACAAGCCAACCTTGTGCTTCCAATTCTTCATAGACTGCTTGTACCGTTTTTCGATTAATTCCCAATTCTTTTGAAAGGCTACGAGACCCCGGCAGCATAGTGCCCTGTACTAAACGGCCACTCAAAATTTCCTGACTAATCAAGTTGGTAAGCTTTAAAAAAACTGTCTTTTCTTCCCTTTCATCAATACGGAAATGTACTTGCCAAGGTCTTAGCATATTTGCCCCATCTGGACCATATAACTTATAAAAACTGGATGTATTGATTCATCCAGTTGTTTTCTATTCTGCCTTCACCTACTTAATTTGGTCAACTGGACTGGAGAAGAGATGAAGACAGCTTCTGTAAACAAACAAGATCTGATGCAATACGCACAACAAGACATGCAAAAGTGGATTAGCGACTCAGATTTAACTGACCGCCAAAAGCTTGCTCTCACTTGTCGTATTTTATTTGATCATGGCCATGATGCTGGTTTAGCAGGCCAAATTACTTGCCGTAGTGAAAATAAAGAATCCTTTATTACCCAACGTTTTGGTTTAGGTTTTGATGAAATTACTGCCTCAAACTTGCTTGAGGTGAATCAAGACTTAGAACCCATCAATCAAGAAGGTATGGCAAACCCAGCCAATCGTTTTCATACATGGATTTATAAAGAACACCCAGAGGTGAACTGCATTATCCATACGCATCCGACTCATATAGCGGCTCTTTCCATGCTTCAGATTCCGCTCATGATTTCCCAAATGGATGTTTGTGCACTCTATGAAGATTGCTCTTTTGTAGGCCATTGGCCAGGTGTTCCTGTAGGTAACGAAGAAGGCATTTTAATTTCTTCTGCTCTAGGTAAAAACCGTGCTGTTTTGTTATCTCACCATGGTCAACTGGTCACAGGAAAAACTATTGAAGAAGCATGCAACTTGGCTCTTTTAATTGAACGCGCAGCTCAACTGCAACTACTAGCCATGTCTGCTGGGCAAATTCAGCCGATCCCACACGATTTAGCAATAGAAGCTCATGACTGGGTATCTACCGATAAACGTAACAAAGTGAACTTTGCTTACTACGCACGTAAAGCTTTGAAAAAACATTCTGACTGTATTTAAAAAGAGACTTCGACCATGAAACTAAACGGCATTATTGGCTACCCGGTTACCCCATTTTCTGATGACAACACCATTAACCTTCCTGTTCTAAAGCAAATGCTGGATTTGCTTATTGAAAACGGTTGCGATGCAATTGCGCCTCTAGGCAGTACTGGCGAAAGCGCTTATCTTGAATGGGATGAATGGTGTTTAGTCGCTAAGACTTCAATTGAAAGCATTAATAAACGCCTACCTGTCATTATTGGGATTTCAGAACTCACGACAGATCAAGCCATCAAAAAGGCGCAAATCGCGCAAAGCTATGGTGCAGATGCACTTATGGTGATTCCTGTATCTTATTGGAAGCTAACAGATCAAGAAATTTTTGAATATTACCAAGCGATTGCCCAAGCAACGACTTTACCAATTATGATTTATAACAACCCTGCAACGAGTGGTGTTGATATGTCTCCAGAACTAATCGTGCGTATGTTTAATAACATTGCAAATATTACGATGGTGAAAGAAAGTAGCGGCGATATTCAGCGTATGCATAAAATTTATGAATTATCAAAAGGAGAACTTCCTTTTTATAACGGCTGTAACCCTTTAGCTTTGGAAGCTCTATGTGCTGGGGCAAGCGGTTGGTGTACAGCTGCACCAAACCTGTTAGGTGAACGACCTCAACAGCTTATTGAATATGTAAAAAATGGAGAATTAGAACAAGCCCAGAAGTCATTTTATCAGCAGCTTCCACTACTACGCTTTATTGTAACTGGTGGTTTACCCAAAACGATTAAAGCAGGTTTACAACTAAAAGGTGTCGCTGCGGGGGCACCACGTAAGCCTCTGTCCAAAGCCTCGGATATTGAGCTTAGCCAATTAAAACAGCTAATTTCGGAAATAGAAAACTAATAAAAAAGCGGGTTTATTTACCCGCTTTTTTACAATAAAAACTTAGAATGTTTTAGTTAAACTAAACACTAAACCTGTGTCATAAGGTTTTTTCTGAGCATCAGTCATACCAGAAGTACTAATGTCTGTACCAACTACATCTAGCTCAGCAACAATACCCAAGATATTATAGTTTACGCCGACTTTATAATCGATATAGCTATCGTCTTCACCTGGTCCACCCGCAACTACAAGTAAAGAGTCTTTATTTTTGAGCTTGTTATAACCAACTGAAGCAAGTCCATTAAATCCTGTGTCCGCAATTGGTGCTGAGTACCCAACGTTAAAATACCAGAACTCATCAGAGTGGCCCCAGTAATCGTTAGAGTAGTTCACACCGACACTAAGTGCATCACCTTTAAATAGAGAGTCTGCAAACGTTAATTTTCCATAAAACTCGGTAAAGTCAAAACCAGTATCACCGTTGTATGGGTTAGTAAATTTTGAGTCAGAGCCAATGTAACCATAACGGATCACACCAACATCATAAGTTGGCGCAAGTGTGTCTGACAGTTTTAAGGTGTTGGTATAACCTAAAGAAATATCAGTTTCAGTTGAAACACCCGGTGTATTAAAGTCAACGCTTGAACCCCAAAGCGCAACATAAGCACCTGACTTATGAGAAAAAGTAAAACCACCTTGAATGGCTGGGTTATTTGATGATTGTGTCACACCACGGAAGCGATAGTCTGTGGTTGCTGCCACACTACCCGTTGCCGTGATTCCATAAAAAGATGGTGCATCTTCAGCCATAGCCATGGTTGAACTTGCTGCAAAAATACTAAGGCTCACGGCCTTAAGTGCAAATTTCATCATTTTGATCTCCCCCACAATGAATGCACGATTTATATGAATTAACAAATTGTGTTGGTTAAGCTTTAGCAATTGCTGTGCCAATTCCATATTTGCTATCGATGCACTTCATTAATTTTGAGATCAGATTTATTCTACAATTAAATTTTCGCTTATTTTTCATTTAAATATATTAATAAAAAACAATAAATTAAAAATAAAATTCTTGTGGTATTAAAAATAATAAATATACGAAAACCCCTTATCGGAAACTCATTACCGAGATGAGAAGTGTTCATGTGATAGATGTAAATTCTCTATTTAAACCTAGAGCCGAGCTATAAAAACTCCGTAAATTTTTAAAGACAGTGCTTACATGGTCTGTGAGTATGCATTTCTACTCATTAGATTTTTTATTTATTTTCTAATTTAAAACAATGAACCATATTGGAGCTTTTTTAAACAATATTTTGAGAAAAAATAATAATGCACAAAATCCAAGCAATCTAGCGCACTAAATGTGACCAACCCAACGATATTCTGTCGGCCTACTATAGTGATCTATTTTCATACACTTTTATTTTTAAATAATGTTACAAAGTAACAATTTAGCTATTCTTTAAAATAAATTGCTGAAAAAAGCTGCTTAAGAGAAGATTAAAAAGTAAACATATCCAACAAAAAAGCGCAAAAAATGAACACAAAAATCAACTTTTTTTTGGTCTATTAATAAAAAATAAATGGTAAAAATCCACTAAAAAATAAATTACTTTTTTTATTTTAAACAATATATTAAGTGTAAAAATCTGGCTATAAAACTACTAGGCAACCCCTAACACATTAATTAAATCCTGCATAGCATATATAAAATAAAATGAACAAAAATATATCTTTTTTATAGATTACTTATACAATTGATGGAAATCCTAGGCCCTGAACAATAACAAGGCACAGGATTTATCGTTTTTATGAGGTTCTTTAAATATGCTAAAAGCACAAAAACTTACATTAGCAGTTCTCATTTCTGCGGCAATAATTTCCTCAGCTCAGGCAAGCGAGCAAAGTGAGGCAAAAGGATTTGTTGAAGATGCGAACGGTTCTATTCTCTTCCGTACAGGTTACATCAGCCGTGATAAAAAAGATGGAAGGGCTGACAATAGCTCATTTGCTCAAACGGCAATTGTAAATATCGACTCTGGCTTTACTCCTGGTATTGTTGGTTTCGGTGTTGGCGTTGTTGGTGACGGCTCATTTAAAATCGGCGAAAATAAAAACGCTGGTAATAACATGATTCCACAACACAACGATGGTTCAGCTTACGATCATTGGGCGCGTGGTGGTGCTAACGTAAAAGCACGTTTCTCAAATACAACTGTACGTTATGGTACTCAAGTGCTTGATTTGCCTGTGCTTGCAAGCAACACGGCTCGTTTAGTACCTGAATATTTCACTGGTACTTTGTTAACTAGCCATGAAATTAAAGATTTAGAAGTGATTGCTGGTAAATTCACTAAAAACCAATACTCTGACCAAATTGCGACTGACCAAAATGGTTTAGACCGTGCTGTAGTTTGGGGCGCAAAATATAAGTTTGATGATCAACTCAACGGTTCGTACTATGGTGTTGATGTAAAAGACAAACTTGATCGTCATTATGTCAATGTGAACTACAAGCAACCTCTTGCTAATGACAGCTCACTTACTTATGACTTCAGTGGTTATCATACTAAATTTGATAAAAATGCTGCATTGTCATATGCAACTGGCCCAGCTGGTGAAGACAAAACTAATAATATTTGGGCAGTTTCAGGAACTTATGCGACTGGCCCACATAGTGTGATGTTAGCGTATCAACAAAACAGCGGTAACATTGGTTATAACTACGGTTCAAACCAAGACGGCGGTCAAAGTGTCTATTTGCCAAACTCTTACCTGTCTGACTTCATTGGTAATGATGAAAAATCTGCACAAATCCAATATAGCCTCGACTTTGGTAAGTTAGGTGTATTGCCCGGTCTAAACTGGACTACAGCTTATGTGTATGGTTGGGATATCAAAACATCTAACGGTGCAGATGACTCAAAAGAAAGCGAATTCTTTAACCAAGTAAAATATACTGTTCAAACTGGTTTTGCTAAAGGTTCAAGCTTACGTTTACGTAATTCAATCTACCGTGCTGACGACGCATATACTACAGACTATATGCCAGACACTAATGAATGGCGTATCTTCCTTGATATTCCTGTGAAATTATTCTAATTCACACATCTATCAAGCATAAAAAAACCTACGTCTGGCAACAGAGGTAGGTTTTTTATTAAGCTCAAAATATCAATTCAGAAATTCTGAGCTTATAAATTAAAGCTTATTTAGCAGCTTCAATTGCTTTTAATACTTCTGCTT
Source organism: Acinetobacter pittii ANC 4050 (assembly GCF_000399685.1). GTDB lineage: Bacteria > Pseudomonadota > Gammaproteobacteria > Pseudomonadales > Moraxellaceae > Acinetobacter > Acinetobacter pittii_E. The sequence continues at coordinate 2,842,116 of NZ_KB976987.1, forward strand.
TAGCAACATCAGCACCTTCCCAACCACTAATTTTTACCCACTTACCAGGTTCTAAATCTTTATAGTGACTGAAGAAATGCTCAACTTGGCTAATCAATAACGGAGGAAGATCTGTATATTCTTTCACGTCTTTGTAAAGTGGAGATAATTTTTCGTGTGGAACAGCGATTAATTTCGCATCAATACCACCGTCATCTTCCATGTTTAATTTACCCACTGGACGGCAACGAATTACAGAACCAGCAGCAACAGGATGTGGAGTTACAACAAGTACGTCTAACGGGTCACCATCTTCAGACAAAGTATTTGGAACATAACCATAGTTCGCTGGGTAGAACATTGCTGTACCCATAAAACGGTCTACAAACAATGCATCAGAATCTTTGTCGATTTCATATTTAATTGGTGCTGCATTTGCAGGAATTTCAATGATGACATAGATGTCATTTGGTGCATCTTTACCTGCTGGGATATTGCTGTAACTCATATCAATACTCTTTCGTTATGAAGTCAGATGTAAAATCCACTCGATTATAGCGTGGATATCATCAAAATGATGCCGATTATACAATGGGCACACGCGAAAGTTGATATGAATGGTGACAGAATGACACTCAAGTCAGTTTTATCGTGACTACTAATAAAAAGATTGGACATAATATAGATAAGAACCAGACAATCGAACGTAAAGTTGCCCAGTTACTTAAATAGCAGATGCCATAAATAACTCTTAAAATAATATAAGCCCAACCTAATCTTAGAATGAAATATTCCGGAACAACCATATATTCAGCCATTAAAATAGCTGTTAAGAATAATGGTAGGCTTTCAAAACTATTTTGTTGTACGGCATTAGCGCGAGCAGCAAGACCTGTTGTTTTAGCAAGAAAGGCTCTCGGGTTTTGATTGTCACTAGGCTGAAAACCGCCCGTAAACTTTGCAATTACGGTAAATGCGTATGGCAGCAAACATGCCACTAAAATAATATAGATAATGCCGCTGATGCCCTGCATAGTGCCATCCATCACTGAAAATACTGTTGATCATGCTATCATAACATTGCGTTTTTACCTGAAATTTTATGCAATCACTTGTCATCACTGATTAATAGGGCCATATATGCAACAACCTGATCAAAAAGAATTGTTTGAAGTCTTAGATAAGCAAAAACAGAATCAACTTCAGGTAGATCGTGTATTAAAAATCGTACTTCCGATTGTTGCTTTTTTATTGAGTGTAATTTGTGCAAATCTGAATTGGCAATCGACACTAGGCACCTTTGTCATTTTAACAATTACCTTTATTGCAGTCGGTATTAAACGGCTTCCTTTATGGCATTGGTTAATTGTGATTGCTCTATATTGTCTTGTTGATAATTATTTAAGTTATGGTCAACTTGATTTGACTCATCTACGCTTACAACTTGGCACAATGCTTGTTTTTGTTGGAATGGTAGGAATTGGCCGTCCCTACATAGACCGCTGGTTTATGAAAAGTCACAAAATATAAAAACAAAAAAAGCGCCCTAAGGCGCTTTTTCATTAACTTTTTAAGCTGGTTTACGTAAGTCTTTACGTAAGATTTTACCTACGTTTGATTTAGGTAACTCATCCATAAACTCAACATAACGAGGGCGTTTATAACCTGTTAAGTTCTCTTTAGCAAAGTTCAAAATTTCTTCAGTCGTTAAGCTTTGATCTTTTTTCACGATAAAGAGTTTTGGCACTTCACCTGATTTTTCATCTGGAACACCGATTGCAGCAACTTCCAATACTTTTGGATGTTTAGCAATCACTTCTTCGATTTCACTTGGATAAACGTTAAAGCCAGAGACCAAAATCATATCTTTTTTACGGTCTACAATTTTTGTATAACCACGGCTATCCATAACGCCGATATCGCCCGTACGGAAGAAGCCATCCGCTGTCATGACCTTAGCTGTCTCATCAGGACGGTTCCAATAGCCTTTCATGACTTGAGGACCGCGAATTGAGATTTCGCCTTGCTCACCTAAAGCAACTTCTTTACCGTCATCATCTAAAATAGCAACTTCTGTTAAAGGTAATGGAATACCAATTGTGCCGCTAAATTCAGTAGATGCAGGAGGATTTGCAGTCGCTACCGGAGAAGTCTCAGATAAGCCATAACCTTCAATAATGGTTGTGCCTGTAATTTTCTTCCAAGCTTCTGCTGTAGAAGGTAATACTGCCATACCACCGCCCATCGCCATTTTTAAATTGCTATGGTCAAGCTGTTTAAATTCTTCATTATTCACTAACGCATTAAATAATGTATTTACTGCTGGGAAGAATGATGGCTGATATTTACGTAATTCATTAATTACAGCAGGTAAATCACGTGGGTTCGGAATCAAGATATTTGCTTGACCTTTATACATACCGTACATTGCGCAAACCATGAACGCAAAAATATGATAAAGCGGTAATGCACAAACAATACGGTCGCCTTTAGCCCCATCATTTGCACCAAATTTACTTTGGAAAATACCGTCACACTGTAAAAGGTTGGCAACCAAATTGCGGTGAGTCAGCTCAGCACCCTTTGAAACACCAGTTGTACCACCCGTATATTGAAGTACGGCAGTATCGCTTAAAGTTAAGTTCGGACGTTTATAATTACTCGGACTTTCTTTATTTAATGCTGTATTAAATTTAACGTGCCCAGGAATATTCCAAGCAGGAATTTGCTTACGTACTTTACGTAATACAAAATTTACCAATGTGCCTTTAAGTGTACCAAGCATATCCCCTACTGTCGCAACTACAACATGCTTCACAGGAGTTTTACCTAAAATACTTTGGTAAACACTGGCAAAGTTTTCAATAATCACGAGTACTTCTGCACCCGAGTCATTTAATTGATGCTCAAGCTCACGCGCAGTATAAAGTGGGTTTACATTCACCAACACTAAACCTGCACGTAACACAGCTAATGCAACTACAGGATATTGCAATACGTTCGGCATCATTACTGCCACACGAGTTCCCTTTGCTAACCCCAAATTTTGCAAATAGGTCGCGAACTTACGGCTTGCAAGTTCTAACTCGTTAAATGACATTGCCTTATCCATGAAGATAAAGGCATCACGAGAACCAAATTTTTGGAAATTACTCTCAAAAATATCAACAAGAGAAGTATTTTCCGCAGGCAATGCTACTGTTTCTGGAATCCCTGTTTTTTGGTATTCTGCAAACCAAATCTTTTCCATAATGCCATTATCTCCGATTCGTAATCCTTAGTAATAACTGTTATTCAATGCCCCAGCTATTCTTTAGCTTCTTGGTGCCAGAACATATTTAAAACTTATTGGCACATTCATGACACTTTCGAACAAGATTATGAGACAGAAGTTTTGACAATTTGACCCTGTCAAATTTTTTGCATGGAGTACAAATTACGTACTCCAAATTGCTGTCCTTTTAATCGTTATCCAATACCAACAAGTTCAGTTCATTGCTTGAACATGTTGCCATATATAGCGTATTTATGTTGCCCGACGCTAGCTTTATCTCTGAATCAACAGTTTATTTGCTTTTTGATATCCACGTGGTAAGAGATGACCTTTTGAAGCTCGTTTACCCATGTATTTTTGTAGATCATCACCTTTTAATTTTAGATGTTGTTGACCTGCAACCACCTGAATTATTTCATCTAAGTTCAGGGTTGTCATGGATAAAATCTGCTCTTTCGCTTCAAGTTGTATCAACTTATTACCTTTACCCTTATTTAAATTTGGCAGTTCTGACAAATCAATAATCAGGAGTCGACCTGCTGAGCTGAGTACAGCCAAATGTGTCATATTTTGGGCAGAGATTAATGGTAGAGCTTTTGATTTTTCAGGTACCGACAAGAAACTTTTTCCGGCCTTGGCATTAGTATCTAGCTGTTTAACTTGAGTTTTAAAACCATAACCTGATGAGCTAGCAGCAATAAGTTCTGAGTCTTCATCATCTAAGTAGACCTGAATAAACGCGACTCCACTTGCAGGAGCCAGTTTCGAACTTAGTGGTTCACCTAAACCCCTTGCTGATGGCAAGCTACTAATAGGTAAGGCATAACTACGCCCCGTCTCATCAAGGAAATAAATTCGTTGGTTGGTTTTACCTACCGCATGACTTAAATATTGGTCGCCAGCGCGATAGTTTAAATTCTCTGCATCAACATCCGCACCTTTTGCAGCACGAATCCATCCCGCTTCAGATAAAACCACTGTTACCGCTTCAGCTGGCATTAAATCCTGTTCTCTAATTTGAACAGCTTCAGCACGCGCGACAATTGGAGAACGGCGTTCATCACCAAACTTTTTCGCGTCTTCTTTTAATTCACCAATAATCAGACTCTTTAAAGATTCTGGATTTTCTAATTGTTCACGGATAATGGCAGCTTTTGCAGCAAGCTCATCTTGTTCATGACGGATTTCCATCTCTTCAAGTTTTGCCAAATGACGCAACTTGAGTTCTAGAATTGCTTCTGCCTGTATCTCATCAATTTTGAAATGTTCCATCAATACAGGTTTAGGCTGATCTTCTTCACGAATAATACGAATGACTGTATCAATATCAAGATAAGCAATTAAAAGACCTGCCAAAATATGCAGGCGCTTTTCAATTCGGTTTAAATGATATTCTAAGCGGCGAGTTACCGTTTTCTTACGGATCTCAATCCATTCAAGCAAGATACGACGAATCGACTTAACTTGAGGACGGCCATCCTCACCAATCATGTTTAAATTAACACGGTAGCTCGATTCTAAATCGGTAGTCGCAAATAAGTGGCTCATTACCGCTTCTGCATCAATACGGTTAGAACGCAGTACAATCACGAGTCGTGTTGGATTTTCATGATCAGACTCGTCACGAATATCAACGACTAATGGCAGTTTTTTGGCCTGCATTTGGTCGGCAATTTGAGTAATTACCTTAGAACCCGATACTTGATACGGCAATTCGGTAATCACAATTTCATTTTTTTCGATGGTATAAACCGCTCGCATGCGGTAACTACCACGACCAGTCGTCTGGATTTTGAGTAATTCTTCTGGCGGCGTAATAATTTCAGCTTTGGTTGGTAAATCTGGTGCTGGAATATATTCAGCCAATTTTTCATCTGATGTTTGCGGATTACGAATTAAAGCAATTGTTCCTTTAATCACTTCACGCAAATTATGTGGCGGAATATCGGTCGCCATACCAACCGCAATACCGGTTGTACCATTCAGCAGAATATTAGGAACTCGTGCCGGCAACGTAATCGGCTCTTTTAAAGAACCATCAAAGTTATCTTGCCATTCACTCGTGCCTTGTCCTAACTCACTTAGTAATAACTCACTGTAGGCAGAAAGTTTTGCCTCGGTGTAACGCATCGCAGCAAACGATTTAGGGTCATCTGGTGAGCCCCAGTTCCCTTGACCTTCAATTAAAGGATAGCGATAACTAAATGGCTGAGCCATTAGCACCATAGCTTCATAACATGCCGAGTCGCCATGTGGATGGTATTTACCGAGTACGTCACCCACAGTACGGGCCGATTTTTTTGGCTTACCACTGCTTTTTAAGCCCAACTCGCTCATGGCATAGACAATACGGCGCTGTACAGGTTTTAAGCCATCACTGATATGTGGCAATGCACGGTCCATGATGACGTACATGGCATAATTCAGGTAAGCCTGTTCAGTAAATTCGGCTACAGAGCGGTTTTCTGTCGCTTGATGCGCAAGGCTGGTCATAGTCAGCTTATCTTCCAAATCAGTCGTTATTTTAAGTGAGTCTTATGCTAAGTGGGCTATGTTACAGACACAAGAGGGACTCTGTCACCTGAGCGTCAAATTATGTCTCATCTCTCTATATTTTTAGTTACTTGCTATAAAGTTAGGCAAAATTAGAGACCGATCGACTCTAGTCTTTTACCTTGAGTTTCTTCACCTAATATTAAAATTACAGCTGCAACCAAGAGTAAAACAATAGTGAACATCATAAAAACATGGCTAAAACCATTTTTGGAAACCATCATATGAGTGACCACGATCGGCGCCAAAATTCCGCCTAGACGGCCCATTGCAGATGCCCAGCCCGAACCAAAAGCGCGAATATTGGCTGGATATTGCTCTGGTGTATAGGTATATAACACACCCCATGCACCCAGATTAAAGAAGGACATGAGACAGCCCCAAAACATAATGCTATTCACACTGTCGGCTTGTCCAAAGAAATATGCAGACAACGCACAAAATCCGATAAATGCAGCAAGTGTAATTTTTCTACCCAATCGCTCTACAAACCATGCCGCTGCTAAATAGCCAGGCAGCTGCGCCAAAATCATCAACAAAACATATTCAAAAGATTTAACGATGTCATAGCCCTGTTTCACCAATAAACTTGGTAGCCACGTAAAGATGCCATAGTAGGAATACACAATTCCAAACCAGATGAGCCAGAGCATTAAACTACGGCGAGCAAATTGACCACTCCAAAGTTGTTTAAAAGAGACTTTTTGTCGCATGGCAACAGGCACAACTTCAATATGGTGAACAATTTGTACACCTGCTTGAGCTTCTAATTTTTGAACTAATGCGTGTGCTTCTTCAACACGTCCACGGTTAATCAGGTACGGTATCGATTCAGGGAGTTTTTTCCAAATCACTAAAATATAAATCAGTGGAAGGCCGCCCATAAGAAAGGCAATATGCCAACCAAATTTAGGAATAATAAAATAAGAAATGAGTGCAGCAACTAACCAGCCTAAACCCCAAAAACTTTCGAGTAGTACAATAAAACGGCCACGAACATGTGCAGGGATATATTCACTCACCAATGTCACTGCAACGGGTAACTGTCCACCAAGTCCAAGACCAACAATAAAACGGAAAATTAATAACCACTTTAGATCTGGTGCAAAAGCACATAAGGCAGTCGCGATGCTATAGATCGCCATGGTTACGGCAAATATTGTCTTTCGGCCAAAGCGGTCTGCTAAAGCTCCCGAGCAAACAGCTCCAATAGCCATTCCTACAAAACCGATACTCACAATCCAACCGCTTTCGGCTGGTGTTAATGCCCAGTCTTTAACAAGCGTTGTCATGATAAAAGCAATGATCCCTGTGTCCATCGCATCAAACATCCAACCTAAACCAACCACCCACAATAGTGTGTAGTGGAATTTGCCAATTGGAAGATTTTGTATACGTGAAACCAGATCCATAGGAAAAACTCTACTGGAAAAAATAAGTGAGCAAGACAATATATTTTATTGTTATAGCATGCTCACATCGAATTCTGCATGATTAATGTTCGTCGGTTGAAGAAGCCGATTCTGCATCATCATCTTTATAAATAAATTTAGGCATTTCTAAACCGAAATAGATCGCAATCAGACGCAAGGTAAAGCCGAAAATTAGGGTTGAAATGACTGTTAACTCTAGGCTTAACCCTAAATCTTGGCAAACCCAGTAACAGATGACTGCCACAAAAGAGATACTCGCATAGAGTTCGCGGCGGAAAACGAATGGGACATCGTTACATAAAATATCACGTAAAATACCGCCAGATACTCCAGTCAACACCCCTGCTACTGCCGACACGACAAAACCATGTCCCATTTGTAGGGCAATCTGGCAACCAATGATCGTAAATCCAATTAGGCCTAAAGCATCGAGTACCAAAAAGATGTTATGTAAATGACGCATCCATTTGGCAATAATGATTGTGACAAAGGCAGCACAGCAGGTCAGAACCAAATATTCAGGATGTTTCACCCAAGTTAAAGGATAGTGACCAAGCAATACATCACGTACCGAACCACCACCTAAAGCAGTTACACAGGCAATCAGTACGACACCGAACCAGTCCATACTCCGTCGCCCAGCAGACAATGCGCCTGTCATAGCTTCGGCAGTAATCGCAATAATATAAATAACGGTGAGTAACATCGCCCTTTCCCTCAGGCCAAACAGTGGGCGTATTTTAAGATAAAGTTATAGGTATTGTGCACAGCATTGCTTAAATTTTTTTCCAGAACCGCATATACAAGGTTGCTTCATCGTGACATGCATATCGACCGTTGGATCAAGGAAAAACCATTGTTGCTGATGAAATACAAAATGTGAAACCTCATGATGAATTTGGGCTTTTTGTCCATCATGATAATGAGCCTTGAACTCAACCTGTGCATGGGTTTTATCTAATTTTTCGTTGGTGTTAACCACCTCTAAACCCAACCACTGATTTTGTTTACTCCACTCAGCAATCGCCTCTTTATCAAGAGCTGTTTGCTGACCTAAAGCAGTGGTTTGCACAATATAATCGATTTGCTGTAATGCAAAAGCGCTATAACGTGAACGCATAAGCTGCTCTGCTGTTAGTGCTTTTGCTGCACCTAAATGTAAAGGCTCACAGCATTCTATATAGCTGCCTTTTCCACATGGACAATTTTGTTGAGTCATTTGGTACTTCTCAAATAAAAAATAGCTCAAAGTTGAGCTATTTTATGATGTTTCTAGACTTAAAACGTTATTTAATCTTTTGGTTCATCTTGCTCAATAGAAACAATATGAACTTTCTCGATTTTATGACCTTCCATGGTAATCACTTCAAAGCGGTAACCGTCTGCCTCAACAGCTTCACCATTTTCTGGTAAACGACCTAAATGGAATAACAAGTAACCCGATAAAGTTGAATACTGCTCGCTTTCATCAACGAGATCACGACCTAATAAAAGTGATACGTGACGAATGTCAGTTGAACCTTCAAGCATTAATGAACCATCTGCCAAACTTTCGGCAGCAGCATCTAATTCATCTTCATCCGGGAATTCACCCGCAATTGCTTCTAAGATATCAATTGGCGTTACGATACCTTCGATAGAACCATATTCATTTAATACGATGGCCATTTGTAAAGGAGCTTGACGTAATTGTTCCATAACCATAAGTACTTGAGCATTTTCATGCACAATCACAGGTTCACGTAAATGCTTTTGGAAATCAATCACACCTGTTTCAATAAAGTTATTTAAAACTTTATGCGTAAGCGCAATACCTTCAATATTATCAAGCTCACCACGTGCAACGATCAAACGAGAGTGAGTCATTGACATTAAACGTTCTTTTAAAACTTCAGGTTCATCGTCTAAGTCAATCCACTCTAATTCAGGACGTGGAGTCATAACAGACTTTACTGGACGCTCTGATAAGCCAAGTACGCCTTGTACAAGCACACTGTGATAAGCGCCGTTTTCTTCGTCAAAAACTTCATCTGCAAACGCTTGTGTAGCCAGTACATCTTCTTTATCAGCTGATTGGGCATCTGAACTAGAACCGCTATTTTTACTGCCTAACATACGTAAAACTGCAGAAGCTGTGCGATAACGTAAATCTGTGGTTGTAACCATCTTTTCCTGATTGCGGCGCATGCTTTGATTGATAATTTCCACCAAAACCGAGAAACCAATTGCAGCATATAAGTAGCCCTTCGGAATATGGAAACCAAAACCTTCCACGACCAAAGAGAAACCGATCATCATCAAGAAGCCAAGACACAGAATAACGACTGTTGGATGCTTATTGACAAAGTCCATGAGTGGTTTAGATGCCCACAACATGATTCCGACAGCAATCACAACCGCAACCATCATGATTGACAGCTCTTTCACCATACCTACAGCTGTAATCACACTGTCTAATGAGAATACCGCATCAAGCACGACAATCTGAACGATGACCATCCAGAACGCAGCATGAACAGGATTGTCTTCTTTATGAAGCTGTTTTCCTTCCATTCGTTCATGCAATTCCATGGTGCCCTTAAAGAGTAAGAACACACCACCGAATAACAAAATCAGGTCACGACCAGAGAAAGGATGATCAAAAATATGGAAAAGTGGTTCAGTTAGTGTCACAACCCAAGCAATCGAGGCTAAGAGTATAAGACGCATTCCCAAGGCGAGCACTAAACCGACTATACGCGCTTTAGCTCGTTGCTCTGGCGGCAATTTTTCGGCCAAAATAGCGATAAAAACGAGGTTATCGATCCCCAATACAATTTCAAGAACAATTAAGGTCGCTAAGCCTACCCAAGCAGAGGGATCAGACATCCATTCAAAGATCATTGATCCTGCTCCTGTGTTGTTTGAATTTTATCTTTATTTGGCAACACAACAGGCGCGCCTACACAAAGTGCGGAAAATGTTTTTTTAGGACAAGAAATTAAAACGGAGCGACTACAACCACTACCCATATTTGTTCATATGTTGTTAAACGATTTTTTAGTATAGGCAAGATTTAACATAAATTCATCATTTTTATTTGTACATAACCAGCATTCACCAAACCCATACAAAACATGAATCTTTCTTATAAATCTGCTTATAAAGTTGTCATATCTTTTGCTTAGTGTAGACAAGAAATATGAACGTGATAAGGTGAAAATAAAGCAATGAATAGCGTATTAACAATGGCAGTAAATGATTTACCAATAACAGCTGTAAAAACAAAACAACCTCTTATTGCATTATATTGTGGTTCACGTGCAGGAAATAACCCAATCTACCGAGAAAAAGCAATTGAACTGGCTCACGGAATTGCTGAACAAGGCTTTGGTTTAGTCTATGGCGGTGCCAGTATCGGTTTAATGGGACAAGTCGCAGATAGTGTTCTCGCAAACGGCGGAGAAGCTGTCGGGGTGATCCCTGAATTTATGCTTGATTATGAAGTCGCACATGCAGGACTAACTGAATTACATGTCGTAGAAACCATGCATGAACGTAAAGCCATGATGGCGGAACGTGCAAGTGCATTTATTGCGTTACCAGGTGGTTTAGGAACATTTGAAGAAATATTGGAAATAGCCACTTGGGGCCAACTCAACCAACACCAAAAGCCCATGATTTTATATAACGTAAATGGCTTTTATAATGCATTGATTGCCCAATTAGACCATGCAGTTCAAGAAGGTTTTCTACCCCTTCAGCACCGAGCTAAATTAATTGTATGTGAAGAGGTCGATCAAATTTATAACGTCATTAAAAATTTAAAAATGCCGAAAAGATTTGTTGTCTAGTTGTCTATCTACTCTCTATAAAAAAGCGGTTCTGCCGCTTTTTTTGTTTTACACTAGATCAAAACGTTAATTTTTAAATGTTATGAATGCCACGCCGACTCACCAAGCCTTGCAACCCGAATATCGCTTACTCGTTCTTTTGGTTTCTATTGGCTTTTTTATGCAGGCCTTGGACACGACGATTGTAAATACCGCTATTCCTGCAATGGCTCATCATCTCAATGAGGATCCTTTACGCATGCACAGCGTAGTGGTGGCCTATGTATTATCGGTTGCTGCCTGTATTCCTTTAAGTGGATGGTTAGCAGACCGCTTTGGTGTCAGAAATATTTTCTTGTCGGCAATCGTAATTTTTACTCTAGCATCTTTAGGATGTGGACTTTCACAAAGTCTCAATAAACTCTTATTTTTCCGCGTCATCCAAGGTGTGGGTGGAGCCTTGCTACTTCCTGTTGGCCGATTATCACTTTTAAAAATTATTCCTCGAACTCAATTTTTAGCTGCAATGAGTCTAATGAGCCTTGCAGGTTTACTAGGGCCTTTGGCTGGTCCCACCTTAGGCGGTTGGTTAGTTGAAGTTGCAACTTGGCATTGGATTTTCCTGATTAATATTCCTATGGGTATCCTAGGTATATTAATGACATTAAAAGTCATGCCAAATGTGAAAGAGCCCTCAGTCAAAAACTTTGATTTGGGCGGCTTCATTTTATTAGTAGTGGCCATGATTGGCTGGTCTTTGGGTATCGAACATTTAGCCTCGCCTGAATATTCAAAATGGTTCAGCATTTCGCTATTAGTAGTCGGCATAATCGCAACACTTTGGTATGCCTATCACTCACATACTCATCAAAATGCATTATTTCGTAGCCGACTCTTTAGAAACAAGATTTACGCGATTGGTATTTTAGGTAATTTCTTTGCACGCTTTGGTGGTAATGCCCTTCCTTTTGTTTTACCACTCATGCTACAAGTCGCTTTTGGTTTTGAACCCTTTATTGCAGGTTTAATGATGATTCCCTTGGTCTTGGGTTCATTATTTTCAAAGCCAATTGTCAGACCTATTATTCAAAAAATTGGCTATCGACGTTTTTTACTCATTAACACAACACTCGTTGGATTATGTATTGCCTCTTTTGCCATCATGACAGTCGACACTCCAACTTGGTTTAGAGCCTTACACTTTTTCTTATTTGGCACATTAAATTCCCTGCAATTTGTTGGCATGAACACATTGACCTTGAAAGATTTGCCTCAACAAGATGCGAGTAGCGGTAATAGTTTTTTGTCGATGATTATGATGCTTTCAATGAGTATTGGGGTAGCGCTGGCAGGCACCCTTATTAATATCTTTACCCATTATTATGGTACAGACCATGTGACAACAGCGTTTCATGTCACCCTCATTTGTCTCGGTTGTATCAATGTCATTACTGCATTTATATTCTGGCAAATTCCAAAGGATACGTCTGTTTAAGCGGTTGCATTTTTAGCGTAGTTTCTCGTTCATAAATCACGCTATGATGTTTACTTCATATTTTTAATGAGTTTTGCATGACCAAACTGGCTAAACCCTTTTTCACAGCACGGCACAATGCCTTAATTGGAATTGGCTTGGCTTGTGTTATGGGAGTCTTAGCTTATTTTGGTTTGTTCTATCAACAAAAAGCCGTTGCACAAGATTATCCAGTTCAGGGCTTTGACGTTTCTCACCATCAGGGTGATATTAACTGGAAAAAGATATCACCTGAAAAATTCCAATTCGTCTATTTAAAAGCAACCGAAGGCGGGGATTATAAAGATCCAAAATTTCAAGAAAACTGGTTAAAAGCACGCGAACATGGGTTCCATGTTGGGGCCTATCATTTTTATCGCCTATGTCGTGATGGTAAAACACAAGCCGAAAATTTTATTGCAACAGTTCCAAATAAAACCGATGCTCTTCCTCCAGTCATTGATCTGGAATATGACGGCAACTGTATTAATGCGCATACAAAAGAACAATTACTTAAAGAAATAGGCATCATGCATGACCGCTTAAAACAGCATTATGGCAAACAGCCTATTTTTTATATTTCTAAAACCTTTTACCACATTGTGCTAATAGGTAATTTTCCCAATACACCGCTTTGGGTCAGAGATTACGAAGGTAAACCTGAGCTGAAAGACAAAAGAAAATGGCTCTTTTGGCAGCATAGTAATCAGGGTAAAATTGAAGGCATGACAAAACCAGTAGACTTAAATGTTTATGAGGGTTCAGTTAAAGAATGGCACCAATTTTTACAGCAGCAAGGCATCGTGAAAGCACAATAATATGCGCAAAATCATTCATATCGATATGGATGCCTTTTATGCATCGGTCGAATTACGGGAACGTCCTGAATTAAGGCATATACCCGTTGTTATCTCATCTCATCATCCCCGAGCTGTGATTGCTGCTGCATCCTATCCTGCCCGCGAATTTGGTTTACGTTCAGCCATGTCGATGACTCAGGCAAGGAAACTATGCCCTCAGGTCGTTATTATTGAGCCAAATTTTGAAAAATACCGTACAGTTTCCGCGCAAATTCACTCGATCTTTCAGCAATATACGCTGCTTATTGAACCGTTATCTTTAGATGAGGCCTATCTAGATGTCACTGAAAACCTAAAACAGATGGCAAGTGCAACTGAAGTGGCTATGCACATTCGGGAAGATATTTTTAGATTAACAGGACTTACTGCATCGGCTGGTGTAGCACCAAATAAATTTTTGGCAAAAATTGCTTCCGACTGGAACAAACCGAATGGTTTATGTGTAATTAAACCTTCGCAAGTTGCTACTTTTATTCAAGACCTTCCACTAAAAAAAATTCCTGGGGTGGGTAAAGTCACTCAGGAAAAATTACAACAGCTTCAGTTACATACTTTAGGTGATTTACAGAAAATTGAAGAAGCCGTTTTAGTTCATCATTTTGGCAAATACGGACAACAGCTTTATTTATATGCACAAGGCATTGATCATAGGCCTGTTCAAGCTGAAAGGGCTCGCCAACAAATTTCGAAAGAGACCACTTTCGATAGTGACTTTACTTTGGTTCAATGTCAGCCCTATTGGCAAGGACTAGCCGAAAAAGTCTGGCAAAGCTTAGAGAAAAAACAACTGAATGCACGTGGTGTGAATATTAAGCTTAAACTCAAGAATTTTCAGACTTTACAACATAGTAAAAGCTTTAAAAGACCGATCCAGTCGCTACAGGACTTAATCCAAGTTTTATTTTTATTATTAAATGAAATGCAGATTCCTGAACATTTTCAGTTCCGCTTAATTGGTATAGGAGTTTATCAATTACAGACCCAAGCGGATGACTTCCAGCTTAACCTTTGGTAGTTGATTACTTTTTATTCAAAAGAGCAACTTTTAAACAAAATAGACTCCCTTTTACTGAGACTTTAGAGTAACCTAATCAACGCATATTCATTACCCATGTATTTGCAACATGCCAAAGCAACCTTTACTTTCGGCATATCGTCCTGTGATTGGCGTGACGACCAAATCCGAATATTACAGGGCTCTTCTGATACATGGCTTAGATATCCCTTCATCACAATAATCTACTGAAATTCCTTTCTACTTGCTTGCACCAACCCAGTAACTCTTCATAAAATCAAAACTATTAAATAAATCTACTTAGAGCATTTTTATGACGGTAAAGCGTTTACACGTGACTTCACGCTACTGCGAAGTTGCGATTTCAGGTAATTTGGTACATTTAGCTGGCCAACTCGCAGACGATACAAGCGTAGATGTCACAGCACAGACTCAACAAACTTTAGATAATATTGACCGTCTATTGGCAGAAGCTGGAACAGATAAAACCCATATTCTTTCTGTTATGATTTTTCTAAAAGATATCGACAAAGATTATGCAGCAATGAATGCTGTTTGGGATGCATGGATTAGTGAAGGACATCCACCAGCACGTACTTGTGTAGAATCCAAACTTTATGCGCCGGACGTGCTTGTAGAAATGACGGTTGTTGCAGTACTTCCCTAATTTTTATAAATATAAAGTGACACTAAATTGAGCAATATCCCTAGTTATATTGCTCAATTTTTTAGTAGTTTTAACATTGTTAATGTCAGCATGTTATTAAGATCTTCTTTAATGAGTTCTCTAATCAATTGCTATAATCTCTAATTTTTAAGACTTCACAAACGCATTTGACATTCGTTCTAGTTGCGGCGTTGCATGTAAAATTGCCATCTCTGTTTCTGGAGTTAATAAATCTCTTCTTAGATCGTGATAATCAGGCACCTCACTGTAATGCAATACACGATAGCCAGCCAATTGTAATAGACGACGTTCATATTGTTGATGCGCACGGCGTAAACCATTTTCACCAAGAACAACAATGACAACAACCTGATAGTTTTGATCAAGTACAACAAAATCAGCTGCCATATTTTGATATTTTCGACGTGTATGCGCATATTTTGTAGTTAATAATGCATCAAAGGATACATGTGCCAACACGGTAAATTTAGGTAAAACTGTTTGTAGTCTGGTTAATGTCATTTGCTCATGACTAGTTAATACTGCACGGCGCTTCAAGGCACTATCATGTTGATGCCTTCGCGAAAGACTTTTCACTGCCATTACAACAGCAAGAAATAATAATAAAATCGTGATTAAATAGTACATGGGTCCAATCCTTTAGGTTTTTTATAATGATTTTGCTAGATCACACTTTGTTTTAATTGATAACGACACAGCCGTTTTTTAAAAGGTTCACTTAGTAATTTCACTTGTAGTTATCAAGCTTGGCTTAAATTTAGCCACCCTCACATTATTTATAATCATAGAATCTACAACAATCAAGTGCAGCTCGTCAGATTTTTGCTATTTATCATTATTCGTTACGTTTTTTGTACTTTTAATCTTCAAAAATCTCACTATACGATTTAAATAGACACTTTAAAAACAAAACAGGCTCTATTTAAGAGCCTGTTTTATCACTATCCACGAACCTTGCTTTTAGGTTTACTTTTTCCACCAAATGGTTTTTTCTCACCGGTTTCACGAGGAGGTAAACCAGTGTGTTGGGTTAGAACTTGTCCTTTTTGTGGACGTTTTTGCCCTGCGCCTGAACGAGATTGCCCCTGACCACGTTTTGCTGAATCACCCGCTACAGAAGAGTTCTTCTTACGTGCCGACTTATATTCACCTTCAGCAGTACCTTGTGGCTGATAGGTCGGGATCAAGTGCTGCTTTGAATTACCAATTAAATCTGCACGGCCCATTTCTTTTAAAGCTTCACGAAGCAATGGCCAGTTGTTTGGATCATGGTAGCGTAGGAATGCTTTATGCAGACGACGGCGTTTCTCACCTTTTACAATATCAACTTTTTCAGTATAGCGAGCGACTTTAGCAAGCGGGTTTTTGCCCGAATAATACATAGTTGTTGCAGTTGCCATTGGCGATGGATAGAACGTCTGTACCTGATCGGCACGGAAGCCATTCTTTTTCAACCAAATTGCAAGATGCATCATGTCATAATCTGAAGTACCCGGATGTGCAGCAATAAAGTAAGGAATTAAATATTGCTCTTTTCCTGCTTCTTTACTGAAACGGTCAAACATTTGTTTGAAACGATCATACGTACCAATACCCGGTTTCATCATCTTAGATAACGGGCCTTGTTCAGTATGCTCTGGAGCAATTTTCAAATAACCGCCAACGTGATGTTGTACCAACTCTTTGACATATTCAGGGTTGAGTACAGCAAGGTCATAACGTAAACCCGAACCAATCAGAATCTTCTTCACACCTTTAATTGCACGTGCTTTACGGTAAAGCTGTACTAAAGGGGCATGATCGGTATGCAAGTTTTGACAAACGCCCGGATATACACAAGAAGGTTTACGGCAGTTCTTCTCAATTTCAGGATCTTTACAATGCAAACGGTACATGTTTGCCGTTGGGCCACCTAAGTCTGAGATAATGCCGGTGAAGTTTGGTGCCATATCACGGATTTTTTCAATCTCACGTAAAATTGAATCTTCCGAACGGTTTTGAATAATACGCCCTTCATGTTCTGTAATTGAACAGAATGTACAACCACCAAAACAGCCACGCATAATGTTGACCGAGAATTTGATCATATCAAATGCAGGAAAACGCGCATCGCCATAAGTAGGATGTGGCAAACGTGCATATGGTAAATCAAACACATAGTCCATTTCCTCAGTGGTTAGAGGAATTGGAGGTGGGTTAATCCAAACATCACGCTCACCATGACGTTGAACGAGTGCGCGGGCATTACCTGGGTTGGTCTCAAGGTGCAAAATACGGTTTGCATGCGCGTAAAGCACTTGATCATTCGCTACTTCTTCAAAAGAAGGCAAACGAATTACCGCCAATTCTCGTGGAGGTAATTTGTGTTTAATCGCTTTTGATGGCGCTGGCTTTAATTGAACGATTTGAGTGTCGTCATCGAGTTTGTCGCCTTCACGCACAATCGGGTTAGCAACAATCTCTTTTTGGAAATTTTGATATTGAGCTAAAGAGTTACCCTTTTCTTTTTCAACCTCACAGCCATCAATATCCTCTGTCATGACATATGGGTTAATAATTGGATCAACACGCCCAACCGTATCTACATCATTACTCGCAACTTCAACAAACTTTGCTTTTGATGCTTTGTTATGTTTATTAATAATAAATGCTGTACCACGGACATCAGTAATCTCGTGGATTTTTTCACCTTTAGCCAAACGGTGCATTACATCAATAATAGCACGTT
The DNA here is from genome assembly GCF_000399685.1 of Acinetobacter pittii ANC 4050. Taxonomy (GTDB): domain Bacteria; phylum Pseudomonadota; class Gammaproteobacteria; order Pseudomonadales; family Moraxellaceae; genus Acinetobacter; species Acinetobacter pittii_E. Next base: position 2,859,971 of record NZ_KB976987.1, read on the forward strand.
CACCATTACCATACATGAGCAAATCAGCTTTTGAGTCCATCAAAATAGAACGACGGACTTTATCTGACCAATAATCGTAGTGCGCAATACGACGTAAACTACCTTCAATACCACCTAATAATACAGGTACATCAGGGAAAGCTTCACGACAACGTTGGCAATAAACAGTAGCTGCACGGTCAGGACGTTTGTTCGGTTCGTTATTAGGAGAATAAGCATCATCAGAACGGATTTTACGATCTGCCGTGTAACGGTTAATCATCGAATCCATATTACCTGCGGTCACACCCCAAGCAATCGTTGGCTTACCTAAAACGCGGAAGCTTTCAACATTGGTCCAGTCTGGCTGCGCGATAATTCCGACACGGAAACCTTGTGCTTCAAGTACACGCCCAATCACACCCGATACAAACGATGGATGATCAATATAAGCATCGCCACAGACCAAAATAAAGTCACACGCATCCCAGCCGAGTTGGTCCATTTCTTCTCGTGACATCGGCAAAAATGGTGCGGGTTCAAAACACGACGCCCAATATTTGTCGTAATCAAACAGCGCTTTTGGCGCAGTCTGCATGGTGTAGGCAGTAGACATGGCTTGCGAATCTCGGCTAACAGATGGAGGAGAGACATCTAAAGATGAAAGCCGATCATTTTAACATGAATTTCATTCATTTTCCCTGTTTATAAAACATGCGAAAACAATAATATAGAAATTAATTTGATTAAAGTTTACTCAATATTTTATTCTTGGAATAAATACGGCGGAATAAAATCCGCCGCAGTTTTAATTTTTTATTTGTAAAGCTTAGAACAAAGCTTTTGGCAAACGAATCTGAATAATCTCATTATCATCAGCCAGTTTTGCGTTACGCCCTGTCGAGCCAGGGAAATTATTATCATTGAAAACGGTAAGTGTTGTGCCATTTTCAATGATCACATCTTCAATCGTCTCAAATGGAAAAGCAAAAACCTGTCCCGTACCAATATCCCCTGCTCTAGCTGTGCTATACAACAAATTCGGGTTAGCAATTTTAATTAAATCAACCAAATCTTCACGGCTTACTAGCTGACCTGACTCATTTAATTTAATACGAATTAACTTTTTATAGCCGCCTAAATTATTCTGAGTCGCATCACGCTCAATAATAATGCCTTCTTTATCATTAAAGAGTTGGAAGTCACCAATATTAGTTGCCTTACTATCTAATTGGAACCAATAATATTTTCCTGTATACGCTTTTTTCTTCAGGTCAAATTGCGAAATCAGCAACTGTCTTTCTGTTTCCCGAATTGATTTAATTGGCTTTTCTATAAGCGGGTAAAGATACTGCCCATCTGGCGAAATCGCCATTCCTTCAAAACCACCACTTTGCTGAACTAGAGGTTCTACAAAATTAATTTGTGCTTTATTAAACTGATTTTGTGGTGAACGTAGCTCTTGAGTCGGGTTTAACGGATTTGGCAAAGCAATCGGTGCATCTAATAACACGCCATCTGCTGAAAAATGAAGTAAATAAGGCCCAAATTCATCGCCAATCCAGTAAGTTCCATCATTAGTACGTTGCATAGATTCTGGATCAAAATCAGCGCCTGTTAATAATCGATCAGCTGTATTACCATTCACGATATTAAACGGAATTAATTTGTTCGGATCACGCAGCTGGATAAAGCTTTGCACAGTCACTTGACCGGTGCCTTTAGCTTTAGTTTTGAAATCAGGCTTCAGTTTATAAATACGAAGTAAAAAGTCTGCTGAATTATCTTGAGTTCCGAAACCGTTATCAGCCATTGCCATATAACTGCCATCTTCATTTTTTAATGCAGCAGAAAAACCCTGTACAGGTTGACCTTTAAATGGAGGATAAATTCCATTTGCACCTTTTACATATGCGCCAGAGTCTGGGCCAGCAGAATAAGTTTCTACAGGTAATTTGGCAAAAGAAATTAAGGTTGGTTCGGCAACGTTCTCAGTAGGCGTGGTTTGTTCTTGATCGTTATCATCATTACATGCCGTCAATCCTAAACTGGCGCAGCATAATAATGCCGCTAATGTTTTTTTGCTCATAGTTTTATACATTTGGTAAAAAATTAAGCAAATTTAATCAAGCTTATATGAAGTTTTTACTTCAAAAAGATGAAATCTTTATGGCGAAAATATGACAAACCCAACTATTCAATACCAACACAAACTAAATGACCTCATCAAAAATAATTAAAGTTTCGTTGGCTGATATTCTCCAGCAATTGCTGCTTTCAAAAAGTTCTGGAAAGTTGGACATTCCATATGATTTTCAGCAGGACATACTGCCGCATGTTGTAATCCCTGACTAATAAAATGCAATCGCTTTGCCATGTGCTCTAACTGTTCAGCTTTATCTTTCAGTTTTTGCCGATCGAGCTCTGGTTTACCATCTTTCCCAAACATTGTGACAATTTCATTTAAAGAAAATCCTGCAGCACGACCTAAAGCAATGAGTGCCAATTGATCAAGTACTTGTTTGCCATATTGTCGGCGTAACCCCTGCCGCCCTATCGATTTAATTAATCCTTTCTCTTCATAAAAGCGTAGCGTGGCCGTTGTGACTTTTGCTTTTTTAGCGACTTCACCAATATCCATAACAACCTCTTGACTTCAAGTGAACTTGAACTTGCACAATAAATTTATCACGTTTTAGGCGTATAAAAGCAAGGTGTAAAAATGAATACCTCCACAATATTCTTTCAAGCTTTATTTCTTGGTGTTGGTGCAACTATTGTTATGGATATCTGGCTGTTAATATTAAAGATATTCAAAATTCCGACCTTAAATTTTTCCTTTCTCGGACGCTGGGTCGGCTGGATATTTCAAGGAAAACTCATCCATCAAACTATTGCACAAAGCCCTCAAATTAAGAATGAATATTTATTAGGCTGGATTGCTCACTATAGTGTCGGAATTATCTTTGCATTAAGTTTTGTTTTCATTGCCAGCTCAGATTGGCTTATTCATCCTCAGTTTTACTCAGCTCTACTGTTTGGCGTGGTCACCGTTCTCATTCCTTTTTTTATTATGCAACCTGCCATGGGTAATGGCTTTGCTTCATCAAAAACGCCTCATCCTTTTTTGAACTGTCTAAAAAGTTTAATGAACCATAGTGTTTTTGGCTGTGGCTTATATCTCACTGCAAAACTATTTCAAATTTAAATAAAAGAGGAAACTGCCCATGAAAACTGTTGCCATTATTTACCATAGCCGCCAAGGCCATACCCAATTTATTGCTCAGCAAATTCAACTTGGTATCTTAAACCATAAAAATATTAAAGTAGATTTGCTCAATGCCGAAGATCTTATCGAGCGCCCAGAAATTCTTAACCAATACGACGGCTTAATTTGGGGATCTCCTACATATTTAGGTGGAGTGTCTTCCAAGTTAAAACAACTCATGGATGCAACAGGCCCTTTATGGAAAAAACAAAGTTTTAAAGGGAAATTAGCGGCTGGGTTTACTGTTTCCTCTCTTCCTGCAGGTGATAAACAATCGACGTTAATTTCGATTTTTACCTTTTGCATGCAACACGGCACGTTATGGGTCGGCAACCCAATTCTGCCAGAACAACATCAAGGTGTTACCTATGCAAAAGCAGCTAACCGTCTCGGTTCATGGTCAGGCTTAATGGCTCAGGCTGAACATGGCAGTAATGCCGATGGGTTTGATGAAGGAGATATTAAAACTGCTCAACAATTTGGTGAAAATTTTGCATTGACCTTAAGTGCCTATCAAGGAATATAAAACTATGAAAGCACAGAAACTTTTATTCCTCTTAATTTTATCTGGAATGATGTCTTTTATAGTTTCGGGTATTTCAACTTTTAAAATAGTGGGACTAAATCATCACTTCGTTTCATTATGGGTATCAGCTTGGATTATTGCATGGATATAAGCTTTCCCAAGTGTATTGATTTGTGCACCTCTAGCTCAAAAACTGGCCGACATTGTATTTAAGAAAGTTGAAAAAAGCCGACTGTAAGTTAAAACGTACAAAGCTTGCGGTGATTTGCGGATATTCAACTTTAGTATTTTTTCATAGTATATAAATCATAGAGAGACAGGATGTCTCATTGAAGAAGAATAAGAACGCAGGAAGCGGTAGTTGACAGGAGTTAACTACATAAAGCTGAATACGAAGAAACCTCGACAGGATGTCGGGGTTTTTTCATTTCAATTATACAAAATTCTTACTTTTTAGATGCGCGGAGCAACAGAACTTGTATTGATCCAATAAGTACAGCTGAATACCATCATTTCATTTGAAATTTGATTATTGGTTTTGTATTTTGTTTACCTCATCTTTAGCTCAAGATCATTTTGAACCATCACAATTACAGCGCCTTAGTCTCAAATTTTTTATTATTGCGTTGATGACAATAATGACGGGGTGCACCAGCTTAGGACCTAATAGTGGCTCTTTTTCTTGGCGCTCTAATAAGCTCTCATCAGGCTTACAAAAAGCTTATTCTGTCCCGCCGAGCACAGCCAATCGTCTATCCCCCATGATTATTCAAAGTGCTGATCAATACAATGTACCGCCTCTTTTACTTGCAGCAGTGATTAGACAAGAGTCTAGTTACAATAGTAATGCTCGCTCTCCTACTGGTGCAGTCGGTTTAACTCAAATTATTCCGAGCTATTGGCAACAAACTTGTGCGGGGAATTTATATGATGAAACTACTAATATCCTATGTGGTGCTTATATCTTAAACCACTATTATCAATCAGCTGATAGTTGGTTCAAGGCGACAGCTTATTATAATGTAGGACCAACTGGTTATGAGCGAAGCTTCTGGACACGTCACAAAGCAAAAAAATATGCTCGATCTGTGAAGCGTCATCAAAAAACTTTAAAAAGTGCCTTATAAATTGAAATCAAATAAAAAAGCCCATTTATTAATGGGCTTTTTTTATCTAGTTAATTTTATTCGTCAAATAAACCTTCAAATAAAACAGAAGATAAATAACGCTCCCCGCTGTCAGGAAGAATAACGAGTATTGTTTTACCAGCATTTTCAGGACGCTCTGCAATTTTAGCAGCAGCAGCCAAGGCAGCTCCACTTGAGATACCTACCAAAATACCTTCTTGAGTTGCACAGTTTCTCGCCCATTGAATTGCTTCCTCACTACTCACTGGTAAGACTTCATCAACCAGATTTAAATCAAGATTCTTTGGAATAAAGTTTGCACCAATCCCCTGAATTTTATGAGGTGCAGGAGTGATATTCTCTCCATTTTTGGTTTGAGTAATAATTGGAGACTCGGCAGGTTCAACAGCTACGGAGTATAGTGGCTTATTTTGGACTTGTTCAAAATAACGAGAAATACCCGTAATCGTACCGCCAGTACCTACGCCAGCAACTAAGATATCAACTTGCCCACCTGTTGCTTGCCAAATTTCTGGGCCAGTTGTATCTACATGAATTTGTGGATTGGCTGGGTTTTCGAATTGTTGAGGTAAGAAATAAACATCTGGCTGTTCAGTTGCTAATCGTACAGCTTCATCAACTGCACCTTTCATCCCTTTCGCTGGTTCAGTTAAAACCAAATTAGCGCCTAAAGCTTTTAATACTTTTCTACGTTCAAGACTCATGCTGGCTGGCATAGTCAAAGTAATTGGATAACCCTTCGCTGCAGCAACAAAAGCCAATGCAATCCCTGTATTACCACTGGTTGGCTCAACAATATGCATACCGTCTTTTAATACACCACGTTTTTCTGCATCCGCAATTAATGCTGCTCCAATACGGCATTTCACAGAAAAGGCAGGATTACGACTCTCTACTTTCGCTAATACAGTTGCGCTCGTTTTAATCAAACGGTTAATGCGGACTAAAGGCGTATTACCAATAGCTTCTGCATTATTTGAATAAACTGCGATACCTAAATTACTGGGTGTGGGGAATTGCTGATCGGTAGACATGTTATATCCTTATTAGATTTGATATGAATTTATTCCATTATAATCATATAAAGAATTGAATATATTATTCCGCGCATAAAAAAACACCCCTGACCATTGAGTCTGGGGTGTTTGAATAATGAGCTGGCGATGACTTACTCTCACATGGGTAACCCCACACTACCATCAGCGCTAAGAGGTTTCACTTCTGAGTTCGGGAAGGGATCAGGTGGTTCACTCTTGCTATGGTCGCCAGCACAACTGGTATGGATACTTGCTTCGTTTTATTCACATGGTGATACGTTGCGTTTTCCAAATCTTTACAGATGGGCTGATTGAATCTTACTTTATCTGTTCATTTTAGCTAAGCGTTTAACTAAATCAAGTTGCTTTGCATGTTTATGAATCGATTGATGCTTCATATACAACTGCTTGGGTGTTGTATAGTCAAGCCTCACGAGCAATTAGTATTGGTCAGCTTCACATATCACTATGCTTCCACATCCAACCTATCAACGTCCTAGTCTCGAACGGCTCTTTAGAGGAATAAATTCCTAGGGAAATCTTATCTTGAGGTAGGCTTCCCGCTTAGATGCTTTCAGCGGTTATCCCTTCCGAACATAGCTACCCGGCGATGCGACTGGCGTCACAACCGGTACACCAGAGGTTCGTCCACTCTGGTCCTCTCGTACTAGGAGCAGATCCTCTCAAATTTCCAGCGCCCACGGTAGATAGGGACCGAACTGTCTCACGACGTTCTAAACCCAGCTCGCGTACCTCTTTAAATGGCGAACAGCCATACCCTTGGGACCTGCTTCAGCCCCAGGATGAGATGAGCCGACATCGAGGTGCCAAACACCGCCGTCGATATGAACTCTTGGGCGGTATCAGCCTGTTATCCCCAGAGTACCTTTTATCCGTTGAGCGATGGCCCTTCCATACAGAACCACCGGATCACTAAGACCTACTTTCGTACCTGCTCGACTTGTGGGTCTCGCAGTTAAGCGCGCTTTTGCCTTTATACTCTACGCGTGATTTCCGACCACGCTGAGCGCACCTTCGTACTCCTCCGTTACTCTTTAGGAGGAGACCGCCCCAGTCAAACTACCCACCAGACACGGTCCTCGTCCCGGATAACGGGACAGAGTTAGAACCTCAACATTACCAGGGTGGTATTTCAAGGACGGCTCCATTGGAACTAGCGTTCCAACTTCAAAGCCTCCCACCTATCCTACACAAGTAAGGTCAAAGTTCAGTGTCAAGCTGCAGTAAAGGTTCACGGGGTCTTTCCGTCTAGCCGCGGGTACACTGCATCTTCACAGCGATTTCGATTTCACTGAGCCTCTGCTGGAGACAGCGCCGCCATCATTATGCCATTCGTGCAGGTCGGAACTTACCCGACAAGGAATTTCGCTACCTTAGGACCGTTATAGTTACGGCCGCCGTTTACTGGGGCTTCGATCAAGAGCTTCGCTTACGCTAACCCCATCAATTAACCTTCCAGCACCGGGCAGGCATCACACCCTATACGTCCACTTTCGTGTTTGCAGAGTGCTATGTTTTTAATAAACAGTTGCAGCGGCCTGGTTTCTGCGGCTGTCGTCAGCTCAGGAAGCAAGTTCCATCACCAACAACAGCGTACCTTCTCCCGAAGTTACGGTACCATTTTGCCTAGTTCCTTCAGCAGAGTTCTCTCAAGCGCCTTGGTCTACTCGACCTGACCACCTGTGTCGGTTTCGGGTACGATTCCTGTGTAACTGAAGCTTAGAGACTTTTCCTGGAAGCATGGTATCAGCCACTTCGCTGTACAAGTACAGCTTGCTATCGGATCTCAGTATAGAGTACCCCGGATTTGCCTAAGATACATACCTACATCCTTCCACCTGGACAACCAACGCCAGGCTGACTTAACCTTCTCCGTCCTCTCATCGCATTACACAGAAGTATTGGAATATTAACCAATTTCCCATCGACTACGCCTTTCGGCCTCGCCTTAGGGGTCGACTCACCCAGCCCCGATTAACGTTGGACTGGAACCCTTGGTCTTTCGGCGAACGGGTTTTTCACCCGTTTTGTCGTTACTCACGTCAGCATTCGCACTTCTGATACCTCCAGCATACTTCTCAATACACCTTCATCGGCTTACAGAACGCTCCCCTACCACTTGACTAATGTCAAATCCGCAGCTTCGGCACATAGTTTTAGCCCCGTTACATCTTCCGCGCAGGCCGACTCGACTAGTGAGCTATTACGCTTTCTTTAAAGGGTGGCTGCTTCTAAGCCAACCTCCTAGCTGTCTATGCCTTCCCACATCGTTTCCCACTTAACTATGATTTTGGGGCCTTAGCTGGCGGTCTGGATTGTTTTCCTCTTGACTACGGACGTTAGCACCCGCAGTCTGTCTCCCGGATAGTACTCATAGGTATTCGGAGTTTGCATCGGTTTGGTAAGTCGGGATGACCCCCTAGCCGAAACAGTGCTCTACCCCCTATGGTATTCGTCCGAGGCGCTACCTAAATAGCTTTCGGGGAGAACCAGCTATCACCAGGCTTGATTAGCCTTTCACCCCTATCCACAAGTCATCCCCTGGCTTTTCAACGACAGTGGGTTCGGTCCTCCAGTTAGTGTTACCCAACCTTCAACCTGCTCATGGATAGATCGCCTGGTTTCGGGTCTATACCCAGCAACTAAACGCCCTATTAAGACTCGGTTTCCCTACGGCTCCCCTATACGGTTAACCTTGCTACTGAATATAAGTCGCTGACCCATTATACAAAAGGTACGCAGTCACACCACGAAGGTGCTCCCACTGCTTGTATGCATGCGGTTTCAGGATCTATTTCACTCCCCTCACAGGGGTTCTTTTCGCCTTTCCCTCACGGTACTGGTTCACTATCGGTCAGTCAGGAGTATTTAGCCTTGGAGGATGGTCCCCCCATATTCAGACAAGGTTTCACGTGCCTCGCCCTACTCGTCATCATTATGTGTGCCCTTTCGTGTACGGGAATATCACCCTCTACGTTCGCACTTCCCAGAGCGTTCCACTAAAACACACATAACTTAATGGGCTGATCCCCGTTCGCTCGCCGCTACTGAGGGAATCTCAATTGATTTCTTTTCCTAAGGGTACTGAGATGTTTCACTTCCCCTCGTTCGCCTTGCAACACTATGTATTCATGTTGCAATACCTACCTTAAAGTAGGTGGGTTTCCCCATTCAGAAATCTCCGGATCAAAGGATATTTGCCGCCTCCCCGGAGCTTATCGCAGGCTATTACGTCTTTCATCGCCTCTGACTGCCAAGGCATCCACCACATGCACTTAATTACTTGACTATACAACCCCAAACAGTCGTCAACACCTACAAGTGAGTGTTGTCCGTGCGATTCTTCATCGCTACTATCTGTTGTCTGTGTACTTAAACACTGTACAGCTTCAATCTAAATTCATATACCAAAACGCTTGATTCAGTTAATTTGCTAGTTCTCAATTCATTCAGATTAATTGCTTAATCTAAACTCTTGAGTGAACAATTTATTTCAGACTCAATTTTGCCAATCTGTTAATGAATAAACATGCCTTCGTCAGGTCATGCTTAATACCGTGATACTTAAATCACAGAAGTTAATAAACCAAGATCATATAATCTCTATTTACTAATTTCTGTAATCCGAACTTCTCTTAAGTTCTGGTGGAGACTAGGAGAGTCGAACTCCTGACCTCCTGCGTGCAAAGCAGGCGCTCTACCAACTAAGCTAAGTCCCCAGCTTACATCATCAGTCATGTATCTTTTTATCTATAACTTTAACCAGTCAAAGTCATGGTGGGTCTGACAAGACTTGAACTTGTGACCCCACGCTTATCAAGCGTGTGCTCTAACCAACTGAGCTACAGACCCTCAGATACATCTATGAAGAACAACTTGTTGTGGATTCTTACCAATCGTCAATCTTTCGTTAAGGAGGTGATCCAGCCGCAGGTTCCCCTACGGCTACCTTGTTACGACTTCACCCCAGTCATCGGCCACACCGTGGTAACCGCCCTCTTTGCAGTTAGGCTAGCTACTTCTGGTGCAACAAACTCCCATGGTGTGACGGGCGGTGTGTACAAGGCCCGGGAACGTATTCACCGCGGCATTCTGATCCGCGATTACTAGCGATTCCGACTTCATGGAGTCGAGTTGCAGACTCCAATCCGGACTACGATCGGCTTTTTGAGATTAGCATCCTATCGCTAGGTAGCAACCCTTTGTACCGACCATTGTAGCACGTGTGTAGCCCTGGCCGTAAGGGCCATGATGACTTGACGTCGTCCCCGCCTTCCTCCAGTTTGTCACTGGCAGTATCCTTAAAGTTCCCGACATTACTCGCTGGCAAATAAGGAAAAGGGTTGCGCTCGTTGCGGGACTTAACCCAACATCTCACGACACGAGCTGACGACAGCCATGCAGCACCTGTATGTAAGTTCCCGAAGGCACCAATCCATCTCTGGAAAGTTCTCACTATGTCAAGGCCAGGTAAGGTTCTTCGCGTTGCATCGAATTAAACCACATGCTCCACCGCTTGTGCGGGCCCCCGTCAATTCATTTGAGTTTTAGTCTTGCGACCGTACTCCCCAGGCGGTCTACTTATCGCGTTAGCTGCGCCACTAAAGCCTCAAAGGCCCCAACGGCTAGTAGACATCGTTTACGGCATGGACTACCAGGGTATCTAATCCTGTTTGCTCCCCATGCTTTCGCACCTCAGCGTCAGTGTTAGGCCAGATGGCTGCCTTCGCCATCGGTATTCCTCCAGATCTCTACGCATTTCACCGCTACACCTGGAATTCTACCATCCTCTCCCACACTCTAGCTAACCAGTATCGAATGCAATTCCCAAGTTAAGCTCGGGGATTTCACATTTGACTTAATTAGCCGCCTACGCGCGCTTTACGCCCAGTAAATCCGATTAACGCTTGCACCCTCTGTATTACCGCGGCTGCTGGCACAGAGTTAGCCGGTGCTTATTCTGCGAGTAACGTCCACTATCTGAAGGTATTAACTTCAGTAGCCTCCTCCTCGCTTAAAGTGCTTTACAACCATAAGGCCTTCTTCACACACGCGGCATGGCTGGATCAGGCTTGCGCCCATTGTCCAATATTCCCCACTGCTGCCTCCCGTAGGAGTCTGGGCCGTGTCTCAGTCCCAGTGTGGCGGATCATCCTCTCAGACCCGCTACAGATCGTCGCCTTGGTAGGCCTTTACCCCACCAACTAGCTAATCCGACTTAGGCTCATCTATTAGCGCAAGGTCCGAAGATCCCCTGCTTTCTCCCGTAGGACGTATGCGGTATTAGCATTCCTTTCGAAATGTTGTCCCCCACTAATAGGCAGATTCCTAAGCATTACTCACCCGTCCGCCGCTAAGATCAGTAGCAAGCTACCTCTCTCCGCTCGACTTGCATGTGTTAAGCCTGCCGCCAGCGTTCAATCTGAGCCATGATCAAACTCTTCAGTTAAAATCATTTTGCACCTTATTTAAAGACAAGGTGCCAATTCTGGCTCATCAATTACTGACTTAAATTTCGCTCAAATAAACTTCGAGTAATTTAAACCAATCAATCAATGAAAATTATTTCGATTAATCAACCAGTAAAAATCCACACAAGTTGTTCTTCAATTCTCTTAATGATCTTCTTCCTGGTTCGTCACCAGCAAGCTAGGTCGGCTATATTACTCTTAATCTCTTAAAAGTCAACAGGTAATTTCGATATTTTTAAAACTTAATCTCAAAACCAACTTCTCATCAAATTCATCGCTTAAAGCAACCAACTTAATCACAAGTAACTGTTTTTCAACAAGTTTCTATCTGCATCACCGCCGATGGATGTGCATTATAGACCATCCCATCCCCTTTGCAAGCGAAAATTAGAAATTTATGACTTGAGCGTTCACTTTTAAATCAACAATCAATTTAACACATTGTTTTATATAAATAATTATTTTAATTATTTATTTTTGACCTAAATAAGCCAATATCATGCTCGACAATTCGCGCTTAAGTTGTTGTTCTGATATAAGAAAGTTGTTCTGACTCACATATCGCATCATCGTAAAAAGCGTACTATTAATAATTACAAAGGATTTATGCTGCACCTTTTCGAAGTCCGATGCCCCATCCGCCCTATACAAAATTTGGTTTAAAGTTTTATCAGAATCAAGGTAAGGCAAAAACCTTAGCAAGTATGCATCAATAATTTTTAAAACCTAAAAATAAAAAAAGGAAGTCTGTTAACCAGACTTCCTTTTTCAAATTTTAAAGAGCTTATTGAGCTGATGAACTGTGCATGTGCATTTCAGCTTGATTCATTTGCTCATGTGACTCCATCATCTGCTTATTTTTTTGACTTGGCATGTAGTCAGGTTCGTTGTTAATTGCTAAGTAAAAAACAATCATAAACAATAAGCTTAAGATAGAAGCTACAATCAGTAACTTCCATCCCCACCAAGACTGTTCAGGCGATAATTTATTAGTCATTTCATTTCTCTCATTAAGTTAATAGTTTCAGTTCATCTATTTCGCTAAGCTTATTAAAACTTCATGCTCATACGAACCCAGTAATTTCTTCCGATATTATTGAACTGCTCTTCACTCGCAAATCCAAAGCCCGTACTCCCCGCTTTGTTTAAGTGTTCGGTGTAGGTTTTATCTAATACGTTGTCGATACCAACAGAGACATCGATATCTTTACGAAGGTTGTAGCTTCCATTTAAAGAAAGAGTTGAAAAACCTTTACTTGGTTTTAGGTCATAACCCACGATATTACCTTGATGTAGGCTCACACGGTTTTGCTCAGCAACAGCTCGCCACAACAGACCCAAGTTATATTTGTCAGCTACATAGCGAATATTTAAGCGGCCTTCTAATGGTGAAATTTGTGGTAGTGGTTTGTCATCAGTGGTGTTTTTACCCCATGCATACATCGCACTCAAATCTGCCTGGATATGGTCGGTAAATTGATATCCAATACCAGCTTCCGCTCCTGCGATGGTTACATCGACGTTTTTGGCGCCTGCAGTAATATCATGACTCATATCATGTCCACCCATTCCCATACTTGGATGATGGTGGTAACTCATTAAAATGTAGTCATCTACTAAGCCTGCATAAGCAGAAGCCCATGTATTTAAAGCACCATGTTGCTGCTGGAAGCCCATATCCAACTGTAATGTTTTCTCAGGATTCACACCGTTAAAGGTATTGGTTGAGCCAGCATTCCCATGTTTAGGCGAGAAAAGCTCCCAATAATCGGGCATACGCTCTACATAACCTAAACCGATATAGCTTTTTAGGTCATGCTCAGGATGTTGGTTTTCCCAACGAACAAATGCGCTTGGTAAAGTCTTTTCAAGTTTAGTATTGAAGCCTTTTGCTTGAGAATCGGCACGTTCATCTTCAACTGTGACTCGATCTAAACGTACTCCTGTAACCAGTTTGTTGAGATCGTTCCATTGATAACCGAGTTCACCAAAAGCACCGTATGATTGAAAACGCATATCTTGGCGATATGGAATATTCATTGAAGGCATGGTTGGCGATGACATGCTACCGCCATGTTTATTAAATTGAGAATCTACACCTGTAATCAAACTCCACTTATTCCATTCAGAAGTCATGGCCAAACGTGAATTTAATGTACGACGCGTTACTTGCATTGCCATTGGATTTGGCATCAGCATGGTCATACCACCATGGTTCATTTCAACTAATGGAGGTGTACGTAAGCTAAAGTTATCCATAATATGGTCGTTATAGCTGTAGTTCACTTGCCCTTCAATTTTCTTAATGACATTAGTGATATTTTTCTTTTCGAACCGTAGACCTAAGCTTTCGCGCGCAAACTGAGAACCGTCCATTGAACGTCCAGCATAAAGCGATTCACCATCAGATTTTCCACCAGTGAGTTCGACCCACGTGTTTTCATCTGGAGTAAAGCCAAGCGCTATATCTGCATTCCACTTTTTCCATGCTGAGGGCACGGTATTGCCATCCCCATCTTGATAACTATTGGATTCTGAACGGTTGGCATTTAAACGAATATATTTTTTCTCATCACCCAATGCTGCTTCAACATTATGGTCAATACGCCCATATGAACCTAGTAAGACACTCGCTTGCCCACGATAAGGTTTTTCAGAGGTGAGTTTCTCAGGTTGACGTTCAAAAAGTACCGTAGCGGCCGAACCTGTATTGGCATATTGAACCGTTTGTGGACCTTTAATGACAGAAATACGATCATAACTTTCTGGAGAGATATAAGAAGTCGGAGCATCCATACGGTTTGGACATGCACCCAAGTTCTCAGTTCCATCAGTCAAAATTTTGATGCGTGAACCAAACATACCTCGGAATGTCACATCACCATTTGTTCCACCGCTTTGTATCGAGTTAAATCCCATAATACTTTGCAGATAGTCTGCTCCATCGGTAGCAGGTACGGGCTGAATCGGTTGCTTTGGATCTGCATGTACGATCGGACCATTTGCATCGTTGCCTTGTTGTGCGGTAACAACGATGGGTGCCAATGAATGAAGAGTATTAGTATCAAGATCATTTTTTTCTGAATCAGCAAAAACTAGACCCGAATGAGAGGCAGCAAGCATCGCAACCCATAACGGTTGTAATAAGAATTTAGAATGTGGCATTTTTATACGCTCTAAAACATAAATAAAGTGATATTGAAGTCAGTTAAGACCCCAACAAAAAATTGCTTTTATTTATGCAAATAGAGGCGGTGCGCGCCCTTGCGGGAGTAGAAAAAGTCGCTGTAGCGCAAAGTAAACATGTCGAAATGCTTGTTGATAGGCGACTAAGCGGACTTGTATGCGGACTAAAACTTCTTTTACACCAAATTCAGGTGGTAAAACCAAATTGGCATAGACGGTACAATACTGACACTGGTGATTTGCATCATGATGATCATGTTGTCCAGAGGTTTGTACTTGTTCAATATGATGTTCATGATGTGAATGCATGGTATGTGACATGATTTCCGTCTGTGCTTTAGGTTTAAGCAAAGCAAGGGTAATAGTTTCACAGACCGGAGCAATTTGATATTGCTTCGGTAATAGCGGCTGTAGAAACACCGCAATCTGTAAAAATACTGCTGCACATGCAAGCAGTAACCCACTACGAAAAACCAAAAATCACATCCACACTATATTCATATTTCAAGAATAGAAATTTTTAACGTTTTACTGCAACTTTTTCACGCTCACGTTGACGAACAACTTTTTCAACTTTTTCTCGTGCGCGCTGACGTTTAAGTGGCGACAAATAATCCACAAATAATTTGCCATTTAAGTGATCCATTTCATGTTGGATACAAACAGCGAGAAGTCCATCAGCTTCTATCTCAAATGCTTGACCTTCAAGGTTAATTGCCTCAATTTTCACACGTGACGGACGCTCAACTTTGTCGTATATTTGTGGCACCGATAGGCAGCCTTCTTCGTACTGCTGCGTATCTTCTGTCAGTGGAGTAATTTTGGGGTTAATGAAAACCATCGGGTCATCTTTAGATTCAGACAAATCTATGACGATAAGCTGAATATGATGATCGACCTGTGAAGCTGCTAAACCAATACCCGGTGCGGCATACATGGTTTCAAGCATATCTGCTGCAAGTTGACGAATTTCATCAGTAACTTCTTCAACAGGCTTAGCAATGGTACGAAGACGGGGATCAGGAAAACTTAAAATAGGTAATAAGGCCATACTGACGTCCTCACTTATGCCATTGATTAAAAAACCAAATGAAGGAAATACTTCATCGAAAAATTGTGTGTTAGCCGCCTATTATAACGCATCTGCACGCATAATTTTTAGGAATTATCATAATGAAAAAGGTTTTTGACGGCATGGTTCAATTTCATGCTTTGGGGATAAAAAAGCATTTACTTGCTTTCGCACTTTTTACAGGGGTTGCATTCGGTACGGTAGCAGAGGTTTATGCTGCTAGTCCAAACCATAATCCACCCTCTCTTAAAAGTAATGCACCACATGTCTACGTAGTAAAACGGGGAGATACGCTATGGGATATTTCCGGTCACTTTCTGAGTAAACCTTGGCGCTGGCCTGAAATTTGGGCAAATAATCAGCATGTCAAAAATCCGCATTGGATTTATCCAGGTGATCGACTCTTGCTATGTAGTTTAGATGGCCGGCCATTAGTTGGAAAAGATGAGGGAGACGGTTGTGTCGGCATTATTCGCCGTTACACAGGCCAAATGACAAATTTACAACCTCAAGTTCGTGTAGAGTCAATTAACAATAACATCCCTGTTATTCCTCTTGAACATATCAAGCAGTGGTTAGAACACAGCACTATTCTGCCAGCTGACGCAATTGAACATACTCCTTATGTAGTAGGTACTGCCGATCAACGAGTACTTGCAGCAAAAGGTCAAACTATTTATGCACGTGGACAAGGTTTGATTGATGGTCAACGTTATGCCGTCTACCGTGAAGGTGAACCTTATTATTTCACAGATAATAAAGGCAAAAAGCATAGTCTAGGTATTGAGCTACAACAAGTTGCCTCGGGGATTGCTATCTCTTCGGAAAAAGACATTACCACGCTTGAGTTAACTGACAGCTACGATTCTGAAGTACGTCGTGGTGATCGGGTTATGCCAGAAGAAGAGGCTACATTGCCTACTTTATTTTATCCAGTGGACGCTACTCAAGTGCCAGATGGTGGCAAAATCATTCGTGTCATGGGATCAATTGGCACTGCCGCCAAAAATAGTGTTGTGACTTTGGACCGCGGTACAACTCAAGGTGTTCAAGTAGGCCAAGTTTTTGATATTACGCAGCAAGGCGAAACTATTCGCGATCCTAAAACTAAGGAATCAATAAAGTTACCTGGCCAGCAAATTGGTAGCCTAATGGTTTTTAGAACCTTTGATCAGTTGAGTTATGCCTACGTATTAGAAAGCGATTTACCAATTAAAGTTGGTTCAAGCATTCAGCCGCCTCGCTTTAATGATTAACGCTGGATGTACCTTTTAAAATGCTTACTCAACTTTCTTCACACCATTACCACACGCTTAAAGTGTGGTATTTGGTGCAGCACTCTTTAGTTAGTTTTAAAAAAATTATTGATTATTTTGGTCACTGTGAAAAAGCAGTCCAGCCAAATGGATTAGCACAGTGGTCTAATCTTGGTTTACACGCCAATCATTTAAAACGCGTAGATGAATTTCAAACCGCTCAAGGTCAAGCTCAGTTTGAAAAACTGGTTCAACAGATTCATCAACATACCGACTTTATTTTAACGGCAGATGACTCAGGCTATCCCACTCAATTACTACCTTATACAGATCATCCACCTATCATTTTTGGAAAAGGTCAGGCACAAGCCTTATTGCAACCACAAATTGCGATTGTCGGTAGTCGAAAACCAAGCCCGCATGGTCGTCAGGTTGCTTATGATTTTGCCTACTACTTAAGTGAAAAAGGATTTTATGTAAGTAGTGGCTTGGCATATGGAATTGACGAAGCTGCTCATCAAGGAGCTGCCGCACATCAACGTACCATTGCAGTGACAGGAACAGGTTTAGATAGTACCTACCCTGCTCAAAATAAAAAACTTGCCGAACAAATTTTGGCTCAAAACGGCGCCATTATTACTGAGTTTTTACCTGGTACCCCACCATTACAACAGCATTTTCCCCGTCGGAACCGAATTGTCAGTGGTTTAAGTTTAGGCGTGTTAGTGGTAGAAGCTACATTAAAGAGTGGTTCTCTCATTACTGCGAACAAAGCAGCCGAACAAGGTAAAACCGTATTTGCTATTCCTGGTCATATTTACAGTGAATTTCATCAAGGTTGTCATCAACTCATTCGTGAAGGAGCAATTTTAGTTGATCATCCTGAGCAGATTATTGAAGACCTTGCGTTACCCACCCAATGGCAAAGTCAGCAACAGAACTCAACTGAGGAAGAAATAGTTTCTTGCGCCCCAGAAATTCCTGAGCATTTAATTGGCCTTTATCAGTCTTTAGACTGGGTTGGACAAGATATTGACCAGCTTGTTTTGCATCACTCTCAACCTGTGGCAGAACTCACCTCTTCACTGATGGAACTAGAACTACTTGGTTTATGTATGCAACAATCAGGGTTGTATTTACGTTGTCGTTCTTAGTATTGGAGCGCACAATAAAATTCTGTCTGATTGAAAGGAAGAGTATTACCATGATTACCACCTCAGTTACCGAAGCAGCCGAATGTTTACAACAAGGTCAAGTTTTGGCATATCCAACTGAGGCAGTTTGGGGGCTAGGTTGCGACCCTTTTAATGAGCAAGCTTTTCAAAAGATTCTTGAACTCAAGCAAAGGCCTATTGAAAAAGGCGTAATTCTATTAGCAGGCCATATTAGCCAAGTTGAGCACCTGCTCACTTCGCTCCCTCAAACAACCCAGCAAGAAATTATTGATTGTTGGACGAATCATCAACCTTCAGAAAGAGCGACAACTTGGCTATTACCTGCTGGTGAACATATTCCTTCATGGATTAAAGGTAAACATCCGCTTGTTGCTGTTCGAGTCACCACTCATCCTTTATGTGTAGCATTATGCAATGCTTTTCATGGATTTATTGTCTCGACGAGTGCTAACCCAAGTGGGCAAGAACCTGCTCACTCACTACAAGATGCCTGCCAATACTTTGGTTCACAATTAAACTATCTCAATGGTGACTTAGGCCAAAGTCAGCAACCAAGTAGAATTATTAATGCCCTTACTGGAGAGATTATTCGCGCCTAATCCAGACAAAAAAAAGCTCAGTTATATAGGGATAACTGAGCATAAAAAAGGATGGGTATATACCACATCCAGAGGGTTTGAATATCTCTGCAACGAAAGATAATTTGCAAAAAAGCACGTCTTTCGTAGTGGTCGCTATTATGTAGTAAGAGATCAAATGAGAGAAATATATTATTTCTCTAAAAAAAGCATGAAAAGTGTAGGGAATTTGCAAGTTTTCGCTTATAAATTAAAATTATATTAATATTTTTGCTCGGCTTTTTTAATATTTATATTTCAACCTACTTTTATAAACTATTTATAAATCATATAGAAAAACTTTAACTAAGAAAAAAATGGCATATTTTCATCAGTTTTTTTCAAAATATGCCATAGTTTTTTCCCCGACTTTAGTTTTGCTCTTGGATTAATTCACTCTTTTTAGGACTGACCTTCTTTTGAGCCATGATAATACCAATTAAGATAACAATCCCACCTAGCGTATGATAAATGGTCCACTGTTCAGATAACCAGACGCTTGCAATAACTGCTGTAAAAACAGGAACCAAGTTCATAAAAATACTTGTTCTATTAGGACCAAGCTGTTGAACAGCTAACATCCAAACTAACGGCGCGATGAGCGAAGCAAATACGCCCGCATAAATAGCGCTTGGTGCATTTTCTACATTTAAAGCATCAAGTCCAAACCAGAGAATTAAAGGAATATGAAATATTACAGAAAATCCAATCTGAACATATAAGCTTGTCATAATTGGTAGAGGTAACTGCCATTTTTTCAGGAAAACCCCATAAAATGCATAGAAGAATACGGCAATAATCATTAACGCATCACCAAGATGCCCGCCACCACTTAATAACTTATTAATATTTCCTTGGGACATGACATATAGCAAGCCTGCAAAAGACAAAATACTGCCAAAAACTGCAAAGCGGTTAGGCACATCTTTTAAAATGGCAAGCGAAACAAAGATCGTAAAGATAGGAATAAATGCATTCACAATTCCCATATTGGTTGCACTGGTATAATGGGCAGCCGTATAAGCTAAACCTTGATAAAGTACCATCCCAAATGCACTTAGCACAGCAAGCTTAGGTAAATATGGTTTTACCAGTTGTCTTTGTCTCCAAACAGGCAAAAACATAAAGGGAGTCAAAATAATAAAAGCGATTAACCACCGATAGAAGCTAATACTTACCGGCGAGATATAATCCGAAACATAGCGGGTGACTACAATATTTAAAGACCAAATCAGTACTGCCAAAATGGGAAAAATAAATGCCCATTTGTGATATTTCATGACCTGACTCATAACAATGCACCCTCTACAAAAGAGATTTTATTTTGGAGAATGTCTTAATAAATTGAAATATCGTATTTCCGACATTGATATTGAACTTAGGACATCTCCCTTTTTTAAAATAATGTCCAAGCTTTCATGGCATGCTCTACAACTTTATGCAATTGCTCAGTACTCGCGCCGTCTCTGGCCTGAATAGTAAGGCCTTGAATGACTGTAGCATAAAAATCTGTCATTTCCTGTAGAGGAGCATTGGCAGATAAATCACCCTGCTCGACACCTTGTTGAAGACGTTTTAATAATTTTTCTTTGGTCTTTATGCGTTTATCCAATAGATTTTGCTGCACATCTTGAGTGGCATCAGAACAATTCATGGCAGCAACCACCAACATACAACCTGCGGGCTTATTCGGTTGAATTAAGCGTTTTACATTGTCATAAAGATATAACTCAAAAGCGATTTTTGCCGTTTTTGCTTCTAAAAAAATGGTTTCTATGGGACATGCTTCATGAGCCAAATAGTAATCAATACTTTTATAAAACAGCCCTGCCTTATCCCCAAAGGTACTATATAAGCTCGGTGCTGTAATTTCTAAAGCTTGCGTTAAGTCGCTAATAGATGTTGCTTCATAGCCATGCTCCCAAAAGAGCAACATTGCTTTTTGCAAAACCTCTTGCTCATTAAAGCATTTAGGACGCCCACGCTTCTTTTTTAGCGTTTCTTCAGTAACAACAAGGTCTGTTTCATGCCTATTTGTCATAAAGATCACATCTATTTTTATAACAATCGTTATTAAATTAATTGACGTTCGATTTTTTATCAACTATTTTATTTTCATAATGATCGTTAGTTAATTAATAAATTGCCTTTCTTTACTCCAAATTTAGACAAGTAAGGATCTCCTATGGACCAATCTTCTATTTCTAAAGCGCGACCCACGACCTCCACTCAAGGGAGCTGGTTTGCTATTTTGGCCGTTTCTATTGCTGCATTTGCATTAGTAACAAGTGAATTTTTACCTGTTGGTGTTTTAAATAGTGTCGCAACTGATTTAAATATTTCTGTAGGTACAGCAGGCCTGATTATTACTGTACCCGGCATTATGGCAGCAATTGCGGCACCTCTATTGCCTGTATCCGTAAAACAACTTGATCGGCGTTATGTACTTATCTTGCTGACGGCCATTATGGTGATTGCCAATACCATTACTGCCTTTGCTGAAAACTTTCATGTTTTATTGTTGAGCCGTTTAATTTTAGGTATTTCAATTGGTGGTTTCTGGGCGACAGCAATTGCTTTAAGTGGAAAATTAGCTCCTTCACATCTTCCTATTGCTAAAGCAACTGCGGTCGTGATGGCAGGTGTAACTTTTGCTACAGTTTTAGGTGTGCCTATTGGAACATGGCTAAGTGAATTTTATGGTTGGCGCAGCGCTTTTGGAATTACAGCAGGCATTGGCTTAATTGTTTTAATCTTACAATTAATCTTTTTACCTAAACTTGTACCGGACTCGGCAATTCACCTGAAAGACTTACCAGCACTCTTACGTACGCCCAAAGCACGTAGTGGTATGTTAATTGTCTTACTGAT
Source organism: Acinetobacter pittii ANC 4050 (assembly GCF_000399685.1). Taxonomy (GTDB): domain Bacteria; phylum Pseudomonadota; class Gammaproteobacteria; order Pseudomonadales; family Moraxellaceae; genus Acinetobacter; species Acinetobacter pittii_E. The sequence continues at coordinate 2,881,598 of NZ_KB976987.1, forward strand.
TGGACTTGCTCATTTCTGTGCCTATAGCTATTTAGCCCCTTTCTTTAAAAATGTTGCCGGTTTCAATGGCACAACCATTAGTTCATTATTATTGCTCTATGGTATTGCAGGTATTTTCGGAAATGCTTTTGCCGGATATAGTGGCAACCTAAATGTCCGTTATACATTAGCTTTTGTCGGTACATGCTTCGCAATCGTATTTTTTGGATTCCCTCTTTTTGCTATCCATGAGTTTGGTGCTATTGTCTTAACAGCTTTATGGGGATTCGCATTTGGCGCTTTCCCTACCTCTGCCAATATTTGGATGTTTGTACATGCACCAAATGCCGTTGAAAAAGGTATGCCTCTTTTTGTTGGTATGTTTCAGGTAATGATTGCAACAGGTTCTTTATTAGGTGGCTATGTAGTTGATCATTTCAATGAAAATACTTTAATTTATGGAGTATTAAGCTTCGTTGCCTTAGCATTACTAAGTACATTCACCTTAGCAAAAGGCTTAAATAATCCTAAAGCGACTTGTGAAAATTAAAATATGAGTTAGAGCATATAGATGAACAATGAGGACCAAGCATTTTCTTTATTGAACAGTATAGAAGTTCATGAATTTCTATACCAAAAAGAAGATATTGTTCGTCCTCATGCATCTCTCTGGGGAGATTTTAATTTTAGTTTGAATGGCATTTTGGAAATGCAAGTAGAGGAACAAATCTACTTATCTCCTCCAAGCTATGGGCTTTGGATTCCTCCTCAAACAGTTCATCAATCTACTCATATCGACCATGAAATTCATTATATCTGTATTCGGTTACACCCTAGCCTCTGCTCTATTTTAGGTAACGTATGTAAATGTTTTAGTATTCAGCCTTTCTTTCGAACCTTAGTTCTCCAAATTTTAGAACAGCAAAAACAAACCGAACAACCTGAATACTTAGAACATCTTTTACAAGTTTTATTCGATCAACTTAAACAAGCCCCTGCATATTCACATTATTTACCGCAAACGCGTCATCCTGTTTTATTGCCTATTCTAGAAAAACTTTCAGATCCTTTACTTTTTAATCACTCTTTACAGCAGTTGCTTCAGAACTTTTCAGTAAGTGATCGTCACTTATTACGTTTGAGTCAACAAGAGCTTCAGCTTTCGTTGTCCGAATGGAGAAATCGGGCCAAAATTGTTTATGCCATTCATCAGATTCGCCAAGGAACACCTATCAAGCGTTTAGCATACGATTTAGGTTATCAACATAGCTCAAGTTTTATTGAGTTTTTTAAACGTTACACTGGGCAAACGCCTATCCAAATCAGAAATAACTAGAATTCAGATTATCTTTAAAAACTTTTTCTTTTTTGAACACGAATATTATTGCACTACCCCTCAATAGCAGTTAAAACAAATGCGTTACTTGATATCAATTACAATTTTTAGGAAAGACTCATGACACAATCTGTATATCACATTCCAGTAAAAGCTATTTCAGGCGAAACGGTTGATCTTGAACAATATAAAGGTAAAGTTCTACTTATTGTAAATACTGCTTCTAAATGTGGTTTAACTCCACAATACGAAGGCTTAGAAAAACTTTATCAAGCAAAAAAAGATCAAGGTCTTGAAATTTTAGGTTTCCCTGCAAATAATTTTAAAGAGCAAGAACCGGGTTCTGATGAAGAAATTCAGCAATTTTGTTCATTAAATTATGATGTTCATTTTCCTTTATTTTCTAAGGTTTCTGTAGTCGGCGAAGACAAGCATCCACTTTACCAAGCTTTGACAGCAGCTCAACCAGAACGTACTGGTGAAGGTCCTTTCCGTGAGCGTTTAGAAGGCTTAGGTATTCCAACCAATCCCGCTCCAGAAGTTTTATGGAATTTCGAAAAGTTCTTAATTAATAAGAATGGTGAAGTCGTGGCTCGCTTTGCTCCAAACATAACAGCAGACGACGAACAAATTGTTAAAGCAGTTGAAGCAGAATTAGCAAAATAAAATTTTTAAACGTGAAAAAGGGCGTTTTATACGCTCTTTTTTATTATCCTTGCAAATGTTGTTAGTTTGCAAAAATACAATCTTTCTTCATATTTTATGCCTATAGTACCTATTTGCTTTATTTGATGTTGTTTGTAGTTATGAAAAAAGTTTTACAGGGTGCATTTCTTCCTTTTGTAATTTTTGCCTCAGGCATGCTTTTACTCGGGTGTGATCAAGCACAAGACCATGCTAATGATCAAGAAAAGACTGAGATAACTGAACAATCATCTGACCAACCTCTTGAGCAACAAGAGTCCGATATTGCACCTAATAAAACTGAACTTAAAAGCGGTAATATTTTTTATATGGTCCGTGACGCTGCTAATTTACAGATTAAAGCTGGTGACTATGTTGAACAACTTAAAGATACTCAGCTGGATGTTGAGCAAGCGATCCAAGATAAAAATAAGAACGAATTAAAAACTACAGTCACAACTTTAAAACAGCAATTACAAGGATTAAATCAAGCTCTTCTGACTTTAGATATCAAAAGTCAGGAAATTGAAAATATTCGCCAAAGTTTATTACGTGCCAATCAACAAGCTCTTAGCATGCCATTACTGAATGGGGAATTAGATCAAATTGATTTTGACCAAATCGAAAAACAGCTTAATACCATTCAAATGGACATGGTGAAACTTGCTTCCATGATTATGGCTGGGGATGAAAAATCGGATTCAAAAACTGAATCTTAAAAATTAACTCATAAAAAAAGCCACCTTACGGTGGCTTTTTCAATCTCAAACCGGCAATTAGAGTGCGCGATTTTTGATTTTACGGATAGTTTCAAGCTGTGCAGCGGTTTCTGCCAAGGCAGCCAACGCAGCAGCTGAGTCCAAATCACTCTTTTGGTTTGCAAGCAATTGTTCAGCATTTTTACGTGCTTCTAAGATTGCAGCTTCATCCAAGTTGTCAGCACGGATTGCAGTATCTGCAAGAACCGTTACAACATGAGGTTGAACTTCTAAAACACCGCCAGATACATAGACGATTTCTTCTGTACCATTTTCCAACTGAACACGAATTGGGCCCGGTTGAAGCAAGGTTACTAGTGGAGCATGTCCTGGCAAAATACCAAGTTCACCACCAGCACCTTTCGCGATTAACATCGTTACTGCGCCAGAGTAAATAGACTCTTTAACACTTACGACATCACATTGCATAGTCGCCATGAGATGATCTCCTTAAATTAGAGTTTCTCAGCTTTAGCAATCACTTCGTCAATACCACCAACCATATAGAACGCTTGTTCTGGGATGTGATCGTATTCACCAGCTAATAGACCTTTAAAGCCACGAATCGTTTCTTTAAGCGGTACTAATTTACCAGGAGCACCAGTAAACACTTCAGCTACGTGGAATGGTTGAGAGAAGAAACGTTGGATTTTACGCGCACGGTAAACAACCAATTTGTCTTCTTCAGCTAACTCATCCATACCCAAGATTGCGATGATGTCTTTAAGCTCTTTATAACGTTGCAATACGTTTTGTACTGCACGCGCAATTTCATAGTGCTCTTGACCAACAACTAATGGGTCTAACTGACGTGAAGTTGAGTCAAGTGGATCGATCGCTGGATAGATACCAGAAGATGCGATGTCACGGCTCAATACTACTGTTGCATCTAAGTGAGCAAATGTAGTTGCAGGAGATGGATCTGTTAAGTCATCGGCAGGTACATATACTGCTTGGATCGATGTGATCGAACCAGATTTAGTAGATGTAATACGCTCTTGAAGAACACCCATTTCTTCTGCAAGTGTAGGTTGGTAACCTACCGCAGATGGCATACGACCTAACAATGCTGATACTTCAGTACCTGCAAGTGTATAACGGTAGATGTTGTCGACGAACAATAATACGTCACGACCTTTACCATTTTCGTCTTTTTGATCACGGAAGTATTCAGCCATAGTCAAACCAGTTAACGCTACGCGTAAACGGTTACCTGGTGGCTCGTTCATCTGACCGTAGACCATTGCTACTTTGTCAAGAACGTTAGAATCTTTCATTTCGTGATAGAAGTCGTTACCTTCACGAGTACGCTCACCAACACCAGCAAACACAGATAAACCTGAGTGAGCTTTAGCGATGTTGTTGATCAACTCCATCATGTTAACGGTTTTACCAACACCAGCACCACCGAATAAACCAACTTTACCACCTTTTGCGAACGGGCAAAGTAAGTCAATTACTTTAATACCAGTTTCTAAAAGGTCAGTAGAAGCTGCTTGTTCAGCATAAGAAGGTGCTTGACGGTGAATCGGCAAACGCTCTTCAGTCGCTACAGGACCTGCTTCATCGATAGGACGACCCAAAACGTCCATGATACGACCAAGCGTAGCTGGACCTACTGGAACAGAAATCGGTGCATTTGTGCTAGTTACATTAAGGCCACGTTTAAGACCTTCTGTAGAACCCATTGCGATGGTACGAACAACACCATCGCCAAGCTGTTGCTGAACTTCTAATGTAGTTTCAGTACCGTCAACTTGGAGAGCGTCATAGATCTTAGGAACGCTATTGCGCTCAAACTCGACGTCGATAACCGCGCCGATGATCTGAATGATACGACCGCTACTCATTGCTGTCTCCTCAATTCAAACTTAATAATGTTAAACGGCAGCGGCACCGCCAACGATCTCGGAAATTTCCTGAGTAATCGCGGCTTGACGCAGCTTGTTGTAAATGAGTTGTAGGTCTTTAATCAATTGTCCTGCGTTGTCTGTCGCTGCTTTCATCGCGACCATACGAGCTGACTGCTCACATGCAACGTTTTCAATCACACCTTGATAAACCATAGACTCGATATAGCGAACCAACAAACCATTTAACAATTCTTCTGCTTCTGGTTCGTAGATATAGTCCCAACCATAAGTACGGTTGAGATCATCGCCTTCTTCTGCTGGTGCTAAAGGAACAAGTTGTTCTACTTTAGGCTGCTGAGTCATTGCATTAACGAAGCCATTTGATACGAGATAGATACGATCTAATTCGCCTTTATCAAATGCATCAAGCATAACTTGGACTGAGCCAGTTAACTGTTCCAAACTCGGCGCATCGCCAAGTTGGGTAGTTGCACCGAGCACTTTACCGCCGTAATTCTTAAAAAACGAAACCGCTTTTTGACCAATTAAAGCAAATTCAACTTCAATTGACTGCTGTTGTTGTGCTTTGACATGCTGCACAACTTTCTTGAACAAGTTAATGTTCAAGCCACCTGCCAAACCACGATCTGAAGACACTACGATATAGCCAACGCGCTTAACCGGGCGATCAACCATATAACGGTGTTTGTATTCAGGGTTTGCTTGTACCAAGTGAGCAATTACACGGCGCATATTATCGGCATACGGACGGCCCTGAGCCATGCGCTCTTGCGCACGACGCATTTTAGAAGCAGCTACCATTTGCATCGCGCGAGTAATCTTTTGCGTGCTCTTGATACTAGCTACTTTGGCGCGAATTTCTTTTAAATTTGCCATACGCTTAACCTAGTATTCGAAAGCTCTTTCGAGCTTCCGAAGGTTGATCCGTGAACCAAACTTAACTAAAACTGAACTTAGTAAGTTTGAGTCGCTTTAAAGCTTTCAATACCTGCTTTGATTGCTGCTTCGATGTCTTTGTTGTAGTCACCAGTTTCATCGATTTGTTTCATCAACGGAGCATATTCTGAGCGGAAGTAAGAAATTAACGCAGCATCAAAGTCTACGATTTTCTTAACTTCTACGTCAGCCATGTAGCCTTCGTTAGATGCATAAACAGAAACAGCTTGGTCAGCAATTGAGTAAGGAGCATATTGTTTTTGCTTCATTAACTCAGTTACACGTTGACCATGTTCAAGTTGCTTACGAGTTGCTTCGTCAAGGTCAGAAGCGAACTGAGCAAACGCAGCCAATTCACGGTATTGTGCTAAAGCGGTACGGATACCACCAGACAATTTTTTGATGATCTTAGTTTGAGCAGAACCACCAACACGAGATACAGAGATACCCGCGTTCACAGCAGGACGAATACCTGCGTTGAATAATGATGTTTCTAAGAAGATCTGACCGTCAGTAATCGAAATTACGTTCGTTGGTACGAATGCAGATACGTCACCTGCTTGAGTTTCAATAATTGGCAATGCAGTTAAAGAACCAGTTTGACCAGTTACTGCGCCATTAGTGAATTTCTCAACGTAATCAGCAGATACACGAGAAGCACGTTCAAGAAGACGTGAGTGAAGATAGAATACGTCACCCGGATACGCTTCACGACCTGGTGGACGACGTAAAAGTAATGAAATTTGACGGTAAGCAACAGCTTGCTTAGACAAATCATCATAAATAATAAGAGCGTCTTCACCGCGGTCACGGAAGTATTCACCCATTGTACAGCCAGAGTACGGAGCTAAATACTGCATTGCAGCAGGATCAGCAGCCGCAGCAGCGACAACAGTTGTATACGCCATAGCGCCAGTTTCTTCTAGCTTACGTACAACGTTTGCAATTGTTGATTGTTTTTGACCAATCGCAACGTATACACACTTAATGCCAGAGTTTTTCTGAGCGATAATCGCATCGATCGCCATCGCTGTTTTACCAGTTTGACGGTCACCGATGATCAACTCACGTTGGCCACGGCCAACAGGAATCATTGTATCAACTGATTTATAACCAGTTTGAACAGGCTCATCTACAGACTGACGCCAAATTACGCCTGGTGCTACTTTTTCAACAGCATCAGTTAATTTCGCATCAATTGGGCCTTTACCATCAATTGGGTTACCCAAAGCGTCGACAACACGGCCAAGAAGTTCAGGACCAACTGGAACTTCTAATACACGACCTGTACAACGAGCTTTTTGACCTTCTTGAAGGCTTAGGTAGTTACCTAAAACAACGGCACCCACTGAATCCTGTTCTAGGTTCAGTGCCATACCAAATAAGCCGCCGTCGAATTCGATCATTTCACCGTACATTGCATCAGCAAGACCGTGAATGCGCACGATACCGTCGGATACCATAACAATGGTACCTTCGTTTTTAGCGGTCGCGCTGGTGTCCAGATCTCCGATACGCTGTTTAATGAGCGCACTGATCTCGGATGGATTCAGTTGTTGCATTGCGCTATTCCTCAATCTTTTATTAGTTCAGTCTTCATCATTTGCATTATGCAAGAAGACGAGTACGCATTTTTTCAAGCTTGTTAAGCGCAGAATCATCTATCACTTGATCGCCTGCACGAATTACAACACCTGCAATAAGCTCAGGTTTAACTTCAACTGAAACAGTTACAGTACTGTTAAAACGCTTTTCTAAAGCAGATTTCAACAGTTGCTCTTGTTCAGCAGTTAATGGGAAAGCCGATTCAATCACGACATCCACATTGTTGTTATTCTGTGATTTAAGCTGTTCATATTCTGCTTCAATTTCAGGTAACAACATTAAACGATCGTTATCTGCAAGAAGTGTCAAAAAGTTAGACACTGCTTGAGATTGATCTTCACCTAAAACTTTAGCAAAAAGCTTCACTTGCTCCGCAGGAGTAAGTTCAGGGCGATTTAAATAAGCGGAAAATGCTTCGTCTTGCACCGCAGCACTGAGCACTTGTAACGCATTCGACCAATTGTCTGTTGCACCTTGCTCAGAAGCATAAGCAAATGCTGCTTTGGCATACGGACGTGCCAACGTCAAGAGTTCAGCCATAATTCGCCTCGCTTAAAGTTTAGCAGCCAGCTGAGACAGCATGGCGTTATGAGCTTCTGCGTCAACTTGCTGGTTCAGGATTTTTTCTGCACCAGTTACTGCCAAAGCAGCTACTTGTTGACGTAATTCTTCGCGAGCAGAATTGATTTCTTGATCAACAGCTTCTTTAGCCTGTTGACGAATACGCTCACCTTCAGCCGCAGCTTGAGTACGAGCTTCTTCGATCAATTGCGCTGCACGACGGTTCGCTTGTTCGATCAATTGAGCCGCTTGTGCTTTAGCTGCATCAAGCTCTTGCTTAACTTGCGCTTGTGCATCGGCAAGGTCAGCTTTCGCTTTTTCTGCTGCATTTAAGCCATCAGCAATTTTACGCTGACGCTCACTAATCGCATTGATTAGTGGTGGCCAAACAAACTTCATGCAGAATGCAACAAAGAATGCAAACGCAATCGCTTGACCAATCAATGTGAGGTTGATATTCATTGCAATTCCTCAAATAGTGGATTTAGGAATTAAGATGATTAACCTACAAATGGATTAGCGAAGATGAAGAACAAGCCAATACCAACACCGATCATAGGCACAGCATCAAGAAGACCCGCGATTAAGAACATACGAGTTTGAAGTTGTGGAGCCAATTCTGGTTGACGAGCAACAGCTTCTAAAAAGCGACCACCCAAAAGACCAAAACCAATCGCAGTACCCAAAGCACCGAAAGCGATCAAGATAGCAGATGCAATTGCAACTAGACCTAAAGTGAGTTCCATGAAAAATTCCTCAGAGGTTAGGTTATTACCAAATTAAATTAAAAAAATTCAGCCCAACCATCATTTGATAGTTAGGCAATACCATTAATGTTTTTCGCTTGCCATGCTCAAGTAAACGATGGTAAGCATCATAAAGATGAATGCCTGCAACGTGATTACAAGAATGTGGAAGATCGCCCAAGGCACAGACAACGCCCATTGAATCCAGAACGGCAATAAAGCAATTAGGATAAAGATCAACTCACCGGCATACATGTTACCGAATAGTCGGAGAGCTAATGAAATCGGACGAGCAAGGAATGTTACCAATTCCAAAATCAAGTTCACTGGAATAAGCAACGCTTTTGCAACTGGGTTACTTGGGTTAAATGGGTTAAGTGCCAACTCGCCAACGAAACCACCAACACCCTTTTCGCGGATGCTGTAGAACAAGATAAGTACAAATACAGATAAAGACATACCTAAAGTAATGTTTGGATCTGTAGATGGAACGATCTTGAAGTAAACGTGGTGAGGGTCCATACCAAATACGTTTGCACCTACAAACGCTGCAACTTGAGGAATCCAGTCAACTGGGATCAAGTCCATTAAGTTCATGAGGAAAATCCACACGAAAATAGTGAGTGCAAGCGGAGCGATTAAACGTGATTTGCCATGAAAAGTATCACGGACACTTGAGTCAACAAACTCAATGATCATTTCAATTGCAGACTGGAATTTAGTTGGAACACCTGCATTAGCAGCTTTCGCAACGATCCAGAATAACAAACAGAAAATAACACCAAGGCCAATTGACCAACCCATTGAATCCAAGTGAATTGCAGTGAACCCCATCGAATGAGCTTCTTCAGCAGTCTCAGCCAATTTCCATGTACCGTCTGGCATTTTGCCATAGGTCATATTGGTCAAGTGATGCTTGATATACTCTGTCGAAGTGAGGGCATGTTCTTCAGCAGCCATAAATCACACCTGGTCAATGTCAATTACTAAAAAGAAGGGAAACGAACATCGGCGCACTGTCGATATCTCGCTACCCTCCAAAAAATCTTCAATTCTTCTTGTTTCTACACCCGTTTTTGTAGACGTGACACCCAGAACGGAGCGACCCACGACATTGCCTGAACGAGAATAAAACCAAACAGCAATGCTAACGGTGATAAAGGTTTAACATTGCTCAAAATCAAAATAAATCCAACGATCATGATTGCAAATTTGCCTAACATGCCCCTATACATGTTAGACAGCACTTGTTTTGATGCTCGTGCACCTGCTGTTCTGAAGGATTGCCACGAAAAATAACTCGTCGCAAGCCAGCAGACCAATGCACCAAGTGCCGCACTTAATGCTGCTGTCATGTCTTTTATGCTCCACGCTACAAGAGCGGAAACAGGGATCATACATGCTTGTAAGAAGACCAAAGCTTTTGCTAATCGTCGGTCAATCAAGCGACTAGTTTGGCTCATTTTTATCCACTCACAGCATAAATGCTTGACAAGTTTAGCTGATGATCGCTTTTAATCGCAGGCATTATAGAGTTACACCCCTGAACATGCAATCTTTTCCCGACTTTAGTCGGGGTTTTTCATGACAGGTGGTGCTGACGCTACAGTCAGCCTTTGTTTATTTTTTATGTTACTTTTGCGTACTTAATACACATTTATCAGTTTTTATTGCCAGTTTCTTCCATGCAGTGACGAAATCATCCTCATTATTCATGCTCTCGTCTACTGGCTGAAAAGTAATGTTACCTAATTTTTGATATTGATTCTTAGTGGTAAAACTTTCTGCCAACAAACACATCTGATTTTTTGGTCGGCTATCATTAAGATATTTAATTTGAGCTGCTGTTGGCGCTACATGAGGATCATCTGTTAAAGCACCAGCGAATTTTAAGTTTAATGAACGCTCTAAATATTGATACGCGTCATGATATGCCCAATATGGCTTACCATTACTTGAGCTATCATAAGCTTGTGCCGCCTGTAACATTTTACGAGCAAAGATATTGGCATTATTCCAGTACTTTGCCTTATTTTCAGGATGTTGCTGAGAGCGTAAAGCAGCAATAAAGAAACCAATTCGAACTGCATTGTTTGGCTCTAACCATACATGAGTATCTACTGTATTAGGTAAAGCTGCACCACGTGTACTGCGCTGAGGCAAAACAGAAACGATGCCACTATCTAATAGTGCAATTGCCTTTTTATTATTACCCAACAACTTATTTAAAGGCGCTTCATGCGCTTTACCCAACCAAATCACCAAAGAAGCATCATTAATTGCTTTACGGTGTGCTGGAGTTAATTGTACATCATGTCCAGTTTGCCCCTTTAATAAGAGTTGTGGTTCTTCAACCCCCTGAGTGACTTCTTTTGCAATCAGATAAATCGGGTGCGTAGAAACCACCAAACCCTGACTCCACCCTAACGTACTCAAAAGAGAGAACATACTGAAAACAAAAAAACGGAACATGACAGACCATCAATTTAAATTAGCTCGAAGCATGTTATAATATAACAAAGTTACAAAAATACCTAAGATTAATCGAATGAAGCATCGCTTCATGCTAATATTCCGTTAAAAATTCGAGGTTATCCTTATGAGTTCCTGCTCGCATGAACATCATGATTCTTTGCATGGTGTGCATGATCACCACAATGTCGCAAGCCGTTTAGCTGAAGCAGAAAGTTTATGTTCTGCGACTGGTGCACGTCTTACACCTTTGCGCAAAGAAGTTCTGGAACTCATTTTAAATGCGTCAGGCCCAATGGGCGCCTATGACTTATTGGCACGTATAAAAAGTCAAACTGATCGCCCTGCTGCGCCTCCAACTGTATATAGAACTTTAGATTTCTTATTAGAAAAAGGGCTCATTCACCGCCTAACTTCTATTAATGCTTATATTCCTTGCTGCCACCCGCGTGAAGGCCACCAAGCAGCATTCTTAATTTGTACCGAATGTCATATGGTTAAAGAGGCCTCTTCCCAAGGTCTTACACACCAGCTTGACCAGCTTGCAGCTTCAGATGACTTTATGGCTCAACACAGCATTATTGAAATTTCGGGGAAATGCCAACAGTGCCGCACAACTCCTTAAATCCTGTATTAATTCAGCTTGAGCAGGTTTCTATTCATCGTGATGATCGGGATATATTAAAAAAAGTTGATTTTTCCCTGCATCAGAATGAAATCGTGTCCTTAATTGGTCCTAATGGTGCAGGTAAATCAACACTAATTAAAGTTCTACTCGGCATTCTCCAGCCGAGTAGCGGGCGTGTTATTAATCATAAAAAACTTAAAATGGCTTATGTGCCACAAAAGTTTAACCCGTCACACAGCTTACCTTTGCGTGTTCAAGACCTACTAGACCTAGAAAAATGCAGCCCTGCCCTGCGTCAGGAGATTATTCAAGACACAGGTATTTCAAAGTTACAACAATCAAAAGTACAACAACTTTCTGGTGGAGAGCGCCAACGAGTACTACTGGCTCGCGCTCTACTTCGCCAACCAGATATTTTAGTTCTTGATGAACCCATGCAAGGTCTAGACATTCAGTCAGAAGCGGAACTTTATGATTATGTCCGCAGTCTGCCAGAACGATATGGGTGTGCGATCTTAATTGTTTCTCATGACTTACAATGGGTTATGCAAGGAACACACCGTGTAGTGTGTTTAAATAAACATATTTGCTGTAGCGGGCTACCCGAGAATATCCAACAACACCCTGAATATCAGGCAATCTTTGGAACTCAAAGGGTCTTCTATCAACATCATCATGACCATTGTGCTCACGGGGATGCTGCACACCCGTGCCCTCATAATGACCGTCCTCACATTCACCCAGAACCGGAAGCTTAAGCCATGATGGAATGGTTACAATTATTGTTGCCCGCATGGATTATGGGAACCCTGCTGGTATTTTTGACCGCGCCTCTGGGTTGTCTGATGCTTTGGAGACGTATGTCTTTTTTTGCTGATACGATGGCGCACGGTACACTACTTGGGGTTGCTATTGCTGGAGCCTTAAGTCTTCCATTATGGCTTGGCGTTGCAGGTACGGCGGTTTTACTGGTAGGCGTTTTATGGGCTTTACATGACAATCGCTTACCCAATGATGCTCTACTAGCCTTATGTTCAGCGTCCTTACTGTGTAGCGGCTTACTATTTATTCAACATGTTCCAAGTTTAAGACCAGAGCTTTTAAGTTATTTATTTGGCGACTTGCTCAGCATTGATTGGCCCGACTTACCCGTTTTCACTTTAATTATTGCGATATCACTCGTGATTCTTTACCGTTTTTGGCAGCCGCAAATACAGTTTGCAATTGATCCAGATATCGCAATTAGTGAAGGGGTGAATGCAAACTGGCAACGCCTTATTTTTATGCTGTTATTGGCTTTATTTACAGTCTTAGCTTTGCGTGCTGTAGGTTCTTTGCTAATGGGTGCATTACTCGTGATCCCCGCTTTAAGCGCTCGCCTATTGGCAAATTCGCCAAAGCAAATGGTGATTTGGGCATTCGTGTTAGCCCAGCTCGGCGTTAGTGTCGGTTTATGGTCAAGTGCAGCACTCAATATCTCTACAGGCCTTAGTATTGTTTTATGTATGGCTTTGAGTTTTGCTGTTATTTTTATAACTCAAAAAATAAAAAATCAGACACAGGCGGCCTAGATTAGGACGCCTGATGAACTGTGCTTAATAATAAAGCCGCACAACTAAACATCACAGCAAAGCCCCGATTTAAATATTTTTGCTGTCTAGGGGATCGAAGCAATCTTAAAACCTTTGACGCCAATCCCGTGTATCCTGCCATTACTATCAAATCAATCGTAATCATAGTGGCTGCCATAATTAGATACTGTATCCATTGAGGCTTACTCAAATCCAAAAACTGCGGCAACACAGCCAATAGAAACACGATCGCTTTAGGATTACTAATATTGATCACAAAACCATTTAATAGCAAAGCCGAAGCAGACTTATCTCTTTTTTCTTGTTGAATTTCTATATCTTTCACAGGTGCTGTCCACTGCGAATAAGCAAGATATAACAAATACGCCACACCGAACCATTTAATAAACTGAAAAGCTAAAGGAGTCGTTGCAAATAAGACCCCAACACCTGCTGCCACCACCATAATTTGAAGCAGCAAAGCAATTTGCATCCCAATCACATTCCAGTAACCATGTCTAAAGCCATAATTTAGACCACTCGACATTGAAGCAATAGCTCCAGCACCCGGAGAGATACTAATGACCCAACAGGCCAACATATAGGCAAACCAAACTTGCAAAGACATAGTAAAAATAGACAATAAAAGTGGAATTATACTGTTTTATAAAACGATATTGATGAGAATTCAAACAATAAAATCAAGAAATAGACTACTAACCGCTCTTCGCATCAGGCACAATAATTACAGCTCATACTAAATTATAATTGAGGAGATACCTTCCAATGACTGCTCAATCTGTCATTTTGCCGTTGCCATCAGATCATGCCCGTTTTATTGTTCTTCGTTTAAAAGACTTATCAATTGATGAATTAAAAGAACAAATTGAAGCGTTGTTTGAAACACGCGACCGTCTCATTACTCAGCATTCAGACGCGCAAATTAAAACAGCAGTCGCTTTTGGTCCAGAACTTTGGAAGCAACTTTACAGTCAATCTCCTGCTGGCTTTAAACAACTTGAACCAGAAAATGGCGCATTTAACATGCCAGTTGTACCAGCTGATGTGCTTATTCATATTGCCAGCATGCGTTCTGATATTTGTTTTGCATTAAGCCAAGCATTTTTTGAAGGTATTAAGGATAAAGTGGAAGTTCTTGATGAGCGTGTTTGCTTCCGTTATTTCGATGGCCGAGATATTACAGGCTTTATAGACGGTACAGAAAATCCTCAATTTCCAGATGACCGCGCAGAAACAGCTCTTCTACCCGAAGAGGCTGGTGTATTTGCTGATGGTAGTTTCATTTTCGCACAGCGCTATGCACACGACTTAGAAAAATGGAAAAAACTTAAAGTCGATGCTCAAGAAAATGTCATGGGCCGTACCAAGCTTGAATCTATTGAATTAGATGATGACGTTAAACCGGAAAACGCCCATGTCGCCCGTACTGTTGTTGAAGACGATGAAGGCGAAGAAATGGAAATCTTGCGTCATAGTCTCCCTTATGGCGACGGCAGAGGCGATCAAGGTTTATTTTTTATTGCCTACACCAAGGACCTGAACATTATTGATGCCATGTTAAAACGTATGTTCGGTACAAGTGGAGATGGTATTCACGATCGCTTATTGCATTTCGTGACCCCGCTTGATGGTGCTTACTATTTTGCACCTAGCGAAGAATTACTCGAAGAAATTTTAGAAGGATAAAATAAAAAAAGAGGAGCTTAAGCTCCTCTTTTTACATTCTCATTCTTAGAAAGGAATACGCTTATATTTGCGATATTCAGGTTTCCAGAATGATTGATCAATCTTCTGCTTAAGCAAATCATCGCTAATGGTTACGGCCACTCCATCTGCCATGGCAGCTTTCGCAACTTCAAATGCAATCACTTTAGAAACTTGCTGAATTTCACCTAAAGGTGGTAATAGATCAGCTTGTGGATCTTTCAGTAATGGTGAGCAATTCGCTAAAGCACTACTTGAAGCCATTAACATATTTTCAGTAACACGTTTAGCACCTGATGCCACCACACCCAAACCAATGCCTGGGAAAATGTACGAGTTATTACACTGAGAAATATTATAAAGTTTGCCGTGATGATTAACAGGAGCAAACGGGCTACCTGTTGCAATTAATGCTCTACCTTCAGTCCACTCCACAATATCAGCCGGTACTGCTTCAACACGAGAAGTTGGATTAGACAATGGCATGACAATTGGGCGCTCACAATTCGCCGCCATGGTCTTGATAATCTCTTCTGTAAACAGACCCGGTTGACCAGAAACCCCAATTAACACTGTAGGCTTAGCGTTTTTAACAACATCAAGTAGTGAAATCACTTCTTCGATATTGCCCCACTGATCAACCACCTCAGCTTTTTGCGCTAACTTACGTTGGAAATCTAATAGGTTTGGCTGATTTTCGGTAATCAAACCAAAGCGATCCACCATGTAAACGCGTGCACGTGCTTCA
Source organism: Acinetobacter pittii ANC 4050 (assembly GCF_000399685.1). Lineage (GTDB taxonomy): Bacteria > Pseudomonadota > Gammaproteobacteria > Pseudomonadales > Moraxellaceae > Acinetobacter > Acinetobacter pittii_E. Next base: position 2,897,221 of record NZ_KB976987.1, read on the forward strand.
GCGTCCGTCAAACCTTCAGCAACCATTTGCGCAACAATTTGCTCTGCAATGCCACAACCTGCTGAGCCTGCACCTAAGAAAGCAATTGTTTGATCTTTTAATTGTTTGCCCGCTGCACGGCTCGCAGCAATCAAACTACCTACAGATACCGCCGCTGTTCCTTGAATATCGTCATTAAAACAACAAATTTTATCGCGATATTTTTCTAAAAGTGGCATCGCATTTTTTTGTGCGAAATCTTCAAACTGAATTAATGCTTTTGGCCAACGACGCTTTACAGCTTCAATCACCATATCGACAAATGCGTAATATTCATCACCACTAATACGTGGCTGACGCCAACCCATATAGATTGGGTCATTTAACAATTGTGGATTATTCGTCCCTACATCAATTGTGATTGGCAATGTATACGCTGGGCTAATTCCACCACAAGCGGTGTAGAGTGAAAGTTTCCCAATAGGAATACCCATACCACCAATGCCTTGGTCACCAAGACCTAAGATACGTTCACCATCAGTAATCACGATCACTTTTACATTATTTTTATTTACGTTTTGCAAAATATCATCAATCACATCACGATCTGGATATGAAATAAAAACACCACGATGACGACGATAGATATCAGAGAAGCGTTGACATGCCTCACCCACGGTTGGGGTATAAATAATCGGCATCATTTCTTCAAGATGATTTTCGATTAAATGATAGAACAAGGTTTCATTGGTATCTTGGATATTACGCAGATAAATATGACGGTTAATATCGTCAGTAAAAGCGCAATACTGCTGATAAGAGCGCTGGCTCTGCTCTTCAATAGTCTCAATAATATGGGGGAGTAAACCGTGTAAGTTAAAGTTACTTCTTTCTTCTTCAGTGAAAGCCGAACCTTTATTTAAAAGGGGTAACTCTAAAAGTGTAAAACCTGCATATGGAATATAAAGGGGATGTTTACTTGGGTGTCCTGATATCATTGCCTATCTCATTTTCCAGCTTAGAGTAGAGAAAAACACGTTTTGTATGGTCTCTAAAACTCTTTGTGCGTATAAGCTTAAGCCTAATTCGTTCAAAATAGATATTTTAAACCGTGATGTCAAAATTAAACACTATTTAGTTAAAACATGTTCAAAAATAAACAATAAAAATCAATAGTTTATTATTTTCATTTTTTTAAAAATTTCTTTTATTTCCTCCATTTTGAAAGCCATAATTATATGATTTATTAGTGAGAGGTATTTCCACAGGAAATAATCTTAAATTTAACACGGATTTTATAAATCAAAACTACCCAAAAGGTTTGTAATTCTTAATTTTCAGAATAATAAGGTTATTCACCAGCCAACATTCATTTAAAAAATAATCATCAGTAATTTGCAGAAAGAATTAGTGGAATATTAAATCCCCTCCCCTAAGTCATCGGAAATTTGCTATATTTAACGTTTTTCTGCGACATCTATTTTCGATTGATATGAATACGGCAATACAAGCAGCTCTCGACCATGCAGTGCAAACTCTTCAACAAGAAGGGGTGCTTCCTTCCGACTGGAAAAACACAAGCAACTTAACACGCACCAAAGACCGAAGCCATGGCGACTTTGCTTCTAATATTGCCATGATCGGTTCGAAAGCTGCTGGTATGAAACCACGCGATTTAGCTGAGAAAGTTCTAGCTGCGCTACCAGAAGTGGCCGACATCAGTAAAGCTGAAATCGCAGGTCCCGGATTTATTAACTTCTTTTTAAATGCAGACCAGCGCTTTGCTATTCTTGACCAAATTCAGGCACAAAAAGAAATTTTTGGTCGTAGCCAAGCAAATGCAGCGAAAAAGATCCAAGTTGAATTTGTTTCTGCAAACCCAACGTCTAGTCTACATGTAGGTCATGGACGTGGTGCGGCATATGGTATGACTGTTGCTAATTTACTTGAAGCAACGGGTGCTAAAGTTGACCGTGAGTACTACGTGAATGATGCTGGCCGTCAAATGGACATTTTGGCGACTTCTACTTATTTACGTTATTTGGAATTACTTGGGCAAAACCTTGTATTCCCTAAAAATGCATATCAAGGCGATTACGTTAAAGAAATCGCACAAAGCATTATTGATAAAGATGGCGATGCTTACGTTCGTGAAGTTGCGAATGTTTATAAAGATGTACCAGAAGATGTGCAATATGCTGAAGAGCTAGATAGCGAAGGCAACAAAGTTGTGTTATCTGGTGATAAAGAAAAGCATATTGATGGCCTTATTGCCAACTCACAACAATTGTTAGGTGAAGGCTACCGCGTATTCCACCAAGCAGCGCTTCATGCCATTTTAGATGATATTAAAGATGACCTTGCGGACTTTGGTGTAACATTCAATCAATGGTTTAGTGAAGCATCTCTTAGCGCGAAAATTGATGAAGCTTTAGAAACCCTAGATCAACGTGGCTTCCTTTATGAAAAAGATGGCAACATCTGGTTTAAATCGACTGAATTTGGCGATGAAAAAGACCGTGTTGTTAAGCGTCGTAATGGCCAAACCACTTACTTTGCATCTGACATTGCATACCACTTAAATAAATTACAACGTGGTTATACTGACCTTATCGATATTTGGGGTTCTGACCACCATGGCTATATTTCTCGCGTAAAAGCGGCAATTGATGCAATGGGTTATGACTCTAAAAAACTAACTGTACTTTTAGTTCAGTTCGTAAGTTTATGGCGTGGCGGTGAGATGGTTCAAATGTCATCTCGTTCAGGTCAGTTTGTGACTTTACGCGACTTACGTAAAGAAGTTGGCAATGACGCAGCTCGTTTCTACTATGTGATGCGTAAAAGTGAACAACACATTGACTTTGACCTCGACCTTGCTGTTTCACAAAGTAAAGACAATGCTGTGTACTATATTCAATATGCACATGCACGTATTTGCCGTATGTTAGAAAAAGCAGCAAGCACAGGCTTACAATTTGATGTAAATACTGCTCGCCCACATGCAGCACGCTTATCTCTTGATGCAGAAACCGAGATTCTTGCTAAACTGGCAGCTTACCCAGATGCGGTGGTACGTGCTGCAAATGCATATGAACCTCATCAGGTTGGTAACTACTTAAAAGAGTTAGCTGCCCTGTTCCATGGTTGGTACAATGAACATAAAGTATTAAGCGATGATGCAGAGCTTACACAAGCCCGTTTATTACTTTCAATCAATGTACAACAAGTGTTGCGTAATGGTTTAGAATTACTTGGTGTATCTGCACCAGAATCTATGTAATAAATATATTGCATGACATCGAAACAAAGGTCATGCAATATAGTAAGCGGTGGTTTGTACAGTTAAACTATCAGTACAAACCCCTGTTTTTAGCATCGTAAGACGAGAATCAAACTCGAATTAAAAAACAATCAAAATACAGAGGAATAATCCACGTGTTTGGCAAAACGCAACGCGGTGTATCTGAAAGACCTAATAAGCCTAAAAAGCCCCTAATTCCCAAATGGTTAGGGACACTTGTCGCTATTTTGGCGGTCTTATGTATCGCTGTAATGCTTATGCTTTGGAAACCTTGGCAACCTGTTCCTGCGAAAAATCAGATTACCTCTGAACATTATCAAGAAGAAGATACCAATAAAGACTATCGTTTCTACGATCTATTACCTCAGCAACAGGTCACTCCTATTCCTGAACAAGCAATCCCTGAAAGTAAAAATCAAGGCACTGCTATGATTGTTGAGGCACCAAGCACAACTCAACCAGCTGCCTCTGAAAGTGCAGGAATTGATAGTGAACAATCAGCTAATATTCCTCAGCAACCTACTTATATTTTACAAGTTCGTAGTTATAACGACCCTGATCAGGCCGATGCCCGCCGTGCAGAAATCATTTTAAATGGCTTATCTGCTGACGTAGTTAAAAGTACTGAGAATGGCCAAACATGGTATCGTGTTATTTCTGGACCTTATGATACTCAAGAAGCTGCATTGGCTGCTCAGCAGACCTTACAACACAGTGGTATTGACTCCATCGTAATCAAACGCAAGTAAAATGAAAATAAAAAAGGAACAAATATTTGTTCCTTTTCTTTTAAATATCAACGCAATTCCTTTCACTAGAACCAATCCCCTTTTGTTTCGCTTTTTGAAACGCGGGTCTTTGCTGAATACGATATAAAAAAGCTTGAATATGAGGATATTTACCCTGCAAGCGAGATTGTAAAGCCTCCAAAGGAAAGCTCATTTGAATATCAGCAAATGAAAAATCACCTGCGAAATATTCGTGCTCAGCCAAATAGTTTTCTAAAAAACTAATATGATCTTTCATACGAGGGCGAACAAAATTTGCCTTTACACCTTCTGTGATTTTTTTAGCTACTGGTTGAATTAACCATGGCACATGCTTGTTTACACTATTCATGACCAAAGTCATCACCAATAACGGCATTAGTGAACCTTCTGCATAATGCATCCAGTAAATATACTGCTGTAAATCTTGAGGTTCTGTAGGTTTAAATTGTTGTTTCTGATCATAACGCTGCTGTAAATATTCTAAGATCACAGCAGATTCTGCGATGACTTGCTCATCATCAGTCAAAATTGGAGCTTTGCCTAATGGGTGAATACATTTCAATGTTTCTGGAGCAGAGTAGTTAGGTAAGCGTTGATAATAATGAATATCATAATTTAAGCCTAACTCTTCTAAAGCCCATAAAATTCGAAACGATCGCGAACATTCCAGGTGGTGCACACTAATCATGTTAATGCCTGCTTTTATTTTTCTTTTTACATAAAAAACAGCATGTGAACATGCTGTTTTATTCCATTTGTGGGATGGATATAAAATCATCCACCTCAACAAAATAGCATTTTTACGCTGTAACGAGCACAGTATGAATGTCTAAACTACGTAACAAAGTTTTAGTGACTGGGGTTTTCCCACACACCAACAAGATTTTTTGTTGAAGTTCTTCATCGGGTAAGTCTTTAAAAACAATACGACGTTCAATATGTTCCTCATGCTCTCTATTGGTATGAAAATCGATTTCAACCGAAAATTCACCAAAATCATAACCCTTATGCTTTGCATACATTCTTAAAGTAATGAGCGTACAAGCGGCCAAACTTCCAGTGAGTAAATCATACGGCGCTGGACCTTGATCTTGTCCTTCCAACTTCTCTGGCTCATCACAAAAATATTGATGGCGACCACTCGTGATTTCACCCTTCCATTGTCCAGCAAGGGGCTTTGCTTTACTGCTTGCGATTACTGCTGTCATTTTGATGCTCTCATTTGATCTGAAAGAACAGGTGCTTCTAAACGCGCACCTACATAATCTGGAATTTCACCAAAACGCGCATCATGGCTAATCCATTGCTCACGGGCTTCTTTTAAATCATCCATTGTACGTGCAACAAAGTTCCACCATAGCAAAATTGGAGTTTCAAACGGTTCACCGCCAATCAAAAGAATACGATTGCCTTTTTTTACTTCGATCTCGATTTCACTAAGACCAGTATCTAAGACCACCATGTTGTCAGCAGTTAACTCGTGGCCATTCACATGGGCAACACCTTCAAGCGCCATAAAACCGTATTCATAATTAGGGTTTAGTGGAATACGAGTTTTTGTATCTTGAGTAGCAATTAAATCAACACCAACTAACGGCGTATGGACCACAACTGGAGAAGTCGTTGCTAAATACTCACCGACAAGCACAGTAAATTCTAGACCATCTTTTTCAACTACAGGGAGTTCAGGGTAATGTTCAAATTTCGGATCCATATTGCGCTTATCATCCGGTAAGGCAATCCAGAGCTGAGCAGCGTGCATTTGAGTTTCTGTATCAGGTGCAACTTCTGTATGTGAAATTCCGTGACCTGCTGTCATTAAGTTAACTTGCTTAGGACGAATGAGTTGTTTTGAACCTAAGCTATCGGTATGCATCATGGTGCCTTCAATCATCCACGTGAAGGTTTGCAAACCAATATGAGGATGAGGACCAACATCTAAACCATCGCCCGCTGGAAAAGTTACTGGGCCCGCATGATCTAAGAAACACCACGCACCAATCATTCGTTTTTGGCGGCTAGGTAAAGCCCGCTTAATGACTGTCCCCTGTCCAATTTCAGCAGAGCGAATTGGAAATTCTTGAATAAATTGATTGGCAAATTTCTCGCAATCCTTTGAATCAGAAATATCGTAATCATTATTATTGCTCATGATATTACTCTCTTTTACCTATGCTTTTGCAATGAGTTGTTCTAATGATCTTAACAATACACTCATTATTCAATATAGTCTTTTAGTAATACACAGGGTGCTATGAATGAGACAATCAAAGTTTTTAATTACAGAAAATTAATTTTCATCTTTAAAAGTTAAGTAATAAAAAAGGACGCTAATGCGTCCTTTTCTTTACCAACAAACAGAGGAAAATTATTCCCACTCAATTGTTGCTGGTGGTTTAGATGACACGTCGTATACAACACGTGATACATCTTTAATTTCATTCATAATACGCGTTGAGATTTTATCAACCAATTCGTATGGTAAATGTGCAAAACGAGCTGTCATAAAGTCAACTGTTTCAACTGCACGAAGTGCAATCACCCATGCGTAACGACGACCATCACCTACCACACCAACTGACTTAACCGGTTGGAATACGGCAAATGCTTGAGCAGTTTTATCATACCAACCACTGTCGCGAAGCTCTTGCATGAAGATGTCATCAGCAAGACGAAGAATATCTGCATATTCTTTTTTCACTTCACCCAGAATACGAACGCCTAAACCAGGGCCCGGGAATGGATGACGGTAAATCATGCTGTGTGGCAAGCCAAGTGTAGTACCTAATTTACGTACCTCATCTTTGAACAAGTCACGTAATGGCTCTACCAATTCAAATTCTAAATCGTCTGGTAAACCGCCCACGTTATGGTGAGATTTAATAACGTGTGCTTTACCTTGTTTGCTTGCAGCAGATTCGATTACGTCTGGGTAAATCGTACCTTGCGCCAAGAATTTCACGCCATCAAGTTTACGTGCTTCTTCAGCAAAAACTTCAATGAACTCACGACCAATAATTTTACGTTTTTTCTCTGGATCAACTTCGCCGGCCAATGCAGTTAAGAAACGTTGTTCAGCATCTGCACGAATAACACGGATACCCATGTTTTCAGCAAACATTTGCATCACTTGGTCACCTTCGTTTAAACGAAGTAAACCGTTGTCAACGAATACACATGTTAACTGGTCGCCAATTGCTTTATGTAAAAGCGCAGCAACGACAGATGAATCAACACCGCCAGAAAGACCTAAAAGAACTTTTTCATCACCGATTTGTTCACGTAATTGCTCTACGCGTAAATCAATGATGTGTTCAGGTGTCCAAAGTCCACCACATCCACAAATTTTATGAACGAAGTTTGCAAGTAACTCTTCACCTTTTGCCGTGTGCGTTACTTCTGGGTGGAATTGCACGCCATAGAAACGACGTGCTTCATCACTTACAGCAGCAACTGGACAACTTGGTGTGCTTGCAGTAATGCTAAAGCCTTCTGGAATCTGGCTAACTTTATCACCATGACTCATCCAAACATGAAGTTGGTTTTCACGGTCTTGTAAGTTACCAATCAGTTGGTCGCGTTTAACGATATCAACTTCAGCATAACCAAACTCATGCACAGTACCCGGCTCAACTTTACCGCCTAACTGTTCAGACATGGTTTGCAGGCCATAGCAAATACCCAATACTGGAACGCCTAACTCAAACACCACTTGTGGTGCACGAGGGCTGCCTTCTTCATGCACACTCTCAGGTCCACCTGACAAAATAATGCCATTTGGCTTAAAAGCGCGAATGTCTTCTTCAGACATATCAAAAGCATACATTTCAGAGTAAACACCAGCTTCACGCACACGACGTGCAATGAGCTGACTATATTGAGAGCCGAAATCCAGAATCAGGATACGATCTTCAGTAATTTGAGTATTGGTAGTCATGACAAACCACTAAATGGCAAAAGAATTAAGCGCGCCATTTTAACATTTTTCACGCTTCGGCGCACCGCAAATCATCATATATCTTATTTTTTTCATATCAGAATCATTTCTACAATTAGATTGTTTGATATAAATTAAAATTTACTTATATTTATCAAATATATGGCGTAGACTTAAAAACTCTCTGTGTATTGATAAATTCATCACATTCTATGCAACATCACCATGAATTTGATGATAAGATTACCCGATAAAACAGGCATTACCATGGAAAGGTAAATACCATAAGCGATATTTGTCTGTGCTTAAACAATTATCCATTTTTATGGCTTGTTGCCCCCTATCAAAATCAATAGAAATCTAAGGAACAACAATGCTTCAAACTATGATTGCAGATTTCCAGCAACATTTTTGGTTGTATATCTCTATTCCTTTTATGAGTGGTTTAATTGGCTATATCACCAAAGTGATTGCTATCCAGATGATGTTTTCGCCACTTGAATTTAAAGGTATTAAACCATTTTTGGGTTGGCAAGGTATTGTGCCTCGCAAAGCAGAAAAGATGGCAACTATTGCTGTTGAACTCATGACAGCCAAGCTCATTAAACCTGAAGAAATTTTTGCACGCCTAGATCCTAAACGTATTGCCAAAGAAATAGAAAAACCACTACTTGCGGCAGCTGAAGATATTACCCGCGACGTCGCTCAAGAATATCAGCCCGGTTTATGGGAAGGCATGCCAGAATTTGCTCGCCAAAGACTTATTCGTCGCGTGCAATCCAAAGCACCGGAGATTGTTGAACACATCATGAGTGAAGTACAGCGTGATGTGAACCGATATTTTGATATTAAAAACTTAGTTATCAGCAACTTACTTAAAGACAAACGCCTACTCAACAATATTTTTAAACGCGTAGGCAAACAAGAATTTAAATTTTTCAGTAATGTTGGTTTTGTATTTGGTTTCGGTATTGGTGTGATTCAGATGTTGTGCTGGATTGTCACTCAAGGAAAGTATCCTTGGATGCTGCCAATGTTTGGTGGCTTTGTTGGTTTTTTCAGTGACTGGATTGCACTGCAAATGATGTTTAGACCGCTCTATCCTAAAAAGATCTTGGGTTACACATGGCAAGGGCTGTTCATTAAACGTCAAAATGAAGTTGCAGCTGACTATGCAGCTTTAATTTCAAAACAGCTTTTAACTTCACGTCATATGATGGAAGAGCTATTTTCCGGTACACATTCTGCACGTGTTATTGATCTGGTTAACCGCCATGTCAAACAAGAAATTGATATGCAAGCTGGGGTGATTCGTCCCTTAGTTGTATATGCAATTGGCGGAGAAAAATATCAGAATATGAAATCACAAGTTGCTGAACGTATTATGCAACAGCTTCCAGAGACGATGAAATATGTAGAGTCTTATGCAGAAGATGCTATGAATATTCGCAGCACACTCATTGAACGTATGCAGAAATTAACACCTTCTGAATTTGAAGGGATGTTACGTCCTGCATTTAAAGAAGATGAGTGGGCCTTAATTGCTGTCGGTGCAGTGCTTGGTTTCGTGGTTGGAGAATTGCAAATCCAATTTATGCTCTAATTTTTAAAATAAAGAAATAAAAAACCGGATGAATTGCTCATCCGGTTTTATTTTGTCTTGAATATTATTTCTCGATTGCATGATCCAAACTAATACGTCCAGCGCCATGAAGCATCAGAAAGAATAAACCGCCTGCCATAGCTAAGTTTTTCATAAAATGGATGCCATTGTTATATTGCGCCGCTGCATCAGCCCCACCTTGGTGAAACAAGAAGGCAGTTAAAATACTGAAGATACCAAGTCCAAAAGCTGCAAAGCGTGCTTGGAAACCAAACAATAAGGCTAAACCACCACCAAACTCAACCAAGATAACTAATGGGAGAATTCCACCCGGAACACCCATGGCTTCCATATATCCTGCAGTTGCTGCATAACCCGTAATTTTCCCCCAACCAGCAACAATGAAGATATAAGCGATAAGAAGACGAGCAACAAGGCTAATAAAACTATCTGCGCCTGATTGCGTTACGATATTTTTGACCACCACATTTGGATTAAACATTTTGCCACCTTTATTTAAATGCTTATTTATTGATGAGCTCATTCTAGGTATAGGACATTGATAATTAAATACTCAAAATCCATATATATCGTTGCACAAACAGGATGATCAATTTGTATATTTTTGATGTTTTATACTGACTTTCTATAGGCTCACTGCTAGGATTTGAGCACGGTTTACCACTTAAACATCTCATGGAACTTCTTGATTTTATTCTACACGTTGATCAGCATCTCGCCGAGTTTATTACAAATTACGGGACGTGGATTTATGGCATTTTATTTTTAATTATCTTTGTCGAAACCGGTTTAGTGGTCATGCCGTTTTTACCGGGCGATAGTTTGTTATTCGCAGCCGGTGCTTTAGCAGCCTCTACTGGTGCGATGGATCCATGGTTGTTAGGGACTCTACTCTTCATTGCTGCGGTTTTAGGCGATACGGTGAACTACCATATTGGGCGTTTTATCGGTCCGCGTGTGTTTGAAATGAATTCCAGATTCATTAATAAGCAACATTTAATTAAAACTCAAGAATTCTTTGCTCGCCATGGTGGCAAGACAATCATTTTTGCTCGTTTCGTTCCATTTGCCCGTACCTTTGCACCTTTTGTTGCTGGTGCCGGCAGCATGAACTATAAGTTTTTCTTAACTTATAATGTGATCGGAGCATTTTGTTGGGTCGCTTCTTTTGTGACGTTAGGCTATTTATTTGGAAATATGCCAATCGTTAAAGATAACTTCACCCATCTTATTTTTGGCATCATTATTATTAGTGTTTTACCGGGTATCATCGGCTTTATTCGTGAAAAACTAAAAAACCGGAAAGCCAACGTTTAAGATTGATTTAGAAGAAACGGAATACCACCGGAAGCATACATAAAATGAGTAACATAGCCGATCCTTTATATAAATGATCGGTTTTTATTTTTTGCATTGAACCTGTCAATAGAGCACGTCCAAAAATCATCCAGAAACTCGCCGCAGGAATAAGAGTTAAAGTAAAAGCGGCAAAAACCATAAGAAAATTTTCAGGCGAATTCCATGTTTCAGCTGGGAAAATACCTGCAGCAAATAGTAAAGATTTCGGATTTCTCAAAGTTGAGAAGAATAATTGACGTGGGCGAATATTACGGTGAGTTTGACTAAATTCTTGTAAATGGTTGGTTTTCCATAAACGAAATGCCATCCAGAACACATAGATCACACTTGTAATATGCAAAATGAGCAGTAGCGCAGGCCAAACTGGAGCTGCCAAATGAATGAATACAGCCCAAAAGCTAATACCATAGGCATAGCCTAACCATTCCATTGGAATAAGCCAAAATGCTTTAGTTAAACCTTGAAAATGAGCAGCGGTTGCAAGTAAAGCATTTGTCGGCCCCGGAATGAGCAAAACAGCCAACATTGCCAATACAAAAAACCAACTCTCAATCATAAAGTTTCCATAATATCCAAGATGGGGCCACCTTAAACGAAACAGGCAAAATATAGCAAGTTTATGAAGCTTTTTGATTACAGAAAACGTAGGTTTTTAGAAGCTTAAAAATGTATAACTGATTTATTTATATTGATTTTATTATGAAACATTTTGCTAAACTTTATTCATCACAATATGCTTTTATTAGCATATTATGATGTCAAATTGGCTATTAATTCGTCTTTTTCCGAACAATAATTGGACAATTCTTGAACTGAGCAGCCTGAACAATCGCTTCTTGTTGGCCTAAAACACGTGAAAGTTCGGTGTTTTTTGTTGAAGAAGATTGCCCCATATTTACAGAAATAGAAGGCCCGAATCCCCAACCGCCTCGTCCCCAGCCACCCCCGAGTCCAAGACCAACACCCATACCAGTACTTTTTGGAGTTTGCACCCCATTGTCGATATATTGCTGAATACGGTTATATTCACTTTGTAACTGTGGGCAGCTCAAAGATTGATATTGTGTCGGAGACACATAAGTCGGTTTTACCGTTGTAGCACATGCGCCAAGGAGTAAAGTGGCTGCCACCAAAGGCGCAATATATAAGCCTTTCATCATTTTTCTCTTATCGTTTTGGCTCAATCTCACCAAATAATGTCTCATAAGCCTGAGTCAATTTATGTTCTGGTGCCAAATGGGCCAAAGGTAAATTTTTCTGATGCGATTCTTTCATTAAAATCGAAGGCGGTAACATGCTATTAAGCACAGGCAACCCTTCATCTTTTAACTGCTGAACCACTTCCCGAGGTAATTTTGCTTGGGATTGGAATTGATTCACCACAATTCCCTCAATTTCCAAGCGATCATTATGATCATCTTGCGTTTCGAGAACATTTTCAATCAATGTTTGTAACGCACGCTTTGAAAAAACATCACAATCGAAAGGAATGAGTACCTTATCTGCCGCAATGAGTGCAGACAAAGTAAAGAAGTTAAATGCTGGTGGCGTGTCTATATAGATACGATCATATCGTCCAACTAAGTTTTGGATCGAATCACGTAATTTATAAATTTTATGTTTACTTTCAAGTGCATGCTCAAGCGCACCAAGTGTAGGGCTAGCTGGAAGCACATCTAATTTTGCAAAAGGAGTTGAATGTACAAAACTGTCGAGATCTTTATTTCGTGGGGCTTTTAAAATTGAACCTAGCGCATTACCGATTAGACCTTTTTGTTGATTGTTCCCCAACACATCTTCAAAAAAGTTTTCGATATTCGGTTCTAAAATTGATTTTTCAGCAGAATAGGTCGCTTCATCGCCTAAGAGATACTGACTAGAGTTGGCTTGAGGATCAAGGTCAATCACTAATGTCCTTAAACCATGTTTGGCACTAATTGCAGCCAAATTTACAGTAATACTTGATTTCCCTACACCGCCTTTTTGGTTAAACACCACACGAGTTAACATTTTTCCCTCTGCATATTTTTTTACTGTATGCAGTTTAACCTAGAGCTTAATCAAAAAGGCAAAGAATGTAGAACAATTAAGCAAAAACAGGTTTCACAATCACTAAAATAATAATAGCAATAAATGCAATCGCACTAATGATCAAACCTGCACGGCGCTGTGCCAATAAAAGAGTGTCATCTTTTTTAAAGGCTTTCATGAGAGAAGATAACAGCACTAAAAATAAAATAATTTTAGCGTAAAACCATGGCTGTACTTGAAAGTCCTTCATGACCAATAAAGTTGCACCCGTAATAAAAACTACGGTAAACGACAAATGTTGTAAGGCAACTAATACTTTACGCCCTGCTGGATTGGGCTGCTGGCCTTGCACACCTATAAACAGTGTAGAAGCGCGCAAAACAAACACCATAAGTGCGGCAGCTACCGTAATCATATGAATAATTTTAGTGAGTAAATGTGCATCCATGGAATTAACCCTTAGTTTTTAGGTGCATGTGCACATTCTGGGCTAGCAGGTGCTTGACCTTGCCATTCACTTGGCAAGTAGGCATGAATTGCTAAAGCATGAATTTGGCCGGGATTCATTAAGTCTGAAGCTAAGGCATAAACCTTCTGATGACGTTGAACCAAACGTAACCCATTAAATTCATCGCTCACTATAATCACTTTAAAATGAGATTCTTTACCGGGAAAATAACCACCATGCCCTGCGGACTCATTGATGACTTCTAAATGGCTAGGGGCAAGGTTTTGTAACCGTTCAATCAACTGTTGTTCAAGGCTCATAGCTTTTCCTTTTACGATTATTCGTATATTTGAACCTAGTATACCCTGTCTACACATAAACAAAAGTTGCTCTTGTATGCTTTGGCTCCAAACAAAATGTCTATTTATTCGGCAACTTAACAATAAAAATACCCCTAAATACTCATTTCTGTTTTTATTTTATGCAATCAGCATAATTATTTGCATAAAGTTGTTGACCCATGTTTCGCTTAATGTATTATAAGCGGCACGCGGGAATAGCTCAGTTGGTAGAGCATAACCTTGCCAAGGTTGGGGTCGCGAGTTCGAGTCTCGTTTCCCGCTCCAAATTGGTTTTTTTTGAGAAAGTTTTCGTAAAAACTGCTTATATATGCGGGAATAGCTCAGTTGGTAGAGCATAACCTTGCCAAGGTTGGGGTCGCGAGTTCGAGTCTCGTTTCCCGCTCCAAATTTAAAAGGCCCTAGTCGAAAGCCTGGGGCTTTTTTCTTTTCATTGATTCATAATTTTTTTATGGTCTATCTATTTACATGATCCATTGTAGGGAAATAGCTCCAGACCAAATGAAATTTCGTAGTATCCTTAAAATGAAATAAATATAAATCTAGACTTGGGCACGATCAGACATTAGGAAGCGGTAGTGCTGTTGTATTTCATCAGAACAGATGCGAGATAGTCAGAAACCGCATCTACATGTGTAACGTGTGGATTATGGCCTGCGCCAGCGATAGTATGTATAGGGATATCTGAGCTTATTGTGGTAACAATTGGATCTTTATCTCCCACAATGATTTCAACTTTAGAACTAAGTTCGTTTAACAAAGCTGTCTGAGTTGCTCGCTGCTGCGGCAAACTAATACGGTACATATACTCACTAATATGCTTGGCTACCGACACTCGACGTAATGAATCCATCGCATATCTCACTGACGGATTTTGTTGTCCATCTGGATGTAGGTCTTTAGTAATCATATCTTTTGGCACAAAACGGAAAATCAGATTAGATATAGTTTTTATCTGAAACATTTTAGCGGCCTGTGTTTGAACAAAATAAGGCGATATAAGGATAAGACGTGCAACTTTATCTGGATATTTCTTTGCAAGATTCAATGCAAAAAGACATCCTAACGAATGTGCAATAACAACACTATTTGGCGCTAAAAGCTTTGCAGCGGCATCCATAAATTGATGGTTGTTGTCTTCCATCATCTCATAACTGCCTGAACGACCAAGTCCCGGCAGGTCCATCATAGCGACCTGATCGTATGTGATTTTATTGATGATTGGAGACCAGCATGCACTATCAAATGGAATCCCATGTAAAAATAATGCAGATGATGTGTCAGAACTAATCGGCTGTTTAGTATAGATTTCTGTCCAATATCGATTCTGATAGCTGAAATGACTAGGTGTTGATACTTGCATACGACCAAAGCGTGTAAGCACCAAACGATCAACCCAACGAGAAAAATAAGGAGTGACATTGATCAGGTCTGCGATGCCCATTTTCGCTGCCATCGCCTCTGCCCCAGCAACATGATAGTGCTCGGTAGAAATGAAAGAGAGTTGTTCTTTAGAACCATCAAGTAATACCTCAGGTAATTTCTCTAATAGACCTTTGGGTACTTGTAAATGTGGTGTGCTAACTCCCAAATGCTCGGCAGCTAGGTGAACGAGACGATGAAATTTCGGCGTCGAAGGATCAAGCAACATATACTCCTGAGCAATAGTCTCAGGATAAGACATCGTTCGGATCAAAAAGCTCACGATATACTGCATATTGCATAGTGGCAGGAATGTGTCACGACCACCTGGCAATGCCAGCAGACGCCCCTGATAGAGCTTATCAATCATGTCAGCAATACCGATATATTGCATATCGCCATAGTTATAAAAACCATCAATGACTGTGGCTGGATTGATTGCAGTCCATGGCACATTTAAACGCTTACAGGCTTCAATGAAAGCTTGATAACCCAAAATTTTTGAAGCTTCATAGCCACCATGTTTGCAATACAACTCATCAGCCGATTCTTGCGGCGGAGCAGCCACACGATACCCACCAATCCAGATAAATCGCTCAAGCTGCGTCAATGTTGCAGCCCATTCAATCAAAGTAAGCCCTGACTTAATATTGGTACGCTCAGCTTCAGCTTTGCTAATGCCCCAATTAAATGATGCAGCCAGATGATAAATCACATGGATCTTTGTCTGAGCATCTAATAGTAAAGAGCCCAGCTTAAAATCGCGGCTTAAATCATATTCGACAAATGAAATAGACGGATCGACCAGCCCTTCTGCTGCAATGAAACCTAACAGCTTATCTTTCTTGGTTGCGACATTACGCAGCGCAGCAATCACCTGATGACCTTCATGCAGAAGCTCAACGATTAATCTACTACCAATAAAACCCGCTGCACCTGTTACTAATATGGTCTTCCGTGAAAAATTATCTTTTTTTGCGTTATTTAAATTATCCATAAATCACCTTATTAGGGACTATAACAAGGGGGCTTGATATTGAATTCGCATATTCATCTATATATTTGAGAGATTGAATTCCATCAGTTTTCTGTCCTAAATACTCAGAAGCTTTTCTATTTTCATTCAAAGATTTTATGATCACCCCAAGTTGCAATACTACTATCTATACCTATTAAAATCATAATTTCCCTAATTAATCATACTCAACCTTCAAATTAGGTTATTCTTCAATTAAAGTACCAGTTATCTATTTTAATAAAAATAAATTCAAATTTTATTTTATGTACTAATATCTTTTATTACACCTGTAAATATTTACAGGTTGATTTATATTTATCAAAAAACTACTTTATAGCCTTTTTCTTGATTATTTCTATAATTCTATAAAATCCCTAACATCACTGCCCGGATAGCAGCTGAAATTTTATTATTCACATTCAGCTTCTGCATTGAATTTACGAGATGAAAATTTACTGTTCTTTCAGTCACTCCAAGTATCTGAGCAATCTCTCCTGACGTTTTACCTTCAGCTGTCCAACGTAGTACTTCTTTTTCACGATTGGTTAAATAAAGATTAAACCGAGCAAATTCTGTGTCATTCATAATTTTAGCAATACTAGAATGCACTGTTTGAGACAGCCAATACATATTTATAGATTGAGATTTCTGCTCTTTTTCTGATAACTCCTCAACGGATCTTGCTAACGTTAACATCCCACGCGTACCGATAAAATCACGGCTTGATTGTGCCCAGCCAAAATTTAAATTATAAGAACGCGCATCTTCCCAGAAATCTTTTTGTGCTTGTGTCTTCGCAGATTGGCTCGACCAGACAAGTGGTTGGAGTGACATCATACAATGTTGTACGGTTGGATCTATCCTCACATACTGCCCTTCCATATAACGCTTCTGCCATGCTTCTGGATAATTATTCAACATAACTGTTTTTGGTTCGGCAATTGATAAGGGTGATTGCATACCATAAGCACAATAATCAAATCCGAGCTTTAAAGCTGTGGACTTAACGATTTCAAACAATTGATATTCATTTTGTATAATCAGAGATGCTGACAGTAGATCTTCTTGCCAATTTTCCATTTTCCCTCATTAGTCCTCGTTCATAAATTATTTTTACGCAGTTGCATATTGTGAATTCATACTCCAATTAACAACATTTTTTAGCCTGAGAGAGTTTTAAATTATTCGGGTAAAATAGTTTCAGAAAGCTTTATAAGGTTGTTATACTGCATGCGCAGATTATGCTTTAAAATATTAAATTTTACAGGACACATTTTATTCCAAAAAATGATTATTTTGGGATTACAAAACAAGCCCATTATTTAATCCAATTTACATATTCTTATTAATTTAATTAAATAATATTTTTATTATCTCCTAACACCCATATTATTCCAGACTAATCACAAGAGAAATCAGCAATCTTTAAAAATTAAAAAATCATATGATTTTATTACAATTATTTTTTAAACAATGAACTAGAAATTATTTATTATATATATAAACCATTTTGTTTATAATATTTAAATATGTGGTTTTTCTATTAAGAAGGAAAAATTCTTAATTTCCACTTAAATAACCCCTCCTCTCAAGAATAGCTTAATATTGCGTGCTATCTGTCTACAGTTAACCGGTTAAAGATAACAGTATTTTATTGGCAATAATTTATGTTATGTATCTATTGAACCCCAATTCAAGTAATTTGAACAGGTAGCATGGTCACCGTCTCCTCTCATTTAACAATATCAACAGATAGTTTTAATCGAATGAATAAAAACCAGCTTATGAACTATACACTCCACCATCTCATATCTATTGTTGAATCAACGCAAATGGAAGATTGTCAAACTCTACATTATGATTTTACTGAGTGAGCAACCTCACTGATCCCAGCTTTAAGTACTGGATGGGACTGGGAATTTATTGAATACAATGGCATCACGAGCATAAAACGTATTGGCCTACCTCGAAGTAATATCATGATTGTTGATCTATATGGTACAGATATTGGATGTGCTCTGACTGACACACTAATCAAAAAAGAAAATTGATACTCTGTTCTGGGAACAGTTCATTTATGGCCAAATCAATATAACCCAAACAAACGCTAAATTAACTCCATCTTTCTTTTAGAAACCTGTAAATTCTTACAGTTACCGCTTTCCCACCTGTTAAGTAAAGTCACTTGAAAAATAAGTGGAAACACTTGTAATGAATGTTATTGCTGGATTCCAAAACAATTTTTCAGAAGTCCTATATACCAAATTTAAAATTTACCGCTACAAAGTATTTGTTGAACATTTGGGTTGGGAGTTGAACTGTCCAAATAATGAAGAACTAGATCAGTTTGATAAATTTGATACCGCTTACGTCGTCGCTCAAGATAGAGAATCCAATATTATTGGCTGTGCCAGACTACTACCCACAACTCAGCCCTATTTACTGGGTGAAATATTTCCTCAATTAATGAATGGAATGCCTATTCCTTGCTCACCAGAAATTTGGGAATTATCAAGATTTTCAGCCGTAGATTTCTCGAATCCACCGACCTCTGCTAATCAAGCAGTGTCATCCCCAGTCTCTATTGCTATTCTGCAAGAAGCGATCAACTTCGCGAGAGAACAAGGTGCAAAACAACTCATTACGACCTCACCTCTTGGGGTAGAGCGGTTATTACGTGCCGCGGGTTTTCGCGCCCATCGTGCAGGACCGCCAATGGTTATCGATGGATATGCCATGTTTGCATGCTTGATTGAAGTGTAGTTTGTTAAATTAAAGTCTAAGAATATTGGTGACATAGCAAAGATGAAGGTCTTAAGCCCGAATCTCGTTTCATTCGCTAAATTTCAAAAGTCCTAGTCGAAAGACTAGGGCTTTTTTCTTATCCCTATATTTAGAATTAAGAATGTTCTGTTATTTTTGTTTTCAGACTTAAGCTTTCTTTTTTCGTTGAATACTCATCCGTTTTATAACTCCAATCACGTGGCATAAATGAGGTCGATATAATTGCAACCACTGCCATACTTCCAATATAAAGCATAATTAAGTATGGATTGCCTTGCCCAACACTCAATAATTTAGTCGCAATCATCGGTGCTAAACCGCCACCTAATACGCCAGCCAACTGTACCGAAATTGAAATTCCACTATAACGAATTTCCGCAGGAAATTGACGGGCAAAAAGCTGAGCTTGTGGTGCGTACATAATGGGAAAGACCACGCCAATTGCTAAAACAATTGCTGTCCAGACTAACACAGGGTCTTTTGTGTTGAGCATGGTGAAAAATGGATAGCAGTAAAGTGCCAATATGCACAGTCCAAACATAAACATATTGCGTTGGCCAACTTTATCTGACAAATGTCCACATAACGGTGTCATAAATAGAATGACTACTGCACCGCAAATGGTAGCAAACAAAATATCTTGGCGTGGGATTCCAAGCTGTGCAGTGGTATAAGCCAAGGTAAATGTTGAGGCAATATAGAACCATGCATTCTCGGCAGCGCGAGCCAAAATAATGGTGATGAGTTGCTTTGGATGGTTTTTAAAAACTTGTAAGGCAGGAACTTTGACTTCTTCGGACTGCTGTTTTACTTTTTCAAAATCTGGTGACTCAGGCACTTTCACTCGAATGTACCAACCTACTGCTAGTAAAATAATGCTGGCAAGAAATGGTAGACGCCAACCCCAACTAAATAGAGCTTGTTCAGGTAATAACGACACCAACCCTAGTGCAATTGAGGCCAGCATTAAACCGCCGCCGGTACTGGCTTGAGGCAAACTACCCCAGAATCCTTTACCACCTTCGGGTGCATGTTCAACAGCCATAAGCACAGCACCGCCCCATTCACCACCCATTGCCATACCTTGAATGAATCGTAAGACAACCAAACAAATTGCAGCCCAGTAACCAATTGATTCGTAAGTCGGTAATAAGCCAATCAGTACCGTTGGGATCCCCATGAGCATCAAGGTCAGTAGCAACATCGATTTACGACCAATCTTGTCACCAAAATGACCAAAGACTAAACCGCCTAATGGTCGCCCAATAAACCCCACTGCATAGGTTGCAAATGCAGCAAGCACGCCTGTAAGGGCATCCAGATTTGGGAAAAATAATTTGTTAAAAATCAGTGCCGCTGCCGCACCGTAAATAAAAAAGTCATACCACTCAATGGTGGTGCCGACCATGCTTGAGATGCCTGCTAATCGATGTGACGACTTTTTAGTATTTGAACCGTTTCCATGTACTGTTTGCATCGTAATTTCCTTTTTTAGATTTTCTTGTTTTGTCTTTTTTATGCTTATGACCAGTCCTGACCATAAGCATTTTCAGGTCACGCTTTATCTCCTTAAGCTTTTTATGTTTTTGTAATACGGTTTAGCTCAATTTTTCTAAAATTTGCTCTAGCTCCGGATTACGTTCTTGCCACTGTGGTTGTTTATCTTTATCGACAATGAGTGCACGAACACCTTCAATAAAGTCACCATGCTCAAACCAGATGTCCTGTAAATCGCGTTCAAGCTGCATACATTGTGGTAAAGAGAGCCCACGGCCTAAATGTTGTAGTTTCAAACTGGTTTGTTTGGCTATAAATGAGCGCTGCTGCAAAATGCTGAGCATCTTGCTTGCCCAAGCTTTTAAGCTTTCATCTTTTTCATTTTCAAGACTTTGCTCGATTTCATCTAAATGCTGATATCCGAAGTGTTTACGAATACCTTCTGTCAACTGTTTGAGCTCACTTTCAGCTGGGCGAGTAATAAATCGGGTAATGATGTGTTCAATTCCCTCTTTGCTTAAACTTGGTGCTTCAACGAGAGCATTTTGCAAAGCTTGTAACTGCTCGCTTGGTACATGGTAGTCAATTAGGTCGAGGTAGAGTGCATCACTACTGCTGATCTGCTCTCCCGTAATTGCCATATAAACGCCAATATCATCAAGGCGAGACAGGAAATGCGTTGCGCCCACGTCTGGAAAAAAACCAATCGCTGTTTCAGGCATGGCAAATCTGGACTTTTCGCTGCTCACCACAATGTGACAAGCCTGAGCCAAGCCAAAACCACCACCTAATACATAGCCATCAAGTACAACGATGATCGGTTTTGTATATTCACGC
The DNA here is from genome assembly GCF_000399685.1 of Acinetobacter pittii ANC 4050. Classification (GTDB taxonomy): domain Bacteria; phylum Pseudomonadota; class Gammaproteobacteria; order Pseudomonadales; family Moraxellaceae; genus Acinetobacter; species Acinetobacter pittii_E. The sequence continues at coordinate 2,918,590 of NZ_KB976987.1, forward strand.
ATTGTATTGAGCATTTTATATTCAGCACTAAAGTAACCTTTGTAATCGGCCGTGCCATTTTTATAACTGTCATAGAGATAGCGAATATCTCCACCTGCACAAAAGGCTTTCGGGCTATTCGATTTGATTAAGATAGCCTGAACAGCAGCATCATTTCGCCAAAGTTCCAATTGGGCACCAATGCCTTCAATCATATCTAGCGACAATGCATTGAGATGAATCACACGGTCTAAGGTAATCACGCCGAGCTTACCTTGTTGCTCAATCATTAAGTGATTTTCTGTATTCATTTTATTGATCTCTTATTGATTTTTAAAATTCGCCTTTCGTTTTTCAACGAAAGCCTGCATTCCTTCTTTTTGGTCAGATGTTGCAAAAATTGAATGGAACATACGTCTTTCAAAACGTAGGCCTTCAGTGAGATTCACCTCAAAAGCTCGGTTAATGGTTTCTTTAAGCATCATGTTGGCAGTTAAAGATCGTGCTGCAATTTTCTCTGCAGCTTGCAAGGTTTGTTCAAGTAATTCTTCTTTGCTAAACACACGTGCAACTAAACCACTTTGCTCTGCTTCTACAGCGCCCATTTGACGAGCGGTAAAACACATTTCCATCGCTTTGGCTTTACCAATTGCATGGGTTAAGCGCTGTGTGCCACCAATACCTGGAATTACCCCTAAAGTCACTTCAGGCAAACCAAACTTGGCGTTGTCAGCACAATAGATAAAGTCACACATGAGTGCCAATTCACAGCCGCCACCTAACGCATAGCCGCTGACAGCTGCAATTAAAGGTTTACGGCGCTGTGCAATACGGTCTGCAAGATGGAAAAAGTCATCAAAATAAATATCAGGGAATGCTAAATCAGCCATTTCTTTAATGTCGGCCCCTGCGGCAAAGGCCTTTTCAGAACCTGCCAATACCATACAACCAATTTCGCGGTCTTTTTCGAGCTGATCTAATGCCTGATTAATTTCACTAATTAATTCACTGTTTAAAGCATTAAGCGCTTGAGGGCGATTTAGTGTAATCAGTCCAACCCCATTACGCTTTTCTAATAAAATACTTTGCCACTGCATTATTTATTCCTTGTTCTAGTTTTACAGACTACGTGCAATCACTAAACGTTGAATATCACTGGTGCCTTCGTAAATCTGACAAATACGGGCATCACGATAGATACGCTCAATTGGGAAGTCTCTCAGGTAGCCATAACCACCAAACACTTGTAGCGCGCTCGAGCACACTCGCTCAGTCATTTCTGAAGCAAATAGCTTGGCCATTGAAGCTTCATTCAAACACGGTTGTCCTGCTTCTTTTAAACGCGCAGCGTAGTGAACCAGTTGTCTCGCTGCTTCAATTTCAGTTGCCATACTGGCAAGGCGAAACGCGATGGTTTGATGCTCAAAAATTGGCTTTCCAAAAGTAATACGCTCTTTGGCATAACGGGTCGCTTCTTCGAGCGCCGCACGTGCTAAACCGACTGCTTGTGCAGCAATACCAATACGTCCACCTTCTAAATTGGCAAGAGCAATTTTCAAGCCCTCACCTTCTTTGCCAAGCATGAGGCTTTTATGGATGCGTACATCTGTCAGTGCAATCTGACACGTATCTGAAGCATGCAGACCGAGTTTTTCTTCAACACGAATTACTTCGTAACCCAGTGTTTCACGTGGGACTAAAAATGCACTAATACCCTTTTTGCCTGCACTTGGATCAGTTACTGCAAACACAATAATGACACCTGCATTATCACCCGAGGTAATAAACTGCTTGGCACCATTTAAAATGTAATCATCGCCATCTTTTACTGCACGGGTCTTAATGGCTGCTGCATCTGAACCTGTATGCGGTTCGGTTAAAGCAAAAGCGCCGATCATTTCACCTTGTGCTAAAGGTTTTAAAAAACGCTCTTTTTGCTCATCGGTACCAAATTTTAAAATAGGCACACAACCAACCGAGTTATGTACACTCATGATGGTCGAGGTTGCACCATCGGCTGCGGCAACTTCTTCAAGCGCCAGTACATACGCCAAGTTACCTGTATCTGAACCACCCCATTGCTCTGAAACAAGCATTCCCATAAAACCGAGTTGACCCATTTGAGCCAATGTGTCTTTCGGGAATGTTCCGTCTCGGTCCCAATCACTGGCATTGGGTTTGATTTGTTCTTGAGCGAAACTTTTCGCCATATCACGAATGAGTAATTGTTCTTCGGTAAATTGCATTGTTATTTCCTTTACCCTGCTTTAGCTTGTTGTTTAGCAATTTCTTGATTGCGCAGTAAAAAGCGCTGAATTTTGCCACTTGGAGTTTTAGGCAATTCACTCACAAATTCAACTAAACGTGGGTAAGCATGTGCAGAAAGTCGTTTTTTTACAAATTGGCTAAGTTGTTCAGCAAGTGCCTCTGAAGGTTGCGCATCTACGGCTAAAATCACGAATGCCTTAACGATTTCGGTGCGGTCTGGGTCAGGTACACCAATCACTGCTGCTTCAACCACCGCTTCATGTTCGAGTAAAGCACTCTCTACATCGAACGGACCAATGCGGTAACCCGATGTGGTGATTACATCATCACTGCGCCCTACAAAGCTCATGCTGCCATCAGCATGAAGCTCGGCAGTATCACCAGTTAAATAGTAATGACCAACGAAAGGTGATTTACGGCTCTCTTTATAGCCGCCAAACCACATCATTGGAGACTGGCTAATATCAACTGCTAAAATTCCTGGTGTGTCGGCTGGAAGCTCTTCACCTTGTTCATTGACAATCGCAACACGGTAGCCCGGGCTTGGGAAACCTGCTGAACCGGCATGAATTTCATGTTTTAAACCATGATGATTACACACCACCATGCCCACTTCAGTTTGCCCATAGTGGTCATAAATCGGAGCATCAAGCACTTGTTTAAACCAGCGAATTACTTCTGGGTTGAGTGGCTCGCCTGCACTACTCACCACACGGAACTGACCTTTTAACGGCGCCATTTGTGCTGGGTCAGCTGCCATCATCATGCGATAAGCCGTAGGCGCACCTGCCAAGTTGTTAATTTTATAATCTTTCACAATTTGGCATAAACTATCTGTGCTGAAACCACCTTCATAGAACAAGGTAGCGTGACCCAAGAATAACGGTCCAGTAATCGCATAGTACAGACCATATGCCCAACCCGGATCGGCAATATTCCAGAAAGAGTCATCTTCGGTTAACCCAATGGCATCTTGCATATATCGCCCAAAGGCAATCACTGCTTTTAAAGGCACTTCCAATGGTTTAGCAGGACCTGTAGTACCAGACGTAAACATGAGTAAAAATGGATCTTGGATGCTACGCATGACCAGATCACATTGATCGGACTGCTGCTTCACTTCATTCCAGAAATTAAAATCACCTGCTTTGAGCGGAGTACCTTGTACATCGGCAACTGTCACAATTGCAGGGCAATTTTCAATTTCATCAAGCTTGCTACGGTTGCCCATGTCGGTCACCACCAGCTTACTTTGTGCAAGCTGAATCCGGTGCTCAATCGCCTTTGGACCAAACGCAGTAAAGAGTGGTTGATAAACTGCACCAATTCGCCAAGCCGCAAAAATAGTCACGATCAGTTCAGGTGTTCTTGGTAATAGCCCTGAAATACGGTCGCCTGCTTTCACACCTTGTGATTTTAAGAAGTTGGCAAACTGACTCGACCACTCTTTTAGTTCACGGAAAGTATACTGCTCTTTTCGGCCATCTTTTCCTTGCCAATACAGCGCAATTTTGTCGCTATCTGCGTGTCGATCACAGCATTCATAACAAGCATTTAAGGCATCAAGTGAACCTGATAACATGTGTTTTGCAGTACTTTCCAAATCGAAAGCCTGTGCAGCATTTTGATAATCCATCATATCTTTTCCCTCAGTCCGGATTTGTTGTTATTCACGACAGAGTTTAATGTGTTTAAAGCCATCCTTTGGCTTTGTCGTTATGCCTCTTGTGGCAGGTATTGCTGAATAATGCTCGAAAAATCAAGATTTGCATTACCGCGCATGCACATTTGCTGATACAACTGCTGCACCATACCGCCCAACACTACAGGTTGTTTCACTTGCCCTGCCGCTTCTACCGCAAGACCCAAATCTTTCAGCATCAGCTGAGTGGCAAAGCCATCTTGATAACCTCGAGATGCTGGCGCATTTTCATTAATATGCGGCCATGGGTTACATACGTCCGAGCTCCAACAACGACCACTTGAGGTGTTAATGACGCCAGCCAATGCTTGTGGGTCGATACCTAACTTCACGCCCAGCGCCATACCTTCGGCAACAGCAGCCATTGAAATACCTAGAATCAGGTTATTGCAGATTTTGGCAATTTGACCTGCACCGACATCACCACAATGAACAATATTTTTGCCCATGTGGCTAAGCACAGGTTTTACTTCGTTAAAGGTTTGATCATCGGCACCCACCATAAAGGTTAGAGTTCCTGCTTGGGCACCAATGGTTCCACCTGAAACTGGTGCATCACAGATTTTAATATTTTTGCTCTCTGCAACAGCGGCAATGTCTTTAATAGTCTGTGGGTCAATGGTACTGCTATCAATGCATAAACTACCTGCTTTTAGCACTTCCAATACACCATTTTCACCCAAGTAAACTTCTTTAACATGTTTGGCTGCAGGCAACATAGTAATGACCACATCAGCTTGTTTTGCTGCTGCCTGCGGGCTGTCACATACTACACCACCTGCCTCGGCAAAGTGCTGAATCGCGACTTCACTGAGGTCATAACCATAAACTTTGATTCCGGCTTTGAGTAGGTTTTGGGCCATTCTGCCGCCCATATTTCCTAGACCGATAAAGGCAATATTCATCCGTGATCCCCTTAACGTAAACTAATAGTTGTGTTTACACTGCCAACTTCATGGCTATCTTCAAACCAGCGACTGGTAATGGTTTTGGTCTGAGTATAAAACTGCACAGCTTGTTTGCCGTATGGTCCCAAATCACCCAATTTCGAACCTCTTGAACCGGTAAAACTAAAGAAAGGCACTGGCACAGGAATTGGAATGTTGATACCGACTTGACCAATATCAATCAGGTTTTGGAAAGTACGTGCAATGGCACCACTTTGTGTAAATAGACCGACACCGTTACCAAATGGGTTGGCATTGATAAGAGCAATAGCTTCGTCAAGTGTGTCTACACAAATAATAGAAAGAACAGGGCCAAAGATTTCTTCTTTATAAATACGCATGTCGGTATTTACGCCACTAAAAATCGTCGCGCCGACAAAGTTACCAGACTCATAGCCTTGTACTTGAACATCACGACCATCGAGGAGCAGTTCTGCACCTTGCTCAACACCGCTATTAATTAAGTCTAGCACTCGCGCTTTAGCACGTTTTGAAATCACTGGCCCAATGTCAGTATTTGGTTCATGGCCTGCGTTTACTTTTAAAGTTTTAGCTTTTTCGACTAACTCTTGAATCCACTGTTTGCTGTCGCCAACCATGACTGCAACAGACAATGCCATACAACGTTGCCCAGCCGCACCAAACGCTGCACCGACTAAAGCATTTAATGTTTGTTCTTTATTGGCATCAGGCATAACAACTACATGGTTTTTTGCACCCATCATCGACTGCACACGTTTGCCATGTTGTCCTGCAAGGTTATAAACATGTGTTCCAACAGCTGTTGAACCTACAAATGAAATCGCTTTAATGTCTTTATGTGTACACAAACGATCAACCACTTCTTTGCCGCCATGCACAACGTTGAGTACACCTGCTGGAATACCTGCTTGAATCGCAAGTTCAACTAGCATCATGGTTGATAACGGATCTTGTTCTGATGGTTTTAAAACGAAGGTATTGCCGCATACGATCGCCATTGGGAACATCCAAAGCGGAATCATGGCAGGGAAATTAAACGGCGTAATACCCGCACATACACCCAAAGGTTGTTGCAAGGTATACGTGTCTACACCACGCGCGACACCCTCAACATATTCACCCATTTGTAAGGTACCGATCGAACACGCATGTTCAACCACTTCTAGGCCACGTTGAATATCACCCTCAGCATCTGCCAAGGTTTTGCCCTGTTCAGCAGTCAGTACTTGCGCAATTTCTTTCATGTTGGCACGAATCAAATCTTGTAACTTAAGCATGATGCGCATACGTGCCTGAATTGGGGTTTGACGCCAAGAAGCAAAAGCATCTTGTGCAGCTTGAATAGCAGCGTCAACTTCTTTAACCGTTGCAAATGGTACACGACCAATCACTTCCTGAGTTGCAGGGTTAACAATGTCTTGCCATTCCTGCGTTTCAGATTCGATAAAATTTCCGTTAATGAGTAATTTAGCGGTTTCCAATTCGATTTTTTGGATTGTGTTCATAACCTCTCCGTAGGCCATATTTTTATTGTGTTCAATTATTAGAAAATACTTTTTAATCATATTTTCTTTATTCCAGTTTCAATTGAGACTAGCAAAGAAAACTTTGACCACCAACGGAAATTCATGCACGATTGTTGTGCAAATATGCACAAGGATTACAACAAAAATGAAAGTGGATTGGGATCATCTACATTTTTTTCTGGTTTTAGCTCGGACTAAAACACTGACCAATGCTGCGCGGATTATTGGTGTCGAGCACAGTACGGTGGCTAGACGAATTCAGGCGCTAGAACTTGCTTTGGGTACAACGTTGTTTAAACGTGAAGCGACGGGTTATGAGCTGACACTCGAAGGGATGGCACTGGTTCCTCGAGTTGAGCAAATGGAACAAGCTTTCTTACAAATTGAGAAACCACATCAACCTTTGCAAGGTCGTGTGCGAATTGGCACACCTGAAGGTTTTGGTACTGCGTTTTTGGCCCGCTTACTGGCTGAGTTCTCTATTCAATATCCACTGCTCACCATCGATCTGATTCCAGTACCCAAAATGATTAAGCTTTCACACCGTGAAGCAGACATTGTAGTGTCGATTGATCGTCCTACGTCTGGCCCTTACATCATTACGCGGTTATCAGACTACTGCTTAAAAATTTATGGCAGCCAAAACTATCTGGCGCAAAACCCACCCATTCGTGGTTTAGAAGATTTAACCCAACATCGTTTTGTGAATTATATTGATGATCTGGTATATAGCCCTGAACTGTACTGTCTAGAACGGCTACCTTTAAAACTGAATGCCAACTTCCGTAGCAGCAGTATTTTGGCTCAACAAATTGCCGTGAGCGCTGGTGCGGGGCTTGCGATTTTGCCCAAGTTTCTGGCAGATGATAAGCCTGAACTCGAAGAAGTATTAGAACAGCAAGTTCGCTTTACCCATACTTTCTGGATGCTGACCTTTGTTGATTTACAACATGAACCGCGCATTAAGTTAGTTTGGGATTATTTACGCAAACAAGCCGATAAATACCAACATTTGTTAGTTGATTAAATATTAAATAAAAAAGCCAATCACTGATGATTGGCTTTTTTGAAACTATGAAACATTAATCAAAAGTTTCTTGACCTAATTTTCTTATACGTGGCTTATAGAACACAAAATAAGTTACGCTTAAAACCACCAACCATAGTGGACTCACATATACCGCTTTTAATGTATCTGGCTCGAGTGCCAAAATCACCAAAGTAAACAAGAAGAATGCGATAACAACGTATGCCATCAACACACCACCCGGCATTTTAAAGGTTGATGCGGCATGAAGTTCAGGACGAGTTTTACGATAACGTAAATAACACGCCATGATTAAAATCCACACACTAATGAATAGAATCACACAAAGTGAACTTGCCAGAGTAAATGCTTCCATCGTGTTTGGAACAAAGTACTGAAGTACTGCTCCGCCCATAATGAAAATACATGAGAAGATTAAGCCGTTCGATGGCACTGCACGCTTTGATAAACGTCCCAATGCGCTCGGTGCTTGACCATCTTTTGATAAACCGAACAGCATACGACTGGTTGAAAACACGCCGCTATTCATTGAAGACATGACTGAAGATAGCACTACCAAGTTCATGATGATGGCTGAAATTGGAATACCTGCATTTAAGAATAACTCAACAAACGGACTTTTATCTGCACGGATGTGATTCCAAGGTGTCACTGACATTACGACAAAAAGTGCTAACACATAGAACAGGATAATACGTAGTGGAATCGCGTTAATTGCTTTCGGTAAGTTGGTTTGTGGATCTTTCGTTTCAGCCGCTGTTGTACCAATCAGTTCAACGCCGATAAAGGCAAACACGGCGATCTGAAAACCAGCCAAAAATCCGCTTACACCTTTTGGAAATATGCCGCCATGTGACCATACATTACTGATGCTCACAACATCACCATGAGGGGCTTGGAAATGAGTGAGGATCATGTAGCCACCCACGCCGATCAGGCCAATAATCGCCAAGATCTTAATGAGTGCAAACCAGAATTCAACTTCACCAAATAGCTTCACTGTAAGCAAGTTCAGCCCTAAAACGAATAGTACACAGCCTGCACTAATCATGGCCTGTTGCATGGGTGAGAAACTGGCGCCTTCGGGCAGCCAGAAACTTAAATAGTTAATAACCGCTGAAAGGTCCGCAATACCCACCAGTACCCAGCCTAACCAATAGGTCCAGCCGATATAATAACCAGCCCATGGGCCAATCAAGTCATACGCCATATCAACAAATGACTTGTAATGTAAGTTAGCAAGTAATAATTCACCTAATGCACGCATTAGAAAAAAGAACATCCCACCAATTAACATGTAAATAACGAGAATTGAAGGACCTGCGAGGGAGATGGTTTTGCCCGAGCCCATAAATAGGCCCGTTCCAATTGCACCGCCAATTGCAATCAATTGTAAGTGGCGATTACTTAATTTCCGTTGTAAATGATCAGGGGAGCTTGCCTCATCAGAATGATGAACCATTGTCATATTAGAAGTCCTTTTTATATTTTGCTTAATTTAAATCAGCAACCTATAGGGAGAAAAACGAACCATATATCGTGGGTTGCTGAGTCTATACCTCAGGACAAGATGTTCAAGTATATTTTTCCCTTAATTGATAAATCGTTTGTCCTGATTTTTTTAAGTCACATTATTTATGTAGTGCCTTCACGGCAATTTTAATTAACCAATCTGGATTTCCAGATTAGCCGAAGTGTAGCATGCGATCATGCTAGATGTACTTTTCCAACACCCTCCAAATTGCTCTATTGATCCAAAAATAAACAATATTATTCCGATAAAAAATCTAATAGAAATAAAAAAAGCCAATCATAATGGATTGGCTTTTTAATAAAACTTAATGATCGTTGACGAGTTCACGTCCTAGTTTTTTCATCCGTGGTTTATACAACACATGATAGGTAACACCTAAAATGACTAGCCATACTGGACTGACATATAACGCCTTTAAAGTATCTGGCTCTAGCGCTAAGATGACTAAAGTGAAAAGCATAAATGCTAAAACAACATAACTCATCCAAACGCCGCCCGGCATTTTAAAAGTCGATTTTTCATGTAATTCAGGACGTAATTTACGATAGCGTAAATAGCACACCATAATGAGACTCCAGACACTAATGAATAGAATCACACAGAGTGAACTTGCTAATGTAAATGCCTCCATTGTGTTTGGAACAAAGTACTGAAGCACAGCCCCGCCCATAATGAAAGTACAAGAGAAAATCAAACCATTTGAAGGAACTGCGCGTTTTGATAAACGTCCAAATGCTCCCGGTGCCTGACCGTCTTTTGATAAACCGAACAGCATACGACTGGTTGAAAACACACCGCTGTTCATTGAAGACATGACCGAAGATAGCACCACCAAATTCATAATGATCGCAGAAACTGGAATACCCGCATTTAAGAATAACTCAACAAACGGGCTTTTATCTGCACGAATGTGATCCCACGGTGTTACCGACATCACAATAAATAACGCCAATACATAGAACAAAATAATACGTACCGGAATCGCGTTAATTGCTTTCGGTAAGTTCTTCTGCGGGTCTTTCGTTTCAGCAGCTGTTGTACCAACCAACTCAACCCCGACAAACGCAAAAACGGCAATCTGGAATCCTGCCAAGAAGCCTTCTGTACCTTTCGGGAATAAACCGCCATGTGACCAGACATTACTAATGCTGGCAACAGCGCCTTGCGGAGCTTGGAAATGGCTGAAAATCATATAGCCACCCACACCGATCAGGCCAATAATTGCCAGAATCTTAATAAGGGCAAACCAGAATTCAATTTCACCAAATAGTCGTACTGTAAGGAGGTTAAGACCCATCACAAACAACACACAGCCTGCACTAATCATGGCCTGCTGTATTGGTGAGAAGCTTGCACCATCGGGTAGCCAGAAGCTCAAATAGTTAATAACTGCTGAAAGATCCGCAATACCCACCAGCACCCAACCTAACCAATAGGTCCAACCTAAATAGTACCCGGCCCAAGGACCAATTAAGTCATGAGCCATATCAACAAAAGATTTGTAATGCAGATTTGCAAGGAGCAACTCACCCATTGCACGCATTAAGAAAAAGAACATGCCTCCAATAATCATATAAATTAAAAGAATTGAAGGACCTGCGAGGGAGATGGTTTTACCTGAGCCCATAAATAGGCCAGTTCCAATTGCACCGCCAATTGCAATCAGTTGTAAATGACGGTTAGACAGTTTTCGTTGCAGATGATCGGGAGAATTTTCCGTATCTGAATGACGAGCCGTTGTCATATTAAAATTCCTTTTTGAATTCCTTTGTTAAGATCAGCAACCTATGGCGAAAATTGAACCGTATGCCATAGGTCACTGAATCTGTTCACCAAAAATGACTGGTTAAACCGTATCTATCTTCCTTCTGTTAGATACATCATCGTTTTTGGAGTAAAGCCGAATTACTTTTGTGCTGCCGTCACGGCAATTTCAATGAGCCACTCCGGATTGACCAAATCGGCCTGAATTGTGGCACGTGATGGAGCAACACACCCTTTTAACCAGTCAACCCAAATTGCATTTACAGTTGAAAAGTCAGAAAGATTTTTTAAATAGAGCTGCGCAGAGAGCAAGCGAGACTTATCTGTATTGGCTAATGCCAACAGTTCATCAATCGTTGCAAGAATTTCACGAGTTTGGCCTGCCACGTCTTGCTCGGTATTTTTAGGGACCTGACCTGACAGATAAACCACTTTGTTAAAAACAGTCACGGCACTCATGACTTCGTTAGTATTGATCTTTTGTATATCTGAATTCGACATTCGGATTTCCTTATACCTGATTAATAAATTGAACACGGGCGGTGACAGCACACATCAGTTCATAGCCCACCGTACCGGAAGAAACTGCGACATCATCAATAGGCAAAACGACACCCGTACTTGATTGGCCCCAGAGTATGACTTCACTGCCGACTTTTGCACTCTCAATACCCGTTAAATCGACTGCCAACATATCCATGCTGACACGGCCAATTGTTCGAGTGCGAACAGAGTCCACTAAAACAGGCGTTCCTGTTGGAGAAATACGCTGATAACCATCGGCATAGCCGCAAGCCACAATCCCAATCGTCATGTACTGCTCTGCGACAAAGTTTGAGCCATAACCTACGCTTTCATTCGGTTCTAAATGTTGAACAGAAATAATTTCACTGCGTAAGCTCATGGTCGGTTGTAAGCCCCAATCCGCAATACTATGCGTCGGGTAGTCTGGCGAGCTGCCATAGAGCATAATGCCGCTACGTGCATAGTCTGATTTGAGCTGGTCTTGATAACGCAGAATTGCCGCGCTATTACTTACCGACCTTTCACCCGGTAAACCTTTAATAATTTCTTCAAATGCAGTGATTTGATAATCGATGCCCTTCTGGCCAAAACGATCGCCATCTGCATCTGAAAAATGCATCATGTGGGTAATCTTGGATACGTTCGCCAAATTGTTCAAACGTTCCCAAGCCTGAACATAGTGTTGTGGTTTAAATCCGAGACGGTTCATACCACTATTCATTTTTAGGCAAACATCAAATTGAGCAGGATAAGGATGCTTTTCAACCCACTCAATTTGCATTTCACTATGAATGGTGAAACTGAGTTGATATTGCACACAATCAAATAGATCTTGAGGAGAGAAAATCCCTTCGAGCAACAAGATCGGACCTGTCCAACCTAGAGCGCGAATTCGTTTTGCTTCATCAAGATCAAGTAAGGCAAAGCCATCTGCTGCTTTAAATGCCTCATAAACACGTTCAATTCCGTGTCCGTATGCATTGGCTTTTACAACGGCAAAGACCTTACTGTCTGGCATAGCCTTGCGTACCACCGCCAAGTTATTTTGTAAGGCTTGACGGTGGATCACTGCGGTAATAGGACGAGGCATGATTACTTTCCTAACGTCCGTTATGCAGCATGCGCTTGTGAATAACGCTGAATTGAAAGGCCATCGGTACTGATTTCAGTCTTATGATTCAACACGATGTCACTGATTAATTTTCCTGAACCACATGCCATCGTCCAACCTAAAGTACCGTGGCCTGTATTCAAGAACAGATTTTTAAAGCGAGTCGCACCAATAATTGGGGTACTGTCTGGAGTCATTGGACGTAGACCAGTCCAGAAAGATGCCTGTGCCATATCACCGCCCGGGAACAAGTCCTGAGTCACCATTTGCAAGGTTGCACGGCGGTCTTCATTTAAACCTAAATTGAAACCACTGAGCTCTGCCATACCGCCTACGCGAATACGTTGGTCGAAACGAGTAATCGCAATTTTGTAGGTTTCATCAAGCACTGTAGATTGCGGAGCAAAAGCAGGGTCAACAATTGGAATCGTCAACGAATAACCTTTCACAGGATATACAGGCAGCTGTAGATCGAGTGGTTTCAAGAAATCACGTGAATAGCTACCAAACGCTAGGACATAACGATCTGCAGTTAAAACCTTACCATTGACCTGAACGCCCTTAATTTCATCGCCTTCAACAATCAATTTTTCTACGTTTTGGTTGAACTGGAAGTTAACACCCAACTCTTTAGCAATTTGAGCTAAAGCATTGGTAAATAAATAACAGTCACCTGTCTCGTCATTTGGTAAATGCAAACCACCAACGAGTTTATCTTGCGCATTTGCTAACGCTGGTTCTACACGACCAAGTTCGTTGCCATTTAATAATTCGTAGCTTACGCCGCACTCTTCAAGCACGCTAATGTCGCGTTGAACCGCTTCCATTTGTGCTTCTTTGCGGAATAACTGCAAAGTACCCTTCGCGCGGTTTTCGTAGTTAATACCTGTATCTTTTCTGAGTTCACGTAAACAATCACGGCTATATTCAGCCACGCGCATCATACGTTCTTTGTTCACAGCATAACTTTGTGGATTACAGTTTTTCAGCATTTGCGCCATCCACTGTAACTGCCACATACTGCCATCTAAATTAATGGCAAGCGGTGCATGGTGTTGGAACATCCACTTCACAGCTTTAAAAGGAATTCCTGGTGCTGCCCAAGGGGTCGAATACCCAGGCGAAATTTGCCCTGCGTTACCAAAACTTGTCTCTTCAGCAGGACCTGACTGGCGATCGAGAACAGTAACCTCAGCTCCTTGTTGAGCTAGATAATAGGCACTTGCCACTCCAATAACGCCGCTACCTAAAACAATTACGCGCATTTCCATTCCCTCACGCACACCAGTTTATTTCACTAGTATATTTCTGCTTCAATAGTTTATTTCACTGTTTTTCAGGGTATAATCTAGGTAAATTTATGTTTTTCTCGCGAGAATTTTAAAAAAAGAGGAAATATCTATGCGCCCCTTAGATCGTATAGATCGCATGATTCTGGACATTTTGCAGCGCGAAGGACGAATTGCGATTAGTGAATTGGCATCAAGAGTTAACCTGTCTACCACCCCTTGTTCAGAGCGTGTAAAACGCCTTGAGCGCGATGGCATTATCATGGGTTATTACGCCCGTCTAAACCCAGCTTACGTGGACCGTAACCTGCTGGTCTTTTTAGAAATTAAATTATCTGCCAAATCTGGTGATGTATTTGATCAAGTGGCCAGAGACTTAGTTGAGATTCCTGAAGTGCTCGAATGTCACCTCATTTCAGGCGAATTTGACTACCTTGTAAAAGCTCGCTTAAAAGAAATGAGTGCATACCGCCGCTTATTGGGAGATCTATTAAAGAAACTTCCCGCTTCGGCATCTTCACACAGTTATGTCGTCATGGAAGAAGTGAAAGAAACTCTGTATTTAGATGTAAGCAAGTAAAGCGAGCATTATTGAACTCGCTTTACCCACGTTTTGGAAATTAGAAATATTTTAAAATCGAAATATGCTTGTTTTGATGTTTAAATTTCGAGAACCATTTAACCGCTGGATAGAGTGCAAAAGACAGCACAATCGTAATTAGCCACAACATCCACACATGGTTGACCGACAGATAATTTCCATAGTTAGCTCCCCACACACTGAGTGCAAACACATACATCATTTTCAGCACATATAAATGCAATAAATAGAAGAACATCGGCACCGAGCCAAATACCACCAATGGTTTTAAAAATGAGTATTGCTGCATACGATCAAAAGCAACGAGCACAAGCAAGCCAATCCCAACATTTAGCAAAATAAATAGTAAAGATGGTGGGTATTTGGTGAGGTTAAAAAAGCTCATTAATGTCAGTTGTAATGAATCAAAATGTTGCCAAGGCTGGTCGCCATAGACATTGATAAAACGTAGTAAAACAAACAACCCAATACTTGCTAAACCAAGGCTGAGTAAAGCGCTGGTTCTTTGCTTTGCAGTATATTTTGAACTAAAGAACTGACCTAAAACGTAACCTAATAAAATCACCCCAATCCAAGGCAAAACAGGATAGCTTGTACGCAGTTTTATGCCCGCAAACTCAAGCCAGCCACGGTCATGTAAAACGAACCATATATTTTGCAATATAGCTTGTGAGAAGTGCACTGAATCTAGCAGGTTGTGCCCAAAAATAATGACCAACGCTATACCTGCAAGAATTGGCAAAGGCAAACTTACACAGCAAGCTAATACCACCATGCTAATACCTATCGCCCAAATCACCTGTAAATAAATGACTTCAGGTGGAAAAGTCGCTGTCCACGCAAAGTTCACAAGGGTAAGCTCTAGCACAATCAAAAATAAGCCACGTTTTAATAGAAAAGCACGCGTTTGCTGTAAATCTTGTTTTTTTGATTGAAATAAAAAAGCGGAAATTCCGGTTAAAAGTACAAAAACCGGAGCGCAAATATGTGCCAATAATCGACTGCCAAATAAAGCCGGTTCTGTTACTGTTACGTCCATTGGGTCGGTAACTTGTTTATGTAAATAGAAAGTTTCTCTTACATGGTCGAGCAACATAATGATGATGACCAGACCACGCAATGCATCAATCGACTGTAAACGTTCAATATTCTTTTCTATAGACATAGCGGTAATCAACAAAATAATGTAATGTTATATTATTACATTTAATTCCTTTTGTCTTTTATGGCTGATTATTTATGCGACACAAATTAGGATTGTTGTCTTCGTTAGGTCTATCATTTATATCGACACTCACTTGGGGAGAAGAAACATCAACGGTACTGGAGACCATACGTGTTCAGGCTGAAAGCACCCGAGAAGATGTGAGCCAAAATAGCTCGGCGACTAAATTTACTCACGATGTTTTAGATGTCCCTTTTAACCGTGCTTATCTTTCTAAACAAATAATGGAACAACAAGACGTTCAACGGATTGATGACGCGTTAACTTTAGTGAGTGGAGTTTTTCATCAAAATAATTATGGCGGCGGCTTTTGGGATAACTACTCTTTCCGAGGCTTTAGTGGTGACCCAAATTTAGGTGCAGCTATGATTCGAAACGGCTTGAGTGTAAACCGAGGAATTAATGCCCCTAAAGATGTAGTGAACATTGAATCTTTAGAGTTTTTAAAAGGACCAATGGCAGCTTTATATGGCCGCGGCGAAACAGGAGGTTTGCTTAACCTCAACAGTAAAAAACCACAATGGGAAAGTGAAAGTGAACTTAATCTACGCGCCAATACCCAAGAACAATATCGAATTAGTCTAGAGCATACCGCGCCTATTAACGATGAACTGGCTTATCGTTTAGCAGTGGCTCACGAAGATAATCAAAGCTTTCGTGATCATGTCAGCAGTGAACGCTGGTTCTTTTCACCACAGCTCACATGGAAAATTTCAGATCAGACACAACTCGACTTTGACAGTGAATTTACAGAACACAAAGGAACCTTTGACCGTGGTGTAAGCACAGTCAATCACCAGTTTGTGATGGACCCAAAAACCTTTACAGGTGAACCTGACGATGGCGATTTGAAAATAAAAGATTACTTTTACCAATTACGTCTGAGTCACGAGTTTAACCCTGACTGGAAGCTGAATAGTGCAGTCAGCTATAAAGATGCCCAAATGGTTGGCTTTGCAACCGAACCACGGCGCATACAAGCTGACGGTCATACTTTAGAGCGCCAACGCCGCTATCGTGATTATACGAGTGAAGATGTTCTGGCTCAGACAGAGTTACTTGGCAAGCTTGATACGTCTTGGGCTCGCCATGAAATTTTACTTTCAACTGAACTTGGTCAACTCGACTACAAACAAAACCAGCTTCGTCGCAACCACAGCACAGGCTCACCAAACACAATTGATATTTACCAACCTGAATATGGCAAATATTTACCAAACTTAGCACCGTTTACCAACACCAAAGAACAGCAGCGTTACTTTGCACTTAATCTACAAGATCAGATCTTTTTCAATGATCAGTGGAGTGTGCTTTTCGGCAACCGTTTTGATCAGGTCGAACAAGATTTTAAGAATCACCTGACCCAGACTGAAAGCAACCAGACCCTTCATCAAAATAGTCCGCGTTTCGGAGTAAATTTTAAAGCCTCTGAGCAATGGGCGTTTTATACCAACTATGGTCGCTCATTTGCGATGAATAGTGGTATGAACCGAAATGGTCAGACTTTTGCCCCTGAAAAAGGCGAAAGCTACGAAGTTGGCACCAAATATAAAATAAATGACCAAAGTGTGTTGAGTCTCGCTTTGTTTAAAATGAAAAAACAAAATGTACTGACAACTGATCCAATCGATAGTAACTTTCAAACCGCAGCAGGTGAAGTCAGTAGTAAAGGGCTTGAGTTTGACTTAAATAGTCAGATCAATGACCGCTGGTTCGTCAATGCTAACTATAGTTATACCGATGCCCAAATTGAAAAAGACCAAGACTTGGCAAAAGGTGCACGTCTAAGCAATGTTCCAAAACACCAAGGCTCCGTAAGTACTAATTATGATTTTCTACAAGAAGGTCCGAGAAAAGCAGGTGTAGGAGCTAACCTCACCTATGTTGGCGAGCGCAGCGGACATAACCTTGATAATGGCTTTAATTTACCGAGTTATACATTGGTCAATTTAAATGGCTACTATGCCCCATCTGACCGTTTACGCTATCAGCTCAATGTGAACAACCTGTTTGATAAAACTTACTATGTTTCAAGCTATAGCGATTTGTGGGTTCAACCAGGTGAACCACTAAACGCCTCAATTTCGGCACAGTGGAAGTTTTAATTCATACATAAATAAAAAAGCCCGAATTATTTCGGGCTTTTCATTAAAACATACCATTTTCATTGATGAGGGGGTCGGGCTGTACTTGTCCGATATCCCAAAACTCAGCAATTTTGCCCTTTTCAAAACGACAAATATGAACCACGGCCAAGGTGGTTAAGCCGTTCATTTGCATTTCAAGTTTTGAATGCACAGCAACCAAATCGTCCTCTTCAATGACATGTTGAACATTAAAGACTTTGTTAGGAGTTTCAATTGCACTTTCACGCATGCCTTCCTTCAAAGAAGTCGCATCACCTGCAAAATAAGGGTTGTGATGCTTGAAGTTCGGCGCAGTGTAATTGCTATAGGCTTCATCAACTTCACCAGCTGCGGCAAGCTCTAAAAACCGTACTGCAATTTGTTTTTGAGATAAGTTCATATTTATCTCCTACTCTTTATTTTAGACCTTACTGCAACAGGTCATCTTCGTCATCGCCTTCCTCGAAGACATATGCCATACAGCCCCATCCATCATATTCGCCTTGAAATTTCTCAGCGATACTGGCAAACCATTGCTCTAAATCAACAATATCTGAGTACTCAGGTTCCATGTTGACAAAGATGGTAATTACCCATTCATTTGGCTCAACAGAATCATCTTGGAAAAGTGAAACTTTTTGTTCTTGGTAAAGCAAATAGAGCGCGCATTGCTCTGCATTTTTCTGATCTTGAAAAGCAATAGAAAATTCAATTTCATGCAGCTCGGTTAAATCATCCCCATCTTCAGCCATTTGCCAAAGTACGTTGCCGTTATCGTCATCTGGAAATTGTTCGTAGTCACGAGTCATAAAGTGATCCTTGTTGTTGTCGCAGTATTAATATTATTCGACATCAAGAATACCCGACTTTTATTGCAATTTGGGTATATATTCCGTTCCCAATTGCATCAAATTAATTTTTTTAATTGTATAAATTTTAAAAAGGCACTTGCGACTCAATCACCACATCTGTTCCTTTCAAAGGATGTTGGAAAGCCAAATATGCAGCATGTAATGCCATACGGTTTAACTGAAAACGTTTAGGTTCAGGGTGATAAAGCTTGTCACCCATAATCGGATGGCCAATATGCATCATGTGCACGCGTAGCTGATGCGAACGCCCTGTGACTGGTTCAAGTAATACTCGACTTTGATCAGTATTTTCATCATAGATAAGAGGTTGAAATAAGGTTTTAGCGTGTTTACCTAATTCAAAATGTACAATTTGTCTTGGGCGATTTTCCCAGTCGGTAATGAGCGGAACTTCAACGCTTCCCTCTTGTGCGACTTGGCCTTGTACCAAAGCAATATAGTGTTTTTTGACTGTTCTGGCCTGAAACATTTTACTTACCGCAACTTCTGCATCACGATGCTTGGCAAACATAAGCAAGCCTGATGTCGCCATATCTAAACGATGAGTGACCTTAGCCAAAGGGAACTTTTCCAGCACCCGTAAATAAGCACTGTCATGATGTTCAGGTAAACGACCCATGACCGACAACAGGCCCGCAGGTTTATCAACCACAATTAAATCGTCATCTTCAAATAAAATTGAAAGCGGATCTTGTGGTGGAGCGTAAACAAAGTTGTCGTTTAAAGGCATGATCGTAGAAGCAGCAATGGAGCATGGCGGCAAATCATAAAGAAATTTCAGATCTATCGCAAAATAATCTATAGCGCTCTACCCATGTTCCACGTGAAACTCGGAAAATCTTTATCGTTTTTTGTTCATTTCGGCTAAAAGATCAAGCTGAATTTCTTGAATATGCGCAAGCCTTTCCCACTGATGCGACAAAAGGTGATCCATTTTTTCATGCAAATGGCGAATTTCAAGCTCAGCTTTTAAATTAATTTGATAGTCATGTTGGGAACGCAGCCGATCTTTGGCTTCTTGGCGATTTTGGCTCATCATAATAATAGGCGCTTGAATTGCAGCTAAACATGACAACACTAAATTCAGCAAAATAAAGGGATAAGGATCGACGGGGCGGACTACCATTACCACCGTATTTAAAATAATCCAACCTGTCAAAAATAGAGCAAAACAAATCAGGAAAGCCCAGCTACCTCCAAAGGTTGCGATCTTATCTGCTAGCTTTTCTCCAAATGTCCAGTTCTGATCAAAATCTGATTCGGTATTTCGGCTAATCAACTCATGGCGTTGCATACTACCAATAACTTCATTTTCTAAATTAGATAATTCGCCCTTTTCTGAACGTAAAAGAGACTGTACATATTTAATTCGATAATCTGCCAGATCTGCCCGACAAATAAAGCTTAAGTAATTCCAATCTGGATAGTCTTTTAAAATTTCATCACTGATCACATTACGAATAACTTCACCAGACACCAGATCTTTTAAGGGAAAGCTCTTTCCACAAACGGCGCATTGCCGACACTGATTTTTATTCTCCATATTATTCAGCTCGTTATTATGATAATAAGATTATTATATAAACAATTTTGGCTGATCACATCGTAAATAAAAATAGTTATCTAGCCTAAAATCTGTAAAGCCGCTGGTACTATTTTTCGATGGGCAGGAATTACAGGTAACATATACAATCGCCCAAGCCAATTTTTAATATGCACTATTGTAGTTACGGTAAGCACTTGAGTATCTTCATTTTTATAAATAGATAAAGTCACATTTAAGTGCTTGTCATCATCTCCGATCACTAACTCATTTTCGGTACGCTGCAACAAGGTAAAAATTCCAATTCGGTCACCTGCGACATACTCATTTTCTTTTTTATTTGAATCAATCTGTTTGAAACTTCCTAAATCTTTAAGCCCAATCTTTGAAGTAATTTTATTACGCATATTCATGCTCCACTCTACCCACTGCGGAGTGTGTTGAAATAGCTTGATAAGTTGTTGAAATACATTCAGGTCGGGCTGACCAAGCACAATACTCCACGAGTCGTGGAAGTAAGCATTATTCAATTGAGATGAGATTTGACTGTCGGTAGGTAGCGAAGAAAGATAAGGCTTATTCATAAATTATATTCTTATAAAGTATCGTTTTTATTGTAGAGAATTTTTTAGGGTGTCAAGGGAAAACATCTATGGTTTACTTCAACAATCATAACTTTGTAAGTTATAACCTTGTGCCTATAAACTTTTGATCTATAGCGTCCTAAGCCGAATCGAGACCTTTTGGGTGAGTACACACTAACGTTATACGTTTTGGTGCATGCTACTCTTTTCGATCCCTATCACACCCTTGAGATATAGTTTAGCCAGCACCCTGCGGGATTGTTTTTCTAAGAAAAGCGAATTTTCATTATTTTTGGAAATTTTTACGTCATAATGGATAATAAAAAGAATTTATTCCCATTTACTTATAATTAATTATATTTAAATTCCAGTTTATTTGTATTTTTCGGTTTATTTTACCAAATCATCAACTATTTTTATTAGCAGTGCATCAGGCTATAAAAAGTAAATCACCCTTCACTTTCATAGCCATGAAGAGCAAAAATCTTTTATGAAGAAATAAAACCATGTTTATGGGCAAGGTAAACGATAGATAACGCGATAAGGACAAAAACTAGCATAAACCATGGAAAAGAAGCCGCGCCAAAACTTTCAAGCAAGCCCCCGCCCACCATACCACCGAATGCGATCGCAAGATTAAATACCGTGACCAACATCGACTGTGCCAGATCCGCTTCGTGACCCGCAGTATTTGCCAAGGCTGTTTGTAATAAGGTCGGAGCCCCACCAAAAGTGACTCCCCATAACACTACACTCGTGAGTACGACAAAACTTGAAGAACTATAAACCGCTAATAGTACTGTTGCGATTGCAAAGATAAATAAGCTGATAAGTGTTATTTTTCTTAATGAACAGTCGATGAACATCCCCGTAAGCAAAATACCCATTATAGAAGAAATGCCGAACATAAAAAGAATGGTCTCAACTTTGTATGCCTGCCCTGTCGAGGCCAAAAATGGTGAAATATAAGTATAAAGAATGTTATGAGCCAGCATCCAAAGAAAAACAACGAATAAAATGGCTCTAATGCCTGGCATTAAAAGAACTTTTAAAATGGGCAATCTTTTTTGTGCTGACTGTCCCGCAAAATCAGGAATACTAAAACGAATCCAGACGAATAAAATCAATGCCAATAAAGACATAATCCAAAATACGCCACGCCACTCAAACAGTGTTCCTAACCATGCACCCAAAGGAACACCAATCGCCAAAGCAATTGGCTGCCCAACCCCAGCAATTGCCAAAGCTCGTCCTTGATACGATGCTGACACCATGCGTCTTACATAACCCGCTAAAAGCCCCCATATAACACCCGCGGCCATACCTGCAATAAAACGAGCAATCAAAGTCAAAATATAATCATTTGATAAAGCAGTAATTGCATTAAATAAAAGTAAACCCGCCATAGCACTGAGTAACAAGGGTCTTCGATTCCAACTACGAGTAAGACTAATCAGAGGTATTGCGGCTAAAACCGAACCTAAGGCATATACTGCTATTAACTGACCTGCGTAAGCTTCTGAAATATATAGCCCTTGACTGATTTGGGGCAACAGCCCTGCTGGCATAGTTTCTGTCATGATCGTTAGAAAGCCTGCAACTGTAAAAGCCAACAGTTTCCAAATCGGTAATTGAGTAGAAAACTCTTCAGTTAACTGAGGAGATGTTTCATCACACTTAATATTCATAAAGGTTTACTCTCAAATTCGCTTGCAGCGTACTTAATCTGCTCTGTATAGCTAGAAGCCTGTTTAATAACGTTAGGATGGGTAGACATTTGTACTCCGTGTAAACTAAAAATCACCATTCTGGAATGATCATTCCAATTTAAGTTAAATAAAAACCTTAACTATTCAGCTCAACAATAGTTAAGGTTTAAATGAGTTTTATAAAACGTTTAAAGCAACCTCGACCACATCCATCAAACATTGCTTTCTTTGTTCAAGCGGAGTGCCTTTGCCTAAAACACGTAAACCTTGAATAGTATTTACAAAGAAACTCGCTAATGCACGTGGGTTTTGCGTAGAAGAAATTTCACCAGATTGTTGAGCCTTAATTAATAAACTCTCTAAAGCATGCTGTGTTTTCTGTAAATTACTTATAACGAATTTGGAAACATCTTCGTCATGTCCAGCCAGTTCCAAACAGGCATTTGCAATGAGGCAACCTTTATGCTCTGAATCGTTCAGCTCATCTTCAACAATATTAAGAAGTAATTGCCTAATAAGTACTTTTGGAGTACCTGAACCAGATAACAACTCCACATTATTAAGTGTGGTTAAAAGCTCATAGCGTTGTAATGCTTTTTGATAAAGCCGTTGTTTACTCTGAAAGGTACTATAAAGACTACTTCTAGATAAGCCCGTACCATCAACCAAGTCTTGAACTGAAGTTGCAGCATAACCACGACGCCAAAAAACCTGCATGGCAGCATCAGCAATTTCATCAGTTTCAAATTCTTTGGTTCGCATAATTAGACTTAACAGGAACGATCGTTCCAGTTAATTTATGCTAGGAAAATAGAGAAGTCAAATTAAAAAATTATTTCATCAGCAAACATTTCTTCAATTCGAAAATCACTGCTCTCAGTTTTTCATGAAGGTGAAATTTTAATAAAAACTAGATTATCCAGACTATTTAAAACTAACTGACTTAATTAGTGTTTTTCATTTTTTTGTCTTGTTATTTCTGCATTATTTTTAGATTGAATGTTTTCACTTGAATACATTATAAAAACATATTATAAACTATTCCTAACCAAATAATTGGTTTTCTGGAACTTTATAATGAACAACAATATTATAATTTTTGGTTATGGAACAGGTATTTCCAAAGCCGTAGCACATAAGTTTGGTAAAGAAGGCTATAAAATCGGGTTAGTAGCAAGAAATGCTGAAAAACTCGAAAATGCTATTCTAGAACTTAAAACGCACGGCATAGAAGCCTATGCTTTTACATGTGATTTAGCAGTTCTTGAAGATATATCAAATCTCGTAAAACGTATTAAAGACCACTTCGGAGAGATTAAAAATATTCATTGGAATGCTTTTCATGACATTGAAGGCAACATCTTAGAAACCAATCCGCTAGACCTCACCCAAAGCTTCCATATTCGTGTTTCAAGCTATATTGCTACGGTACAAGCGTGCCTACCAGATTTAGAAAAGAACCACGGTAGTATTTTATCGACAAACGGAATTTTCGCGTTCGATGCAGTAGGCATCGATTTAGTTGCCAAAGAATATTCATCTTTAGCAATTGCTGCAGCTGCTCAATATAAAACCACCAATTTACTTGCTCACAGTCTCGCTGACTCAAATGTTTATGTGAGCCAAGTGATTGTGAATGGTTTCGTTGATGGGACATCTGGAGCACAAGATAAGACCTACACGGTGCATCCTGAAACGATTGCGGAGCAGTTCTGGTACTTACACCAGCATAAGCAAGAAACTGTTTCTTTTTGTGGTGAAGCTATTCAAGCTGCTTAAATAATTTTCTTATGGCAGAAGAAGCGTAATTAATTACGCTTCTTTATTATTTATTTCACATAAGGCCAAATGTCTGGGTCTATATAGCTCTCATCTATATGGTAACCCTCTTTTTTCATATTATTTTCTTCAGTTTTACGGGCTTTTTTATTATTAGCAACTTCAGTTTCAAATGCTTGCTTTAACTGCTCTGAATTCATCTTATCTGAATCAGAGATAGCATTTCGCCCTGCATATTTAAAGTTTTCAAAGCTGTATCTCACCATATACTGTTCTTTTTTATCATCTTTATAGGTTTGTCGAAGACTAATACCCAACTCAACATCCCCATTATATAAGTTAAATACCAACCTATTTGTTTTCGAAAGAACATCCTGCCATTCTTTAAAACTTAAGATATAAGTTGGATCTATAACCTCCCCCATAGTTTCAGTCATATGCTTTAGATTATCTTGTTTATCAATTCGAGCACTAAAAGGTAAAAAATACTGCTTCCATTGTTTGTCATTAATCTGATGTACTAATTTAGTATAAGCAGTATAAGCCTCTTGGCTCGTAGTATATTCATTTGGATGCAAGCTAGCATTAATATCTATGATTTGAATACCATCATTGCTTCGTCGAGCTACTTGTGTACCTAGCACACTGATTACATTTTCAATTTCTAAATTACTCTTTTCACTAAATACACGTACTCGACCTAGTTTTGGTGGAGTCCAATCTAATGATAAAAAATTCATCCCTGCAGGCTGACGATCAACTGGGGTATTACTATTTTTACTAAAATCTTGCATGCCTTGTTCACCAAAATGAAGGGCTATTACATCTTGATTTTGGTTCATCGACTTATTTCCTTGGGTAGTATTATTTGCGGGCTTACAAGAAGTTAAAAAGATGCATGTAATAATGCAGATAAATAAAGATAAATAGTTTTTCATAATAAGTTTCCAGCCTTGTCTAGCATCACACCTTCCCTTCATTACTACTTGAATGTATTTTAAAATCGGCTTTGCTATTTCCCCATTTAGAAATAGTTTTCAATTCTTGTTGTAAAAATGGCCGACCTTTTTCATCAAGCATTAAACGGTGATACTTTTCAGCTGCTTTCCCAATCCATTTCATACGACTATCATAATCTTCAGCAATCGTATCCTTTAGAGGAGCAATGTAAACATCCTCTTTTAGCTCTACTAATTGATCAGCTTTACTACCTGTATAATTACCAAACCAATTCTTTTTTACCGCGTCTACACTATAATCACTTGATAGAACAAGTGTGGCATCTGGCATACCTATAAACCAACGTTGCATCCACGCACCAAATTTAACTGATGTATTTTCCCAAACAACAACTTGAAGAATATTATGTTGTTCCTGTACCGCAATAGCCATCAAATGATCGAATAGATTTTGACTCGCTTTTCTATATTTACTTTTCTCATCAGCTCCATTCAAAAAAGCTTTCTCAATGGCAGGTAATAGAGTAAAAGCATCATTAATTTCTTTCGTCACCTTTAAATTTTTAATACTAGGTAAACATGATGACCATGGCAAATTCATTAATGCTGGCTTAACAAATTTGAAAGCACTAGTATCTCGCGCACCTTTACAACTCTTAAAAGATTCTGAAGATGCACTCCAAGCTAAATGCCAAGGAGCAATATCCATAAACAACCACAAATTGCCACGAGCAAAAAGATTTATAGCTTCTTGTACACCGACATTATAGCCAAGCAAACTCCCCCAATGCTTGAATATAGTTGCAACTGTTTTTGAGGCAAAAGCTCCTAAGCCCATCCAATAATATCGTCCTAGTAGATTTTTATTCCCACCGAGCTCTATTTCTAAAAATATTTTGGCATATACAGAGGCAATTCTTCTTGCTCTTGCTTCATATCCTGGCTCAAGTTTATAGTTATTCGCTTTTTGTAAGTTAGATAATCTCTTGATCGCCTCTTGCTGATATATTTCCCAAAATGTCACACAGTCACAGTGAGCCTCCTTACAACTATGTTCACTTATGTTCGTTTTACTGTTCCAATCTAAACTGTTAGACATTTTTACTTCCTTGCGCTGGATCTACCCAAACTTCCGTTTCATCTACTTTTTCTAGATCCAACCATAACAAATCGAGCTTAAGCCCCTGTTCTTTAGGGCTATGTATTTCTTTGGTTTGACCTTTCTTATCTGAGTTAGCAAAAATTTCTTTACCTTCAGAAGATATCTTGTAATCAACAAATGAAAGTGGTTCACCTGAAGGCAATAGCATCTTGAACCTCTCATTATAGGTTTCATAAGCTGGTAAACCTTGAAGGTTCATGCCTACTTCTGCTCCCCCCATAAACAAATGCTGCCCAGCCTTCACCTCAAACTTGCCACCAGTAGTCATAAAAATGCCCGAACCAGTAATTTTGACTTGAGAGCCACCTGCGGTGAGCACAATTTCTTTGGCTGCTGTCGCTTCGATTTTGTCTTCTGCTGAAATAATTTGAACAGCTTTGCGGGCAATTAAATCTGCTCCGTCACCCTGAGCCTGTATTTCAACTTTGCCTTTGCCTGCATAGAGTCTCGCCCCTTCTTGAGCCGCAAAAAGGCTAATTTTATTTTGGGCATGTGCAATCAAGTTCTTTTGGGTAGATAGGTTAATGCTGTCTCCGGCAGTTTGGTTTATCTGGCCATCTGCGCTTAAATGAATGTCTTCGTTACTGCTCAGCGCGATGCTATTGGGGCTTGCCAACAGCATAATTGCTTCTTTAAAGGTTTTGGCTTTTGCGTTGTCTTGCTGCTCAAGTTTTTCAATAAAAGACTTTAAGTTTTCTAAATTTTCTAATGGGTCAATTTGCTGATTTTTAGCAACTTCACTGAGTGCCTTGGCATTGTTGAGACCGCCTTCTATTTGTTGTTTGGCCTCATTTGCATCAAGGTGTACACCTTGAGCTTGATCCTGTTTGTAGGTGCTAACGAGTAAACCACTGCCAGCTCGAACTGCACCCCACTGGTCTGTTCGTAACTCAAAACCCTCACCTCGGCCATCACTTTCCGCCTTATCTTTTGGATAGCTTAAGTTACCCAAGTTGAGTTGGCTTGCCGCATGGCTACTTTGGAGCTGGGCACTGATTTGTCCTGTAGTGTCGTCAAAGCGTAGCTGGTTAAAGCCCTTACCATCAACTTCTTCGGAGCGGATACCGCTGAGTTTTTTAGTGTCAGGTAGTTGACCTTTCTGGTCGAACTGCGTTGGGTGACGTTCAGCTTCGTGAATACGTCCCACCACAAACGGGCGGTCAATATTGCCATCAAAGAAGTCAATCACCACGATCTCACCGACGCGAGGCAAGAAGCGTGCCCCATAACCTGCACCTGCCCACGGGGTGAGTACATCAACCCAAGCCGAGTCGGTGTCATTGTCGTTACTTCCTGCTCCACCGTCATGGCTATGGTCGTCAGTTCGGGTAAACAGGAAACGGACTTTAATACGCCCCCACTGGTCGACATGAATACTTTCACCTTCCAACCCCACCACTCTAGCGCGCTGTGGGTAAGCTACTGGACGGTGCTCTAGTGGGTGATACTCAGGGACAGCTTTAATGTTGCGTCGAATGACATTTAGCTCAGCAAAATGGCGCTGCTCAGAGTTTTGCGTGTCGAGTTGGACGGCCTTAAGCTTGTCTTTTGGCAACAGACGCTCAAGTTGTTGTTGTAATTCTTTCGGTAAATTATTCTGGTTATAGTAGTGCTTGTTTAAGATTAAGAACTCTTTATCGGCACTGTCGTGTTGGTCGAGTTCAGGATGATCATTTAGTTCAAACCAGTAACCGACCTGTGCATCACGGACATTGCCTGAAACGGTGAACTGCTTAGAACTCAGGTGATGGTAAGCATTAATGTGCTGGTTAAGCTGTTCAATCTGGCTATTGCCCGAGGCGGTGGCTTGGTCTTCACCGTTTAAGTCCTGCATCCACGCAGGGCTAACATGCCATGCATCTTCAAGGTTTAAGCTGGCATTGTCATAGTGTTCGCTGTGCTTTTGTGCGCCTTGTACGCTGCCACTACCCTCTTCTTGTTGCAGGGCATCGGCTTGCCAGCGTTGCACATGAACCGAAGTTGGTTGTAAGCGGCGCTCAGCTTTAACTTGGGTAATGGTATCAAACTGTTCTGTGGCACTGCTGCGTTGGTAGCGTAGGCTACGACGTTCAAGCGCTTGATAGTGTTGGTTATCGTCAATTAAACGTAACACTTGTGGCTGAATGGACGCATTTTGATCTGCGACAAAAAGCTGAGATTCATCGATTAACCAATTAATGCCTTCGCTACGCCACAAACGCGTTAAAAAGTCATAGTCGCTTTCGTTTGACTGCATCACAAATGGACGCACATCGTAGTCTTTCGTTAAGCCTGCTGTGTCGAGCGTTAAGCTTGAGGCAAACAGCGGGCTTTTGACCTGCCATTCTTTAAACAGAATTTCGCTAATATCGCGCACGCTTTTGTTCATAAACACGCGGCTATTACGGCGTTTATGCCAGAGCGCAGTTGGGTCTTTTAAGGTTAAGTTATAAATGGTGAGTGAGCCGTCGCTTTGACCTTGGCTCGCTTCGGTAATAATGCCCGTGGTTCTAAAAAACTGACCTGTGTCAGTGACCTGATCGATGGCCACCTGACAGCCAATAAATTGTTTTAATGCAATATGTGCGTTCGTCGACAGACACAGTAATTCAGCAACGCTACCTTGATTGAGGGTATGTTCGCCCTCAATGCGCTGTAAGAAAACTTGCTGATTTAAAGACTGATTTGAGAATTGGATATGGACGGCACGATTTTGTGAAACAAGGCCTAAACGCTCCAATATACTCGACACACTCATCTGCATTTTTATTATCAATCAAACTTATATTTAAGCCGCATTTTAATTAATAAAAGACTAATCTGTCTATCTATACTCATTTTCAAAATGTAACTAGTCTAAATATGCTGTTTTACGTTAATTTGTTATTAAATAGGTATTTAATCGGTAAAATTAGATCATTTTAAAGTCTTATAATCCACCAAGGCATATTTAATATTTTTCATGCACAATCAATCAGATAGCAAGAAAAATAAATATTCAAATTAATAAAATTCAGGATGAGATATGAAAATAAAAAAGTCTGCTTTTTATATATTTATCGTGATTTTTTCATTTCATTCTTCAGCATTTGCGGAACCGAGTGTCGCCGATATTCAATATCGTGCAGAGCAAGGGCAAGCTGTTGCTCAATATCATTTGGGCATGATGCTTTTAAGCGGCGAACAAGGCGTTCTTAAAAACCATGAACAAGCTTTTAAATGGTTAACTGCTGCTGACCAAAATGGAAGCGTGGGGGCAAAATATAGTTTAGGAATGATGTATTTCACGGGTACAGGCGTGGAAAAAGACATGAAACGCGCTTTTGAATATTTTGCTAAAGCTGCGGATAAGGGCCATGCCAAAGCGCAATATAACTTAGGGGTGTTATACAACAGAGGTGAAGGAACTGCGCAAGATTATGGGCAGGCGTTTGAATGGTATAGTCGTGCTGCCGAGCAAGGCTATCCACCCGCAGAATATAATTTAGCTCATCTATATAAAAAAGGTCGCGGCGTCGCTCAAAGCGATGAGCAAGCCCTTAAGTGGTACACCAAAGCGGCCGAGCACAATGAAAGCGATGCTCAGTACAACTTGGCCCAAATGTATTTAAACGGTGAAGGCACACAGAAAAACTTAGAAATGGCAAAGAAATGGTTCCAGCAAGCTGCCAATGCAGGCGATGTAGATGCGAAAGAAATGCTTAAAAGTTTAGAATAAAGGTAGTTACTCATAATATTTTTATTTATAAGATGATGAATTACTATTATTAATAAAACCGCATGCACATTCTTTTTATTATTTATTTTTTCTAATTAAATATAAACATTAATTCCATTATTTTAAAAATATATTTAGTTTTATTATTAAATCAAAAATATTTTAAATATTAAATTGACGTAATTAAAATCACCGATTATTATCTCGTTGCTGGCCTACATTGCCAGTCGGTTTTGACAGACCGTTGATCCACGGCGGATTATAGTACAATCTATAAGTCGTTAGACCCTTGCGTCCCCTTTTCTTTGCGGTAGGACGGATGGGGGACGCCCCGTGCGTGCTGGTTCCATGGATCCCAGTCTGTCAACCCCTATTCGTTCTACCACCATAAATTAATTCGCGGTAATCTGGTGGTAGAGCTCCATAAATTATAAGGAGTTGACCATGACATTTTTTAAACTTATACCCTCGCTTATTTAACTATTTTATTTATTTAAAATTTGGATTTTCTATTTCCTAATTTTTTAAATTCATAAACTATTTTTCATTTTAAAATTTGAATTATTTTATTTTCCTAAATTTATGGGAGGGTTAATTATTATCTAAAAATTATTTTAAACCTTAAAACGAATTATATTTTTATTCTACTCATAGATATAAATCATTATGAGAATAATATGACAATTCATAAATCTATTTTGGCTTTCAGTTTGGTTCTAGCGAGCTTGGGAATTTCGGGTTGTAACTTACACACCCAACAGGAGTTTGAAAAAATTTGCCTGTCGGGTGGGCACAGCAAAACCAGTTGCGAATGTATTTATCAGCGACTTGAACAAACCTACTCTCCCAAGCTGATGCAGCAGCTAGAACATGTCAGTTTGCAAAGTCCTGTTCTCCCACGGGACTTTGCCCCTACTTTTTTCAGCGTCATGCAGCGGTGTGACAAAAGTAGTCTGGGTTAAGCGTTTGGCTTGGCCCCTCTATCTCTGTGTTGCAATGGTTTATTACTTTAAATCAGCGCAAAAGATTAAAGTCTGTTGTGGCACAGAGGCCTAAAGTTGTTTAGTTAGTTGAACTTATATTTAGATTTAATAAATTCAAATAATTCTTTAAAAAGAGGATGCCATTCTTCTGTTGGAGGACTCAAAAAAGAGTGCCAGAAAAAATCGAAAGTTAATCCATTATCATCTTCACAAAAATGTGACCATTTATCTTTTAAAGCCTCATGTGTACTACACACAAAAACATGCCAATCAGGCCCTGCCTGTGAAGGAATATGTTTACCTAGGTATGAATGAATTTGAGCATTCTTTATTCCAGATTCTTCATAAAGCTCTCGCAAAGCGGCATGTTCTAACTTTTCTTGATGTTCCACAGTACCTTTAACGATTTGAATTCCTGCTAAGGGATGTCTAAATACTAAAATTTCCAAATTATTATTAATTTCCCTAAATACCACGGGAACCACTTTTTCTATTAAAGTCATGATAATTTTCTTCTTTAAATTTAAGTGGATATTATAAAGCTTAGTTAGAGTTCGAATACGTTATTGATGATGTAAATCTTAAGTCCATATAAAGCATTTAAGTTCCTTGTACGTTTTAACCTACAAGCTTTTAGGGATTTTGCGGATTGGCGACATCCTTCTTTTTTCCTAATATGAACTCATACAGGAACAGGATGTTCCGGAACACAAAACAACAATAATAGGTTCA
>NZ_KB976987.1:2950836-3081807 GCF_000399685.1 Acinetobacter pittii ANC 4050
ATGTTCCGGAACACAAAACAACAATAATAGGTTCAAGCACCAGGAGCGTGAGATACGACAGGAGTCATATCTAGTACCCAAATACGAAAAAGCCCAACAGGACGTTGGGCTTTTTTTATTACACCAGGACTCTAGTCCGAATCTCGCTGAACTACGCCAAGATTGTATAGATGAATTTTATAGATACCTTAAAGGAGTTCATCATGGCAAAAATCATACTCACCAATGCTGGGTTGAAGGCAGTTCACGCGACATCCAAGCAACAACAGCATCGATAAAAACACGTACTTTTGGCGGTAAGAATGCTCGTTCTGGGTAGACCACTGCGATCTGCATTTCGGCACCGACTACGTCAGCCAACACTTGCACAAGCGCGCCGCTGTCCAAGTGCGATGCCACAAGACTGTGCGGTAGGAGAGCAATGCCTAGCCCACGGACAGCAGCGTCACACAACAGACCGATATCGTTCGAAAAGAATGTGCCGTCGACTTGGAGTTTGCCTCCTGAAACTAATGGCCAATGAATCTGCGGCAGCTCGCCACGAGTGAAGCCGAGCAAACAACGGTGCGAACCGAGATCGCGCTGCGTCTGGGGTGTACCATGATCGGTGAGGTAGGTGGGGGCCGCCACAGCGATTATCGGATCGCGCAATAGCGTACGTGCGACGAGGCCAGGTTGAATCTGGCTGCTGGCACGCAATGCAACGTCATAGCTGCCGTGAAGGAGGTCAACGTGTTGGCTAGACGTATGAACATACACTCGTAGCATAGGATAGCGCGCCGCAAATTCACAGAGCATTGCATGAAAGCTTGTATCCATCATGGGCGGTATCGAGATTCGCAAATCCCCACGCACGAGCTCGTCGCTCTTACGCACGCTCTGCTCGGCCAGACGCACAGCTTCGAGCGCGATGCAAGCCTGTTGGTAGAAGGCTTTACCGACTTCCGTGAGGACAAGGCTTCGCGTGGTGCGGCGCAGAAGACGTGCGCCGAGACGCTCCTCGAGACGCGCAAGACGTCGGCTCACGGTCGCGCGTGGAACACACAGCTCTGCGGCGGCACGCGATAGTGATTGGGCATCAACCGTCTTGGTGAAGGCGACTAGTTCTGATGTTTCAATAGGATCGCTCATATGGATCAAATAGTAGCAAATGATGACATTTTTTGAAGTATTGCATCGAAAATCGATCCATTGCAAGATCTCATTCAAGATAACCAACAGAAGCGCTCCGCATTTACGCAAGCGTCTGATTAAAAACGAATGAGGTAAATAATGTCTATCGAAAAGAAGTTGATCGCCGTATTCGGTGCGACAGGAAATCAGGGGGGCAGCGTCGTACGTGCCCTAAAGGAAAACGGCCAGTTCAAAGTACGTGCGCTTTCGCGCGATCCGGTCAATTATAAGGGCATTGCTGACGAAGTTGTCGCAGCAGATCTGGACCAGCCAGAGACGCTTACAGCGGCATTGGAAGATGTTCACGGTGTCTTTCTCGTTACCAACTTCTGGCAGGAAGGCACCGATGAAATCAAACAGGCAACAGCGGCAATTCAAGCTGCGAAAGCGGCAGGCATCAATCATCTAATCTGGTCGACCCTTCCCAACGTTGAAGCGATCAGCGGTGGCAAGTTCAAAGTTCCCCAATTCACGGGTAAGGCGAAGATCGATACGATCGTCAAGGATGCGGGATTTTCTCGTTACACCTTCGTCGTGCCACCTGCCTATTATCAGAACTTTTCCGGACCAATAGGACCGCAAAAACAACAAGATGGAAGCTTTGGCTGGGTGCTACCCATCGATCCCTCAGTACGTTGCTTTCACCTAGGCGACATCAACGAGTTAGGCAACATCGTGGCCGGTGCTTTTGCACACCCAGTTGAAACTGGCGATGGCGCATATCTACCGCTGGTCGGCGACTTCTTAAGCTTCAATGACCTCACTAGTGTATTGAATCAGTTGGGCCATCAGTTCTCGGTCGTCCAAGTACCTCGGGAGGTATATGCAGACTTCTTCCCGGGTGCTGACGCATTAGCTGAGACGCTGGCCTACTACGAGGCCTATACATATCTTGGCCCAGGCTCCCATGAGGCTGAGATCACGCTCGCGAATAAGATAGCCGGCAAGATGCCGACGACATTTGCATCATGGGCTCGAGCCAATTTCCAGTTCAGCGATGACGCTTCCTCAGATTAAGTCATCATGTCATTTCAAGTCACAGATAAATATCACACGACGAATGGCCCGACCATTTGTCGTAGATTTCAAGTTCTGCAGAAGAGCAAACTAACTGTAAGAAATCCAACCACGATGTACGAAAATGCTACTGTTAGGGTTGAATAATAAGCTTAACAGCAGCGGACATTTTTATCATTTAAAAATAATATTTACACTCACCTATAGAGGACTATGTGCCTGTTCCTGCTTTTTATGACGAATCCAACGCACTACCCAGATAACTGCAATCAGCACTACTACTGCCACAAGCGCAGGCACTAACATGGCTGAAACCGAGAGTAAGATTGCTCCAATCCACTCGCCTGTCGCAACAACAAAATTACCCAAGCCACCTGTGGTTGCAGTTGAAACACCGCGTGCAGCAACAGTACTCATTTGCACCACACCTGCCGTACCACCACCCACAATTATGGCTGCTGCCCAACTGGCAAACTGAGACATTTCTCCACTGCTAACCGCCATCGTTGCTAACGTACCCGCGATCATCGCCGCAGGAGTCGCGACTGTGTCTAAGGCATTATCGACCCACGGAATATAGTAAGCCGCAACTTCACATACCGTTGCCACGCCTAAAGCCAAACACACCGATGGCAGAGCTAACCACTCAAAACCTTTTGATGGCTCAAACCAGCCCATCATTGTTGCAATGCTCATGACCAATAACGGCACAAAGACGCGAAAACCGCAGGCAGCGCTTAAGCCCACGCCAATACATAAACCCAATATAGTTTCCATAACGGTTTCCTTTTCATGCCCATCACGGGTCTTGTTATGTAAGTCTTATTTTTAAATTAACAAAAAGCCCCATCGGGTGACAGGGCTTTTTGTTAAATGCGAACGCAAATATTATTTCATTCTTAACGTTTAAATTGCGTGCAGTAGCATTTCGTGCAAGGTGGTAAAGGGTCGGTATTAATTTCTAAAAACACTCTATGTCCACACTGAGCACAGAAATAGAAGCCTGTTCCGGGTTTTTCGCCAGCTGTTACCATGATTACATTCCTATAATCGTATATATATTAAACAGGAATATAACCCACTTAAAGTGAATGTCAATTGTCCATTTCGCCCGATGATGATGGCATAAATGCAAAAAATGTTATTTGTACGATTTATCTTACACAGATTTAGGGATTTAGCGGATTGGCTGTCCCCTGCTTTTTTTCTATGATGAATTCATACAGGAACAGGATGTTCCGGAACACAAAACAACAATAATAGGTTCATGCATCAGGATCGTGAGATACGACAGGAGTCATATCTAGCAACCAAATACGAAAAAGCCCGACAGGATGTCGGGCTTTTTATTATCTGTTATAAATATAATACTTATCTAAAGTTATAATCTATATACTCTTAAAGCCTCTCCCATCCCTTCAACTTCCAAATAATAAGATCCATTATTTCTATAGATAACTGCTTTTGGGCGATATTTATAGCTATATTGATATTTATAAGATGCTAGTTTCCATATGCTTCCATTATCCAGTTCGTAGGTTTTATCACCATCCCACCCTTCAAATTCATCAATAATTCTAGACTCGTATATTTTTTCCATTTTTTATACTCAACAAAAAAACCCCATCATCAAGATAGGGCTTTTTTTGAACAATATCAATAATGTTTAACTAAAGTATCAAGCCACTTGGCCTTCTAAAAAGTCTTGCGCAAAACGCTGTAATACACCGCCCGCTTCATATACAGAAACTTCTTCTTCTGTATCTAAACGACACGTCACAGGCACTTCAAGAATCTCTTCTTTACCATCCGCTGTAGCACGTTCAATCACTAAAGTTAAAGTCGAGCGCGGCGCAATATTACCAATCACGCTATAAAGCTCTGTACCATCTAGTTTTAAAGTCTTGCGGTTTACGCCCGGTTTAAACTCAAGTGGTAACACGCCCATACCCACCAAGTTGGTACGGTGAATACGCTCAAAACCTTCTGCCACAATGGCTTCAACACCTGCAAGGCGTACACCTTTCGCAGCCCAGTCTCGGCTTGAACCCTGACCGTAGTCAGCACCCGCAACAATAATTAACGGCTGTTTACGGTTCATGTAGGTTTCAATCGCTTCCCACATACGCATCACTTCACCTTCTGGCTCTACACGCGCTTTTGAACCTTGCTTAATGGTACCGTCTGAACGAACCACCATTTCGTTATAGAGTTTCGGGTTGGCAAATGTTGCACGTTGTGCAGTCAAGTGGTCACCACGGTGCGTTGCATATGAGTTGAAGTCTTCTTCTGGTACGCCCATTTTGTGAAGATATTCACCCGCAGCCGAGTCCATCAAAATCGCATTTGAAGGCGACAAGTGGTCGGTGGTGATGTTGTCACCCAAAATTGCAAGTGGACGCATGTTCGCCAAAGTACGTGGTGCAGCCAATGCCCCTTCCCAATATGGTGGACGGCGGATGTAAGTACTTTGTGGACGCCAGTCGTAAAGTGGGCTTTCAGCTTCTTGAGTTACACCTAAGTCAAACATTGGAATGTAGACTTTACGGAACTGTTCAGGCTTCACAGCTTCTTTAACTAACGCATCAATTTCAGCATCAGATGGCCAAATGTCTTTCAGGTAAATCGGGTTACCTTCTTTGTCATGGCCTAAAGCATCTTTTTCGATGTCAAAACGAATCGTACCCGCAATTGCATACGCCACAACAAGCGGTGGAGATGCCAAGAATGCTTGTTTTGCATAAGGATGGATACGGCCATCGAAGTTACGGTTACCAGACAGGACTGCTGTTGCGTACAAGTCACGGTCAATAATTTCTTGCTGAATAGCTGGATCTAACGCACCCGACATACCGTTACACGTTGTACAAGCGTAAGCCACAATACCAAAACCCAGTTGCTCTAAGTCTTTTAGAACGCCCGCTTCTTCAAGGTAAAGTGCAGCCGCTTTTGAACCCGGTGCAAATGATGATTTCACCCAAGGTTTACGGACCAAACCAAGTTCATTTGCCTTACGTGCCAACAAACCTGCCGCCACAGTGTTACGTGGGTTAGAGGTGTTAGTACATGAAGTAATTGCCGCAATAATGATTGCGCCATCAGGCATTAAACCGTCAGAACGGTTTTCAACAACACCCGCAATACCTTTTTCTTTTAGATCCGCAGTTGAAACACGTGCATGTGGGTTTGATGGACCAGCAATGTTACGTGTTACTTTTGATAGATCAAAACGAAGTACACGTGGGTACTCTGCTTTGGTCATATCAGATGCCCAAAGACCGATTTCTTTTGCGTACTGTTCAACCAATGCCACTTGAGCATCTTCACGGCCTGTTAGGCGTAAGTAGTCGATTGTGTTTTGGTCGATGTAGAACATCGCAGCCGTAGCACCATATTCTGGTGTCATGTTCGAAATGGTTGCACGGTCGCCCACAGACATACTGTCAGCACCTTCACCAAAGAACTCAAGGTAAGCACCCACTACGCGCTCTTTACGCAAGAACTCAGTTAGAGCAAGTACGATATCGGTTGCAGTAATGCCTGCCTGACGCTGGCCTACAAACTCAACACCAATAATGTCTGGCAGACGCATCCAAGATGCACGGCCTAGCATTACATTTTCAGCTTCTAAGCCACCAACACCCACAGAAATTACGCCCAAAGCGTCTGTATGTGGTGTGTGTGAGTCTGTACCTACGCATGTGTCTGGGAATGCTACGCCATCACGCGCCTGAATCACCGGAGACATTTTCTCTAGGTTAATCTGGTGCATAATGCCGTTCCCCGCAGGGATCACATCGACATTTTTAAATGCGGTTTTAGTCCACTCAATAAAGTGGAAACGGTCTTCGTTACGGCGGTCTTCAACAGCACGGTTTTTTGCAAAAGCGTCTGGGTCAGCACCACCGTATTCCACTGCTAAAGAGTGGTCGACAATGAGCTGAGTCGGTACAACTGGGTTAACTTTAGATGGGTCACCGCCTTTGTCGGCAATCGCATCACGCAAACCTGCAAGGTCAACCAATGCAGTTTGGCCTAGGATGTCATGACACACCACACGCGCAGGATACCAAGGAAAGTCCAAGTCCTGACGGCGTTCAATCAACTGCGTTAAATAAGCAGTTAAGTTCTCGGCATCGGCACGGCGTACCAATTGCTCTGCGAGTACTTTAGACGTGTAAGGCAGTTTTTCGTATGCGCCTGGCTGAATATCTTCAACGGCTTGACGCACGTCGTAATATTCAAGCTGGGTACCTGCCAGCGGTTTACGGTATTTAGTGTTCATTAACCACGCTCCGCCAATGGTTTAAATTCGAGGTTTTCAGGGCCTGTGTAGTTCGCGCTTGGACGAATAATTTTGCCGTCTTGACGTTGTTCAATTACATGCGCTGACCAACCTGCTGTACGTGCAATTACGAATAACGGTGTGAACATTGCAGTTGGAACACCCATTAAGTGATAGCTCACCGCACTGAACCAGTCGAGGTTCGGGAACATGTTTTTCACTTCTTTCATCACTGCTTCTAAACGCTCAGCGATGAGGTACATTTTGGTGTTCTCTTGTGCTTGCGCCAAGTCATGCGCAACTTTCTTGATCACTTCGTTACGTGGGTCAGAAACTGTATATACAGGGTGACCAAAACCGATCACGACTTCTTTATTTTCAACACGCTTACGGATGTCAGCCTCTGCTTCGTCTGCGTTGTCGTAACGTTGTTGAATGACGAATGCAACTTCGTTCGCACCACCGTGCTTAGGTCCGCGAAGTGCACCAATACCACCTGTAATTGCCGAGTACATATCAGAGCCTGTACCTGCAACCACACGTGACGTAAATGTAGATGCATTGAACTCATGCTCAGCATACAAAATAAGAGATGTATGCATTGCTTGAATCCATTCTTCAGATGGTTTTTCGCCATGAAGTAAATGTAAGAAATGCGCTGCAATTGAGTCGTCATCAGTTTCAACTTCAATACGACGACCATTGTTGCTGAAGTGGTACCAATAAAGCAGCATTGAGCCTAGGCTTGCCATTAATTTATCAGCAATATCTTTTGCGCCCGCTTCGTTATGGTCTTCATGTTCTGGAGTTAAACAACCTAGTACTGATACGCCTGTACGCATCACGTCCATTGGATGTGCAGATGGTGGTAATTGCTCAAGTGCAGTTTTAAGTGCTGCTGGTAAGCCACGAAGTGCTTTTAATTTTGCTTTATAGGCTTTGAGTTCAGCTTTGTTTGGTAATTTGCCATGTACGAGCAAGTGAGCAACTTCTTCAAACTGGCTACCTGCTGCAAGGTCAAGAATGTCATAGCCACGGTAGTGCAAGTCATTACCGCTACGTCCTACGGTACATAGTGCTGTGTTGCCTGCAACTTGTCCGCTAAGTGCAACTGATTTTTTTGGTTTGAAGCCTGTTGTTGTTTCATTTGAGCTCATAGAATCATCCTTTATATCAACCAGAATTTGTTGTTTGTTCAATTTTTACTTGGATAAAAACGCGACAGCGTCTTGCCGAGTTCTCATCCAACTTTTGGATTAACCTGCGGTTCGCCTTACTTTTCACGGATGAAAAGTAAGCAAAAATCCTTGTTGGTCTGACGATATATCCATATATCGCAGTCCAACGTAGCGGCATCCATGCCGCCCTCACGATAGCCAAGACCATCGCTTCCCCTTCTTTTAAAAGAGGCCTTATTTATTTCTTTTTAGCAAATGCGTTGTCTAAGTAGTCTTCAAACGCATAGTAGTTAATGCGTTCATATAACTCTTTACGCGTTTGCATAATATCAATCACGTTCTTTTGTGTGCCTTCTTTACGCAAGGTTTCATACACAGTCTCGGCTGCTTTGTTCATGGCACGGAAAGCAGAAAGCGGATAAAGCGCAAGGCTTACATCGGCAGATGCCAACTCTTCAGTGGTAAACAGTGGGGTAGAACCAAACTCTGTGATGTTTGCCAAAATTGGTACGCCTGTCTTCTGAGCAAATTGCTTGTACATATCAAGTTCGGTAATTGCTTCAGGGAACAACATGTCTGCACCTGCCTCAATGTAGGCACCCGCACGGTCAATTGCCGCTTGTAAGCCTTCAACCGCTAACGCATCGGTACGCGCCATAATCACGAAGCTGTCATCACCACGCGCATCAACCGCTGCTTTAATACGGTCAACCATTTCTTCTTGAGTCACAATGGCTTTGTTCGGACGGTGACCACAACGTTTTGCACCCACTTGGTCTTCAATGTGCATTGCCGCAGCACCAAACTTGATAAGTGATTTCGTAGTACGTGCAATGTTAAATGCAGAAGCACCAAAACCTGTGTCAGCATCGACCAATAATGGAAGATCACATACATCAGTAATACGGCGTACGTCAGTCAACACATCATCAAGGTTACTGATTCCTAAATCAGGTAAGCCTAAAGAACCAGCTGCTACACCACCACCTGATAAGTAAATCGCTTTATAACCTGCACGTTTTGCCAAAAGTGCATGATTGGCGTTGATGGTTCCAACCACTTGTAATGGCTTTTCTTGGGCTATTGCATCGCGAAATAGCTGACCTGCGGATTGTTTAGCCATTGTTATGTTCTCCTTGTGCTTGTAGCAGTGTTTGCTCAATAATTTTGTAAGAAGCATTGATATGTCGATGCATGAGCAGCTCGGCAAGTTCACCATCGCCTTCTGCAATTGCATCTAAAATACGGATGTGTTCGTCCCAAGCTTTGCTCGGTCGATCGGGTGTGTTTGAAAACTGAATTCGGTACATGCGAATGAGATGATAAAGCTCATCACATAGCATTTTTTCTAGGGTTTTATTGCCACTACTTTTGATAATGCAGTAGTGAAAATCGTCTTGCCCTTCTTGCAAGTAATATCCTTTACCTGCTTTAAAATTTTCATCTTCGGCATGCATACGCAATACATCACGTAGTGCCAAGATTTGCTTTTTATCAATATGCTGTGCTGCAAGTTTGCAAGCCAAACCCTCTAAAGACGCACGAATCTGGTAAAGCTCTTTAAATTGTTGCAGTGACAGCGAAACCACGCGCGCGCCCACATGTGCAGTACGCTCAACCAAACGTTGCCCTTCCAGGCGATGAATCGCCTCACGCAAAGGCCCGCGGCTGATGCCATAAGTGCGTGCCAGTTCAGGTTCAGAAATTTTGCTACCTGCCGGAATTTGACCCAAAACAATCGCCGTCTGTATTTGTTTAAATACATTCTCGGTCAGTGTTCTTCCCTGACTTTGTAGAGGCTCTGGTGCGAAGGTCAAATCTTGCATATTGTCGACAATTTTTAATCAATTATGAGTTTTATAGCGGTATGAATGAAAAAAATCAAGGTGATTGTTGACACTTTACAGAACGCATCAGGTCAATTTTTATCGTTCGTCCTGTTATCTCACCTTATATTTAAACCATTAAACCACTTGCCAATTAGTATTTATAAAACAGTTATTTAATATTATTTTACCTATAGATTAATGGCACTTTTTTAGCTGCTTTTCGGCCTCTAATCTTTTGTTTCAAACTTTAGTCTACAACCAATGTATTACAGCAAGATTGTAGACAATCTGCTTGAATGAATTCATGAGTTAGAAATTAGTATCTATTTACCGTAATTTCTTTTAAATCTTTTTATCATTTTCAGCCAGAAAATATCGATATTAGTGAAATTATCAGGTGCTTCACGGTAGCTTTATTGATACATTATTGAGCATCGACATAGTTGTGGCGTATTTTTCGAGACAGAAAAAACCCAGCACTATGCATATTGTTGAATGAAAGGACTTTTTTGATGTTTCAACATATCCCCCCATACGCAGGCGACCCAATTCTCTCTTTAATGGAACAGTTCAATGCTGATACTCGTTCTGGAAAAGTAAACTTGAGTATTGGTCTTTATTATAACGAAGACAGTATTGTTCCTCAGTTAGAGACCATTATTGAAGCGCAAAAGCGTATCGAGCCTAAAAACGGTAAAACCAAACTTTATTTGCCAATGGAAGGCTTCAAACCTTACCGTGAAGCAATTCAAGCACTTTTATTTGGTGCAAACAGCCCAGCAGTTAAAGCTGGCCGTGCTGTAACCATCCAAACGCTTGGTGGTTCAGGTGCATTGAAAGTTGGTGCGGATTTCTTAAAAACTTATTTCCCAAATTCTGACGTTTGGGTAAGCCAACCAACTTGGGATAACCACGTTGCGATTTTCAATGGCGCTGGCATCAAAACTCATTTCTACCCATATTTCGATAACGAAACGCGTGGTGTAGATTTTGACGGTATGCTTTCTACACTTAAAACTTTGCCTGAGCAAAGCATTGTGTTGTTGCACCCATGCTGCCACAACCCAACGGGTGCTGACTTAAACCCAGCGCAATGGGATCAAGTGATTGCAGTATTAAAAGACCGTAACCTTATTCCATTCCTAGATATCGCTTACCAAGGTTTTGGTGACGGTATGGAAGAAGATGCGTATGCAATCCGTGCTTTAGACCAAGCGGGTCTAAACTTCATTGTGAGCAACTCGTTCTCTAAAATCTTCTCTTTATATGGCGAGCGCGTTGGCGGCTTAACTTTCGTTTGTGACGATGCAGAAGCTGCTCAGTGCACATTCGGTCAGTTAAAAGCGACTGTACGTCGTATTTACTCTAGCCCTCCTACTACAGGCGCTTGGTTAGTTGATGAAGTGTTAAATGACGCTGAACTTAACCAACAATGGCAAGGTGAAGTGAAAGAGATGCGTGAGCGTATTATTAAAATGCGTAGCATCTTGAAAGACGAGCTTACTAAAGCATTACCAGACCGTGACTTTAGCTACCTTGTAAACCAAAAAGGTATGTTCAGCTACACAGGTTTAACTGCTGAGCAAGTAGATATCTTGCGTGAAGAATATGCAATCTACTTAGTACGTAGCGGTCGTATTTGTGTAGCAGGTTTAAACATGAACAATGTTTACACTGTTGCTAAAGCGATGGCAGAAGTGCTCGCTAAATCTGTAGAAGCAGCATAAATCATCCATTAAAAAAGGCGCTTCGGCGCCTTTTTTTTATTTATCGAGGTTAAGATTTAGCTTTACCCCAATATTTCAGTTTTGAGGTATGTCCAATACCCACATTAAAGCTATTGGTTGGGTCGAGTTTTTGGTAGAAATTGGCCAATGCAGGTTTAGCAATGTAGAGATGCCCGACATTATGCTCTGCCGGATATTCAGCACGTCGCGCATCGAGTAATTTCCACATTTGATGTTCCATTTCTAATGGGTCATGGCCCTTTTTAAGAATATAGTCCTGATGGAAAACATGACAAAAGAAATGCCCATAATAGAGTTTATGGAGAATTTTCTTTTCCATCTCGGCTGGCAGTTGCTCTACCCATTCGCGGTCATTACGACGTAACGCAATATCAAGCGCGACAATATCTTCAACTTCACTACGGTGCGTATCGCGATAACGAATAGCCGCCCCTGCAATCGCAAAACGGTGTAAGAACGCTTTTCGCCCTTCTTCTTCGCTGCATACGAAATAGCTGCCTGACGGATGCACTGCAAAATATTCTTTTAAAAATTGCTCAGTCTGTGCTTTCGAATTATTTTCGACACGCAGCACTAAATGATGCTCATAACGATCTCGATATTCGGTCATACGCTTAGGCAAATGACTCGGTAAAAAGAAGGTAATGGCCTGCAAAATATGATCTGTTAAGCCTTTAATTTTAAATTTTTCTAAGAAGCCATCGATTTTATCTTTCATCGCAAAAGCTTTTGGAACATTGACTGTACCGAACTTTTCAATAAATAAGAAGGTGTCTTTTCCGTACTTTTCACCAATCAAATAAGCATCTCGGTGAATATATTCACCTGCAATTGGCAAACTTGGCAGTGAGGTCAATAAGTAACGACGAATCGCTGTTAAATCATCGGCATCATTTGTACCAATATAAAAGACATTACTTTCTACTTTCTCATAGGTATCAAGGCGTACCGCAAACACACAAACTTTACCTGCCGAACCCGATGCCTCAAACAAACGTGACGGATCTGCATTAAAACGAGCAGGTGTATCTTCATCAACTTGAGTCACATCGTGGGCGTAGCGATGGTCGGACGCCTGTTTTTCGCTGTCATCTAAAATATCTACGGCTTGATATTGATGCTTCTCTAAACGTGTCAAAATTTCTTCGGGAGTCGAACCTAAATTTACGCCTAAATGATTTACCAGTTCTAACTGACCAGCAGCGTTCACCTGAGCATATAAAGCTAGTTCCGTATAAGCAGGACCACGGCGTACCAACGCACCACCAGAGTTATTACACACACCACCCAGTACCGATGCACCAA
Organism: Acinetobacter pittii ANC 4050; assembly: GCF_000399685.1. Classification (GTDB taxonomy): domain Bacteria; phylum Pseudomonadota; class Gammaproteobacteria; order Pseudomonadales; family Moraxellaceae; genus Acinetobacter; species Acinetobacter pittii_E. The sequence goes on from NZ_KB976987.1 coordinate 2,963,372, forward strand.
TACAAGATGAACCAATTACTGAATGCGGCTCACGGTCATAGCCTTTTAAAATTTGCTCTAAATTATCTAAGGTCGCACCTGGTAAACAAATCACTTGCTTACCGTCATGAATGACCTGAATGCCCTTTAATCGGCGTGTACTCATGACTAAAACAGGACGGTCATAATCATCGCCATATGGCGTTGAACCACCTGTGAGTCCCGTATTTGCCGCCTGCATAATCACAATACAATTTGCATCAATGGCAGCTTGAAGCACCTGCCATTGCTCTAACAATGTGCCTGGTACCACTACAGCAAGCACTTTCCCCTCACCAAAACGGCGGCCTTGACGGTACTGACGCGTGCTTTGGTCATCGGTCAAAACATGAGAACGCCCTACAATATTTTGTAAACGTTCAATCACTGCTTGAGGAGAAAATGTTTGCATGATGGTTTCCTTTTAGTCATCCATATAAGATCTAGCTGTAATCCACGCTAGAACCAGATCAGCACGACGGAGCTTACTATTTGTAATTTATAATTTAATTAGCTCATTCTCTAATTCGAATCAGCCATACATTTACTGTCGTGGGGCGGCATGGATGCCGCCTGTTGAGCAACCGCACAAGGAAGTGCGGTTTGCTCAACAAAAGGTTTTTGGTTACTTTTGACCTTTCAAAAGTGACAAATGCCTATACGCAAAACATTAGCAAATCATCAAATTTTGAGACTGTGCTTACTGCTTCACTTAAAAATTATTTCTTAAAAACCTTGCTTCATTGCCTGTACTAAACAATCCGCATTAATATCCGAAATCGACTTAGCACCCGTAAGCGTCATCGCAACACGCATTTCTTTATCGATCAAATCCAGTAAGTTTGACACCCCTTGCCCCCCTGCTGCTGCCAAGGCATAAACAAATGCACGGCCCAGTAAAACCGTATCGGCACCAAGAGCTAACATACGCACGACATCTAAACCATTACGAATACCTGAGTCAGCCAAAATCGCTAAATCACCTTTAACAGCATCAGCAATTGCAGGCAATGCACGAGCAGATGACATCACACCATCTAACTGACGACCACCGTGATTCGATACCACAATGCCATCCGCACCAAAACGTACAGCATCTTTGGCATCTTCAGGGTCTAAAATGCCTTTAATTACCATTGGGCCATCCCAAAACTCACGAATCCACTCAAGGTCTTTCCATGAAATTGATGGGTCAAAGTTTGAGCCTAACCAACCAATATAGTCTTCAAGCCCAGTCGGTTTACCTAAATATTTAGAGATATTGCCCAAGTCATGTGGACGCCCCATTAAGCCGACATTCCATGACCAATGCGGATGGAACACGGACTGCATATAACGACGCATCGCTGCATTTGGTCCACTCATACCGGAATGAGCATCACGGTAACGCGCCCCTGGCACAGGCATATCTACAGTAAACACCAGTGTTGAACAGCCTGCCGCTTTTGCACGCTCCAAAGCATTACGCATAAAACCACGGTCACGTAATACATAAAGCTGAAACCACATAGGACGGTTAATTGCAGGTGCAACTTCTTCAATCGGACAAACAGAAACCGTTGAAAGCGTAAATGGAATGCCCTTTTTATCGGCTGCCATCGCGGCCTGCACTTCACCACGACGCGCATACATACCTGTTAAACCAACTGGTGCCAACGCAACCGGCATCGACAAGGTTTCGTTAAACAGTTTTGTCTCTAAACTTAACGCTGACATGTCATTGAGCACACGTTGACGCAATGCAATTTCTGACAAATCTTGTACGTTACGCTTTAAGGTATATTCCGAATACGCTCCACCATCAATGTAATGAAATAAGAATGGAGGTAAGCGACGCTGTGCCGCAGCACGATAATCATTGCCAGAAGAAATAATCATTTTGAATCAACTCTATTTAAACGATTTGCACGTTTCTGGCGAGCTTCGTCTTCATCCAGAGAACGCACATGATTAATCACAAATTCAATATGACCGCAGACAGCTTGGCGTGCGGCCTCGGGATCTTTACGATCAATAGCATCCATCACCTGAAAATGCTGCTCACTGAGCAAGTCACCATTTACGGGGTCGTTATAAACTTTCTTACGCCCTAACAAGACGTTGTATTGCAGCAAATCGAACAAACTACGCATCATTTGAATCAGCACAATATTGTGAGAGGCTTCAGCAATCGCCAAGTGAAACTCAGCATCCGCCACCGCAGCCTGTGCTGAGTCACCCGCATTTTGGTGACGACTAATTTCATCAAAATAATGATGAATTTTGGCGCGATCTTCAGGCGTTGAGCGCAATGCGGCATACCATGCCGTGCCACCTTCAAGTAATAATCGCGCCTCTTGCACATCAAAACGGTATAGCGGATCTTCTTCAATCAAGTTACTAATTGGGTTCACAATCAGTTGCTGGGGCCACTGTTCAGGTAACTGCTGAATATAAGTCCCATCGCCACGGCGGCTACTGAGCACACCTTGACTATTAAGCTGCTGAATCGCTTCACGCAAAGACGGACGAGAAACTCCTAAGCTTGTTGCAAGCTGGCGTTCGGCAGGCAAACGGTCACCTTTTTTCATGTGCCGCTCTTCAATTAATGCCTGCAATTTCATGACCACTTGATCGGAGATTCTCATCGCGTTTCCTTCACTGGAGTTATGGAATCATCCACGGAACCAGATAAGCCTGAACCGTAATAATGATGCCAACAAAGACAGTGAATATGATGCTATGTTTTACCGTGAAACGGAACAAGTCAGATTCTTTTCCAACTAACCCTACCGCTGCACAAGCGATCGCAATCGACTGTGGAGAAATCATCTTACCCGTTACACCACCGCTGGTATTCGCAGCGACCAATAACACTTCTGGAATACCAATTTGCTGAGCCGTAGTCGCCTGTAATGCCGAGAACAAAGCATTTGAAGATGTATCTGAACCTGTAAGAAACACACCCAGCCAACCCAAAAACGGCGAGAAGAAAGTAAATGCATGACCCGTATGCGATAGAGCCAAAGCTAAAGTTGCAGATAAACCTGAATAATTCGCAATAAAAGCAAACGCCAACACCATACCAATCGAGTAAATCGGTGTTTTCAACTCATTGAGTGTTTCACCAAAAGTCGTTACTGCTTCACTTGCTTTCATTTTCAAGAAAATAGCAGTGATGATTGCGGCAATAAAAATTGCAGTACCTGTTGCAGAGAACCAGTCAAACTTATAAATCGCTTCGTATGGCTTCATCTCTGCCACAATTGGCGGCATTTTTTCGACCAATTTATGTAAATACGGCACTTCAAGTTTAAAAATCCAGTGCTCAAGAGCACCATCTTTTGCAAATAAAGCTTTAAATGGTTTAACACTCCAGATGGTGACCATCACTGTTAAGATGGCAAATGGAGACCATGCCTTCACAATTTTGCCGATGCTATAACGTTGAACCGTAGTAGGTTGCTGAGTCAAAGTTTGACCTGCTTCAGGTTCAAAACGGAAAATATGTTTGGGTTTCCAAACACGGAACAGTAAAGTTAAGCTCACCAATGACGCAATTGCTGCGGTAATGTCTGGTAACTCAGGACCAATGAAGTTAGAAGTGAGATACTGAGCAATCGCAAACGAACCACCACCGACAACTACCGCAGGCCAAGTTTCCTTAACACCACGCCAACCGTCCATAATCGCCATAATCCAGAACAGCACGATAAGCGTTAAAAACGGCAACTGACGACCCACCATCTGGCTAATTTCCATGGTGTCTACACCAGAAACCTGTCCTGCCACAATAATTGGAATACCCATTGCACCGAATGCCACTGGTGCTGTATTTACGATCAAACATAAACCAGCAGCATAAAGTGGTTTAAAGCCTAAACCAACAAGGAGTGCAGCGGTAATTGCCACAGGAGCACCAAAGCCAGCCGCCCCTTCTAAGAAAGTACCAAATGCAAAACCAACCAATAACATTTGCAGACGTTGGTCTTCAGTAATTGACAAAATGCTTGAACGAATAACGTCAAATTGTCCTGTTTTTACCGAAATTTTGTATAAAAAAACTGCCCCAATAATGATCCATGAAATTGGCCAGAGACCATAGAAGAAACCATAAATAATGGATGCAAAGGCCATTTGACCTGGCATTTGATAGAAAAAGAGCGCGATCAATAATGCAATAATAACTGTGCCCGTACCCGCAATACTGCCTTTTAAACGAAAAACAGCCAATGCCAAAAAGAAGAAAATAATCGGGATTAATGCAACCGCACTGGACAGCCAAATATTATTTAAAGGGTCATAAAGTTGTTGCCACATATTGAGCATTGTCATCTCCTTGAAATGCCGGGGCGAATTTTTGTACCTTAAATCTTTAAACATTTAACACAATTGGTATTACCAATTAAAATTTAAGTGCAAATGTTATTCCTTAAACCACAGACCGCATCATAAACACAGCTATTTGCAAGATCAACCATTAAATAATTATCACAATTGGTATGACCAATACTATTAAGTAAAATCAAGCTATTTCGAACTTATGGATTTTTTTATTAGACTAAAGTCGTAAAAATATTTTTTATAAATTTAGATTGAGTCTATAGAAATGAGGTGAAAAATTTGAATATAAAAACTATAAACATACCTGTTTCATGATCTATGTATAATGTGCACACAACTCAAACCACATGTATTGAATTGAATAATGACTACTTTAACGTGTTTTAAAGCTTATGATATCCGAGGCAAACTCGGCACCGAATTGAATGAAGAAATCGCCTATAAAATTGGCCGCGCTTACGGACAAATCTATAAACCAAAGACTGTTGTTGTAGGTTGTGATATTCGTCTAAGCAGTGAGGATTTAAAACAAGCGACCATCCGCGGTTTAAATGATGCGGGTGTCAATGTGCTTGACTTAGGCATGACGGGTACTGAAGAAGTTTACTTCGCCGCTTTCCATTTAGATGTACAAGGCGGTATTGAAGTTACTGCTAGTCATAACCCAATGGACTATAACGGTATGAAATTGGTTCGAGAAAATGCTCGTCCAATTAGTGCAGATACAGGTCTAAAAGAAATTCAGGCTTTAGCAGAAACTAATAATTTTGAAGAAGTTAGCCAAAAAGGTACAACGCAAAGTTATAATATTTTGCCCGAGTTCGTTGATCATTTAATTACCTATATCGAGCCTGCAAAAATCCGCCCCCTTAAATTGGTGGTAAACGCAGGTAATGGGGCTGCGGGTCACGTGATTGATGCCATTGAAGAAAAATTTAAAGCGCTTAACGTACCGGTTGAATTTATTAAAATTCACCATGAAGCAGATGGTACGTTCCCAAATGGAATTCCCAACCCAATTTTAATTGAAAACCGCGACAGTACTCAAAATGCTGTACTTGAGCATAACGCCGATATGGGAATTGCATGGGATGGCGATTTTGACCGCTGTTTCTTGTTTGATGAAAAAGGTCAATTCATTGAAGGCTACTATATTGTTGGTCTATTGGCTCAAGCTTTCTTGATTAAACAGGCAGGCGAAAAAATTGTTCATGACCCACGTTTAGTGTGGAACACATTTGATATTGTAGATGAATACAAAGGTGTTGCTGTACAGTCAAAATCTGGTCATGCATTCATTAAAGATGTCATGCGTGAACACAATGCTGTATATGGCGGTGAAATGAGTGCCCATCACTATTTCCGTGACTTTGCTTACTGCGACAGCGGTATGATTCCGTGGTTACTCACCGTTGCCCTAATCTCTGAAACAGGACAATCTCTTTCAACCCTAGTTGAAAATATGATTACCAAGTTTCCTTGCAGTGGTGAAATCAACTTTAAAGTGGCTGATACACAAATCACTATTCAAAAGATTTTCGATTTCTATGCTGATCAAAATCCACAAATTGATCGTACCGATGGTGTAAGCCTCGACTTTGGTGCATGGCGCTTTAATGTGCGTGCCTCAAATACTGAGCCTTTACTACGTCTCAACATTGAAAGCCGTGCCGATCGCCAAGCTCAGCCAATGCAACATTATGTAGATGAGTTAACTGGGCTGATTCAAGGTTAATTCTGTTATAGCAGCTTAGAAATATTTATAGTTCCCTTAATTAATTATACTATTTACTAACTAAGGGAACTGAAATATGAGTTTATATAAAAATTCAAAAAGGCAATGAAAAATTTTTATGAACAATAGTTTTCGATATGACATAAATGGTCTAAGAGCATATGCTGTTATATTAGTAGTTCTATTCCATTTCGGAATTTTAGGTTTTTCTGGTGGTTTTATTGGTGTAGATATATTTTTTGTTATTTCAGGTTTCTTAATGACAAAAATTATTGTTTCAGGAATAGAGAAAAATGCCTTCAATATCCTAAAATTTTATCTTTCTAGAGCCCATCGAATTATTCCTGCTTTAGTAGTTCTATGTCTATTTATTACATTAATAGGATGGTTTACCTTAACACCTCAAGAACTAAAGGAATATTCAAAACATGTAATTTCTAGTTTAAGTTTTATATCTAATATACAATATTTCAGAGAAGCTGGTTATTTTGATGCTGCTTCACATGAAAAACTTCTTTTACATACTTGGTCATTATCTGTAGAATGGCAATTTTATATTATTTTACCTTTACTGTTAGTACTTTTAAATAGATTATCTAAATCATCAAATATATTAAAAATATTTTTTATTCTTTTATTTATAGTTTCTTTTACATTATCTATTATTATTTCTAAATCAAATCCATCTGCAGCATTCTATCTTCTTCCAACTCGTGCATGGGAAATGATGGCTGGTGGTTTAATATTTTTATTATTTCGACACTTGACACTTAATAATTTAACAAAAAAAATTATTGAATGGACAGGATTTATACTTATAGCAATATCATTGACTGTTTTCACAGGAGCAACTTTATGGCCCAGTTATAATGCTTTCTTACCTGTTCTAGGAACATTCTTAATTTTACTCGCAAACAATAACAATTCTATATTTACTAATAATAAGATTTGTCAATTTTTAGGGGATTCATCTTATTCTATATATTTATGGCATTGGCCACTTGTATTTTATTTATCTTATTTTGAAAAAGAAACTAGCCTAATAATTACAATTTTTGCTATTTTTATATCGATCATATTAGGTTGGTTATCTTATAGTTTTATCGAAAAACCATCTAGACAATGGCTGTCTCAAAAAAAATTATACTCTGGATATTTAATTACATTTACATATCTATTTATATTTATTAGTATTTTCTCATTTTTTTATCTTAAAAATGGTTTGATTAATCGATTTCCTGAAAATATACAAATATTGATAAAAAAGAGTAATGATAAAAATCCTCTTTTTTCTAAATGTCAAATAGGTTCAGGTACAAATGTGCCAGAATGTAAATATGGCACTGGAGATATAAAACTAATTGTTATTGGTGATAGCCATGCTGAAGCGATGATCCCTGCTATTCAAAAAGCCCTGCCACCAGAGTCAGCTCTAATAGACTGGACTTATTCAGGCTGCCCAACGGTAGAAAATTTAAAGAAAATTAATAACACTGATTTTAAATGTGGAGAAGTTATTTCAAAATTTACAAAGAAAATCAAAAAATATCCTCATACTCCTATTTTAATTATTAATCGAATAAATGTTTTATTTCATGGGGCAAAAGATGGTGATAGTGATATTTCACATCCAATAAGATATATAAGTAAGCCATTTAAAACATATAATGCTGAATATGAGAAAACAATGAAAGAGGCTTATATAAATACACTATGTAAATTTTCGGAAAACAATGAAGTTTATGTTACAAGACCTACACCTGAATTTCCTTTGAATATCCCTAAAGTATTAATACATAGAGAAATTATAAAATCATATGCTCCTCTAACAATTACTAGAAAAGCACATCTTGCACGTAGTCAACTCGCATGGGAAGCACAGGATGAAGCTTCAAAAAAATGTGGTATCAAGATATTAAACACAACGAATTTCTTTTGCGATCAAGAACTTTGTTATTCTGAGAAAAATGGATTGTCATTATATTTTGATGATGATCATCTAAATATCTATGGAGCATCCCAACTAACTCCTTTATTTAAAGAGATTTTTAAATAAAAACTAGATAAAGAATTCAATACACTACACTATTGGAGTTTTTATGAAGCGATATATAATAATTAGTATTTTCAATATTCAGCTATAGTCTAGAGGTTTATCAATAATGGATGAAACTGTTAAATTAATTAGTGATAATAAGAAATTCAAAAATTACTTGGCAACGAATAAAATAAAATTCATTCGAGTTATTTATCATGAAAAATTCCCAACCCATGGAAGACTAGATTCTCAAAAATAAAAATGCTTATATTTCTAGAAAACACCCATATATACCTATATCTTTTGATATTGAAATAGGTAATAAGTTTAAACCTCAAACTGTTTTACCTACTGTTAGTCAAACACTAGATCTTTATCATCAATATGAAGATGCTGCACCAGTTGGAGTCTTTGCTGTACTACCACAAACGGTTTTTGGTTCAAAGTCCATGGATCAGATGAATAAGAAAAAATATCTTAAATTAAATCAAGAATATAAAGAAATTTCTCAAAAATTCAATTTTCTGAGTTCTGTTATATATAACAACTGATTTAGAGACTTTGAAGAGTGGAAGAAACGTACTAATCACCAATTAAGTGAAAGTAAAAAGTATGCAAGTAAATATAATTTAAAAATTATTCCTTATTTTTTAAGCGCATACCCAGATAAAGATTTTTAAAAAAATCATATTACATATCTATTAACTGAACAAGAAATGAAGCAAAGTTTAGTTTATATTAATTCAAAGAATGTAGATGGTATTATAATTGGGGATTTAAATATTGGAATATTAGGTAATGGTAAAAAACCAATATTTAATATTAATAAAGGTGCGACAAAAGCAATTATAAATTTTGCTAATAAATAAAGATTAGACCAGTAGCAATACAATTCCTATTGGCTCTAAATTTTCAGCCCAATTTTAATCAATATATAATCTCATTTTTTAACATTTTATAATTTATCATAGTTTTACCATTAAAAACTTTAATCTCTTTTTTATCATATTTATATGGAAAAACAAATGGAATTTCATTACTCCTAATACCAACAACCCATTGAAATATTGATAAAAAATCAAATGCACTCACAGGATAATCAATCAAAGTTTTATCTTTCTTATCACTCGTAAAAATAAAGAAAGGAATATTATAGTTCTGTTTAGTGTTATTTGCATGTCTAATTGGATTAATATTTTTATCTATAGTAAGACCATGATCTGAAAAGTAAAAGATAGCATAAGATTGCTGTGTACTTTCTAAAATTTGATTAGTCTCTTTTAAAAAAGTATCTAATTTTGATAAAGAGGCTAAGTAACAATCTACTGATTTACTCATATGCGTATGAATTTTTATTGGATACCCTTGTAAACGCATGCAAGTATTTGGATGAGATCCCATCATATGCATAAAAATTACTTTATCATTTCTCCTCTTAGTCGCTCTTTTTAAATATTTTAATAATTCAAAATCATCAATATTTTCAGAATTATACTCCCCTTTCTTTAGAAAGATTTTATTCTGTGCTTGAGCACCAATTATACTTACAGGGGTATCATATTTTCCAATATAGCCTTGATTTGATAACCAAAAGGTCTCATATCCGCTTTTTTTAACTAAGGCAACTATATTGTTATTCATCTGTATATTTTCACCATCACTTATAGCCAAGGTTCTTGGTAAAGAAATCGCCGTATTGGGTGCAGTTGAAATATATTGATTAAAAAAATATCCTGTAGCTTTTTCCTTAAGCCAAGGTGTGGTATTTAAAGGATAGCCATTTACTGACATATACTCCCGAGATACACTTTCTCCAATTATAACGATAATATTTTTATATTTTTTATGAGCTTCTATTATATGAAAATTATCAAACCGCTTAGACTGATCAAGAATCAATACCATATCAGCTCTAGCTTTTTTAAAGAAGTTCAAAGCATCGCTCAAAAATCTTATTGGCGGTGAATAAAATAAAATTATTATAAATATAAGAAAATAAATAACTCTTATATTTTTTGGTTTACTTTTTTTATAAAAGTAAACCAAAAAATATAACGTAACTCCTATTAGAAAAAAAGCAATTAATCCTATATTGCCTATAAATTCCCATGTTTCAGAGAAATCCGTTTGCATTGCTGATATCACATAACCAGCACTTAATGCACCAAAATTGAGACCGATTGGTAAATATAAACTTAAAGAAGAAAATAAAATAGCCAAACAATTTAAGCTAAATTTATTTTTCCCAGCAAAAAAAATCAATAAAAAATTTATACAGAAATAGTAAAATTCACGATATCCTAGAAAGTAAGAAAAACTATATGCTAGAAAAGTAATAGATAAATAATATATTAACTTTTCTCTATTAGAGTTAGTGTAAAAACGCATATATACTCATCATTAAAAAATGCAATATCAGCGTTTAATAGATGATATTGCATTTATAAAAAATTACTAAATAAATCGTGAGAAACGACTAAAGGAACAAAACCCCACAATGTAAAAAATTTTGCTTTCTTTTTTAATTATACTATAGTAATGAAAAATTGTCATATTCCAATAAATATTACTTAATTTTACAAAAAATTTATACAACTAACTTTGCCTTGTTTAATCTTTGTTCTACTAATTGCAACCACTTTATCATAAATAAATTTTCTCATTCAATTAAAACTTATAAATTTACTTAAGCTTCTTTATATCCATTAGGATTCTGCTTCTGCCAGTTCCAACTATCAGCAAGCATATCCTCTAAACCATATTGCGGCTGCCAACCTAGCTCAGCAACTGCGCGAGCGTTATCGGCAAAAGATGTTGCTACATCGCCTGCTCGACGTGGTGCAAACTCAAAAGCAACAGGCACACCGTTAACTTGCTCAAATGTATTTTTAACTTGTAAAACTGATGAACCATTACCTGTGCCAATATTCCATGCACGGCAACCTGTCGCTTCTAATCGATTATTTAGAGCACATAAATGTGCATTCGCTAAATCGACGACATGGATATAGTCACGTACCCCAGTCCCATCTACAGTATTGTAGTCGTTACCATAAATAGACAGCTTCTCACGGCGCCCCACAGCAACTTGAGTCACATAAGGCATTAAATTATTTGGAATACCTTGCGGGTCTTCACCAATACGGCCACTCTTATGGGCACCAACTGGGTTAAAATAGCGTAGTAAAGCTATCGACCATTTAGAATTTGAATTTGACAGTTTTTGTAGCAATTGCTCAACAATCAGTTTAGTATAGCCATAGTTATTACTTGGCATACCTGTTGGCATATCTTCATTTAATGGAGATATATTGGCCTCGTCATATACTGTAGCAGAAGAGCTAAACACAAGCGTATAGACACCTGCTTTTTCCATCGACTTAACGAGTTGAATACTACCAGCAATATTATTATCAAAATAAATCAGCGGTTTTTCCTGACTTTCACCTACTGCCTTTAAACCTGCAAAGTGGATTACAGCATCAATTGAATGATCTTGAAACACACTATCAAGTTCATTTGCATTACGAATATCCCCCTGAACAAAAGCTAAACTCTTTTGTGTGATATCTTGGACTCTCTTTAACGACTCTTCAGAACTGTTTGATAGATTGTCAAAAACAATAACTTCATGACCAGCCTGTAAAAGCTCTACACAGGTGTGTGAACCAATATAACCAGCACCACCAGTAACTAGGATTTTAGCCATCTACTTTTCCTAATAATATTTTAATTAATCCACGTGTTGAGGCATCTAATGATGAAAGATCATTTTGAACCCCATTTAAAATAGGTAATAGTTGATCAGCAATCTGTTTACCTTTTTCGACGCCCCATTGATCAAACGGGTTAATATTCCAAATTACAGACTGCACAAAAACTTTATGCTCATATAAAGCAATTAACATTCCCAAACTATATGGATTCAACTCTTTCAATAATAGGGTTGAACTCGGTTGGTTACCTTCATATTGCTTGTAAATCGGCAGTTTTTCTAATTCAGTTGAGTCTAAAGCGTCATTACCAAAGGCCAATAATCTTGATTGGGCCAAACAATTCGATAATGCAAGATGATGCTGCTCGACTAAAGCCTCTGCATTTTCAACATAGGTAAAATGGTCAGCGTTATAGCGTTGGACTGGCGCAATAAAGTCACAGCTTACTGCTTGAGTTCCTTGGTGTAATAACTGATAGAAGGCATGTTGAGCATTTGGTCCAACGTCACCCCATACAATTGGGCATGTATCGAGTTCGACTTTTTGACCGTCACGTTGTACCGATTTACCATTAGATTCCATTTCAAGCTGTTGTAAATAAGCAGCGAAATACTTTAATCGACCATCATAAGGTAATACTGCATGAGTTTGGATATTTAAAAAATTATTATTCCAAACGCCTAACAATCCCATTAAAACAGGAATATTTTGCTCATAACTTGTATTTTGAAAATGTTCATCTACTGCATGAGCACCAGCTAAGAGTTGCTGAAAACCTTCAACCCCGATACTCAACGCAATAGGTAAACCAATGCATGACCACAATGAGTAACGGCCACCTACCCAGTCCCAAAGCAGTAATTGATTTTCTGGGGCAATCCCCCATTCAGTCATTTTATCTGCTTTTGTTGATACTCCAACAAAATGGCTTTTTAAAACTCGGGCATGTGTTCCCAAAGTTTTTTCAAGCCACTGACGTACGGTTTGGGCATTTGATAAAGTATCAATCGTTCCAAAAGATTTTGAAGAAATAATAAATAGTGTCGTTTCTGGACGAAGTTGGTGGAGCAACTCCGACAACTGACTACCATCCATAGTTGATACAAAGTGAACATTTAAAGGTTTAGCCGTTTTCACTTTAAAATCTGACAACGCATGGGTGACCATTTGTGGCCCTAAATCAGAACCACCCACACCGATGTTCACAACATCTTGAATCACTTCACCGGTTGCACCGCGATATTGACCAGCATGAATCTTTTCCACTAAGGCATACATACGTTGTAACTGGCTATGGACTTGAGCCGTTAACTCTGGAAACTTCGAATAGTCAACTGGCAAGCGTAGTGCCCAATGCATTGCTGCACGTTGCTCCGTACAATTTACTTTGTCTTGTGAAAAAAGACGCTCTATCCATTGATTTAATTGTTTAGTTTTCGCAAGAGCAGTCAATTGTTCCAAAATGTCTTTAGTAACACGATGCTTACTATAATCAAAAACTAACGGATCAAATTTTATAGAATATTGTTGAAAGCGATCCGGTTCTGAAGCGAACAATTCTTTTATATGTAACTTTGAATTTTTCTCACCCATTAACTGTAACTTTAGTAAAGGTGAAACCAACTCTTTAGGAAATTTTTCGATAGATTTACTCATAAACGACCTACTCCTTCATAAGCAAAGCCCTTAGCCTTTACATATGCTGGGTCATAAATATTACGCCCATCCAAAATTAAAGGATGTTGCATCAATTGTTGTAACTGCTTAAAGTCAGGACTCCAGTACTGTTTCCATGCGGTAACCAAACATAAGGCATGTGAGCCTCGAGCCGCCTCATATTGATCAGTACACAGTACTAAATCCTTACGGTCACCATATGTAGCGGCAATTTCATCTAATGCTTGAGGATCATGCAAACGTACTGTTACACCTTGCGCCCACAATGCAGCTAATAAAATATGAATTGGCGAGTTATGTATGCTTGAGGTATTTTCTTTGAAGGATGCACCCCAAATAGCCACGGTTTTACCATTCAAATTACAATGATAATAATTCCACAGCTTACGGAATAAAATTTCTTTTTGTTGTTCGTTAATCGCCCATACCTGCTCTAACAGTCGACTTTTCGCCCCAGTTTCAGAAACAGTACTTGAAAGTGTTAAAATATCATGCGAAAAGTTTTCACCACCAAAACCGACTCCAGCAGACAAGTAAGCCGCACCAATACGTGTATCAGCAGCAATACCATGCTTCACATTAGCAATATCAATACCGAGTTTCTCCGCCACCATAGCTAAGTCATTCATATAACTAATGCGGGTCGCCAACATGCCAGAAATACTAAGTTTGGTAAACTCAGCGTCCAAGATCGGCATAAATAAGTATTGATAACTAAAGCGGAAAAATGGGCGTAACAGCTCTTGCATTGTATCCCGTGCATGATTGGACTCAACACCAACAATGACATGCTTTACATTTAATACGCTGTTAATGGCATTTCCTTCTTGAATTACATCAGGAAAATAAACCCACTCGTCTTTTGGTAAATATTGTTTCAACTGATCAGTTCCATGTAAACCAAACGTAGAACCATTTACCATTAATCTAGGATGAACAATAGGCCGTTGGCTTAACTTCTCAACCGTATTTAAAGCAAGTTGAATTTGTGTAGGGCTAAAACAGAATAAATAAACCTCAACATCAAGAGGAATAGCAGAAAAAGGACTTTCTTGTAGAAAACCCGATCTTCTTTGCTTATTTAAATAATTATTAACTTCTTGATCTTGATAGGAAAGTACAGAAATATTTTCTTCGCAGGTGACACTTGTGCACCAATAAATCTGATTGCCATATTCAGCCAGTAATGCTGCCATTACACCAGCGTGTAAGGTGGTTCCAAACACTGCGATTTTCATTGCACACCTGATTTTTTAATATTCTATAGACATCTCTTCCCGTTAAGGGAAGAGAATATATTGATTGTTTATTATATTCAGCAGTTTTTACAAATACTTAAGTAGAACTACACAATACTACAACTTAAGCTCTTGAATTAACTGTTTAAATTCTGACCCTAATTTAGGATGTTGAATTCCATAATGTAATACAGCTTTTAAATAACCCACCTTACTACCGCAGTCAAAAGTTTGGCCCTGCATACGATAGGCTTCAACAGTATCTGTTTCTTGTAACATCGCAATCGCATCTGTTAACTGAATTTCATTACCCGCACCTTTTGGCGTATTTTCTAAAAGGTGCATAATTTTTGCGGGTAATATATAGCGACCAACTACAGAAAGATTTGAAGGTGCAGAACCAACCGCAGGTTTTTCGACAATACCTTGCATAGCAACGCTTTCACCTTCATTAGGACTATGGTCTACATCTACAATACCATATTGATCAACAAGGTTATCAGGTACAGCTTCTACCATAATTTGTGCGGCTTGCACGGCATCATAACGTGCAATCATACGGGTTAAATCATTTCGGCCCGAGTCATCTTTTACCAACACATCTGGTAATAACACTGCAAAATCATCTTGACCAACAATACTCTTTGCACATAAAACCGCATGTCCTAAACCTAAAGGCTGAGGTTGTCTGACACTTACAACACTCACATGGGGCGGAACAATTTGGGTAATTTCTGCAAGCAAATCAAACTTCTTTTTTTGCTCTAACGTAGTTTCTAGTTCAAAGTTTCGATCAAAATAATTTTCAATCGATGCTTTTGAAGAATGAGTTACCAAAATAATTTGCTCAATTCCCGCTTCAACCGCCTCACGTACCACATACTCAATGGCTGGGCGGTCAACAACGGTTACCATTTCCTTCGGAATTGACTTGCTTGCTGGTAAAAAACGCGTGCCTAATCCGGCTACTGGTAAAACTGCTTTTTTGATCATAATAAAGATTTCAAGATATAAAATTTACTTTACAGAAGAATCCACATTTTCTGGAGCATCATTACCCTTAAATAAAGATGGTCCAACATGTCCTGGCGCGTTAATGCCTTCACGTTTTGTCATTACCTTGACTGTTTTAAACATAATTTTAAAGTCAACCCAAACATTGTGATTGTCGACATACCATACATCACACTTAAATCGTTCTTCATAATCTAGTTCATTACGGCCACTTACCTGAGCAAGGCCTGTCATTCCTGGACGCACTTCTAAACGGCGCGCTTGCTCTGGTGAATATAATGCAACAAAGTCTTTAAGCATTGGACGAGGTCCAACTACACTCATATCACCTTTTAGTACATTAATAAGCTGGGGCATTTCATCTAAGCTTGTAGAACGTAATTTCTGACCAAATGGGGTAATACGTGCCTCATCTGGTAATGGATTCCCTTCCGCATCAAAAGCATCCTTCATAGAACGGAACTTAATCATTTTAAATAATTTTCCGTCCTTTCCAGGTCTTTCTTGGTAAAAGAATATGGGTGAACCTAAATTTTTACGGACCTTATATGCAACAATCAGAAATATTGGCGACAGTACGGTTAAAGCTATCAAAGAAATGACAATGTCTACTAGACGCTTCATATTTTCATTCACTCTCTTCTCAATCTTTCCTAGGAAAGCATATATAAACATGAAAGTAATATAGATTACACATTATTAACTTCGACTTAAGAAATAACGAAGCTGAATCAAAGATAAGACACAACATTATAATATTGTATTAACGCGCCCATTTCAAACTTTGTAACCTTAATTAATAAAATTACAATAAAAAACAAATATACAATATTTATTATTTAAATTTTAAATATTGTAGTTGAATTTTTATATAAAAATCACAATAATTCAATAGCATATAAAAATCACTTGTAATTAAAAATCAGACAAAAGTCTTATATTCAGCAATTATTAATTATGTACATTCAGTATTCAACATTAAATATAAATATAGCCACCTACGTACATAGAAATTATTGCACATTTATTCTAGAAAAAGTACAACTCACAATTACAACTAGACCTTTAAAAAAATACATCTAACTAATAAAAAATATATAGAACTGTGTAATAGAATTCAAAATTCGAATTACACAGGCTTATTTATACTCTAGTTTAAATTATTAATATATAATTAATTATCATTAAAAATATCACGCGTATAAACTTTATCTAAAACGTCCAATAAATCATCGTCAAGGCGGTTAGAGATAATAATATCACACTGTTTTTTGAAAATATTAATATTGTTCTCTATAGAACACCCATTAAATATATTTTCATTTAAAGTAGGCTCATATATAATAACATTAACTTTATTTTTCAACAAATTATCTATAATAGTTTGTACTGCAGAAGAACGAAAATTATCAGATCCTTGTTTCATGATAAGTCGATAGACGCCAACTGTTTTAACATCTCTAGAAAGTAGACTCTGCACAATAAACTCTTTACGTGTATTATTAGCTTTCACAATTGCTTTAATAATATCATTGGGTATATCAGTATAGTTAGCTAATAATTGTTTAGTATCCTTTGGCAAGCAATAACCGCCATAACCGAAAGAAGGATTATTATAGTAGTTACCAATACGAGGATCTAAGCATACTCCCTCTATAATTTGTTTAGCATCTAGACTCTTAATTTCTGCATATGTATCTAGCTCGTTAAAAAATGCAACCCTCATAGCGAGATATGTATTTGCAAATAATTTTACCGCCTCAGCTTCTGTTGAATTAGTTAATAAAATAGGAATATCCCTTTTTATTGCACCTTGTTGTAATAAATATGCAAACTCTTGAGCTCTTTCAGATTGTTCTCCAACAATAATTCGTGATGGATATAAATTATCGTGTAAAGCTTTACCTTCCCGAAGGAATTCTGGAGAAAAAACTATATTATTAGTATTATATTTAGCGCGCATAGTATTAACAAATCCAACTGGAACAGTAGATTTAACAATAATAAGTGCTTCTTTATTAATTTCTAAAATACTCTCAACAACCGATTCAACCGATGAGGTATTAAAATAATTTTTAACCTCATCATAATCAGTAGGCGTAGCAATAATGATAACTTTAGATTGTCTATAAGCTGATTTATAATCCAATGTTGCTTGAAGATTTAACTTTTTATTCTTAAGATATTCTATAATTTCTCTATCATGAATCGGGGATTTTTTTTCATTTACCAAGTTTACACGCTCTATATTATTATCTATCGCAAACACCTGATTATGCTGAGCCAAAAGTATTGCATTAGAGAGCCCAACATAGCCCAAACCTACCACAGATATTGTTGTAGACATAATCATCCTACCTTATACATCATTAAATTTTTAATAAATCAGCTACTTTTGGAAATTTGCTGCGAATAATACCCTTTACCGCATAATGAAAAAAATAATAGCAACTTTTTAATAATGACAGTTTTTCAATATGTCTATATAACTGCCAATTATATTGGGCTGCTTTAAATTTATTCGCAGATATTGAATCTGATCGCACAGTGTAACTTGCAAGATCTTCTTGCAATCCATAAGCGAAAGATTCTTGCCTAAGAATCTTCAACCATAAAGCAAAATCTTGACGCTTACGGATAAGAGGGAATTCTACCTTTCCTAATTTATGCACATCATACATTGCAGTTAAGCAACCAATAATACAGGTTTTTAATAATTGATGGTAATTCACTTTATTAGGAATATACATATTTCCTATATTTTCATCTAATTCATTTACTTTATGATAAGCTGTATATGTAAAAGCATAATCATTTGCCAACATGAAATGAACTTGTTTTTCTAATTTTCGCTCATTCCAACTATCATCACTATCTAAAAAAGCAATAAAACGTCCTTGAGCATATTGAATGCCTGTATTACGAGCAACAGCTGCACCAGAATTCTTCTGAAGTTGAATAAGCTTAATACGCGCATCTTTATTCACATAAGATTGTATCAGGCTAATTGAATTATCAGTTGAACAATCATCAACTATCAACATCTCCCAATTAGTATAGGTTTGTAACAAAACTGAATTTATAGTTTTTTCAATAAATTTAGCAGAGTTATAAGATGGTGTAATGATTGAAACTTTTACTTCCAATAAACTCATAGATTTAACTCATCACTTAATATTTAACCAGAATCTTTTCAAAGCAGCCATTAATCTAGTAAGATACAAAATTAGATTATATTTAAAAGGATTTTTAAAGTAAATCATACTAAAACAAAGCATAATATTTAATGTTAATAAAAGACTATCTCCTATAGATATTTTTTTTCTAGAGGATGAATTAACTCTAAGACGACGATAATAAATAACACCAACATCTGAAGATATAATATTTTTAATATTTTTTGATAGTTCAAACATAAAAACAGAATCTTCACTATTTTTTAACTTTTCATTAAATCTTACATTTTCAATCAAAGAAAACGGAATTAATTTACAACAAGCATTTGATAAATACCGCCTATGCTTTATAATATTTTTAGAACTAAAGTGATTTTGAAATGTCAAATAATCATCAATCGAATCAGTTACTTTATCATAGAAATTTTTCGTATTTGAAACTATAAGGCTTTTTCCATCGACCAAATCGCTTAATTTCTCTAAGTAATTTTCAGAAAAAATATCATCATCATCCAAAAAACAAACATAATCTACTTCTAAACCACAATTGTTTAAAGCGATATTTCTTGCATGAGAAACTCCAGATATATCTGTATATATTAATAAAAAATTAAAATCAAAGCTATCTAACCATTTTAATATTAATGAATAATATGGTTCTTTAGGACCATTTAAGATTATAACAACTCTAAATTTAGAAAAAGAGAGTTTTTGTTTATTTAGAGAACTTAAACACTCATAAAAATATTCTTGAGGCTTATACGTAGGTATAATAATTTCTATCATTTCAATCTCTCCACACCTTTTTGCTTCCAGACAAAAGACTTAAAGTAGATAAAAAACAATATAAGAAAAAGTATTTTATTATAAGAAATAGCCAACAAAATAACTTCGCCCTTGTAATGCAACATGAAAGAAAAAACTGCCATAAAAATTATAAAGATAAGATATTTTTTATCATGTACTTTCATTAGAGTTTTTATTAGAAATAATATAAAGAATAGATATAATATAGAGGAAATAAAAATACCATAAAATAACGCATAACGCATATATCCAGCATCAGTACTCATATAATATGATTGCCCATCCATATATCGACCATCACCAATAAAAATCTGGTGTTCGGTCAAAGGAAAATACATATCTATTAGAATATCAGTAGAGCCTGTTGCGAAACTTCCATAATATATATAATTTAATATAGGCTCCATACTATAGGAATAAAAATAACTTAATGTTTCATTTTCAATAGATGCCTGATTAATATTTATCAGAAATAATAAAGAAAACAACAAAGCTACTACTGATAAAATTAATGTGAATAACGCTCTAAAATTTTTAAAATTTACTGCAAGATATAAAAATCCAAAAATAATACCAAGAATTGCTGTTCTACCCGCACTAATGGATGCAATAACCCCAATAGCCAATAAAAATGTAAATAGCTTTAAATTAATAAATTTATTTTTGTATGAGAAAAAAACTAAAAAAATCAATAATCCCATTGATATAGCAAAACCAAATGCTGCACTATCAGCTATACCCAATCCTCTCGCACCATCATAACTATCTTTTAATCGTTCACCTATATCACCACTTCTTGTATAACTCATAACTAGTTGTGCAAAGTCTGAATTTATTAACATACAAACAACTAAGACTGCCTGTAACATAAAAACATTTAACAACAGTTTAAAAAATTCCTTATCATCAAATTTATCTGATAAAGCAAGTTTTCTGGCTAAAATATAGGTAGCCAGCATTGAAACTATAAAATTAAGTTTTGTTGGAATAATAGAAAAATCGTATGTACCTAGAACTACAGGAACAATTAAGCAAATCAAAAAGTCGAAAAATAAAAAAATAAAAAAATAAAAAATATCCTTTGGTAGCTTTAAAAAATATTGTTTAAGATTTAATAAGCCATAGGATATTAATAACACAGATAATATTTGTGCAATTGAGCCTACTGGTGTTTGCATTCCAAAAATAAAGAAGAAGACAAATAAAACCAAGCCCAAATAGTTAATAATTGATAGGAATCTCATATTTTGCAAAAAAATCATCTAATAATCCTTTCCTTCAAAATATGAAAGAAGCCATATAAAAAAAGCCTCTTATTGACACTTTTCAAGAAAATACTTTTTTTACTTCCCTTAAACTTTATAAATATTAAAGAAAAATAAACTTTACTTAACGTAATAGAGAGATCCTTTCTAGATATATTTTTAGAAACCAACTTACTGATAATAAAATTAAAAAAATTATTAATAGATATTAAATCATATTCTGCGAAGCTGAGCATCTTCATTCGATCTAAATTACTGAGATAAAATAGCAAGTCCAACTCATTATCTTTTAAAATAATTCCATATGCCTCTCTAATATAGCTCCTTTGAATCTCACCTAACACTAGCTTTCTTTTAGTCAAATCAGAATTTCCAATAACTGTTTGACTATTGGGGGTTAATCTATAATAAAGTAATTTTTCTTGTAAATTATAAGCCTTCCCATATTTTAACAATTGGCTCCAGAATTTATAATCTTCCGCATATTTATACTCAATATCGAAATTAAGCATTTTTTCTTTAATAATAGAATTTCTCATCATTATTGATGGGTGAATAAATGGACTATTAAATAACATTTTTAAACGAATTAACTCATCACTTTCAGGAACTCTAAAAATATTATTATTTATATTATTGTTTGAATAAAAACGATATGCAGCAGTCCCACATATTACATAATCATTATTATTTTCTAGAAAGTTAATCTGCTTTTCAAAACGATCTGGGTAGCAAATATCATCGGCATCCATGCGAGCAATATATTTACCCTTTGCTAAATTAATCCCTTTATTTAACGTACCAATTAAACCTAAATTTTTCTCATTCTTCACATAAACAATACGACTATCACTATACGATAAAATAATTTCTTCTGTTTTATCCACTGAACCATCATTAAGAACAATGAGCTCAAAATCACTAAATGTTTGCGCTAAAACACTATCAATTGCGTCTTTTAGATATAATTCGGCATTATATGCAGGAAGTACGACACTAACTAGCATGATTCCACCTTAATATTGGTACTACCTTTTAACCAAGCTTCATAAAACCCTCGATTCTTACCATAAGAATTATCAAGTAAAATAATTTTTTTATCTAATAGCAAAGACAGAATACAACCATGCAAGCGTGTTGTATAAATTACATCAAAATTATTGATAAATTGGATACCTGTATTAATCAATTGAGTACGAACTGTATTCATTGCAAAATTATTAATATATCGAATAAGAATAGGATATTGTTTATTTCTCTCTCCTTGTGATAATTTTCGATTTATAGCGAATAAAAATTTCAAGTAATTACAATATATTGGAGTTTTTTCAAAAGTTGGCCAATCTGACTGTAAATTTACTTGATCTCTATATTTTTTATCTACAGGGACAGCTTCTACGTCTATACGACTCATCAATAACTTTTTACCTGTAGATTGAGATTCAACCAGTCTTTCATCCTTAATACAAAAAGCCATATCAGGTAAAAATAGAACTTTACCTTTATCCAAATATTGACAAGCCAAATTATAAGAAGACTGATCACGAACACATAAATATAGATTTTCATGTTGAGCAAAATACTGAAAATCTTCTTTTTCAACAATCTTATCTTTAAAAAAAATAGTCTGTGGTAATATAATTATTTTATTATTAGGGTATTTTTCAACTACATCTTTTCTAAATTTCTGACTTGAGCCATATATATCGCCAAAATTCCCTCCCCCATGTAATAATATAACTGTTTCTGCTGATAAAGTATCTAATGAAGCAGTTACTGAATTTCCATAATTCATCATTTTATATGGTTTATCTGATAAAAAATCTAAAGTTCCTTGCCAAATTAAAGTATCTCCAATATTTATATGATAAGGCAAATCCCAATAAACATAATTACTATCAATTAAAGGTGATAGTGTAGATTCAATAATAGACTGTAGGTGTCTCTTTAAATCTTTTGCATTCATTATTTAAACCTTTCTTAAAACCTTAGATACAAAAGTAAAAATTATTTTATGTTCATTTCGATTGAGCAACACAGGAAAAGCTACAATGCTCAATAAAAACATTATAAATAATATATTTAGTATAATATCCATAATACTTAAGCTCTTATAAGACATATATACCCAAATAATAGGTGTCATTACAACCAACAGCAAACATATCCTTAAAATTAATTGCTTGAAATATTCAAAAAGATTCAAACATTTCAGAGAGTGGACACTATGTACTCTATAGATATAAGCTAAGACCGCAGTGAATATTTTTGCAATAAAAGCCAGCATCGGCTGTTTCCACACCATAAAACTCATGTAAGCAATCGGTAAATTTAGAATTAAAATACATGAGATTATCATTTGGTAACGTCGAATATCACCAGATGCTTGAACAGTCAACCACAAAGGGGCTGAAAGTACTTCAAATAGTATTACAACTAAAGTTAAGCGTGTAAACAATCCTGCATACTCTGGCACACGCCCTAACCATAATTGCAAAATTTGATCAGAAAAAGTAAATAATGGTACAGCAAGCAGTAGATATAGAAAAATAGAAAATTTAGAGAAAAAAACAATTAATTTTTTCAACTTATCAAAGTCTTCTTGTGCATAAGTTTTCATCAAATATGGGCTATAGGCCGTCTGAAAACTGCTTACAAATTGATAGACAGCTGTATAGATTTGTTGAGCAACAGCATTAGCAGCATTAACAAGAACTCCAAAAAACTTATTTAAAGTAATTGATAAACCTTGCTGTGAAAATAATACTGCACTACTTCCAAATAAAGTCCATCCTGAAAACGACAATATTTCATGATAATAATTTTTTTCAATCTTTCTTATGATTCTAGGCATATTAATTTTTCTATAACACAGAATTACATGCATTATAGTAATTATTAAAGTTATAGAGCTTAAAATACAACCATAAATAATTAAAGTAGAGTAACCGATTGAAATATAACTTAAAAGAAAAATGCCCAAAAATTTCAATACTGAATCAAGAATTGAAATTGATGCATATACCCCCATCTTTTCATTTGAAATTAATAATGCAATAAATGGCAGTCTAAAAATCATGAATACCAAATTTATAACACATAGATGAAAGAAGCCAACTGCATCACTAATACGGTCAGTCGGTATGTTTAAGTGACTAACGATAGTATGAGAAAATCCCCCACCAAGCACTAATACTAAAAAACTGATAAATGAGAAAATTTGTAAAGATACACTGTAAATACCAGATTGTTTTACCTGATCGCCAGATGTAATATTATAAAAACGTTGTAATGTAGTTGCCATAGAACCACTAAGGATATTGAAGAGGATAACCACTCCAAAAATCAGATCGTAGATTCCATACCCCTCAAAACCTAGTGTCTTCAATAAAAGACGAGTAGAGAAAAGCGTTAAGAACATTACAAAGAACATTCTTAAAAACATATAAAGTGTATTTTTTACAACTACTGCAGCTTCTTTTTTCAAATTTAACCTTTCGAATCAAAGTCGAATAGAGGACTCATTTTGACTTAAAACATATTTCAAATCATAGAGTACATGTTTTTCTTTGCCTAACGCATGGAACTCTTGCGCACTCATAGATTTAAACTGATCATGTGCTACGGCAATGACGATCGCATCATACAAGCCCTGATATAGTTCTTTAATAGGCGCTAAGCCATATTCGTGTTGTACTTCTGTATCATCGACCCATGGATCATAAATATCTAAATCTAAATCATATTCTTTCAGAGCTTTAATAAAGTCCACAATTTTTGTATTACGAATATCTGGACAGTTTTCTTTAAAACTCAAGCCCATTACTAAAATACGTGCTCCAACAACTTGTATACGCTGCTTAACCATTTCTTTAATGAGCTGGGTTGCCACATGTTCACCCATACGGTCATTCAGGCGACGAGCTGCTAAAATAATTTCCGGATGCAATCCAATAGATTGGGCTTTATGTGTTAAATAGTACGGGTCTACACCAATACAGTGCCCACCTACCAAGCCTGGACGAAATGGTAAAAAGTTCCACTTCGTTCCCGCTGCTCTAAGTACTTCTTCTGTATCAATACCTAATTTATTAAAAATAAGAGCCAACTCATTAATAAGAGCAATATTGACATCACGCTGCGTGTTTTCAATCACTTTAGCTGCTTCTGCTACTTTTATATTTGATGCTTTATATGTACCCGCTTCAATAATAAGCTTATAAACTTCATCAACATAATCAGCAACTTCGGGAGTTGAACCAGAAGTAATTTTCAAAATATTAGTAACTCGATGTAACTTATCGCCAGGGTTAATTCGTTCGGGACTATAGCCTGCAAAAAAGTCGTGATTAAATTTCAATCCTGAAACTTTTTCTAAAATAGGGATACATACTTCTTCTGTCGCGCCTGGATATACGGTAGATTCATAAACCACTACATCTCCTTTTTTAAGTACTTGACCAATGCTAGTTGAAGCTTTAATTAAAGGAGTTAAATCTGGTTGTTTAAAATGATCAATAGGGGTTGGTACGGTAACAATAAAAAAATTAAAGTTTTTTAATTCATTTAAGTCCGCGGTATAACTTAATTTTTTCGCTTGTTGTAATTCTTGTGTAGACACTTCCAAGGTATGATCTTTACCGCTTTTGAGCTCATCAATACGTTTTTGATAAATATCAAAACCAACAACGGGTACTTTTTTCCCAAACTCAACTGCCAATGGCAAGCCTACATAGCCCAACCCAATAATTGCTATTTTTAAATTGGCAATTTGCATATAAATGAGCCTTTTTCCTTAGAGTTTATATCTAATAAATCATGCTTTTGGCACTGACAATGCAGCGTACTATATCAGATTTTTAGTTCTCCCCGTACATCAATTGTATAAATGTGTTTACAGCATTGATAAGTAGAACTGATTAGTTTAGTTAAAATAGTACATTTTTAATATTTATGGTAAATGACTATAGCTTAGATGCCCCTATCGGATAAACTAAACATACAAACCACTACGATTTTTCGGTGTTTTTTCATTTCTTTTCAGCTAGAATCTGTTCATCCTGCGTTTAATAGACACTTGTTAGTATGCAGTGGACAATATCAATTAAAGATAAATACACAAAGGGTTGCGTGTGAAGTATTGCCAGTTTTTTTCTGTTCTTGCCTTAAGTTTGAGTGCCGCCAGCTGTGCAGTCACTTCTGGTTTACAAACTTATGATATTCCCAATGAGGGCGTTTATAGAACCGACCTTGGAACTACAGTTAATGTTGTTAAAATTTCTCAAGAAACACTTCCAGCAATACAACCTGCCCAAGTCGATTACCAACGCGACTATGCAAGCTTATTTAAAAATCAGCAATCTATTTACCGTCTGAGTCC
Source organism: Acinetobacter pittii ANC 4050 (assembly GCF_000399685.1). Classification (GTDB taxonomy): domain Bacteria; phylum Pseudomonadota; class Gammaproteobacteria; order Pseudomonadales; family Moraxellaceae; genus Acinetobacter; species Acinetobacter pittii_E. Next base: position 2,989,759 of record NZ_KB976987.1, read on the forward strand.
TGGAGATGTTCTATCTATTCAACTTTGGGCCTATCCTGAAATTACACCACCTGTAAATAACATTAGTAGTGAACAATCTATTCAGGCCAATGGTTATCCTATTGACCAAAGTGGTTATCTTCAATTTCCATTGGTAGGTCGTTATAAAGCTGCCGGTAAGTCACTTGCTCAAGTTAACCGTGAGCTTCACAAGCAACTTTCTCGTTTCTTAAAAAACCCTGATGTAGTTGTCCGCGTATTGTCTTATGAGGGTCAACGCTTCTCTGTGCAAGGAAGTGTTCTCAAAGGTGGTCAGTTTTATTTAAGTGATCAACCTGTCAGTATTTATACTGCATTAGGTCTTGCGGGAGGAGTAAGTGAAAAAGGTGACAGCACCTACATTCAACTTATTCGTAATGGTCGTACCTATAACCTAAATACAATCGAATTAGAAAAATCAGGTTATTCATTACATAAACTTTTGGTTCAACCCAATGATACGATTTATGTGAGCACACGCGAAAATCAGAAAATTTATGTCATGGGTGAGTCAGGTAAAAACCAAGCGTTACCTATGCGTGATCAGGGCATGACCCTAACGGACGCGCTAGGTGAAAGTTTAGGGATTAACCCAAACTCGGCAAGTGCAAGCCGTATTTATGTAGTGCGCACTAACCCAAATGATCATACAACAGAAATTTATCATTTAAATTTAATGAGTATTGGTGACTTTGGTTTAGCCAATCAGTTTAGACTACGTAGTAATGATATTGTCTATGTTGATGCGACTGGCTTGACTCGCTGGCAGCGTGTAATTAACCAGATTATTCCTTTCTCAAATGCTTTATATAATATAGACCGCTTGGGCCAATAATATTATGCAAATTAAAAATATTTTGGTGGTTTGCATTGGAAATATTTGCCGTAGCCCTATGGCAGAATATTTCTTAAAGCAGCAATATCCCCAATTAAGTATTGAGTCTGCTGGTATTTCCGGGCTCGTGGGACATCAGGCAGACAATAAAGCACAACTTTGTATGCAACGCCTAGGTATTGACATGCAACCGCATGTAGCACGTAAGCTTAGCGCTGAACATATAAAAAAAGCTGACCTTATTTTGGTCATGAGTCACAATCAGCAAAAGCATATTGAGCAAACTTGGCCCTTTGCAAAAGGTAAAACCTATCGCTTAGGGCATTGGCAAAACAAAAATGTGCCAGATCCGTATCAGCACGATCAAGCTGTTTTTGATGAAACCTGCCAACTTATTCAACAGTGCATTGCTGATTGGAAACCTTATATTTAACGCCAAGATTTTAAACTTATGAACCAAAATACAAACACCGAAGATACAATTGATTTAAAAGAATTGTTTTTTTCACTGATTGCTCAGTGGAAGCTAATCGCACTCTGCATTATTTTAAGCCTTGTGTGTGCGCTGCTCTATTTACGTGTAACACCAGACACCTATTCGGTTGATGCTTTGGTTCAAGTTGAAGACAGCAAAGGGGCTTCTGCTGCACTTTTAGGCGATTTATCTAATATGATTGAGCAAAAATCGCCAGCTCAAGCTGAAATTGAAATTTTAAAGTCTCGTCTGGTTTTGGGCTCGGTCATTAAAGACTTACACTTGAATATCCAAGTTTCCAGCACTGAAAATACGTTTACTCATCGCCTATTAAGCGATACTGACTATAAAACTGAATACACTAAAAAATCAGTTTTATTTAAAGATGACTTAAAAAGTTTTGAAATTCGTGAACTTGAGGTTCCAGCTTACTATTTAGATAAAAATTTACTACTTAATTTTGATAAACAATCTGTACGTTTAACCGATCCAGAAACTGAAACAGTGCTATTAACTATTCCTCTGAATCAAGCTAACCATGTTGCGGGCCCCCATGGACTTTGGAAAATTGCTATCTTTACTAAAGATCAATTTGATGCCACTTATAATATTAAAAACTCATCTATACCCGCCGCTGTAAATACGCTTAGCTTAAATTATTCAGTTGCAGAACGCGGTAAACTTACAGGTGTTTTAGGCTTAAACTATCAAGGTCAAGACAAAGAACATATCACTAAAGTTTTAAATGCGATTTTAGCAACTTATAGTGCACAAAATATTGAACGTCGCTCAGCTGAGTCCGCTCAAACTTTAAAATTCTTAGATGAACAACTGCCAGATCTTAAGAAACAGCTAGATGATGCTGAGCGTCAATTTAATAAGTTCCGTCAGCAATACAACACAGTTGATGTAACCAAAGAGTCAGAACTTTATTTAACTCAGAGTATTACTTTAGAAACTAAAAAAGCTGAACTTGAACAAAAACAAGCTGAAATGGTCGCGAAGTATACTGCTGAACATCCTGCAATGCGAGAGATTAATGGACAGCTTGCAGCCATTAATAAACAGATTGGTGAACTCAACAGTACGTTAAAACAACTACCTGATGTACAGCGCCAATATTTACAATTGTATCGTGAAGTAGAAGTCAAAACCCAACTCTACACAGCACTTCTCAACTCTTACCAACAACTTCGTATTGCAAAAGCTGGTGAAATTGGGAATGTCCGCATTGTTGATACCGCAGTTGAGCCAGTGGAGCCAATTAAGCCGAAGAAACTGCTCGTACTCATTTTATCTATTTTTGTTGGTGGTTTTGTTGGAGCTTTAATTGCTTTACTACGTAATATGTTACGTAGCGGTGTGAAAGATTCCGGTCAAATTGAAACTGAATTGGATCTGCCAGTTTACGCAACAGTTCCACGTTCTCCAATTCAAGAAAGTCGTATTAAAATTTTAAAGAAGAAGAAGAGCATTCCTATTCTTGCTGTTAAAAACAGTGATGATATTGCTATCGAAAGCTTACGTAGCATTCGTACAGCCATTCATTTTGCTTTAACAAATGCAAAAAATAATATCATTATGATTGCTGGCCCTTCTCCTGAAGTAGGCAAATCATTTATTTCGACCAACCTTGCAACGATTTTTGCGCAAGGTAATAAACGCGTCTTGCTCATTGATGCTGACATGCGCCGCGGTTATATGCATAAATACTTCGATGTAGATGTAAAACCTGGTCTTTCTGAATTACTAAGTGGGCAGGCAGATTTTCAACAGGTTCTTCACAAAACTCAAGTTCCTAACTTAGATGTGATTACTCGTGGTAAGAGCCCAACGAACCCTTCGGAAATCTTAAGCTCTAGTCAATTTAAAGATTTGCTAGAAAAGGTTCAAAGTGAATATGACCACATCATTATTGATACTCCACCTGTCCTTGCAGTAACCGATGGTATTATTATTTCGCAATATACAGGTGTGAACTTAATTGTTGCGCGTTATGCTAAGTCGCAAATGAAAGAGCTTGAATTAACGCTTAATCGCTTTGAACAAGCAGGTGTTAAAGTCAACGGCTTTATTCTTAACGATATTCAACGTGCAAGTGCGGGTTATGGTTATGGCTATAACTATGCTTACGCATATAAAGCGCAAAAAGAAGATTAACCGAAAATTGATAAGAGAACCGGATCAAATGATCCGGTTTTTTATTTAAGATTTTTTTAAGTCTATCCCTACTAAAACTAACTAAAATATATAAAAAACCACTCGTTTTTTTTCTTAAACATTCTATGCTTAAGCATGCTAAGATCAAAAGCAGCCTTTTTAGACTCAAATGATTATTTTTGGAACCTTTTATGAGTAAAGCCTTACCCATTGCTGTCGCTGTAGTTTTAGGCGGTGCTGCACTTGTACCAGTTTATTATGCAAGCCAACATCCGACCACAGAAGTCGGAAGCAAAGCAAATAAAAATGCCTCTCCAATTGAAAAAATCAGTTATGTTCTTGGGTACGAAGTTGCTCAGCAAACTCCACCAGAGCTAGACACAAAATCATTTGTGAAAGGAATTCATGATGCTCGTAATAAGCAGCCAAGTGCTTATACTCAAGAAGAGCTAAAAGCAGCTGTTGCTGCTTATGAAAAAGAGTTGCAGCAAAAAATGCAACAACAAGATAAACCAGAGCAAGCTGCTGGAGCAGCGTCTGAATCTGCAGACGTTCAATTCCTTGCAGAAAATAAAACAAAAGCTGGTGTAAAAACTACGGCGTCTGGCTTGCAATATATCATCACTAAAGAAGGCACAGGTAAACAACCAACTGCGCAATCTATGGTGAAAGTACATTACGAAGGCCGTTTAATTAATGGACAGGTTTTCGATAGTTCTTATAAGCGCGGTGAACCAGTTGAGTTCCCACTCAATCAAGTTATTCCGGGCTGGACTGAAGGACTTCAACTCATGAAAGAAGGTGGTAAAGCAACGTTCTTTATCCCATCTAATCTTGCTTATGGCCCTCAGGAACTTCCTGGTATTCCAGCAAACAGTACGCTGATTTTTGATGTAGAACTCATTTCAGTGAAATAAAAACATTCAGGAGAGTAAAACAGTACTCTCCTTTTTTTTGGAAAACAGCATGAAAAAAATTGGTTTAATTATTGCAACATCAACAATGAGTTTATCTGTTTTTGCTGCTACACCTATCACAAATAAAAGCCCAGCAAAAGAACAATTTAGCTATAGTTATGGCTATTTAATGGGTCGGAATAATACTGAAGCATTAACAGATTTAAATCTTGATACTTTTTACCAAGGCTTACAAGAAGGTGCTCAGAATAAAACAGCTCGCTTAACCGATGAAGAAATGGCGAAAGCAATTAATGATTATAAAAAAACATTAGAAGCTAAACAGCTAGTCGAATTTCAAAAACAAGGTCAACAAAACGCTCAGGCTGGTACTGCATTTCTTGCTGATAATGCAAAAAAAGCAGGTGTAATTACCACTAAGTCCGGTCTTCAATACCAAGTATTAAAAGAAGGGACAGGTAAAAAACCGAAAGCTGCATCACGTGTGAAAGTGAATTATGAAGGCCGTTTACTCGATGGAACTGTATTTGATAGCTCAATCGCACGTAATCATCCAGTTGAATTTCAGCTTAGCCAAGTGATTGCAGGCTGGACTGAAGGTCTACAAACCATGAAAGAAGGTGGTAAAACACGTTTCTTTATCCCTGCAAATCTCGCTTATGGTGAAGTTGGCGCAGGTGACACGATTGGTCCAAACAGCACTTTAATTTTTGATATTGAATTGCTACAAGTTTTGCCAAAATAAATATATTAGATATAAAAAAAAGCGATCATTTAAGATCGCTTTTCTATTTTCAGTGTTTTAAATCTCTTGGTCGAAAACCTGTAAGGATCAAACCGATCAGGTAGGCAATAATTCCAACTACGCATAGCCCTACGACTTCAACAACACGAAGCCACTGTGAAAGCTCACCGTTATACCAATTTAACCCGAACCAAAGCGCTGCAATCATTGCAAGGTTTGCTAAACCATATTGAAGCACTAGTTTTTTCCAATGTGAACCAAATCGGAAAATATTACGCTTGTGCAAATAGAAGTAGAGTAAACCGGCATTCACTAAAGCTGAACCTGAAGACGCTAGTGCAAGTGCCATATGTTCTGCATGCCAATCGATAAGCTTAAAGAACCCAATAAATACAACGTTTAAAATTGCATTAGCAGCAACAGACATTAAACCTACGCGCACTGGTGTTTTAGTGTCTTGCTGTGCATAGAAACCAGGTGCAAATACTTTAATAAGCATAAAAGAAATTACACCAGCGCTCATGCATTGCAATGCTAGAGCTGTCATTTGTGTATCACGTAAATCAAACTCGCCACGCTGGAATAATGCTTGAATAATCGGTGTTGAAAGCATAAATAAAGCAATACTTGCTGGTAATCCTACCAATACAATGACTTTTGCAGCCCAGTCGATCATACCGCGGAACTTTGCTTGGTCTTGCTCTGCATGACGGGCAGAAAGTGAAGGTAAAATTACTGTACCAATTGCGACACCGATTAAACCTAACGGTAACTCAGTCATACGTTCTGCACTATATAGCCAAGATACCGAGCCATCTTGCATAAATGATGCCCAAATCGTATTTAACAGCAGGTTAATCTGAGTCACAGATACACCAAATAATGCTGGAAGCATGAGTTTTAGAATACGCTCCACACCCTCATGTTTAAAATCAACTTTAGGTGGAATCAGTAAGTTTTTACGCCACAATTCGGGAATTTGTATGGCTAACTGTAACACCCCAGCCACTACAACCGACCAACCTAATGCTTTGATTGGCTCAGCCATATACGGCGTAAGCCACCACGCCCCTGCAATCATTGCTACATTGAGTAAAACAGGTGAAAAAGCTGGTGAAGCGAACGAGCCATAACTATTTAAGATGCTGCTGGCAAAAGCTGTGAGCGACATAAACATTAAATAGGGGATGGTCAAACGGAACATGCTGACGGCTAAATCGAACTTTTCCGGATCACTGTGGAAGCCCGGTGCATACATATAGATGATTGCAGGTGCTAAAACCATGGCCACAAAAGTGAGTAAGGTCATGACTGTTAATAAACAGCCAAATACGCGACTAATTAAAATCTGTACTTCAGCATGTGCTCGACCCGTTTTATATTCAGTTAATACGGGAATAAATGCCTGCGAAAAAGCCCCTTCGGCAAACAATCGTCGAAAGAAGTTAGGAATACGAAAAGCAACGACGAAAGTATCAAAATCTTTACCTGCACCAAACACGTTGAGCAATACGACGTCACGTACTAACCCTAACACTCGTGACAACATCGTCATTGCACTGACAATAAAAGTCGATCGCCACAATGCCATCGCACTCACCTACAGCTATATTCGAAAGTCGCTATTGTAATGAAACTAAAAAATCTTTTCGTTGTGAAATGATGAATGAACTCAACTTTTTTTCTGAGCCAGTAATTGTCTAAAGTGCTGCCATTTAAAATGAGGGCCCGGATCGGTTTTTCGGCCAGGGGCAACGTCTGAGTGACCTGCAATATGGTTTTTAATTTCTGAATAAGCTTGGCGAATGACGGTAACAACATCTGTTAATACTTGATATTGTACTTCTTCAAAAGGTAAATCATCACTTCCTTCAAGTTCTATCCCAATTGAATAATCATTGCATTCTATTTTGGATAAATAGCTCGAACGTCCGGCATGCCATGCCCGATCATTAAAATTAACAAACTGGAGGACTTCACCAGTTCGTAAAATCAGCAAATGCGTAGAAACTTGCATGCCTTCAATAGTTTGAAAATAAGGATGAACTGACCAATCTAGCTGATTTTGAAAAAACTGCTCAATATATCCGCCTCCGAATTGAGACGGCGGCAAACTAATATTATGAACCACAATCATTTGAATTTCGGTACCAGTCGGACGCTGGTTAAAATTTGGAGAAGGGATTTGTCTCGCCCCTTTTAATTGCCCATCTATAACTTCATACGGTGTGATTTGCTTCATTGAGATGCCAATAAATTGCTTGCCAATTGTTTTAGTTTAAAACAGTTATCTACTTTTCAAAGTATTAAATGCGATTGTTTATCGCGATTAATCTCATAAAACAGCTTATTTTTCAGGTCGACGGTGCTAATATATCGCAAGTTTTAGGGTCATCGACAAAATGGAAACCGTATGAGCATACCTCAGTCTTTGCTTGAACAATCAATTCAAATCAATATTCAACAAGCATTACAAGAAGATATTGGGGACGGCGATATTACCGCTATGCTCACACCTGAAGAGGAGCAAGCCACTGCAACCATTATTAGCCGTGAAGATATGGTTTTAGCTGGTCAACCTTGGGTAAATGCACTCATCTCAGCTTATGACAATACTATTCAGGTGACTTGGTTAAAACAAGAAGGTGAGCGTGTTGCGGCAAACGAAGCGTTTTTAAAACTTGCAGGTTCTGCACGTAGTTTACTTACTGTAGAGCGCCCTGCTTTAAACTTTATTCAAACTTTATCTGCTGTTGCGACAAAAACTGCTGAATATGTTAAGCATCTTGAAGGCTTAAATACAAAACTTCTCGATACACGCAAAACCTTACCGGGCTTACGTATTGCACAAAAATATGCCGTAGCTGTCGGCGGCGGACAAAATCACCGTCTTGGTTTATTTGATGCGTTCTTAATTAAAGAAAATCATATTATGGCAGCAGGTGGTATTGCCCAAGCAATTGCAAAAGCACATCAAATTGCGCCAGGCAAACCTGTTGAAGTCGAAGTCGAAACTTGGGATGAACTAAACCAAGCGCTTGAAGCTGGGGCGGACATTGTCATGCTCGACAATTTTAGCCAACAGCAAATGATTGATGCCGTAAAACATGTGGCAGGTCGCTGTAAACTCGAAGCTTCGGGCAATATCACTATTGAGAACTTACGCGAAGTGGCGACTACTGGCGTTGATTACATTTCTATGGGTGTCTTAACTAAAGACGTTAGAGCTGTTGATTTATCAATGCGTTTTAATGCTTAAGTAAAATCCACATCGTTATTCATATTTTTTTGCGACTTGGTCATGTCTGCCGCTTGTGTTTTTTGCCACGCTGACTGAGTCGCTTGTGCCCCACTATCACGTGGATCGGCAGCCATTAAAACAAATGTAACTACTGCTAATAATACAATAAAACCTTGTAGCATAAATTTTCCCCATCACTTTAAAAAATCAGGGTTTCAACATAAAAGATAAATATGACCAGGCTTAGGAGATTCTGTTACAAAAGGTAAGTCTTTATTTTTATTATTCATCTAAACGACAAGTTATTACCTCTCTTCATTTATATTTCCCAACATTAGATTGTGCGAGATGTCATCTACAACCTGAGCAAGACAAAGCGATTATAGCTTTGTCGCAGCGCAAGAATGTTATTAAGCCTGCCGTTGCCCTTCGGTACGTAATAAAGATTAATTAATCTTTATTACGTACCTTACTTTGGGCGAAACCAAAGTAACGAATTAGCTACTTCCACTGGATGAATAAACGATAAGACTCCGTCGTGCTAACTAATTTAAAATAATTATTAACTAAGACTTCAGCTTAACATTCATGCATTACAGCAACTTAAGACTCTAAATACCCCATATATGGATCAGAAATTGAATCTTCTTGAGTTTCTATACGACCTGCAAAACGACGACTAAACGTCGCATCATCAGATAAAGTCACAGTAAAGTCATACCAGCCACCAAATTCAGACATATCCCACACCAATTCTTTTTCAGAGCGATCTGATTCTATAGTCCATATCTTGTTTGGCAGATAAGCATTTGCTTTAACAGTGAGCTTGACTGACTTATTACCATCATGACGCACTTTTAAATACAAATTCGCATCACACTCTTCCACACATACTCTAATTTCTGGTAGTGCTTGCGTCTGGTTGGCTTGACTTAAATTACCTTTAAACGCACGGTGGAAGCCATTTGGTCCAAGTACCCATAAATCGTACTGGCCATTTGTAGCATTCCATACATCATCAAGCTGTTTACCCGCCTCAACCATATAACGACGAGGAGCCACCATAAGATCTAATCGGTTATAGACATGAAAAACGGCTGCTTGTTTGCCCGTGTTTGAGAACATCAGCTTTACAGTTTTTTGAGTAGCATCGACTTTGGCACTGGTATGCAAAATATAAGGTAAAGCACGTGATGGTCTAATCCCCATTTCCTGCTGCGGAAATTGTTGCTGGCTTGGAACAGGAACTTGTGGCAATAAAGCCTGAGCAACACGAATCGCATCAGCTTCGGCTTTAGTTTTCTTCCCATCTAGTTCAGCAACAGGCAGAAGGTTCGGTGTTTTAAAATTAAATGCTGTTGTTAAATCACCACATACGGCACGGCGGTATGGACTAATATTAGGCTCTTGCACACCAAAGCGTTTTTCCAAGAATTGTAAAATAGAAGTGTGGTCGAAGACCTGTGAGTTCACCCAGCCACCACGGCTCCACGGTGAAATTACATACATTGGAACACGTACACCCGGCCCATACACTCGACCGTCTGGCTTAGGTTGAGATTCTGAAGTCGCTACTGCTGGATGGTTAAAGTATTCATAAGATACTTGCTGATCACTTAAAGTCGTTTTTCCATATACAACACCATTTGCATCTTTAGACGGTGCACTTGGTGAAGGAACATGGTCAAAGAAACCGTCATTTTCATCGAAGTTTACCAATAAAACGGTTTGACTCCACAGCTCAGGGTTTTCAGTTAATGCATTTAATACTTCCTGAATATACCAAGCGCCCTGTACAGGACTAGATGGCCCTGGATGTTCACTGTAAGTTGCTGGAGCAACCAACCAACTCACCTGCGGTAATTTACCTTGTGCGATATCAGCTTTAAAAGTTCCTAAAAAACCACCGTCCGGCATGGTATTGGCAATACCTTTGTAAAGTGGTTGAGTCGTATCGATCTTTTCATCATACGCTGGGCAAATGAGTGAATCATGGCTAACTGGTTGCCCTGACTGTTCATTTGCACGGCGATACTGTTTGAAACCAGCTAATGGGTTATCGGTAAAGTTATCCGGCATGTTTTGATAAACTTTCCATGTTACGCCGGCCTGCTGTAAGCGCTCAGGATAAGTCGTCCATTCATAACCTTCAGTTGATGGTCCAATCCCATCAAATTCATTTACCACACTGGCGACACCTGCGCCCGTAGGACCATTCGTTCCCGTCCAGATAAACTTACGATTTGGGTTGGTGCCCGCATGCATAGCGCAGTGGTAGGCATCACAAATGGTAAATGCATCGGCTAAGGCAAACTGATATTCAACTTCTTGTTTTTTATAGTAACCCATCGATTGTGGTTTTTTAGATGCCACCCAATCACTCATTCGCCCATTGTCCCAAGCTGCTTGGCCATCAGCCCATGAGTGGGGTGTACCTGAAACGCGTTGTGCGTTTCCTAAACGGCTATCTAAATGGTAAGGCAATACTTTCTTTTTATTCGTATCATATTGTTCCCAAACCTTTCGGCCTTCCGTCATTGGAATAGTAAAGCGGTCACCAAAACCACGTACACCTTTTAATGTTCCGAAATAGTTATCGAAAGAACGGTTTTCCTGAGTCAAAATCACGATGTGTTTAACATCTTGAATAGTTCCACTTTCAACTTTGGCATCAATAGCTAAAGCTTTTTGAATACTCAGCGGGAAACTCGCTAAAGCAGCTGTCCCAAACATAGTTTTTGTAGAATTTAAAAGAAATTCGCGACGATTCATTAGTTCTATCCTAAGTTCTTATTATGGTGCACAGTGCATTTTGCAATTACTAGTCGGCGGTGTTGTAGGCGATGAATTATCTGAGTCGTTATCATCATTACAAGCACTGAACATGAGTGCTAAAGATGTAATTAATAAAAGTGAAAGTTTTCGCATTAGTTTTTCCAAACGTTTTAAATGCGAACTACTAATAAAGCGTAAAAGTGACAGGCAAGTGATGTTTTTATGTCGATTTGATGAAGGCATAAAAAAACGCATCCGAAGATGCGTTTTTTAGAAAGCGTAATATTACCAGCCTAAAGCTTCTTGTTGCTTTTTAATGAGCTCGGCAATTCCTTTTTCAGCCATTTCTAACATGGCATTACTTTGTGCGCGAGTAAACGGTTTGTCTTCTGCTGTACCTTGAATTTCAATAAACTCACCAGCTTGTGTCATTACTACGTTTAAGTCAGTTTGACAGTTCGAGTCTTCTTCATAACAAAGATCAAGCAGTACTTCGTCTTGATACATACCTACAGAAATTGCAGCAACTAATCCTTTAAGCGGATCGTGCTTAATTTTCTTTTGCGATAACAAAACATTCATTGCATCAACTAATGCTACAGCCGCACCAGTGATCGAAGCAGTACGTGTACCACCATCAGCCTGAATTACATCGCAATCGATCGTAATCGTGTTTTCACCAAGCTTTTTCAAATCAACCATAGCACGTAAGCTACGACCAATGAGGCGCTGGATTTCCTGAGTACGACCAGTTTGCTTACCACGAGCCGCTTCACGATCACAACGTGAATGTGTTGAGCGCGGTAACATGCCATATTCTGCCGTTACCCAGCCTTGACCTTGGCCTTTTAAAAAGCGTGGCACTGAGTTATCAATGCTTGCAGTACAAAGGACTTTGGTGTGACCAAATTCGACCAGCACAGAACCTTCAGCATAACGGGTGTAGTTTCGTGTAATTTTCACTTCACGTAATTGGTCTAATGCACGTTGGTCAATACGCATAATCCTTCCTAACTTCTCTTAAATACAAACTTGGGCATAGTATAGCAAAGGATTTTGACAGGTTGAGTTTATTCCCTACTTTCAAATGTAAGTCTGCAATTTTCATGACTTGAAAAATAAAAATAGCCCCTAAAAAGGAGCTATTTTGAAATAACTTAGATTACGCAAATTTGAATTTTGCTTTTAACTTTTCCAATGTCTGCATAACTTTTCCAGTGGTATGGTTTGGCAGTGAACATTTCGCCAAACGTACCCATACACTCCAGAACTGGCGCATAAAGTTCGCTTCGTTGTAGTTAATGCCATATTCTGCGCAAAGTGCCTTAATTTTCGGTGCTACTTCTTTATAGCGGTTAGCTGGCATATCTGGAAATAAATGGTGTTCAATTTGATGACTTAAGTTACCACTCATAAAGTGCATCCATTCTGTACCACTAAAATTACTTGAACCACGAATTTGACGTAAATACCACTCTGCCTTGGTTTCAGTGTCGGTATTATCAGGCTCAAACGTTTCTGCATCTTCTGTAAAGTGGCCGTTAAAAATCACGGCAGATGACCACAAGTTACGAATAATATTGGCAACTACATTTCCTGCAAAAACCGGTAAAAACATAGGACCAGAGATCACAGGGAAAAACACATAATCTTTTAAAACTTGGCGAGTGGCTTTTTTACGTACTTTAGATGAATCTTTCCAAACTTGTTTCCAGCTCTTGGTTTTATAAACTAATGCATCTTCAAGATGTAAGTTTTGTACACCCACATACCATTCAAAGAAAAACATTAATTGTAGACCAAGTGGAATATTAAACAGGTGGCGAGGTTCCCACTTCTGCTGATCACTTACTCGCAAAATACCATAACCTACATCATGGTCTTTACCGACAATATTGGTATAAGTGTGGTGCACATAGTTATGTGTTTCACGCCAATCATCACCCGATGCAATGGTATCCCAATCGTAAGTATTACCGTTCAGACTTGGTTCATTTAACCAGTCAAACTGACCGTGCATAACGTTATGGCCAAGTTCCATGTTTTCTACAATTTTAGAAATACCTAATAAACCTGTGCCTAGTAACCAAACAGGCGGAATCCAACCACCAAACATCAACATGCCACGTGAAGCGATTTCGGTGTAGCGAACAAAATTACGCACTTTGTAGATATATTTCGCGTCTTGTTCACCAAGACTTTGCATAATATCTTGACGAATCTGCTCAACACGGCGACCAAACTCTTCTGTCTGCTCTGGAGTTAAATGAGCAGATTTAGAAACGGTAGAAAATTCTAATGCCATATTCATAAGGTTAATCCTCTTTAATTCTTTTTATAGATCAATCGTGACTGGGCTTAATGCCTGGCTCACGCATAGTTTAATTGGACGGTTAGGTTGGTCTTCAATTTCACCTGTTAACAGGTTTTGAGTAACACCGCTGACTTTGGTACAGCTACATTTATTGCAAACACCCATACGGCAACCATGTTGCGGACGTAAACCTGCTTGCTCTGCACTGCTCAGTAAATTTGTTTCAGCTAAAAACTCCTGCTGGGCACGGCGGAAAATAATACGCTGTGCTGCATGTGTACCAGTCACTTGCAGTGGCTGAAAATATTCTTGATAAAGTTGTGACTGAGCACCCTTTTGGGCATAAATTTCATTTGCCTGCTGCATCATGCCGTGATGACCACACACATACGTTGCAGTCTGCGCAAAATCTGGAACCAACTTTTGCAGTAATTTTTCAGTTAAATGCTGCTTTTGCTCGGATGTATTAAAAAAATGATAGTGAAGCTCGGGATGCTTTTCTGCCAAAGCTTTTAATTCAGCATGAAAAATTTCAGCACGATTAAAATAAATGACGTGAATTTGTTCAAGCTGCTGTTTTAAAGCTTGCTGCAAAAGTGAATAAATTGCAGTAATGCCACTACCTGACGCAATTAAAATCGCAGGATGCTGGCCTTGGTGCAAAGTAAAATCACCTTGTGGCTGTGAAATCTCAATGCACTCTCCAACATGTAATCGTTGGACTGCACTTGACACCAAGCCTTGTACTTTAATACCTAAAGCGATTTCACCCTGAGTAGTCACTTCAATAATTGAATAACTACGCTGTTGGTAAATGCCATCGATGAGCAAAGTCAGCAGAATACTTTGACCTGCGCGGACCTGATCGAAATTAAAATTACGATTCGGTTTAAGCTTGATAAGCACCATATCGGTATGAAGTGGCTGAACAGTAGTAACTTCTGCAAGTACCCTTTTCCAAGCCCAAGTCGCGTTAATTTTCTGTAAAACAAAATCAACAAAATCTTCTCGAACCCAATGTGGCTGATAGCTAATTGTTGCGTTCATACGTTCCTCTTTTGTTTCTGGCTATTTATTTGAGTGAACACATGTTCGTATAGTGAACATATGTACACTATATTTATAAGTGTTCACTCAGTCAACACTTGTTCACTATTTTTTTTATGAAAATTTGCTCTTTTTTGTTAGACTTTGGCTCACGGTTTAAATAGGTTCTTTTAATGTCGATACGGGATGAACGAAAACAGCAAAGTCGTCAGGCACTCCTTGATGCAGCCTTGCATCTGAGCACGTCTGGGCGTTCGTTCAGTAGTATCAGTTTACGTGAAGTTGCACGTGAAGTAGGTTTGGTACCAACAGCGTTCTACCGTCATTTTCAAGACATGGACGAACTCGGCAAGGAACTGGTCGATCAAGTTGCCTTACATTTAAAAAGTGTCTTACATCAGTTAGGTCAAAGTTATTTACAACATAAATCTGCCAAGACCCAAACCAGTATTGAGCTATTTGTGCAAGCAGTAAATCATAGCCCTAAACAGTGGCAATTTATGATTTCGGAGCGTTGGGGAGGCTCAGAAACAGTTCGTGCAGCTATTGCACGAGAAATCGAATTTTTGATCGAAGATCTCACAACTGATCTTACTAAACTCGAAAATTTTAAACATATTCAAGAGCCTCAAGACTTAAATGTCTTATCTACCATTTTGACCAATATGTCATTTACCTGGGCAATGACGTGGCTCAACCTATCAAAACAATATCAAGGTGAACAGCTCAAGCTGCAACAAGCTGCCTTTATTGAGAATGCTTCTACACAAGTTCGCCTACTCTTTAGAGGGATTGCAAACTGGGAACGGTAGAAGCGGCAAATGACAAAAAACAGGTTATGTGGTAATACGTAAAGAGAGAAAGAAAAAGGCTAAAAATTTCGAGAAAAGTCTTTTTCTTTTTACAGGAAGTAAATTATTAGTTAGGCCAAACTGGTGTGGGAATACCTATGAATCTTGATCGTCATACACAGTTTTTGATGCGTAAAGAAAAAATTCTGAGCGTGGCAGAAAAGTTGTTACTAGAAAACAATCAGGAAATTACTCTAGATGAGTTAGTGGCCGAGCTAGATATTGCTAAAGGCACACTTTATAAGCATTTTAGAAGCAAAAATGAGCTTCTACTTGAGCTTATTATTCAAAATGAAAAGCAAATTTTAGAAATTTCTAAAAAATATAATACAGATTTCAAAGAGTATGCTCCTCATTACATGCTTCACCATTTGCTTACGCCAGGCAAAACCATTTTATTGCATCAACTTGAAGAAAATCTGACAATGACAGAATCTAAGTTGAAGCATCTTTTCGAAGAGCTTTATGAAATCCGCCAACAACGTATTTTAGCAATTAAAGATATTACCGAAAGTTATTTAAAATCATTGAACTATGATATGTCGATTCGTGACTATTTGTCTTATATCTGGTCACTGACTTATGGCGCATCCCTACTTTTAAACTCTACTTATTACCAGCGTTCGATTGGTTCTCGTCAGAAATTAATTAATTTATATATTAATCAGGCATTATCACTACCGACCCAAACGGCTAATTTTGATGTTTTAAATTTTCAAATTGAAGATGAAAATCAGCAAAATTAATTGAAATATTTCGTGATAATTAACGATAAATTAAATATAAAAATGGGCTTCATATGAAGCCCATTTTTGAAGTAAAGCCTAAACAACTTATTTTGCTTTACGTTCTTTCTCAATTAAATAATTAAGAACTTGGGTAACTTTACCATCTTCACCCTGCACCACGTATTTACCATTAACGACAACTGCAGGAACACCTGTTAATTGGTACTGTTGAGCAAGTTTATTTGACTCGGCAACTTTCGCAGTTACTGCAAACGAGTTGTAAGTACTATTAAATTTCTGTTCAGGCACGCCATAACGAGTAAAGAACTTCGCAGCAGAAGCTTGATCAAAAATTTGTTGACCGTTCACTTGAATCGCATGGAATAGTGGTAAATGCGTGCGTTTACGTACACCTAATGCCTCAGATGTATAATAGGTACGCGCCCCTTGTTCCCACATTTTATTCATTGCAGCTGGTGTACGCACAAAACGTACATCTTTAGGAATCTGCTTTAACCACGTTTGCATATGCGGTTCAAGTTTAAAACAGTGTGGACATCCATACCAAAAGAACTCTCGAACTTCGATTTTCCCCGGAACTTCCACTTTGCTTGGATTGGCAATCACGGTGTAGTCTTTACCAGCAACAAAATCTGCTGCCATTGCACTACCCGATACGGCCATAATTGCTGCACTCAAACCACCCAAAACCAATTTTTTCATTGTTACAGCTTTTCCTCTAAGTTGTTATGCATTAGCTTATGCTCTAAATATAAAACAAATATGCTAAATTCGTTTTGCTTCTGTGAAGTTTTTTATTGGGTTTATCGCTTTTTTCCCAATAATCGCTACACTAACGGCGAACTACATCCAAAAAGATAACTCAAGTTTAGAGGTAGCACCATGTCGCAATTGAATGTTGATTTACAAGAAATCGCAAAGTTTGAAGCACTTGCTGCCAAATGGTGGGATCAACATTCTGAATTTCGCCCACTTCATCAAATTAATCCACTACGTCTAAACTGGATTGATGAACGTGCAGGCGGTCTAGCTGGTAAAAAAGTACTTGATGTCGGCTGTGGCGGCGGTATTTTAGCCGAAAGCATGGCACGTCGTGGTGCAGATGTACTAGGCATCGATATGGGTGAAGCACCTCTAGCCGTTGGCCGATTGCATGCTCAACAAGAGAATGTTCAAAATATTGAATACCGCCAAATTCCTGTAGAAGAATTAGCACAAGAACAAGCAGGCCAATACGACGTGGTGACTTGCATGGAAATGATGGAACATGTTCCAGATCCGGCATCTATTGTAAAAGCTTGTCAGGCTTTGGTTAAACCGGGCGGCCATGTGTTCTTCTCGACCATTAACCGTAACCCAAAATCTTATTTATTTGCCATTATTGGTGCAGAGTACGTACTACGTATGTTGCCAAAAGGCACGCATGATTATCATAAATTTATTCGACCATCTGAAATGGCACATGATATTCGTAATGCCGGCCTTACCTTAAAAGAAATGACTGGATTGCATTACAACCCTCTGACCAAGCATTATTGGTTAGCGCCGAATGTCGACGTTAACTATATGGTTCATACGATTAATACAGGTGCATGATGAAAGCTGTTTTATTTGATTTAGACGGTACGCTTATCGATACAGCTGCGGATTTCATTCGTATTATTCAGCAAATGTGCCGTGATGAAAGACGTCCTGTGGTTGATGCAGACCTCATTCGCACTCAAGTTTCTGAAGGTGCGCGTGCGATGGTGAAATTGGTCTATCCAGAGCTAGATATTGCCAATCCAATTTTCTTGGCTCATCGTCAAAACTTTTTAGATATTTACGGCAATAATATTGTGGTTGATACAGATCTGTTTGAAGGTATGTATCCACTTCTAGAAGAGTTAGAGGCTGCGCAAATCCCGTGGGGTATTGTGACCAATAAACCACGCGGTTTAAGTGAATCTCTTTTAGAAAAGTTAAATCTGACAGAACGCTGTGCGGTTTTGGTATGTCCTGAGGATGTCAGTAAAACAAAACCAGACCCTGAACCCATGTATTTAGCTGCTAAACAGTTAAATATCCCAGCAGATGAAATTATTTATGTAGGTGACCACCCACGTGATATTGATGCTGGTCGCAATGCCAATATGTACACTATTTTAGCTGCATACGGCTATCTACCTATTGAGCACCGTGATGATCTCGCCGCTTGGCAGGCTGATTCGATTGTAAATACGGTGACAGAATTACACGATATGTTACGTCAAAAGCTTCCTGCTCTACAGGAAAATCAGCGTATGATAAGTTAACATCAGAGTTTTATAGACTTTTTTAACGGTTACTCGTTTTATCAATATAAAAAGAAGGAGGTTTACCAATGAAATATTCAGAATATCAACCTCGTCCGGATCTACTCAAAGATCGTGTTATTTTAATCACCGGTGCTGGTGATGGAATTGGGCGAGCTGCGGCTCTAAGTTATGCCCTACATGGTGCAACCGTTGTCCTGCATGGTAGAACCTTAAATAAACTTGAAGTGATTTATGATGAAATTGAAAGTCTCGGTGCACCGCAACCCGCGATTTTACCGCTACAACTTTCAAGTGCCTCTGACCGTGATTACGACTTTTTAGTCGATACTCTCGAAAAGCAGTTTGGACGTTTAGACGGTATTTTGCATAATGCGGGTATTTTAGGTGAGCGTGTAGAGCTGGCACATTATCCTACAGAAGTATGGGATGACGTGATGGCAGTTAACTTACGTGCTCCGTTTGCCCTCACTCAAGCCTTATTACCACTTTTGCAAAAATCAGAAAACGCCTCTGTCGTATTTACCAGTTCTGGTGTAGGCCGTGAAGCACGTGCTTTATGGGGCGCCTATTCTGTCTCTAAAATTGCAATTGAAGCAGTGAGCAAAATTTTTGCAGCGGAAAATACTTATCCAAATATCCGCTTTAACTGTATTAATCCAGGCGCAACACGTACTGCAATGCGTGCTAAAGCCTACCCACAAGAAGATCCGAAGACATTACCTACACCTGAGTCAATCTTGCCTGCCTACCTCTATTTAATGGGTGAAGACAGCTTGGCGCTCAATGGTCAAAGTATTGATGCACAAGATTAAAAAGTTAAAGATGAAAAGCTAAATTAAATTACGGCCAATCATCAAATCTGGCTTGCCTATACCTGAAAAGATATATACAAGCCTTTTTTACGATTGATAAAAACTCTTGATCTATCCGTAATTTTAATTGAACCATTAAATGATCTTCACAGTTTCTCTGCATTTTGCGCGTAGAGTATTCAACATGAGAGACATCAGATGTAAACGAGGATGCATCATGAAAAAGTTGTTCACCATCTTAGCCCTATGCATAACCGTACTGACCACCAGTATGGCAAGCTTTGCTGATCCCCCTTTTGACCGAGGCCATGGCCCTAAAGGTCCTAAAGGCGGAGGACCACGCGGTGAGTGGAATGATCGTGGGCCAGGATTTGGACGTGATCATGATGAAGATCGTATCCGTGACGAACGCCGTATGCGCGAAGAACGTGGCTTTGAACGGTTGAAACAGCATCGCTGGCAGCCAGGTTATGTTATGCCACAGCACTATCGTGGCAATGGTTATAAAGTCGACTATAAAGACAGCAACCTACCTAAACCGGGCCGTAATCAGCAATGGTACAAAATCAATAATGACTATATTTTAGTCGATACAGATTCTAATAGTATTGTCAGTATTCGTGGTTTTTAAAGCGATAGAGCCTCGCTATCGCTGAATAAAAAGGATAAAGCCTTCGGGTTTTATCCTTTTTTATGCCTTATCTAGTTTAAAAATAAAAACTTTTCATATTTTCATATTAAGTATTTTCTTAATTTCTTCTTATTTCATATTGGGTTTTCACATTTATTCTTCTTGGTCTCCACGATTTATCTGCAATTGTTCACTAATCTTTAGTTATTGAAATTTAGCTCATCATTCGAGGTTCATAATGAAAAAATTAACAACAGCAATTGTTCTTTCACTCACTGGTTTAGTTGCAACAACAGCAATGGCAGCGCCTAACGATCATAATCACCATGGCAACTATCAAAACTATGAAGTGAAAACAGTTAAAGTGATTAAAAAAGATGACCATCGTAATGCTTGGCGAGTGGGTCAAGTTGTACCTCATGAATACCAACACTCACGTTACGTGATTGACTATCGCCAACATCAAAAATTAAGTAAACCAGGTCGCTACCAAAAATGGTACAAAGTGAACGGAAATTATGTACTGGTGAATGAACAGAGCCATAAAATCATTAGAGTTGTTCACTAATTTAAAACTTTTTAAACACCCAAACTTAGATTTGGGTGTTTTTTTATCTAAAACATGCGGCTTTAATCTTTTTTGTTTAGAATCATCTTTATATCTTTTTGCTGTTGATTCGAGATCGGTATGTCAAGTAAGCCTGTAAGTAAGTCGCATAATAACACCCAGCATTATGTACACTGGTTTCGACACTCAGCACCCTACATTAATGCGCATCGCGATAAAACGTTTGTCTTGATGTTTGGTGGCGAAGCAGTTCGCCATCCTAATTTCCAGCATATTATTCATGATATTGCACTGTTACATTCTCTTGGTATCCGATTAATTATCGTACACGGCGCACGTCCCCAAATTAATCACAACCTTAAAGAAAAAGGAATAGAAACTCCTTTTTATGACAACAGCCGAATTACCACACGTGAATCTTTAGGGTGTGTCATGAATGCTGTAGGCTCTATTCGCCTAGAAATTGAAGCATTACTTTCTATGGGTTTAGCGAACTCACCCATGTATGGTGCTCGAATAGATGTCGTATCAGGTAATTTTGTGACTGCGAAGCCTTATGGTATTCGTGATGGGATGGATTTCCAGCTCACAGGTGAAGTCCGTTCTATTGATACCGATGCGATTGATCGACACCTCGATAATCATAATATTGTGTTATTGGGACCAACAGGTTATTCCACTACAGGCGAAGTATTTAACTTACGAGCAGAAGAAGTTGCGACCAAAACTGCAACTTACTTAAAAGCAGATAAACTCATTTTTCTAGGTGAGCAACAAGGATTGCTGAATGAAGATGACCAAATATTACGTGAGTTAAGCCCACATCAACTAGACTATTACATTCAACAATACCAAACCATCAGTCCAACGCTCACTTTGCATTTGCAACAAGCAAAAAAAGCATCTTTATCAGGCGTACACCGCGTTCATCTTATTTCTTATGCCTATGATGGTGCATTAATTGAAGAGCTATTCACACGTGATGGTGTTGGTACCATGATTACCGATGCGCATTATGAAGAAGTTCGCATGGCCAACATTCAAGATGTGGGCGGTTTAATGAATTTATTACGTCCGCTAGAAGAAGAAGGTATCTTGGTTTATCGTTCGCGTGAACGTTTAGAGCAAGAAATTAGCCAGTTCGCTGTCATTGAACGTGATGGTACAATTCTAGCATGTGCTGCACTTTATCCAATTCCGACCGAATTTAACGAGACTCGTTCCGCAGAAATTGCCTGTGTTGCAGTACATCCAAGTTATCGTAAATCAAATCGCGGTAGTCAAATTCTGCAATTCCTTGAAGAAAAGGCAAAAGAACAAGGTATTCGGCAATTATTTGTTTTAACAACGCGTACTGCTCACTGGTTTTTAGAACATGGTTTTCATCAGGTGAGTGTTGATGACTTACCAAATGCTCGTCAGGCGCTTTATAACTACCAAAGGAATTCTTTAGTTTTTAAGAAACTGCTTCCTTAACCTTTGCTATTTTTAAGATATTCTTATTTCAGATAAGCTTAGTTTAAAAAGTACAACCGTAAAGTCGATTAATTTATGGTTGTACTTTTTTTTAAATCTTTAAATTTCATTATTCTAATAATTTTTATTTTATTTACATAATCTTAAATAACTTTTTATAAAGATCATCTTATTTAATAAATCATTTTTTTGCATAAGTTTATCGCCGAAAGTTTTTAGCTTTTTTTTACATAAATAAAGTCCGAATACTTATTTTTTCTGAAATAAAAATCCCTTTAGGGTATCTGCTCATCCAATTATTTTTTCTTTTTCTCTTTCGGGGAGCACGAAATCTCATGGCACTTTTCAACACCACTTCATGGGCAAAATATTCAGTCATCGCGGCCAGCCTTGCAGGAGTGATGATGTTAAGTGGTTGTGCCAAAAAAGAGGAACAGGCCACCACAACTTTAAATATTGGTTATCAAAAATATGGCATCCTTCCTATTTTAAAGGCTCGTGGTGACTTAGAAAAAGCACTAAAAGAACAAGGTGTACAAGTAAAATGGGTTGAGTTTCCTGCTGGACCTCAATTACTTGAAGGTTTAAACGTAGGAAGTGTTTCATTCGGTGAAGCAGGCGAAGCACCTCCAATCTTTGCGCAAGCTGCCAATCCAAATTTAGTTTATGTCGCAAACCAACCTGCTGCGCCAAAAGCCGAAGCATTATTGGTAAAAAAAGATTCTCCCATTCACTCTATTCAAGATTTAAAAGGCAAACGTGTCGCTCTTAACAAAGGTTCGAATGTTCATTACCTATTGTTAAAAGCTCTAGAAGCCAACAACTTAAGCTTAAGTGACATTCAACCTGTTTATTTACCGCCATCAGACGCTCGTGCTGCATTTGAAAAAGGTGCAGTAGATGCATGGGTGATTTGGGACCCATTCTTTGCAGCAGCTGAACATCAAATTCAGGCACGAGTTTTAGCAACAGGTGAAAATTTGGTGAGCAATCATCAGTTCTATCTCGCTGACCGTAAATTTGCAGAAAATAATCCGAAAGTACTCAATACAGTTGTGCAAACCCTCAACCAGACAACTGAATGGGTGAGCTCACATCAGGATGAAGCAGCCAAGCTACTCGAAAAACCTACAGCACTTGAGTTTGATGTACTCAAAACTTCCATTTCACGTATGGGTTTTGGAGTTCAGCCAATATCTGACAAAGTGGCACAAGAACAACAACAAGTAGCTGATGCCTTTTATACGCAAAAGCTCATTCCAAACAAACTCACCATTCAAGATGCCATTTTAAAACTGAAATAAACCCAGCTTAGGCACGGCAAATAACCATATAAATGCTGTGCCTTGCCTCATGGGGAACAAGGATATCAATATGCAACATCAATCATTATTTAATAAGAATCAGTGGACCCAGTTAATTAAACGCATCAGTGCAGTCACTGTATTAGGTTTAACAATTGCCGCACCCGCTTGGGCGATTGACCCAACTGTAAAAGAACTTCGTATTGGTTTTCAAAAAAGTTCGATCAACTTTGCGATTGCCAAACAGCAAAAATTATTTGAACAAGAATTTCCTAATGCCAAAGTTACTTGGAGTGAGTTCCCTGCCGGCCCACAAATTTTAGAAGCTTTAGCTGTCGGTTCACTTGATGTAGGTGTTACTGGAGATACACCTCCTGTCTACGCACAAGCGGCTGGCAAGCCTTTGTATTACATTGCCTATGAAGCAGCTAAACCACTAGCATCGGCAATCTTGGTTCCTAAAAACTCGCAGCTCAAACAGCTGAAAGACCTTAAAGGCAAACGAATTGCTCTGCAAAAAGGTTCTAGCTCACATTACTTACTTGTACAAGCCGTACGTAAAGCAGGCCTAAACTGGAGTGACATTACGCCAATCTGGCTTACTCCAGCCGATGCTCGCGCAGCATTTCAAAAAGGTGCCGTAGATGCATGGGCCATTTGGGACCCTTACTTCGCCTCAGCACAACTAGAAGATCAAGCTCGTGTTCTTGCGTCGGGTAAAGGTTTAAGCCCGAACTATACCTTTTATTTAGCAGCTCCAAATTTTGTTAAACAACACCCGAAAGCTGTTTCAGGGCTCATCAAACAAATCAATCAAGCCGATAAATGGGTTCAAAGTCACCAAGCAGAAACGGCAGGTGCGATTGGGCAAAGTACAGGTCTTAAACCTGCGACCAGTGATTTATTTATTAAACGCCGTCCGCGCCCTTCATCGGCAGCTCCTCTTAACAGCAAAGTGATTGCTGAGCAGCAACAACTCGCAGACATCTTTACTCAACAAGGCATCATTCCAAAACCAATCAGCATCAAACAAGCTGTTTGGATCGCCAAGTAATTTCAATAGACATATAGGTAATGCACATGAAAATTTTCTGGTTTATTCCTACTCACGGTGATAGTCGCTATTTAGGTACAAGTAAAGGCGCTCGTCAGGTTGACCATGCCTATATGAAGCAAATTGCTGTAGCAGTAGATAATTTAGGTTATGAAGGTGTACTTATTCCAACGGGCCGTTCATGTGAAGATCCATGGATTACGGCGGCTAGCCTGATTGATGCAACTCAGCACCTTAAGTTTTTAGTTGCATTACGTCCTGGTGTAACAACACCAGCTTTGGCTGCTCGTATGGCTGCAACATTTGACCGTTTATCGAATGGTCGCGTGTTACTCAACTTAGTGACTGGTGGTGATGAAGCTGAACTACGCGGTGATGGTTTATATGAAGACCATGAAACCCGTTATCAAACAGCCAATGAATACGTAAAAATCTGGCGTGAAATTTTGACGCGCTCACATACGGGTGAAGCCTTTACCTTTCACGGTGAACGCTTACAGGTGGATGATGCAAAACTGCTTTACCCACCTGTTCAAAAGCCTTACCCACCACTTTGGTTTGGTGGTTCTTCAGACGTCGCTGTCGACCTTGCGGCTGAACAAGTGGATACCTATCTCACTTGGGGCGAACCGCCAGCAGCAGTCAAACAAAAGATCGAACATGTTCGCGCCAAAGCTGAGGCTAAAGGCCGTAAATTAACTTATGGTATTCGCTTGCATGTCATTGTTCGTGAAACTAACGAACAAGCTTGGGCAGCGGCAAATGAGCTGATTCAATATCTAGATGATGCGACTATTGCTGCTGCACAGAAGAAATTTGCACAAATGGACTCGGTAGGCCAACAACGTATGGCTGCTCTCCACGGCGGTAACCGAGACAAGCTTGAAGTCTCTCCAAACCTTTGGGCAGGTATTGGTTTAGTCCGTGGTGGCGCTGGTACAGCACTTGTAGGTGACCCAGAAACAGTTGCTGCTCGTATTCAGGAATATGCTGATTTAGGTATTGATACATTTATTTTCTCAGGCTATCCGCATCTTGAAGAATCAATCCGTTTTGCAGAGTTAGTATTCCCGTTATTACCAATTGAGACCCGAGCTAAACTTGCTCAGCCAAATTTGACCGGTCCATTCGGTGAAATTATTGCCAATAACTATGTTCCAGACGAGAAGAAGCAAAATAGTTCCGTCAAGGAGCCTGCATGAGCAAAGCTGAAAGTATTGTTTCACGTGGAACCAAGCAAATCGGGCAGCGTTTGCTGCCTTGGATTTTCCCAATTGTTCTATTGGTAGTTTGGCAAATTGCCTCAAGTTCGGGACTTTTAGAAAGCCGTATTTTGCCTGCTCCCACTGCCGTGGTTTCCGCTTTTTGGCATCTACTCATTAGCGGTGAGCTTTGGCAACATGTCAAAGTCAGTGCCGGGCGTGCTTTGCTTGGCCTTTTAGTGGGTGGTGGTTTAGGTTTGTTATTGGGTTTGCTCAATGGGTCTTCGCGTTTCGCCTCTACTCTGCTCGATACGACCCTGCAAATGATACGGAACATCCCAGCTTTGGCCCTTATTCCACTCGTCATCTTGTGGTTCGGTATTGATGAAACAGCGAAATTATTTTTGGTCGCAGTAGGTGTTTTCTTCCCTATTTATATCAACACTTATCACGGTATTCGGTCAGTTGACCCTCAATTGATTGAAATGGGTAAAAGCTATGGACTTTCGCGTTGGCAGCTCTACAAAGAAATTATCCTTCCGGGTGCGATGCCTTCTATTTTAGTCGGTTTACGTTTTGCTTTAGGTTTAGTGTGGGTATTGCTCATTGTCGCTGAAACCATTTCAGCTCAAGCAGGTATTGGTTATATGACCATGAATGCACGTGAGTTTTTACAAACAGATGTCGTACTGGTCGGTATTCTTCTTTACGCCTTACTAGGCAAACTAGCAGATGTTTTAGCACAGCTTTTAGAACGCTATTTACTGCGTTGGCACTCTGGATATCAGAAATAAGGGAGCTTAGAACATGACAAATCTGAATTTAAATATTAATCAGAATGACGTAGAACTCATTCCAGAAAACCCTACTGAGTCACAAGAGCCTGTGGTAGGTGCAGAAATTCTAATCGAACAGCTTTATAAATTTTATGGCGAGGTAAAAGTTCTTGAAGATCTTGACCTACACATCCAACCAGGTGAGTTTTTAGCTATTGTTGGTCGAAGCGGTTGTGGCAAAAGTACGTTGCTACGTTTAATTGCCCAACTTGAAAAAGCCAGTTTTGGGGAAATCAAATTCAAATCTGCTCGACATTTTCGTGAAGGTATTACTAACGATGATATTCGTGTCATGTTTCAAGACCCACGCCTACTCCCTT
This sequence comes from Acinetobacter pittii ANC 4050, assembly GCF_000399685.1. Lineage (GTDB taxonomy): Bacteria > Pseudomonadota > Gammaproteobacteria > Pseudomonadales > Moraxellaceae > Acinetobacter > Acinetobacter pittii_E. The sequence goes on from NZ_KB976987.1 coordinate 3,016,386, forward strand.
GGAGAAATATTCTTCAAAATGTGCAACTTGGGCTACCTAAAGCGCAACATGCTTTAGCAGAAGAATTACTGGAAAAAGTTGGTTTAAAAGAAAAATCAGGTCAATGGCCTTCGCAGCTTTCAGGTGGTCAACGTCAGCGTACAGCCTTAGCCCGTGCGTTATCTCATACTCCTCGTATTTTGCTGTTAGATGAGCCATTAGGGGCATTAGATGCGTTAACTCGTCTTGAGATGCAAAGCTTGATTGAACGCTTGTGGAAAGAGCAAGGCTTCACTGCAATTTTAGTCACCCACGATGTAAGTGAAGCAGTGCAATTGGCTGACCGTATTATATTATTAGATAAGGGCCAGATTGCTCAAAGCTTCCAAGTTAATTTGCCGCGTCCCCGTAAAAAGAGCATTTCTTTTGCTCAGCTTGAACAGCAAGTACTCGATGCGGTTTTAGCAACCTAAGGTTGCGATGAGTAATGATAATCGCTCAGCCGAAAAAAGCACAATTTATGAGCAATAAAATTGCTGTTTTATTGCTCTTTTTTAGGGCGAAATTTAAAAAATATTTTTAAGAATAACAATAAACTAGTGAATCTCTCTATTTTTTGCACAATAGTATATCTATTACGCAAATAACTAGCCGTTTTTTGATTAAAAAAGCAAGACACCTGTGCACAAATCAAACAATTTCCCTTACAATGGGAATATTATTTTTTTAATTATGCAGCAGATGGAACAAAAAAAGAGTACCCAAAAGCGCAATCAGCTCCTTGCTGCCGCCCTTGACGTATTTTCAGTCTATGGGTTCAGTGGTGCAAGTCTGGATGAAATTGCCCAACTCGCCGACATGCATAAGTCGAATATTTTCTATTACTATGAAAATAAAGAGTCTTTATATGTAGAAGTGCTCACAACTGTTTTACAAAAATGGTTGGCTCCCTTACAAACTTTAGAAGCTGAATTAGAACCAGCCGAAGCCTTATCGCACTATTTAATTCAAAAAATCGAACTTTCTCGTAGCCAACCGAAAGCCTCTAGATTGTTTGCATTAGAAATCATTCAAGGTGCTCCGCATATTTTACCTATTCTCAAAGGACCATTAAAAAAACTATTTAAACGGAAAGCTAAAGTCATTCAGACGTGGCAAGAAGAAGGGAAAATTTCCCCAGATATCGACCCGGAATTATTAATCTTAAATATTTGGGGCCTTACCCAAAACTATGCAGATTTTGCAACCCAAATGGAAATGGTAACTGGAAAAACTCTGCGTAACCGCAGTATGTTCCAGCGTTCAATTGAGCATACAGTCCACCTAATGCTCTACGGCGTATTGCCTCGTTAAAACAAAAAAAGATCGGCAAATTTGCCGATCTTTTTTTAGAAATGATTTTGATAAAGTGCTAAAAGCTTTTGTGCACCTAATAACAAGTTTTCTTCCCAATCTAGATGAGCTGTGTCATCTGCCCCATCAGTAATATACTTTACCGAAATTAGACGTACACCTAATTTATGGCAGACTTTGGCTAAAGCATACCCTTCCATATCCACCACATCACAAGCTACTTTTGGCTGACCCGTTTCAAATGAATCACCAGTTCCACATGTTGCTTTTGGTAAATCAACAAAATGCGGTTGAAGGTGAATCTCGGCAGCTAAATGCTCATCTAACGGCGTTACACCGACTTCAAACCCTAATGGTGAAACATCCATATCTCGTTGTACAAACGTTTTTATTTCAACTAAATCGTGTCGATTAAATGCAGAGCTTCCAGCTGTACCCAGGTTAATTAAAGTTTTGCATCCTGTTTTTTGAATAACCTCAAACGCTTTAAAGGCAGCATTAATCTTGCCAATGCCACTGTAATAGACTTCAATGCCTGCTTGTTCAAATAAACCTTTAGATTCATTAGGAAGCGCCATAATTAAAGCAATATCAGAGTTCATTCAGAAGGCTCAAATCAAAATTAAATAAATTAGAAAATAAGTATAAATCAGGTGCAAAAACTTTTTGCACCTTTTCATTACTACTGCATTTTTTGTTGTAAGGCGATTAAACACGGAGAGAAGAACAGTTTGCCGCTATATGCGCCTGCTAGCGTTTTTTTCATTACCACACTCCACATTGCCAACAATAAAAGGCTCAATGCCACTGCAACGTATTGTATAAATACAATTTCAACCTGATGACCTAAATTAAACAGTGCTAGAATAAATACGCCTAATGGAAAAGTTAAACCCCACCAGCCTAAATTAAATGGAATACCTGTTTTTGCATGACGAAGTGTTGTTAAAATCGCAAGACCGAGCCACCATAAACCGAACCCCACAAGAACCAGACTTCCTACAACTCCTAAAGCTGGAAATACATTAGCAAATTGATGAAATCCTACATGTGGAGCCACTCTTTGCGCTTGTTCACCTAGCAACAATAATCCTAAAGCACCAGTCCCGATAGGACCTAAAGAAAGCCAGCTAGAAATTGCAACTTCTTTTTCCGGTAACTGATGCAAAGCCATACGCAACATTAAAATTGTCAAAATACCAAATGCGGGTAAAACAGAAATTCCCCACAGCACGTAGCCTGCTAGCAATAAATGAAAGCTATGTAAATCAGCTGGTAAATGCGCTACTAGCACTCCCGCAGAACTTGCTGCGACTTCACAGGCAACCACTGGTAATAGCCAGATTGCAGTCATGGTATGTAGCTGATGGTTCTGACGGCTAAACATACAAAATGGTACGATCCATGCAATGGCTAGTGCTAAAAAGACATCGATATACCATAAGGTTTGAGCAATATGTATGGCAACTTCACCGTAAAGCCCCACACCAAAGCTTAAAAAACCATTTAATATGGTAGCGAGCCCCATCGGGATAGCCCCTAAAAATAAGCTCATATTTGGATGGTTAAATATTTGCTTCGCTTCATGAGGGAAAAGAAACCACCGTAATAAATAGAGAGCTGAAAAAACACTGAATAAAACAATATTAAATTGCCATAACAAAGTTGCTAGCGTGAATAAAAATGATTGAGCAAATGGCAGCTGAATCAAAATCATACTTACCACACCAGTACCCATAGTCGCTGTAAACCAATTTGGGGTAAAATGCCGTATAACATCTTTGCTTTGATTTAATTGGTAAAAGGGTTTTTTCATCTTAGTTCTCTAATCAAAGAGTGGATAAAGATATAGTAGAGCAAAACACTAATAAGAAAAATTGATTTATTTTTATTTAATTCATCAATATTTTAGATATAAAGATATTCATATTGAAAAATAACTGAGTAAAAACACAACAACAAGACGAATCTGTGAGATTATGGCAATATATAGCCCTTGCAAAAATAGCCATATTTTAAGTTCATGAAACTGCTTCGTCTTAATGCGTTATCACCCAATTTTCAGTTACCTCAAACAGCGGTAACTATTGGTAATTTTGATGGTGTCCATTTAGGTCACCAAGCGATGATTGCGCAACTCAAAAAAATTGCTGCAGCACAAGGCTTAAAAACATTGGTCATGATTTTTGAGCCACAACCTCTTGAGTTCTTTAAAGGTTACGATGCTCCTCCTCGTATTAACTCATTACGAGAAAAAGTCGAATATCTAACCGAGCTTGGCGTTGACTATATTGCGGTTGCCAAATTTGATCAGCATTTCCGTAGTATGAGTGCGTCTGAGTTTGCAGATTTATTAAAAGATAAACTAAATGCTCAGGCTTTGGTTTTAGGGGATGATTTTCATTTCGGCAAAGACCGTCAAGGTAACAGCGAATTTCTAAAGAATTACGGCTTTCAAGTCACAAATTTACATACGATTGAACTTGAAGGTGAACGCGTCAGTTCAACTCGTATTCGCCAAGTGCTTCAAGTGGGTAATCTCGCTTTAGCAGCTAAATTATTAGGTCGTCCGTACAGTATTACCGGACGTGTCCAATATGGCGACCAAATTGGACGAACTTTAGATTTTCCAACGATTAATGTTCGCCTCAACCGCCACAAACCTTGTTTAAATGGTATTTATGGGGTTGAAGTCATTTGCGAAACCACTTCGCTCACTGAAAAAGTGCGCCAAGACACACCTGAAAAACCAGGAATTGCCGGATACCATGAAGACAGTCTCTATGGCGCAGGCCATGTTGGTACACGTCCAGCCATTCAGCAAGAACATCCAGACTGGAGATTAGAAGTACATTTCCCTGATGTTTCTGCTAATCTGTATGGCTTATTTATGCGGGTGACTTTTCTTCACTATCTTCATGGTGAATTGAACTACCCTTCGCTTGAGGCACTTAAGGCAGGAATTGATAATGACGTGCAACAGTTACGACAATATCGTAACGACACGACACAATTTCCTTTTTAATTCGAATTTTGATTGTAAAACATGTCAGCTCCCAAGCTGATTAAAACTGGAAGAAAACTTGCATGAGCGATAAGCAAACTCCTGAGAATGCAGTGGACTACAAAGCCACGCTAAACCTGCCGGATACTCAATTTGCAATGAAAGCAAATTTGGCAGTACGTGAAGTGAAATGGTTAGAAGAGTGGTATACCGACAACATTTATCAGCAGATTCGTGCATCGCGTATTGGCAAGAAAAAATATATTTTGCATGATGGCCCTCCATATGCAAACGGTACAATTCACTTAGGCCATGCGGTCAATAAAGTACTTAAAGACGTTATTGTAAAAAGTCGTACTTTGTCAGGTTTCGATGCACCGTATGTTCCAGGTTGGGACTGTCACGGTTTACCAATCGAACTAAAAGTCGAAGAAAAAGTGGGTAAAGTAGGTGAAAAAGTTGACGCAGCTACTTTCCGTAAACTCTGCCGTGAATACGCACTAAAACAAATTGATTTACAGCGTACTGACTTTAAACGTCTGGGTATTTTAGGTGACTGGGATAATCCTTATCTCACCATGAATTACAAACAAGAAGCTGATATCGTTCGTGCTTTAGGTTTGATTCAGAAAAATGGTCATATTCAGCCGGGCTTAAAGCCAGTGAACTGGTGTATGGACTGTGGTTCTGCACTTGCTGAAGCTGAAGTTGAATATGAAGATAAAAAATCTGATGCAATCGACGTTGGTTTTGGCGTTGTTGATCTTAAAGATTTAAGTGCCCGTTTAAACGTAGAAGTTCAAGATCCAACTGATATCGTGATCTGGACGACTACACCGTGGACATTGCCTGCAAACCAAGCGGTTGCGTTGCATGCCGAAATTGAATATCAATTGGTACAAGTGACGACTGAGCGCGGTAAGCAAAACTTCATTCTTGCTAAAGACTTAGTTGCTTCAGCAATTGAACGCTATAAACTTGAAAACCCAGTTGTTTTAGCAGATTTTACCGGTTCGGCCCTTGAAAAGCTTACTTTACAGCACCCTTTACTTACTGATCGCCAAGTTCCGGTTATTTTGGGTGAACACGTTATCGCAACAAGTGGTACAGGTGCCGTACATACAGCGCCTGGCCACGGTGCAGACGACTATAAAGTAGGTCTTCAATATAACCTTAAAGTAGATAACCCAGTCGGTGGTAACGGAGTTTATCTCCCAACTGCCCCAATCTATGCTGGTGAACACATCTATAAAGCCAATCCAAAGATTATCGAAGCTTTGGGTGCTGTAGGTCGCTTATGGGCTCATCAGCCAATTAAACACAGCTACCCACACTGCTGGCGTCATAAGACTCCTATTATTTTCCGTGCTACACCACAATGGTTCATTAGCATGGATCAAAAAGGTTTACGTGATGGCGCGCTGAATGCCATTGAAAATGATATCGAGTTTGTCCCGAACTGGGGTAAAAACCGTATTGAATCAATGATCGAAGGTCGTCCGGACTGGTGTATTTCACGTCAACGCACGTGGGGTGTTCCAATTCCTTTCTTCGTTCATAAAGACACGAACGAATTACACCCGCGTACACCTGAACTCATCGAAGAAGTTGCTCAACTGATCGAACAAGAAGGTATCGAAGCATGGTTCAAACGTGAAGCAAAAGACTTCATTGGTGAAGATGCTGAACAATACAACGCCGTTCGCGATACACTCGATGTATGGTTCGACTCTGGTACAACACATTATGCTGTACTTGAGCAACGTGACGAATTAGAAAGCCCTGCTGACTTATATTTAGAAGGTTCAGACCAACACCGTGGCTGGTTCCAATCTTCTTTATTAACGTCTATGGCAATTCACAATCGTGCACCATATAAAGCCCTGTTAACACATGGTTTTACGGTAGATGAAAATGGTCGTAAGTTATCAAAATCATTAGGTAACTACATTCCGCTTGAAGAAATCATCAAACAACTTGGTGCTGATGGTTTACGTCTATATGTAGCTTCTAGCGACTATCGCTATGAAATTGCGGCGTCTAAAGAAATCTTTAACCGTGTAAGTGATAGCTACCGCCGTATTCGTAATACTCTACGCTTCTTACTTGCGAACCTAAATGGTTTCAAACCAAGTACTGATGCTTTAGCAGTAGATGACCTTATCGCTCTTGATCAATATATTTTGCAGCGTGCGAATGAAGTACAACAAACCATTATCACTGCTTATGAAGAAATGAACTTCCATGTGGTGTGTAGTGCGTTAACAAGCTTCTGTATTAATGATTTAGGTGGTTTCTATCTAGACATTATCAAAGACCGCCAATATACGACTAAGGCAGACTCACAAGCACGCCGTTCTGCACAAACAGCGCTTTACCATATTGTCCAAGCATTTATCCGTTGGATGAGCCCGATCTTAAGCTTTACCGCTCAAGAAGCTTGGCCACTGATTCCAGAACAAACTGAAAAGTATGTATTTACGTCAGAATGGTATGACTTACCTGTTTCATCAAAAGCAAACTTGCTTTCTGAGGAAAATTGGCAAACATTGATTAGCGTAAAATCTGCAGTAAATAAACAGATTGAAGCAGCACGTAACGCTAAAATTGTCGGCAGTAATCTTTCAGCCAAAGTTGAACTTTGGGCAAATGAATCATTACAAACAGTTTTAAACCAACTGGCTGATGAACTCCGTTTTGTTCTTATTACTTCGCAAGTAGTAGTACATCCATTTGCTGAGCAAGGTGAAGCAACTGAAATGGAAGGCTTACGTGTACAAATATCTGCAGCTGAAGGTGAAAAATGTGCACGTTGCTGGCACGTCCTTCCAGATGTAAATACACATGCCGATCATCCTGGTTTATGTGGTCGTTGTATTGTGAACGTCACTGGTCGTGGCGAAGTGAGAAAATATGCCTAATTCACAAGCTAAAAAAGGCTTATTCCAGTTTTATCCACACAACCTGATTTGGCTTGGACTTTCTGTCCTTGCCATTGTATTGGATCAATGGACAAAATGGATTGCAAGTACACATCTCAACTATGCAGATCCTGTACCCGTACTTCCATTTTTAAACTGGACACTATTACATAACTATGGTGCAGCTTTTAGCTTTTTATCTGATGCAGGAGGATGGCAGCGCTATTTCTTCACATCTTTGGCGGGCTTAGTTTCAGTACTTTTTGTATTTTGGTTAATGCGTATGCCTAAAAAAATGGTGGTGCTACCTGTAGCCATCGCTTTAATTTTAGGTGGAGCTTTAGGCAATTTAATTGACCGTATTACCCTAGGTTATGTGGTCGATTTCATTCATGTTTATTACCAAAATCATCACTTTCCAGCTTTTAATATTGCGGACAGTGCCATCACTCTAGGTACGATTTTGCTACTCATTGATACATTCTTTCTTGAGAAGCAACGTAACCAAAATTCGGATGCATAATATGACCGAAATTATTCAACCTAACGAAGAAATTCGTATCCAAGAAGGTTCTAAAGTCGACCTACACTTTTCTGTATCTATTGAAAATGGTGTAGAAATTGACAATACTCGTAGCCGTGAAGAGCCAGTTAGTCTGACTATTGGTGACGGAAACCTTTTACCAGGTTTCGAAAAAGCATTATTCGGTTTACGTGCAGGTGACCGCCGTACAGTACACCTTCCACCAGAAGATGCTTTTGGTCCGTGGAATCCAGAAAATGTTCAAACTTTCGATACAGTTAAGTTTGAGCAACGCCCTATTCCTGGTCACATGATCGAATTTGAAGATAAGGCAAAAACTACTTTATTCGGTGTAGTTAAATCAGTTAATGATGACATTACAGAAATTGATTTTAATCACCCGTTAGCTGGGAAAAATATTACCTTTGAAGTAGAAATATTCAAGGTAACACCCGAAGGCCAACAAGGTATTAAATTGATGTAACTAAAAAAGCCCTCTCAATGAGGGCTTTTTTATGACTTAATTTTTATTTACGGCATAAGAATCCTTACAAATTCTATATTCTCCCCAGCCTATGTAATGAATTAAGTTATAGAGATAAAAATTCTTAGGACAAATACATGCTGGTCTATATTATCGTAGGAAGTGTTCGTGAAGGACGTACAGCAATTAAAATCGCCAATTGGCTACAATCAACAATTCCCTCTTTTAATTTAAAAGATTTTCAAACAGAAGTAATTGATTTAAAAGAATGGAATTTACCTTTATTTTCAGGTTCTCACCCACCGGCTACCGGGATTTATGATCAGCCTCAACAACAAGAATGGGCAGACAAAATCGCACAAGCAGATGCATTTATCTTTATTAGCCCAGAATACAATCATGGTTATAGTCCAGCTTTAAAAAATGCACTCGACTATGTAGGTAAGGAGTGGAGTGGCAAACCTGCTGCATTTATTGGCTATGGTTCAACGAATGGTTCTCGTTCTATTAGCCAAATACGTCAAGTCACCTCAAGTTTAAGTATCATTGATCCCAACGCTGTCATAGAGATTCGGGATATTTTTAAACGTAATAAAGATGAAAAATTCGAAGCTAATGAGTTTGAAGTAAAAGGACTTCAATCAATTATTGAGAAACTACAGAAATATCATTTGTCTTAAATTGAACAAAAAGCCTCTTTTTCAAATAAAAGGGGCTTTTTAATACTATAAACTTCTTAAATAATTTACTATCTCAGTATTACCTGCCATTTCTGCTAGCTCTAGTGCCGTGTATTCGCTTTTGTAAGCGACATGAGCACCTTTTTCAACTAAGAGTTGAGCTACCTCTAAATGATCATTTTCAGCAGCTGCTTGCAGAGCACTATAACCTTCATCATCTGTCTGGTTAGGATCTTCTCCATCTATTAGTAATTCTTTTACGTGATCGATATCACCTAAAGATGCCCAATAAATCAATGCAGGAAGAGAGAGTTCGTTATTATCTTCAGGTATAGGAGAGAAAGAATTAATTTTCATAGAGGTGACCAAAAATAAGAAATTCCATCATTATATTCATAGAATACAGCCAATATACAAATCTGAAATTGAGCTTAGATTTTATTAAAAATCAAATTCTCTTATATTTCCCACGCATAAAAAAACACCCCTGACCATTGAGTCTGGGGTGTTTGAATAATGAGCTGGCGATGACTTACTCTCACATGGGTAACCCCACACTACCATCAGCGCTAAGAGGTTTCACTTCTGAGTTCGGGAAGGGATCAGGTGGTTCACTCTTGCTATGGTCGCCAGCACAACTGGTATGGATACTTGCTTCGTTTTATTCACATGGTGATACGTTGCGTTTTCCAAATCTTTACAGATGGGCTGATTGAATCTTACTTTATCTGTTCATTTTAGCTAAGCGTTTAACTAAATCAAGTTGCTTTGCATGTTTATGAATCGATTGATGCTTCATATACAACTGCTTGGGTGTTGTATAGTCAAGCCTCACGAGCAATTAGTATTGGTCAGCTTCACATATCACTATGCTTCCACATCCAACCTATCAACGTCCTAGTCTCGAACGGCTCTTTAGAGGAATAAATTCCTAGGGAAATCTTATCTTGAGGTAGGCTTCCCGCTTAGATGCTTTCAGCGGTTATCCCTTCCGAACATAGCTACCCGGCGATGCGACTGGCGTCACAACCGGTACACCAGAGGTTCGTCCACTCTGGTCCTCTCGTACTAGGAGCAGATCCTCTCAAATTTCCAGCGCCCACGGTAGATAGGGACCGAACTGTCTCACGACGTTCTAAACCCAGCTCGCGTACCTCTTTAAATGGCGAACAGCCATACCCTTGGGACCTGCTTCAGCCCCAGGATGAGATGAGCCGACATCGAGGTGCCAAACACCGCCGTCGATATGAACTCTTGGGCGGTATCAGCCTGTTATCCCCAGAGTACCTTTTATCCGTTGAGCGATGGCCCTTCCATACAGAACCACCGGATCACTAAGACCTACTTTCGTACCTGCTCGACTTGTGGGTCTCGCAGTTAAGCGCGCTTTTGCCTTTATACTCTACGCGTGATTTCCGACCACGCTGAGCGCACCTTCGTACTCCTCCGTTACTCTTTAGGAGGAGACCGCCCCAGTCAAACTACCCACCAGACACGGTCCTCGTCCCGGATAACGGGACAGAGTTAGAACCTCAACATTACCAGGGTGGTATTTCAAGGACGGCTCCATTGGAACTAGCGTTCCAACTTCAAAGCCTCCCACCTATCCTACACAAGTAAGGTCAAAGTTCAGTGTCAAGCTGCAGTAAAGGTTCACGGGGTCTTTCCGTCTAGCCGCGGGTACACTGCATCTTCACAGCGATTTCGATTTCACTGAGCCTCTGCTGGAGACAGCGCCGCCATCATTATGCCATTCGTGCAGGTCGGAACTTACCCGACAAGGAATTTCGCTACCTTAGGACCGTTATAGTTACGGCCGCCGTTTACTGGGGCTTCGATCAAGAGCTTCGCTTACGCTAACCCCATCAATTAACCTTCCAGCACCGGGCAGGCATCACACCCTATACGTCCACTTTCGTGTTTGCAGAGTGCTATGTTTTTAATAAACAGTTGCAGCGGCCTGGTTTCTGCGGCTGTCGTCAGCTCAGGAAGCAAGTTCCATCACCAACAACAGCGTACCTTCTCCCGAAGTTACGGTACCATTTTGCCTAGTTCCTTCAGCAGAGTTCTCTCAAGCGCCTTGGTCTACTCGACCTGACCACCTGTGTCGGTTTCGGGTACGATTCCTGTGTAACTGAAGCTTAGAGACTTTTCCTGGAAGCATGGTATCAGCCACTTCGCTGTACAAGTACAGCTTGCTATCGGATCTCAGTATAGAGTACCCCGGATTTGCCTAAGATACATACCTACATCCTTCCACCTGGACAACCAACGCCAGGCTGACTTAACCTTCTCCGTCCTCTCATCGCATTACACAGAAGTATTGGAATATTAACCAATTTCCCATCGACTACGCCTTTCGGCCTCGCCTTAGGGGTCGACTCACCCAGCCCCGATTAACGTTGGACTGGAACCCTTGGTCTTTCGGCGAACGGGTTTTTCACCCGTTTTGTCGTTACTCACGTCAGCATTCGCACTTCTGATACCTCCAGCATACTTCTCAATACACCTTCATCGGCTTACAGAACGCTCCCCTACCACTTGACTAATGTCAAATCCGCAGCTTCGGCACATAGTTTTAGCCCCGTTACATCTTCCGCGCAGGCCGACTCGACTAGTGAGCTATTACGCTTTCTTTAAAGGGTGGCTGCTTCTAAGCCAACCTCCTAGCTGTCTATGCCTTCCCACATCGTTTCCCACTTAACTATGATTTTGGGGCCTTAGCTGGCGGTCTGGATTGTTTTCCTCTTGACTACGGACGTTAGCACCCGCAGTCTGTCTCCCGGATAGTACTCATAGGTATTCGGAGTTTGCATCGGTTTGGTAAGTCGGGATGACCCCCTAGCCGAAACAGTGCTCTACCCCCTATGGTATTCGTCCGAGGCGCTACCTAAATAGCTTTCGGGGAGAACCAGCTATCACCAGGCTTGATTAGCCTTTCACCCCTATCCACAAGTCATCCCCTGGCTTTTCAACGACAGTGGGTTCGGTCCTCCAGTTAGTGTTACCCAACCTTCAACCTGCTCATGGATAGATCGCCTGGTTTCGGGTCTATACCCAGCAACTAAACGCCCTATTAAGACTCGGTTTCCCTACGGCTCCCCTATACGGTTAACCTTGCTACTGAATATAAGTCGCTGACCCATTATACAAAAGGTACGCAGTCACACCACGAAGGTGCTCCCACTGCTTGTATGCATGCGGTTTCAGGATCTATTTCACTCCCCTCACAGGGGTTCTTTTCGCCTTTCCCTCACGGTACTGGTTCACTATCGGTCAGTCAGGAGTATTTAGCCTTGGAGGATGGTCCCCCCATATTCAGACAAGGTTTCACGTGCCTCGCCCTACTCGTCATCATTATGTGTGCCCTTTCGTGTACGGGAATATCACCCTCTACGTTCGCACTTCCCAGAGCGTTCCACTAAAACACACATAACTTAATGGGCTGATCCCCGTTCGCTCGCCGCTACTGAGGGAATCTCAATTGATTTCTTTTCCTAAGGGTACTGAGATGTTTCACTTCCCCTCGTTCGCCTTGCAACACTATGTATTCATGTTGCAATACCTACCTTAAAGTAGGTGGGTTTCCCCATTCAGAAATCTCCGGATCAAAGGATATTTGCCGCCTCCCCGGAGCTTATCGCAGGCTATTACGTCTTTCATCGCCTCTGACTGCCAAGGCATCCACCACATGCACTTAATTACTTGACTATACAACCCCAAACAGTCGTCAACACCTACAAGTGAGTGTTGTCCGTGCGATTCTTCATCGCTACTATCTGTTGTCTGTGTACTTAAACACTGTACAGCTTCAATCTAAATTCATATACCAAAACGCTTGATTCAGTTAATTTGCTAGTTCTCAATTCATTCAGATTAATTGCTTAATCTAAACTCTTGAGTGAACAATTTATTTCAGACTCAATTTTGCCAATCTGTTAATGAATAAACATGCCTTCGTCAGGTCATGCTTAATACCGTGATACTTAAATCACAGAAGTTAATAAACCAAGATCATATAATCTCTATTTACTAATTTCTGTAATCCGAACTTCTCTTAAGTTCTGGTGGAGACTAGGAGAGTCGAACTCCTGACCTCCTGCGTGCAAAGCAGGCGCTCTACCAACTAAGCTAAGTCCCCAGCTTACATCATCAGTCATGTATCTTTTTATCTATAACTTTAACCAGTCAAAGTCATGGTGGGTCTGACAAGACTTGAACTTGTGACCCCACGCTTATCAAGCGTGTGCTCTAACCAACTGAGCTACAGACCCTCAGATACATCTATGAAGAACAACTTGTTGTGGATTCTTACCAATCGTCAATCTTTCGTTAAGGAGGTGATCCAGCCGCAGGTTCCCCTACGGCTACCTTGTTACGACTTCACCCCAGTCATCGGCCACACCGTGGTAACCGCCCTCTTTGCAGTTAGGCTAGCTACTTCTGGTGCAACAAACTCCCATGGTGTGACGGGCGGTGTGTACAAGGCCCGGGAACGTATTCACCGCGGCATTCTGATCCGCGATTACTAGCGATTCCGACTTCATGGAGTCGAGTTGCAGACTCCAATCCGGACTACGATCGGCTTTTTGAGATTAGCATCCTATCGCTAGGTAGCAACCCTTTGTACCGACCATTGTAGCACGTGTGTAGCCCTGGCCGTAAGGGCCATGATGACTTGACGTCGTCCCCGCCTTCCTCCAGTTTGTCACTGGCAGTATCCTTAAAGTTCCCGACATTACTCGCTGGCAAATAAGGAAAAGGGTTGCGCTCGTTGCGGGACTTAACCCAACATCTCACGACACGAGCTGACGACAGCCATGCAGCACCTGTATGTAAGTTCCCGAAGGCACCAATCCATCTCTGGAAAGTTCTCACTATGTCAAGGCCAGGTAAGGTTCTTCGCGTTGCATCGAATTAAACCACATGCTCCACCGCTTGTGCGGGCCCCCGTCAATTCATTTGAGTTTTAGTCTTGCGACCGTACTCCCCAGGCGGTCTACTTATCGCGTTAGCTGCGCCACTAAAGCCTCAAAGGCCCCAACGGCTAGTAGACATCGTTTACGGCATGGACTACCAGGGTATCTAATCCTGTTTGCTCCCCATGCTTTCGCACCTCAGCGTCAGTGTTAGGCCAGATGGCTGCCTTCGCCATCGGTATTCCTCCAGATCTCTACGCATTTCACCGCTACACCTGGAATTCTACCATCCTCTCCCACACTCTAGCTAACCAGTATCGAATGCAATTCCCAAGTTAAGCTCGGGGATTTCACATTTGACTTAATTAGCCGCCTACGCGCGCTTTACGCCCAGTAAATCCGATTAACGCTTGCACCCTCTGTATTACCGCGGCTGCTGGCACAGAGTTAGCCGGTGCTTATTCTGCGAGTAACGTCCACTATCTGAAGGTATTAACTTCAGTAGCCTCCTCCTCGCTTAAAGTGCTTTACAACCATAAGGCCTTCTTCACACACGCGGCATGGCTGGATCAGGCTTGCGCCCATTGTCCAATATTCCCCACTGCTGCCTCCCGTAGGAGTCTGGGCCGTGTCTCAGTCCCAGTGTGGCGGATCATCCTCTCAGACCCGCTACAGATCGTCGCCTTGGTAGGCCTTTACCCCACCAACTAGCTAATCCGACTTAGGCTCATCTATTAGCGCAAGGTCCGAAGATCCCCTGCTTTCTCCCGTAGGACGTATGCGGTATTAGCATTCCTTTCGAAATGTTGTCCCCCACTAATAGGCAGATTCCTAAGCATTACTCACCCGTCCGCCGCTAAGATCAGTAGCAAGCTACCTCTCTCCGCTCGACTTGCATGTGTTAAGCCTGCCGCCAGCGTTCAATCTGAGCCATGATCAAACTCTTCAGTTAAAATCATTTTGCACCTTATTTAAAGACAAGGTGCCAATTCTGGCTCATCAATTACTGACTTAAATTTCGCTCAAATAAACTTCGAGTAATTTAAACCAATCAATCAATGAAAATTATTTCGATTAATCAACCAGTAAAAATCCACACAAGTTGTTCTTCAATTCTCTTAATGATTTTTCTGCTCTTCGTCAGAGACAGAATTCAACGCAATACTAAGCTTTCATCTTAACCCTGTAAGCTAAGATATTCTCGTGTATCGCGTCGGGATGAGTGCATTATAGGGAAAAAAAACTGGTACGCAAGCACTTTTATAAATATGCTCGTTCGACCGGTTCTTTTTCAGCCAAATAAAATCTCAAAAATATACAACCAACTGATTTATATAGTTAATTTATTTTTGAAGAGTTTTGATCTTTATATCTACTATCTTTATAGGCTGTTTTGGTACATTTTGATGCATACCATAGTTTGATGTAGGAACCTGAACAATACGGTCAACCACATCCATTCCTTTAATTACTTTTCCAAAAACTGCATAACCAGGATTACCCGCAGAACGATTTAAAAAATTATTATCTGCAACGTTTATGAAAAACTGACTAGTAGCTGAGTCAGGGTTTGCTGTACGGGCCATTGCCAAAGTTCCTCGTGTGTTAGCAATTCCATTTCCAGCTTCATTTTTGATAGGTGCTCGCGTAGTCTTTTCCTGCATATTTGCAGTAAGCCCACCGCCTTGCACCATGAAACCAGGAATTACACGATGAAATATCGTATCTTTATAAAAGCCTGACTTTATATAGTCTTTAAAATTCTTCACACTGTTTGGTGCTTTATCATCATAAAGTTGTATTTCAACGTTGCCTAAATTCGTTTGCATTTCAACTAAAGTGTCAGCCCATACTGAATGACTGCTTATACCCAAACAACATAACATTAATAATTTTTTCATATCTTCCCTACAACAAAATGCCAAACTTAATGAAGGGTAAATTTAATCATCTATATAAAAGAATTCTAGTGAGGATTTATTATCTTTTATTTAGTGCTTTATATTTTGGATTAAATTATTAGTCCACGTTCCACGTGAAACATGGACTAAGTTTTTATTTAACTATTTTTATCCCAGAACTTTCTGAAGTTTTTACTGATCTCGATGGTATAGCGTTTTGCCTTTTTCGAAATAGGTGTCAAATTTATAAAGCCGTGGGTTTGATCCGGATATTCTTCATAATGCATTTTGACGCCATTTTGTCTTAGCTTATAGCTATAAATTTTTGCTTCGTCATGCAGTACGTCATGACCAGCCGTAATCACAAAAGCTGGTGGATTCTTTCTCAAATTACCATAGGTTGGAGAAATAATTGGATCATCTAATTCTACATTATGCTGAGTTGCATAATATTGAGTGACATAATTAATATCGCTATCCGTCAAAACTAATCCTTCGTTATAAGCATAAAAAGAAGGATGTCGGCTTTTAAAATCAACTGTAGGATAAATGAGAAGCTGTGCTTGTGGAGCATAAGGTTTGTTTACTGATCGTTGAGCGACAACCGTACTAATATTTCCGCCTGCACTATCCCCTGCTACAGCAATACGATTTTTTAATATTTTTAGCTGTCTACGATTTTGATAGACCCAAGCCAATGCATCTTCGCATGATTGAATTAAATGTTGAGGTGAGACTTCTGGTGCAAGAGGATAATCAATGCTGAGTACTTGTACTTTTGCGTATTTCGCCAATATGCGGCACACCTCATCATGAGTATCTAATCCACCCACGACAAAACCTCCTCCGTGATAGAAAACCAGTAGAGGTAATTTTTTATTAGGTGCCGGGTGATAGTGTCTTGCGAAGATAGTTCCGCTTTGAAGAGGTAAGCGAATATCTTCTACAGAATCAACTTCTGTTGATTTCTGACGGATAGCCAACATTTGTGTATCGAATTGGCGTCTAGAATCAATAGGATCTGAACCAATAAAACCGATACGTCCCTGTTTAATTTGTACGGCCATCATACATTTAGTAAATGAGTCGAGATCTGGGTATTGGTAGGAATATCCAAGAATTTTGGCAAGTGATTCTTGAGCCAATCGAGGTAACTTATCAAGAGCTCGAGCAGCAGGCCCTTGGCCCTTATCTAGCAATGTTTGAATTTTTTGATTAAATGCTGTCATGCCTATCTCCATGAATTCCTTTTATCCTTCATATTTTCTACAGAATTCTTTGTTGTTTGACTATATTCGCATACAACTCATGTAATCAAAATACAAAGGTAAAAACCAATCTACGCTAATCTGATTTATAGCAAATGTCATTAACAAATCTGTCGTTTAAAACAGGACTTTTTTGCCAATTATTGTTAACAAGACAAAGGAGATTGTGCTATGTCAGCAAAACTAGTTGTTACTTTGTTAGCAACCAGTCTTTTAACTGTAGGCTGTGTTGCTTATACAGATGATCCTTATTATCGCGGTGGTTATGATTACCATGATCATGATGATGATCGTTATGACCGTAACGAGGGACGTCGATATAGTGATTGGGAGCGAAAACGTTGGGAAGAGCGTAAAAGAATATACGAACAACAACGTAAAGATGCTCGCGAACAGGACAAGAATCGTCGGGATTGGGAAAAAAGACATCGTGAATGGGAAAAAAAACGCTTAGAAGATCGTGATCATGACCATCGAGATTATCGTCATGAAGACTAATCTCATTACTATATAAAAAGCCCCAAAGAGAAAAGTCTTTTGGGGCTTTTTTGAGAATTCTAAATTCTCTTAATTATAGAGTAATGAGTAGCAGCTCACTTCATACATAAATCGGCATCTTAAATATATGACTCTATAATTTTTTAACTGTTCTTATCGCTAAGAATTACTGAGCTGTCGCAGAACCTGAAACAGAACCAGAAGCACCAGCATCAACTTGACCTGGTTGTGCTTGACCAGAAACACCAGCATCTACACCTACACCAGCTTGTACGCCAGATGGGCTAGCGCTAGTTTGAGCAGAACCTGATGCGTTTAAACCAGCTTCAGATGCACAACCAACAGCTGTAAAAGCAACACCAGCAAGTACTACAGAGATAAGACCTAATTTTTTCATAATCGCTTTCCTTTCATTACGACAAACATTTAAATGCAAAGTTCATCTTCGCGCTGCCTATAATTCACAATTTTTTTTTCTGGCGTGCGTATCATTGGTTGTCTTTTGTAGTAATAGAAGTACAAATTGTGCAATTTTTTATTAAAATCTCTTCCTTAGCCTCACCTCTACCTTTTATATGGAAGCCACAACTTAAGCTTTTGTTTAATTTTATCAATTTCTAATTTTTATCTTAGCCTTTTACTCTAGTCAAAAATTTTCTCTTTATAGAAACGCTATATAAGGTGCGTAGAATGTTACAGAGACTTTTTACTTAAAAATGTCTTATCCCATCGAAAAAAGCCGGGTATAGACCACGGCTTTTTTGATTTTTTTAGCGCGTCACCTTAAATTATGGCCATTGCATCTCGCCTTTTACAACTTTTGCGCCTAGATCAAGGCTATCCACACTCTTTAATGTTGGATATTGTTTCTGCATGAGCTGACTTAGCTCACCCGCATTTTTACTTACTTTAACCGCTTTCTCATAGCTCTTGAGATAGTCGATAGAAAAGTTAACTGCATCTAAACCTTGTGGAGCTCCCTCAACCATATGAGCTGGAACAACTGTTTGAGGCTGCAGTGCTTTAATATTTTCTAAAGTTTGAATCACTTCATTGCGGTCTTTAACTTTTGGTGTATCCGCCATCCATAAATGAATGCCTGAAGAGACAGGAATACCCCCTACTACTGCTTTAGAAGAAGGAATCCATAAATAAGTGAGTTCTTTCTTACCTTTAATTTCGATTGACTCATTTTCTAACTTTAAAGTTTTAGCAGTATAAGCTTGAGGCACAATAATTTGGCTAGGCGCATTTGCACCCATTTGTGGACCCCAATATTTCACCTTAAGCGCTTGAGTATCTTGGATATGTTTAACAGTTTCCAGCGTTGCGATAATTTGTACATTTGGGAAGTATTGTTTAAATACATCTAAACCAAAGTAATAGTCCGGATCGCCATAACTTACGAAAATTGTCTTTAGTGTTTTACCACTATCCAAAATATCCGCAGCAATACGTAATGCTTCAGATTTTGAGAATTGCGCATTTACCAATAGAACTTCTTTATCACCTTCAATTAAAGTAGAAGTCACACCGAAATGTTCGGGTTTAGCCAAGAAACTTTGGATTTTCAAATCTTGCGCAAAAGCTGAGGAAGTTACTGTTAAAGCTGTAGCAGTTGCTAGGGCTGAAGCAGTTAATTTAAAAAATTTCATTATGTATTCTCCAATTTCATGAGAAATACTTTAAATTGCAATTCCTGTAAGGTAAATGCACTAAATTAAGATAAACTGTTGCATACATTGTAATAATGATAAAGCATATGGACACATTAAAAGCCATACAGGTCTTTGTTTCTATTGCTCAGCATGGCAATTTAACCAAAGCCGCAGAACACCTAAATTATTCACGTGCGATGGTTTCTCGCTATCTTGAGCACCTAGAATACACATTCTCAACTCGACTATTCCAAAGAAATACCCGAAAAATATCTCTCACTCCAGCAGGTGAAAAAGCCCTGCTCTACTGCGAGAATATTTTACAACAACAGCAACTTCTACAAGAGTTAGCCGCACCTGAACAACATAATGGTACGATTCGTTTTACCTGTGGTTTATTTTTATTTCAATTAGGGGTTGGAGAATGTATTCGCCAATTTAAACAGCAACATCCGCATATTCAATTTGATGTATATCTGACTGAAAATACAATGGACTTAATTGATGCACAGGTCGATTTAGCCTTACGTATAACGCAAAAAGTTGCAGATGGATTAATTGCGAGACCAGTCTGTCAAATCGAGTCTGTTTTCTGTGCTCATCCTGATTATTTAAAACAGCACAGTCCCCTCTCCCATCCAAGACAACTGATTCAACATGATTGTTTAGCTCACCATAGCCAACATCAATTTTGGACTCTTTTTGATAAGGAACAGCAGCCCCAAAACTATCCTTTGAACGTTACCTTTAAAAGTAATGATGTAAATGCTGTTTATGACATGTGTGTACATGCTCAAGGTGTGGCGATGCTACCTACTTTATTAGTTAAAAAAGATTTAAAAGAAAAACGATTAATTCCTTTATTTAAAAACTTTTCAGCTCCTGAGTTAAGTTTGTCGGTGGTATATGCTTCGAGGCAACATTTACCCAAAATCACGCAAGAATTTATTGCTTTTATGATCGAAAATTTAAATTTTTACTTAAAACCGCAAAATTAAAAGTTTTAAATTGCCGTGTACGCTTGAATTTTTAGGCAATGCCCATACTTCATCCCTATTAATGAATTACAGCATATGCATGGCAGTTCAGGTTTAACCCAGTAAATGCTGATGCCAAAAGGACTGTACATGTTTAAAAACCCATTTAAACGGAGATCATCAATGGCTAATGAGCAAAATGAGCAAGCTCAAGACATTCAACACGAGCAAGCAGAGCAATCTAATGAGCAAACTCAGGCTGAAGGTGTAGAGCAAGCAAACGACGTTACCGTTGAATCTTTACAAGCGCAAATCACCAAATTAGAAGAAAGCCTAAAACTTGAAAAAGCACGTACTGCGAATGCAGTTTACGAAGCACAAAAAAGTGTAGAGCGTATTCAACGTGAGTCTGACAAGCATAAAGAGACTGTGCTTGAAAAATTTGCAAAAGAATTACTAGATTCTGTTGATAATTTAGAGCGTGCAATTCAAGCAGCTGGCGATGAAGAAACACCAGTACTTGAAGGTATTAAACTAACCTTGAAGTCGTTGTTAACCACACTTGAAAAATTTGGTGTTGTAGAAGCTGATACAAAAAATGGCTTCAATGCGGATTTACATCAAGCTGTAGGTATTGACCCAAATGCTAAAGCGAATGAAATCGGTAGCGTTTTACAAAAGGGCTATACATTAAACGGTCGCTTATTGCGCCCTGCTATGGTTATGGTTGGTCAATAAATAATTTTTTGAGAGTTTTTAGATTTTTTTTCGCTAAAACGCTTGAAAAAAATAGATTCACTCTCATATCGGATAACAAGCAAAAACATTGCAAAAGAATTTTTGAGGAAAACGTCACATGGCAAAAATTATTGGTATTGACTTAGGTACTACCAACTCATGCGTTGCTGTACTTGAAGGCGATAAAGTAAAAGTAATCGAAAACGCTGAAGGCGCACGTACAACTCCATCGATCATTGCTTATAAAGATGGCGAGATCTTAGTTGGTCAAAGTGCTAAGCGTCAGGCAGTAACTAACCCGAAAAATACATTATTCGCTATCAAGCGTTTAATTGGTCGTCGTTATGAAGATCAAGCGGTACAAAAAGATATCGGTCTTGTGCCTTATAAAATCATCAAAGCAGACAATGGCGATGCTTGGGTTGAAGTAAACGATAAAAAATTAGCGCCTCAACAGGTTTCTGCTGAAATCTTGAAAAAGATGAAAAAAACTGCAGAAGACTATTTAGGTGAAACGGTTACTGAAGCAGTTATTACTGTTCCTGCTTACTTTAACGATGCTCAACGTCAAGCAACTAAAGATGCGGGTAAAATCGCTGGCTTAGACGTTAAACGTATCATTAACGAACCAACTGCTGCTGCACTTGCGTTCGGTATGGACAAAAAAGAAGGCGACCGTAAAGTTGCAGTTTACGACTTAGGTGGTGGTACTTTTGACGTATCAATCATTGAAATCGCAGACCTTGATGGCGACCAACAAATCGAAGTGTTATCAACAAATGGTGATACTTTCCTTGGTGGTGAAGACTTTGATAACGCATTAATTGAATTCTTGGTTGAAGAATTTAAGAAAGAACAAAGTGTGAATTTGAAAAATGATCCACTTGCGTTACAACGTTTAAAAGAAGCTGCTGAAAAAGCAAAAATCGAGCTTTCTTCATCTAACGCAACTGAAATCAACCTTCCATACATCACTGCTGATGCAACTGGTCCTAAACACTTAGTGATCAATGTAACACGTGCGAAACTTGAAGGTTTAGTTGCTGATTTGGTTGCTCGTACAATTGAGCCTTGTAAAATTGCTCTTAAAGATGCTGGTCTTTCGACTTCTGACATCTCTGACGTAATCTTGGTTGGTGGTCAGTCTCGTATGCCACTTGTACAACAAAAAGTACAAGAATTCTTTGGTAAAGAGCCACGTAAAGACGTAAACCCTGACGAAGCAGTTGCAATCGGTGCTGCGATTCAAGGTGCAGTATTGTCTGGCGACAAAACTGACGTTCTTTTATTAGACGTAACACCATTAACTTTAGGTATTGAAACAATGGGTGGTGTATTAACACCAATCATTGAGAAAAACACGACGATTCCTGCGAAGAAATCACAAGTGTTCTCTACTGCTGCTGACAACCAGCCTGCTGTAGACATTTCTGTTTACCAAGGTGAACGTAAGATGGCTCAACAAAACAAATTGTTGGGTAACTTCCAATTAGGCGACATCCCACCTGCTCCACGTGGTGTGCCACAAATTGAAGTATCTTTCGACATCAATGCTGATGGTATCTTAAAAGTTTCTGCTAAAGATAAGAGCACTGGTAAAGAGCAATCGATCCAGATTAAAGCAAACTCAGGTTTGTCTGATGCTGAAATCGAAGCAATGATTAAAGATGCTGAAGCGAATGCTGAAGAAGATCGTAAATTTGAAGAACTTGCAAAAGCTCGTAACGAAGCTGATGCATTAATTTCAAGCTCGAACAAAGCAGTTAAAGATCTTGGTGATAAAGTTACTGAAGATGAAAAAACTGCTGTGAGCACTGCAGTTTCTGAACTTGAAGCAGCAACTAAAGAAAACGATGTTGAAGATATCAAAGCGAAAACTGAAGCTTTACAAAACATCTTGATGCCTATCACTCAACGTGCTTATGAACAAGCACAACAAGCTGGTGGCGCTGAAGGCTTTGATCCAAATGCATTCCAAGGTGGCGATGCGGGTCAACAAAAAGCAGATGATGGCGTTGTAGATGCTGAATTTACTGAAGTTAAAGATGACAAAAAATAATTTGTTTCTTTAATAAAAAACCGCGCTTAGGCGCGGTTTTTTATTAGTTACAAAAAATAACAATACATTTTTCAGTATATTTTTAAATTGTTTAATGTCAAAAAGATCAATCATAAAAATTAAATTATTAATTTTAAATAAGATTTTTTTATTAAAAAATCACTGTTATTTATTACATTAATTATTCCATTATTGCCAAATCTAAAAACTTCTTTTGTAATTTTTTTATCGAGATCACACACCTTACTAATCTATTGAAGTTTTTATCATTTTGACGAATTAAATTAACTGGCTAACAATAAGATTTGTTTATATTTTTTATTTTACCATGAAAAAATTTCTATGGTGGGGATTGAGCTTATGCTTATGCATGGGCTTACAAACAATGCTATTTGCTCAAAGCAACCTTTCAACCAGCTCATCTCAACAACCTTTAAAATATCGAATTGCCTTTGTTGACCCGCGGTTTCAAATCACCAAAGAACAATTTATTGAGGTAAGCCAACAAGCGGCTGAAATCTGGCAAAAAGAGACTGGGAAAACCTATTTTATTTACGATTCACAGGCTCAACTGTCAATTAACTTAATTTATGATGACCATCAAATGATTAAAGATGAGCAGCAAAACAGTTTGAATACACTTTTGCAAAAGCAGGAAATATGGCGTTTTAAAAATGAGGAAATTATTTTAAATAAACAAGAGGTTGCACAACTATCAACTGATTTGAATAAGAAAAAGATAAGTCTAAGAGCTGAGTTTGAACAATATCAACAAGACGTAATACGCTTTAATCAAGGAGAATATCAGCACTATCGGGCCGATAATTTAAAAGAACGGCAAAAACAACTAGAGCAAAAATCAGAAAGTATAAAAAATGAATCAAACGATTTAAATTCTAAAATTCAAATACTTAATATAAAAATCAAGGAATTAAATCAAGATCAAAGTGATTTAGCTGCTTTAAAAACACAATTTAAACTAGAGCAAAAAACCAATATTCAACCCTTCCATAAAGGCTTATTCAGCCAAAACCAAATCCAGATTTATGGTTACGCCTCATTAAATGATTTACGTTTGACCCTTGCTCACGAACTTGGCCATGCTTTAGGCCTAAAACATACTACTGATCCTAAATCTTTAATGTACCCCTATTTAAAAGAGCAAGACATTCATAATTTTAAATTAACAGATTCTGATTTAGATTTATTAGGGTCAATTTATAGGACTAATTAAGGAAAATCATTAAAGTTAAATGATTAAAAAAACTAAATAAAACTAGATATATTAAATTTTTTCTAAAAAACAATTTGGCATTTGGTAAAAAATAATGAGACTAAAGTCTCATTTACTTGCCTGAATTGTACATTTTTTGATTGATTTTTCATTTTATATTCTTATAATACGTTTTTTTTCAAATCTCCCCCTTCGATTATGCGTTTAACATCTTTGTTATTAGGCGTAGCCTTCGCTTTTTCTAATTTTCAGGCTAATGCTAATCTTGCTACCCCAGCTCATACTCAAATCCAGCAACAAAAAGGTCAGCATTTGACTTATAAAATTGCTGAAGTTGATCCACGTTTTGGTTTAAGCCAAGACCAATTAATTCAGATTAGTCAACAAGCTGCGGATATTTGGAAGCAAGGGACTGGTCAGGATTATTTTACTTATGATCCAAATGCAAAGTTAGAAATTCGTTTAGTTTACGATAATAGCCAAAGTCGTTCTGAACAGCGTCAAAAAATCGCTGCACAGTTCCAACAAGAACAGCAACGTGTAATTGATGAACAGCAACAAATTAAGCAATTGAAGCAATCTTTAAGTCAAACCCAGTCTGACCTTGAAAATAAAAAGCAGATTTTGAATGGCAAATTGAAAAATCTTGACCAGCAAATGATGCAACTTAATCAAGGTAAATTAGCACCTGAATATAGTGCTAAATCTCTGGCTAAAACCCAAAAAGACTTGCAAAAACAAACTGTAGCTTTGAAAAAAGAAATTGCTGCATATAACCAGCAAGCTAAAGATTTAAATATCAAAGTGACTCATTTTAATCAAATTAATAATGAGTTTAATAATTCATTGAACCAATTTAAGCAAAATGCTCAAGCGGATGTCTTTAAAAAAGGTATCTATAACGGCAAACAAATTGTGATTTATGAGTTTAAATCTATTGATGATTTACGTTTAACGATTGCTCATGAGTTAGGTCATGCGCTTGGCTTAAAACACAGTGATCAACCAAATGCATTGATGTACTCAGTACGTAAAGATGGCGACAAAAAAATCACTGGACTTACGGATGCTGACCGTGATCTATTAAGTGCTTTACCTCAATAATTAAAAGCTTGATATAAAATGATGTATCTATTTCTGGATAGATACATCGAAATTGGTATCAAAGTCATGTTATTGTGGTCATAAGAGCTAACGAAAATAGAATGGAGATCAAGATGAGTTATTATCATATCCTGATTGAAGTAAATGATCATATCAGCACAATTGAACAGACAAGAGATATTGAACTGTTTGATATTATTGAAATTAAACCATACCTCCATTCTATTCTAATTCCTTTTTTCAATGAGCATGAAATCGAGCTTGAAGATGAAAATATCGAATATAAAGATATTCTGCATCTTGAAGTAAAACAAACTCTGTTACCGATCGAACATTTAATTGAAGAAGAACAAAAGCAGTTACCAAGTGATACTGATGTCACCATTACTGCCTATGAAATCTTTAATGACCGTGACCTAAGCCAAGATGTTACTTCGGTTATTTTTGATATTTTGGAAGCGGTTAAATTAGAGTAGTAGACTTACATAATTGTCTATAAAAAAGGTCTGCATAAGCAGACCTTTTTTATTATTTTCAATTTATTGCATCATTTTTTGTGCTTGTTCTTGACGGAATGCACGTAAAATTTGTTGCCCTGCCCGTCCCGTTGGATTTAAACCTAAACGAGTTTGTTCCTGACGAATAGCCACACGGGTTTTATCACCAATAAGGCCATCAACTGCACCAATATCATAGCCACGATTAATCAAAAACTGTTGGATTTCACGACGCTCGGCACGTGAAGTTCCTGGATCATCAGTTGGCCAAGATGAAACAAATGGACCAGCACCTTTTAAACGATCAGATAAATGGGCAATCGCAAGTCCATAACTTTCCGCAGCGTTATAGCTGTAAATAGCATCAAAATTCTTAAATACTAAAAATACTGGACCATTTACTCCCGCAGGTGCCATTAAACCCGCTGAAGTACTGCTAGATAAAGCCCCTTGAACAAGTGGAGAACCATCAATTCGAGTAACGCCTCGTGCACTCCAGCTACTTAAAGATTTCTTTGAACGTCGCCCTTCTCCATCAATTGACATACCTTGAGGCACTTTTACTTCAAAACCCCATGGCATTCCGGTTTGCCAACCTGCTTTATTTAAGAAATTAGCCGTTGAAGCCAGCGCATCAGCTGTGCTAGAAACTAAATCTCGACGACCATCTCCATCAAAATCAACCGCTAAACGTTCATAAGTAGACGGCATAAATTGGGTATGACCAAATGCCCCAGCCCATGAACCCTTTAATTGATTTTCGGTTAAGTCGCCACGTTGTAAAATACGCATAGTGGCAAAGAATTCAGTACGGAAATAACTTTGTCGACGACCTTCGCAACTTAAAGTTCCGAGTGCTTGTAATAAAGGATATTTTCCAGAAATATCACCAAAATTACTTTCCACACCCCACACTGCTACAATTGTTTCCGGTGGAACACCGTAGACTTGAGACGCGCGGTTTAAAACATTGCGATGTTGCGCCAGTTTTTGTTTTCCAAGCTCAACTCGCTCTTCATCGACTAGACCAGAAAGATAATCCCAAATAGGCGTCGAAAATTCTGGTTGATAATTTAATTTATCAATAACGGAATAATCTGGAGTTAAATTTTGGGTATATCGGTCATAAGTCGTACCAGACACACCAGCAGCAATGGCTTGAGAACGTAAATTTGCCAAACAGCTTTGGAAATTATTATTAGGCGTATAATCTTCGCTCGTCACTACAGGAACAGTAGCACTACTAGATATTGTAGAACCATTAATTACGAGCTCTGCTTGAGCCTGAGTCATCGCCAAAAATACAGAGCCAACAATACAAGAAAAACGTCGCATATTATCCTAGTTCAATTTTTAAATTTAAATTTGTAAGTACCATACCATTATGAGTCCAAAATTTCAGAGAGAAAACGTAAATTTGAATTCATAATCTCTACTTTAAATTCATTCCCCATGTTTTAAATTCAAATTTTCTACTTTATTTTTAAATTTAAAAATTTCTTAATCCAAATTATAAGTTTTGAATTCAAAAAATAGTCTCAAGTTTAAATTCAAAAGTACTTCTTTAAATTTAAACCATAAATATTTCTTTTTTGTGGATAACTTTATCCACAATACGGCAAAAAGTTTCTATTTCTTAATGCTATTCCATATTCTCTTATTATTTATTAAATATTAAGGCCCAACACCATCACAGCAATCCGCACTTTTAAATTTAAAATCAGCCCAAAATTTTAAATTCAAAATACCCTATCAATAGACAACTAATTTTTGAATTTAAAACCCACCCAACCTTCTCATTTAAATTTAAAAAACACTTTTGTGGATAACTATTTTTAAATTCAAAAACACCATGGCAGCTATTTTAGGTTTTAAATTCAAATTATAGTAGTTTTTTAAATTCAAAAGTTCCAATTAAAGTTATCCACAGCACAAAAATATGTGATCTCTCTTATTTTTAAATTTAAAAGACAAAAAAAGCGATCCGAAGATCGCTTTTTTTGAATTAAAAATATTTTAGAGGTTCATATCTGCTGTTAAAGCGAGTGGTTCTGGCAAAATTTTTGCCAATTGACGGCATAAAGTCGTCAATTCATTACTATCCACAGGCATTAAAGTGATATGACCTAATTTTCGGCCAGCACGTTCTGACTTATTATAAAGATGGAGATGAGCACCATTTAAGGCAAGCACATCTTCAGTTTTAGGATGTTGACCAATAATATTGATCATAACCGTTGGTCGAATAACTTCTGTTGAGCCTAGTGGTAAACCTGCAACAGCTCGAATATGGTTTTCAAACTGTGAACAAACAGCGCCTTCAATTGACCAGTGGCCTGAGTTATGCACACGTGGTGCCATCTCATTTGCACATAAACCTTGTTCAGTCACAAACAATTCTAGAGTTAGCACGCCTACATAGTTGAGATGATTCAACAAACGAGTAATGTAGTCTTGAGCTACAGGCTGTAAAGCTTCACTGTTCGGCGCAGGTACAATTGAGTGCGATAAAATACCGTTGTGATGATGGTTTTCAGCCAATGGCCAAGTTTTTACTTCACCATTTTGACCGCGCACTGCAATAATTGAAACTTCGCGAGAGAATTTAACAAAGCTTTCAGCAACCAGACTTTTTGCAGGACCAAGTTCAGCCCAAGCAGTATCAATCTGATCTTCTGAACGAAGTACAAACTGGCCTTTGCCATCATATCCGCCAGTTGCAGTCTTAAGTACAATCGGCAAACCAAGCTCAGCAACAGCCTTTTTCAAGCTTTCTAGACTATCTACTGCACGATACGGCGCAACAGGAATCGCAAGTTCATCAAACAATGCTTTTTCGGACAAACGATTTTGCGCAGTTGCTAAAGCAATACGGGGAGGGTGCAATACTTTAGTTTGTGTCAAAACATCAACGTCTTCAACTGGTGTATTTTCAAATTCAAGACTGAAAACATCCGCACTTTCAATAAACTGCTTTAAGCCTTGCTCATCTTGGCTAGAAAAAACTTGGCCTAAAACACCTGCTGGACAATCTGTATTTGCTTCAAAAAAAGTACATTGAATATTTAATGGTAACGCTGCTTGAGCCATCATCCGGCCCAGTTGCCCACCACCAAAAATACCGATAGTTTTATCCATCTCAGCCTCTTACACCTGACCCGGAATATTTTTGCTTGCAACTTTATCAGTTTGCGCAGCACGGAAATCAGCAACATTTTTTGCGATTTCAGGACGTGTTAAACCTAAGATTTGTGCAGCCATAATTGCTGCATTCGTCGCACCAGCCGGACCAATCGCCAAAGTACCCACTGCAATACCTGCTGGCATTTGTACGATTGAAAGCAAAGAATCTACGCCATTTAAAATTGATGATTTAACTGGTACACCTAAAACAGGTAAATCAGTTTTTGCGGCACACATTCCAGGTAAATGCGCTGCACCACCTGCACCGGCGATAATCACTTGAATACCGCGATCACGCGCAGTTTCTGCGTATTCAAATAAACGATCTGGAGTACGATGAGCAGATACCACTTCCGCTTCAAATGGGACACCAAGCTGTTTAAGCATATTGGCTGTGTTTTCGAGAGTTGCCCAATCAGATTGAGAACCCATAATAATTCCAACGAGAGGTTGAGCGTCTTGTGCTGCGGCCGCATTCATTGCTAATGTTCCAGAGACAAAAGTAAAAGAAGATAAATCTCGACGAGAGCCAAGTTTTAAATGGTTCGGAAGCCCATTATTATAGACTGATTTTTCATCTCACGAAAATTTAACTGATCAGCTCTGCGAATATTTTTATTCCCATAAAAAAAATTGTCATGGTTTAACGGTGACACTTTCTCCAATTTTATTCATATTATTTAAACATCCTGCAAGATCATCAAAGATCTGGAAGAGTAAGAGCTTGTATTAAATAATTGATTCTCTACAAGCTCTTACAGCTTATTGGCTTCTAAATACGAAATAAACACAACCAAATAGACATAACATCGCCCATAAATAATCGAGTTTAAATGGCTGTTTAAATAAGAAAATCATAAATGGTACAAACACAACCAGCGTGACCACTTCCTGAGTGATCTTCATTTCACCGAGTAACCAACCTTGTGCACTCAGCATACGAGTAGCAGGAATCATAAAACTGTATTCAAGTAAGGCAATAATCCAACCGAATAGGATTGCTTGCCAAATGGGAGCATGGTGTAAAAATTTGAGATGCCCGTACCATGCGAGCGTCATAAAGCAATTAGAGATAATTAAGAAAGCAAAAGCTAAAACCGTTGGGCTCAAAGGCACATCCTTCATCATCACGATGATTTAAGAATTAATATGGATCAAAAATATTATAAAAGATAAAACTGTAATTCAGCTTAAATCCAAAAAATAAAGCTGTAGTTTTATTAGGGCCTCAAACACATAGAACAACAACGATTTTTGACTATCTTTTCGAGTTTAGCCTTGCTATCGTTGCTGGCAAATTTATCAATAATGCACACACAGCAATTCATATTAATGGTGTGTACAAAAGCAGTGGAGAAGGCGAGCAATGCATCTGCATATCTTGGGTATTTGTGGCACTTTTATGGGCTCTTTAGCACTTTTAGCTCGTGATTTAGGACATAAGGTAACTGGTTCCGATTTAAATGTTTACCCACCAATGTCTACCCAGTTAGAAAACGCAGGCATTACACTCATGCAAGGCTACGACCGTAGTCATTTACAGCCTCATCCGGACTTGGTTATTGTCGGAAATGCCATGAAACGTGGTATTGATGCCGTCGAATATATGCTGAACGAGGGCTTGCCTTATATTTCTGGTCCACAATTCCTTGCCGATCATGTTTTACAAGGTAAACACGTGCTTGGTGTAGCGGGTACTCACGGAAAAACAACCACAACGACTATGTTGGCTTGGGTACTTGATCAGGCGGGATTAAATCCAGGATTTTTAATTGGTGGTGTTCCACTTGGTTTTAGTGAAAGTGCTCGTTTAGGTGGTGGCAAATATTTCTGTGTTGAAGCCGATGAATATGACTCTGCTTTCTTTGATAAACGTTCTAAGTTTGTTCATTACCATCCGAAAACGGCGATTTTAAACAATCTTGAATTCGACCATGCTGATATTTTTGATGATTTAGCAGTAATTCAAAAGCAGTTTCATCATCTTGTTCGTACCATTCCAAGTGAAGGTCGTATTATTGCGCCAATTACTGAAACTCATATTGATGAAGTACTTGAAATGGGCTGCTGGACACCCGTAATTCGTACCAGTCTAGAAGCAAATGAAAAAGCTGCTTTATCGGCTGAATTAATCTCAATTGACGGTAGCCATTTTAAAGTACTTGAAAATGGCAATGTGGTTGGCGAAGTAAAGTGGAGCATGACAGGGCAACATAGCGTAGCGAATGCTTTGGCAACGATTGCAGCTGCTCAACATGTAGGTGTTACGCTTGAACAAGCTTGTGAAGCTTTGTCTAACTTTGGCGGTGTAAAACGCCGTATGGAGTTACTCGGCACAGTCAACGGCATTGAGGTTTATGATGACTTTGCTCACCACCCAACAGCAATTGACACCACTTTAGATGGTGCGCGTAAGCGCTTAGGTGAACGCCGTTTATGGGCCATTATTGAACCACGTTCAAATACTATGCGTATGGGCAGTCATAAAGATGGCTTAGCACATTCAGCGCGTTTAGCAGATGACGTTATCTGGTATCAGCCAGAAGGTTTAGATTGGGATTTACAACCTGTGATTGAAGCTGCTTCTAACCGTGCTCAAGTCAGTCGTTCACTTGACGAAATTATTGAACGTATTGTCAACGAAGCAGGTGAGGGCGATGCTGTTGTGATTATGTCTAACGGTGGTTTTGGTGGCTTACATCAAAAATTAATGAGCGCATTAAAAACGAAAGCTGCTTAACTTCCGCTTTAGATGATTCAATAAAAAACGGGTTTCAAATTGAAACCCGTTTTTTATTTTTCTGTTTTTAAACCTTTTCTGGTTCTATATTATCCAAAAATTTATTAGAAACGATTAAACGTAAACTATAGACAATGCCCATCGCAAAAACGCTATATCCCACGTTATTACAAATAAACGGAATACATAAAATAATCAGTGCTGTGATCGGGTAAAACCATTTCGTGATTCCAGATAAGCATTGGAACTCGTAAAGTATCCAAATACAGGTGGTATAGAGCACCACACTAAACGCAACGACTATTCCCATATATAAATCAGAGATATGCGCATGATGGGTTGTGACATCCACAGCAGCAGCAAGCGCCGCACCTACCGCAGCGATACTGACAAAAACAAAATAATGGCCGTATCCCCAAACGAAAGGGCGTACACCTTTAACATGATGGTGTTGTTCACTACGGTCAAAATAAGCCCACCACATGGCAAACATCAGCATTAATCCACCAATCATCAAGAATACAGCAGGGATATTCATGGACTGAGCTGCTAAGGCATCACGTATTGCATTAAAACTACCGACAATCGACTCACCCAACACAATAATTGTGAGTAGGGCATAGCGCTCTACAATATGATGAGGGTGCCACGGCGTTGGAGAATATTTCTCTGCATAGATGGGAATAAATAGCTCCATCACTACTAAAAATAAAAAAATGGGGATAGAAAGTATGTGCGCGAAATTAGCAACTAACCAACCTACCTGAACTAATACAATGCCTATTGCATAGCGATAAGCCGTAATTCGTCGTTCAGGGTCATGTTTTGCGGCTCTCAACCACTGGGTAACCAACGCTAAGCGCATAATCACATAGCCCACAATTATGATGTCAAAATCCTGACTGTGAAACACATCAGGAATACCCGCAGCCATGACCAATGAACCTATAATCTGCACAAAGGTAAGGCAGCGATACAACGCATCATCATTGTCATATGCTGAGGCAAACCATGAAAAATTCATCCATGCCCACCACAGCGCAAAAAATACCATCAGGTAGCTTGGCAGTGCATGCCAGAGGTGATTTTCAATAATCGCGTGGTGTAACTGCTGACCAGCTGTTGCAATTGCGACCACAAAAATTAAATCGAACAATAATTCGAGGGGAGTCGCTGCTCTATGTGGTTGTTTTGGATCTCTTGGAGATAGGGGCCTCAAACTTAATTTTTTCTGTTTTTCTTGAGTAGTCATGAAATAACGTTCTCGTATAAAGTGCCGACACGTTAACACTTTAATCTCAACGCCCAGATCACGCATTAAAAATTATCTAGACCTGTTGTTTAAACTTTACCCATCAACGAACTATATTTCACTTTTGTGACAATTCTTTATCAAGACCTTAAGCTTAATTCTTTATCATAGCTCACGTTTTTGTTCTTGTTTGGAATATGAATGTCTTTAGAAACACTCAACCTTAGCTTATTCCATGTAATTAATGGGGCTCAGGATGCGAGTCAATTTATCATTCGTCTTGCTATCTTCTTTGCTAATGATCTCCTCTATATTCTTTTATTTATCCTTACATTCTTATGGTTTTATGGCGATCAAGATTTAAAAAATAGGGTCATTAAATCTGTTTTTTTAACCTGCGTATCGCTTTTAGTGGGCTACATTATTTCGCTGTTTTACCACCACCCAAGGCCATTTGTGATGGGGGTGGGTACAACTTTTATTGAACATGCGCCAACAGCATCTTTTCCAAGTAATCATATGCTGATTTTTAGCACCATCGCTCTGTCTTATTTGTTTGCTCAGCGCAAAATGATTGGAATTATTCTTTTATTTTTGTCATTTGTAGTGGCGTGGTCACGTGTTTATTTAGGTGTGCATTTCCCTTTAGACATGTTAGGCGCTTTTATTGTCGCGCTACTGGTCAATGTAGCGGGTTATTACTTCTGGAACATTTATGGTACGCCTTTAACGGCATTCTTTATTCATCTTTACCAAATTATATGCAAACCGCTTTTAGACCGCGGTTTGATTAAATAACCTAGAGATTTTTTGCATTAAAACCACCACATTAAGTTCAGTTGCGTAATACAAAAAAATCTGCCATTCTATGTGAACTTGGATATGTTTTATCCAATACAGAATTTAGTTTGACAAGGGGAGTAGCCTCCTCCAAACATAACAGCAATGTTATGTGTCAGATATCGTCAATACACTTTTATTAAAAAGTCGGTATCTGAGCATCGTGAAATTCATGATGTAGGCAAGACCTTGATCATGTTGATACAGATGTTTAATTCATCTGGCAACTGGTCGAGGTTTTTTTATGCCCAATTGCCGGATGTATGGAGGATTTATGGAAACAATCGGCAATTTATGGCTGTATATAGCATTCTTTGGCATTGTCATTGTGATGCTCTTAATTGACTTTTTAGGCTTTAAGCAAAAGCAAGGACAGGATGTCTCAATTAAGCAAGCTGCTTACTGGAGTGTGGCGTGGGTAAGCGTCGCGGCTTTATTTGGTGGTGGTTTATGGCTTTACCTACAACAAACAGTTGGGGTGACCTTAGCAAACCAAAAAACCATGGAATACTTTGCAGGTTACCTACTTGAAAAGTCCCTCGCAATTGACAACGTTTTCGTCTGGTTAATGATTTTTGCGGCTTTTGCTATACCAGCTGCGCTGCAACGTAAAATTTTGCTCTACGGCGTATTAGGCGCAATTGTACTGCGTACCCTCTTTATTTTTATTGGTGCATGGTTCGTTCAAGAGTTCTCTTGGGTGCTTTATATTTTCGGTGCGTTCTTGGTATATACAGGTTTCAAGTTCTTAAAAGGTCAAGAAGAAGAAACTAATATCGAAGACATCAAAATTTTAAAATGGTTACGTAACCATATGCGTATTACTCCACAGCTTGAAGGCGACAAATTCTTTGTACGTCAAAACGGTTTATTGTGGGCAACGCCGTTATTTTTAGTATTGATTTTGGTTGAAGCTTCAGATGTGATTTTCGCAGTAGACTCTATTCCTGCTATTTTCGCGGTAACGAGCGATCCATTTATTGTTTTAACAGCAAACCTAATGGCAATTTTAGGTTTACGTGCAATGTTCTTCTTACTTGCTGGCGCTGCGACTAAATTGCATTATTTGCCATATGGCTTAGGCATCATCTTATTGTTCATTGGTGCAAAAATGTTATTGCTTGATGTATTCCACATGCCAATCTGGATCTCATTAAGCTTTATCGTAATAGTGTTAGCAATCACTGCTTACCTCTCTTTACGACACAACAAAAAGCAATTGCAGTCTTAATTCATCACAACAAGGCATCTACATATGAGATGCCTTGTCATCTAAATCTTCAAAAGAGACTGTACTTTAAAAAAACAGATTAATATCATATGCCAACCTAAAATTTATCTTTCCTAATCAGAAACATAATAGATAACAGCTATTCGGTATTTTATGCCGAATATACTTATTAAAATGTGTGGAATCTCATGCGTTCTAAAAAAATTAATCTCGTCGTTGTTCCGCTATTACTCACGGCATGTAGCCATAATGATGGTCCTTTAGTACAAGACGTATATAACAATCAATATGACTGTGCTCGCGACTGGAATACCCAAACCTGTGAAGAAGAAAATAGCTCCAGTGGACATGGTTCTAGCTATGTTGGTGGTCGCTATTTAGGGCCTGCGTATTATCAAAATAATCGGGAAGTTTCTTTTCGCGGAAATACATTACACCCTTATAGCAATTTGAGTGTAGGTCGCCCCATTATTTCAAGTACGGCGAAAAGCGCTTCTTCTTCATCCCCAATTCGTGGTGGTTTTGGCCGTAGCGGTTTTTCTTTTGGCGGCTAAGTCTTTAGGCATTCACTTAATATGAAAAGAAAAATATTTACTCCGCGCCCAGACTGGCAAGTGGAGCATCAAAATATTGGTTTCGATTATTTTAATTTACCTTCTCTTGATGGCTCAATTTACTGGTCAGAAGGGGTTGCGTATGAGTTTACCCTTAAACAGATTGAACAACTGGAAGATGCGGCAAATGAACTACATCAGATGTGTTTATCGGTAGTAGGAGATCTCATTCAACGCGGGGACTATCCAGCTTATTTTCAAATTCCAGAAACAGCCATAAGCCACATTGAACATTCGTGGAAACAAAATGCACCCATGCTCTATGGTCGCTTTGATTTCGCTTACGATGGGCGAAATATCAAAATGCTGGAATATAACGCAGACACACCGACTGGCTTACTCGAAGCTTCTGTCGCGCAGTGGCTGTGGATAGAACAGGTCTCAGGCATTGCAAACCGAGATCAATTCAACAGTATTCATGAAGACCTGATTAAACGCTGGAAGACAATTTTACCGCGTGGTAGCCATGTACATTTTGCTGCCTGTCAGGAAGCCGGAAGGGAGGACTGGGGTAATTTAGAGTACTTGATGGATACGGCTTATCAAGCTCATCTACAAGTTTCCGAGCTTTCTATGGAAAACATAGGCTGGAATGGACAAGATTTTGTTGATCTTCATAATCGCCCCATTCAAAACATATTTAAGCTCTATCCATGGGAATGGATTTGGGAGGAAGCGTTTTCTCAATATATTCACCCACAAACACAGTGGATTGAACCCTGCTGGAAAATGTTACTTTCAAATAAAGCGATTTTGGTTGAGCTTTGGAAGCGTTATCCAAACCATCCATTGTTGGTAGAAACCCATACCTATGACCCGCAACAAATTTTGTCTGGCAAATGGGTGAAAAAGCCGATTTTGGCAAGGGAAGGGGCCAATATTCGAATTTTACAAGATGGTCACGATCAAGGCTCAGCTTCTGGTAGCTTTCATTTTGATGACTATGACAAATACGGATATGTTGTACAAAAATGGGTAGATACCCCATTATTTTCAGGACAACTACCTACACTCGGTTTATGGATGGTTGGACATCAATGCGCTGGCATGTCTATTCGTGAAGATTGTTATGACATTATCGGTAATGATGCTCACTTTGCAGCACATTATTTTGTCGAGTAAAAACGCATAGAGATTTATAAAAAAGCACTTTAAAAGTGCTTTTTTATTATGCTTGGTCCGCAATCAAACAGTGCATTTTAGATATATAACAAATAATGAATATTTATTTTTAAAGCTAAATTAGAACAAAAATTCAAAAATATAATAATTTAATCTCATGAATTTTAAAAACATTATTCTCATTTTCAAAATTAAAAAGTGATATTGGCAAGTTCTTTGCATCTCCTAAAAAGAAAAAAGCCTAGATTTTAAGGGCTCGCGAGAGCCCTGATTTTTTTAAGGAGTGATGCTATGAATGCTATTCCAACTTTAACGCCACTTGCCATGCCATGTAACAGCAGTTTTGATGCAAAAGATTGGGAAATTTTATCAAGTCATTGGTATCCAGTTGCCCGTATTCAAGATGTCTCTACCGCGCCTCAACTCGTCACGCTACTAGACGTCAACATGGCACTTTATAAAACAGAAAGTGGTGAAATTCATCTGGTCCGAGACATTTGTCCTCATCGCGGTGTTCCTTTAACCAAAGGTTGGGTCGATGGTGATGACATTGTGTGTCCTTATCATGGTCTACGCTATAACACCGAAGGCAAATGTATTCAAATACCAGCTCAACCCGAGTTAACCAAAATTTCTGATCGTTTTTCTCTGACCAAATTTCCAGTTGTGCAAAGATACGGCCTCATTTGGACCAGTATTCATGGTCGTGATATTACTCAAGCCAATATTCCTGTATTAGATACTTGGGACCATGCAGAGCATCAAGCGATTTTACCGCCTTTTGTGAATATTGGCGGCTCTAGTGGACGTCAACTTGAAGGGTTTATTGATGTCGCTCATTTTGCTTGGGTACATCACAACGCCTTTGCGAGCCGTGATAATCCCGTCGTCCCTAAATATCACACTGAACGTACTGAATATGGCTTAAAAACGGTCTATATCAGCAATGTCAGTAACTATCCGCATGAGCTAAAGCATCTCGAACCAGAAGGCTTTTTATGGAAGCGCACCTTTGATGTCTATCCACCTTTTTCAGCCGTGCTTACAGTCGATTTTCCAGAAGGCGGGGTCTTAAAAATTTTAAATGCCTGCTGTCCTATTTCGAGCAATAAAACCCGTTTATTCGTTCCACTCACCCGTAACTTTGATCAGACAGGTGATTTAGAAAAGGTATACGCATTTAATGCTCAAATTTTTGCCGAAGATCAAGACATGATCGAATCACAAAAGCCAGAAGAACTACCGCTTGATTTAATGATGGAAGCACATTTTGAAGCAGACCGTTCATCAACGACTTATCGACGGATTTTGGCTGAATGGGGACTAAGTAAACGTTATACCGTTTAAATCTTGGCTAACTGGGGTACAATCAACCGAAAAAAGTGAAAATATATAGGCTTTCCATGTCATCGATTGCAAATACCACCGTTGTGCGTGGTCGTTTTTTAGATATTCAACAAACTGTCTCTGAGCCAACTGATATTCCAAATCAAGTACGTTATTTGGAAGATGGTGTATTGATTAGTGAACATGGAAAAATCAAATGGTTTGGAGCATGGAAAGACGCTCAAGCGCATCTACCGGCTGGAGTTGAGGTTCAACATTATCCAGAACAATTGATTGTACCTGGCTTTATTGATACCCATATTCACTTCCCACAAACTGAAATGGTGGGAGCATACGGCGAACAACTTTTAAGCTGGCTCAATACTTATACATTCCCAACTGAAATCCAGTTTCAGGACAAAGCATATGCAAGTGAAATTGCCCAGTTCTTTGTTCAAGAACTCTTAAAACATGGTACAACCACAGCACTGGTTTTCTGTACAGTCCATCCGGAATCTGTTGATGCCTTATTTGAAGCCGCAGAACACGTTCAGATGCGTTTAATTGCCGGTAAGGTACTCATGGACCGCAATGCCCCTGAAGCGCTGTGTGACACACCAGAAACGGCTTACAGCGACACCAAAACACTCATTGAAAAATGGCATGGTAAAGGCCGTGCTCTGTATGCGATTACGCCACGTTTTGCACCGACCTCTACACCTGAGCAATTAGAAAGAGCAGGGCAGTTAAAACAAGAATTTCCGGATGTTTACGTACATACGCATTTAAGTGAAAACAAAGATGAAATTGCTTGGGTAAAATCTTTATTTCCTGAACAAGCAGGCTATTTAGATGTTTATCAACATTATGGCCTGACTGGTAAGCGTTCTGTATTCGCGCATTGCGTTCACTTAGAAGATGAAGAATGGCAATGCATGCATGATACGCAATCTGCTATCGCATTTTGCCCAACTTCAAACTTGTTCTTAGGCAGTGGTTTATTCCCATTGAAAAAAACATGGGAAAAACAAGTAAAAGTGGGCTTGGGTACAGATATCGGTGCCGGTACATCGTTTAGTTTACTGCAAACCGTTAACGAGGCTTATAAGGTACAGCAGTTACAAGGCGACAAACTTTCAGCTTATGAAGCGCTCTATCATGCAACTTTAGGTGGAGCAAAAGCGCTTGATTTACAAGATCAGTTAGGCAACTTCAATGTCGGTAAAGAAGCAGACTTTGTTGTATTGAATCTTAAGCCGACCGCATTACAGCAACTGCGCCAGTCTAAATCCAAATCTGTTGAAGATTCGCTGTTTGCTTTATTCACTTTAGGTGATGACCGTAATATTGAGGCGACTTATATTTATGGAAAACGTGCTTATCAAAAAGAAACAGCCCAATAAAAATCGGGTGGTTAAGTTTTTGTTATTATTTGGAATATGTGCTGTTGTGTTAAAGCGTGATCGACATAATCCGCAAAATGATAAAATTTCAAAGCCATCAAAGGGTGCATGAAACGTCATTTTGCTTTAAAATTTTACCATTAACTCAGATTTTCGAGGTGTTGCAGGTCAACACCTTTTTTATTTTTTCTTTTATATCTTGTAGGAATCTGCCATGACTGTTGCAATGAGCATCATGATTTCAACCGAAGAAATTCAAGCAAAAGTCAAAGAGCTCGGCGAGCAAATTAACGCTCACTATGCAAATAGTGATAAAGAATTAGTCCTTATTGGACTACTTCGTGGTTCTGTTATTTTCATGGCAGACTTGTGCCGTACCATTACCAAACCGCATGAACTCGACTTCATGACAGTGTCTAGCTACGGCGGTGGTACGACTTCAAGTCGAGATGTTAAAATCTTAAAAGATCTTGACGGTGAAATACGCGGTAAGGATGTACTGGTTGTTGAAGATATTATCGACTCTGGCAATACCTTAAGCAAAGTAGTTGAAATGTTGCAAACTCGTGAGCCAAATTCGATTCAACTTTGCACTTTAGTGAGTAAACCATCTCGCCGTGAAATTGATCTCGAAGTTAAATTTTTAGGTTTTGAAGTAGAAGACAGATTCATTGTGGGCTATGGCCTAGACTACGACCAAAAATATCGCCACTTACCTTTTATTGGTGAAATTGGTTTATAAATTTCATAAAAATGGCACCATAAGGTGCTATTTTTTTATATAAAACCTTAGCTTTGAACAAAAAAGACACAAAAAGTCGCAATCTGCTACAGACAAAATAGACAGCTCTACCGCACGATAGAATATGAAGCAAAATCATTAACTTCATCAAAAAAACAACTGGAGAACAAATATGTGGTCACTTATTGTTGCTATTGTGGTTGGTTTCTTTGCTGGCTTAATCGCTCGCGCTTTGCATCCAGGGGATGATAAAGCAGGTTTCATCGTAACTACCTTGATTGGTATTGCAGGTTCACTTTTAGCCACTTATGGTGGTCGTTTACTTGGACTTTATGGCGAAAACTCAGCTGCGGGCTTCATCGCATCCGTGATTGGTGCCATCGTTATTTTGTTTATCTACAATTTGATTGCACGAAAAAGCTAAACTTTAATTCATTTATAAAAAAAGCACCTTGGGGTGCTTTTTTTAATTTATTTTAAAGGCCTAACTCTTTCCAAACTGCCTGAATTTCTTCAGCAGAGCGTGCGCCCACCAGCTTAAAACCATTTGCAAAAATTAAGGTAGGAGTGCCATTAAAACCTAGTTTTTTTCCTAATTCCAAATTACGGTCAATTGGGTTTACACAGCTCGCAGCTATTGGTTTAACCCCTTGCTGAATCAGTTTTTTCCATGAGTAAGATTGATTCGGTGCACACCAAACCTGTCTAGAAACCACAATAGACTGAGGCTTTAAAGGATAGATAAAGGTATAAATAGTTACGTCTTTAAGCTTATCGAGTTCAGGTTCAAGCTGCTTGCAATAAGGACAGTTTGGATCAGAAAAAACGGCTAAAACATGCTGTCCATTACCTTTGACTGTTTTAATGGCATCTTTTAAAGGCAGCTGTTTCCAATCAATTGAGTTTTGTCCTAACACCAAATCTTTGGTTAAGTTCTTCTGGTCTTTTAATCTAATCATAGAACCTACAAACATATGCTGCCCATCTTCACCCACATAGATGATTTGCTGATCGAGATTAGCGCTATATAGCCCAAGCATTTCGGTTTTCTGAATATTACTAATTTTCAAATTAGGATATTGTTTTTTAATATTTTCCCTAACAGTATCTACATTAGCGAAACTCATAGTTGCAGTTAAGCTAAATAACGCCAATATTCCTAATTTTTTAAGCATAAAACCGACTCTAGGTAGGAGAGGAGATCATTTTAATCAGTTCTGTTTTCAAAAGCTGAATTGATTACCGAGTTATAACCAAACTGCCACTCATTTATGCCAATGTTTCACGTGGAACATAAGTAGGTTTTAGAATATTAATTTCTACTGATATATGCACAATTTCCTCATGAATCGATAAAGCATGACGAATCTGGTCTGCATTTAAAGAAATATCATCAGTCTCTAGGGCCAAAATACAAGAAAACTTACCTTTGGCGACTTTCCAAACATGAAGATCCGTAATTTCAAGGTTCTTAGGGAATTCAGCAATTACTTCGCGAATTTCTTCCACCACTGGATGATCCATTTCTGCATCTAGAAGGGTTTTCCCTGTCTCTTTCATTAAGCTAAGAGACCATTTTGCAACCAAAATAGCACCTAAAATCCCTAAAAGTGCATCTAAAAAATCCCATCCGAAATATTTACCTGCGAAAAGCGCAACAATTGCAAAAACAGAAGTTACTGCATCTGCAACCACATGTAAAAAAGCAGCTTTTTGATTTAAATCATGGTGATAATGCCCATGGTCATGATGGTGATGGTGATGGTGATGGTGCCCATCATCGTGAAGTAACCATGCACAAATCAAGTTAATGACCAGACCTAAAATTGCAATAGGAATCGCTTCATTATAAAAAATCTCAACTGGATTAAATAAACGTTGTATCGACTGAAATGCCATAAAAATAGCGACAACCATCAGCAAAATTGCACTGCTATAGCCCGCTAAAATCTCGATTTTCCAAGTTCCAAAACTAAATCGACGATCTTTGGAGTAATGACGAGCCGCACGATAAGCAAAATAGGCTAAACCGAGTGCCAACATATGTGAGCTCATATGCCAACCATCAGCCAGAAGCGCCATTGAATTAAAAAACCATCCACCGAATATTTCTAACACCATCATGGATGCCGTTAAAATTGTTGCAATCAAAATACGTTTTTGCGCAAGTGGATTTCCTTCATCAAACTGATGTTGATGATGACGTGATACACTATGTTCCTGCATAAAATTTAAACCCAATATACTCCCTACCAGTATATTAAATTATACAAGAGAATACAGATGAGTCACATCGGTCAGGATAAAAAAATAGTTAATCGTGTAAAACGACTAAAAGGGCAAATCAATAGTATTGAGCATGCTGTTGAGCAACCAGATATTTCATGCATAGAAATACTTCAACAAGTTGCTGCAATTAAAGGGGCAATAAATGGCCTGATGAGTGAATTAATGGAACAGCACTTACACCACCACGTGCTCAAAGAAGCAAAAGTCGATCAGAATGAATTAGATGAGTTTTTAAAGGTTTTAAAAAGATACGGTTAACAAAATGACTGAATGACACAGCTAAGTGCATCATTCAGAGTTTTTTTAATTATTTTCCAATACAAAATGAACCAAAGATTTTGCCTAAAAGGTCATCGGCACTAAAGTCGCCAGTAATTTCACCTAAAGCATTTTGAGCAAGACGTAGTGATTCAGCAACCAGTTCACCTGCGTTAAATACAACGAGTTGCTCGCGTGCTTCTGAAAGATAGAGCTGTGTGCGCTTCATTGCGTCTAAATGACGTGTTCTCGCAATAAATGTATCTTCCTCAGGGTGAAAGCCTGCATGCGCTGTAATCGCATCTACGAGGCCTTGTACGCCCATCTCTTGTTTCGCTGAAACTGTAATATGACGGAACCCTTGATAATCGCCTATTTCAGCTAATTGACCAGTTAAATCGCATTTATTACCAATTAACATTAAACGACGTGGTTCAATGTGTTCAGCAAAATATTCTTGAGCAAGTTTTAATGGGTCATCACCTTGATTTAAATCATAAACCAGCAATAACAAATCAG
This sequence comes from Acinetobacter pittii ANC 4050, assembly GCF_000399685.1. Lineage (GTDB taxonomy): Bacteria > Pseudomonadota > Gammaproteobacteria > Pseudomonadales > Moraxellaceae > Acinetobacter > Acinetobacter pittii_E. The sequence continues at coordinate 3,059,702 of NZ_KB976987.1, forward strand.
CTTGTTCAATTTCTTTGATTGCTCTACGAATCCCTTCTTTTTCAACGATATCTCCTGTTTCACGTAGGCCAGCTGTGTCTGTTAAGGTGATTGGTAGGCCATTTAAGCTAATTTTTTCATGCAAAACATCACGAGTTGTACCGGCAATATCAGTCACAATTGCACGCTCAACACCAGCTAGCGCATTCAACAAGCTTGATTTACCCGCATTTGGTTTACCTGCAATAACAACTTGTAAACCTTCACGTAGTAATTGACCTTGTCGTGCAGAGGTTTGAACGGCATGTACCGACTGCCGAACATCTTCAAGTAAAGCTAAAATTTTGCCATCTGCCAAGAAATCGATTTCTTCTTCAGGAAAATCAATTGCGGCTTCAACATGTAAGCGTAAATGAATCAGTTTTTCTAAAACGGTATTAATTTTTGTTGAAAAAGCGCCTTGTAAAGAACGAACTGCAGAGCGTGCTGCTGCTTGCGAAGTCGCATCAATCAAATCAGCAATAGCTTCCGCTTGTACCAAGTCCATCTTGCCATTTTCAAAAGCACGCATGGAAAATTCGCCAGCTTTTGCAGCGATTGCGCCCAGCTCAAATAGACGTCCCAGCAAGGCATTTTGAATGACTGGACCACCGTGACCTTGTAACTCTACAACATCCTCACCTGTAAACGAGTGAGGATTGGGAAAGCATAGAACAATCCCTTCATCCATAATGCTGCCATCAGCATCATAAAATTTACGAAAACCCGCCATACGCGCTTCTGGCAAGTTCTTTTGTGTCAGTTTTTGAGCAATTTCATAAGCCTTAGGTCCAGATAGGCGAATCACGCCCACACCACCACGCCCTGGTGGCGTTGCAATTGCGGCAATCGTGGTTTGACTTTGCATATTATTCACCTAAAAACCTAAAATCCAGCCAAAGAAAAATCCGCCTAAGATTACCATCTTAAGCGGATTTATTCAGCAAAAGTTCAACGATTAAGAAGCTGATTCAGTCTTATTGATACGACCTTTTTCAACGCTCTTATTAATAAACGACTGCTGTAAAATAGTAATACTGTTGTTCACGATCCAGTACAGCACGAGACCTGCAGGAAAGAACAACATAAATACCGTGAACATAATCGGCATAATGCGGAACACTTTTGCCTGCATTGGATCAGCGGGTTGTGGGTTCAACATTTGCTGCGCAAACATGGTAGCACCCATGATTAACGGCAAGATGAACCAAGGATCCATTGCTGACAAGTCTTGAATCCAGCCTAACCATGGTGCATGACGTAATTCCACACTTTCCATGAGTACCCAGTACAAAGCAAGGAAAATTGGCATTTGTAGCAATAATGGTAAACAACCTGAAAGTGGATTTACTTGTTCACGCTTGTATAAAGCCATCATTTCTTGCGAGAAGCGCATACGGTCTTCACCGAACTCTTCTTTCATGCGTTGCATTTCTGGTGCAATCACACGCATTTTTGCCATAGAACGATAACTTTTTGAAGATAAAGGCCACAAGATCATCTTCACCATAATGGTAAGCAAGATGATTGACCATCCCCAGTTACCCACAATGCTATGGAAGAATTGAAGACCTAAGAACAAGAGTTTAGCAATTGGCCATAACCAACCATAATCAACAGTCTGATTTAAACCTACAGCTAAATCTTTTAATTCAGATTGTACTTTTGGACCTGAATAAAGTTTTGCATCCACTTCCATTGAAGTGCCTGCAGGAACATTAATCACTGGTGAGGTAAAACCAATGATATTCATGTGATCAGCAGATTGACGAGATTCAAGCTTAGCTACATAAGGCTGACCATTTGCTTGAGTCAGCTTTAGATTTCCAGGAATCCAAGCACTTACAAAGTAATGCTGAACAATTGCAACCCATCCACCCTTCGCTTCAGTATTTACTTTTTCTTCTGAGAAATTAGCAAATTTAAGCTTATTGTAATGTGCATCAGGTGTTCCCCAAGCTCCCCCTAAGAAAGTTCCTAGAGTGAAAATACCTTGAGAAGACTTACCAGGATCTTCAGAATTATCGCGCTTTAATTGCCCAAACATCTGACCTTGCCAGCTTTGTTGGCTACGGTTAATGACTTGATGTTTGACAACAATTGGATATTGACCTTGAGTAAAGGTAAAAGTCTTAATAATTTCAACGCCTTCAGGTGTTTTAAATACCATTGGAACGTTTAAAACTTTTTCAGATTGACCCTTTTGGTCCTGTACACCCTTAGCATCAGCCAAAGTATATGATGTCTTTTCAACAGCATATAATGGACGACCACCACGACTACTATCTGGTCCATTCAAACCAATTAAGCCAGATTGAGCAACATATGTACGCTTGGCATCATTTTCAAGCATAACAAAAGGTTGATCGCTGTCTTTGCTTTTGTCGTGTGAGAGTAATTCAATACGAACAATATCACCACCTTTTGGATTGATCCAAATATGGTAAAGGTCAGTTTGTACTGAAATAAGCTGTTGATTCACAGGTGCGGTTGCATCTGTGGTTTGTGACTGCGCAATATTTGCTTGTGGCACATCGGAAGCCACTGTTGCATTTTTAGCATTTGGCAAATCAGCAGATACTTCATGCGAGCTTACAGCCGCCGCTTGTTGTTGCGGTGCAGTTGCAGCATTTCCATAATCTTTTTGCCAAGCCAAAATGAGCAAATATGCGGTGACAAACATGGCCCCGAGAATTGCAAACCTGGCCCATTGTTGCATATCTATTACCCCAAATGGTTAGAGAGATTTTGCTTCAGTAAACGATCACGAAAGGGTACAGCAACATGATGCGTTTGAGAATCTATTTGATGAAACGAAATAAAACGAATTGCTTTTGGCGGTACCGGATCATATCCAGATCCTCCCCACGGATGACAACGACAAATCCGTTTAGAAGATAACCAAACGCCTTTTATCGCACCATGAGTGTGCAATGCTTCTATCGCATATTGGGAACAAGTCGGGATATAACGACAACGGGGTCCAAGAAGCGGACTAATCGCAATTTGATACAGTCGAATCAACCAACGTAGAAAACGGACCATTGGCTATCTCTTAATTCTGCGAGGTTGTGCCAACTTTAGAATGTTTTTTTGCTAAGCGCTGTAATTTTTGCCAAGCAAAATCTAATTGTTGATATAGCTCAGCATTCGTAATCGTTTCTATACCAACTTTCGGCATCACTACAACATCTATGTCTGATCCAAAATTCGGCTGATGTAGACGAAAGCTCTCACGAGCAAGACGTTTTATTCGATTTCTTTCATGCGCTCGGCGCACTTTTTTCTTAGCAACAACAATACCCAAACGGCTTTTAGGCTGTTCGGTTAATTTTGCAAGAAATAAAAAATGGGGTTGATGCACTTTAAAAAGCGCACCATCAAATACACTTTTATAATCTGCAGCACAGCGTATTCGCACGTCTGTGCTAAAACTGTAAAGTGTCATCACACCCAAGTCTGGTCAGCGTAACAGTATTAAACAGTTAAGCTATGACGACCTTTTGCACGACGACGAGCTAATACTTGACGACCAGCTTTAGTTGCCATACGAGCACGGAAACCATGAACGCGTTTACGCTTTAATTCAGATGGTTGGAAAGTACGTTTCATATTGAAACTCCCAAAAATGATCTTTCTATAAAGGTCCGCGATTTTATTGTGCAATGTTTACGCTGTCAATGAAAAACCAAGAAAGTTTTGTATTTAACCCAAATTTTTAATCTTTTTACTTCTTTTTATTCTTTCCATAATTTAGGGCAATATATAGCTTTAAAAGTTATACACAAAGTAATTGTCTATTTTTATTAGAACTTTTAATATATACACACCTTATATACATATTTATCAACAAAACAAGATATCATCTTGGTTTTGATTTACTACATTTGAATTTAAATTCATATTTTGTAGTTATCCACAAAAGATCATCCTCCTATTAAATAAATTCAAATTTAGAAATTTAAATTTATTCTTATTAGGGGTGACTTTTTCTGTGGATTTCGCACTTTTAAATTTAAAAAACATGTATTTGGGGTGTTGATAACTCTGTTTTTATTATATTTATGGATTGTGGATAAGTTTATGTGTTAATTTATCCACAGGTTGTGCAAAAAGTTATGCACAAGCCGATTTGAATTTAAATTTATTCACAAGAGATTTCTTTTTAGACAAAATCAAACGAAATCGTCATGACAGATGTGGATAACTTGGTTAGAATGGCGACCCCTTCTCATCAGGAAGGGTTAATCTTTAGATTATTTGAATTTAAAAACGCAGAAATAGGGGATACACATGCTGTGGACAGACTGCTTAACTCGCTTGCGACAAGAGCTCTCTGATAACGTCTTTGCGATGTGGATTCGCCCATTAGTTGCTGAAGAAGTAGAAGGTATACTGCGTCTTTATGCACCTAATCCTTATTGGACGCGTTACATTCAAGAGAACCATTTAGAATTAATTTCTATATTGGCCGAACAGTTATCAGAAGGGCGTGTGCGTCAGGTTGAGATTTTAGTTGATTCTCGTCCTGGTAGTATTTTGTCATCGAGTGAACAGCCAGCAACTACAACGGCTGCTTTACAAACTGCGCCTCAACAAAGCATTAAAGTAAAAAAAGAACCGGATGCTATTTCCAATACACTTACTACTAATAGTGTAGTAAACCCAAAAACGCCGAAAAAGAAGCTATTAAATCCTCAATTTACTTTTTCTTTATTTGTTGAAGGCCGTTCGAACCAGATGGCTGCTGAAACATGTAGAAAAGTGTTAACACAATTAGGTGCTTCACAGCACAACCCTTTATTCTTATATGGTCCGACAGGCTTAGGTAAGACTCACTTGATGCAGGCAGTTGGTAATGCTTTATTACAAGCCAAGCCTAATGCACGGGTGATGTATATGACCTCGGAGAGTTTTGTTCAGGATTTTGTAAGTTCTTTGCAAAAAGGCAAAGTGGAAGAGTTCAAGAAAAATTGCCGTTCTTTAGACTTACTATTGGTTGATGATATTCATCTCTTAGCAGGTAAAGAAGCAAGCCTGGTTGAGTTTTTCTATACATTCAATGCCTTACTTGATGAATCAAAACAAATTATTTTAACCTCAGATCGGTACCCGAAAGAATTGACCGAGTTGGATCCTCGTTTGGTATCTCGCTTTTCTTGGGGTCTTTCTGTAGGTGTTGAGCCTCCAGATATTGAAACTCGTATCGAAATTTTATTGAAGAAAGCTGAAAATAGCGGCGTTGATTTACCTCGAAACTGTGCATTATTCATTGCACAACAAGTAGTTGCCAACGTCCGGGAACTTGAAGGGGCACTCAATAAAGTCGTTGCAATTTCTCGATTTAAAGGTGCGCCGATCGATCTTGATGTTGTCCGTGAATCTTTAAAAGATGTATTGGCAATCCGTGCACGTACAATTAGCGTAGAAAATATCCAACGTGTGGTCAGTGAATATTTCCGAATTCCTTTAAAAGAATTGGTAGGACCAAAACGGACACGTATTTATGCTCGACCGCGTCAGTTAGCAATGGGTCTTGCTCGTGAATTGACGGGTGATAGTTTTCCTGAAATTGGAATGGCTTTTGGTGGGCGTGACCATAGTACGGTGATGCATGCTTGTGAAAAAGTTGTGAGTCTTCGAGAGGAAGATCCGATTTTTGACGAAGATTATAAAAATCTACTGCGTCTACTTCAGAGTTAATGAAATAATAAGACGTTGTTGCAAAGTCTACGTAAGTGCAGCATAGTACACAGCTAAAAAATGAAATATTTGCTCCAAGTTGCTAGAGGAATGAATCGTGCGTTTGAAAATCGCTAAAGAAAGCTTACTCAATGTTTTATCGCATGTTGTCGGTGCGGTAGAACGTCGTCATACATTGAATATTCTTTCAAACGTCAAAATTCAGACTAATGCTCAGGCACTCACCATTACTGGTTCTGATTTAGAAGTCGAGCTGGTTGCCAGTACTGTTTTAACAGAAGGGGCATGCATTGAAGCAGGTGAAACAACTGTTCCTGCTCGTAAGTTGATGGAAATTTGTAAATCATTGCCTACAGCTGCATTGATAGATTTACAAATTACTGAAGATCAGAGATGTATCTTAAAGTCTGGTAATAGCCGTTTTGTATTAGGTACTTTACCGGCAGAAGATTACCCGTTATTAACCACTGAAAATAGTCAAGGTACACAAGTACAGGTTACTCAACGTGAGTTAAAGCGTTTATTTGAAAAAACAGCTTTTGCTATGGCTGTACAGGATGTGCGTTTCTATTTAACTGGTACTTTATTAGAAATTGATGAAAATCAATTACGTGCAGTAACAACAGATGGTCACCGTTTAGCACTTTGTGAAATCACTGCTTCTTCTACATCATCTCAATTGGTTCAAGCAATTGTGCCTCGTAAAGCTGTGGGTGAATTGCAGCGTTTACTCAGTATTGAAGATGAACAATTAACATTGCTCATCGGTCGTGAATTGTTAAATGTCACGATTAATACTTCGAGCCGTGACAAAGAGCAGGGCGATATCACTGTTCGTTTTACGACGAAATTGATTGATGGAAAATTCCCTGATTATCGTCGTGTAATTCCACGTGGTGGCGATAAACATGTGTTAATTAGCCATGATGTGTTCAAACAATCATTACAACGTGTCGCAATTTTGAGTAATGAGAAGTTACGTGGCGTTTTCTTGAATTTTAATCAAGATTCTTTACAGCTACGTGCAAATAACCCTGAACAAGATGAAGCGATTGAAGATTTAGCAATTCAGTACCAAAACATACCGCTTGAAATGTCGTTTAATGCGCAATATTTGCTAGATGTTTTAGGTGTGCTTGATGGTGATGATGTAAATATGAGCATGACTGAAGCAAACCAGTCTGTATTGGTTCAAGATCCGGCACATCCTGACCAGACGTATGTCGTAATGCCAATGCGTGTATAATTCGGCTAATTCATATGCATCTTACGCGTTTAAATATTGAACGTGTGCGTAATTTAAAAACGGTTGCACTCCAAGGGTTGCAACCGTTTAATGTATTTTATGGCGCTAACGGTTCAGGAAAAACTTCAATTCTGGAAGCAATCCATTTGCTTGCAACAGGGCGGTCATTCCGTACCCATATACCCAAAAATTATATTCAATATTCTGCCGAAGATGCGATTGTCTTCGCCCAGTCCGCAACTGAAAAAATTGGCATGCAAAAGTTAGCCTCTGGTGAGCAGTTGATGAAGGTCAATGGCGATACGGTGGCTACACAAGGGCAACTCGCGAAACTGCTGCCTTTGCAACATATTGACCCACAAAGTACAGATATTATTGATCATGGGGCAAAACCTCGCCGTCAGCTTTTAGATTGGCTGATGTTCCACGTGGAACCTGAGTTTTATTTTGCTTGGCAATATTATTCTCGTGCATTAAAACAGCGTAATACCTTACTTAAAACCAGACGTAATATTTCTTTAGCGGATTTAGAGCCGTGGAACAAAATGTTGAGTGATTATGGAGAAATTTTACACTCTCAACGTTTAAGTATTGTGGAACAATGGAATGTCTTTTTTCAAAATGATTTAAGTCAATTATTACCTGATCTGGAGATTGAACTGGAATATAGTCCGGGTTTTCATACAGAGCAGGGACTCATGCAAGACTTGCTGAATCAACACCAAAAAGACATCGAAAGACGCTATACCGAATATGGTCCACATCGTGCAGATTTGCGCTTGAAAACCCCGTTTGGACATGCTGACGTTGTTTTATCAAGAGGTCAGAAAAAACTGCTGATTATTGCCTTAAAACTGTCACAAATTGCAATGTTGCATGCGAGTAATAAGGAAACTGTGGTATTATTAGATGATCTGACAGCAGAATTAGACTTAACCGCACAACAACGTTTAATTGAACGATTAAGCCAACTTGGTAGCCAGGTTTTTATGACAACTTTAGATCATGCATCGGTAAAAAAACACTTACATGATCTGTCTATTTCATATCAATTATTCAATGTTGAATCCGGTCAAGTTAGTCTTGCTTCACCATAATTTTTTGATGTTACCCATCTTTGAATAAACCTATATTTGCTAGGGAGAAACCATGAGTTCAGAGTCTCAATCAGCCTCTCAAACAGAACAAACCAATGAAAAGGCTTATGATTCCTCTAGTATTAAAGTATTACGTGGATTAGATGCAGTTCGTAAACGTCCGGGGATGTATATTGGGGATACAGACGACGGTACCGGTTTACACCATATGGTATTCGAAGTTGTCGATAACGCAATCGATGAAGCTTTAGCGGGACATTGTGATGAAATTATTGTCACGATTCACGAAGATGAATCGGTAAGTGTTTCCGACAATGGTCGTGGTATTCCAACCGATATTCACCCTGAAGAAGGGGTTTCTGCAGCAGAAGTAATTCTTACGATCTTGCACGCAGGCGGTAAGTTTGACGACAACAGCTATAAAGTTTCAGGTGGTTTGCACGGCGTAGGTGTTTCGGTTGTAAATGCGCTTTCAAGTAAATTGCATTTAATTATTAATCGCGCTGGTCAAGTGCACGAACAAGAATATCACCACGGTGATCCGCAATACCCATTACGTGTGATTGGTGAAACGGATAAGAGTGGTACAACTGTACGTTTTTGGCCAAGTGAACTAACTTTTAGTCAAACCATTTTTAACGTTGAAATTTTAGCGCGTCGTTTACGTGAGCTTTCATTTTTAAACGCGGGCGTGCGCATTGTTTTACGTGATGAACGTATTAACCTTGAGCATGTATATGACTACGAAGGTGGTTTATCTGAGTTTGTAAAATACATTAACGAAGGCAAAACTCATCTAAACGAGATTTTCCATTTCACTGCAGATACCGAAAATGGTATTGGTGTAGAAGTTGCATTGCAGTGGAACGAAAGTTATCAAGAAAATGTGCGTTGCTTTACCAACAATATTCCTCAAAAAGATGGTGGTACGCATTTAGCTGGTTTCCGTGCGGCTTTAACACGTGGTCTTAACCAATATCTTGAAAATGAAAATATTCTCAAGAAAGAAAAAGTCAATGTGACAGGTGATGATGCTCGTGAAGGTTTAACGGCGATTATTTCGGTCAAAGTACCTGATCCGAAATTCTCATCTCAAACGAAAGAGAAACTGGTATCGAGTGAAGTAAAACCAGCGGTTGAGCAAGCAATGAACAAAGAGTTCTCTGCTTACTTACTTGAAAATCCACAAGCTGCAAAATCGATTGCCGGTAAAATTATTGATGCTGCACGTGCACGTGATGCTGCGCGTAAAGCTCGTGAAATGACGCGTCGTAAGAGTGCACTTGATATTGCTGGTTTACCAGGTAAATTGGCAGATTGTCAGGAAAAAGACCCAGCACTTTCAGAATTATATCTAGTCGAGGGTGACTCTGCGGGTGGTAGTGCTAAGCAAGGCCGTAACCGTAAGATGCAGGCTATTTTACCGTTGAAAGGGAAAATCCTGAACGTTGAACGTGCACGCTTTGACAAAATGATTTCAAGTCAGGAAGTGGGTACTTTAATCACTGCACTTGGCTGTGGTATTGGTCGTGAAGAATATAATCCTGATAAGCTTCGTTATCATAAAATCATTATCATGACCGATGCTGACGTCGATGGTTCACACATCCGTACCTTGTTGTTAACCTTCTTCTTCCGTCAAATGCCGGAATTGGTTGAGCGTGGACACATTTATATTGCTCAGCCACCTTTGTATAAATTGAAGAAAGGTAAACAAGAACAATACATCAAAGATAATGATGCATTAGAAACGTATCTCATCTCAAATGCGATTGATGAGCTATCTTTGCATACCAATGCTGAAGCTCCTGCAATTACAGGTGAAGCACTTGCGAAAGTGATTCAGGACTATCAAGTTTCACAAAAGAGCTTACAGCGCTTAACTTTACGTTATCCAGCTAGTTTACTGGATGCTTTACTTGAAGTAGAAGCATTCAAGAGCGATCAGAACCACGATGAAGCTTATGTACAACAATGGGCTGATCAGGTACGCGATATCATTACCAGATTACAACCAAGCTTACGTCCGGAGATTTCATTAGAGGCATTTGAGCGTGAAAATGCTCAAGGTGAAAAATCTGCACATTACTGGCCACGTATTACGGTGTATGTTCATAACCTGCCACATGCGTACTTGCTTGATGCAGCTTTATTGAATTCGGCTGAATATGCACGTTTGTTGAAAAACTCGAAGAGTTGGTTCACTTTACTTGAAGATGGTGCTTATTTACAAAAAGGTGATCGCCGTATTCAAGTGGCCAACTTCCATCAAGTTTGGCAACATATTTTGCAAGATTCTCGCCGCGGTATGATGATCCAACGCTATAAAGGTCTTGGAGAGATGAATGCTGAACAGCTGTGGGAAACAACAATGGACCCTGAAAACCGTAATATGTTGCAGGTGACCATTGATGATGCGATTGAAGCAGATCGTATGTTCTCTTGTTTAATGGGTGATGATGTTGAACCACGTCGTGCATTCATCGAAGAGAATGCTTTAAATGCGGATATTGATGCTTAATTCATAACATGATTCTAAATCAGTCTAGGGAGAGAATGATGAGTCAGAAATTATTAGCTAGTCTGTTAATTTCATGTGCGATTTTAGGAAGTTCTGCTGTTTCGGCGGCAGACCTAGAAACGAATATGAAAACTTTAGCTAAGAGTACTAAAGCATTTGCTGAAGCAAAAGATACTGATAACGCGAAACAACAGCTTGTTGTAATGCGTGAAGCAGCTGTTTCTTCTAAGCAATATTTACCGCATAAACTCGAAGGTTTGCCTTCAGAAAATGTACAGGTAAAAGAGTATCAAGCCGGTTTAGATCAGCTTGTTGCCGAGATTGATAAAGTAACTGCTTTGGTTGAGCAAGGACAATTAGATCAAGCCAAAACTGAAGCAATCAATTTAGTCACAATACGAAATGAAAATCATAAAAAATTTAGATAATTGTTTATGATGATTAAAGAAAAGGCTTTGTTTTATTTAAGACAAAGCTTTTTTTTTGATAAGAACTGAACTTTTAAACTGCCATTTAAGTGGTAGTTTTTATTTATATCAAGAGAATATAATTTTGAAAAAAACTCACATACTCTTATGCATTGGGATCATTTTTTTTAATTGTTTATTTCAACTGCATGCTGCAATAGCCCCAACCTTTTACGGAAAATTAGTATTTCATCGTTATAGTGATTATGACGCATGGGACAGTAAGCTTTATTTGTATAACTTCACAACACAGCAGACTACATTACTGGGTACAAATTGGAAAATTGACCATATGATGAATGGCCATTTCTCTCCAGATGGAAAATGGTTAACTTTCATGGGAGTGAACTCTGGACAGCATTATGGCGATGCATGGGATGTATATGTTTGGAAAGTCGGAAGCACTGAGTTACCTATTAACTTAACTCAGAGTAATAATAAGCGCGATGAAGATCCTAAATTTATAGATAATCAGCGCATTATTTTTAAACAAAATGGCGATTTAAAAATCGTCAAAATGACTGATCGTACGATAACTTCTGTCACGCAAAATGGTTGGGACATAGAAGAGTCGATGCCTTATCCAATGGTGAATACTAACCAAATCTTATATGCGAAAGGTGCTGGAAATAATTCTCGAATTTTCAGTATTGATCAGTCGGGTGCCTATGATACACAGCTGACCAATATCGCTTCATATTATCCAATATGGTGGCAAGGAAGTCGCTTCTTATATGTACGCTGGTACAGTCCAACAAATGCTCATGATCAGGTCTATATTTATGATATGGCGAATAAACAAACCACACGTTTGCCATTTAACAGCACTAATTATGATACTTCCGACCCCGCTCCTTTAGATCAACGTTACATGGTAGTGTCTCTTGCAGGACAAACAGGGAGTCGAGGTGGTTATGATTTATATATCGCTGACAGTCTATCAAGCAATGTTTGGCCTTTACCGATCAATACCAATTTAAATGAATTAGGGGCTTTTTATACGCCTTACTAATCAATAAAAAAGCCGATTAAGAAATCGGCTTTTTTATTTTAGAAAATAGATTAATCAAAAGATGCTTCCATCTCTTCCAATTCCATCATGAGTTCTAATAGCTGCTCTTCATATTGTTCAAGTTTAGCTTTTAGCTCTGTCTGTTCATTCATAAGTTTGAGCAAATCATCCTTACGTGCAGCGTCATATAAAGAAGTATCTGCCAAGGACTCTTCAATTTTGGCAAGCTGTGGTTGTAGCTTTTCAATTTGAGACTCAACTTTCTCAATATTTTTACGAATAGGTCGAGTCTGTTCACGACGACGAGCCGCTTCTTTACGCTGCGCTTCTTTATCAACTTTGGTAGGCGCAGGAGCGGCAGAGGATGAGTTATTCTGTGCTACAGCAGTCTGAGCATTAATTTGTTGCTGGCGTGCTTCACGTAGCCATTTAGCATAGTCCTGTAAATCACCTTCGAATTCAGTACATTTACCGCCGTGTACTAAAAGAAGCTCGTCACAAACGCTTGCAATGAGTTGGCGTTCATGGGAAACCAGAACGACAGCTCCTTCGAAATCTTGTAATGCCATGCTCAGCGCATGACGCATATCAAGATCTAAATGGTTTGTCGGTTCATCGAGAATTAAAACATTTGGACGCTGCCATACAATGAGTGCTAGGGCTAAACGAGCGCGTTCTCCACCAGAAAAGCTTTCACATGGCGTATCCATGCGTTCACCACTAAAGCCAAAACTACCTAAGAACGAACGTAGGGTGGCTTCACTAATTTGTTTATCTGCTATACGGGTAAGCTGTAGCATTGGACTAGCATTGCCATCTAAAGCATCCATTTGGTGCTGTGCAAAGTAACCAATGTTAAGCAGCTCGGAAGCTTTACGTTCGCCTGCCAAGAGCGGTAAATCACCAACCAAACTTTTAATTAGTGTTGACTTACCTGCGCCGTTCATCCCAAGCAAACCAATACGTGAGTTTGGTGTAATTTGTAATCTGATTTTGGCAGCTATTTGCTTATCACCATAACCAATGCTGGCATTGTCTAAAGTCAGCAAAGGGGAGCTCATTTTGGTCGGTTCACGGAAACTAAAAGTAAACGGCGTATCAATGTGAGCGGGTGCAAGTTGCTGCATGCGTTCAAGTTGTTTAATACGACTTTGTGCCTGACGAGCTTTAGTCGCTTTTGCTTTAAAACGGTCAATAAATTTTTGTAGATGAGCACGTGTTTCTTGCTGCTTCTCAAAAGCTTGTTGCTGCTGGGCAAGACGTTCACTACGCGTGGTTTCAAATGTAGAGTAGTTTCCGGTGTAAAGCGTGAGTTCTTGATTTTCAATGTGAAGAATATGATCTGTAATTGCATCTAAAAAGTCGCGATCATGCGAAATTAAGATGAGAGTACCTTCATAGGCTTTAAGCCAATCTTCTAACCACAGAATTGCATCCAAGTCTAAGTGGTTGGTTGGTTCGTCTAGTAATAGTAAATCTGAACGACTCATCAATGTACGCGCCAAATTTAAACGCATACGCCATCCACCTGAGAAACTCTCAACGTTTAAACGTAACTGATTTTCTAGAAAACCAAGACCCGCCATGAGCTGAGCAGCTTTAGATGGAGCTGAATAACCATGAATTTCATCAAAGCGACCATGCAATTTAGCCAGTTCAAAATCAGTCAATTGATCGGGTTGAGCAAGCTTATTTTGAATATCCCAAAACTCTTCATCACCTGAAAGAACAAAATCAATTGCAGGCATATCTAGGGCTTTTACTTCTTGCGCCATATGCGCTACGGTCCAGCCTGTCGGACGAGTAAGTGAACCTTCATCTGCACCTAAACTACCAAGTAATGCAGCAAATAAGGTCGATTTACCTGCACCATTTACACCAGTTAGACCAATCTTCCAACCTGGGTGTAATTGCATAGACGCTTTTTGAAATAGAACACGTCCACCGCGGCGTAAAGAAACTTGGTCAAATTGAATCATCTTATTGTATCGAGGTGAGTTAGGGATGCTGTATTTTAAAGAGAACTGCCGATGAAAACAAAACATTCCGGTTTTTAGTGAGCAGCTGTTAATAATTGCATGTATCAAGATAGCCTAAATTTCGTTATTCATCTGAAATTTTCAAAATATTGAACAAGATAGAATACTTTTTAAAAAATATGGCTAAAATAAAAACAGTTTAAAGTTTGGTTGATTAATGAGCTACTAATAAAACTAGACTAAGGAAAGTCAAATGAAAAAAAGATTGGGGATAATTAGTGCAGTATTTTGCTGTGCTATGGGAACAGCACATGCAGGACAAAATGTCTGTGTGTTTGATTTATTAGGAAAGTCAGGTGAATCCTATAAAATGATGGAAGAGTGGGCGCTTGCGGCGAAAGAGTGGCAAGCAGATATCACTTTAATTCCATTTCAAGATGAAGGTTTGGTTGACCGTAGATTACGTGAGGGTAAATGTGATGCCGCATATATGACCTCCATGCGGGCGCGAAATTACAATAAATTTGCAGGTTCGATTGATGCGATTGGCGGGGTAAGCAGTAATGCAATTGCCCAAAAAGCAATCAGTTATGTTTTAGATAAACGTAATAAACATCGCATGGTGACAGCACAAAATGGAACCAATTACGAAGTTGTTGGCATTGTCCAGATTGGATTAGCTTATTTATTTGTGAAGGATAAAAACCTCAATTCAATTGAAAAAGTACGTGGAACTAAGTTTGCTATTTTGCAATATGACGCAGCGCAGAAAATTATGGTGGAAAGTGTAGGTGCCCAGCCTATTCCTTCAGAAATTACCGATTTTGTGAAAAAGTTTAATAGTGGACAAGTCGATACAATTGCTGCGCCAGCTTATGCTTATAAACCTTTAGAGATTGGTAAAGGCGTTGGAGTGAAAGGGGCAATGTTTACTTTCCCCGTAGTTAACGTTACGGGAGATTTAGTTGCTCGAAGTGATAAGTTTCCCACAGATTTCGGTATAAAGTCGCGTGCTTGGTTTATACAACAATTACCCCAGAATTTTGCCATGATAAAACGGCTAGAAATGGGCGTACCCTCAAAAATAAAAATGAATTTTTCAGCAGAAGATAAAACCAAGTATCAAAAAATTTTACGCGAAGGCCGCCTCAGCTTAACAAAACAAGGTGTATATGATACAACCATGATGAGTGTGCTTAAGCGTGCTCGCTGTACAGTTGAACGGACAAATTTTGAATGTACGCTCAATGGGGAGTAGTTTATTTTTTAAACACAAAAACGCTACATATATTTCAAAGCTGAATATGGGTATGAAAATTGTGAATATAAAAAGTAACTTATGGAAACTTAGTCATTTTTGCCCCTAATAAATAATTTAAATTGAACAAACAATGGTTCAATGAGATAAAAATATTTGAGTAAAAGCTCTATTTTTTTCTAAAAAACATGATTAATATCTGTGTTTGAAAGGAAACTTCAAACAAAAAATCTGTTCCGTGGAAGGATGAAGAAAATGAAAAAAATCGTACTTGCTATGGCTGCCGCTTCTGTTGTTGGTTTTTCTGCTTCAGCGCAAGCAGCGAGTACCGTATGTGTATTCGACCTCTTAGGAAAAGCAGGCGACTCATATAAAATGATGGAAGAATGGGCTCTTGCTGCAAAAGGCTGGGGTACTGAAATTAACTTAGTTCCTCGTCAGGACGAGGCTGTTGCTGATAATGATTTTAAAGCGGGTAAATGTGATGCTGTAGCAATGACAGCAATGCGTGCACGCCAATATAATAAATTTGCAGGATCTATCGACTCACTCGGTGGTGTTCCAAACAACCAAATCGCTCAACGTGCAATTACTTATGTATTAGATGCGCGTAATGCAGCAAAAATGACCACAAATATGGGTGGTAAAAAATACGAAGTTGCTGGTATTTCTCCGCTAGGTTCAGCATTCATCTTCGTACGTGATAAAAACATCAACTCTGTTGAAAAAGCTGCGGGTAAAAAATTCGCTGTATTGGGTTATGACGATGCACAAAAAATTATGGTGCAACGCGTAGGTGCTCAAGCAGTTCTTTCTGATATCTCAAACTTTGCTGCTAAATTTAACAATGGTCAGGTAGATATGGTAGGTGCGCCTGCTTATGCTTACAAACCATTAGAATTAAATAAAGGTTTAGGCGCAAACGGTGTAATGTGGAACTTCCCTGTATTACACGTTACAGCAGATCTAGTATTACGTTCTGATAAATTCCCAGCTGGTTTTGGTCAAAAATCTCGTGACTGGTTTGTTAAACAGTTACCGAAGAGCTTTGCAATGATCAACCGTTTAGAAGCGCAAATTCCTGGCAAATACAAAATGAACTTAAGTGCTGAAGACAAACTTAAGTATCAAAAAATGTTGCGTGATGGCCGTATGGACTTAACTAAACGCGGTGTTTACGATGCAGGAATGATGTCTGTATTGAAAAAAGCACGTTGTTCTGTAGACAAGGCTAACTTTGAATGTTCAATGCCTGGTGAATAATCCTAATTTTTTTCAGAAAGCCTAGACTGAGTTCTAGGCTTTTTGTTTTCTATGTCCTGTCAATTCTGCCATTGTTGTTGGTTAGAAAGACGTTAAGCTAAATTTAGATAAAAACTTCATAAGGAAGCATGAAGGGTATAAAAATGGATCAAGGACTTGAGTGATTAAAATAATTGCTAGTAGATAGATCAATCGCTATCTATTTTTCATGGAAATAAAATCATAAAAGTAAAGAGGGTCTATACAAATATTCCAACATGATTTTTATATGAGGCCTATCCGATTCATACCTTATTGGTGTGAAATTTCTTGGTATCGAAAAACAAAAACTCCACAAGGAAAGGAAAAATAATATGCAATTTTCCAAAACGCTATTACTTGCGATGGGACTTACCACAGTTTCTTTTGCAGCTCAGGCTAAACAAATAGTATGTGTTTTTGACTTTGTTGGTAAAAATGGCGATGTCTATGCACTGATGAAGGATTATCAACTTGCCGCTAAAAACTGGGGAGCTGATATCGAACTTAAAGTAAACCAGAATGAAGCCGTGATCGCTGAAGATTTTAAAGCGGGTAAGTGTGATGGTATCAGTGTATCAGGGATGCGTGGCCGCCAATTTAACTCATTTACTGGGTCATTAGACGCAATAGGGGCCATTCCTGACCTCAAGCTTGCTGTAAAAGTGATGCAAGGTTTAGCAAGTCCGACTTTTAGTAAATATATGGTGAATGGACGCTATGAGGTTGTTGGTGTTATCCCGGTTGGTGATGCTTATCTTTTGGTAAACGATCGCAGCATCAATACAGTAGCGAAAGCCGCAGGTAAGAAAATCGCTGTTCTTGACTATGATGAAGCACAAAAAATTATGGTTCAGCAGGTCGGGGCACAGGCTGTGAGTGCTGACGTAACAAATTTCGGTGCGAAATTTAATAACCATCAAGTTGATATTATTGGTGCGCCAGCAGCAGCATTTAAACCTTTGGAATTACAAAAAGGTTTAGGAACTAAAGGTGCAATTGTGAACTATCCGATCTTACAGGTCACAGGAAATATTATTATCCGTCCCGACAAGTTTCCGGCTGGTTTTGGCCAAAAATCTAGAGAATGGGTTTCAGGTCAGCTACCACGTGCTTTTACGATCTTGGGTAAAATGAAAGCTGATATTCCACAAAAATACTGGATGGAGGTTCCGGCTGCCGATAAACCGGGCTACCAAAAGCTCATGCGTGAGTCTCGAATTAACCTTACACAACGTGGTGTATACGATAAACGCATGATGAAACTACTATGGCAATTCCGTTGTAAGCAAGATGCGAAAAACTTCGAATGTGGCTTACAAGACGAGAATTACAAATAATCTTGATAAAAATACTCAAGATTCGCTTTAAACTTCGAAGACAGACCCTATATTGATTATGCTATACTCAATATAGGGTCTTTTTTATTTTGAAAGGCACAGCAAAATCCGAGGAACAATCATCATGAATGCCCAAGCTCTAGTTTTGACAGATAATGCTGCCAATAAGGTACGCCAACTCCGTGATAGTGAAGGGAATGACGATCTCATGTTACGTGTATATGTAACGGGAGGCGGGTGTTCAGGGTTTTCGTATGGCTTCAATTTTGCTGAAAGCGTAAATGAAGATGATGCAGAATTCGTAAATGGCGATGTGAAAATGCTGGTTGACTCATTAAGCTACCAATACCTCATTGGTTCAGTAGTTGACTATGTAGAAGGTCTTGAAGGTTCGCGTTTTATCGTACAAAATCCGAATGCAACAACAACATGTGGTTGTGGTTCTTCATTCTCGATTTAACAGAATTTTAAAATAAAAAAACCTCTCCGTAACGAGAGGTTTTTTTATTGAGCAAATTATTATTTTTCACGGACAGATTCTAAAAAAAATTGCACGAGTTCAGGTGCATTCTGATAAGGAATCCAATGCGACGCATCCATAAAAACTGCGTCATAACTATTTTTAAAATAACGTGAGTTTAGCTCGGCACTTTTTTCTGTAACGGCAATATCATGTTTACCCCAAATAAAAAGAGTTGGAACATCTATGGCTTTAAATGGATTTTGAGGTTTGTCCCAAAAAAAGCCACGATACCAATTCAACGCCGTCATTAATCTATTTTCCTTTATAAACTCAGCCTCGAATATTTCAATTTGCTGCTTAGTCATGCCAGATGATTTAAGAAATGTACGGCCCAATTTAGGTAACTTTTTAAATAAAAGCTCGGGCAGAATCGGTAGCTGAAAAATTGCAAAATAATAAGATTTAAAAAGTTGTCTACTGCTTAAACAAGCTTTTAAAAAAGCGGCTTGATGGGGGACAGAAACTAAGGTGAGATGTTGAATATATTGTGGATACTTCATCGCAACGCCCGAAGCGATTGCCGAACCCCAGTCATGCCCAATTAAATAAACTGGCTGACCCAACTGCTTAATTAAACTGGCCACATCTTCTACAAGTTCACTTAGTGAATATTGAAATCGGCTTTGAGGCCTAGCATTTAAACTATAACCGCGTTGATGAATCGCAAGCGTTCTAAATTGATGCTGATGCAGTAACTCAGAGGTTCGCTCCCAACTATGGGCAGTTTCTGGAAAACCATGTAATAAAACAATGATTGGACCATCCATAGGGCCTGAGTCAATTACATCGAATGTCCAAGCCCCACGTGTGTATTGATGAATACGTTTGGTCAGATCCATGAAAACATGCCTTAAATTATTTTTGTTGGCATTTATCATGAGTTTTTATGCTCATTTAAATAACAGCATTTCGGGTCAGTAAATGTGTTATGAGGTCGAATCTGACCAATCAAATCGATAAATAGCTTTATACCGCCGTGATCGTACCTAGAATTCTGAAATCCGAAGCACCTGTTACCGCTGGTAAATTACCACTTAAACCATCTACAAAACGCATTGCTAACCATGCAAATGCTGTAGCCTCGACCCAAGTAGGGGAAAGTCCCAAAACATCTGTAGGTTGAACAGACCAATTATGTTTACGTAAACGCCAGCGTAATTGTTCTAATAAATAAGAATTATAAGCACCGCCACCACAAACATATACTTCGCCTGTTTCCATTTCAGATCGATAAATTGCTTTTTGAATAGCACGCACAGTAAGTTTTAATAAGGTTGCTTGGATGTTTTCAGGTGTATCTTCTAACTCATCATAAGTTAAATCATTTCGCCAATCGATTAACTGGTCATCCAACCAGTCAATATTAAAGTCTTCACGTCCTGTGCTCTTAGGTGGTTCTTTAGAAAAATACTCATGAGCATAAAGGCGGTCGAGTAAAGAGCGAATAGGGTGTCCATAAGCAGCCCAGTCGCCATTTTCATCATATGGATGGCCTGTATGGCGATGGCACCATGCATCCATCAAAATATTTGCAGGACCTGTATCAAAACCAAATACGCCGTCACTGTTATTGGCAGGCAGCATACTCACATTGGCAATCCCACCTAAATTCAGAATCACACGATGAATACTTGGATGTTGAAATAATGCTTGATGGAAAGCTGGAACTAGTGGCGCGCCTTGGCCCCCCGCTGCCATATCTCTACGACGAAAATCTGAAACGACCGGAATTTGAGTAATTTCAGTAATAATGTTTGGATCACCAATTTGTAGCGTAAAGCCATGTTCTGGACGATGACGAATAGTTTGTCCATGTGAACCAATTGCTTTTATTTGGCTACGGTCTAATTGGTGCTTTTCAATGAGAGTATTAATCCCATCGCCAATCATTTTGGCTAGAGCAACATCAGCTTTACCCATGCGGTCAATTTCATTGTCATCGGGTAAAGTTAATGCCATAAGCTCATCACGTAACTCGGGTTCGAATGGAACTGTAAGTGTGGCATGAAGCTGTAGTGGCTCAAATGAAGCCGCAACAATATCCACACCATCCATACTAGTGCCAGTCATTACGCCGATATAGATTGCGCTCATATGCAACTTCCCCTGCAAGACGCTGAAAAAATGTTAGTATATCGCACAAATTGAATAACTGATGTGTTTAGGTTTTGTGATGTCAAATTTCTTGCCCGCCGAAGAACAGCTTGCCCTCATCCAACGAGGCACGCACGAAATTATTTCAGAAGAAGATTTACTGAAAAAGCTTAAAGAGAATCGCCCTCTTAAAATTAAAGCTGGTTTTGACCCTACAGCACCAGATTTACATTTAGGCCATACGGTTCTTATTAACAAACTAAAAACTTTCCAAGATTTGGGCCATGAAGTTACCTTCTTGATCGGTGACTATACAGCGATGATCGGTGACCCAACTGGTAAAAGCGCAACTCGTCCGCCGTTGTCACGTGAACAGGTAGAAGCTAACGCTAAAACTTATCAAGAACAAGTTTTCAAAATATTAGACCCAAATAAAACAAAAGTACGTTTTAACTCAGAATGGTTTAATCAAAAGTCTGCTGCTGACCTTATCCAATTGGCAAGCCAGCAAACCGTATCTCGCATGTTAGAGCGTGATGACTTTACAAAGCGTTATAGCAACCATCAGCCGATTGCAATTCATGAATTTTTATATCCCTTAGTTCAAGGCTATGACTCAATTGCGCTTGAAGCTGACGTTGAGTTAGGCGGTACAGACCAGACCTTTAACTTACTTATGGGCCGTACTTTACAAAGTCGTTATGGCCAAGAATCTCAAGTGTGTATCACTGTGCCGATTCTAGAAGGTCTAGATGGCGTAAATAAAATGTCTAAATCTTTAGGTAACTATATTGGTGTATTTGATACACCAGGGGCAATGTACCAAAAAGTTTTATCAATGCCAGACTCTTTAATCGAACGCTATTTCGATTTATTAAGTTTCAAATCTCTTGATGAGATCAAAGCTTTATTAGATGAAATTGCTGCTGGTCGTAATCCACAAGAAGTAAAACGTATTCTTGCACTTGAGCTCGTTGAACGCTTCCATGATGCAGAAGCTGCTGCTAATGCCCATAAGAGTGCGGGTAACCGTATTACAGAAGGTGAAGTACCTGAAGATACACCGGAAGTAACTATTTCACGTGGTGAATTTGGTGGAGAAATCTTTATTGCTACCATTCTACGTGTAGCAGGCCTAAATCCGAATGCAGCTGCGGCTAAAGATGCAGTAGCTCGTGGCGCAGTTAAAGTTGACTGGAACGCGGTTGATGCAAGCTTCTCTGTAAAAGAAAATGGCAGCTTTATTATTCAATCGGGTAAAAAAGCAATTGCACGTGTAATTTTCACTGATTAATAAGAAAGTTATATAGTGATAAAAGCAGGAGTAATCCTGCTTTTTTTATTTTAGAGTTACCAAAGTAATTAAGCGTTCCACGTGGAACCATCTAGATATAATTAATAATAAAAGAAGTATATTAAAAAATAAGAAGAAATATAAAGTGGAGTAGAGTATTTACTCTATTATTTCTTTGGAATCTTTGGAATCTTTGGAATCTTTGGAATCTTTGGAATCTTTGGAATCTTTGGAATCTTTGGAATCTTTGGAATCTTTGGAATCTTTGGAATC
>NZ_KB976987.1:3081942-3719061 GCF_000399685.1 Acinetobacter pittii ANC 4050
GAATCTTTGGAATCTTTGGAATCTTTGGAATCTTTGGAATCTTTGGAATCTTTGGAATCTTTGGAATCTTTGGAATCTTTGGAATCTTTGGAATCGAAAATGCTATATAAGTGTATAAGCTCTAGTAAGAAGACATCTAAAATCTAAGAAGAACAGTATTATTCTCAAAATAAAACTAATAAAAGGTAGTGAAAATGCCTAAAAAAAAGCCATATATATCACTTTTTTTGCAAAATAGTAGAAAAAAACGGCACTCAAGTGAAAAAGGCTGAAATACCCCTTGCAAAGGGATCTCAATGGTCTATAATGCACATCCATCGGCGGTGATGCAGATAGAAACTTGTTGAAAAACAGTTACTTGTGATTAAGTTGGTTGCTTTAAGCGATGAATTTGATGAGAAGTTGGTTTTGAGATTAAGTTTTAAAAATATCGAAATTACCTGTTGACTTTTAAGAGATTAAGAGTAATATAGCCGACCTAGCTTGCTGGTGACGAACCAGGAAGAAGATCATTAAGAGAATTGAAGAACAACTTGTGTGGATTTTTACTGGTTGATTAATCGAAATAATTTTCATTGATTGATTGGTTTAAATTACTCGAAGTTTATTTGAGCGAAATTTAAGTCAGTAATTGATGAGCCAGAATTGGCACCTTGTCTTTAAATAAGGTGCAAAATGATTTTAACTGAAGAGTTTGATCATGGCTCAGATTGAACGCTGGCGGCAGGCTTAACACATGCAAGTCGAGCGGAGAGAGGTAGCTTGCTACTGATCTTAGCGGCGGACGGGTGAGTAATGCTTAGGAATCTGCCTATTAGTGGGGGACAACATTTCGAAAGGAATGCTAATACCGCATACGTCCTACGGGAGAAAGCAGGGGATCTTCGGACCTTGCGCTAATAGATGAGCCTAAGTCGGATTAGCTAGTTGGTGGGGTAAAGGCCTACCAAGGCGACGATCTGTAGCGGGTCTGAGAGGATGATCCGCCACACTGGGACTGAGACACGGCCCAGACTCCTACGGGAGGCAGCAGTGGGGAATATTGGACAATGGGCGCAAGCCTGATCCAGCCATGCCGCGTGTGTGAAGAAGGCCTTATGGTTGTAAAGCACTTTAAGCGAGGAGGAGGCTACTGAAGTTAATACCTTCAGATAGTGGACGTTACTCGCAGAATAAGCACCGGCTAACTCTGTGCCAGCAGCCGCGGTAATACAGAGGGTGCAAGCGTTAATCGGATTTACTGGGCGTAAAGCGCGCGTAGGCGGCTAATTAAGTCAAATGTGAAATCCCCGAGCTTAACTTGGGAATTGCATTCGATACTGGTTAGCTAGAGTGTGGGAGAGGATGGTAGAATTCCAGGTGTAGCGGTGAAATGCGTAGAGATCTGGAGGAATACCGATGGCGAAGGCAGCCATCTGGCCTAACACTGACGCTGAGGTGCGAAAGCATGGGGAGCAAACAGGATTAGATACCCTGGTAGTCCATGCCGTAAACGATGTCTACTAGCCGTTGGGGCCTTTGAGGCTTTAGTGGCGCAGCTAACGCGATAAGTAGACCGCCTGGGGAGTACGGTCGCAAGACTAAAACTCAAATGAATTGACGGGGGCCCGCACAAGCGGTGGAGCATGTGGTTTAATTCGATGCAACGCGAAGAACCTTACCTGGCCTTGACATAGTGAGAACTTTCCAGAGATGGATTGGTGCCTTCGGGAACTTACATACAGGTGCTGCATGGCTGTCGTCAGATCGTGTCGTGAGATGTTGGGTTAAGTCCCGCAACGAGCGCAACCCTTTTCCTTATTTGCCAGCGAGTAATGTCGGGAACTTTAAGGATACTGCCAGTGACAAACTGGAGGAAGGCGGGGACGACGTCAAGTCATCATGGCCCTTACGGCCAGGGCTACACACGTGCTACAATGGTCGGTACAAAGGGTTGCTACCTAGCGATAGGATGCTAATCTCAAAAAGCCGATCGTAGTCCGGATTGGAGTCTGCAACTCGACTCCATGAAGTCGGAATCGCTAGTAATCGCGGATCAGAATGCCGCGGTGAATACGTTCCCGGGCCTTGTACACACCGCCCGTCACACCATGGGAGTTTGTTGCACCAGAAGTAGCTAGCCTAACTGCAAAGAGGGCGGTTACCACGGTGTGGCCGATGACTGGGGTGAAGTCGTAACAAGGTAGCCGTAGGGGAACCTGCGGCTGGATCACCTCCTTAACGAAAGATTGACGATTGGTAAGAATCCACAACAAGTTGTTCTTCATAGATGTATCTGAGGGTCTGTAGCTCAGTTGGTTAGAGCACACGCTTGATAAGCGTGGGGTCACAAGTTCAAGTCTTGTCAGACCCACCATGACTTTGACTGGTTAAAGTTATAGATAAAAAGATACATGACTGATGATGTAAGCTGGGGACTTAGCTTAGTTGGTAGAGCGCCTGCTTTGCACGCAGGAGGTCAGGAGTTCGACTCTCCTAGTCTCCACCAGAACTTAAGAGAAGTTCGGATTACAGAAATTAGTAAATAGAGATTATATGATCTTGGTTTATTAACTTCTGTGATTTAAGTATCACGGTATTAAGCATGACCTGACGAAGGCATGTTTATTCATTAACAGATTGGCAAAATTGAGTCTGAAATAAATTGTTCACTCAAGAGTTTAGATTAAGCAATTAATCTGAATGAATTGAGAACTAGCAAATTAACTGAATCAAGCGTTTTGGTATATGAATTTAGATTGAAGCTGTACAGTGTTTAAGTACACAGACAACAGATAGTAGCGATGAAGAATCGCACGGACAACACTCACTTGTAGGTGTTGACGACTGTTTGGGGTTGTATAGTCAAGTAATTAAGTGCATGTGGTGGATGCCTTGGCAGTCAGAGGCGATGAAAGACGTAATAGCCTGCGATAAGCTCCGGGGAGGCGGCAAATATCCTTTGATCCGGAGATTTCTGAATGGGGAAACCCACCTACTTTAAGGTAGGTATTGCAACATGAATACATAGTGTTGCAAGGCGAACGAGGGGAAGTGAAACATCTCAGTACCCTTAGGAAAAGAAATCAATTGAGATTCCCTCAGTAGCGGCGAGCGAACGGGGATCAGCCCATTAAGTTATGTGTGTTTTAGTGGAACGCTCTGGGAAGTGCGAACGTAGAGGGTGATATTCCCGTACACGAAAGGGCACACATAATGATGACGAGTAGGGCGAGGCACGTGAAACCTTGTCTGAATATGGGGGGACCATCCTCCAAGGCTAAATACTCCTGACTGACCGATAGTGAACCAGTACCGTGAGGGAAAGGCGAAAAGAACCCCTGTGAGGGGAGTGAAATAGATCCTGAAACCGCATGCATACAAGCAGTGGGAGCACCTTCGTGGTGTGACTGCGTACCTTTTGTATAATGGGTCAGCGACTTATATTCAGTAGCAAGGTTAACCGTATAGGGGAGCCGTAGGGAAACCGAGTCTTAATAGGGCGTTTAGTTGCTGGGTATAGACCCGAAACCAGGCGATCTATCCATGAGCAGGTTGAAGGTTGGGTAACACTAACTGGAGGACCGAACCCACTGTCGTTGAAAAGCCAGGGGATGACTTGTGGATAGGGGTGAAAGGCTAATCAAGCCTGGTGATAGCTGGTTCTCCCCGAAAGCTATTTAGGTAGCGCCTCGGACGAATACCATAGGGGGTAGAGCACTGTTTCGGCTAGGGGGTCATCCCGACTTACCAAACCGATGCAAACTCCGAATACCTATGAGTACTATCCGGGAGACAGACTGCGGGTGCTAACGTCCGTAGTCAAGAGGAAAACAATCCAGACCGCCAGCTAAGGCCCCAAAATCATAGTTAAGTGGGAAACGATGTGGGAAGGCATAGACAGCTAGGAGGTTGGCTTAGAAGCAGCCACCCTTTAAAGAAAGCGTAATAGCTCACTAGTCGAGTCGGCCTGCGCGGAAGATGTAACGGGGCTAAAACTATGTGCCGAAGCTGCGGATTTGACATTAGTCAAGTGGTAGGGGAGCGTTCTGTAAGCCGATGAAGGTGTATTGAGAAGTATGCTGGAGGTATCAGAAGTGCGAATGCTGACGTGAGTAACGACAAAACGGGTGAAAAACCCGTTCGCCGAAAGACCAAGGGTTCCAGTCCAACGTTAATCGGGGCTGGGTGAGTCGACCCCTAAGGCGAGGCCGAAAGGCGTAGTCGATGGGAAATTGGTTAATATTCCAATACTTCTGTGTAATGCGATGAGAGGACGGAGAAGGTTAAGTCAGCCTGGCGTTGGTTGTCCAGGTGGAAGGATGTAGGTATGTATCTTAGGCAAATCCGGGGTACTCTATACTGAGATCCGATAGCAAGCTGTACTTGTACAGCGAAGTGGCTGATACCATGCTTCCAGGAAAAGTCTCTAAGCTTCAGTTACACAGGAATCGTACCCGAAACCGACACAGGTGGTCAGGTCGAGTAGACCAAGGCGCTTGAGAGAACTCTGCTGAAGGAACTAGGCAAAATGGTACCGTAACTTCGGGAGAAGGTACGCTGTTGTTGGTGATGGAACTTGCTTCCTGAGCTGACGACAGCCGCAGAAACCAGGCCGCTGCAACTGTTTATTAAAAACATAGCACTCTGCAAACACGAAAGTGGACGTATAGGGTGTGATGCCTGCCCGGTGCTGGAAGGTTAATTGATGGGGTTAGCGTAAGCGAAGCTCTTGATCGAAGCCCCAGTAAACGGCGGCCGTAACTATAACGGTCCTAAGGTAGCGAAATTCCTTGTCGGGTAAGTTCCGACCTGCACGAATGGCATAATGATGGCGGCGCTGTCTCCAGCAGAGGCTCAGTGAAATCGAAATCGCTGTGAAGATGCAGTGTACCCGCGGCTAGACGGAAAGACCCCGTGAACCTTTACTGCAGCTTGACACTGAACTTTGACCTTACTTGTGTAGGATAGGTGGGAGGCTTTGAAGTTGGAACGCTAGTTCCAATGGAGCCGTCCTTGAAATACCACCCTGGTAATGTTGAGGTTCTAACTCTGTCCCGTTATCCGGGACGAGGACCGTGTCTGGTGGGTAGTTTGACTGGGGCGGTCTCCTCCTAAAGAGTAACGGAGGAGTACGAAGGTGCGCTCAGCGTGGTCGGAAATCACGCGTAGAGTATAAAGGCAAAAGCGCGCTTAACTGCGAGACCCACAAGTCGAGCAGGTACGAAAGTAGGTCTTAGTGATCCGGTGGTTCTGTATGGAAGGGCCATCGCTCAACGGATAAAAGGTACTCTGGGGATAACAGGCTGATACCGCCCAAGAGTTCATATCGACGGCGGTGTTTGGCACCTCGATGTCGGCTCATCTCATCCTGGGGCTGAAGCAGGTCCCAAGGGTATGGCTGTTCGCCATTTAAAGAGGTACGCGAGCTGGGTTTAGAACGTCGTGAGACAGTTCGGTCCCTATCTACCGTGGGCGCTGGAAATTTGAGAGGATCTGCTCCTAGTACGAGAGGACCAGAGTGGACGAACCTCTGGTGTACCGGTTGTGACGCCAGTCGCATCGCCGGGTAGCTATGTTCGGAAGGGATAACCGCTGAAAGCATCTAAGCGGGAAGCCTACCTCAAGATAAGATTTCCCTAGGAATTTATTCCTCTAAAGAGCCGTTCGAGACTAGGACGTTGATAGGTTGGATGTGGAAGCATAGTGATATGTGAAGCTGACCAATACTAATTGCTCGTGAGGCTTGACTATACAACACCCAAGCAGTTGTATATGAAGCATCAATCGATTCATAAACATGCAAAGCAACTTGATTTAGTTAAACGCTTAGCTAAAATGAACAGATAAAGTAAGATTCAATCAGCCCATCTGTAAAGATTTGGAAAACGCAACGTATCACCATGTGAATAAAACGAAGCAAGTATCCATACCAGTTGTGCTGGCGACCATAGCAAGAGTGAACCACCTGATCCCTTCCCGAACTCAGAAGTGAAACCTCTTAGCGCTGATGGTAGTGTGGGGTTACCCATGTGAGAGTAAGTCATCGCCAGCTCATTATTCAAACACCCCAGACTCAATGGTCAGGGGTGTTTTTTTATGCCTAAAAGATATTTGTGGGGAATAAATATAAAAATACTAAAGACGAGCTGTGTTATAAATACTAAGAAATTTAATTTTTTGAATATAAATAATAAGGAAAAGCACCTATGGTAGTTTATGGTGATTTAGGTTCGGGTAACTGTTATAAAGTTAAACTATTACTTTCCTTATTAAATATTAATCATAGATGGATTCACGTTGATATTTTAAAAAAAGACACTCAAACAGCAGATTTTTTATCCTTAAATCCTAATGGGAAAATACCTGTATTAGTGTTGGAAGATGGTCGTGTTTTGAGTGAATCAAATGCTATTTTAGGTTATGTCGCTGAAGGAACAAGATTTATTCCTACAGATCCTTTTATTAAAGCAAAAATGTATCAGTGAATGTTCTTTGAGCAGTATAGCCATGAACCATTTATTGCGGTTGCTCGTTTTATTAATAAATATTTAGGCTTACCAGCAGAAAGAATAGAGGAATATCATAATTTACAGTCCAAAGGTCATAAAGCGTTATCAATTATGGATAAAGCTTTAGTAGAGCATGACTATCTTGTTGGAAATGAATTAACCATTGCTGATATTGCTTTATATGCGTATACGCACGTCGCTGAAGAAGGTGGTTTTGATTTAAAGTTATACCCAAATATTCAAGCATGGTGTCAAAGGATTCGAGAATATTCAGGTTATTTAGATATGATTTAAATAAAAAAGAACTCGTATAGAGTTCTTTTTTATATCTGAATGTCTGATTTAAAAGTGTGCTTCCAAGCCTATATAGGGACCTTTGAACTCAAATTTAAGATCATTATTATCGTAGTCATCTAAATCGATATTAAGTACGCGATAACCTGCTGTTAAACCAAGATCAATGAGAAGGTTATCTGCAAATTTATACTTCACTTCTGCTAATGCATCAGTAATTCGTGCATCATCAAAGTTTGTGTAGGTTGCTTCACCTTTAGCACTTAAGCCTGTAAATGGAAGTTTTACTTCTCCCGACAAATAAGCGATAGGATAAGTTTTATCAATATCCACGCGTTTGCCTGTGTATGCAGTAATATCACCATTTAATATTGTTGCACCAAGACCAGCATCCACACTTACGATATTATCTAGTAATTCATAGTAAAGGATAAAATCGCTATGATCTAAATCAACTTTATAGTTGGCTTGACCTAAAGTTTCCGATTTAGTTTCCGTATCTAAATTTACGTAGCGAATTTTTGCGTTGGGAATAAATGGAATTGGGTGTTCTACTGCTAATGAAATTTGAGCACTGCCTTTTTGATCTAAATCTTGATCTTCAGCTGATTGAGAAGACATATTCGCTTTACCGTCATAAAACCAGTAGCCTACGTCTCCTTTTAATCCTACAAAGTCTGCTTGAGCAAAGCCACTTAAGCCGATCCCGAGCGTTAATAAAGATATTTTTAATATTTTCATTTTTACATCCGCATAAAAGAAATCTTTGTGCGCATGATATAGACATCTTGCTACAGATGCATTGATAAAAAATAAAGATCTGGTACATATAATAGGAATAAATTTTTATACATAGAAAAAGTTTATTTATTTCAAATAATTATTATTAGATGTTTAATTTAGAAGATTCTGATTAGCTAAAAATTTTAGTATAAATTTTGTCATTTAGTTATATGAGGGTAGTAAGTCTAATTTAGAAATCAGAGAATTATAAATAAATTAGTGGATAAGTAGAGTAATTAAGGAAGCTTTTTTAAGAGTTGGAAGAAAATGTCATTGAACAATAAAGTTGAGCTACAAGTAGTAGAACGTAAATATAAGCTAAAAAATAATCAATTGTGAAAAAAACTAATAAAATTCGTAAAATTTCTGACGGAAATTACAGTAAAAAGAAATAAAAACAGGTATTGTTCAGCTATATAGGGGCAAAAAATGGACAAAAATCTTTAAGGAAGAATTTTCTATTTTTGCTTGTTTGTTAAGGGAATAAAAATACTCAAAAGGTTCGTTTTATTTTCTACAAACACAAAAGTATTTTTTGGTTCTTTTTTTGCATGCGGAATAACAATCAACAATAGCAGTAAAAATAAGTAATCTTTTAACATTAGGTGTTCTATGACAGATTCTCGTGAAAACTGGACGTCACGATCTGGTTTTATTATTGCAGCCGTTGGTTCGGCTGTAGGCTTAGGTAATATCTGGCGCTTTCCATACGTTGCTTATGAAAATGGTGGAGGAGCGTTTCTTATTCCCTATCTATTGGCACTCATTACTGCTGGTTTACCGTTACTATTTTTAGATTATGCGGTAGGACATCGTAGTACTAACTCCCCTCCTAAAGCTTATCGCGCCCTATTTAAAGGCGGAGAAACATTAGGTTGGTGGCAGGTTTGTGTCTGTATCATCATTGGTTTGTATTATGCAAGTGTACTCACCTGGGCTGGTAGTTATGTTTACTTCTCTATTGGTCAAATGTGGGGAAGCGATCCGGAAGGTTTCTTCTTTAATACCTATTTGCAAACCACAAAAGCAACCGGTTTTGATTTACAGTTTGTAGGTCATTTATTCTGGCCGATTGTTGGGATTTGGGCACTTACTCTAATCATTCTTTATGGTGGCGTGAAAAAAGGTGTGGAATTATCAAATAAGATTTTCATGCCATTATTATTCATTCTCTTCACTATTTTAGTGATTCAATCATTACGTTTACCAGGTGCAGTTCAAGGCTTAAACGCTTTCTTTACGCCGAACTGGTCAGCAATGATGGATTATAAAGTTTGGTTAGCAGCTTACGGCCATACTTTCTTCTCACTATCTGTTGGCTTCGGGATCATGGTGACTTATGCATCTTATTTGAAACCAAAAACGAATTTAACAGGTTCTGGTTTAATCGTTGGTTTTGCTAATGCATCAACAGAGATTTTGGCTGGTATTGGTATCTTCGCAGCGCTTGGCTTTATGGCACATGCGGCAGGTACTGAAGTTAAAGATGTGGTGAGTGGCGGGATTGGATTAGCATTTATTGCCTTCCCTAAAATTATTTCAAGTTTAGGTACAGGTGCCGATTTATTTGGTTTCTTATTCTTCTCTTCGCTTTTCGTCGCAGGTATTTCTTCGATGGTAAGTATTTTGGAAGTACCTATTGCAGCAATGCAGGATAAATTGAAATGGGGTCGTAAAAAAGCTGTAACCATTATTGGTGGTGGTAGTGCGCTTGTATCAATTATTTTATTCTCAAGTGTAAACGCAATTAAGTTAGTTGATATCGTTGACCACTTTATCAATAACATCGGTATTATTGGTGGTGCTTTACTTTCTATTATTACCGTGGCTTGGTTTAAGCGTTCTGCATTGAAGGAACTTCGTGATCACGTGAATCGCATCTCAACTATTCAATTAGGTAAGGGATGGGATTTCACTTTAACAGTCATTACATCATTAATCTTGTTAACTACACTCAGTATGACTGTATTTAATTTGATCAAAAATGGCTATGATACTTATAGTATGAGCTTACAAGGTGTATTCGGCTGGGGCAGTGTGATTTTCTGTGCAGTCGTTGCAATCGTTTTAAGCAAAATGAAAGATCGCTAGGAGGATAGAATAATGAATACTTCAGCAATCGTGATGATGGTAATTTCGATGGTGTTTTTATGGGGTGGTTTGGTTTTATCCATTATCCATTTATCGAAGCATCCTGAAGAGTTAGATGACGTTTTAGAAGAAGTAAAAGATCAGCACACACTTTGATACTGATCGAGTAAAAAAGCAGGCTTTAAGCCTGCTTTTTTTATGCAATTTTCTGAATTTTACAATAATAAAATCCATCACCAGACTGCGCTTGTGGCAATAATTGTCTGCCATGGGTTTGTTCAATTCCCCAAGCTGCTTCGATTTTCACTTCTTTTGCATCAGTATGTTCTGCAAAGAAGTCGATCATCTGTTGTTCATTTTCAGCTTTTAAAATTGAACAGGTGATATAGAGCAATGTGCCGCCAACTTTGAGCTGTTGCCACATATGTTCCAAAATTTGCTTTTGTAGTTCAATGGTTTGTGCTATATCGCTAGATTGGCGCAATAGGCGTATGTCAGGATGACGACGAATTACACCTGTTGCAGAACAAGGCGCGTCAAGCACAATACAATCTACTGGCTGTGCAGGCACCCATTGGGTTGCATCGGCTGCCAAGATTTCTGTATGGCTTTGGTCTAGCTGTAGTCGGTTTAAGTTCTCAGTCACACGGACTAAACGGCTTGGGTCCTGATCAATGGCAATAAGCTGAGCAGGTTTAAACTTTTCGAGTAAATGAGCTGTTTTACCCCCGGGGGCAGCACATGCATCAATAACTGTTTTATTGTTTAAATCAGGCAATAAGTTTGCACATAATTGCGCATGTTCATCTTGTACAGAGAACCAGCCTTGTTCAAAACCAGGTAACTGAGTGATTTGTACAGATTGCTCAAGAACAATACCTGCTTCGGACAAAGTACATGCACGTGCCTGAATTTCTAAACTCTGTAATTTTGCTAAATAAGCATCACGGCCAATATGTCGTTGGTTCACTCGTAAGGTTAAAGGCGCAACTTGTTTTAATGATTGGCAGAGCACTTCGGTTTGTTCGCCCCAATCCTTTTTTAAGCGTTTAAAAAGCCAACTTGGTAAGCCATGTGCTTGTTGTAAACCTTGCTCGAACTCATCAGTTTCACGAGTAGCTCGGCGCAAAATAGCATTTACAATACCACTGAGTGCAGGGAACCCAAGTTGTTTAGTCGCATCTACTGTTTCCGAGATGGCAGCGTGCGCTGCAATACGCGTGCATAAAACTTGATAAAGACCAACGTATAGGCAGGTTTCTACTGTCTCATTGTTTAAAGGTTTGCTCAGCAAAGGTAAGCTAATTGATTTAAGTGCAAACCATTGGCGCAATGTACCTAAAACGAGCTCATGAAATAAAGCACGATCGCGCTCTGCAACTTGATTGAGCTGTGTATTTAAAATACTCGCGAGCGATTGACCTTGGTGGACTTTTAATAATGTCTGGACGACTTGAGCACGCAGGTTAAAACGTGAGGAGTTTGAGGTAACCTGACTCATGGCAAAATTTGTCCTACGTGAAGTTTTTGAGTTTGTGCAATTTGTTGAGCGTTTAATGCTTTGCCACCCGGCCATTGCACGCTAGTCAAACAAATAAATGAATCTTGACCACAAGCAACGTGTACGCCTTGTTTATCGATTGCAATAATTTCACCAGCTTGAGCATTTGCTTTGCTTTGACTAGAAATTGTTGAGTTCCAGACACGCAGAGCATTATTTTCATCAAGTTGAACAAACGCGACGGGCCAAGGATTAAATGCACGGATATTTCGGTCAATTTGCACAGCTTCAGTTGACCAGTCAATACGAGCTTCTGATTTCACTAATTTATGTGCATAGACCGTTAAGCTTTCGTCTTGAACTTCGCGTTCTGCTAAATATTTTTGTAGTGTTTCTTCCGACTCGAGTACCGCACAAATTGCCGTTGCACCTTGAGCGGCTAGTTTGTCGTGTAAAGACGCTGATGTATCTTCGTTAGTGATTGGGCAATAAGTTTTATACATCATATCGCCTGTATCTAAACCAGCAGCCATCTGCATGATAGTGATTCCAGTTTCTTTATCACCCGTTGCAATTGCACGCTGAATTGGTGCTGCACCGCGCCAGCGTGGTAATAGTGAACCGTGAATATTTAAACAGCCATATTTCGGTGTATCGAGCACAGTTTGTGGAAGGATCAAACCATAGGCTGCAACTACCATGACATCAGCACCTAAAGCAGCCAGTTCTTGTTGAGCTGCTAAACCTTCTTCAGTTGAAGCTTTGAAATGAAGCGGTTGATAGACAGGAATATTATGTTCAAGTGCAAGCTGTTTTACAGGAGATGGCGTTAGTTTTTGTCCACGACCCGATTTACGATCTGGCTGAGTATAAACCGCGATAATTTCATGGGAAGTTTTTAATAAAGCCGCCAATGCTGTTGCAGCAAATTCGGGGGTGCCAGCAAAAATAATTTTCACAAATGCAATCCAAAAAGAGTTTACGCGTAGTATACGTGAAAAACGATTGAAGCCCTAAACTCATGGAGATTGAGCGTTTTAGTTTTTAAACAGTGAACAAAAAATTATTGAAAAACTTTTATTGATAAAAAAAGGTTATGAAAAAATAAAAAATTATTCATGTAAGTTTTGCTAAATATTGACTGACTATTACGGTTCTTGGCTTTCCGAATATTATTTGCTTCTATAGAATGGAGAATGATCAAATTATGATGATGAGTCAATATTCCGACTGATCTAACGCTATATCAGTATCATTCGCCAGAGCGGGAAAAATTCTGCTCAAGCACAACTTGTTGGAAACACTAATGCCTGACTATCGTTCAAAAACATCGACACACGGAAGAAATATGGCTGGTGCACGTGGCTTATGGCGTGCAACAGGAATGAAAGATGAGGATTTCGGCAAACCGATTATTGCGGTGGTCAACTCATTTACTCAATTTGTGCCGGGCCATGTACATCTTAAAGATCTAGGGCAGCTTGTCGCGGCAGAAATTCATGCAGCAGGTGGTGTTGCTAAAGAGTTCAATACGATTGCAGTTGATGACGGGATCGCAATGGGGCATGACGGCATGCTTTATTCACTTCCATCACGTGATTTGATTGCTGATTCAGTTGAATATATGGTGAATGCACACTGTGCAGATGCCATGGTTTGTATTTCAAACTGTGACAAGATCACTCCGGGAATGCTCATGGCTGCGATGCGCTTGAATATTCCTGTTGTTTTTGTGTCTGGCGGACCAATGGAAGCGGGTAAGGTCAAGTTCCGTGGTAATGAAAAAGCGATTGACCTTGTAGATGCAATGGTTGTTGCAGCTGATGAAAGTTATACAGACGAAGAAGTTGAAGAATTTGAACGTTCGGCATGTCCAACCTGTGGTTCATGTTCAGGTATGTTCACTGCAAACTCGATGAACTGTTTAACAGAAGCTTTAGGTTTATCTTTACCAGGTAATGGTTCGATTGTTGCGACCCATGCAAACCGTAAAAAATTATTCTTAAAAGCAGGTCAGCTTATTGTTGAATTAGCTAAGCGCTATTACGAACAAAACGACGCAAGTATTTTACCTCGTTCGATTGCAACAAAGGCTGCATTTAAAAATGCGATGACCCTTGATATTGCAATGGGTGGTTCAACCAATACTGTTCTACATTTATTGGCTGCGGCAAGTGAAGCAGAAGTTGATTTTACAATGGACGATATTGACGAGTTATCACGTCGAGTTCCTGTATTGTCGAAAGTAGCGCCTGCAAAACAAGACGTTCATATGGAAGATGTACACCGTGCCGGCGGTATTATGGCCATCTTGGGTGAGCTTGACCGCGCGAAGTTGCTTGATGTATCGGTGCCGACTGTACATGAGAAAACTTTAAAAGATGCATTAGATAAGTGGGACATTATTCGTACTGAAGATGCAGACGTTTACGAATTCTATCGTTCATCTCCGGGTGGTGTTCCAACTCAAGTTGCGTTCTCTCAAAATCGTTACTATTCAACGTTAGATGGTGATCGTGAAAAAGGCGTGATCCGTAATGCAGAACATGCTTTCTCTAAAGATGGCGGTTTAGCAGTTCTATACGGCAACATTGCGCTTGATGGTTGTATCGTGAAAACTGCGGGTGTTGATGAATCGATCTTGAAATTTACGGGTACAGCGCGTGTATTCGAGAGCCAAGATGCAGCTGTAGATGCAATTTTAGGTCATGACATTAAAGCTGGCGATGTGGTTGTAATTCGTTACGAAGGCCCACGTGGTGGTCCGGGTATGCAAGAAATGCTTTACCCAACCAGCTATCTTAAATCGAAAGGTTTAGGTAAAGACTGTGCATTAGTAACAGATGGTCGTTTCTCTGGTGGTTCATCAGGTCTTTCGATTGGACACGTTTCACCAGAAGCGGCTGAAGGCGGTGCAATTGGTTTGGTTGAAGATGGTGATACTATTGAAATCGATATTCCAAACCGTACCATTCACTTGAATATTGACGATGCGACTTTAGCGCATCGCCGTACAGTTCAAGAAGCGAAAGGCTGGCATCCGAAAGAAGAACGTAAACGTAAAGTATCAAAAGCGTTAAAAGTTTATGCAATGCATACAACAAGTGCAGCGAAAGGAGCTGTACGCGTTCTATAAAATATTCAATTTTAATAATTGATTAGGAATCATGCACCCTTTAACACGATGAATTGCTATCATGTTAAGGGTGCATTTTTCATGTCTGGTAAAAAAAATCAGCTTGTAGAAAAAGGTGTTTTTAGATCATTCTATGGGTTTGCCATAAAATGGTGATAAAATCTTCACCTACGTAGAAACTTGCTAAAAACATGTCTTATTTTCTGCGTAAACTACGGTAGTTATATTTCATCTCGACTACTGTTTTACCTTGCACTATGATCAAAATAATCTTTGATCACGCTTAGGATTTAATTTTTAGAGGCACAACTCATGTCACTGCTACGCCGTTGGTTTGACCCTATTCGATCGAGCTGGTTTTACCAAAAGCCTTCTCGTCAAGCGGTGTTACCCACGGAAAATGGTTTAAGTATTTATTTACGACTTGATGATGTGTATAGCTATTTGGCTGTTCAGCAATTGTCTCAGCTAGATGAAATTTTAAGTGATGAACTTAAGCCTTTAAAAATAATTATTTCGCATACGGCTTCTGAACCTCCAAACAGCATGTCGCATGAAGAGTGGCAAAATTATTGTTTAAATGATGCCAAGATATTAGCCAAACAACATCGTTTCGGTTTCGATGAATTTCCAGAAATCCCAAGCCCAGAATCTTTAAAACAAGCGGCAGTCATATTAAAAAGAACCCCATTACAAGGTCAGAATTTCTTCCATTTACTAGAAGATATTTTCCACATGCTTTGGCAACAACAATATGGAAAGTTACGTACTTTACATGCCATGGCAGTTAAACATCAGCTTCCTCAACATTTCTCGGAACGTATTTTTACGGATGAGCCTGTACCTGCGGCATACTTTGAATTTGGTGGACGTAAATATCATGCAGTAGATGATTTACTACGTTTGACTCGTCGTTTGAAGCAGCAAAAGCTACTGACTGGTAATCCGATTTTTTTAATTAATCATATCGAATGGCGTGAACATTTGATTAACGATGCTGAGGCGCTTACCGAGATTCAGACGCTTCATCCTGAGCTTGATGTCTATATTGCTTTAGAAGACCCAATGAGTTGGTTGTTACTTGCTTATATCAAGGAAGAACTGGCCGATTATTATGATATTCAACTAAAAGTTTACCCTTTAAGTTATCAAGGTCGAGATTGGTTTGACTGGAGTTTGGCGACACGTGTTTCTAAAAGAACAGGTGTAGCCTTTACACCATTTTGTCGTCCTACCGAGGAAAGTACACTGGAAATGGCAAAGCTTTTCTATAGTGTGCAAGAAAATCAGCAAATCGATACGATTTTTACGATCCTTCAAGCAGTTTGGACAAAAGGAAAAGATTTATCTTTCTTAAAGCATTTTCAACAGTTACAGCAACAGTTGGGAATTGAGCAGCTAACCGACCAAGATGTGCAATCTGTTTTGGCGCAAAATGATGCCTTGTGTAAAGATAAACATCAGCCTGATTTACCGGTTTTAGAATTGCGTATTGATGGCCAGACTTATGTATTTAATAGCTTGTATCGTGTGTGGATGATTGAAAGTATTTTTAGCAATGTATTAGAAGAGAAATATAAAACAGCCTCAACTTTTAATTGAGGCTCACTTCTAAAAACAAGAATAGGGCAGAACCTGTTTTTTCCGTAGCATAACCCTGTAGGAAACGGAGATAAACAGTGACATTTCTAGCAATTATTATGGTGGTGTTTGCCTTTGCAGGCATGATTAAAGGCATGATCGGTTTAGGGTTACCCGCAGTATCGATGGGTTTACTCACCATCGCAATGAGCCCTTTTCAGGCAGCATCTCTGCTTATTGTTCCCTCAATGGTCACCAATGTCTGGCAACTTTTTGCTGAAGGACATGTCTGGGCGTTTATTCGCCGTTTCTGGACGTTACTTGTCGGCATTATAGTAGGTTCAATATGGAGCTTTTTACCTACTTTAAGTCAAAGTCATGGGCATAGTAGTGAAATCTTATTAGGCTGTATGTTGGCCCTATATGGTCTCTATGGACTGTGCGTAAAGAAACTTCCACACTTAGGAAAGCATGAACGTTGGCTATCACCAATTATTGGATATATCGGTGGGGCAGTAACTGTAGCAACAGGTGTCATTATTATTCCAATCGTTCCTTATTTGCAGTCTTTACATTTAAAACGTGACGAGCTGGTTCAGGCTTTGGGATTAACCTTTACGGTGTCTACCATTTGTCTTGCAGTGTTTTTACACCATAACCCTATGTCGGGAATAACACTGGACTATCGTTTATCGTTTGCTGCATTGTTGGCAGCGCTCGTTGGAATGTGGGTGGGTAAAAAAATTCGTTACCGCTTAAATGAGCAAAAATTCCGTCGTATATTTTTTATAGGCTTGATGTCATTAGGTCTTTATATGGTTTTGCATTAAGCCAATTTTTCAGGACGATGCTGCAATAAAAAATCTGCAAACTGTTGGTAACTGCTAGGCAGCTGGTTGAAATTTTGGGTCGCCAAAAGCAGTTTACGATTTGCCCAAGCACCTTGCAGTTGAATGGAATGAAAATCATAGTTTGATTGCAAACGCTGTGCAGCACGAGCTGGCATAATCGCAATTCCAACGCCTTTGGCAACGACCTCACCAATCGCCCCAAAGTTAGGTAAGCGCAAACGGTACTGTATGTTAAAGCCTAATAACTTAGCTTGAGTTTCAATGGACTGTTGCAAAGAGTGATGGGACTTAAGACCAATAAAACCATAGCTTAAAGCCTCTACCAAGTTCAGTTCTTGATATTGAGCTAACTCATGCGTAGCAGGACAAATTAGAACTAATGGATCACTCGCAAATTCTTTCGTTTGCAAATGTCTGGTATCAAAAAAACTGGAGACCAGTCCAAGACTTGCTATACCTTGCGTGAGTGCATCTACAATTTCCGAGCTTTCTGCCTCATGTAAATCAATATTCATTTCAGGATGAAGCACTAAATATTGAGGTAATAACGGAGGCAAATATTCGCTTTGTGCAGAAGAGTTACACCAAAGCGTTAATGACTCTGATGTAGGTGGCCTAAAGCGCTGCATTTCTTGTTCGAGTTGATCTTTTTGTGCTAAAAGCTGACGAGCATGTTCTACAAACGCGTGTCCTGCTGTGGTGAGTTCTACGCCGGTAGTTTGGCGAATAAATAAGGGCGTTTCAAAATATTGTTCGAGTTTTTTAATACGTTCGCTGGCGGCTTGAAGTGAAATTGCAGAGCGGTCTGCACCTTTGGTTAGACTACCTGTAGAGACAATATGAAGAACCAGTTGTAAATCAAAAAAATCAAAACGCATGACAGGAAACGTATTGAAGAGTAAAAAGTCATCATACTAAATCGTAATGAAAAAAGGCAGCTTGCGCTGCCTTTTTGAATTTAAGTTTTATCTTTTAAACTAAACAGCCAATTTAAAATAATGGCTGCAAAAGTTGCGGTACCAATACCACCTAAATTGAAATTACCGAACAATAATTCAAAGTTACCAGCACCTAAAATAATCGTGACTGAAGCAACAATTAGATTTTTATTGTTAGAAAAATCAACTTTGTTTTCGATCCAGATTTTGGCCCCAGCAATGGTAATTAAACCAAACACAACAATAGATGCGCCTGTTAAGACAGCACTTGGAATGGTACTAATTACCGCACCAAATTTTGGAGATAAACCTAAGAAAATTGCGAAGACACCTGCAATTACAAAAACAATGGTTGAGTACACACGAGTGACTGCCATAACTCCGATGTTTTCGCCGTAAGTGGTCATGCCCGGAGCACCGACACTACCAGATAGCGTTGTTGCTAAACCATCTGCAACAAATGCTTTGCCTAATTGTGGAGTCAGATTTTCACCAGTCATTGCGCCAACAGCTTTAATATGACCTAGGTTTTCTGCTACTAAAATAAGCGCAACTGGCGCAATAATTAGCATAGCCTTAGTGTCAAAAGTAGGATGTGAAAAGCTTGGAATTCCGAACCATGCAGCTTGTGAGATCTGGCTAAAATCGATTGGTTTACCTAAACCTAGTCCATTGGTGGTGATGGCATAAATGACATAGGCCAAGATCAAACCAACCAACAGAAGTAGACGCTGCAATAAGCCACGCGTAAAGACTGCAATACTGCCCATACAAAGTACAGTAATCAAAGCCATCCACATTTCAAATGGTTGGCCTGCAACGCCTTTAATGGTAACAGGTGCAAGGTTGAGACCAATAATCATCACAATGGCGCCAGTCACTACAGGCGGCATGAGTTTTTCAATCCAGCGCGTACCCGTAAGCATCACAATAAAACCGATGATGGCATAAAAAACACCACATGCTACGATTCCACCTAAAGCTATCGATAGATTTGGATTGGCACCCGAACCTGTAATATGCCCGGTTGCAGCTGCAACCACACCAATAAAGGCAAAACTTGATCCTAAATAACTCGGAACACGACCACCTGTAATTAAAAAGAACAGGATGGTACAGATTCCAGACATTAAAATAGCAAGGTTAGGATTAAACCCCATGAGTAAAGGTGCTAAAACAGTTGCTCCAAACATGGCAAACGCATGTTGAATACCTAAAATAGCACTTTGAACGGGTGGGAGATATTCATTGGTAGAGACCGGCCGATGGTCAACATCACCTTGGTAAGGCTGCCATTTGGGAAACCAGTTGGACATAAAATAAGCTCATTATTTTTTAATTGGTGCAATGATACTCTTTCTTGAGAATGCATTTAATCTCTAGAGAGAGGTATGTATGTGAAAAGCAATTATTTTTTAACGATCGGTATAATTTTATGTTTTCTAAATATAAGGAATTAGTTATTTTTTTATCATAAAAATTAATTTTTTGATTTTAAAAAAAATATTATAAAAAATAGAAAATCGAGGAAAATTTAAGAAAAATAGAGAACTTTGCAAGTAAAAAGCAGCACATCATGATGCACTGCTTTATAAAACAATCGGTAAAATCAGTTTAGCCTGTATTACGTAAACCAGCCGCGATACCTGCAATACTCACCATAAGTGCATGGTCAACAGGGGTATTCTCTGCCTGACGTTCAGCGAGATAATCACGACGACGTTTCATGAGTTCAGCTTGTAAAAGATGTAAAGGGAGTAAGTAGGGTTTACGGACCTGCATAGACTGATCGAGAACTTCATTATTGCTAAGAAGCTTTGATTCATCTTTTAATGCAAGCAAGGTTTCAACAGCATCTTTTAGACGTTGACGTAATTGGTTGCCAAGAACTTTCAAATCTTCATCTTCAGTCAGATGAGACTCGTAATAGAGTGCAATATTGGCATCGGCTTTAGACAATACCATTTCCAGCATATCAATGAGTGTTTGGAAATAAGGCCATTGCTGGAGCATTTCATCAAGGGTTGCTTTTTGCTGATCAGCAATCACTTCATTAATTGCTGCACCAGTACCTAGCCATGCAGGTAACATCAAACGGATTTGTGTCCAAGCAAATACCCATGGAATCGCACGTAAAGACTCGATGCCGCCACTCACTTTTCGTTTTGCAGGACGTGAGCCTAAAGGCAACATTTGTAATTCAAGTTCAGGGGTAACCGTACGTAAATACTTCACGAAGTGTGGGTTTTCACGAACTGTTTGACGGTAGACCTTAACAGAATGATCAGTCATGCGGTTCATGAGTTCACGCCACTCAGTTTTGGGCTCTGGTGGCGGTAATAAGGTCGCTTCAAGTGTTGCTGCGGTATAGATCTCAAGGTTTTGCATAGCAATGCCTTCTAGACCAAATTTAAAGCGGATCATTTCCCCTTGTTCCGTGACACGGATTGCACCAGAAATTGAACCTGGCGGCTGTGAAAATAGTGCCTGTTGTGTTGGAGCACCACCACGACTAATTGAGCCACCACGGCCGTGGAACAGCGTTAACTGTATGCCGTGTGTTTGAGCAATTGCTGTTAGCTCTTCTTGAGCACGATATTGCGCCCAGTTGGCAGACATGAAACCCGCATCTTTTGCAGAGTCGGAGTAACCAATCATGACTTCGTGTTTACCCTGAATGTGCTGTTTGTACCAATGCATATTGAACAGCGTATTCATGGTCGTTGCAGCGCCATCTAAATCTTTTAAAGTTTCAAACAGAGGAACTACACGTAAAGGATGTTGAATGCCAGCTTCTTTTTGCAATAACAATACAGCCAAAACATCACTTGGATATTCAGCCATAGAAATAATATAAGCCCCTAAAGACTCAGGTGGTTGGTCTGCCAAAGTACGCATGGTTGCAAATACTTCTTGAACATCTGGGTGACCAATCAAACTACCTTCAGGTTCATTAATGTATTTCGGTAGAAGTGGGCGTTTGCTTTGTAATTCCTGAATGAGGAAGTTTTGGCGCGCTTGTTCGGTCCATGACTCAAAATTACCTAAACCTAAATATTCGGTAATTGCTGAAATCGCTTGACGATGACGACCTGATTCTTGGCGAATATCAAGTTTAAGTAGTTCAATACCAAAACAGTTCACACGGTAAATAAAGTCGAGTAGTTGACCATTCGCAATTTCAGGCAGATTACTGTCGATTAAAGAGCGATAGCACAACAATAGTGGCTGTAAAAGCTCATCTTTGCTTTTAATGACATTGCTGTCGTCTGCTTCTAAACCTTGTAAACGCTGAGCTAACCAGTGGCGGGTCGCTTTTAAACGTTCTCGTGTTGTACGTAAATACTCACGATAAGGTTCGGCATGGTGACTACCAATGGCCTGAATCATTTCTTCAGAACACGTCTGGATTGAAAGTTCCCAACGTAAGTTTTCGATATCTCTTAGGTAGAGGTCAGCAGCCTGCCAGCGTGATAACCAGAGCACTTCTTGGGTAATTTGATGTGTAACATTTGGATTACCATCACGGTCTCCACCCATCCAAGATGCAAAACGTACTGGTGCAATGTTCAGTGGTAAATTGAGTTGGCAATTTTCTTGAACCAACTCATTTAATTCGCGAATGAATTTAGGTACAGCATTCCAAAGTGTTTGCTCAATTGTGGCAAAACCCCATTTTGCTTCATCGACTGGAGTAGGGCGATGCTGCCTGATTTCATCCGTTTGCCATGCCGAACTAATTTGTTGCTTTAAGTTGGCAAGTGCATTTTGACGTTCGCGTGGCGTGAGTTTTTGCTGATCAAGCTGCGATAGGCAAGCATTAATATCATCATATTTTTGGATCAGGGTACGACGGCTCACTTCTGTTGGATGCGCTGTAAGTACCAGTTCAATCTTAAGATCACAAATTTGCTGGAACAGTTTTTCTGTTGAAATACTTTTATCTTTAAATTTTTGAAATAAGTGAACAAGGGGGTTCGGAGAGTTTGCATCCGGATCAAATTCTGCCTGTCTGCGGCTACGCACTACATGATATTGCTCAGCAATATTGGCAAAATTTAGGAAATGAGAAAACGCGCGGGTAAGAGGAAGTAACTCTTCATCGGGCAGTTCTAAAAATAATTGTTCTAGTTGCTTTTCGGCTTCAGCTTGACCATCACGTGCACCTTTGGCAAGAGCACGGATTTGCTCGATCTGATTAAACAGTTCTTGTCCTGCATGTTGTTTTAGGGTTTCACCTAACAAGTTGCCAAGTAAGCGGACATCCTCACGCAGTGGCGCATCGATTTGCTGAACCATGCTATTTTTCTCCTGTTCTTATTCTTATCGAATATAGCGCGATTAGCGAACATTCCAAGCTTTGAGCGTAAGAAAATGTGAATTTTTGCTTAAAAAATAACATTTAATTCGCATGTTGAGGCTGAAAAGATGACATGCACTTAGCACAACTTTTGACAATCGGACTTTGGTTTAATTCTGGTATTTGAGCAAGAATAAATGAATTGCATCTTGAATAATTTGTTCAAGCTCGTGCGCATTGGGTACAGCAATGATCCCCAGTAAAACCTTCTGGTGACGTACACCAAGCAATAAAGACAAAAGAAGCTCGGTTTGATAGGTTGGGTGATCGGTTTGAATAAAACCTAATTGAGCCGCTTTTTGCA
The DNA here is from genome assembly GCF_000399685.1 of Acinetobacter pittii ANC 4050. GTDB lineage: Bacteria > Pseudomonadota > Gammaproteobacteria > Pseudomonadales > Moraxellaceae > Acinetobacter > Acinetobacter pittii_E. The sequence goes on from NZ_KB976987.1 coordinate 3,104,273, forward strand.
AAAACTCAGTTAACTGATTTTGCAGTCGCGTATGTGATGCATCAAAAAACTGTAGGGCGAGTGGACTTTGTTCTGCTGCAAGTTCAAATAAAACATGTTCAAGTTTAAGTGCCTCAGGTGAGTAAATAATTTGCAAGGCGCGTGAACAAACAATAAAAAGGGCTTGATAAAAATCTGCCGATGCATCTAATTCAAATTGTTTAGTACACAGTGTCTCTTCACAGGTTTCTGTAATCGCACAGATAAACAAGTTGGCTTTGTCTTGAAAGTGGTTATAGACCGTCAGCTTAGTTACACCTGCTTCCTGTGCAATCTGGTTCATGCTGGTACCGTGATAGCCAGATTTCAAAAAAATAGCTTTAGCGGCTTGTAAAATACGAGCACGTTTTTCTAGATCTTTCGGGCGACCACTTTGATTAACTGTTTGCACAAAATCCTCTAAATAATAATTTTAAAAAATAAACACTTATATGTTTTTCTTTAATTAATGTACCCATGGGTATATTAATTGAAAAATAAACGAACTATGATGCAAGCATATTGTGCCTTAAAAAATCAGTTTGAATAAGAGCGATAAGATATGAATGTGTTAAAACCTCTCATCATGAGTATGGTGATTGTTTGTATGGTCACATTAATGGGGTGTAGTAAAGAGACTCCAAAAACAGAAGAAATACCTTATGTGATGGTGGCACAGCCCTTAACCACACTTAATGAACAAAAAAGCTATGCAGGGGATGTTCAAGCGAGACAACAAACGGCTTTAGCATTTCGGGTAGGTGGACAAGTTACGGCTCGTTACGTGGATGTAGGCGCCCGGGTTAAAGTAGGACAAGTATTAGCAAAGCTTGATGTGGCAGATGCTCAGCTACAATTAAATGCTGCTAAAGCTCAGCTAGACAATGCACAGGCTTCAGCAAAAACGGCAGCAGATGAACTTAAACGCTTTCAGCAATTACTCCCGATTAACGCTGTAAGCCGTTCGCAATATGACACTGTAAAAAATCAATATGACGCAGCACAAGCAGCCTTACAGCAAGCTCGTTCTAACTATGAAGTTTCTGCCAACCAAACAGGTTATAACCAACTTGTTTCTAACAAAAATGGTGTTATTACTGCGCGAAACATAGAAATTGGACAAGTGGTGGCAGCAGGACAAGCTGCTTATCAACTTGCTATTGATGGTGAACGTGAAGTTGTCATTGGTGTACCAGAACAAGCGGTTAGCGAGATTAAAGTTGGCCAATCTGCTTGGATTACCTTGTGGTCTAAACCGAATGAAAAATTTGCCGGATATGTTCGCGAAGTTTCTCCTGCAGCGGACCAGTCCCGTACTTTTACAGTTAAGGTAGCACTCAAAGAAGGCCAGTCTGCTATTCAGCTTGGACAAAGTGCACGCGTATTTTTTAGTTCGACTCAAACCAACGTGATGAGCGTACCACTTTCGAGTGTTTCAGCAACAGATAACCAGCCTTATGTGTGGGTGGTTAATGCAAATCAAACTTTACGTAAAGTACCTATAACGATTGGTGCATATGGCAAAGATAGCGTACCTATTTTAACTGGTTTAGCTCCAAATGATTGGGTTGTGATTGGCGGCGTACATCTGCTACGTGATAAACAGAAGATTCACCCGATTGACCGTGAAAACCGTGCGGTGAAAATTCAGGGAGTGAAACAGCCATGAAATTCAATCTCTCGGAGTGGGCATTAAAAAATAAAGGTCTGGTCCTTTATTTTATGCTCTTGCTTGGCATTATCGGCGCGATCTCTTATTCAAAACTCTCACAAAGTGAAGACCCGCCATTTACCTTTAAAGTCATGGTTGTACAAACCTACTGGCCGGGGGCAACTGCGAAAGAAGTTTCAACGCTGGTGACTGACCGTATCGAAAAGGAACTCATGACAACAGGGCAGTATGACAAGATTATGGCTTACTCCCGTCCGGGTGAGTCAATGGTCACATTCGTTGCCAAGGATTCACTGACTTCTGACAAGATTCCTGATGTTTGGTACAACGTTCGTAAGAAGGTGAATGACATTCGCCATGAACTACCAAATGGTGTACAAGGTCCATTTTTCAATGACGAATTTGGAGACACTTTCGGTAATATTTATGTTCTAACAGGCAAAGACTTTGACTATGCGCTTTTAAAAGAATACGCAGATCGTTTGCAATTACAGCTTCAAAGAGTCAAGGATGTGAGTAAGGTCGAATTGATTGGCCTACAAGATCAAAAAATCTGGATTGAGATTTCTAACACTAAAGCGGTACAGCTTGGAATTCCGGTTACAGCAATTCAAGAAGCCTTACAAAAGCAAAATAGTATGGCAAGTGCTGGCTTTTTTGAAACGGGTACAGACCGTATTCAAATTAGGGTAAGTGGGCATTTACAAGATATTGAGGAAATTAAAAAAACACCTTTGTTGGTTGGTGATAAAACCATTCAACTGGGTGACGTTGCGGATGTCTATCGTGGTTTTAGCCAACCTGCTCAACCACGTATGCGTTTTATGGGTGAAAATGGTATTGGTATTGCCCTATCCATGCGTAAGGGCGGTGACATTATTGCCTTAGGTAAAAGTCTGGAAACAGAGTTTGCCCAACTGCAAAAGACCCTACCTCTAGGTATGAAACTGCAAAAAGTTTCCGACCAACCTGTAGCAGTACAACGTAGTATTCATGAGTTTGTGAAGGTACTCGCTGAGGCAGTCATTATTGTCTTGTTAGTGAGTTTTTTCTCTTTAGGATTCCGTACGGGACTGGTTGTCGCTTTTTCTATTCCTTTAGTTTTAGCAATGACCTTTGCGGGTATGAATCTATTCGATGTCGGACTGCATAAGATTTCACTCGGTGCCTTGATTCTAGCGCTAGGTTTATTAGTCGATGATGCCATTATTGCTGTCGAGATGATGGCAATTAAGATGGAGCAGGGCTATAGCCGAATTAAAGCCGCCGGATTTGCATGGAAAACCACAGCATTTCCAATGCTCACCGGAACACTCATTACTGCGGCGGGTTTTTTACCTATTGCGACAGCTCAATCTGGTACAGGTGAATACACTCGCTCTATTTTTCAGGTGGTAACAATTGCCTTATTGGTCTCTTGGGTGGCAGCGGTTTTATTTGTGCCTTATTTAGGTGAAAAGCTATTACCCGATTTTACCAAAACAGGCCATCAGGCACCTTGGTATGTTCGCCTATGGGCAAGATTAACTAAAAAGCCGCAACCGCAAACTGTGGCCATTTCTCAGGACCATCACTACGATCCTTATCAATCTAGCTTCTATCTACGTTTTAGAAAGATGGTCGAGTTTTGTGTAACCTACCGTAAAACTGTAATTGCGACTACGGTGGGTATTTTTGTGCTATCTGTACTGATGTTTAAACTGGTTCCGCAACAGTTTTTCCCACCTTCGAACCGTGCCGAAATTCTGGTCGATTTAAAACTTGAAGAAGGTGCTTCTTTAACAGCAACAGAACAAGCTGTAAAAAAAGTTGAAAACTTCCTGTCTAAACAAAAAGGGATTGATAACTATGTGGCGTATGTCGGTACAGGTTCACCACGTTTTTATTTACCGTTAGACCAGCAATTACCGCAAGCCAGCTTTGCACAGTTTGTTGTGCTCGCATCATCGCTTGATGATCGTGATGAAATTCGACGTTCGTTGGACACACAAATTAAGCAATTACTTCCGCAAGTTCGTACTCGCGTGTCATTACTAGAAAATGGCCCGCCTGTTGGTTATCCATTGCAATATCGTGTGTCAGGAGAAGATTTAAATCTGGTGCGTAAAGAGGCGCAGCAGGTCGCTAAGGTGATGAGTGAAAACCCGAATACCACTAATGTACACTTAGATTGGGGTGAGCCAAGTAAGATCATTTCCATTCAGATTGACCAAGACCGTGCTCGACAAATGGGCGTATCGAGTCTGGATTTAGCGAACTTCATTAATGCATCAATTACGGGTAGTGCGATTGAGCAATATCGTGAAAAGCGTGAACTCATTGAAATCCGTTTACGTGGAGATCAGGCAGAGCGCGTTGAAGTGGCTTCATTGGCAAGCTTAGCTGTACCTACAAACAATGGAACGACAGTACCTTTAGCCCAAATTGCAAAAATTGAGTATAAGTTTGAAGATGGTTTGATCTGGCATCGTAACCGTTTACCGACGATTACAGTTCGCGCAGATATTCGTACCAATTTACAGCCTGCTACCGTTGTGGGTGAGTTAGCTGAATCAATGGATAAGTTACGCGCTGAATTGCCAAGTGGCTATCTGATTGAAGTGGGTGGAACTGTAGAAGAATCTGCACGTGGGCAAAATTCCGTTAATGCGGGTATGCCGCTCTTCTTGGCTGTGGTCATGACATTACTTATGATTCAGCTCAAAAGCTTATCTCGCGCGACCATCGTGTTGTTAACAGCTCCATTAGGTTTAATTGGTGTAGTTTTATTTTTACTGTTATTTAACAAACCATTTGGCTTTGTGGCGATGTTGGGCACAATTGCACTCTCTGGCATGATCATGCGTAACTCGCTTATTTTGATTGATCAAATTGAACAAGATAGGCAAGCAGGTCATCCAACTTGGGAAGCGATTATTGAAGCGACAGTGCGTCGATTCCGTCCAATTATTTTGACTGCTTTAGCTGCGGTTCTGGCCATGATTCCACTTTCACGAAGTATTTTCTTTGGTCCGATGGCAGTTGCGATCATGGGCGGCTTGATTGTTGCCACCTTACTGACATTATTTTTCCTACCTGCACTGTATGCAGCGTGGTTTAAGGTGAAAAAACCGCATAAAATACATAAATTTTTTGTGAATAAAGGTGCGAAATATTGAAAACTCCAATATAGTAGCACCTGTCTTTACACAAAAAATACAGGAATATTTCACTGCATAAAAAATAGGCAAAATGCAGTGAATTGAGGTGAAATACAGATGGGGCAAGACCATATCGAACAGCATCGCCGTTATATAGTAATTTCTTATGCGTTCATGTTTCTTGCATTGTTTACGGTTATTTTTGCGGCCTTTGCTTATTTGGTCGCTCGTAAAGTAGCAGTGGTAGATAATGCTGAAGTTTGGATTCATGCGCATGCACTATGGATTATGCGCAACGGGATTCTATTTCTTTGTATGGCAATTTTTGCTGTGGTCTGGTTTATTCCGCTCTTCTTCTTTGCATGGGACAGTAATCTTTGGGTCACAGCCTCTACAGTTGCTGGTGTAGTTTTTAGCGCTATCGCGTGGTTATTTCTATTAAATGCATGGTTAAAAGGCTTGTCTAAATATTTAAAAAATAAGGCAGTTTTTTAATATATCTATTTTTTGAACATTTTCCCCTTGTAAATTCGGCTAAAGTCCCCCATTTAGTCGGCAATAGAGTATTGATAAAATTCCGTGAGGAGCACCGCCAAAAATGGCTAAACGTGATTATTATGAGGTTTTAGGCGTTTCAAAAACCGCAAGTGATGATGAGATCAAAAAAGCCTACCGTAAATTGGCGATGAAATATCATCCTGATAGAAACCCTGACAATGCCGAAGCTGAAGAGAAATTTAAAGAAGCTGCTGAAGCTTATGAAGTTTTATCGGACAGTGAAAAGCGTAGCATGTACGATCGCATGGGTCATAATGCGTTCGAAGGCGGCTTTGGCGGCGGCGGTGGTGGCTTCGGTGGATTTAGTGCCGAAGACATTTTCAGTCAGTTCGGTGATATCTTCGGTGGTGCATTCGGTGGTGGCGGACGTCAACAACGTCAACGTCGCGGATCAGATTTACGCTATGTAATGGAACTTACCCTTGAAGAAGCTGTAAAAGGGGTGAAAAAAACCATTACCTTTACTGCTCCTGCACCATGTGATGTGTGTGATGGTAAAGGCTCTAAAAATCCAAAAGATGTTGAAACCTGTAAAACTTGTCATGGTTCAGGACAAGTACGTATGCAACAAGGTTTCTTCTCTGTACAACAAACATGTGGTACTTGTCGTGGTCAAGGTAAAATTATTAAAAACCCTTGTCAGGCATGTCATGGTTCAGGTGTGGCTGACCGTCAACAAACGTTGGAAGTTACCATTCCAGCGGGTGTAGATAATGGTGACCGCGTTCGTTTGAGTGGTAAAGGCGAAGCAATTCGTGATGGCCAATCAGGTGACTTGTACGTTGAAGTTGTAGTTCGTGAACACGAAATTTTCCAACGTGACGGTGCAGATCTTTATATGGACGTACCAGTAAGCATTGCTGATGCTGCACTTGGTAAAGAAATTGAAATTCCAACTTTGGAAGGTCGCGTTAGCTTGAAGATTCCTGAGGGAACTCAAACAGGTAAATTATTCCGCTTACGTGGCAAAGGCGTTCGTCCAGTACGTAGCAGCATGGTGGGTGATTTACTCTGCCGTATTGTGGTCGAGACTCCAGTCAACCTAAATTCTCGTCAACGTGAATTACTTAAAGAGTTACAAGCTTCTTTTGATGGCGAAGACAGTGCTTCTTCACCGAAGAAAAAATCATTCTTTGATCGTTTGTTCGATTAATGCTTGATTAGACAAGAAATTAAAAAGAAGGCGGATATTGATAAAATATCCGCCTTTTTATTGCGCTGATCTATCTTATTATTTTTATTCTGCTTAAAAGAAAATGACTACTGCTTACTCTGTAGGGTGAGCTACATCAATATCATTAACACTTACAGTCGGTTCGCTAGAAGCAAGAATAGGAGTATTTTCGATCACTGGTGCGGCTACTGCTTCTGCCTGTACAGCTACTTTCGGTGCTTCTGCTGTTGTTTCGCCAATAATCGGGTCAATATCTTCAACTTTAACGTCAGCATTGTCATCGGTTGTCACGCTTGTTTGAGCTATAGGTGTTGCTGTTTGAGTATTTACGTTTGTTGTAATACGTGTTTTAGATAAGCTTTCTAATGTGTCTCCTGGCTGGATTGCTGGCTCTGCAAATGCCATTGAACTCATTATCCCCATCATCGCTGTAAATCCAATAATTTTCGAATGCATTTTGAACTCCTTTATCGTCATCTTTTTCTCATTCGTGGCTCCGTAGTGTGCCGATCAATTCTTTAACTTTTGTGAAAACAGATTAAATTTCAGTTCATCTCAAAAAATAATTTTTACTTTTTATCGGGAGCAAAGAGTTTTGATATAGTAGACAAATTACGTAAAACAGAAGATTGAGAAGGATTATGTCAGCAGCTCCACGCATTGGTATTTTAGGTGCAGGCGGTCGTATGGGCCGTACGCTTATTCAAGCAGTTCAACAAGCAGGTTATCAATTAGGAGCAGCCGTTGTACGTCCAGAAAGTAGTTTGGTGGGCACTGATGCAGGTGAGCTTGCTGGTATTGGTTCAGTGGGTGTAAAGGTTTCAGGAAACTTGGCAGATGTTTTGAAAGACTGCGATGTAATCATTGATTTTACCGCACCAGTTGCAACTGCTCAGCACTTAAAGCTTTGCCGTGAAGCTGGGGTTGCCATGGTTATTGGTACAACAGGTATGTCAGATGAGCAAAAAGCTGAGTTAGACGAAGTTGCTACTCATACACCTGTGGTTTACGCTGCGAACTATTCGGTGGGTGTAAATGTATCAATCAAGTTACTTGAGCTTGCAGCAAAAGTATTTGGAGATACAGTAGATATTGAAGTCATTGAAGCTCATCACCGTCATAAAGTAGATGCACCATCAGGTACAGCGTTAATGATGGGTGAAGCGATTGCAGATACTTTAGGCCGTAACCTAAAAGAAGTTGCTGTATATGGCCGTGAAGGGCATACGGGCCCACGCGATCGTCAAACGATTGGTTTTGAAACTATTCGTGGTGGTGATATTGTTGGCGAACACACGGTTATGTTCATTGGTGAAGGTGAGCGCGTTGAAGTGACTCATAAAGCAACGAACCGCATGAACTTTGCTGCTGGTGCAGTGCGAGCTGCGGCTTGGGTTGTGGGCCGTGAAGCGCGTAAATATGACATGAAAGATGTTTTAGGATTGAACGACGTACAGGTTTAAAACCCTGTACGCATTCCATGTGTAGCGAGAAAAACAAGATAGAGCAGAACATGAATAAAAAACAAATTGCCTTGACCACTCTTCTTTGCTTGAGCAGCCTCTGGACGGGGGCTGCTTCTACAGAAAAAGCTAAACTCAGCTTAGACCGCAATAATATTAAAGTCTGGACGTATCAAAAGACAGATAATCCAGTCTTTCAATATAAAGCAGAAACGACTTTTGATGTACCACTTGAACGCGCTGTCGCTGTGATTTTAGATGTAAATCGTGCCGATCAGTGGGTGCCTTATATGGGCAAAGTTGAGATGTTGTCTCAAGATGAGAAAAAAGGTGAATTCACACTCTACATGGTGTTAGATTTTCCATTTCCTTTAAAAGATCGTGATGTTGTTGTAAAAGGAAAAATGAGCAAAGCCACAAATGGCGTTGTAACAATTAAAAATACAGCAATTAGTGGAAACTATCCGATACAGCCCGATGTTGTACGCTTAACTCGTTATGAAGGGGATTGGACGTTCCAGAAACTTGCAAATAATAAGGTGAAAGTAACCACAAGTGGTTATGCAGATCCTGCTGGTTCAATTCCATTGAGCTTTGTGAATATGTTTGTTCAACAACAGCCTTACCAGATGCTGCTTAAAATGAAGCGGGAAGTGATGAGCCCGATTTATGAACAACCAAAATTACCAGATATTTTAAAATAAATAACTTAAAAAAAGCGCCTGATTCAGGCGCTTTTTTTATTAATCTGAACACTGTTGTAATGTTTGGACAGGGCTACTTTCGCGTTTGATTTGGAATAAAACCAATAACAAACCTAACCCAGCCAACAATGCACCAGCAAATGATACTGCGCTATAGCCCCAACCTAAATCGAGTACTAACGCGCCTGCTGCGGCACCGACTGCATTACCTAAGTTAAATGCACCGATATTTACTGAAGAGGCAAGCCCTGGAGCTTCATGAGCGACTGACATGACACGCATTTGCAAAGGTGGTACTAAAGCAAAGGTTGCTGCACCCCAGATGACTAATGCAATGGCTGCTCCAATCTGGCTTTGTGCAAGGATGGGGAAAGTCACCATCATGATAATCAACAGAACCAAGAAGCCAATCAAAGTTTTGTTGATAGATAAGTCTGCAAAGCGTCCGCCTAAATGGTTACCAATCGAGAAACCGACACCAATCAACACCAACATAAAAGTAATAAAGGTCGGTGAAGCATGGGTAAACTCAGTCAAGCTTGGCGCAATATAGGTATAAAGCGTAAACATTGCACCTGCACCGAGTACGGTAGTGAGTAGCGCAAGTACCACAGGAGTACGCGTTAACACTTTCAACTCAGCTTTCACATTTGGCTTTTGGGCAACCATGCCTGATGGCAAGGCTTTCCATAAAGCGAGCATCGTAATCACACCAAGCAAGGAAATCGCAAGGAAAGACATACGCCAGCCAATGTTTTGCCCAACCCATGTTGCCAAAGGTACACCCCCAATATTGGCAATGGTTAAGCCCATAAACATGGTGGCTACAGCGCTAGCTTGTTTATGTGCGGGCACAATGCTTGCTGCCACAACAGAGCCAATTCCGAAGAAAGCACCATGGTTCAGGCTTGTGATAAGACGCGCACCTAATAAGCTCATATAGCTTGGTGAAAATGCTGCGATCAGGTTACCTATCGTAAAGATCGCCATGAGGAAAATAAGCGCATTACGTCGTGCAAAACCACCAAACCAGAGGGTCATGAAAGGTGCACCGAGCATGACGCCAAGTGCATAACCTGTAATTAACATTCCGGCCGTTGGAATTGAAATCCCTAAATCATGAGCGATATTTGGCAACAATCCCATTGGTGAGAATTCAGTAGTGCCAATGGCAAAGGCACCAATTGCCAATGCCAATAACGAGAACGCCGTATTTGATTGAGTGTTCATGAGTTTAGTCCCAAACTGGTGCCCATGGTTCTGGGCTAACTTCACGACTGTTACGATCAAGTCCGGCAATCATTTGCATTTCAGCTGAAGTTAACTCGATATCCTGTGCTTTTAAATTACTGATCAGGTTTTCACGTTTAGTCGAAGATGGAATAACTGCAAAACCACGTTGCAATGCCCATGCCAGTGCAATTTGCGCTGTCGTTGCTTGATGAGCTACTGCAATTTCAGCTAAAACAGGGTCTTGAAGCACTTTACCGTACGCAAGCGTCATATATGAAGTGACATCAATATTCTTCTCTTGTAAGAAATTCACAAGTTTATGGTTTTGAAGATAAGGACTTAACTCAATCTGGTTGGTTGCAATATGCTCTGCACCAATTGTGTCAATCGCTTGTTGGGTAAGCTCAATATTGAAATTTGAAATACCAATTTGTTTAGTAAGACCTTGTTGTTTCGCTTCAAGTAACAGTTGCATGATTTCAGGAATTGAAACGCCTAAATCTGGGGCTGGCCAGTGAATTAAAGTGAGGTCGACATGGTCAGTACGAAGCTTTTGTAAGCTTTCTTTTAAGCTCGGAATAAACTTATCTTGAGCAAAATTATCTACCCAGATTTTTGTGGTTAAAAATAAGTCCTGACGTGACACGCCACTTTCAGTAATAGCTTGACCAATCGCCGCTTCATTGTCATAAATTTGAGCCGTATCAATTGCACGGTAACCTACATCTAGTGCATTTTTAACAGAATCAATCACCGCTTGTTCTTTAAGACGGAAAGTTCCTAGACCAAAACGAGGGATATTCATGTGTTCACCTGAATTTAAATAATTGTTTAACTTGAGGTGCATTTTGCTTTTTTTATTGTTGCGAAAAAATAGATGAATAAGCAAAATATCTTTGATCATTAGTCAATAATGGAATAAGACATGAAATCAACAATTGAAGAATTGGTTGCCTTTATCACAATTGTTGATACAGGTTCATTTGTAGCGGCAGCAGAACATCTAAAACAAACACCTTCAGGGGTTAGCCGATCTTTAACACGCTTAGAGGCGAAGTTAGATGTGACTTTATTAGAGCGGACTACGCGTAAACTGAAACTCACCCAAGAAGGGCAACAGTTTCTGGTAAAGGCTCGTAAAATTTTAAATGAATTAAATGCGGCCGAAGAAGAATTACAAAAGTCTGATCAAGGTACTGCCGGTCTTATTCGTGTTGATTCTGCCACACCATTCGTTTTACATGTCATTGCACCATTAATGCATAAGTTCCGCGAGTGTTATCCTGATATTGAAATTGAACTCAATAGTAATGATCAGGTGATTGATCTCTTGCAGCATAAAACCGATGTCGCATTTCGATTTGGGGAACTTAATGATTCAAGTCTTCATGCCAAATTAGTATGTAAAAGTCGTTTATATATTGTGGCAAGTCCTGACTATTTAGCGATTAAGGGAACACCGACACAACCTGAACAACTCGAACAACATGATTTAATTGGTTTTACTAGACCTTCATATATCAATAGTTGGCCGATTAAAGTCGGCGATGAATATTTTTTTGCACAATCAAAAATTAAAGCATCGAGTGGAGAGACAGTACGCCAACTTACGATTAGAGGACATGGTATTGCACGTCTATCGGAATTTGAAATTTGGAAAGATATTGAAGAAGGGCGATTAATTGCTTTATTTGAAGACCAAATTGAACATCAATATCAAAGCATCCATGCTGTGTATTATCAACAAGAGCATCTACCAAAACGAATCCGTTTATTCATTGAATTTTTGGCAGAACGGTTAAAAGATGGCTTTAAAAACGCTCTCTAAAAGAACCATAGACATCACTTGGAAAATGAACTTCTAAAAGAAGAGTAACTTGTCCTTGTGATGTTTGTTGCGACAGAAAATAACTTTTTTGCTGTTCTCGGCAGCTAAAGTACAATTTTGAATAAACCGAGTTCATCATCACAACTTCATTTGAGTTATTACGTTTATATTGATAATGAGAAATCGTACTGGTCTTGTCATCAGTGCTTTGCTCCATTTTATAGTCTTGTTGGTTGGTCATTTTTAAATAACCTTCAATGAGACTTTGGCAAATAGTATGTCGGTACTGCTCATCTTTTGGATGCGGTTGGCAGCCTGCTAAAAAAATAGAAAATAAAAATATAGCTTTTAATTTCATGATCTTGCTACTTTGTAAGTTGATTTCCATAGCCTAAAGGTGTTCTATAAACCAGTACAGATACAGAAATTTTTAAAAAAGCAGCACAGAATGACTTTCCAATATCAGACTCTTGCCAATCAATTAGCCCATCGAATTTATCAAGATGAGCTTAAACCTCATCAGAAGCTCATTTCTTTACGTGATTTTGCTCGTCAGCACGGCATTAGTTTAAGTACAGCAAAAAGTTGCTATGAATTGCTTGAGGCGAGAGGACTCATTTATGTAAAACCGAAGTCAGGTTATTTTGTGGTTGCACGCACTCAATCTGGTCCTATTCCTGATAGCCCAGATTTTTTGTCTTTACCTCGACAAGTCTCAAATCTAGAGCTGCATAACCAAATTCAAGAAGCTGCATTACAGAGCCATCTCGTACCGTTGGGTTCGATTCAGTTGACGCCTCATTTTATTCCCGTGGAAGGTTTACGTCGTTCTATTCAACGGGCTTTAAAAAATTGTCAGCCTCAAGACTTTCTTTACTGTAATAAACAAGGGCATGAGCAATTAAGAAAAGCGCTATCTGATCACTGGCGTGAAGACGGTATCTTTATCGCAGCAGAGGATATTTTTATTACCAATGGTTGTATGCCAGCCTTGTCTTTAGTGATTCAACATCTAACAGACGTCGGGGATAGTATTTTGATTCCGACGCCTACTTTTAATGGGCAATTACAGCTTTTAGCAGGCTTAAAACGGCAGATTATTGAAATTCCCGCACATCATCGCGGTATTGATCTTGAGCGCTTAGAATCATTTATGAAGCAAGGTTTGGCTAAAGTTTGCTTAATGACAGCCAACTATCAAAATCCTTTGGGATATTGCTTAAGTAATATAGAAAAACAAAAGATTGCCGAATTAGCCGCAAAGTATCACTGCTTTATTATTGAAGATGATATTTATGGGGAGTGTGGTTACAGTGGTGAGCGACCATTACCTATACGTTATTGGGACCGTGAAGGCTATGTGATTTGGTGTGGATCGGTTTCTAAGTCATTGTCGAGTGCGTATCGGGTAGGGTGGTTCTGTTTAAGTGCGAAGCTACAGCATTTAAGGCTTGAGCTGTTGGCTAGTAATATTGGAGTGAATACACCCCTACAATTAGCTCTAGCTGATTTTATTTATAGTCGTGGTTATAGGGAACATTTAGAGCAACTACGACCAAATTTAATGCGCCAAGTTGAGGAGTACCGTAGTTGTATTTTAAATGCCTTTGAGGGCATTCCAATTGCGCTGAGCCAACCGGAAGGGGGGTATGCATTATGGATGCAATTACCTAAAACTGTAGATAGCTTGGCGCTCTATTACACTGCGAAATCACATGGAATTACTGTAGTTCCAGGTCATGTTTTTGGTGAGGATGAACGCTATCGGCATTTTATTCGTTTAAATGCAGGCCATGAGTTAACAGCAGATGTCCGCCAAGCGATTAAAGACTTGGCGGACTGGTCACGACAACAGATGAAAACAGTAAGTTAGTTTTATTCTGCAAAGTCTGCTTTAAGCACAATACGGTAGCGTGCCTGACCTGAGCGTAGACGTTCAATGGCTTCATTGAGCTGTGACATTGGAAATAGTTCAATTTGAGGCGCGATTTTTTTACGTGCAGCAAACTTTAAAAGCTGACGTAATGCAGCAGGTGAGCCCGTAGGTGAACCAGTCACTGACTTAGCGCCATCAATGAGAGAGCCGACGGAAACAGGAACAGGCTCTAGCGTGAGTCCCAAGAAGTGTAAAGAACCATTTGGTGCTAGCGTAGAAATGAAAGCACGCCAGTTTAAGGTCACATTCACAGTACTCAGCAATAAATCAAATTTACCTTTTTGAGCTTTTACCGCGTCTGTATCGCGGCTATTCACCACATGGTCGGCTCCCATTGCTTTGAGTTCTTCTGTTTTATCTGGGTTAGAACTAAAAGCAGTGATTTCACAGCCCCAAGCTTTAAGTAGCTTAATGGCCATATGACCTAAGCCACCAATACCAATCACACCCACGTGATGTGTTGCCTGAATTTTGTGTTTGAGTAACGGATCAAAAACAGTAATTCCACCGCAAAGTAGGGGACCTGCACTTTCAGCGTCTAAATCGTCAGGGAGGGGAATAGCCCACTGCCAACCTGCACGGACTTTATCGGCAAAACCACCAGCATGCCCCACGATTGTTGCAACACTTCCGCCCGTACAAAGTACTTGCTGACCACCAATACATTCATCACAGGCTTGGCAACTTTCAGCTGTCCAGCCAATACCAACACGTTGCCCAATTTGTAGACCTTTGGCTTCTGAGCCCAAAGCAACAATTCGTCCAATAATTTCATGGCCCGCAACCACAGGGTATACAGTTGAGCGCCATTCATTGTTAAGAACAGCAATATCGGAATGACATAAACCACAATATTCAACTTTTACCTCAACCTGATGCGGTTGTAATTCACCTGCATCGAATTGGTAAGAAACTAGTTTTTCACCTGCCTGCATTGCAGCATAAGCCTGAATCGTATTATTGCTCATCGGAACTCCTTAAGCGGATTTGAACCGTTCTGGTGGGTTATGAAGCCTTGAATTGACAATTATTTTCATGATCGTCGACCATACCTACTGCCTGCATAAAAGCATAGCAGGTGGTTGGACCGACAAATTTGAAACCATTCTTTTTAAGCATTTTAGAAAGCTTTACGCTCAGTTCGGTTTGAGCAGGGGCCTGACGGTAATCTATAACATCATTGTGTTGAGGAGTTGCATCTACAAACTGCCAAAGCCATTTAGGAACATCACCAACTTGTGCTTTGAGCGCTTGCCAAGCAATTGCATTATCACGAATGGCTTTGAGTTTGCCTAAGTGGCGAATTAAGCCTGCATCTGATAATTTTAATTCTAAAAAGTCATCTGTGAATGAAGCAATGTCTGCAATCGGGTGATTAAAAAAGTGCTGACGATAGCTTTCTCTTTTTTTCAGTACGGTAATCCAAGATAAGCCGGCTTGTTGACCTTCAAGACAAAGCATTTCAAATAGTCGAGCTTCGTCGTGTTCAGGTTTACCCCATTCTTCATCATGATAGGCAATATAAAGTGGATCATTGGAACACCATCCGCAGCGTTGAGTTTTCATGATGATGCTCCTTATATTTATCTTAGAATTTTAAAGTTTGAATAACACCCATTCATTTGGGCGAGTGTCCCAATAATATAGTTCAGCTTGAGTTAAGTCTTCAAACTTTAGCCAAAAGTCTTTACCAACTTTATCTGAAAAACCAGTACTGATTAGTAGGGCATCATCGCTGATTTCCATGATCCAGCCTTGATAGCTATTGCCATTTAAAATGATCTTTTGCTGGTTACCAGACTCGGCAAACTCGACTAAGCGATTGATCAGCGCTTCCGACATAAAATGTTCCTAGCGTAAATATGAATAAGGATTAACTGCACCACGTCCTTTACCGTTGAGGTAAAGACCATAATGAAGATGAGGTGAAGTATAACGCGCATTGCCGGTATTGCCGACATAGCCAATTAGTTCGCCCTTTTTGACGTAGTCACCTACATTTAAGCCACGTTTGTGTCCATCAAGATGAGCATAATAATGCCATGTCCCTGCCGGGCCTAAAATCCAGATGACTTTGCCACCGAGATTATTATTGCGAAGATCGGCAACGAGCCCTTCGGTTGCACTGTACACTTTGGTTCCACGTGGAGCCAAAATATCAATTCCTTCGTGACTGCGCCCCTGACTACGAGCCGCACCCCATGTGTCTTTTAATTCATCTCGATCGATACCCTTTACTGGTACAGGTAGTCGATTTGGAAGCTGCATACTTTTAAGTTTAAAGACCTGAGCAGGTGGAAGTGGGGCAGGTTTTTTAGGTGCACTGGCACAGGCAGCCAATAGAATAATCAGAAAACCAAGTGAGAAGTGAGAAACAAAACGTCGCACGAAATACTCCCTGTCACAGCCATATCAAAATTATTTTGCTCACTATGTCACGAACGGCTTGTCGAGATCAATTTTTTCATAGCGGTTGGAACCCCTCTGGCAATGGCTTGTTCTGGACTTAACCATTGGCCTTCAAGTTCAATGGCTAGATGTTCTTTTTGATCAGGTTCCACGTGGAACGTGTGAGCATTAAGTAACCATGTGAAGTGCGTGAAGCTATGACTGATCTGAAAGGTTTGTGGTTGAGGCTGTAGTTTAAATTGCTGGCTTAAGCTCAGTCGATCATGTTCATTTTCTAAAATAGGTAAACAGAATAAACCACCCCATAGGCCATGGGCTTGGCGTTGTTGCCAGAACCATTCATCTTCACACTGAATAATAAGAACATCTGCTGTTTTAACAGGTGGTGTTTTTTTCGGTTTCTTAAAAGGTAATTCTTGCTCTAAACCTTGCTGATAAGCCTGACAATGTGCTTGCATTGGACAGTATAAACATAGCGGCTTTTTAGGCGTACAAATGGTTGCGCCGAGATCCATAATCCCTTGAGTGTAATCATGATTACGATGTGTCGGGCAAAGCTCTGCAGCGAGTTTCCACATTTCACGTTCGTGCTGTGGTTTACTTAAGTCATCTTCAATGGCAAAGAAACGGGCTAAGACGCGTTTTACGTTGCCATCCATAATGACGCCGTACTGACGTAAACCCAAAGACATGAGTGCACCTGCGGTAGAGCGACCAATGCCGGGTAGTGCAATCCATTCTTCTAGTGTTTCAGGGAACTTACCTTGCTGAGCGACAAGGCCTGCAGCTTTATGCAAATTGCGCGCACGAGCGTAATAGCCGAGACCCGCCCAATAAGGAGCGACTTCATCCCAAGTTGCATGACCTAAAGCTTCTACTGTTGGGAAGCGTTCCATAAAGCGGTCAAAATATTGCAGAACCGTTTTCACCTGAGTTTGCTGCAACATAATTTCAGAAACCCAAACTTTGTACGGATCATCTGCAACTTGCCAAGGCAAATCATGACGACCATGTTGATCGAACCAGTTTAAGAGGGCATCAGAAAAAGAAAATTCAGGCATGAACAGCTATAGAAGAGAAGTAAGGGCTAAATTATAGCTGAAATTTAGATGAAATTTTGTTTAAAGCAGGCGAACAGCGAGAGTATGTTAAAACAGAGATTACCGGATAATGAGTAATCTCTGCTTCATGTATAAAAAAGGATTAATCCTTTTGTATGCCCCAACGTTGGTCGAGTTTCAACGGTTGGTTTTTATAGTACGGAATGACATGAATGTGGAAATGATCTGAATTTTGTCCGAACACTTCACCATCATTGAAGCCGATATGAAATCCGTCTGGTTGATGGCGAAGCTGTGTTTCGTGACGAGCAATTTCAAGAAGTGTAAGTAGCCCTTGGTGTTCTTTAGATGTGATGTCAAAAAAAGAACGGACGTGACGTAGGGGTGTTACTACACAGTGGCCTTTAGATAACGGATTAGAATCAGGCAAAATTACAGCAAATTCATTTTTATCAATGATGTCATATTCATCAAATTCGCAATACGGACATTTCTTGTCAGTCATTGTTGTATCCTCTCATGTTATTCCATTAAACCCCGAGTGCGGGAAATAAGACTAGGCTTTGCTCTAGCTCAACGGGAGTATAGTTATTGAAGTATGGTTTAAAAAATACAGTAAAAATATTGCAAAGTCATATACATTTAAGGGAGCAAATGCGAAAAAGTCATTTGCTCCAAATTTGCTTCTTTTATTTTAAAGTACGATCTAGCAAACCGTACATTTTAGCAAGGCCTTGTTTTTCCGCTTCGCTGCTGTAGCCAAGATCTACACCGTTCGCCTTAGCTTTTTCATCTGCAAGCGGGTTACTGAAGCCATGTTTAGCACCTTCTAAAACCACTACTTCGTGTTTAACCTCAGCAGCTTGCATTTCTTTTTCAAAATTAGCAACATCTTCTAAGGTGACCATACTGTCTAGTTCACCATGTAGAACTAAAACTTCACCTTGAATGTTACCTTTTTGAGCAGGCGCCTTCGGTGCTAATGTCGCATGGAATGTTACGACTGCTTTAAGTGGTGCACCTGAGCGGGCAAGGTCTAATACAACTTTACCGCCATAGCAAAAGCCAATTGCGGCTAGTTTTTCGCTATTTACTTCTGGTTGAGCTGCAAGCGTTTGTAGCGCTGCGTTAGCACGATCAGTAACTGTGTCTAATTCTTCAAATGTCTGCATCATCCATTCATAGGCTTGAGCTGCAGTTGATGTGACTTTTTTATCGCCATACATGTCAATAGCAAGAGCGGCATACCCGTGTTCAGCAAGTTCACGTGCGCGTTGTTCAGTATATTCATTACGGCCCCACCACTCAGGACCAATAATGATACCCGGTACAGGTTTTTCACTCTCTGGAGCTGCAAAATAACCAATTAATTGGCTGCCGTCTGGTGCAGTATATTGAATTTCACGGGTTTTAATTGCTGTACTCATGACATTAATCCTGAAATTTAACTCGATTTAAACACGCTTGATTAAAGCATAAAAAGGTAAAATTAATATAAATAACTATGTAAGAATCTACATCAAAAGAAAAGATAGAAAACCTCAGGCAATAAAAAAGAAGGAAACTGGTTCCTTCTTTTTCATGTGCTAATGATTAGATTAGGTTCTGCCTCGCGAAATGAAACCAATAACAGCGAGAATTACAGCTATGACTAATAAAATCACGGCAAAGTCTTTAGATAACCCTGCAACACCACCAAACCCTAATAGACTGGCAATGAGTGCAATCACTGCAAAAATTATTGCCCAACGGAACATATGCTGTCCTCCTTATTTTTTCATTGTTGTTTAACTATAAAGCTTGTTTTTTGAACCGAATGTGTCGTTTATGTGGTTGAAATGTATATTAAACAATCATTTTGTGATTCTAAAAACATGACTTCTTTTTTTAGCACCATCCACTTCAATGTTATACTCATACACTGTTTCAACTATTCAGCTACTAAAAACCTATGTCTACCGAGACCTCACTTCGTCCATTGTTTTGGAAAAATTACACGCTTGAGCAACTGACTCAGGCTGAGTGGGAAGCTTTGTGTGATGGGTGTGGTTTGTGCTGTCTGGTTAAGCTAGAAGATGAAGATACCCATGAGGTCGCTTATACTAAAGTAGCCTGTAAGTTACTCGATTGCGGTACAGGGCGTTGTTCGGATTATCCAAATCGTCAGCAGCAAGTACCAGACTGTTTACAGTTAACGGTAGAGTCTTTAAAGACCATTCACTGGTTGCCATCAAGCTGTGCGTATAAGCGTTTAAATGAAGGCAAAAATTTACCTTCATGGCACTATTTAAATACGGGTTCGAGACAAAGCGTAGTTAAGGCGAAAAAATCAGTTGCAGGACGTTGTCTATCTGAGGTTGATGTCCATGAAGATGAGCTTGAAGATTATATTGTGCGTTGGGTGCGTTAATTCGCTCTTAAAAGAAAGGTTTTAATTACAGCGTATAATAAAGTAACACTTTTATCGTAAATTTTTTGCTCATCTCCGTTATATAACAATAAAAACAAAAGGAGATAAGAATGATGAGACGATTAGCAGCCCCCTTATTATGTAGTAGCTTTTTTTTGTTAATGGCCTGTGGGTCTAATAATACTAATTCAAAAAATCTTGAACAAAATACGTCTGCAAAAGCAGAGCAGCCCGCTTTAAACAAACAAACTTATCAATCTGAAACCTTTGCCCATTTCAATGAACCGTGGGCAGTGACCAGTCTGCCTGATCAACGTTTATTAGTGACTGAACGGCAGGGCAAATTAAAAATTTTTAATCCTAAAAATAAACAAATGTTGGATGTTAAGGGTGTTCCAGCGGTGAACTATGGGGGACAGGGTGGCTTAGGAGACGTTGTTTTACACCCAAATTTTGCGAAGAACCACTGGATTTACCTCAGCTATGCTCTGAAAGGACAGGGCGGTTCTGGCGCAGTGATTTCACGCGCTAAATTAGATTTATCTAATCCTCATCAGCCAAAACTTATAGATGTGAAGCAGATTTGGCAGCAAGTGCCCAAAGTTTCAGGGCAAGGCCATTATGGGCATCGCATGCTTTTTGGTGCAGATGGTAAGCTTTGGGTCAGTTCAGGTGAGCGACAAAAGTTTGATCCTGCCCAAAACATGAAAAGTAACTTGGGCAAAATCTTACGTTTAAATGAGGATGGTTCAGCGGCTGTAGGTAACCCATTTTATAAGCAAGGTGGGGTTACTGCTGAAATATGGTCACTGGGACATCGTAATCCCCTAGGTATGGCTTTTGATAGCAAAGGACAGCTCTGGGTAGTTGAAATGGGACCTAAAGGCGGTGATGAGCTTAATATTATTACCAAAGGCGAAAACTATGGTTATCCAATCGTTTCAAATGGGGACCATTATTCAGGTCAACCTATTCCAGATCATCACACTCGCCCAGAATTTAAAGCGCCTGAAATTGATTGGACCCCTGTAATCTCTCCATCAAGTATGATTATTTATCGCGGCCAACAATTTCCTGCATGGCAAAATAAAGCCTTAATTGGCGGGCTATCTTCTGAAGCAATTATTGTGGTGGATTTAGAGCAGAAGCCTGTGAAAGAAGTGCAAAGGCTAGAGATGAAGCAACGTATTCGCGGGTTACATGAAGCACAAGATGGTTCAATTTGGGTAATTGAAGACGGCTCAAATGCACGTTTACTAAAGCTCAGTAAGAAACCCTCTTAAAGCTAGGAAATACTTGTAAATAAAGGGCGTGTCTCATAGATTCAAATTGTAGATTTTTGTGAGACACAATAGACTATAGAGAAAAGACGATAAAGCCATTTGAGATGTCAGACACCCATATTCCACTTCCCGAACGCCTGCGCCCAAGAGACTTGTCTGAAATTATTGGGCAAGATCATTTATTAGGTGAACATGCGCCCTTACGTCAAATGATTGATCAAGGTCATTTGCCTTCTATTATTTTTTGGGGACCACCAGGCGTTGGTAAAACAACTATTGCTTTGCTTTTGGCTCAAGCGATAGACCGTCCATTTATAAGCTTATCTGCGCTGAATACGGGCGTAAAAGAATTACGTGAAGTGATTGCAGAAAGTGGCGATTTACTAACACCAGTTGTTTTTATTGACGAAATTCATCGTTTTAATAAATCTCAGCAAGATGCTTTATTGGGTGCAGTTGAAAAAGGCAAAATTACCTTAATTGGTGCGACCACTGAAAACCCATCTTTTGAGGTAAATAGTGCACTTTTATCACGCTGTCAGGTTTATACCTTAAATAGTTTAGACAGCGAGGCAATTCAGACTCTCATTAATAATGCACTTCAAAGCGATAAATTCTTAAAAGAACGTTATATCCATATTGAAGAATATGATGCACTTATTCAGTTTGCAGCAGGCGATGCTCGTAAAGCGCTTAATTTACTGGACTTGATTGCAAGTACTTTTGAACCTGAAATTGAAAACACGATTACCAATGCGGTGGTGGTGAAAGTCGCTCAGCAGAATATTGCGCGTTATGACAAATCTGGCGAGCAGCATTACGACCTCGTTTCTGCCTTTATTAAATCAATTCGAGGCAGTGATCCAGATGCAACCCTGTATTGGATGGCTCGTATGCTCAAAGGCGGAGAAGATCCCGTTTTTATTGCAAGACGTATGCTGATTGCTGCCTCAGAAGACATTGGAAATTCTAACCCTAATGCGTTATTGCTTGCAGGTGAATGCTTCCGTTCTGTACAAGCAGTAGGGATGCCAGAGGCTCGAATTATTCTAGGTCAAACAGCAGTTTACTTAGCAACGAGTGCAAAAAGTAATAGTACTTATTTAGCGATTAATAAGGCTCTGGAACTTGCCGAAAAAACGGCGAATTTACCTGTGCCTTTGCATTTAAGGAATGCACCAACCAAGCTTATGAAACAGCAAGGCTATGGGATTAATTATCTCTATCCTCACGATTACCCTGAACACTTTGTGCTGCAAGATTATTTGCCGCCTGAGTTAAAGGGAACCAAACTCTATGAGTCTGCGAGAAATAAGCGTGAGGTTGAAGGTGAGCGCCTACAACAACGTAGATGGCAGCAGGAACAATAGTTTCTGCTGTATGCTATTCCAGCTCTTCAGTGACCTGACCATAAATCAGTAGCGTGAACACGCCTGTACCGCCAACGATGTTGCCAATAGTGGTTGGAACCAAAAAAGTAAAGAGATATTCATTAATAGAAGCTTCTCCTTGCCAGACCAGATAGGACATTTCTGTAGAACCAACCACTACATGGGTAAAATCACCCAGTCCTATCAGGTAAGTCATGAAAAAAATAAGCAGGAACTTATTACTGACTGAGGGCAACATCCAGACCAATGCAGCAATTAACAGTCCTGACATAATACCTTTGAGCAGATTCTGGGTGGCAGAAAAGGAACCCACATGAAGGGCGAGTTCATCTAGTGCCTTGTCAATACCTGGAGTAAACAGGTGAGTAGTGAGGAAAAATAAACTCGCTAAAGCTGTTCCAATGATATTGCATAGAATCACAATTCCCCATAATCGGCCCACTGCCCGTAATTTATCGAATGTAAAGGGTTTAAATAAAGGCACAACTGTGGTGATGGTATTCTCGGTAAAGAGTTGCATGTGACCCAAAATGGCGATCAGAAAGCCGATGGTATAACCGATATTGGTAATTAAATTAGTCCAGATCGCATCAGTTGGGAGATAAGAGGCAATAATCGCTTTAAATACAAATGAAAAACTGATGACTAAACCCGCAGCAATCCCCGAAAAGATCAGTGCAGCAGTTGGGCGATCCAGCTCTTCGGCACCATCACGGCGGATAATTTCATAGACTAGACGGGGTGACAGTTTTTCATGTTCTTCAACTGCTATTTTTTCACGCCAGCTTAAGGTTTTCTCGACCTTTTTTTCCTCTATTTCGTGATCCATCAGGTTTACTCCTCACTGAATAAAATTCTTATATTTATAGTTTTATTTATTGTTAAGGCAGGGCTCAGGATAAATCTAGTCTATTCATAACACGTTTATGTGTCTTTTTATAAATTGAATATGCAATGCAGCAGATCATCGAAAATAAGGTTAAAGAAATGTATAAGCTCTTAAAGTGCGGATGAGTGCCATATAGTCGCCTTGAGAGGCTTTAGAAATAACAGATTCAACCTCTGTTTGAGTCCAGCCTTGTTTTAAAGCAGAACTGCTAAAGTTGGTTAATAAGACTAGAGGATTTTCACCAAAATGGACTGGATGATTGATTAATTTCTTTTCAAACTTAGTTATTTCCATAAATTCACCCTAGTTTTTAAATTTAATTATTGTGAAGTACTTTGTGTTTTTTTAGATTTTAGTGTTTTAAATTAAGTTTGTGCAAGTGATAATTTATTTTAATAGACAAATCTGTCTATATTATTTGGTTCTCGGGCATTAAATATAAAAAAACCGGGCTGAAACCCGGTTTTTTATGAAGTCACTGATTAGATGTCAGATAAATCTACGCCTAAACGAGCAGCAACTTCTTCATAAGCTTCAACAACACCGCCTAAACCTTGACGGAAACGGTCTTTGTCGAGTTTCTTCTTAGAGTCTTTATCCCATAAGCGGCAGCCGTCTGGAGAGAACTCATCACCAAGCACGATACGGTCATGGAAAACACCGAATTCAAGCTTGAAGTCCACCAAAATCATGTTGCCTTCAGCAAACAATACTTTTAATACGTCGTTTACTTTATAAGTTAAAACTTTCATTTGTTCTAACTGTTCAGCAGTCGCCCAACCTAAAGCAATTGCTTGAGATTCGTTAACCATTGGGTCGCCTAGACCGTCATCTTTATAGAACAATTCGAATGTAGGAGGAGTTAACTCTTTACCTTCTTCTACACCTAAGCGACGGCATAGAGAACCAGCTGCGTAGTTACGAATTACACATTCAACTGGAATCATTTGAAGTTTTTTAACAAGCACTTCAGTTGGAGAAAGCAATTTTTCAAAATGCGTTTCAATACCCGCAGCAGCAAGTTTTTCCATAATGAAGGCGTTAAAACGGTTGTTCACCTTGCCTTTACGATCTAGTTGTTCGATTTTTTCGCCGTTGAACGCAGAGGCATCATCACGAAAGACTAAAATCAGATGGTCGGCATTGTCTGTTTCATATACAGATTTTGCTTTACCAGTATAGAGCAAGGTTTGTTTTAACATGAGGGAACCTTTTTAAAAAAAATGCCTAGTAAACGACTAGGCTGGCCAATTTTGGTAAATCTGGTTTAACACTTCAGCGGCCACATCTGGACTTGCAAAAGTGTTATCTACATTAAATAGAGCAAGAGTATGACTAGAACCCACGCCAGTAAGTTTAAGCACATAAGTATTGTCATTTACTTTAATCGTCGCCTGATTACTGCCTTGAGCGATGATGTTGTAATTTAAAGTACTTAAAGTTGCTTTAGTGTATTGCCAAATCTCGGTCGTATTTCCATCAATTTTTAATAACGGGTTTTTATTACCGTCAGTCACAAGTTGAGGACGTCCAAGGGCAGTCGTGGTTTGAGCAGACGCATCTGCTGTAGCATTACCTTGTGTTTGTTCAGGGCGTGGCAATTCAAAACGGTTACCACGCTTGTTTTCAAACTTCGGTGCGTTATCGATAGCGCGCTGCTCTACAGTTGGTGCAGGATACAAAGGTGTCGCTGGTCGTACAGTTGCATCGGCAGGGTACTCAAGCGGGGCAAGTTCCTTGGCATTTTTATAATCTAAAGAATGATTATTAATTGCGAAGCGACTACAACCAGCTAAACTTAAGGCTGAAACTGCAAGGACTAAACCAAGACGTAATTGCATCATAAATTGCTCTTATTAAATAATTCCCGCATCTTTTAGGGCATTGCGGAGAGGTTCGCGATATTGCTCAGCGAGAGGAGTGAGTGGTAAGCGAATACCAGTATCAATCAGTCCCATCTCATGTAGTGCCCATTTCACAGGAATTGGGTTTGATTCGCAAAATAGAATATTGTGTAAATTTGCAATCTTATTGTTAATCGTCTTCGCTTGTTGTTCATCTTTAGCAATCGCAACAGCACATACTTCACTCATTGCTTTAGGTGCAATATTGGCAGTAACCGAGATATTGCCGTCAGCGCCAAGAAGCATGAGTTCCCAAGCGGTCTCGTCATCACCTGAGTACACAGCCATTTTGCCGTTTAAAGCCTCGATTAAAGCTTTACCGCGAGGTACGTCACCTGTCGCATCTTTAATACCAACAATATTAGGGATCTCTGCTAAACGTACAGCTGTGTCGTTTGCAAGATCTACACCAGTACGGCCAGGTACGTTATAAAGAATAAGAGGGAGCTCTACGGCTTCAGCAATCGCTTTATAGTGTTGGAATAGGCCTTCTTGAGTTGGCTTGTTATAGTACGGCGTTACAAGTAAAGCTGCATCTGCGCCAAGATCTTTCGCAGCTTTAGTTAATTCGATTGCTTCACGGGTTGAGTTTGCACCAGTACCGGCAATAATTGGAATACGTTTATTGGCTACACGAATAATTTCTTTAATAACCTGTGTGTGCTCTTCCATGCTCAATGTTGAGGCTTCGCCGGTTGTACCGACGGCTACAATACTGTTTGTACCTTGTTCTATGTGCCACTCAACCAGCTTCTCAAGACCCTTCCAATCTACACCGCCGTCTTTCAACATTGGTGTGACGATTGCGACGATTGAGCCTTGAATGGTCTGTGCTTGCTGAGTCATTTTTAAAAATATCCTATTTATCCATCCGAATCTGAGGTAAGAAAAACAAAATGTGGGATGGTTGCAGTATTTTGATTGTCCAGTTCTAACAATAACAGATTGTTGAATGACAATTATGCAAATTATGACTGATCAGACGCATAAGAACAATACGCCTAACGGATAATCGCGATGTAAACTTGAGGAAAAGATAGGATGTTTTCATTATTGTCAGCTGAGAGAGGCCAGTAAATATAACAATACAGCCTGATTCGACTGAGCCTTACCTAATATAGGCTTTTTTTATGGCAAGATAGAATGAAATTTTCCCGATTGGGATTGAAGATGACATGAGTATGAATAAACAACCCCAAAATGCGGCTTTAATCGTAGTTGATGTACAAAATGGTTTTACACCGGGTGGAAACTTAGCAGTTGCCGATGCCGATACAATTATTCCAACCATTAACCAATTGGCCGGTTGTTTTGAAAATATTGTTCTGACTCAAGATTGGCATCCAGATAATCATATTTCTTTTGCACAAAACCATTCGGGCAAACAGCCATTTGAAACGATTGAACTCGACTATGGACCGCAGGTGCTTTGGCCTAAGCATTGTGTACAAGGCACCAAAGATGCTGAGTTCCATGCTGATTTAAATATTCCAACTGCTCAACTGATTATTCGAAAGGGCTTTCATGCGCATATTGATAGCTACTCGGCCTTTATGGAAGCAGACCACACCACAATGACGGGTTTAACGGGATATTTAAAAGAACGTAGCATTGATACGGTGTATGTGGTCGGAATTGCCACAGATTTTTGTGTCGCTTGGACTGCTTTAGATGCAGTAAAACAAGGTTTTAAAACTTTAGTAGTTGAAGATGCTTGTAAAGGCATTGATCTGAATGGTTCATTAGAACACGCGTGGCAAACCATGCAGCAACGAGGTGTTGTCCGTATTCAATCGACTGATCTGTTGAGTAAGCACTAAGTATATTGCTCTAGTATTTTAACTTTCATATTTTATTTTTAGGGATAGAAAATATGGCTGCATTTCTGCGTTTTACTCAATTTATTCAAAAAACTTTTGCCCTATGGGTGATTGTTTTTGCAGCTCTGGCGCTATGGCAGCCTGAACTTTTTGTCTGGCTCAAAGCATATATTCCATGGATTTTGGGGATTATTATGCTCGGCATGGGAATGACCATGACCGTTGACGACTTTAAAGGGATATTACAAAGCCCTAAAGCTGTGTTGATTGGGGTGGTCGCACAGTTTGTGGTTATGCCAGGTTTAGCATTTATCTTATGTAAATTATTTAATTTACCGCCTGAAATTGCTGTCGGCGTCATTTTAGTGGGATGTTGTCCAGGCGGAACGGCTTCAAACGTAATTACTTATATGGCTAAAGGCAATGTGGCTTTATCGGTGGCCTGTACATCGGTATCTACGCTTTTAGCGCCTGTGTTAACACCTGCAATTTTCTATCTGCTTGCGAGCCAATGGCTAAAGATTGATGCAGCTTCAATGTTTATTTCGATTTTGCAGGTCGTTCTGCTTCCTATTGTCGTGGGTCTGATTTTAAGAACATGGCTTAAACGTCAAGTTGAATCTTATATTCAAGTGATGCCTTTAGTGTCAGTCATTGCAATTGTAGCGATTGTGGCAGCCATTATTGGCGGCAGTAAAGCGGCAATTTTACAGTCGGGTTTGCTCATTTTGGCTGTGGTGATATTGCATAATGGCCTTGGATATTTATTAGGTTTTACCGCGGCACGTTTCTTTAAATTACCTTATGCGGACAGTAAGGCAATTGCCGTAGAAGTAGGAATGCAAAACTCAGGCTTAGGCGTAGCACTTGCAGCGGTACATTTTGCAGCATCTCCAATTACTGCCGTACCCAGCGCAATTTTCAGTCTTTGGCACAATATTTCTGGTCCTGCACTTGCGACTTACTGGGCAAGTCGTAAAGATGTAAATGATCTTGCTAAAAACAAAATTGAGTAACTTTTAAAGAGGATGCTCTACTAACCAATCTTCAATTTCATTTTCAGAAATCACTTCAAAACCATGGCGCCGCAACAGTGCCGTGGTGATTCCAGTTCCCACAATTTTTTCGCCTTGAAAAGTACCGTTATAAATTTTTTGACTGCCGCAAGACGGACTATTTTCTTTTAATACCACACAACTTGCTTTTATTTGTTGTGCGACTTCTAGGGTACGATAAGCACCTTTTAAATATAGATCAGTCACATCTAAACCAGATGAGTCGGTAATTTTTGCTTTGCCATCAAGTACATCTTGACCTGTTCCTCCTACAATCTCTGCAGGTAAGCGAGGAGTAGCAAAACCGCCTAATAACTCTGGGCATAATGATTGGGCTTTTTTATTAATTAATAGCTGCTTAAGTCGGGTATTTGGACAAGATTTACCATCATATCTAACAGGTTCACCAATTAAACAGGCGCTCACTAAGATCATAAGTTTTCCTAAATCAAATGGATGGCGTGGCTGACTATAAGAATCATAAACAAAATTTGAAAACTGACCATTAATTTTAAAATAGCTTAATTCAAGATTACTAAAATTATGCAATTCATAATTAAGTTATGTATTGCATAATTTAATTGTTTTTAGTAGCATCTAATTCAAGGTAAATGGCCATTGGAGATCCAACAAGGATGTTGGTCTCCATAAATCTATAAATGATTTTTAGGAAAAGACGATTTTTAAAGGTTTATTGAAAAATCTCAATCGTACTTTTAGATAACAAAGGACAGTGTGTATGGAAAATAAACACCACATGGAACGGAAATTAATCATCAAAGGCTTTACGCCCATCATATCTTCGTTTTAGCGACTCGTTTTTTTCTCATAGGATGCGTTGGGTTAAGGCATTTTGACGGTTCAAATACTCACCCAATGACAACGTATTCTATAGAGAAAGGAGCTGAGTTCATCAGCAATAGAGATAAACGGAACAGGTAATCACCAGAGGGAAACTAGATGGATATTTTAGAGAACCCATTAGAATTATGCGGTTTTGCATTTATTGAGTTTGTTTCAAAAGAAAATGAATTAGATCCAGTTTTTGAAACGATCGGCTTTTCAAAAGTAGCCAAGCATAAATCGAAAGAAGCGTACTTATGGCGTCAAGGAAATATCAATATTATCCTGAATTATCAGCCAGAATCTTATGCTTCATTCTTCTTTAATGAACATGGTCCATCTGCTTGTGCGATGGGTTTTAAAACACGTGATGCAGCAAAAGCTTTCCAAAAGGCTGTAGAGCTTGGTGCTGAACCAATGTATTCAAAAGTTGGGCCAATGGAGCTCAACATTCCGGCAATTAAAGGTATTGGTGGCATGCCAATCTTTTTAGTTGACCGTGATATTTATGAAAATGACTTTGTTTTCTTTGATGATGCTGAGAAACGTCCAGTAGGGGCAGGCTTAAACGAGATTGACCACTTAACTCATAACGTCTACAAAGGCCGTATGGAGTACTGGGCAAACTTCTATGAAAAAATCTTCAACTTCCAAGAAATTCGCTACTTTGATATTAAAGGTGAATATACAGGTTTAACGTCTAAAGCATTAACAGCGCCAGACGGCATGATTCGTATTCCTCTAAACGAAGATTCGGACAAAGGAAACGGTCAAATTGCAGAGTTCCTATCTGACTTTAATGGCGAAGGTATTCAACATATCGCGTTTATTTGTGATGACTTAATCTCGACTTGGGATAAGTTAAAAGGCCTTGGTCTGAAATTTATGACTCCGCCGCCAAATACGTATTATGAAATGCTAGAAGATCGTTTACCTGAGCATGGTGAACCAACTGAAGAGTTAAAACAGCGCGGTATTTTGCTCGATGGGAATACTAAAGACGGTCAGAAAAAGCTGTTATTACAAATTTTCTCTGAAAACATGATTGGTCCAGTTTTCTTTGAATTTATTCAACGTAAAGATGATGATGGCTTTGGCGAAGGTAACTTCAAGGCATTGTTCGAGTCGATTGAACGTGACCAGATTCGCCGTGGTGTTTTAGAAACTAAATAAGCTGAGCTTTATTCCTGAGAAAAAAAACCAAGAGTTGATCTCTTGGTTTTTTTATCGCTATTGATTAGCGGCTTTTAATATATTGATTGATGAGGTTCACTTCATTTTTCAAGATTTCAATCGTTTTACTGTGAGGGTCGACTGGTAAAAACATTTCACTGTCCAGCGCGACAATACAAAACTCAATGCTTTGATTTGAGTTAAATACAGGTAAACCCACCGCATTAATCCCCGTCAGTAAATCACCTTTCGCTGCCGACATTTGTTGTTGGCGAATAGTGTCTTTGAGCGCTGTAAAGGCTTCCCAGTTTTGTGGTGCGATGTGCAGTCCAAGTTCTTGATGCTTTTGCCATTCAGCTTCCATTAAGGGACGAACAAAATGCTCTGGAAGATAAGAAGCAAATAGACGTCCCGCAGCAGAATTGACTAAAGGCATAATTGAGCCGACTTTAGTGACAATCGAAATAGGGTGGTTCGATTCAATCGATTGAACCACGACAGGACCTTTCGGTGACCATTTACTGATTTGTATACCGCAACCAATTTTGTTTTGTAGGTCGTAAATTAAATGCTGTACCAGCTGTAGTGTGTCGCTATGCTGAACACAGTTTAGACCTAAGCGCCATGCCTGATCACCTAAAGCATATTGCCCATCATCAAGCTGTTTTGCATATTCCATACGAATAAGGCTGACCAGATAACGATGTACCTTGGCAGGATGCATGTCGAGCTTGCTCGATAGATCTTTGAGAATAATAGGTTGATTGTGTTCCAAAAGGGCGTTTAGTACAGATAAACCGACTTCAAGTGATTGAACCCCCCCAGATACTTTTTCTTCAATCATTTAAATACCCTTAATAAATTTACTTCAGCTGTTAAATAGTGACGATCAAAACATAAATTGAAATTGGCGCGTTTTACATCATGCCTGAGCCTAGTGAAAAATAGAAATCACCTTTTTCTATTAGCGAAATTGACATGTTTAATAATCAACAATTTTCTAAAATCACTATGCTCTTATTTATAGCGCAATTTTCTAGAAATTTAGCAGTATTAAATAATATAAATCGGCATTGATATAGAACTGCTCGTTAAAAACAATTCTAATCAATGCCGACTTTTTAGTTCGCTCTTTTAAAATTAGGTTCCTAACTCTTCTTCATGTAAGAAATGAGTGTGGTGCGGAGCGCGTTTAGTTTTGCTCCATTCCTCTAGCATTTCAACTTTCATCTCTTCAGTAATTTTCGCAATTTTTTCTTCAGCATGCACATCGTTATAAGTCAGTTCTAAACGGTGGCCATTTGGGTCAAAGAAGTAAATTGAGTGGAAAATACCATGGTTGGTCACGCCTAAAACTTTCACACCATTTTCTTCTAAATGTTGCTTGGCAGCCATCAGTGCATTTAAGTCTTCAACTTCAAAAGCAATATGTTGTACCCATTGAGGCGTATTCTCGTCGCGCCCCATTTCCGGTTGAGTTGGCAATTCAAAAAATGCCAAAACGTTACCTTGGCCGGCATCTAAAAATAAATGCATATATGGGTCAAAGGCTTTAGTTGAAGGTACATGATCTTCGGCAAAAGCTAAAATAAAGTCCATGTTGAGCATTTTTTTATACCACTCAACGGTCTCTTTCGCATCCTTACAACGATATGCAACGTGATGTATTTTTTTAATGGCAAATGTCATATTAAAACTCCTTTTTACTATTCCCAATCTGGTTGTTGTTCTGGCGCCGCGTTATAGAAGGCTGGGATAGACAAACAATGGTGATAAATCGATTCAATTTTTGGAAACGCAGATAAATCAATCTTGAAGCGTTTCGCGTTGTAGACCTGTGGAATTAGGCAGCAATCGGCAATAGTTGCTTGCTGTCCAAAGCAAAATTGTCCATTTGAATCTTGAAGTTGCTGTTCGAGATTTTGAAAGCCTTCAATAATCCAGTGTTGATACCAATAGTTTTTCTGCTCATCTGAAACATTTAAGTCATTTTTTAAATATTTCAGTACACGTAAGTTGTTTAATGGGTGAAGATCACAGGCGATTGCTTGGGCAAAGGCACGAATTTTGGCTCTCTCTTGCACATCATTTGGAAGTAATTTGGTCTCTGGATATTGCTCATCCAGATATTCCAAAATACTTAACGATTGAGACAAGATTAAATCACCGTCAATTAAGGTCGGCACGAGAGCACTGCGGTTTAACTTTAAATAGTCTTTGCTTTGCTGTTCATTTTTTACCAGATGAACTGGAACAGTCTCATAAGCTAAGCCTTTAATGTTGAGGCCAATCCGTACTCTGTAAGCTGCAGAGCTACGAAAGTAACTATACAGCTTCATAGTTAGGCTCCGAAGTTTCTGCAAACTCGAAATTTAATGCAGGAAGAACCGTGTTTCGAACCTCGCCAAAGCCAATGCGAATACCATTTTTCTCACAGTGGCCTTTCATAATGAGCGTATCGCCGTCTTGCAAGAAACCACGAGTTTCACCATTGGCGAGTGTTAAAGGCTTGGTGGTGTTCCAAGTCAGCTCAAGCAAGCTGCCATATGAATCTGGCGTAGAACCAGAAATTGTACCTGAGCCCATCAAGTCACCGACCTGAACGTTACAGCCTGCAATGGTGTGGTGAGTCAACTGCTGAGCCATTGACCAATACATATATTTGAAATTGGTTTTGCAGATCACATCAGGTTGTGCTGATTTCGGGCTTTGAATTTCAACACTCAAATTAATGTCGTAACTATTTGCGATATTTTCTTGTAAATACGCTAAAGGTTTAGGGTCTTGTTTTGGGCCTTCAACTTTAAATGGCTCAAGTGCTTCAAGCGTGACGACCCAAGGAGAAATCGAACTTGCAAAAGTTTTTGCGTTAAAGGGTCCAAGTGGAACATATTCCCATTGCTGGATATCGCGTGCTGACCAGTCGTTCAGCAAAACCATTCCAAAAATATGATCCCATGCATTTTCAATCGAGATAGGTTGCCCAAGCTCCGTTGGTTTACCAATAACAAATGCTGTTTCAAGTTCAAAATCGAGTTTACGCGTCGCTGAAAAAACTGGGCGCTCTTCATTTGGAAGCTTAATTTGTCCAGATGGACGAACGATTTGAGTACCACTGACTACAACAGAACTAGCACGGCCATTATAACCAACAGGCAATTCACTCCAGTTTGGCAGTAAAGCATTTTTAGGATCCCGGAACATACAGCCCACATTGGTCGCATGTTCTTTAGAAGAATAGAAATCGGTATAACCCGGGACTTGAAGTGGTAAATGCAAAGTTACGCTGTCTTGTTTAACCAAAACTTCTTGGCGCAATGCTTCATTTTCTTGAAGTGTTAAATTTTCAACCGAGAGAAGAGACTGTAGTGTCTTACGAACTTTTGACCAGTTGGCTTTGCCAGACTCGATAAATTTATTCAGTGTAGGCTGGTTAAAATATGTGTCTTGTTCTGAAAGTTTTAAAAGCCCGTGCTTTTCAAGCGCAGCGAGATCAATCACCCAATCACCGATTGCTACACCAACTTGACGCTCACTTTCGTTAGTTCTACTAAAAATACCGTAAGGCAAATTATGAATAGTGAAATCTGATTGAGGTGAAACTTCAATAAAAGAGTTTAGTTTTTGTTCCATTTTCGCGTCCTTGTCTTTATCTCGGGTCTTATACAAATAAAAGTTCGGTCTAGGACTGAGCTACTCAATAAGCTTTTAACCTTTGTTTAGATCATCTTTAGTCTTATGAGTTTGATATAGACCGAGCACAACCAATTGCTTCATGTCTCTATAATACTGAATTCATGAAATTACGCAATACATAATTTAATTACACATTTCATAATAATTGTCATTTCTTGTATTTTCTGTTTTCATTCGCGTTCTTGAGAAAAGTCACGCAATTATTTTTTCATCAATCTCTATGAAAGTTTGATCAATTTATGATATACGTAATTTATTGGAAAAAAATTACGTGACACGGATGAGAATAATCATATGTCAGCACAAGAGCAAGGAAACCTGAAACATGGTTTGAGTAATCGGCACATCCAGCTTATTGCATTGGGTGGGGCGATTGGCACAGGGCTTTTTCTTGGTATATCACAATCGATTAAATTAGCAGGTCCATCGGTCATCCTCGGTTATGCCATTGCAGGATTTATTGCTTTTTTAATGATGCGCCAGCTTGGTGAAATGGTGGTTGAAGAGCCAGTGAGTGGTTCTTTTAGTCATTTTGCCTACAAATATTGGGGACCATTTGCCGGGTTCATGTCAGGTTGGAACTATTGGGTACTCAATGTCCTCGTCTGCATGGCAGAACTCAGTGCAATTGGTCTTTACATACAATATTGGTGGCCGCAAATTCCGACGTGGGCATCTGCTTTAACCTTCTTTGTCTTAATTAATGGCATTAATCTGCTACACGTTAAGTTTTTTGGCGAAATGGAATTTTGGTTTTCTATTGTCAAAATCTTGGCGATTCTTGCAATGATTGGCTTTGGTTCATATCTACTTGCAACAGGCACAGCAGGTCCACAGGCAAGCATTTCGAACCTCTGGGCACTTGGTGGTTTCTTCCCGTTTGGTGTTGAAGGCTTAGTCATGGCAATGGCAGTCATTATTTTTGCTTTTGGTGGTATTGAGCTGTTCGGTATTACTGCGGCTGAAGCACGTGAGCCTGATAAAACTTTACCTAAAGCTGTGAATCAAATTATTTACCGTATTTTGATTTTCTATATTGCGACACTTTTTGTTTTATTCTCGCTATTCCCATGGAATCAAATGGCACAAGGCGGAAGCCCATTTGTGATGGTTTTTGCTTCTTTAGACAGCCAAGGCATCGCAACGTTATTGAACTTTGTCATTTTGACAGCAGCAGTTTCAGTTTATAACGGCACAAGTTATTGCAGTAGCCGTATGCTATTGGGCCTTGCACAACAAGGAAATGCACCAAAAGTATTTGCACGTATTAATAAACGCGGTATTCCAACCAACGCAGTGATCCTTTCTGCGGCAGTCACTATTTTATGTGTCCTGTTAAACTATATTTTCCCTGAAAAAGCATTTGGTTTACTGATGATGCTGGTGGTTGCAGCGATTGTGATTAACTGGGTAGTCATTTCATGGACGCATTTAAAATTCCGCAAATATATGCAGCGCCAAGGACAAACAACCAAGTTCCCAAGCTTTATGTATCCGTTTAGCAACTATTTATGCATCGTATTTATGTTGGGCATTTTAATTGTGATGTCTTTAACACCAGATATGCGTGTTGCGGTCATGATGATTCCTGGCTGGATTTTGTGTTTGATGGTGGCTTATCAATTTAAACGTCGGAAATTAAAAGCTGAGCAGTCTATACGCGCTTTAGAAGCAGATATTTAATAAATTATTGAGTTGTATTTAAAAAAAGGACGTTCGAGAGACGTCCTTTTTTATTTTTAAAATTTAGCAACAGAAATTAAAGGATTTTATTATTGTTATAATATAACATTTCGTTAATTTAATGTTGAGCAATTTTCCCATTTTTGGTGAAGATAGAGCATATTTATGAAGCGTTATTTAGGTTTACTTTTTTTATCTCTCACAGCGTGTAGTACTCAAACTCCCAAGCCAACAATTCCTCTGCACACCCAGACCTCTTTACCTCAACCTACAAAACCAGTGATCAGAATAAAGCCTCAACCCGAAGATTATGTTGCTTGGATCGCAACTGCAGATCATGGACAGTCTGTACAAGCTTATAAGCAATTTCTTAAGCAAAAGGGTCTTGCCGATTTAGTTCCAGATCATGAGTTATTACGTTCAGCTCGAGACTGGCAAAAATGTGGAGTTGAACCGTATGCGGTGCCGCCACGCGAGATTTGGTCCAATATTGTTCCGACACTTAGCATTTTAAAAGCATTGGTTGATGATGGCGTGATTAATGATTTTGAAGTAACTTCGGTCTACCGTGCTTTATCTTTAAACCGCTGTGCAGGTGGTGCGGATGCTTCCCGACATGTCTTTAATGCAGCACTTGATTTTAGAATTGGCCCAGAACAGCCGAGTGATTTAGACCAGTTTAATATTCAACAAACCAAAACCAAACTGTGTCAGTTCTGGGAAACAAAGGGCCAAGCTTTTAATATGGGTCTGGGTGTTTATGCTTCAGGACAAATTCATATTGATAGCCAAGGGTTCCGTTCATGGGGACCTGACCATCACTATAGAACCTCAATTTGTCAGTAACTATAAAAGCAATTTTTTCAAATACTAAGAGTGTTAGCTTAAATAAAATTGGAATAAAAACTTGATCAATAGTTATGTTATAACATAACATTAATGTGGTTTAGAAATAGATTACGCCTGTGATCTGGTCATACTTAAATGGCCAGCCATGATCAGTTTAAAGATTATTCAAAGAGATCAAGCCATGCACACTGCAATCGCCAACTCATTTGCCAAGCTTCCAGTCACTGTTTTGTCAGGCTTTTTGGGTGCAGGAAAGACCACATTACTCAACCATATTTTAAATAATCGCGAAGGCCGCCGTATTGCCGTGATTGTCAATGATATGTCTGAGGTAAATATTGATGCGGCATTAGTACGCGAAGGTGGAGCAGAGCTTTCAAGAACAGATGAAAAACTGGTTGAAATGAGTAATGGCTGTATCTGTTGTACGTTACGCGAAGATTTATTGGTTGAGGTTAAACGCTTAGCCGATGAAGGACGCTTTGACCAATTAGTAATTGAGTCTACTGGCATTTCTGAACCTTTACCTGTGGCAGAAACCTTTACCTTTGAAGATGAAGACGGAAACTCTCTAAATGAATTCGCTCGACTCGACACCATGGTCACGGTAGTCGATGCTTTTAACTTTCTTAAAGATTACAGTTCAATCGACTCCCTGCAACAACGTGGTGAATCATTAGGCGAGCAAGATGAGCGAACTGTGGTCGACTTGCTTATTGATCAGATTGAGTTTTGTGATGTAATTGTGCTGAATAAAATTGACCTGATTGACCAAGCTCAGCAAGACCAACTCATCGCAATTTTAAAAACTCTCAATCCGCGTGCCCGAATTGAAATTGCTCAATTTGGAAAGATTGCCTTAAATAAAATTTTAAATACACAGCTATTTGATTTTGATGAAGCCGCACAAGCAGCGGGCTGGCTAAAAGAGTTACGCGGCGAGCATACGCCAGAGACTGAAGAGTATGGAATCAGTAGCTTTGTTTACCGTGCCCGCCGACCTTTTCACCCAGAACGTTTTTATGATTTAGTACAGTCTGAATGGCCGGGTGTCGTCCGTTCTAAAGGCTTTTTCTGGTTGGCTGCTGAACCGACATTAGCTTATTCATGGTCACAAGCGGGAGCAATGGCTCGCCACGGCTTAGCAGGTTACTGGTGGGCGGCCGTTGCAGAAGAAGACTGGCCGAGTGACCTAGCCAGTATTGAAGAAATTAAGAAAAACTGGGATGCCCGCACAGGTGATGCACGTCAGGAACTGGTTTTAATTGGTATGCAAATGGATGAGCAAGCCTTAATACAACGTTTAGATCGTTGCTTGTTAAATGATGAAGAAATGGCTTTAGGACCACAAGCTTGGCAGAGCTGGTCTAATCCTTTTAAGCAAGATGATGAAACGATGTTGATCGCTTAATAAAATAAAGCCCCTATTTTAAAGGGGCTTTATTTTTATGATTTATCTTTAATAAAAACCTTTCGAATATAGCTGTTAAGTGGGGTGGAATAGTATTTTTCAATTGCTGCGCTAATGATAAAAGTCAGAACTAAATAGCCAATTAAAAGCATAATTTTAATGCTAGAGTCGGTTTGGGCTGGAATAAAAGCAACCTTCATAAGGCCCAGCACAACCAGATGAAACAAATAAGTTTCATAACTCCTTTGCCCCAACCAGACCATGACTTTGGTAAATAGACTATGTGCTTGTGTTTCGGAAGGATATTGGAAACACAGAATGAGTAAACCTGTGGCAAGAGCAAATAAGCTAATACCCCATGTACTGACTTCTTTAATGGGCGCATATAAATATAGAGCGGTCATACTCAAAATAATTAGCCATGAAAGAGGTTTTTTATAGGTCCAGTTTGGCTGATATTTATGAGAAAAAATCGCCGTTAAACAGCCCACCGCTATACCATCAAAACTTGAAAAATAATGATATAAATAAGCGCCGCTTTCTTCTCCAAAATGGAGAGACCTAAAATAAGGCCCATATAAAATTACACCAACAAGTACAGCAACAAAGACCTTATTACTACGCGTAAGTAGACATAATAATGGAAAAACAAAGTAAAAAACTTCTTCTACAGAGAGCGACCACAACACGCCTAAAGCATAGTTTACCCAACCAAATTTAATAATCAGGATATTCATCCAGAAGGTTAAAGCTGCAAAAATTGTTAATGGATAAGAGACCTCAATACCATTCGGGGCTTGGTTCATAAAGGGTTTTAAATCAAATGACCCAAGTAGACTTACCCCTAAAATGAGTAATACCAGACACGGTAAAATACGTGCTGCCCGCCGGATATAAAAATGCTTGAGGTTAATTGCGGAAAATTGTTTATCTCTTTTTAAAGTGTGATGGGTAATTAAAAAACCCGAAATCACAAAAAACATGGTGACGCCATAATTTCCATTTCTTGCGATGACTGTGCTAAATGCTTCACCTAAGAAATCAAAACCTAACCATGTGTCTTTAAGTTTATAGGGAATATTAAAATGATGTAAAAGAACCAAAAGGATAGAAATTCCTCGGAGAATATCTATTTTATAATTACGCATTCGATGTGCTTCCAGTTTTATTAATATACTGTGTGGCAGAAGAATACTATCGATCAGTTATTTTAAATAAAAATTTTAAGCAGCGTTTCGTAAATTAGAAAAGATGATACTTTTTACATCCTTGAATTGAGCATAGTCTTAGCAGAAATAACTATTAAATAAATATTGATAAAAGCCTAATATATTTGAATTTCTCTACATAAAACTTTAAATTAGCTCTTATTGAGCTATGTTTATTTTTTAAACTTTTTAAAAGCTATTTAATTCATCAATTAACATGTTGTATGTAGTTGTATATACATAGCATGTCAACTAAAATACTTTTTTGCCTGCCGCCTTTTTGAGTATTTGTTATGCCCAGAACATCAAAACAAGAACATGCTGAGCTTTCGATTGAAGCTGATAGTCCAGTTCCTTTATATCAACGCGTCAAACAGCTAATTTCACAAAAAATTTATGAAGGCTCGTGGGCTGTAAATAAAAAAATTCCTTCGGAAAGTGAACTCGTTAA
The DNA here is from genome assembly GCF_000399685.1 of Acinetobacter pittii ANC 4050. Classification (GTDB taxonomy): domain Bacteria; phylum Pseudomonadota; class Gammaproteobacteria; order Pseudomonadales; family Moraxellaceae; genus Acinetobacter; species Acinetobacter pittii_E. The sequence goes on from NZ_KB976987.1 coordinate 3,143,535, forward strand.
TCAACTCGGCTGTAGCCGTATGACGGTAAACCGTGCGCTACGTGAGTTAACCACTGAGGGCTTGCTTGTGCGAATTCAGGGCGTTGGTTCTTTCGTAGCCGAAGGACAGGGCCGTACTGCACTTTTTCAGATTAATAATATCGCCGATGAGATTATTGCACGAAACCATAAGCACCACGCTGAAGTTTTAGTCTTAGAACAAATTTATGCAAATGCAGAGCAAAGCGTGTTAATGCAGACTCGCGAAGGGCAAAGATTATTTCACTCGATTATTGTGCATTATGAAAATGATGTACCTGTTCAGGTCGAAGATCGTTTAGTTGATGCAGCACTGATTCCAGATTATTTAGAACAAGATTTTAAAACGATTACGCCTAATGCTTACCTCATGGCAAAAGCGCCTGTGACAGAAGGCGAGCATATTGTCGAGGCCGTTTTAGCATCTGCTCAAGAGTGCAAGTGGTTGAAGATCACCAAAGCTGAACCATGTTTACTCATCCGTCGCCGTACATGGTCAAATAAACAACTCATTTCAAGTGCACGTTTGATCTATCCGGGCAGCCGCTATTATCTCGAAGGGAAATTTAATCCATGATTGAATTGATCAGGGCCGATCAATATACAAAAATGCTTTGGAAAAATGGTGCGGGTTTCACTTTAGAAATTGCCAGAAGCCAAGGTGAGGCTGACTTCGATTGGCGCATTTCAATGGCAGATGTAACTACTTCCGGGCCATTTTCGCTATTTCCAAATAAGCAGCGCATTATTAGCGTACTCGATGGACAGGGTATGATTTTGCATGTCGATGATTTACCTGCCAAAAAGCTGAACCAAGGTGATACTTTTGCTTTTCATGGTGAGAGTCAGATCCAAAGTGAACTGGTAGACGGTGCAATTCGAGATTTAAATTTAATTTATGATCCAGCAAAGTTTTATGCTCGTTTTCAGTGGTTGAATGAGGCAGCGGAGCAGACATTTATTAGCTCGGCAGATCTAATTTTTATCTTTAATCAGGGTGGTGAGACACAAGTGAACGTTGATGAGCATTCCTTTGAAATTGCTGCCCATGAGACTTTAAAAATTGAAAAAAATACTGGGGTAACATCGGTTCATTTTACTCAAATTCAGGCAAAAAGTTGTTATGTTATTGAGCTAATTCAACGTTAAAACTTAAATAATTTGCTTATTCAAAAGCACATGTCTAGTGAAAAGGCATGTGCTTTTTTTATGCCAGTTATAAAAATAAATTAATTTAATTCATAAGTTTATTCAATTTTTTTAAAAAAATATGAGTAACCCTCTTCACGCCGAAAAATATTTGTGTAGTATATGGATGTATATACAAGTTAATACATTACTATACAAATGCAGAAACAAGTGATGTTCTGCTGATGTAAGCTCAAAGGAAGGAGTCCGCCTGTGACAACAATGACAACAAAATTTCGTGATGTAGAAATTCGTGCGCCACGCGGCACTGAATTGACGGCTAAAAGTTGGTTAACTGAAGCTCCATTACGTATGTTGATGAATAACCTTGATCCGGACGTTGCAGAAAACCCGAAAGAGTTGGTTGTATACGGTGGTATTGGCCGTGCAGCACGAAACTGGGAATGTTTCGACAAAATTGTAGATACTTTAAAAAATCTTGAAACTGATGAAACTTTATTAGTTCAATCAGGCAAACCAGTAGGTGTATTTAAAACTCATAAAGATGCACCTCGTGTTTTAATTGCAAACTCAAACCTTGTACCGCACTGGGCAAACTGGGAACACTTCAACGAGTTAGACGCAAAAGCACTTGCAATGTACGGTCAAATGACAGCAGGTTCATGGATCTACATCGGTAGCCAAGGCATTGTACAAGGTACTTATGAAACTTTCGTTGAAGCAGGCCGCCAACACTACAACGGTGACTTAAAAGGCCGTTGGGTACTTACTGCCGGTTTAGGTGGTATGGGTGGTGCTCAGCCTTTAGCTGCAACACTTGCAGGTGCATGTTCTTTAAACATTGAATGCCAACAAGCAAGTATCGATTTCCGTTTACGTACCCGTTATGTAGACGAACAAGCAACTGATTTAGATGACGCTTTAGCGCGTATTGACCGCTATACAAAAGAAGGCAAAGCAATTTCAATTGCGCTTCATGGTAACGCTGCTGAAATTTTACCTGAGCTTGTTCGCCGTGGTGTACGTCCAGACATGGTGACTGACCAAACAAGTGCACACGATCCACTCAATGGCTATTTACCAGTAGGTTGGACTTGGGATGAATACCGTGAACGTGCAAAAACTGAACCAGAAGCTGTTGTAAAAGCTGCAAAACAGTCGATGGCGAAGCACGTACAAGCGATGCTCGATTTCCAAAAAATGGGTGTTCCAACATTTGACTACGGCAACAACATCCGCCAAATGGCAAAAGATGAAGGTGTAGCAAACGCTTTTGATTTCCCTGGTTTCGTACCTGCATACATCCGTCCATTGTTCTGTCGCGGTATTGGTCCATTCCGCTGGGCAGCGTTGTCTGGTGACCCAGAAGATATTTATAAAACAGATGCCAAAGTTAAAGAATTAATTCCTGATGATGAACATTTACATCACTGGTTAGACATGGCTCGTGAACGCATTAGCTTCCAAGGCTTACCAGCGCGTATTTGTTGGGTTGGTCTAGGCTTACGTGCAAAACTTGGTTTGGCATTTAACGAAATGGTTCGTAGCGGTGAATTATCAGCTCCAGTTGTGATTGGTCGTGACCATTTAGACTCAGGTTCGGTTGCAAGTCCAAACCGTGAAACTGAAGCAATGCAAGACGGATCTGATGCAGTATCAGACTGGCCTTTATTAAACGCATTGTTAAATACAGCGGGCGGCGCAACTTGGGTGTCTTTACATCACGGTGGCGGTGTAGGTATGGGCTTCTCTCAACACTCAGGCGTTGTGATTGTGTGTGATGGTACAGATGAAGCTGCTGCACGTATTGCGCGCGTACTGACCAATGACCCTGCAACAGGTGTTATGCGTCATGCCGATGCAGGTTATGAAATTGCGATTAACTGTGCGAAAGAGCAAGGCCTACACTTGCCAATGATCACGCAATAAAAATACACGGAAGAACTGGCGGTGCTTTTTGCAATTGTGAAAAGCACCGTCTCAGCAGAATATAGTGCAAAAAATTAGGAAGCCAACATGGAATTATTGATCCAACCGGGAAAACTGACCTTAGCCGATTTACGTCAAGCGTACCTCAATCCGATCAAAGTTAAATTAGATGAAAGTGCTTCATCTGCAATTAATGCAAGCGTGGCTTGCGTTGAGAAAATTGTAAATGAAGGACGTACAGCTTACGGTATTAACACGGGCTTTGGCTTACTTGCTTCAACCAAAATTGCTCCTGAAGATTTAGAAAAGTTACAACGTTCATTGGTTCTTTCGCATGCCGCAGGTGTTGGTGAAGCACTTGATGATGCAATGGTTCGTCTAATTATTCTATTAAAAGCAAATAGTTTGGCGCGTGGTTTCTCTGGTATTCGTCGTAAAGTGATTGATGCTTTGTTGGCTTTAATTAATGCCGAAGTTTACCCACACATTCCACTAAAAGGTTCAGTAGGGGCTTCAGGTGACTTGGCACCACTTGCACACATGTCTTTAGTGTTACTTGGTGAAGGTAAAGCGCGTTATAAGGGTGAATGGTTACCAGCAGTTGAAGCTTTAAAAGTTGCAGGTTTAGAACCGATTTCTTTAGCAGCTAAAGAAGGTTTAGCACTTTTAAACGGTACACAAGTTTCAACCGCTTATGCTTTACGTGGTTTATTTGAAGCTGAAGATTTATTTGCAGCTGCAACGGTTTGTGGTGGCTTAAGCGTTGAAGCAATGCTAGGTTCACGTGCACCATTCGATGCGCGCATTCACGAAGTACGTGGTCAACGTGGTCAAATTGATGTGGCTGCGGCTTATCGTGATCTATTGACTGATTCGAGTGAAATTGCACATTCACACGAAGACTGTAGCAAAGTTCAAGACCCATACTCTTTACGTTGCCAACCACAGGTAATGGGCGCTTGTTTAACCCAAATCCGTCAGGCTGCTGAAGTTTTAGAAATTGAAGCGAATGCTGTATCGGATAACCCGCTTGTTTTTGCTGAACAAGGTGATGTGATTTCTGGTGGTAACTTCCATGCAGAACCTGTAGCAATGGCAGCAGATAATTTAGCATTGGCCATTGCAGAAATTGGTTCACTGTCTGAACGTCGTATTTCAATGATGATGGACCGCCACATGTCACAGCTTCCACCGTTCTTGGTGGCAAATGGTGGTGTGAACTCAGGCTTTATGATTGCTCAAGTGACCGCTGCTGCGCTTGCGAGTGACAACAAGGCACTTGCACATCCTGCAAGTGTTGATAGCTTGCCAACTTCAGCGAATCAGGAAGACCATGTATCAATGGCTCCGAATGCGGGTAAACGTCTTTGGTATATGGCTGACAACGTCCGTGGCATTTTAGCTGTTGAATGGTTAGGCGCTTGTCAGGGTCTAGACTTCCGTGAAGGCTTAAAAAGCTCGCCTAAACTTGAACAAGCTCGTAAAATCTTGCGCGCTCAAGTGCCTTACTACAGTGAAGACCGTTTCTTTGCTCCTGATATTGAGCAAGCAAGTGAATTACTCTCAAGCGGCTGCCTAAACGAGTTAATTATTCCAAAACTACTCCCTAGTTTATCTGAAGTGTGATTGATAAAACGGTCACATGGAGTGGCCGAATCTAACTAAATATCCTCAAGGATTGGAGATTATAATGTCACAAAACTCCACACTACAGCGGGGTTTAAACACCCGCCATATTCGTTTCTTGGCATTGGGCTCAGCAATTGGAACTGGGCTTTTCTATGGTTCGGCAACTGCCATTAAAATGGCAGGGCCTTCAGTTTTACTTGCGTATATCGTTGCAGGGATTGCAATTTATATCGTTATGCGCGCATTGGGTGAAATGGCTGTCCATAATCCCGTCTCTGGCTCATTCAGCCACTATGCATCACAGTACATTGGTCCTTTGGCTGGCTTTACGACAGGCTGGACTTATGTCTTTGAAATGGTGATTGTTGCAATTGCCGATGTGACTGCTTTTGGTATTTATATGGGGTTTTGGTATCCCGATGTACCACGGTGGATCTGGATTTTATCCCTGATTATGTTCTTGGGTGCAATTAACCTGATTCACGTTAAAGTCTTTGGTGAACTCGAGTTTTGGCTTTCTATTGTCAAGGTGAGTGCGATTGTTGCCATGATTTTAGGTGGAATAGGCTTAATGTTCTACGGCTTCCATGCTGACCATAGCAGTGTAGTTCCGGGGATTCAAAACTTGTGGATTTATGATGGCTTTATGCCGCATGGGATTGCAGGTTTGGTTGCATGTTTATCTGTGGTGGTATTTGCTTTCGGTGGTATCGAAATTATTGGTATTACAGCAGGTGAATCACAAGACCCGAAAACAACTTTGCCAAAAGCGATTAATGCTGTTCCAGTACGTATTTTACTTTTCTATGTATTGACCATTTTTGTTTTGATGTCGATTTTCCCATGGAATCAAATTGGTAGCCAAGGTAGTCCATTTGTACAAATTTTTGAAAATCTAGGAATTCCATCTGCTGCGCATATTTTAAATATGGTGGTGGTAACAGCTGCGATCTCTGCAATTAATAGTGATGTGTTTGGTGCTGGCCGTATGCTTTATGGCATGGCAAACCGTGGTCAAGCGCCTCGAGTTTTTCAGAAATTATCACGTAATGGCGTGCCATGGATGACCGTAGTGGTTATGGCAGGTGTGCTATTAATTGGTGTCGTACTGAATTACCTGATTCCTGAAAATGTATTTATGATCATTGCGTCGATTGCAACTTTCGCAACCGTTTGGGTGTGGCTCATGATTTTACTTTCGCAAGTCGCAATGCGCCGTAAGTTGTCTACTGCTGAAATTAAGGCACTGGATTTCCCTGTATGGGGTTGGCCATATGCACCTGCATTTGCGATTGGTTTTATGGCGTTCATTTTAGTCATGATGGGGTATTTCCCAGATTCACGTCCTGCAATTTATGTAGGAATCACTTGGCTTGCTCTGTTAACAATTGCTTATCGCATTTGGGTAAAGCCAGAGCAAAGCTTGGGAAAGGAAAGTAATCCTATCCAGCAAAATGTTGAGATAGAAAGCTAACAAATGAACTGCCCAATGGTTGAACTATTGGGCAGTTTTGAGGAAGGGCTAATGAAAAAACTTTGGCAAAATTGCCACATTGCGACCATGCAAAATGGGCAATATTCATACATTGAAGATGCTGCAATTGTCACAGAAGGGCATCTCATTCACTGGATTGGAAAACAACAACAACTTCCTACCGACACATATTCCGAAACAGTTGATTTAAAAGGTGCTTGGGTAACCCCAGGGTTTATCGACTGCCATACGCATAGTGTATTTGGTGGCAACCGTAGTGTTGAGTTTGAAAAGCGCTTACAAGGCGTGAGCTATGCTGAAATTGCAGCAAGCGGTGGCGGTATTGCCAGTACTGTTCGTGCAACGCGTGAAGCAAGCGAAGAACAACTATTAAAATCAGCACTTAAACGTATTCGCTGTATGCAGCAAGATGGTGTAACCACCATTGAGATTAAGTCTGGTTACGGACTCAACTACGAAAACGAGCGCAAAATGTTGAGTGTGATCCGTCAAATTGGTGAAAAATTACCAATGACGGTGAAAAGCACGTGTTTAGCTGCTCATGCTCTGCCCCCAGAATACAAAGATCAAAGCGATGCTTATATCGAGCATATTTGTACAGAAATGCTGCCTAAACTGCATGCTGAAGGTTTAGTCGATGCAGTTGATGCATTCTGCGAGCATTTAGCCTTTTCACCAGCTCAGGTTGAACGTGTTTTTAAAACGGCACAATCATTGGGTCTACCCGTTAAGCTTCATGCTGAGCAGCTCTCATCGCTAGGTGGCTCAAGCTTGGCAGCACGTTATCATGCTTTGTCGGCTGACCATTTAGAGTACATGACCGAAGATGATGTCAAAGCGATGGCAGAGTCGGGTACGGTTGCTGTGTTATTGCCGGGTGCCTTCTATTTATTACGTGAAACACAATATCCACCGATTGAAAGCCTCATTAAACATGGCGTGCGTATTGCGCTGTCGAGTGATTTAAATCCGGGCACATCTCCAGCACTTTCTGTACGTTTAATGCTCAATATGGGAAGTACGCTATTCCGTTTAACGCCAGAGCAAGCATTAGCAGGTGTCACCATTCATGCCGCACAAGCACTCGGTTTAGAGCAAACGCACGGCAGTCTGGAGCAGGGTAAAGTCGCTGACTTTGTGGCTTGGGACATTGAGCATCCATCTGAAATTGTTTACTGGCTTGGCGGAGATTTGCCGAAGCGAGTCGTTCAGCATGGACAAGAAGTTATTTTTTAAACGGTGTCACATGAATCACACATTTAAATGGCAAGGTCGCCATGATGGCGAGGGTGAAGCACACCAACGTATTCACCATATTATGAATAAAACTCAACATGCCGAATTTGCTCTGATTGGTTTTAGCTCTGATGAAGGCGTGAAACGTAACAAAGGCCGAGTCGGTGCTGCCGATGCACCAGATGCAATTCGCACACAACTTGCCAATTTACCTATTCATCGTCCAGTCAGTATGGTCGATTTGGGTACAGTGACCTGTGAATATGGCAATTTAGAGCAAGCCCAAACAGAGTTGGCTGAGCAAGTCGCAAATAGCTTAAAAAATGGTTTAAAACCGATTGTATTAGGCGGTGGACATGAGGTTGCATTTGGCAGCTTTAGCGGCCTGTTCCAATATGTACAAGCTCACGCGCCAGATAAAAAAATAGGTATTATTAATTTCGATGCCCATTTTGATTTGCGTGAAGCAGAGCATGCCACCTCTGGGACACCTTTTTTACAAGCAGCTCGACTTTCAGAACAGCATCAAAAACAATTTAATTATTTATGTATTGGGGTTGCTAACCATGCCAATACTAAAGTTTTGTTTAATACAGCCGATGCACTAAATTGCTCATATTTAAGAGATCATGAGGTTAATATTTTTAACTTGCCAAAAGTGCTTGCGGCAGTTGATGCTTTTATTGAAAAAGTTGACTGTTTATATATCACGATCGACCTTGATGTATTTACTGCCGCGGTTGCACCCGGAGTAAGTGCACCTGCTGTAAAAGGAATTGATTTAGCTACTTTTGAAGCAATTTTTAAGCATATTCAGGAGACTGGAAAAATCAAACTTCTAGATATTGCCGAGTGCAATCCAAAATTTGATTTAGACAACCGAACAGCAAAACTGGCTGCGTATATTGTTTATCAATATTTGTTTTCTTGAGAAACAATTTTTAATGTAGAAATAAAAAAGTGCACTGAGATCGCTCATGTGCTCTTTTTTTGACTTTCTGATAAATTAAAGTCAGATTCGGAATAAAGATAGCAACTATAAATAATTTAATTAAAAAGAAAATTAATTTATAAAATCATTGAGTTAAAAAATACTCGATTTTTACACCATTTTATATGCTGCTTGGCACGTAATTTGTTTTGTCTTTATTTTAAACTTCGTTAAATATTTCTGGATAATTAAATGAAAAACAGAACCTTACATTTTGCTTGTATCAGTGTTTTATTTTGGATGTCTCATTCTTCTGGTGCTGCAACCCCCGAAATAAATACAAATACCATCGAAAAATCACAATCTAAACAAAACAGTGATGTCTCTGTTCGGGTGAACGCTTTAAACCAGCTTTTACAAGAGCAGTGGGAATATACTTTGAAAAATAATCCTGAAACTGCAACGACTTTAGGAGATTTACGCTACAACAATCGATGGACCGAATTTTCAAAAAATCAGATTGAGAAAGATAAAAAAACTACTCAAAATTTTTTAAAACGTGTTGAAGCAATTGATAGCACAGGATTTTCAGCAACTGATCAATTAAATAAAGATTTAATGATTTATCAGTTGAAAGAGACTCTTAAAAATTATGATTTGAAATTGTATGAGATGCCTTTTAATCAAATGTGGGGGCTACATTTACAGTTTCCGGGATTTATTAGTTCGATTCCATTTAATAATGCGAAGCAATATCAAGACTATATTGCTCGTTTAAAACAAATTCCTCTTATTCTTGATCAAGGGATTCAGTTAGCGAAGCAAGGACAAAAAGATGGCTTGATACCACCGAAATATTTAATTGAAAAAGTGGCAAAGCAGATTGATAGCATTGCAGCTCCCGCAGGGAAAGACAGTGTTTTTGCCTCACCATTAAAGCAATTTCCAAACAACATTTCGAAGGCAGAACAAGAGCGTTTAAGTCGTGAAATTCTACAGGCCATAGACCAGAATGTTCGGCCTGCTTATCAAAAACTCGGCGCGTTTATTCAGAAAGATTACTTACCCTATGGACGACAACACGAGGGTATATGGAGCTTGCCAAACGGTGACGAGCTCTATCGTTTTTATGTAGAAAACAATACGACAACCTCGGAAAGCCCTGAAACTATTCATCAATTGGGATTAAAAGAAGTTGCTCGTATTGAAGCGGAAATGCTGAAAATTGCCAAAGCACAAGGTTTCAATGACTTAAAAAGTTTCCAACAATCTTTAAAAACAAATCCAGCCGTTTTCCCAAAATCTCGTGAAGAAATTTTAGAGATTTATCGCGGGTATATTGCCCAAATGCAACCAGAGTTGCCGAAGCTGTTTGGTTTATTACCCAAAAATAAAGTCGAAGTTTTACCTGTAGAGCAATATCGAGAAAAAGAAGCGGCAGGAGCGGAGTATCACCAAGGCACACCTGATGGTTCACGTCCCGGACAGGTGTATGTAAATACTGGTGACTTCTCTGAACGTTCCAAAATATCAATGGAAGCGACTGCTTACCATGAAGCAATTCCCGGCCACCATATGCAGATTGATATTGCCCAAAACTTACCAAATTTGCCGATGTTCCGAAAGCAACCCAACCACACCGCCTACATTGAAGGATGGGCACTTTACGCAGAGCAATTGGGTAAGGATGTGGGTTTTTATAAAGACCCGCTTTCAGATTATGGAAGGCTCTCGAGTGAGTTGTTCCGTGCTTGTCGCTTAGTGGTGGACACTGGTGTGCATTATAAAAAATGGACCCGTCAGCAAATGATTGATTTCATGAGAGAACACTCAGCTTTAGATGAGCCTGATATTCAGGCAGAGACAGACCGCTATATTGCTATTCCTGCACAAGCATTAGCTTACAAGATGGGCCAATTAAAAATCTTAGAGCTACGCGAGCTAGCCAAACAGGAGCTTGGAGACCGTTTTGATATCAAAGCGTTCCATGACATGGTTTTAAATGCAGGCACATTACCTTTAAATATATTGGATGCACGTATTAAAAATTGGATTAAGGAACAAAAAGCGGCAGCTTAAAGCAAAATTTGAAATTTAGGTCAGGTCCTCGTTGGGCCTGATTTAAAAACGGATAGAAAACATAATATAATAATGAAAAATATAGTTTCTTTTAGAATTTTAAATTGGAAAAATAATGAACCAGAAGAATAACCCGATTGGAATGATTGATTCTGGTTTAGGTGGGCTGTCTCTGTTTAAGCATATTCGGCAGGCCCTTCCGAATGAAGATATTATCTATTTCGCAGACTCAAAATATGTCCCTTATGGAGATAAGGATAGCGACTGGATTGTTTCACGAACCACGCATTTAATTTCAAACCTCGTTAATCAAGGCAAATGCAAAGCGATCGTGATTGCTTGTAACACCATGACGGCTGTAGCGATTGAAACCATTAGAGCGCAAATTAATGTGCCACTGATTGCGATAGAACCAGCGGTAAAACCAGCAGTGGCAATCACACAAAGTAAGCACATTGCTGTTTTGGCAACAGCCACTACGGTGAAGGGTAAAAACTTAAAAAGTTTAATTGAAACGTATGCGCAAGATATTAAAGTCTCTTTAGTGCCGTGCATTGGCTTAGCCGAAAAAATTGAAACGGGTAAAGCGCATACAGCGGAAGTTAAAGATTATTTAAAAAATATTTTAGCGCCGTTGGTCGAGCAAAAAGTCGATACGATTATTTTAGGATGCACACATTATCCGTTTGTTTCAGATACGATTCAGGAAATTGTTGGTCGTGATATCCAAATTATTGAGCCTTCGGAAGCAGTTACCGCACATTTAATGCGCCAATTAAATAGATTTGATTTAAGTTCTGAAAGTCCAAATGAGGGAAATCATATTATTTGGACCAGTTCAGACCCGTTGGAAGTTGCAGACGTTACTTTTTCACTGTTAGGTAAGCATTTACCCGTAAAAGCTATAGAAAAGTAAATTCTAGAAAAGATGATAAGAGGTATATGCTTATCATCTTATGTTTTTATATAAACTATTAAATTATAATTAACGATTAATCTATTTTGTTAACTAAATATATATAACCCAATTTTATATTTTAAATTTAATTAAAAACTGTAAATATAAAAATAAGGATAATATTATTTAAACATTAATTAAATTATTATATTTAAACTTTTTCATTAAAATAAATTGACGTTCTTTATTATACCGATTAATATTTCGTTGCTGGCCTACATTGCCAGTCGGTTTTAGCAGACCGTATCCTAGCGAATGGGTTATACTTTCTGAGTATTTCCCATGTGGAACCTTTGTGCCCCCTTTTTCTCTATGGTAGGGCGGAAGGGGGACGCGTTCGCGCGTGCTGGTCGCTAGGTCAGTCTGCTAACCCTCTTTCGTTCTACCACCATAAATTATTTCGCGGTAATTTGGTGGTAGGACTCCATTTTTAAGGAGTTGGCCATGCCATTATTCAAACTCATTTTCTCTCTCATTTAACTATTTTATTTATTTAAAATTTGGGTTTTTACTACCTGATTTTTTAAATTTATAAATTATCTTTATTTTAAAATCTTAATTATTTTATTTTCCTGTTTGTATGGGAGGATTAATTATTATTTAAAAAATTATTTTAATATTTATTTGAATAATATTTTTGTTTTATTTAAAGATATAAATAATCATGAGAATAATATGAAACTTCATAAATTTATATTGTTTTTAAACCTTGTGGTCGGTGCTTACGGTATTACAAATGATGACACCAATGCTCAGCAGGAATTTAAAAGAATTTGTTTGTCAGGTGAACACATGCAAGCCAGTTGCGATTGTATTTGCCAACAGCTAGAACAGGTGTATTCACCTCAAACCGTACAACGTTTAAAACACACCAGTTTGCAAAGTCCTGATCTCCCACAGGACTTTGCCACTAACATGCTCAGCATCATTCGACGCTGTGACAAAAATGAAATGGGCTAAGTTCGCTTAGCTCCTTTATCTCTGTGTCGCAATCATCTCTCAAACTTTAAATCAGCGCAAAAGTAAAAGTCCATTGTGACATAGGGTCCTAGAGGGGCTTTGCTATCAAACTGGTTTTTCTTTCGTGGGAAAGCTTCTGTGTAGCGGTATGAAGGCAATAAAAAAGCCCGATATGCAGTTATACATATCGGGCTTAATCAATCAGTTATTAAAGCAAAAGATGCCTTAATAATGATCTTTTTTGAATTACTCTACAGTTACTGACTTCGCCAAGTTACGTGGCTGGTCAACGTCTGTACCACGTAAAACAGCAACGTGATAAGACAACAACTGAACTGGTACGCTATAAACGATTGGTGCAAGCCATTCGTTTACTGCTGGAATATGCACAACGTGTTGACGGTCTTTTCCACTGATTCCGCTATTTTCGTCAGCGAAAACAAATAACTCACCACCACGTGCCTGAACTTCTTCCATATTTGATTTTAGCTTATCAAGCATTTCATCATTTGGAGCAAGAATTACGATCGGCATTTCATTATCAACAAGTGCTAATGGGCCGTGTTTTAACTCACCAGCTGCATAGCCTTCTGCATGAATATATGAAATTTCTTTTAGCTTTAATGCGCCTTCCAATGCGATTGGATAATTCGTACCACGGCCTAAGAATAAGCAGTGATTTTTTTCAACGAATAATTCAGACAAACGCAAAATTTCTGGATCATGTTTAAGCGTATCAAGAATAACTTTCGGGCTGTGCCATAACTCACGTGTAATTTCTTCAAGCAGAGCAGGGCTAATACGTTGTTTCACTTGACCAATTTTCAAGATTAACAACATAAGCGCAGCGAGCTGAGTCGTGAACGCTTTAGTTGAAGCAACACCAATTTCAGGACCAGCAAGAGTCAATAAGTGATGATCAGTTTCACGAACCATTGAAGACGTTGCAACGTTACAGATAGTCAAAGTCTGAATATCGATATTGTTTGCTTTCGCACGCTTTTGAGTTTCACGTAGTGCCGCTAAAGTATCGGCAGTTTCACCTGACTGTGAAATACAAATATAAAGTGTATTTTCAACAATTACAGGGGTGCGATAGCGGAATTCACTCGCAATTTCAACTTGGCAAGGCACGCCAATGAGTTGTTCAAACCAATATTTCGCAATCATTCCTGAATGGTAACTTGTACCACATGCAATAATTTGTACGCTTTGAATTTTATTGAAATCTGCATCAGCATTTTTCAAGAAATCATCACGTAAGCTATTGCCATCAAGCGCTTGAGAAATCGTTTGCTTGATTGCTTCTGGTTGCTCATAAATTTCTTTGAGCATGTAGTGTTTGTATTCACCTTTTGATGCACTACTTACGGTTGCATCAAGCTCTCGCACTGGACGTTCAACGCGCTCGCCATTTGCAAATACTTCAATTGAAGTACGAGTAAGACGTGCAATATCACCTTCTTCTAGGTACATAAAGCGGTTAGTCACTGGTAAAAGGGCTAATTGGTCTGAACTAATAAAGTTTTCACCAATACCTACACCAATCACTAAAGGTGAACCTTCACGTACAGTAATCAGTTCATCTGGATAGTCGCTATGGATAATACCTAACGCATAGGCACCTTTAAGCTGCGGTACAACAGTTTCGACAGCTTCTAAAAGGCTATCTGTGCTTTTTAGTGCTTCAGCAACTAAGTGGGCAACAACTTCAGTATCTGTTTGAGAAGTAAAAACATAACCTAAAGCTTGAAGGTCATCTTTTAATTCTTGATAGTTTTCAATAATACCGTTATGTACAACAGCAACCTTACCAGACATATGCGGGTGAGCATTATTTTCAGTTGGTTTACCGTGCGTTGCCCAACGTGTATGTGCAATCCCGATCGCCCCTGTAAGCTGGTGTTCAGCAACAGCATCTGCAAGGTTGATGACTTTACCTACACGGCGCTCACGTAAAATTTGTTGATTATTTAATAAAGCAACACCCGCAGAATCATAACCACGGTATTCAAGACGTTTTAAACCTTCAATTAAAATCTCGGTTACACAACGTTCTGCAACGCCTCCGACGATACCACACATACTTCAATCCTCTTATTTTTTAACCTTTTGGGGACGTTGATAATTTGCTTTTGAAATTTGTTGCGCACGTTCAAAGGAGAGACTTTGTTCGGCTACATCTTTCGTAATCACAGAACCCGCACCAACTGTAGCGCCATTCCCAATGGTCACCGGAGCAACCAGCGAGCTATTAGAACCGATAAAAACGGCATCGCCAATAGTGGTTTTGTGTTTATTTGCACCGTCATAATTACAAGTAATCGTACCTGCCCCAATGTTTGATTCAGCACCGATTTCTGCATCACCTAAATAGGTGAAATGGTTAGCTTTACTACCCAATCCAATTGTTGTGTTTTTAACTTCCACAAAATTGCCAATATGTACTTCATTTGCCAATTTAGCGCCTGGGCGTAAGCGTGCAAATGGTCCAATTTGAGCATTTTCACCGACAACCGCACTATCAAAAATGCTATAAGCCTGAACTTTAGTGCCTGCTGCAATTTTGGTGTTCTTTAAAATACAACCAGCGCCGATTTCGACAAAATCACCAAGCTCGCAGTCGCCTTCAATAACCACATTGACGTCAATACGAACGTCATGTCCAACTTTCACAGTACCGCGTAAGTCAAAACGTGCAGGGTCGGCAAAAGTTACGCCTTGTTGCATAAGCTCTTTTGCTTGCTGTTGTTGAAACTCACGTTCAAGTGCAGCCAGTTGCAAACGGTCATTGACACCTTCAACTTCAAATGCGAGTTCTGGTTGAATAGATGCGATTTCTAGTCCATCTGCAACAGCCATTGCCACGATATCGGTTAGGTAATATTCGCCTTGCGCATTTTCATTTGAAAGTTTAGGCAACCACTCATGAAGTTTTGCATTGCTAACACAGTAAATACCTGTGTTGATTTCTTGAATCTGGCGCTGAGCTTCTGTTGCATCTTTATGCTCAACAATCGCTTGAATCTTGCCTTCTTGACGAACAATACGACCATAGCCTGTTGGGTTGTCGACATGTAAAGTAATCATGCCAATACCCGTTTTACTTGATACTTCAACAAGTTGCTCGAGCGTTGTTTGACGTACTAAAGGCACATCACCATAAAGAATTAATGAAATACCGTCTTTAGGAAGTACGGGTAAGGTCATTTGTACGGCATGACCTGTACCTAATTGTTCTGCTTGTTCAACCCATTCAATATTTTCTTGTGAAAAAGTTTGTTTGACGTGGTCACCACCATGCCCATAAATCGTAATAATATTTTCTGCGAATATTTTTTTTGCTGTTTGAATGACATGTCCTAAGAGTGGGCGACCCGCTAAAGGTTGTAGCACTTTAGGAAGCTGAGAACGCATACGCGTTCCTTTGCCTGCAGCAAGAATAATGACGGTAGTTGACATGAATAACTCTAATGATTTAACTCAAATGGATAATAATTAGTGTACAAAGAGCAGCCCATACACCGGCAATAATATCGTCAAGCATAATACCAAAACCACCATGCACTTGACGATCAATAACGCGTATAGGCCAAGGTTTCCAAACATCGAAAATCCGAAATAATATAAATCCCCCAATCACCCACATCCAATTCATTTGTTGTAAATAAAGCAGAGGAAGAAAGGTAATAGATTGACCTGCAAATTCGTCCCACACAATTCGACCATCATCGTGTACGTCTATCACTTTTGCAGTTTGACCACAGATATAAATCCCGACCAATGACATGATGAGGATAGCGATCAAGCTTAAGTGAAAGCCAAGCGATAACCAGATTGGAACGAAGAGTAGGGCAAAGGCAGAGCCAAAAGTACCGGGAGCTTTAGGTGCGAGACCAGATCCGAAACCAACTCCACAGAAAACGATGCAGCGGTTGAACCAAGACATGTCCTTAAAATGAATCGGTGGCTTATGCAAAGTGTTGGTATCCATGAATTTGCAATGGGTAATCTGAACCCAAATGCTCAAAAGTTAGTTGTGTTTTTTCAACGATCTCTCCGATCATTGTAATCTTAATGTCTAGTTGTTTTTGCAAAAGTTTTTCATAATTTTGCGGTGTTATTGTAAAACATAATTCGTAGTCATCGCCACCAGCGAGTGCATATTGCCAACGCTGCTGTTCCGGTAGTTCTTGTAGTGTTGAATCAATCGGTAATTTTTCTAAAAATAATCGGGCACCGACCTTTGACGCTTTTAAAATATGACCTAAATCTTGGGCTAATCCATCCGAAATATCAATCATACTTGAAGCTAATCCCTTCAACTGCTGTCCAAGCTGACAGCGTGGAGTTGGGTAGTCCAATCTTTTTTGTAATGGATGACCTAGGTGCTGTAAACCATACGCGGCATCACCCACTTGACCGCTCACACAAACATAGTCACCGACTTTGGCACCGGAACGTAACACAGCTTGTCCAGTTTCAACCCAGCCCATGGCTGTGACGGTAATGGTGAGATGAGGACCTTGCGTCGTATCTCCACCAATAAGAGCAACCCCAAATTGATTACAGCAGTCATAAATTCCCTGACTGAATCCTTCAAGCCATTCATGGTCAATAGTAGGAAGACTTAACGCTAGTAAAATACTATGCGGTTTTGCCCCCATTGCTGCAATATCTGAAAGATTGACAGCCACACTTTTCCAGCCAATCGCATGGGCAGAAGTATCAAGAGGGAAGTGACGTCCAGCAACGAGTGTATCTGCACAGATCACCAATTGTTGGTTTGCGGGAGGGGTAATTAAGGCTGAGTCATCTCCAATACCTAAGGTGACATCTGTATAAGAGTGTCTGTTAAAGTACTGGTCAATAATAGAAAACTCAGCCATATCAACTTCAAACCTGTTAGTTTGCTTGTTGTTTTTCAGCACTACGTAGTGTTGAACTTAAACGATCTAGAACGCCATTAATATATTTATGGCTATCTGCTCCACCAAAGTGTTTAGCGAGTTCAATAGCTTCATCTAGAACGACACGATAAGGTACTTCTAAATGATCACGTAACTCGTAAGCACCTAAGCGTAATGTCGCTAGCTCTACACCATCAAGTGCACTAAGTTCACGGTCAAGAACCGGAACAAGTAATGCATCAAGTTCTTCGTGCTGTGCAATCACTTGTGTTAGCAGTTCGTGATAGTAGTTTAAGTCTACCTTGTGCATTGCATTTTCCGCACGGGTACGTGCTTCGATTTCATGTACAGGGTTGTGACTCATTTGCCACTCATAAATACCTTGTACAGCAAAACGACGTGCTTTACGCTTTGCTGCATAAGCGGCTTGCAGTGTTTGAGACATGCTTTAAATTGCCTTTAATAAATTAACCATTTCAATAGCAGTTAACGCAGCTTCGCTACCTTTGTTTCCTGCTTTTGTACCTGAACGTTCGATGGCTTGCTCGATGCTATCAGTAGTTAATACACCATTGATGACAGGCAAGCTGCTTTCTAACGCGACTACACCTAAACCTTTTGCACATTCACCAGCAACGAAGTCAAAGTGTGGTGTGCTACCACGAATCACTGCGCCAAGTGCGATGATTGCATCAAACTGGTTTGATGTAGCTAATTTTTTAGCAACAATCGGGAGTTCCCATGCGCCAGGAGCATGAATAACAGTAATGTTATCTTCATTTACACCATGACGTTTTAATGTGTCGATTGCACCATCCAATAAGTGTTCAACAACAAAGCTGTTGAAACGACCCACTAAAATCGCATAACGACCTTCGCTTGCGAGATGTAATAAACCTTCAATACGGCGAATTGCCATAGCAACCTCGATTATTTCGTTGTGATTTGATCAGCAGTGACATATTCCACTACTTCTAAATTAAAGCCAGATAAAGCATTGAAACGTAATGGTGAGCTAAGAAGCTTCATTTTTTCAACACCTAAATCACGCAAAATTTGAGCACCGACACCAATAGTTTGATATTGATGTGAAAGTGCTGCATTGGATTTCACCGGTTTTGGCTTATTTAAATCATCCAACGCTGGTCCCAAGTCTTGCAAATGATCTTGTCCGATCCAGACTAAAACACCGCGATCACTCGCTGCAATCGTCTGTAGTGCACGGTCTAGATTCCACGCAGGTTCACCATCAGCTTTATTCAGCTTAAGTAAATCGCGAATTGGACTGAAACCATGTACACGTACTGTTGTAACACCTTCTTTTGGCTCGCCTTTGACTAAAGCCAAATGAATGTCCGGGTTACCAATCTCACGATAACGATAGAGTTCAAATGAACCATATTCTGTTTGAATGGTCTTTTGATCCAGACGTTCAACCGTTTGCTCATTGGTCATGCGGTAGTGAATCAAGTCCGCAATTGTACCAATTTTTAAGCCATGCTTCTCAGCAAAAATTTCTAAATCTGCACGGCGAGCCATTGTGCCATCTTCATTAATGATTTCACAAATGACAGAAGCCGGTTCAAGACCTGCTAAACGCGTTAAATCACAACCTGCTTCGGTATGACCTGCACGATGTAAAACACCGCCTGGTTGTGCCATTAATGGGAAAATATGGCCCGGTTGTACGATATCAGTTGGTTTTGCATGCGCTGCGACAGCAGTTTGAATTGTATGTGCACGCTCTGCTGCTGAAATACCTGTTGTAATACCTTCAGCGGCTTCGATTGATAACGTAAAGTTAGTGCTGTGTTGGGCACCGTTTTGGTCAACCATCAAAGGAAGGTTTAACTGTTTACAGCGCTCACGACTTAACGTTAGACAAACTAGACCACGTGCATGAGTAATCATGAAGTTAATATCTTCAGGACGAACATGCGTTGCTGCAATGACAAGATCACCTTCATTTTCGCGATCTTCGTCATCCATCAAGATAACCATTTTGCCTGCACGAATATCGGCGACAAGATCTTCAACACGACTCAGCGGCATTCGCTTTCACCTTTTTTTTGTCGTAAGACAATTTCTATTTAATAAATTTTGCATAGTTTACGCTGTTTAGATAATTTTGCCTATGATTCTGATTTATCCAAATTTGTGACACTTAAGAATAGATCGAGATTTATTTATACAAATAAATCATAAGAAAAAGGAGGGGTTTTAAATAAAAGCTATGAATTTAAATAAAAAAAACCTAGCCAAAAGGCTAGGTTCCGATGCGCTTAGTTACTTTTTATGAAGCTGCACTGCTTGGACTGTCATTTTGTGGGATTGATTTTTTACCCATTAAAATTTCAGTCCGGATATTTTGAGCAAGTTCAGCACACTCTGCATTCATACCATTGATCATAAATGCATGACGTGTCATCACATTACTTGGGTTTGGCATTGCAACAAGTTGATAGCTGTCTTGAATCGCCTTGAGCTGTTCATTCTCAAGATATAAAGCCGACTCTTTGGCATGAAGATGCTGTGCTAAACGTTGAGCAGCTTCTTTTGCATCAATTTGCATGGCTTCTACAGCGTTACACATTGCACTACGAGTTTGCAGCGCAAAGCGTTTATCTTCGCGGTAACGTTTATATAAAACGTCAGAGAGTAGTTGGAAGACAGTTCCAATCATGAGCAGACACTCTACGGCATGCGTATGCGACGTTGAAATCGCAAGCGTCGCACCGTCGGCATTAAACTCGTCTACCACTTCAATATCGGTTAGCTTCAATTGGTAATGCTTAATGCACAACTCAATACTCTTGTTTAAAAAGAGCTGACAAAGTTTAAAGTACGGTACAGAAACAGATTGGTTAACACTGCTTAATAACTGTTTAGGGTCATAAAACTGGATATTGAGTGCCAAAGTATGTTGATCAACTGAATCTGAAGTTTTTTCAGTTTGTGGGCGAACCTTTGGTTTAGCTTTTGCCTGTTGCTGTGCTTGTGCAACCAAGGTTACCGTATTTTGCTTTTCTAGAGCCAATGCTTGAGTTAACTGCTGAATTTCATGTTTCAAGCGGTTTTCTTCATTAATACGTGCCAAATATTCGCTACGGGTTGGACGAGCAATCGCGCGATAGGCAAGCCATAATAAAACATGCAAAAATAGTGAAGCTAAAATTGCAAGCCATTGTGTGCGAAGAATTTCTCCAATACTTGGCTGGATCAACGTAACTTCGATAGACCCTACTTTCTTTTCATTTTGAAGGGCATCACGAGCAAAAATCTCGCCTTGGCGGGTTTTTGAAATTCCGCTCGTTGCTAGAACCTGTTTGTTAGCATCAAGAATGCGAATAGACGCAACACTTGGATTGGTCGCATAGCGATTGGCAATCAGAGCTAAAGACACCGTATTGGCAGGTTCAAGCTCAGATAAGCTGTCTGCAACGAGCTGACTGGTCATGAGCTGACCTTGACTCGCACGGTTTTCATTAAGCTGGTGTGTCGTTGCAATGACCAATAAAAAGGTATGCAATGCAAAACTAACGATCAGTAGGCTAGCAAATAGCCCTTGTCTAGGCGCAATCAAGTTAAACTTCCAAGGCAATTATATTGAAATTCGATTATGATTCTTACAATAGTTGTCACTCAGACTAGAGTCAATTCATGCGAGAAATCATTCTTATATCCTTTTTAGGACCGGACCAACCAAACCAGTTTACCCGATTAATGCAAGTACTATCCGTACATTCATTGCAAATACTGGATGTAGGTCAGGCTGTTATTCATAATCAACTTACATTAGGCATTGTGGTCGCTTCTGATAATGAAACTGCGACCGCATTGGCAATGAAAGAGATTCTGATTTTAGCACATGATATTGGCTTAACAGTGCGCTTTAAACCAATCACGGGCGCAGAATACGATCAATGGGTAAGCGAAGGCGGCCGTACTCGTTATATCGTCACGGCTTTAGCCCCAGAACTCACTGCTGCACATTTACAAGCGGTTACACAAATTGTGTCTAGCCAAGGCTTTAATATCGAAACGGTAACGCGTTTATCAGGTCGTGTCGACTTTGAAAAGGATAACGCATTCCCACGCCGTGCATGTGTACAGTTTGGTTTAAGTAGCGGCCCAACTTTAGATGCACAAGCTATGCGTGCTGCATGTTTACTTCTTTCAAGCGAATTAAATATTGATGTTGCTGTTCAAGAAGACAACGCTTATCGACGCAATCGCCGTTTAGTGTGTTTCGATATGGACTCAACCTTAATTGAGCAAGAAGTGATTGATGAGTTGGCGATTGAAGCAGGGGTAGGCGCTCAAGTTGCTGAAATTACTGAAAGAGCGATGCAAGGTGAGCTTGATTTTCAGCAAAGTTTCCGCGCACGTGTCGCATTATTAAAAGGTCTTGATGCCGCTGTTTTACCTAAAATTGCAGAGCGTTTAACCATTACCGAAGGTGCAGAACGCCTGATCTCGACTTTAAAAGCACTTGGGTATAAAACGGCAATTTTATCAGGTGGATTCCAGTATTTTGCTGAATATTTACAAGGCAAACTGGGTATTGATGAAGTTCATGCCAATATCTTAGATGTGCAAGACGGTTTCGTAACAGGTGAAGTGAAAGGTGCGATTGTTGATGGTGCCCGTAAAGCTGAGCTATTACGCGAGCTTGCGAATAAAATGGGTATTTCTCTAGAGCAAGCGATGGCAGTAGGCGATGGCGCAAACGACTTGCCAATGCTTGCTATTGCGGGCCTAGGCGTTGCTTATCGTGCAAAACCATTAGTACGTCAAAATGCAAATCAAGCGATCTCAAGTGTTGGTTTAGATGGTGTTCTTTATTTACTCGGTATGCATGACAAAGATTTAAATCGTGCTTAACCTATATGGATAAGCTTTAAGCGCTACTTCAGAGTAGCGCTTTTTTTATGCAGAATAGTCATAAAAACAAGCAAGTTATGACAGAATTTTGCACAGAAAAAAGGCAATAAAAAAAACTGAAAAAAACTTATTTTGATCCTTAAAAACAGCATATTTTTTTGTAATGACACGCCAGAATTGATGCCATATAGGGAATCGAACTTTTTGAATTTTACAAAAATGTAATGACAAAAGAATGTTGCGACAAAATATGTCGCATTAAGAAAAAACGGGTCTTTTTTTCTAAAAAAAAACATACATAATGCATCCTAAGCTTCAACACAAATCATGAATTAAAGTTGTTTTTGGAATGAGGTCGGGTATTAAAGACCGAATGTTTTTAGACGTTTTCATTAAGACGGAGGTTTCTATGGTAACAGCGAATTTTGCCGCTATCGCCGGATTCAGCTTAATTGCTGTCGCGCTTGTTGCTGTTTTCTTTTCTCCTTACCGTCGTTGGCTTGGTTTTATGCTTGCAGGGATGTTCTTTTGGGGGCTATTGGAAGTGGTCCGTTTTGGAGTTCAAGTCACTTTTGAGATGCCAGTCACATATAGTTATTTAACTGCACTAAGTCTAGCGATGGTAATGGTTACATTTATTTTGTTACGTGAGGATAAACAAGCACAAAAGGCTTTGGCAAATCGCCAATATATAGAACACACGCCAGTATATGAAGATGATCAGCAGCAATGTTCTAGCCGATAATTAAATTGTTATCTAAAGGTAAAAAGGCATGCACAGCATGCCTTTTTCATTTACGAAACGTGATTTTTATTATACAAAGCATTTATTAAAAAATAGCCAGTTATGCTACGATAGATGTGTCTGTTGACGTTTCATCTAGATTGCGTTGCCAGCTAAAAAATTATCAATTGAGGCATAAAACATAAGCAATGGTATGGCCTTGCTAAGTTTTGCTCTAAAGTTTTCATAAAAATACAATAGGCGTGAATGTTCATGAAACTTTCTTCTATACCTGTAGTCAAGTTACCTCTCGTTGATGTCAGTACAGACCCGTTAGATTTATTGGTAGCAGGTTTAGTGCTGCGTATGAAGCAGTTGGCGCGTACTAGCCCTAAGTTTATTGAACTGATTCATGACCGTGCTTTCCGTATTCAGATCGGTACAGATTTAGGTGTTGCACGTCAGATCATTATTAATAATGGCCAGATCGACACGGTTGCAGGTGCACCTGAAAAAGCTGATTTTATTTTGCAATTTGCAGACAGTGAGCAAGGTGTAAAAACTTTGATCAAAGGTGACCCAACAGCATTTATGACGGGTATGCAAGAAGGCAGTATTAAAATGGAAGGTGACTTCAGCTTATTGGTATGGTTTAACCAAGTTGCTAAGCTCATTCCACCTAAGTTACCAAAACCAGTAAAAGATAAAGTACGTCAGGCGCGTGCTTTCATTAAAGAAAAAACTGGTCGCTAATATCCAGCTATAAAAAAACTCCCGTTTTGGGGAGTTTTTTTATATTTATGCTTCAACTTCCAGATTGAATGTCACTGGACCATCATTTATTAAATGTACTTTCATGTCAGCAGCAAATATTCCAGTTTGAACTTTTTCAAATTGAGAATGCGCATATTCAACCAATTGCTCATATAACGCTTTTGCGTCGCTAGGTGGCATTGCTGGGCCAAAGTCTGGACGTAAACCCTTTTGTGTTTGTGCCATCAAGGTAAATTGTGACACGAGCAGGATTCCACCATTTGCTTGAGATACATTCCAGCCCATTTTGCCTTGCTCATCATCAAAGATTCGATATTTCAAAATCTTATCAATAAGCTTTTGGCCAACAGCCAAAGTATCATCTCGGCCAATGCCTAAAAACACCAGTAGGCCGTGTTGTATTTCGCCTGTAGTTTCACCGTCTACGACCACTTTGGCTTCAAGAACTCGTTGTATTAAAGCGCGCATAGTTAAAGCAAATTTCTATAATTAATTGAATTAATGTAGTTTAGCAGAATTTAAATTAAATGATTTTTAAAAGGAAATTTCATGGAACTGCAACAATGGTATAAAACCTCGCAATTCATCCATAAAAATATGCTTTAATGCTAAGAAGCAAGCGAATAATCATTGACTATGTCTCCAATTATCCATTCTTTACTAGATACAGACTTGTACAAATTTACGATGCTACAAGTGGTTTTGCATAAATTCCCGCAAACACATAGTGTCTATCATTTTCGTTGCAGAAACTTAGAAGATACAGTCTATCCGTTAGTGGATATTTTGGATGACTTAAACGAGCAACTCGACCATTTATGTAATCTCAAATATAAAGAAGACGAGCTACAATATTTACGAAAATTACGATTTATTAAAAGCGACTTTGTCGATTATTTAGAATTATTCCAACTCAAACGACGTTTTATTCAGGCAAGTATTGACGCCGAAGGCCGATTAGATATTCATATTGAAGGACCAATGGTCCAAGCCATGATGTTCGAGATTTTCGTTCTGGCCATTGTAAACGAATTATATTTTAGCCGTATCAAAACAGATCAAGTTTGGGCGGAAGGCGAACGCCGTTTACAAGCAAAACTCGAATTGATTCAGCAATATGAAAAGTCTCAACAGCCGAATGACCCACCGTTTTTAGTTTCTGATTTTGGTACGCGTCGTCGTTATAGCTTTGCATGGCAAAAACATGTCGTGGCAGCTTTTCATAAAACTGTACCAAATGTGTTTCGTGGTACAAGTAATGTATTACTGGCTAAAGAGCTTAACATTACCCCAATTGGGACCATGGCTCATGAATTCCTACAAGCGTTTCAGGCGCTTGATGTCCGCTTACGTGATTTCCAAAAAGCTGCTTTAGAAACATGGGTACAAGAGTATCGTGGAGATTTAGGAATTGCCCTAACTGATGTGGTGGGGATGGACGCCTTTTTACGTGATTTTGACCTGTATTTTGCAAAGCTATTTGATGGTTTACGTCATGACAGTGGTGACCCATATGAATGGGGTGATAAAGCTTATGCGCACTACCGTAAATTAAAAATTGATACCAAAACCAAAATGCTGACCTTTAGTGATGGTCTTAATTTGCCAAAGGCATGGGAACTGCATCAATACTTTAAAGATCGTTTTCAGGTGAGTTTCGGTATCGGAACTAACCTAACCAATGATATGGGACAAAAGCCGCTCAATATTGTGTTGAAACTTGTTGAATGTAATGGTCAGTCGGTTGCGAAAATCTCTGATAGTCCGGGTAAGACCATGACTGATAATGATACGTTCTTAGCCTATTTACGTCAGGTTTTTGAAATCGAAGAACTTGAAGAAGTGGTTTAAGTAAAAAGTAGTCTCGCTATTTTTTATTTTTAAAAGTGAGAATGCTGATATCTGATTTTCTGCTAAAGCGTAGCAGAAAATCAGAGTTTGTTAGATATATGCTTATGCTAATATGAAATTAAGCTGGTATAAAAAGAAACCATGACGATGACCCTCCCTGATTTTAAACTCGATTTATTAATAGAAGCAGAAGAGTTAGTGCCTTATTTAGGCAATGAATTTATTCGCGTTGTAGATTTGAGCCGTGCATCGGTTTATGAACAACTTCATGTTCCACATGCCATTCACTTACAACCAAAATGGTTGGTAGCTCAACATGAAGAAGCTACTGGTGTTTTGCCGGATGAAGCGGGCTTACAAGCACTGATTGAAAAATTGAATATTTCACCTCATCATCATGTTGTGGTCTATGACGATGAAGGCGGAGCATGGGCTGGGCGTTTAATCTGGAATTTGCATTGCTTAGGATTCACCCGTACCAGTTTAATTAATGGCGGTATCCATGCATGGTTAGGAGCAGGACTACCAACCACAGCAGAAGTCGAAAAAGTTTCTCCTGTTGCAGACTTAATTCAGATTGATTTATCGCATGCTGCTCAGTTCCGAGTGAACTATGAAGAGCTGCGCAAACAAGTTGAGCAAGAAAATGTGCAATTGTGGGATTGCCGCACGAGTGATGAATATAGTGGTGTCCGTTTAGCAGCGCGACGCGGCGGTCACATTCCAAATGCTCTCCATTTTGAATGGAGTACTGCACTTAATCGTGAAAATCATCTAAAATTGCATCCGCTTGAACGCACGCGGCAGCGCCTTGAACAACTGGGGTTTGATTTACATCAACCTGTAGTTGTGTACTGCCAGTCACATCACCGTTCCGGTTTGGCCTATATTCTGGCTAGACTCTTGGGCTGGGAAGCAAAAGCCTATGATGGTGCGTGGAGTGAATGGGGCAATCGCCTCGATAGTCCTATTATTACTGGAGAATCACCGTCGTGAGTTTCACATCTCGATTAAAAAAAGAATTATTTATTAAGGCACAAAATCTTGTACCACAGCATCAATTGAGCCGTGTGGTAGGTAAAGTGGCGGCGAGTGAAAATCCAGTTGTGAAAGCCGCTGTTATTCATGCATTTAAAACCAAATATGGGATTGATTTATCAATCGCTGAACAAGGCAATGCATTGAAATATAAATCTTTTAATGACTTTTTTACCCGCGCATTAAAAGAAGGTGTACGTTTAGTTGATGAAAATGCAGATAGTATTGTGTCTCCAGCGGATGGCGCAATTTCCCAAATTGGTAAGATCACTGCGGGTGAAGTATTTCAAGCGAAAGGCCAAAGTTTCTCTGTAGAGAAACTCATTGGTGATCCACAGCTTGCTCAACCATTCCAAGATGGTGAGTTCGCAACAGTTTATTTATCGCCGCGTGATTATCATCGTGTGCATATGCCGTTTGCAGGTACATTAACAGAAACGTTATATGTACCCGGCGAGCTATTTTCGGTAAATCAGGTCACTGCGGAAAATGTACCGGGTTTATTTGCTCGTAATGAACGTATGGTATGTTTGTTTGATACTGAGCTTGGCCGTATGGCGGTTGTTTTAGTGGGTGCAATGATTGTTGCCGGTATTGAAACTGTGGCAACAGGTAAAGTGAAACCTTCAGGTCGTATCGAATTACAGCATCATCAGTTAAAGCTAGAAAAAGGTGCTGAGCTTGGACGTTTTTATTTAGGTTCTACTGCGGTTATTTTATTTGAAAAAGATAAGATCGAATGGGAACAACGTTTTAAAGCTGAATCTGTAGTGGTAATGGGCGAGCGCATGGGACATACAGTTTAATCACTTTTATAGCCTGTATAATACAAATAAGCCCTGAATTTAATTATTCAGGGTTTATTTTTATTTATATTATATGGAAATATAATTATTATTAAGTGATCTAAATGAGTACGTTATATAAGCTAGTCTATAAATATGTATCTGAAGAGAGCAAAAATATTAATATAATTAAAAATTAATAAAGAAGAATATAGAGAAATATTTAAGTTAGACTTAAGTCGTAATTTTAATTTTATTTAAAGATAAGTGATTAAATATAAAAAATTATTTAATTTTTATAAACTCAAAAAACCTTGTTAGATATTGCGCATCTTTAGCTTTGGCACAATGCTTGCTAATTATTCAGGACCTTATAGTAATTTTCATATTTTTTTAGGTTCTGAAATCATGTTAAAAGTTAAACGTCTGACAGCTTCGGTTTTATCTGTACTTTGTATTTCACTCACTCATGCCAATGATTTTAAAGTTTTAAATCAAATTTCAAAACAACCTATTCAACTTCAAAGTGGCGAATATAAAGGGAATTATTATGTTCCATCTACTTTAAACACCATCACATGGGGCTATTTACCAAATCGAGATGCAAAACCCGTGCTTACTGTTCCGTCGGGTAGTGTTGTGACATTTGATACGGTTTCTCATGAAGGTTTGCTTGAAGACCAAGGGCGTAATGCTGAAAAGTTCTTTCAATCGAAGGGTGTAAAATCTAATGAAATCTTGGAAGATGCAAAAACAATTACGCAATCAAATTTAAAGCATGATTTTCATAAAGATGGGCCACATATTGTGACAGGTCCTGTTGCAATTGAAGGCGCACAGCCCGGTGATATTTTGAAAGTTGAAGTACTTAAAGTTGAGCCACGTGTACCTTACGGTGTTATTTCAAATCGACATGGTAAAGGTGCTTTAGTGGGGGAATTTCCAAAAAAAGCAAAGCAAGAAAATGCATCGGCTGAGTACCCTGAACGCTATGGAAATGTCTCAATTTTCACACCAATTGAAAAAAATGCTAAAGGTGAGTACGAAGGTGTATTAAAAACAGAATCGGGTAAATCAATACGTTTCCCGCTGTATCCTTTTATGGGAATCATGGGGGTAGCAGCCAATACTTCTGAACCTGTTCACTCTGTACCCCCTGCAATGTACGGTGGAAATATTGATATTAATGAATTAGGTGCAGGTTCAACAGCCTATTATCCTGTTCAGGTCAAAGGCGCATTATTCTATACGGGTGATAGCCATTTCGCGCAAGGGGATGGTGAAGTCGCATTAACTGCACTCGAAGCTTCAGCCCGAGCCACGCTGAAATTTACCTTACTCAAAGCCGGTAAGGACAAAATACCAGGCAAAGAGCTAAAACAACCTTTAGCTGAAAATGCTGAGTTTTGGATTACGCCGGGTCTTGATGAAGATTTAGATGAAGCGATGAAAAAGTCTACACGTGAAGCCATTCGTTTCTTAAACCAAGAATACGGTATTGATGAAGCAACGGCTTATGCGTATTTAAGTGCCGCAACTGATTTTGAAGTTTCACAAGTTGTAGATAAAACCAAAGGCATTCATGCAAAAATCAGAAAAGCTGATTTTAAAGAATTTGAAAGTAAATAGTTAAAAAAGGGAGCTAGGCTCCCTTTTAAGTTATTTAGTCCAACCATATTTTTTGAAAATAATATTACCTTGCTGAGACGATAAGAACTCTACAAAACGTTTCGCTTCAGCATCTTTTAAACTATGTTTTGTTAATGCTACACCTGTATCGCGATAGACAACCAGCTCTGGCTCGATAGGGATAATTTGCCCTACGTCTGGGTTACTAATTCCCCAAATATTAAAGACTAGCCAAGCATCGTAGCTGCTATTTTCTTCCCAATTTTTCTTGGCAATACCTGTGTTGGCAGCGTAGGTGACAATATTTTTTCGAAAAGATTTTGTTAATTGAATATTTCTGGTTCTACCCGCAATATCCTCCCACATACCGACTTGACCTGCACCATGCGTAACTAAAACTTTAACACCGGGTTTAGCGAGATCCTTAAATCCTTTAATATTTTTAGGATTTCCTTTTCTCACTAAAATCGCTGCGGGACGTAAATATAAAGGTTCTACCGAGTCTTTTATAATTTGTTCAGAAAAAGCATTTTCAAAATCAGACATCATCGCTTCGGAACCACTATAGATAACATCGGCATCTAATTTCGCTTTATCAGACCATTGAGAAGTTGGGCCAGAAGTCACATGGACTGCTATCCCCGTTTTTTTGGAGAATTGTTTGGCAGCTTCTTTCATTGCTGGGGCTGGCCCACCAGGACCATAGACTTGTATGTCTGCAAAGCTATGGATAGGTAGAGAACCGAGAATAAGACAAATCAGGTACGGTATAAATTTATATTGTTTTGACATTTTAATCACTATCGTAATTAAGAAAATATCAGCATATATTTTTTATTATTTAAATGGGATTAATTTTTTGCAACTATATTTATACTAGATATTCTTAAAAGATTTTCTATCAAATTTCAGCAATGATATTCAAAGTGTTTAGTGATTGAATATAAATATAGATAATTTTATGGTAATTTATATTTTATAAATTAATCATTTAAATAGATGTAATATTAATAATAGAGGAGTAATCCCTTGATTAGAAAAAGTAATTCCTTTCTTAAAATTTTATTTAGCAGTGTTTGTTTAATGTCTGGCTCTGCTATGGCAGCTCCAATTACAAATTTAAGTAAGCAAATTGTGAGTGAAAAGCCGGGTTCAATACTCTCTATAGAACAACAAAAAGTGACGGATTTATTTCCTCATGCCGATCAACGTTTGTTAGTCAATTATCGTAGTCGAGGTATTCAGAACGAACCCATCGTGGCATCGGCTTTTATTTTATTACCGAAAGGCACACCTCCAAAAAATGGCTGGCCTATACTTGCTTGGGCACATGGCACGACAGGAGTTGCTGATACCTGTGCACCTTCGGGTGATTATGTTGGTGGACCAGTTCATGCATATCAAGAAATTGCTTCAAAAGCTTTAGATAGTTGGTTGGCACGTGGTTATGCAGTTGTCGCACCTGATTATCAAGGCTTAGGTACTTTAGGTGCACATCCTTATATGAATGCAAAGAGCCAGCTACATACGGTGGTCGATGCTGTGCGGGCATTACATGTGCTTAAGCCTAAAGATTTTAATAAACAGTGGTTGGTGATGGGGCATAGTCAAGGTGGAGCTGCGGCAATTACAGTGGCGGCTTATGGTCAGAAAGATGCTCCCGAATTAGATTTAAAAGGAGCGATTGCACTTGCTCCGGGTGGTTATCAATATGAAGGCATTGCAGAATATGTGCTGAGTCATCCAAACCCAGAACCTAGTGTAGCCGCATTTTTCCCGATTGTATTGTTGGGAGCGCAAGCAGCGGAGCCAAGTATTGTTCCTGAAAATTTAGTTAGCCCAGAAATGAACACGGTGCTGACTCAAGCACGTAGCCGCTGTTTATCTGAACTCCAATCTGATTTGAAGAAATCGCCTTCGAGCATATTTCGACCTGATGCAGACTTAAAACCTCTTTTGACTTATCTAAAACAACAGTCCATTGAAAATATGGTGCCTACTGTACCGTTAATGATTGTTCAAGGTTCTAAAGATCATTTAGTCGACCCTAGAGGGACATCAGCTTATTACCAACAGTTATGTAAATTAAAAAAACCAACTATCTATCAAACAATTGATGGCGGAGATCACCGCGATGCATTACGTCAGAGCAATACGTTTGCCACTCACTTTTTAAATGTAATAGAAAAAAATCAGACGAAATCTTATTGTTCGAATTTTAAGTAACTTAGCTTAAATACTACAAAAAAGCCGACTTTTCATCAGTCGGCTTTTTATATATGCGGGGGCAACTTTAGGTCATGTTATAGAGTCTTTCTTTTGGAAAAACTGCGGTAAAGGTTGACCCTTCGTTTTCTTTAGACTGCACGTCTAAATACGCGCCGTGTTGCATTAATACGTGTTTTACAATCGCAAGGCCTAAACCAGTTCCACCTGTTTGACGACTACGATCGCTGTCTACGCGGTAGAAGCGCTCAGTCAGACGTGGCAAATGCTTAGGGTTAATACCAATACCTGTGTCTTGTACACTAAAGTATGCATGTTCACCATCGTCGTGCCAGCCAATGGTAATGGTTCCACCTTTAGGTGTGTACTTGATAGCATTGGTAATTAAGTTACTAAATGCACTAGCAATTTCCATGTCAGAACCAATCAAGTCGCAGTGGCTATCAATATGTAAATTGAGCGTGTGTCCATAATCGGCATTGTAGGCCTGAGCATCGTCAAAGAGTTGACTCATTAAACTCGGCATTTCAATAATCTGATTCTTTGCAATTTTTTTATTATTTTCTAAATTCGATAATAGTAGTAAGTCATTCACCAAAGCATTCATACGCTTGGTTTGTGACTGCATCTGATCAAACGCACGTTTCCAGCGCGGACTAATATCTTCCTGATCGGTAAATGTCTCGATATAACCACTCAGTACAGTTAATGGTGTACGAAGTTCATGAGAAATATTATCGACGAAGTCTTTACGCATTTGTTCAAGGTTGTGCATACGAGTCACATCGTAAGCCACCAATAAGCGACTTTCTCCACCAAATCTTGTGAGTTTAACCTGTACATATCGGTCATCATCAAAATTTGAGTGAAGCTTAATCCCATCGGGTGCCTGATCAATATTGTTAAAATATTCAATAAAGGTCGGCTGACGTAAGATCGTTAATAGATTTCGGCCGCGGTCGAGAGGACTGATTCCTAACAAACGTTCCGCAGCAGGGTTCCACCATTCGATTTGATGTTGGTCATCAATGAGTACAACCGCTTCAGCAAGCGCAACTAATGAAGACTGTGCTCGGTCAATTAAACCAACCATTTCGGCCTGAACAATTCGTTCTTGGCGCTGAGCACGGTAGACGTTAAATAATAATGCCCCCCAAATCCCATTAAGATTTGGAGGAACGTCATAAGGTTTATTCGCAATCCAGTCATTGACCAGATATAAAGAACGCAACTGGAGTGTAAAAAACACCACGAAGGCGATAAAAATACAACTCCAGAAATACCCGACGCCTAAACCGACTAAACCGGCAATGATTAGAAAAAATAATAAAAGCCGTAAATCTTGTTTGGCAAACGTCCATAAACTACTGTAGCGAGAAAGCTTTTGTTCACGTACCTGTTCAGGGACGGGGTAGGGTTCATACATAAATCTTGGTTAACCTGCGGCTAAATCTGCACGTGTAGAGAAACGGTAGCCAGTTCCACGTACGGTCTGAACAAATCGGTCAACACCAAAAGGTTCTAGTACTTTACGCAAACGACGGATATGCACATCGATAGTGCGGTCTTCAATATATACATTACCGCCCCATACCTGATCGAGCAACTGGGCACGCGTATATGCACGCTCCGGATGGGTCATAAAAAATGCAAGTAAGCGATATTCAGTTGGACCCATATCTAAAATACTGTTACCAAAGCTAACACGCTGGCTTACAGGATCAAGAATTAAACCATTGGCATCAATTGTTTTTTCACCACTTAATGCATTAGCACGACGCAGGACTGCCTTAATACGTGAAACCAGTTCACGTGTTGAAAAAGGCTTAGTCATGTAGTCATCTGCACCCGCGTCAAGACCTTGTACTTTGTGGTCTTCTTCTCCGCGAGCGGTGAGCATAATCACTGGAATTTCTGCTAAGTTCTCATCGCGTTTTAAGCGGCGACATAAATCGACACCGCTTACGCCTCCAGGTAACATCCAATCAAGCAAGATAAGCGCCGGACGTTGGTCGACGATAATTTGATGAGCTTGTTTGGCATCTTCTGCCTGTAAACATTGAAAGCCTGCCATGTCCAAAGAAGTATGGATCATTTCGCGAATAGGAAGCTCATCATCGACAATTAAAATGTAGTCATCTTTCACAACGCAATATCCTATAGATTTAACGGTGAACCGTTTTGTAGTTATGACAGGCTTATTACAAAGATTAATTATGACAATTTCATTGCAGAAAAGTCTATAAAATTGAATTTAGCAATAATTTGTGACAAAACCAAGGCAAAGGTATGACCAAATTATGACATATAATTTAGAGAATTCTTAAAATCATTCAATAAGTTACTATATTAAAGGTTTAACTGGTTTGTCCCATTTATAGCTGTCAAAAAACTTTAATATTATTTTGAAACTTGAGCTAATAAAGATAAGAAAACGATACGGCATGCGGTCAAAACCTGCTCAAGGGACTGCTCAAACCCTCCCATGACCCATCGAATCGCAATTTGAGTGACATATCCATTCAAACCAGTTGCGATTAAAGAAAGCTCATTTTCATGGTGTTGAATTTGGGGCATAGTCAGCATAACGAAGGCCTGAATCATGCGATCAAATTGCGCAAGTGTTTCTTGAATGGTGGCTTGATTATGTAATTCTTGTACCAGAACTGCATCGACATAGACGATGCGAGCTAATCTTGGGTCATCTTTTAAGGTAGTCAGCAGTGCTCTTAAACCTGCATCAACCATTTTTTCTGGATCGGGTGCAGCTTTAATCACGGCTTGCATCAGATTTTGCTGTAATTCTTCAATCATTTTTAAAAAGATGGTTTGGAATAAATCTTCACTCTTCTTAAATGATTCATAAAAATAACGTTCTGTGAGTTTTGCCTCTTGGCAGACATCTTTTACCGTCACTGAAAAAAAACCGAGCGTTCCGTAGGTCGCAATGCCTGCTTCAATCAGTTTTTCTCGGCGTGCCTCTTTACGTTCAGATAGAGATAATCCTTTGAACTGACGTTCTTTACTCACACTTTTTGTTTTCTTTTTACTGGTTGAGTCGTTAGTCGTCATAAATAAGTCGTTTCCTAATTTATAGGTTTTGGCCAAATATGCTCACTATGATAAAGCGCTCAGAAGAATTGTGCCATTCTATCTGAAATTACAGTGTACTATATTGACAATGTGTATTGTCAAAATTATATTGAAGATGTCTGAACTGCACATGCAATGAACCGGTTGTGCAAATATCGAAAAACAAAGGATGGACAATGAAAAATTTTAAAAACAAAGTCGCTGCAATTACGGGCGCAGGTTCTGGCATTGGGCAACAGCTAGCAATTCTTTTGGCAAAACAGGGCTGCCATCTTTCGTTGAGTGATATTAATGAAAAAGGATTACAACAAACTGTCGAGCTTTTAAAACCGTACAGTGATATTACTGTTACCACCAAAAAACTTGATGTGTCTGATCGCGAAGCGGTAAAGCAGTGGGCACAAGAAACTGTACAAGATCACGGTTCTGTTAACCTGATTTTTAACAATGCTGGTGTCGCGTTAGGTTCTACTGTTGAGGGTGCGACCTACGAAGATTTAGAGTGGATTGTTGGAATTAACTTCTGGGGTGTGGTTTACGGGACTAAAGAATTTTTACCGTTCATTAAGCAGACTCAAGATGGCCATATTATTAACATCTCAAGCTTATTTGGTCTGACTGCTCAACCGACTCAATCTGGTTATAACGCAACTAAATTTGCTGTACGTGGTTTTACCGAATCATTACGCCAAGAGCTAGATATCGAAAAAAGTGGCGTGAGCTCTTTGTGCGTACATCCGGGGGGAATTCGCACCAATATTGCTAAAGCGGCAAAAATGAGTGATAGCTTGAGTAGTTTGGGTATGGACCCGACGAAATCAATTCAAAACTTTGACAAGTTACTACGTACTCCACCAGAAGAAGCTGCATGTCAAATCTTGGATGCCGTTTTGAAAAATAAACGCCGTTTATTGATTGGTAGTGACGCAAAAATTCTTGATGCTTTTCAGCGTTTGTTCCCAACAGGATATCAACGTGCTTCAACCATTGTGACCAAATGGATGAAATAAGATTTAAATTAAAAAAGCCATCAATTGATGGCTTTTTTATATGGTTTAGATCGTTCTAAATAAGAACTTTGATCTTCTTTTTCTTCCAGATAAATTGGTAATACAGGCCTTGGATAATACATAAACTGACAAATGCCAAGGCATAGGCAACCCAGATGCCTTTAAGGCCCCATATTGAGCTAAACCAATAAGCACATGGAATTTCAATAAATAAAATAGCCGAGATATTGATTAGCATTGGGACAGTCACAGTTCCACTGGCACGCATGATCGATGCAAAAATGGCACCCGCACCAAAGAATAGAATTGCCCAAAGTACAATAAATAAAAGTTGTTGCCCTAACACCACCACAGTTGGGTCGGTAATAAACAAAGCCATTAAATATTTTGAAAATAGATAGCCAAGTGCAATTAAAGCACCTGTAAATAAAAAGTTCATTCCCAAAGCTGTGCGGGTTACTCGTGCTAACAGATCTGATTTGCCGGCCCCAATCGCTTGTGCTGCAAAAATTGAAGCCGCAATTGAGATGGATAAGGCAGGAAACTGAATATAGTTGAGTACCTGATTCACTGCACCATACGCTGCTGTAGCATGTGATCCATAACGGTTGACCAGTCCAACAATAACCAAACCTGCCATTGAGGTGGTAATCATTTGAATACCGGTTGGGACACCTAAGCGCAAAATGATTTTGCTCAGTTCTGGATTATGACGGATATGTTGCAGAAGCTGACGATTCGGGCGAAGTGGATGATTTTTCTTATTTAGATAAATCGCAAGAAAAATTAATATGGCGATATAACTAATAATTGAGGCTATAGCAGGTGCAATAATCCCTAGAGCAGGAAAGCCAAAATAACCTTTAAGTAGAATGGGTGTAATAATTACGCCGATCACGCTGGTTAAAGCAAGAGCCAGCAAAGGGGTGGTACTGTCGCCGACACCACGTAAAATTGAGGTATAGATAATATATACAAACAGAAGCGGGCTACCCGCCAGCATCCATTGTACATAAGGTAAAGCGAGATGCATCACCTTTGGATCTGTACCTAATAACTCTAAAATATCATGGGCAAAAAACACACCGATAATCGCGGTAATTACCCCACCAATCAGTGTCATAAACAGAGTAGAGCCAACCACACTTTGGACTTTTTCTATATTTTGCGCGCCCCACGCTTGTCCCACTAAAACAGTAGTACCCGTTGATATCCCGATAATAAAAGCAAGGAGCAAGAATAAAATAGGAAAATATACAGAAACTGCCGCAATTGCATCTACTCCCATCATTTGACCAACAAAGATGGTGTTAATCGTTCCCGACAAGTTCTGCAAAATATTGGTTGCAATGAGGGGCAATAAGAAAACAAAAAATGCTTTCCATAGATTTTGCTGATGAATTAAAGACTGTCTTGGTGGCATGTATTCTCCATCGCCCATCTCTTTGATGAGCGGGGCGGATATTCAACTTAGCATAGTTGGAGCGAATGACTTGTAGTATTTTTACAGTGCTAAGTGGCTAAATTTATTAACATTCATTCAAGATTTCTCCTGCTTTTTGCAGAGTTTCATCATTTTTTGCAAAGCAGAATCGAATCAAACGTAAAGACTCAGGCGCTTGCTGATAGAAAACCGAAACTGGAATAGCCACGATCTTATGTTGCTCAGCTAAAAATTGGCACATTTCCACATCGTTTAAGTCGGGTCTAATTTGACTGTAATCGAGATTTTGAAAATAAGTACCTTGAGATGGTTTTAGTAAAAAACGACTATTGTGAATCGCCTGATTAAACCGATCTCGCTTAGTTTGATAAAACTGCGAAAGCTCTTGAATATGTTCTGGATGTTGTTCCATGTATTGCGCTAGAGCAATTTGACAAGGTGTCGTGCCACAGAAATTTGCATATTGGTAAATCTGGCGGAATAAACGCATTAACTCAGGTGAGGCGACGCAATAACCTGTTTTCCAGCCCGTCACATGAAAGGTTTTTCCAAAAGACCCAATCACAAAACTACGCTCTCTGAGTTCTGGAAAATGCAATGCACTAAAGTGTTGCTGACCATCAAAAACTAGGTGTTCATAGACCTCATCGGATAAAACTACAATATTTTTATCTCGAATCAGTTCAATAAGCTCTAACCAATCTTGTTTCGCCCAGATAGTCCCTGTTGGATTATGAGGAGTATTCACCACAATCATTCGGGTTTTGTCATTAATCAGATCTTTAACTTGTTGCCAGTTCACCCTAAAGTCAGGGGCTTGCAGAGCAATATGAATTGCTTTACCGCCTGCTAACTCGACAGAAGGGCCGTAGCTGTCATAACTTGGGTCGAAAATAATGACTTCATCACCTGCAGTGATGCAGGCTTGTATGGCACAAAAAATTGCAATGGTTGCGCCGGGCGTAATCGTGATTTGAGTTACAGGGTCAAGTTGAAGCTGATCGCGCTGTTGAAATTGTAAAGCGAGTTGCTCCCGTAAACCGAAAATACCGTCACCAGGTGGATATTGATTATGTCCAGCTAAAGTTGCCTGAGATAGAGCTTCCAGCAGGGCCTGTGGTGCCGGAAAATCTGGAAAACCTTGTGACAGGTTGAGTGCACCTAGACGATGTGCCAGTGCCGTCATGGTACTAAAAATAGTTACGCCTTGAGTGGCCAATTTTGACTTTAGCTGTAGCATATTGTTCTCTTTTTTAAAATATTTAAAGTTATAAAATTGATTCAATCACTGCCCGAATTACACCGAGTGTCAAACCAATAAATGCACCGACTACAACGCCATTCACTCGGATCATGTGTAAGTCGCCACCGACTTCATTTTCAATTTTCCCAATCATTTCGCGCGAATCCCATTCATGAATGCGCTCACTCACATAGCGTATGATTTTATGGCTATATTGATCCGTAAAATTCATAGCAAGTCCTGTCATTTCTTTGTTGAGAACTTCACGTACTTTTACATTCTGAACAAGGTTTTCACCCAGTTGCTGGATAGCCGCTCTTAAGTTCATTGCAATGCCAGAGTCTTCTTTCATTAAATCTTCTTTAATGGCATCACACAGAATCGTGACAGCACCACTAATAAAATTTAGAACTTGCGGACTG
Source organism: Acinetobacter pittii ANC 4050 (assembly GCF_000399685.1). Taxonomy (GTDB): domain Bacteria; phylum Pseudomonadota; class Gammaproteobacteria; order Pseudomonadales; family Moraxellaceae; genus Acinetobacter; species Acinetobacter pittii_E. Next base: position 3,181,952 of record NZ_KB976987.1, read on the forward strand.
TCTAGCAGCGCATCCTTACCGCTGTTAAGGCGCTGACTCGCAACGCTTTCTGGTTTCGCCAGCTCAAGCATAAGTGAATGAGCAATGGTTTCAATTTCTTGTCGCCATGGGTGTTCATGGTCTGCCAGCATCGATTCTACTTTTTCAACCAAGGAGTCGATGGTGCGTTGTTGAACGTCAATACCAATCCAGCTTGCACCTCTTGCAAGAGACCATACGCCTAACGCTTTAAACATTTTTCTGGTTAATTCACGAGTTTTATCCGGATTTTGTACTACCCACTCATGAGCGATATCCAGACCTCGCTGCAATACATCTTGGTGGAAATCATTTTCCAATACTGCACGCAGCATTTCACTTGCGAGTTTATTAACTTGAGTATTACGTACCCATTGCACGCTGTTATTTTGCACAAAATTAGCAATTTGTTCTTGGCTAACAAATTCAAAAATTTTCGGCACAGTTTGCTGAATGAGCTCTACCACTTGTGTATTGTTTTGTGGACTTGCTAACCATTGACCAATTGCGAGGCTTAAGTCAGTTTTTTCTAAGCTACGTTCGACTACTTGAGGTGAAAGAAAATTTTCTTGTACAAAACGGCCCATTGACTCTGCAATACGTGCCTTGTTGCGTGGAATAATCTCGGTGTGGTCACGTAAAAACTTAGGAATTGGCAGCTTACCAAATGGGTTACGAAACAGAACGGTAATCGCGTACCAGTCGGCTAAACCACCGACTACACCTGCTTCAGCGCCCAGCATTAAAATATGAATAAAATCTGTGTACTCTGGCAGAAACCGGTCGGCAACCATCAGTGCGACCCATAGCACAACGACGATAATTAGCGCTAGAGTGGCAAAATATTTGCTACGTTTAAGACTGGGCACGTGGTGGACTTCTTCTACCATGCTCATACATTTATCCTATTCATTTTTGTTTTACTGGCGGCTCAGGCGGTGGCAACAGCGCTCCTGTCGGACTCAATCCATATTTTTGACCGATTGATTTCAAGATCAAGGTTGCATCAAAAGCGTCCTGAGGAGCCTGTTTTTGATCCCGATAACATTCAATAGTATACGACACTTGAACAGGATCGATATTGACCACTTGTGGGTAATCATAGAACGGATCATGCCAGAAACCTGGATAGCGTCGACCATAGCCATAAGGATAAAAACTTGGAGCAGATGGATAAATCACAGCCTGACGTGGTGGTTTTTGACTCTGATTACTTGGGTCATTGAGTACTTTAAAAAAGCGGAAACCTTTTTGTACGGTCGTTTGTGCAGATTTTACCAAGGTGATTTCTTCAGCTCTGCCATAACTCATGTTTGAATCGGCTTGAAAACTAATACGAAACGTTTGGGCATTTAAAGGATATGCTGAAAACTGGCCAAGCTGATCAAAGGTTCTTGGTTTACTTGGCGTGGTTGCACATGCAGTTAAGGTTAAGGCAGTGCCTAAAGCTAAACAAAGAGAGAGATATTTCATGATGAACTCCCGACTGAGCATTAAAAAATAATGACTCAGCATTAAAAATTAAGAAACTTTAAAAACTACTGTTTGGTTCTAATAAAAATTCGGTTTCCTCTGGAGTAGAAACACGTCCGAGAATAGTATTGCGATGAGGATAGCGTCCAAAACGGTCAATAATGACTTTATGCTTTTTCTCAAAGCTTAAATTAATTTCATTGCCGAGGCGTTGAAATAATTTTAAGGCAAACTCATGAATCAATTTTGATTCACTATGCATAAACGGCATATATAAAAAAGAGCGTTGCTCTGGATTAAGTTGTGCATCGAGTTGCAAACTAATTGCCTCTTGTGCCAACGCTAATGCCAAGCTGTCATAGGCAAAAGATTGAGGCTGATCACGATAGATGTTGCGAGAAAATTGGTCTAGTACAATAATCTCTGCTAAACGGCCTTCTGCTGTTTTTCGCCAAGACCAGAGTTCTGCTTGAGTTGCCTGTCGATGAACATCAGAAAAATTTTCACGGATTTTTTTGTCAAAATCATCACTTTTCGCAAACCAAAGTGAACGGTGTTCAGGAGAAAACCAGAAATTTAAAATGTCTTGTTCGTTCATGATATTGACAACTCTTTAGCAATTATTCTTCAATAAAATCACAATTCTTTCGTGTCTTAAATAACAAGATTGTGATAAAAATTGCCAAACTGGAATGATGTGATTATATAAATAGCCGTATCATCTCACGATTTTGTATATAGTGATCTTTAATAAGCGAGCAAATGCATGAGTCAACCCACTACACCATCTCAATCAGTTATTCCTGCTTGGGTGGATTCGTCGCTACTACAAGGCATGTTACGTGGAATAGAGCGTGAAAGCCTACGTATGCAAAGTAATGGGTTCTTATCACAAGAGTTACATCCGAAGGCATTAGGTTCAGCTTTAACACATCCACAAATTACGACTGATTATTCAGAAGCGTTGATGGAGTTTATTACTTCACCTAAGCCAACGATTGAAGAAGCTTTGCATGAGCTCACCGATATTCACGCGGTTGTACACCGTCATTTAGAAAATGGCGAAAAACTCTGGCCGCTTTCGATGCCATGTATGTTAGATGACAATGAAGAACGGATTCGTCTAGCACAATACGGCACCTCTAATATTGGTCGTTTTAAAACACTCTATCGCCGTGGGTTAGGAATTCGATATGGCCGTCGTATGCAGACCATTTCAGGAGTGCATTACAACTTATCTTTCCCAGATACACTTTTTGCTGAGCTACAAGCTCACGAAACTGACGAACAATTAAAATCATTAAGTTTGCAGGATTATCGTAGCCATCGTTATTTTGGGCTTATTCGTAACTTCATTCGTTTAACACCATTAGTGATGTTCTTGGTGGGCGCAAGTCCAACAGTATGTCGCTGTTTCTTGACCGGACATAAACATCATTTGTTGCCTTTAATCAAAGGTTCATACTATTTACCGTATGCTACTGCACTCCGTATGGGACGATTGGGTTATCAAAACTCGGCTCAAAAAAGCTTAGGTATTCATTACAACAATTTGACTGGCTATCTAGATGGTTTACAAAAAGCCGTTCATTCTCCTTACCCGCCATTTAGCCGTTTAGGGTTAAATGATGCCTCTGGTGAGCCGTTGCAAATTAATGATCATGTTTTACAGATCGAGAATGAATATTACAGTCTAGTACGTCCAAAACAGGTGCCTCAAGCAGGTGAAACACCGTCTCAAGCTTTGAAAAATCGAGGCGTGGGTTATGTTGAATTACGTGCTGTTGATGTAAATCCCTATTCGGCAATTGGCGTTGATGAAACGACAGCAGGCTTCCTTGAAGTGTTAGCACTTTATTGTTTGCTAAGTGATAGCCCAGATTTGTTAGGTCCAGAGCAAGACTTGGTTGAGAAAAATCAGACAGAAGTGGTGAACCGAGGCCGAGCGCCGAACGCAACCATTACAGATTTAACTGGGTCATATCACATCGAAGATTGGGCACGTCTGTATATTGCAAAAATGCAAGATTGTGCGCAGTTACTCGATCAGACCTACGCAACGGACTTGTATAGTTCAGCTTTAGCGGTCATGCAAGCACGAATTGATGAAGTTGATGAGACTTTGTCTGCACATGTTATTGACGATACGTTAAAGCATGGTGGAACTTGGAGTTTTGGTAGCCACATGGCTCAGTTACATGCGGAAAGTTATGAACAGCATGAGCTTAGTGTGGACACTTTGAAACATTTTGAACAATTGGCTGCACAATCTTTACAGCAGCAAGAACAACTTGAACAAGATACTCAGGTCAGTTTTGATCAATATCTTGAACAATATCGATAATAAAACGAGGTTTTACATGCGATTAAGTTACCGTTTGGTGAGTGGACTACTTGTTTTAGCAAGTATTGTCGGCATGTCTTTTGCGTTGTATTTGGAGCATGTAAAAGGTTTAGAGCCATGTCCGCTCTGTATTTTTCAACGTGTTGGCTTAATGGCGATGGGCCTTGTAGCACTAATTGCCTTTTTACATAACCCAGTTTCCAACGCGGTGAAACGTTTTTATGCATTTTTAGCAGGCATCGCAATTTTATGGTCAGTAGGTGTGGCAGGACGTCATGTCTGGTTGCAACATTTACCACCTGATCAAGTACCAAGTTGTGGTCCGGGATTAAATTACCTCATTGATGCTTTACCAATGAAAATGGTTTTACAAGAAGTATTGTCAGGTTCAGGTGAATGTGCAGCAATTGATTGGACCTTTTTAGGTCAATCTTTACCAGTTTGGTCATTTGTTTATTTTCTTTTGATATTACTGGTTTGTTTATGGCAATTGTTCCGTTTTTATCCAGTATTTAAGACTGCTAAAAAGTAAGTTTAAAGTGGTTAAAGAAAAGCTCAATATAAGTTGGGCTTTTTTATTACTTTCGAATAAGTGAAAATATAAAAATAACGCATAATTTTGTAGACAGATAGTTCTGTTTTTTATAAAGTGCAGCCGTTTTATATCCTTATGATTATAAAAAAATGCTTTTCAATATATTTAATGTTTTGGAAAAAATAGGGTTAAGTGCGCAGAAACGTGCCATCCATGTGCAATTTTCTAATGAGCTACTCAATAGCCAAGTTTTTTTACAGCGTATCGAAGGCCAACATCAGCTAAATGGGGGATTGGAAGCTGAGTTGATCTGTCTTTCAACGAATGCCCAAATTGCATTAAAGCAGTTTATAGGGGTACAAGTTGCTGTTGATCAGGTCACTGATTCAGGACAATTATTTCGAATTACAGGAATTGTGACAGAAGCCAGTTTTGGTCAAAGTGATGGTGCTTTAACACTTTATAAACTCACATTAAAAGACGCGACAAACTTATGGCACAAGCGCCGTAATAGTCGTGTTTTCATGAATAAAAGTATTATTGAAGTCACGGAAGTATTATTTAAAGAGTGGCAAGAAAAAAGTCAGCTTTTTGCGACAAGTTTAAGTCTTGATCTTAGTGGGTTAAGTCAGAATTATGATATTCGCCCATTTATTATGCAGCACAATGAATCTGACTATGACTTTCTTACGCGCTTATGGCGAAGTGAAGGCGTTAGCTGGTTAATTGATGAAGCCGAACTTTTTGTACCTCATTTCACTGCGCCAATACAGACTCAAAAACTGAGACTTATTGATGATAATAATCAGTACCAAGCTTTAGCACGTCGCAGCATTCGCTATCACAGAAGTAGTGCAACAGAATATCAAGATAGTATTACAGGTTTTGTTGCGGTGCGGACTTTGCAGCCGACTGCGGTACATGTGCAGCGTTGGCAACCTGATGCACTGGCACATGAAGAAGGTGTAGGATCAGTGATCACTACACACATACATTCAGAGCAATTTGATTCAGCGAGTTTGAGCCTTGAACAAGCATGGCACATGAGCCCAGCTTGGATGCAAGATTTAAAAGGGGAAGATCAAGCCACTGCTTCAAGTAGTAATCAGCTAGAGAAATTAAATCAGCAATTTACTAATATGTACGCGAGTCAGGCTAAATATTTTAAGGCCTATAGTAGCGTTCGTGACAGCCAAGTTGGTTGTTGGTTTAACCTACAGGAACACCCTGAAATTGATCAGCATGAAGGGGCTGATCAAGAGTTCTTAATTATTGCTAAAAACTTCTATAACCAAAATAACTTACCTAAAGATTTACATCAGCAAGTTAGCCAGTTATTAACTCAAAGTCGTTGGGATCAACATGGTTACGATGATATTGAGCGCCAAGGTAATGAGTTGACATTAATACGCCGTCAAATCAAAACTGCACCTGAATATAATCCGGAGCAGCATCGACCAATGGCCTATCCACAAAGAGCGAAAGTCGTGGGACCAGAGGGAGAAACCATTCATGTTGATGAATGGGGGCGCATTAAGGTGCGTTTTCTATTTACCCGTAGTGATGATCATGGGCATGACGGTGGTGCAGGCAGCAATGACAATGATACCGACTCGGCTTGGGTAGATGTACTGACTCCTTGGGCAGGCGAAGGTTATGGAGCACGCTTCTTACCACGTATTGGTGAAGTGGTAGTCATTGACTTCTTTGATGGCAATATTGACCGTCCATTTGTGACCGGGCGCATCCACGAGGCACAGCGTTCACCAACCAAGTTCGATGTAAAAGGGCAGCTTCCTGATACTAAAAAGCTAAGTGGTATACGCAGTCAAGAAGTTAATGGTAGTGGCTTTAACCAATTACGCTTTGATGATACAACAGGGCAAATCAGTACCCAACTCCAAAGTAGCCATGCAGCAACACAGTTGAATTTAGGTAACTTGAGCCATCCGAAAGAACAAGCGACGAGCCAAGGCCGTGGTGAAGGCTTTGAGCTTAGAACAGATGCTTGGGGAGCTGTGCGTGCAGGTAAAGGTATGCTCATTAGTACCTATGCGCAAGAGCAAGCGATTGCAGACCATTTAGAGGCTGCACAAGCACAATCCTTACTTTCACAAGGTTATGACAGCATGAAAATGCTCAGTGAGATTGCGGCCAAGCAACAAACTGATGCTTTGAATGTGATTAATCGCTTACCCAAATTCATCCAGTCACTTGAGCTAAAAACTACAGGACAGGCATTAGATAGTACGGTAAATCTATTTAAAGAAGGTATTAATAACGATCCTATTCACGCCTTAAAAGACTGTGGTGGCTTTATTCAAGATATTGGCGCGCTAGGGGGAAATGCAAAAGGCGTTGTAGACGAATTTAATTCTTTCTTTAGTGATGCCAAAGATGCGGTGGAAAACTTAAAAGCATTTATTGAAAATGTTGAAGAGCATGGTGCCGACATCGTTAAAGGAAAACTGGCCAGTATTAAAGACCGCATTCATAAAAATCCATTTGAAAGTATTCAAGAGGTTGGAAAAGTCTTAGCCAACGTCGAGACCAAAGACTTTGACATGATGAGTGTATGTGGAACGTTTAGTAAAGGCAGTAAATTAGAAGTATCACCTTCTAAAGCATTAAGTTCTTTGCAAGGCTTTATGGAAGGTTATACCCAAGGTTTAGAAAGCAGTTCCGATACTAAACAGCAAGAGCAAGGCAAGATCTTTAGACAAGCTCTTATGTTATTGGCATCGCCAAATGGTATTGCTTTGACGACGCCTGAAAATATTATTCTACAAGCTTCGCAAGATATTGCTGAAAGTGCCAACGGTTCAATTAATTTAAGCGCACAGAAAAATATTATTGGACATGCACAAGACAAAATCAGTTTGTTTGCCGCACAAAAGGGTTTAAGTGCGTTTGCCGCTAAAGGACCAATCAAAGTACAAGCGCAAACAGAGGGTATTGAAATGCTCTCAAGAAAAAATATTAAAATTCTGTCTGTTGAAGATAAGATTGAAATAATTGGACAGAAAGAAATTGTATTAAATGCTGGCGGTAGTCAATTAACAATTTCAGATAAAGGAGTTTTTATTAATACACCTAGATTATTTCATGCTAAAGCTGGTCAGCATAAATTTGATGCAGGTGCTATTGTAAATTATTCTTTCCCAAATTTACCAAGTATGTATTATGGTAATTTTAATGTTAAGGATAAAAATAATAATCCTATAAGTGGTCAAAAATATAAGATGACTTTACCAAGTGGAAAAGAAATTCTAGGATTTACTGATGAAAATGGTAGTACAGTTACTGGATATTCTAGCGAAGATAATCAAAGGCTAAAATTAGAAATTATCGAGGATTTACATCAAGATATCTGGTATCAACCGAAGTCTACATATGAATATGAAACAATTGATGATTTAGAAATACCTGTAAATTTTGATGAAGAGGTTGATGAAAATGAATAAAATATATATGAGTTTATCGATGATTTTTATTTTTAATATAAGTGGTTGTGCTACAGTAGCTCAAAGTGCTCCTATATATGAGAAATATGAATCTCAAAATTTAAAATGTGGTGAAGCTAATATTAAAGTAATCTCTTATTGTTATGATCCTGAAAAAGGGCTTGAAGATAGAGGTAGTGGTGGTATTGTCAGAGAGTGTAAAAATAGTGTAATTAATATAAATAATAAAAAAGAAATAAATATACCAGTAATGGCAGAAAGCCAAAAAAAATTATTAAAAAAACAAGGGTATGATTTTTTAGGAAATCTTGAAGAAGGAAAATGGAGCTTGGTTAGTTTTGCATGTATTGAAAATAATAAAAGTTCTTTTGTTTTATTAAATCAAGCAACTTCTAATAATATAAATATGATGGATCATAGTAAAGGATCATTGTGGGATAACCCAGTGCTATTAGATCTTAAAGGTAATATAATTAAAAATGGAAATAAGGAAATACTAAAAAATAGTAAAAAAGGAAAAGCAATTTCAGCTAATGCAGTTTATGGGAATGAATAATGGGTGATATTTATCAATTACTAAAGCCAAAAAAGGGATATGCATATACTAAGGAGCAAATAATTGACGCCTCATTAGTAAATTTACCTATACCTACAGGGAAAAAGTTAAAAGGTAATTCTAGAATCATTGGTGATGTAGATGAGGAAACCTTCAAAATTATCGTTGATACAATTATTTCTTTATGTTCTAGATTCAATTTAGAATACCAAGAAATAGCTTATACACTATTAATTTGTTTAGCTGAATCTGGTTTCAATCCAGATGCGGCTGCTGGAACCACAAGTGCATCAGGTCTTGCTCAATATACAAGATCAACAGCAGATGCTTTTAAATCAAGATCAAAATCAATACTAGGTTTTGAAATAGACATGAGCGGAACAAATGTCTTTGATGCAAATATAGGTTGTCATGGTGTTTTAGTCGCTTTTTTATTTAATAAAAATTTAGCTCTAAAATGGGGTTTTAAACCTGATGATGATAAATATTGGCAATTGATTTATATGCTTCATCATGATGGTCCTGGTTATTATGAAGATGACCGAGGAAAAGAAAGAGCATTGAGATTTAAATGGCGAAAAGATGCTGTAGATACTTATGAGAGAGTTTTTAAGAAAAATTTACTTTTATTAACGACTTTATTAAAACAAAAAGTTGAAACAAAGTTAAAACTTACTGACCATGAGGGTAAAGCAATTGAAAATAAAAATTATGTTATAGCTACAGTTAAAAGCTCTGATAGAAAAAAACCTACGCATTTGTCAATGAATAGAAATGAAAAGAAAGAGGTAAATGTAGTATTTGGAAAAACCAATTCCAATGGTGAGTCATCTCCAGTTCATTCGAGAATTGGAGATGAGATTATTACTCTTTTATTACCTGATAATTTTAAGAATTTAATTAATACAAAATCAGCTAGAAATTATGTAGTTAAAAAGGGCGATACTCTAGAAAAGATTGCAAAAAGAAATGGTACTAGTGTCGAGCAGCTTGCCAAGGATAATAATTTAAAAGATAAAAATAAAATATCTATTGGGCAACAACTTAAAGTAAACTCTGATGTAAAATATATAGTAAAGCAAGGAGATACTTTAGAAAGTATTGCAAAAAGAAATGGTACTACTGTTGAGCAGCTTGCCAAAGATAATAATTTAAAAAATATTAATAGAATAGCCATTGGACAAGAACTTAGAGTACATAAATTCCTAAGACATAAACCATCTAATAGTGCTTTAAAGGATATTTTTGGTTCTTTAGGATTAGATAATATAAATTTAGATTTAATAACATTTTCCAAAAATCATACAGCTAAGCCTAAAGGCAGTTCTAGTAATACAACTAGTAAAAGTAAATCAAATTTAATAGAGTTGAGAACACCGGTAAGTGCTGAAGCTGTAAAGCCAAAAAAACAAACTAAACCTGTTATAGAACAAAATAAAACGCAATCAAACGGGAATAATAAGACTGTAAAAGTAGATGTAACAGATGGCATGGCTGTTATTTATACATTTCAAGATACTGAATATGGACCACATGATGCACCAAAGGTCGGTTATACAGTTTTTTATGATCACTTAGGTAATAAATTATACAGTTTTAAAACTGGTAGTAGAGTATCAAGTAAATCTAAAAAAAATGCAGATGGCCCTTTTAGTGGTTTCTATACATATATTGCTGGAGGAAAGCGAAATAGTAAGTTGGGAGCTGCCTATGGAACTACAAAAATTATGACCACAGATAGCCGTGCAAGATGGGTACATGGTGGGGGAAGCGGTTTAAGTGATCCATATGCTGAGAAACAAGGTTGGAGAGTCACTATGGGTTGCACAAGAGCACAAAATATAGATGTTGAAAATTTGGCAAAAAAAATTACAGAATTTAAAAATCAATATCCTAAAATAAAGATCAAATATATTCGAGATAGTAAAGGAACTTATCCTAAATGAAGAAACAACTTAAGTTTATAATTTTTACTTTTCTAATGATTGGTCCAGCAGCTTCATATGCTGACTTTGGTTTTATTCAAGATAAGGATGGGTACGTTAATGTACGAGGAAATTCAAGTTTAAATTCTAAAGTTACGTCCAAATTAAATAATAATGAAATTGTTTCTTGTGTGATGGATGAAGGGACAAATAATTTTTGTTTAGTTAATGCAAGCAATGGTGTAACTGGATTTGTCTATAAAAATAGAATAAATAATTTTAGCGGTTACACTTCTATTAAGCTATCTCAATATTCTAGAGAAAAAGCTGTTTATAATGATAAAAATATAATAGTAGAAGTGTATGCAAAAAAAGCTATTTTAGATCCTAAACTTTATAAAAATTTTAAAGGTGAATATAAGTATTTTAATGATAAAAAATTCTTTGGTACTGATGGTAGTTTACCTAATAATGATTTTTTACAGCTTGATAAAATTATAATTAAGGATAAAGATAAGAAAATCGAAATTGGGAAAAATGATATAGAGCAATACTTTTTTCCTAAAAATGGTATAGATGGTGACAAGAACGAGCTTGCTGATTTTAAAATATATTATTTAAATAATAATATTTATATTTTAAATACTTTTAATAATGGTGGTGCAGCAGCTTACAATATTGTTTTAAATATAAAAAATGGAAAAGTCATTTCCAATAAAGCTTGGAAGGTTGAAATTTAAAAATATTTTCTTTCTTCTACAAAAGCTAATTAATTAAAAAAGCCCAACTTAAGTTGGGCTTTTTTTACGTCTCTACAATTCCTTCTAAATCTTCGAGCGTATAGTTCGGCATATCAATAATATGGGTTTGAATACCTTCTTGCACATAATCATTAATATGAGGATATAGCCAGCGCGTAATTTGTTCTGCGACACTTGAGTGATACTGAATTTCAAAGTGATTTAAGCCATAAAACACGGCTTTATGAGAGTCTGGAACTTTGAGCTGAAAACGTGGATTTGGGTGTTCACCTAGGGCGCTTTTTACACTTACCAAATAGTCACCAATCACAGTAAGTGCTTTGTTACGTACTTTTTCAAACTCGAGGGTGCCTGCCACTAAAAAGGTATTGATATGGGAAGGTAGCGGAGCTGGGGCACGATTATCATCCATCATGCCAATTCGGGCATCCATATATTCCCAGTCGTCATCACGAACGCTACCGTGGCGTAAGTCTAAAATGCCATTACTACGTATATTAACCAGTTGACCAAGTAAACCTACGAAGGGGAAAGCCCCAAGTTTGTCTTGTATGGTAAAGCCAAAGCGTTCTAAGACTGCGCCATGATGTGGTGAACCAATGCAGACTAGATTCTCGACCATATGAATCCATTGATACATATTTTGTTTACCATAAAACAAGGCACTACGAGAAACCAATCCGCCCATACTATGGCCAATGATATCAATACTGGTAATTCTTGGATTACGTTGTACCAAATCTTCTAATAAATTTGAAAAACTGCGTCCATTGGCTGAAATACGTCGACCTGTATTGTAATTTAAATACAGCATGGTGTTATGGTCACGCTGGGCTAATAGGCGCTCCCCAATACCGCCATAATGCGCATTTGACCAAGTAAGATGGTTCATACACAAACCATGAGCCAAAATCACGATACGACCTGCGAGTTCCCCTTGCTGAATTGCACCGTAGTGATCGTATAGCACCATGGGTAAGGCGAGGGGGCTGTGCTGTTTGAGTAGATAATCCCCAAAAATCCCATTCAAAATTCCAACCAAAAAATGTAGGCTTGGGGTGAGTGGTTTTTCGTGAAGTGTAGGATATTTTTCAATAATATGACGTAAGCTTGGCGCTAAAAAACAGCTACCGTATTTTTGTAAAGCGCCATAAGAAAGCTGATATGCCTTTTGCACAAATGGTCGTTTTTGAAAGTTTTTAGCATTTTGTGTGCTCACACCAAAAGCATTTTTTAATACTTCAATATTAATAACTTGAATTAATTCATGTACACCATTTAAGCTGGTACTGAACAGTTGAGCTAAACCTTCTAATACGTCTGCCTGACTAGGTGGCGTACGATCCCATTTACAATAAGTTTCATGTAGTGGTGTTAAGCTCGGCATATCTTTTCCCCATGTACGTTATAACCGACGTTTTAAGCTGTACTTTTTATCAACGGCAGTAAACGTTTCCATCTTAGTAGTTTAAATAACACATGTTTTTAAAATACTGATGAATGGTTAGTTGAGTAGTTTTTCTTGTCTGACAATAGTGTTTTTATATACAAACTGAGAACAAAAATGTGATTTTATTCTCAATTTAGAGGGAAATATATGAATATTATCTACCTCCATGGCTTTAATAGTAGCTCTCTTTCAATTAAGGGGCTAAGCCTTAAGCAGTATTGTAGCGAATTGGGCATAAATGTGCATTTACCAGACCTAAATAGATCTCCCGATCTAGTGGTAGAGCAAGTTTCAACACTTATTGAATCTTTACAAGACGTGGCTTTAGTCGGTAGTAGCCTCGGCGGGTTTTTTGCGACATATTTTGTCGCGAAATATAATATTCCGGCTGTACTGATTAATCCTGCTATGCAACCATGGAAGCTGTTTGATGAGTTATTTCAAGTTGAAAGCATGCCCTATGTGGTGAATGATCAATGGTCAATTGACCATATTCAGTTACGACAGTTACAACAACTTGAACTGAAACAACCTGAAAATGCTGACAAAATACTCGTCTTGTTGCAACAAGGCGACGAAATTTTGGATTATCGTCAAGCACAACGCTATTATAGTGCTGCAACGCCATCCTCATTGATTTTGACGGATGCTCATGGCAATCATGCTATGGAAGATTTTGAAGAAAAATTACCGTTAGTGATCGAATTCTTTGCGCACACCATCAAATAAGGAAAACGTACAACGTGACACAATATACGGCTCAATCGCTTGAAGTCCTTTCTGGTTTAGACCCTGTTCGTCGTCGTCCAGGGATGTATACCGATACGACTCGACCTAACCATTTAGCCCAAGAAGTGATTGATAATGCTGTTGATGAAGCATTAGCTGGTCATGCCGACAAAATCTGTGTCACGGTTTATAAAGATGGTTCATTGTCAGTTGAAGATAATGGTCGTGGTATGCCGGTCGATATTCACCCTGAATATGGCCAAAGTGGTATCGAAATCATTTTGACCAAGCTGCATGCCGGTGGTAAATTCAGTACCGATAATTACCAATTTTCAGGTGGTTTACATGGGGTGGGAATTTCAGTTGTAAACGCTTTATCAACACGTGTTGAGGTCGAAGTTCAACGTCAGGGTAACCTATACCAAATGGCTTTTGAACAAGGTGAACCAGTAGCGCCTTTAGCCGTTCTCGAAGGTAAAGCACCAAAACGCGCGACAGGAACAACGGTACATTTTTGGCCAGAAGCGAAATATTTTGATAGTCCAAAATTTGCTTTAAAAGCCCTTAAACACAATTTAAAAGCCAAAGCTGTGTTAGCGGCTGGCTTAAAAATTATCTATATCGATCAAATTAACGATGAAAAAATCGAATGGCAATTTGAAAATGGCCTCGTCGATTATTTGATGGATGAGTTGCAAGATCGCGAAATCTTGCCAAATCCTGCTTTTGTGAGCAGCGGTCAAGCAGATCGTGCGGCATGTGAATTTGCAATTTGTTGGAATGTAGAAGGCGGTGAGCAGGTTCAAGAAAGTTATGTCAACCTGATTCCAACCGCGCAAGGCGGTACTCATGTGAACGGTTTACGCTCAGGTGTAACTGAGGCGTTACGTGAGTTCTGTGAGCTGCGCAACCTGTTGCCACGAAACCTTAAACTTTCGGCAGAAGATGTTTGGGATGGCGTGAACTATATTTTATCGCTCAAGTTCCAAGAGCCGCAGTTTTCAGGTCAAACCAAAGAGCGTCTTTCTAGTCGAGAAGCATCCAATATTGTTTTAAATATTGCTAAAGACGCGTTTGCGCTCTGGTTAAACCAACATGCTGAAATTGCCATGCAACTGGCAGAAATGGCGATTTCTAAAGCAGGCCGTCGTTTAAAAGCAGCAAAGAAAGTCGAGCGTAAAAAGATTGTTTCTGGCCCTGCTTTACCGGGTAAATTGGCGGACTGTGTCGGTCAAACGCGTGAGGACAGTGAACTGTTTATTGTCGAGGGTGACTCTGCGGGCGGTAGTGCCAAGCAAGCCCGTGATAAAAACTTTCAGGCCATCATGCCAATTCGTGGAAAAATCTTAAATACGTGGGAAGTTTCTTCAGATGAAGTCTTGGCTTCTCAAGAAGTTCACGATATTGCAATTGCGATTGGTGTAGATCCGGGCAGTGATGATTTATCTGAACTACGTTACGGCAAAATCTGTATTTTGGCCGATGCGGACTCGGACGGCTTACACATTGCGACTTTGCTTTGCGCTTTATTTGTTAAACACTTTCCAGCATTGGTTGAAGAAGGACATTTGTATGTGGCAATGCCACCATTGTTCCGTATCGACATTGGCAAAGATGTCCATTACGCGCTTGATGATGATGAACTTGAAACTATTTTGAAAAATATTAAAGGTAATCGTAATCCGCAAATTACCCGATTCAAAGGATTGGGTGAGATGAACGCGATTCAACTACGTGAAACCACGATGGATCCTAATACACGCCGCTTGGTTCAATTAGATCTTGATGATGCCCATTTTACAGCAGGTTTACTCGACAAATTACTTGCGAAAAAACGTTCGGCAGATCGTAAGCAGTGGCTTGAGCAGAAGGGTAACTTGGCTGATATCACTGTTTAATTAAAGGGTGCAGGATAATTTTTTATAAAATTATCCTGCACCTGACAACTCATATAATTTATTTCAAATAACTAATTTATAAGTAGTTTTTCTGATTTTAGGCATATCCTTTATCTTTTGATGGCCATACTTCTAAAAAAGCTGTCTGATTCTGTTCTTTAAAGAACAAATGTTTTCCTTTGACGGTTGTTTATCCCCTCTGCTGCTAACCATACACTTCATATAAATCATCGTTATGGTGTTTCAGTCATCTCAGTTTTTCCATGAATTTATGTAATTAATTTGCAAAACGTATTGGAACAGGATGAAAGGGAATTTAGTAATACTTTAGCTCTCTTTACATCTTATGTGGTGACTCATCGCTAATAGGTCCTTGATCAGAAATTGGCTAAATCTGGTATAGCCAAAGAATGATTAAAGCGCCTGCACACCATCTTTAAATATGAAAAGGAAAAAGCTATGGATCTCCAACTGAAAGGTAAAACAGCTATTGTAACTGCGGCAACAGCAGGCATCGGTCTAGCAATTGCCAAAACTCTAGTTAAAGAAGGAACTGATGTCATCATTACGGGCCGTACCCAAGACAAATTGGCGGCAGCGATAGCCGAGATAGAAGCAAATGCTCCCTTGGGCAAAGTACATGGGTTTTTAGCTGATCTTAGTACATCAGAGGGAGTTGAGACATTAATTTCACAACATCCTTACACCGATATTTTGGTAAATAACTTAGGATATTATGAAGCTAAACCATTTACTGAGATTACAGACGAAGACTGGTGGCATATGCTTAATGTGAATGTTATGTCAGGTGTGCGCTTATCTCGTCACTACTTTCCAAAAATGTTAGAAAATAATTGGGGAAGAGTGATTTTTATGTCGAGTGAGGTAGGAGCATTCACACCACCAGATATGGTGCATTATGGCGTAAGTAAATCTGCTCTATTGGCTGTATCACGTGGAATGGCCGAGTTAACAAAAGGCACAGGAGTTACGGTGAACAGCGTACTCCCTTCTGCAACACGTTCCGAAGGTATCATGGACTATTTGCGTCAAACTGCTCCTCGTCCCGACATGACAGATCAACAAATTGAAGCACATTTTTTTGAGACATATCGTCCAAGCTCATTGATTGCAAGAATGATTGAAGCTGATGAAATTGCATCCATGGTTGCGTTATTAGCAAGTCCTTTGGGATCAGCATCTAATGGGGCAGCAGTTCGTGTTGAAGGCGGGACCTTCCGTTCTATTCTGTAATACTCAAAGCTTAGGTTGGCGTTTGAAGTGCACGACTCTGTTCTTACGCGACCATTGGCATTTTGATCACTAAATTAAAATAGACAGATTTGTCTATTTTAATTTAGACAGTAATTTTTATAGCTTCTGGAAATTGAAAAACATCACAATTTGCGCCGTTACCAATTCGGTCTACCACTGCAAAATCACTTGGTGCCTCAAAGGTAAGCAAAGGATGATGCCATGTGCCTGCCCGATAATTGATACTTTGCTTACCGTCTGAGATAAAAGCACATAGCTTTGAAATATCGGGAGTATTTTCGTCTAAAGCGGGTGCCACAATAATTAAAAAATTTTGTTGTTGTAATGGGATAAATGCTTGAGAGCCTTTCGGATGACGCTCCAACATTGAAATTTCCAGAGGTAGTACACTGGCTTTAATATTACGGAAAATACTAATTCCTACTTTTGCTGCTCCCTCAATTTCAGTTTCAACGAGCGCATGGTAGCGCTCGGTGTGGGCATCATTAATATGAAAAAAGTCATGCCCATCACAACAAATAACTTCTCCGAAGGGCTGAAAATTTTCAATTGTTAAAGGCTGAATTTGAATATTATTCATCATGACTTGGCAATTTTTCCCCATAAACGAACACGGCTAATACCACCATCGGGAATCATGTTAATACGAATATGCGAGATTTTTTCATGTTGTAAAATCTCATTCACATATTCATGAATATGATCCATTTGCATCGGTTGGGCTTCTAGTAAGTAAGACCAGAACATACTTTGAGGAATTAACTGTGCATCGGTTGCATTTTCAAGGTAAACCGCTTGAATAGACACCTCAGCAGGGAAGTTCCCTTTAAAGTGAGCCGTATCAATTTCAAGTTTCTCAATTTTTCCGCTTTTACCGAGGGCAAGAATACACCAGTCATAACCCGGTGCTCGGCGGCGTTTGGTTTCCCATCCATCCCCCATGTTGACGCCACGGCCTGGGTTAATCAAATTACATGGATGTCCAAAATGCGCATCGCTATAGGCAACTACACGACCACCATTTTCGAGAGCCAATAAATCGAGAGTTTGTTCGCTGTCAGTCGCTTGAATATGAACATCACCATAGACACGTAAACGAGCAATACCGCCATCCGGGAAAATATTGAGGCGTATATGAGTGAAAAGTGCATCATTATTGACCATGAAAATATGATGCTGGCTTGGGCCGAGTTCAGTATTTGTTAAAACACTTTCCCATTTTGCCCCTGTCAGGTCCCCATTTGGTGCATAGCATGCTTCTAATGATGCAGAAGCTGGATAATTTCCTGTAAAAAAGCTGGTATCGATATCAAGAGCAGTGATTTTTCCACTCACCCCTAGTTTTACAATACACCAGTCATAGCCCGCATGACGCTTACGGCGGGTTTCCCAGCCGTCCATCCATTTGCCGTTGTCATCAAATTTATCTTCAACAAAAATGGGTGCTTCAAATTGCAGCATACGCTTTGCTTCTGCAAAGAAATCGTCTGAACACTCAATGACTTGTGCCCCAATTCGGGCATCGGCCAAATTAGTTTTAGTATTCAAAATTTCAGGAAGTTCAAAAGCTGGGGCGTGCAATGTTGCCATAGGGGAGTATCCGTATTTCTTGTTAAAAACATGATTTTTCATTTAAAACTGCGCTGACACTGAGCGTGCCGAGACTAGTTTTGTACTTAAATATATAAGCATGGTGCATGCCAGTTTTTTGGAAAAGCTAAATAATTTTTGAACGATGGCATGTTTTTAGCATAAGCACCCTATAGGTGAATATCTATAGGAGCGTGTTATGAATGTGGTGATTATTGGTGCGGGAATGGGAGGTCTAACCACAGGCATTGCATTAAAAAAATTTGGTCACCAAGTACGCATTTTCGAACAAACTGAAAAAATCCTTCCTGTCGGTGCAGCAATTTCGCTATGGTCGAATGGTGTGAAATGTCTGAACTATCTGGGATTAACCGAGAAAATCGCCAAACTTGGCGGACAAATGGATGACTTGGCCTATGTAGATGGTTTAACTGGCGATGTGATGACACAATTCAGTTTATTGCCATTAATTGAAGAAGTAGGACAACGACCTTATCCAGTTGCACGTGCTGATTTACAAAATATGCTTATGGATGAGTTTGGCCGAGATCAGATTTATTTAGGCAAAAAAATGGTCAGCCTTGAAGATAAAGCTGATTATGTCGAGGTTCATTTTGCAGATGGCAGTTCAACACAGGCTGATCTATTAATTGGGGCGGATGGTACTCACTCACTGACTCGTGCATATGTGCTGGGTCAGCAAGTACAGCGCCGTTATGCGGGTTATGTGAACTGGAATGGTTTGGTTGAAATCTCTGAAGATTTAGCACCAGCCGAGCAATGGACGACTTATGTGGGGGAAGGCAAGCGTGCGTCTCTGATGCCGGTTGCGGATGGTAAGTTTTATTTCTTTTTAGATGTGCCTTTGCCAGCAGGTTTAGACAATAATCGAGATGACTATAGAAAACTTTTAAAACAATATTTTGCTGATTGGTGTTTGCCAGTACAGCAACTCATTGAGCGCTTAGACCCGCAAAAGACCAATCGGGTAGAAATCCATGATATTGAACCGTTCACTCAATTTTATAAAGGTCGCGTGGTGATTTTAGGGGATGCTGCACACAGCACGACACCTGATATTGGCCAAGGCGGTTGCCAAGCGATGGAAGACGCAATTTATTTAGCGCGTTCTCTGCAAATTAATACTTTGGGGCTAGAGGATGCTTTGCGACGCTATCAAAATAAACGTAATGAACGTGCCAATGAATTGGTACTTCGTGCACGCAAACGTTGTGATGTGACCCATATGAAAGATGAAGCTGTTACCCAAGCTTGGTATGCGGAGTTACGCCGTGAACAAGGCGGACATATTATGCAGGGGATTATTAGCAATATTGTGGGTAATCCACTCGATTAAAAACAAAAACAGCAAGGATTCTTCCTTGCTGTTTTTATGCTTCTAAATAAAAATTTTAGAAGTGGTATTTAACCAATGCACTAACATTATTTTCGTCGGCACCTTTAATACCAAATTTGTTATTCCACACTGAGTGCTCGATACCTAGGTATAAACGTGTATCAGGAGAAATGTGTTTACCTACATTCCATTTCCATTGAGTTGTCCAGTTCAACTCGCTTGCATGGTCATCTTCAGCGGTTGACCAGTCAAGGAAACCATCTACCAAGAAATCTTCAGATCCTAATTTTAATGGAATGCCGTAAACGAATGTCATTTGATAATCGTCGTCAGTTTTCTCATTATTCGCACGGTAGAAGTTTAAATTCGCATATTGGAAATATGGGATATCTAAATCAACTGCAAAACCATAAAGGAAGTTGTCGAAGTTGTTGCCGTTTTGAGAGTTACTCTCCCAAGTGGTACTAATCAACACATCTTTTACTGGGCCATATGCCAGTTTTTTACCAGACACTTCACCTAAGCTTAAACGCGGTGATAACTCAAAATAAGTGCTTTTATAGTCATCTTCGCCACGCATGCGGTCTAAGAAGAAAAATACGTCAGCATATTTAACTTTCGCTGCATATTCCAAAGTAATCGTGGTTTCTTTCTCATCTACAACTTCATAGTTTTCACCATAAAGTCCAGTCACGCTAAAATCTTGCCAAATTGGTTTCGCCTGAACCATGGCTGTTGCAGATAACAAGGCACAAGTCGCCGCAAGTTGCTTTAATTGCATTTAAATGATCTCCCCCCAAATAAAGCACGCTAAGGATACAGGGTCTTAAGCAAAAATGAAGCCAAATTTGATCAACGGTTAAAAAAAAGCCCACCGAAGTGGGGCGCTAAAAAGTAAATCTTTAATGAGTATTTCTTGTGTTTATTGTTTGGCTTAAATGCGGAGTACGCGAGCTGCGAAATGAAGGTAAATGATTAAATAATAAATTCAATAAGATAGCAAAAATACATGTTGAGCTAATACCTGAGTGAAATAATGTTTGTACCCAAACTGGGAAATGAGCATAAAACTCATGGTTAATAATTGGGATCATCCCTGCTGATAAAGCAGTTGCCACAATAATCAAATTTTTCTGATCGTTATAATCTATTATTGCCAAAGTGCGAATTCCACTCGCTGCAACCGACCCAAACAAGACCAAACCTGCACCACCAAGTACAGGCATTGGAATCGCGGCAATCAAACGACCCATAATAGGGAGTAGGCCCAAAATAATCAGAATCACACCACCTGCTGCGACTACAAAGCGGCTTTTGATGCCTGTAATCGCAACCAGTCCAACATTTTGGGCAAAAGCACTTTGCATGAATGAACCAAAGATAGGCGCAAAAGCACTCGAAAACATATCTGCACGAACGCCATTGGCGATCCGTTTCGAATCGACTTCAGTTCCTACAATATCTCCGACAGCAATAATATCTGCTGTGGTTTCAGTCATAATCACTAAGGTAACGATCAACATCGATAAGATTGCACTGAGCTCGAAAGTTGGTAAACCAAATGCAAATAAGTGTGGAAATTGCAGCCATGCCCCTGAACTCACCTGACTAAAATCACCAAAACCCATAAAGTAGGCAAGGGTAGTACCAACAACAATAGCCAACAAAATTGATAAACGACGAATGCTTGCTTGCGGCAGCATATTTAAAACAATCACAATGCCTAAGGTCAGCAGGGCCAAAGAGATATTTTCTACGCTACCCCAGTCAGGCGCCTTGTTGTTGCCACCCATCATCCAGCGAATTGCAACAGGTAGCAAAGACAATCCAATAATCGTGATGACGCATCCAGTTACCACGGGTGGAAAAAAACGAATAATTTTTGAGAAGTAAGGCGCAAGGCATAGTCCAATCAGAGATGCAGCAATGACCGCGCCGTAGACAGCAGGCAAACCACCGCCTGTGGTGATAATGGCAACCATGGTGGCTACACCTGCAAAAGACACACCCTGTACCAGAGGTAATTTTGCGCCTAAATATTTGGTTCCGATTGTTTGGATTAGGGTTGCCAATCCACCTACAAATAGAGCCGCTGCAATGAGCATTCCGATTTGTGCTGAGCTTAAGCCAGCTGCCGTTCCAATAATCAAGGGCGGGGCTACAATGCCACCATACATGGTCAGCACATGCTGTAAGCCGTAAGCAAAACTTTTGGAAATTCCTAAATATTCATGCTCTGGAGAAATCGCATTTTTTTGCTGATGGTTCATATTTTTCTCCTATTTATATTTGAATTAACTACCGCGATAAGTGGAGTAAGCAAATGGGCTGATCAGTAATGGAATGTGATAATGCTGATTGACGTCTTCTATAAAAAATTGGATACAAACACGTGGGAAAAAAGTTTTGACTTGTTGTGATGAAAAATAAGGTGCAATTTCAAATTCAAGTTGATAAGCGCCTTCACCTAAGTCTTTTATTCCAAAATTACTCACTCGACCGTCTTGATTGGTAATTGCAGTCGCTATCAGCTCATGAGTTTCTGCATGAAACAACTTCACTTCTACCTGTGCAGCTGGTTTACCTAAATTCGTATCTAAAATATGTGTGCTGATCATGCTTGTATTTCCTGAGATAGGCGTAATAGAGCAATCGCTGCGAGTTGCCCATGTACAATTGTTTTTTCAATAGCCAAGTCATTTTGTAGACGTTCATGTAGTTTTTTTAAAATTTCATCACTACTGAGGCCTGCCGCTTTAATTAAAAAAATAAAGCCAAACTTTTGTTCATAATCAAGGTTGCCTTGTAGCAGAGCTTGTTGTGTTTGTTCATCTAAAGAAATGCCAGCTTGTTCCTGATTTGAAAAATGCTGCTCTTTTGCATTGAGTTGTTTTTTAGCTTGGCGTTCACCAATTTTTGGATGGGTTGCTAAAGCAGTTTCAATGTCTTGCCATGACCACATTTGACTTAAATTTTCTGCATATTCCAAAAGAGATGCTTTTGTTGAATAGGGGCGTTCTGAAATAATTTTTTCGGCCCATGCAGGAATATGGACGCAGTTGTTTAACAGAGTCTTGAGTTGTTCTGGTGAGGCTTGATTAAACTCGACTAAAAACACTGTTATTCCTAAACTCGTTAATGTGATATAGAGTTTTAGCAATAACAGTGCCAAGAGTGATTTATGATTTGCTTAAGAATTTGGAAAACTAAAAATCAATTATTGAGTTATGTGATTTTTATACCAATGCTGTGCAATATCCTGACGACGACATATCCAAACACGATCATGCATTTGAATATAGTCGAGGAACCTTTGTAGCGCTTTAAAACGGCCTGGTCGCCCTAAAATACGGCAATGCATTCCAATTGACATCATTTTTGGTGCAGTTTCTCCTTCTGCATACAACACATCAAAACTATCTTTTAAATATTGAAAAAACTGTTCTGAGCTATTAAATCCACCCGGCGAGCAGAACTTCATGTCGTTACATTCCAAAGTATAAGGAATAATGAGATGAGGGCGTGATGCACCAGCTGTATCGGTGAGAGTCGTCCAAAAGGGCAGGTCATCGCCATAATAATCAGAGTCATATTGAATTTGCGGAAATTCTGCAAGTAACTGACGTGTATTCGGGCTGTCACGTCCGGTGTACCAACCTGTCACTTTATTTCCAAACAAGTTTTCCAATACAGATAAAGCCTGTTCGATATGCTGCTTTTCAACTTCCATATCGGTATCTTGATAGTGAAGCCAGCGGTAGCCATGAGAAACCACATCATAATCAGCTTGCTTAATCGCCTCTACAATATAGAGGTTACGGGCAAGCGCCATAGCCACTCCGAAAATGGTCATTGGGAGTTTGCGCTTTTGGAACTCATTATGAATGCGCCAAAAACCAGCACGTGAACCATATTCGTACATAGAGTCCATCGACATATGTTTCGCCGGGTAACTTGCAGCGCCAATAATCTCCGATAAAAACTGTTCTGAGCCATCATCGCCATGCTCAATATGTTTTTCGCCACCTTCTTCATAATTAAGCACAAATTGCACTGCAACCTTGGCATTGTTAGGCCATTTAACCTGTGGAGGTTGCCCGTGATAACCGATCAAATCACGTGAATAAGGAGACTTTTGAATTTGCTCAATGAGCTCGGCTCCAGATAGGTAAAATTTGGACACGATTGCTCTCCTTTTGTTCAATTTTTCATAAAAATTTAAAAAATCAGCTTGCATATTTTTATAGATGGACTGATATTGAAGATATGAAGATCTTCAAAATAAATTAAAAGCAGTACGTTTAAGTCAGGAGATAACAAACCATTACACCATCAAAATGTACAATTGAAGTCAGTTCATGCATGCTTAAAACATGCCAACATAAAAAAGTTTTGCATAGAAAAGATCCACAGTAAGAAAGAGAGGATGGTATTTATGAATATTGAAATCCGCACAGATAAAAACATCCATAACAGTGAACGTTTAATTACTTATGTACGTGCAGAACTTACTCAAGAATTCCAACGTCATAGCGAACGTATTACGCATTTCTCGGTTCATTTTAGTGATGAAAATGGGGACAAAGGTGGTGACAAAGATATCCACTGTATGATTGAAGCGCGTCCTTCAGGTTTAAAACCGGTTGCAGTGCACCATAAAGCAGGAAATATTGATGCCTCAATTCATGGTGCGATTGAAAAATTAAAACGTAGCCTTGAACATACTTTTGAGAAAAAAGAACACCCGAGAGGTGGACAACCAGAATTCATTGATGATGAAGTCTAATTGAAAACGTTAAAAAGCCCTTCGGGGCTTTTTTTATATTTGATGAAAATAAAACTATTCACAACATTAGGTTTGCAATGCGATGCAATCAACCTCTAAAATCTTCATATGAGATTAGGCATAATAGCCCTAATATATTTTTGAGAGATGGTCATGTTAACCACCGAGCAGCAAGCTTTAATTAAAGCCATAGAAGAATTAGAACTCGCGCAAGTGCAAAAATTACTTGCTGACGGGCTTGATCCGAACTTTATTGATCCGGAACAAGGACCACCTGTATCAATCATTTGTGACGGAATTTTCAAATGGTGGGAAGAGGTATCAGAAGCCTATGAAGCGGGTAAACCTTTATCAAAAGAAGAAAAGCAAAAAAGATTACAAGTTTACCTCGATATTCTTGAAGCTTTAATTCAAGCCAAAGCCAACGTACACCTTTGGGATGCAGAGGAGTTTTATGGTCCTTTATGGGATGCAGCAAGCTCGGCATGTGCTCCAGCCGTTCAACGTTTACTCGATGAAAAAGTTGACCCAAACACACGTGATGAAGAGGGTCTCACTATTTTATCTTCAATCAGTCAGTTGTTCTTTGATTGTGACTTTGATGAAATAGATTGGTCAGAAGCGCTTCAAGAAGAGCGTGAAACACTCGAGTTATTGCGCCAACATGGGGCAAAAATGTCAAAAGAACTAACTACTTGATTGGATAATAGAATGAGAACATTTCAAATTTTAACTTTTGCTCTGACCACTGTTGCTGCAGGAAGTACTTTTGCCGCAGAGTTCTCGTTTGACCGTCCAGGTGCTGGAATGGGAACGGGAATTACTCCTGTAGGTAATTTGGCGTGGGAGCAAGGTTTACCAAGCGTAACCTATACTGAGTCGACTGTTGACGGTGTTAAAGAAAAGACCGTAACCTTAAATCAGGATATGTTATTCCGTACAGGTTTAGCGCGTGATTTAGAATTACAATTAGGATGGCAAGGTCCAGCATGGACCCAAACTAAACGTGCTGGCAAAAAAAATGATACTTCAGGTTTTGGTGATATAAGTATTGGTTTAAAAAAAGCTATTGATTTAAAAGACGATAGATTGTCTATGGCAGTGTTGGCAGAAGCTATCATTGCAACGGGAAATGATAAATTTACAGCCCATGACGACATTTATAGTCTTAGCTCTGCGGTAGCTTACCAATATAGTGATTTAGTGGGCACCTCAATTACCATGCGCTACGAAGTGCAAAATAGTGATTGGGCAGTGACAGCAGTACCGACGATTGACTATAAAATCGCAGGTAAGCTATCAGGTTATTCTGAGTTCATTTACCGTAAAGCTGAAAGCCAAGACTATGAGTATGGTTTAGGTACAGGTTTAGTCTACGCCGTAAATAATCGTACACAACTCGATGCAAGTATCGGGGTTGATTTGAATGGTCAAGACAAGAGCTACAACGGTGGCTTAGGCGTGGCGTTCTTGTTCTAAATAAAGCAATTTAAATTTATGTTAATGAAAAAGCTTATTCATCAGGGAATTCTTTATTTTCTAGCAGTTGCTGTTTGTGTGTTTAGCCAGTTGGTTTCTGCGCAAGATAAGCTACTTTCACCCGAACAAGCTTTTTCATTTTCGGTTGAATCTTCTGAGCCGCATACTGCGAGTTTATCTTGGCAGATTCAGCCAAATTACTATCTTTATCAGCATAAATTTTCCGTACAACAAGGTACTCAACCTTTAGCTTTAAAGTTACCGAAAGCGATTGCCCAATATGATGAAAATTATGGGCAAAGTCAGGTTTATTACCATCAAGTTAATTTCCAAATTAAGACTAAGCCTTCAGAGCACTATAGTGTGACTTGGCAGGGCTGTGCCAAAGACCGTATTTGTTATCCACCACAAACCATTGAGTTTCAAACTGATGCAGATGGCCTAGTTGGTGTACAGAACCAAGCAGGAACAGCACCAAAACGATTGCTAGATTTAGCAAATACACAATCTGACACTTCCAAGGGTTCAGAATCTGTAGAAAAAGAGCAAAATACAGAGTCAGCAGTTACTATAACCACACCACAAATTGCGCAAGATCAGATCTGGTCTGCTAAGTTAATTGAGAACTCGCTGTGGTATGGCGTTTTATTATTTTTAGGTTTAGGCATGTTGCTCGCATTTACACCATGCTCTTTACCGATGCTGCCCATTTTAACTTCACTCATCATTCGAGATCATAAAGGTCTAAAAGCTTGGACCATTGCGCTTACTTTTGTGTGTAGCATGGCATTGGTTTACGCTGGCTTAGGTTTAATTGCTTCTTCGGCAGGTCTAAATTTCCAGCGTTGGTTACAACAGCCAGCAACCTTAATTGCTTTTAGTTTACTGTTTATTGTCTTTGCTTTGAATTTATTCGGTCTGTTTGAGCTTCGTTTACCTCAGACATGGTTAAACCGACTTGATCGTATTCAGTCGATGCAACAAGGTGGCACTTTAGTGGGTGCTGGAGTCATGGGTGTGGTTTCTGCACTCTTGGTGGGTCCTTGTATGACCGCACCCCTCGCTGGAACTTTATTATTTATTTCTCAAACACAAAACCAGTGGCAAGGGGCTTTGCTTTTATTCTGTCTAGGTTTTGGAATGGGAATTCCGCTATTACTGGCAAGTATTTTAGGGGCGAAATTTCTGCCTAAAGCTGGTGACTGGATGCATCAGATTAAAGTTATTTTTGCTTTTCTGATGTTAGGTTTAAGTCTTTATTTTATTCGTCCTTTATTGCCAGATTGGGGCATGCAAGTTCTTAGTCTCGTATTAGGTCTCGCTTTTATAATTTATGCGCTTTATCAGTTTTTCTGGAAAAAAGGGCAGCTCCAATGGCTCTACGCGATTTTATTATTAATCGTTACACCTTTTGTAGCCTATAACCAATACCAACACATTCAAAATCGAACTTTGCAAAGTTCTAATCATATGGCCGAGTGGCATATTGCAACTACAGCAGCGGACTTTAAGAAAATTTTAGCAGCAGCGCCTACAGATCGAGCTATTGTCGTTGATGTCTATGCAGACTGGTGTGTTGCCTGCCAACCGATTGAGCATCGTATTTTAAAATCACCTGAGGTTCAGGCTGCTCTTGCACCATATTATTTAATTAAGCTTGATTTGAGTCATTATGACCAGTCACATGAAGCGCTACTCAAACAATGGAATATTTTAGGTCCACCGACCTATCTATTTTTAAGCCCAGAGCAAAAAGAAATTCGCGCATTGCGTTTAACTGGTGCTTTTAGTCAGCAAGAGCTTTTGCAACAACTTGCGAGCTTGGCAAAACTAAAAGATTCATAAGGTATTCATCGTTTCAATCTGATGAAATGTACGTACTTGATTGCGTCCTGAAGCTTTTACCGCGTAGAGGGCTTGATCAGCCTGTCGAATAACAAGATAAGGGTCTTCTGCAAAAGCTGAACTGCTGATTCCAAAACTTGCACTAATATGAATAGGATTGTTTTGAGCGCTACAAACGGGCAGTTCTTGCAAAGCAAGACGACAACGCTCAGCAATTTTCTCTGCTTGAATAATATCGGTATGAGGGAGTAATAAAATAAACTCCTCTCCACCAAAACGTCCAATAATATCCTCGTTACGCAAGTTCTCAGAAAGACATTGAGCGATTTCAATTAAGACTTGATCACCTTGGTGATGCCCGTATATATCATTAATTTTTTTAAAATGATCGATATCGAGAAGTACTACTGCATAATCAAATTGCTGTTGGTGTAGCGACTCTAAATGCGTGTTTAAACTACGTCTATTTAATACATTAGTTAAGGGATCAAGTTGGCTTAGGCGTTGAATATAAGTTTCACGTTGCCGCCATTGAGTGAGCAATATTTCAAATAAAATAAAGCAAGCCAATAAGATGGGCATAATAAAAAAAGCCATGCTCGCTAACCAAAAGGGGTTAGTTTGAGCATGTTCCATAGCCTTAAAATTAAATAGAGGGGCATAAGGCACAGTACCGCTCATACTTAAATATGTACATACCGTTAAAATAATCGTTGCAGGTACAAGGGCGCTATAAACAATTTTACGGTCAAATAACACCAGACCGACACCAATCGTGCCCACATAACCGACCATAGTGGCTGGGCTAATACTGCCAATTAAATATCCATCATGGCATAGCATGAGTGCAAAGAACTGCACACTAATGAAAGGAATGACTCTTTGAGCCCACTCAACATTTTTGTATCGATAGCAGGGGATAATCAAAAGGCCCAATAAAAATAAGGTCAATAAATTAAGCCAGATTTGTGACTCAACCAAAGGCAGATTTGCCCATTGCCAGACGCTTGGCGTAATTAAAATATAACCTTTCCATAAGATCCAACTAAAGTTCATGGCGCAGGCAAGTGTGAGCATCAGTGCGCTTTTTTGTAGTGGTGTCCAGTTGATGATGTGATTGTTATGGATGAAATCGATTATCACCTGTTTTGTTCTATGTATGGGATAAGTGATTAAACGATTTTTCATAGTACGTAAGGGCTCCTAAATTTAGATGCCTCTTTGTTAGACCATTCTAATATTGGATTGTTTAAATTAATTTATATTTTAAACATAGCATGATTTTCATTTTATACATGATGCCTTTTATAAGGAAAATGATGTGAAAAGTTTTTAGAGCTATTCACATCATTGATAGGTAAATTAAGTTTTATCAAGCTCATGGGCAAATTCAGCAATATCTGCCAATGCTTGTTTTGCTTCATCAAACCACGCATTGAACATCTGGAAGTTATGCCACATGCCCGTATAAAGTTTGAATTGAACTTTAACGCCAGCCTCTTCAGCTTTTTCTCTAAAACGCTTGGCATCGTCTAATAAGATTTCTTTAGATCCTACTTGAACCAAAGTTGGCGGTAGGTCATGTAAGTCATCGAAAATAGGTGAAACGCGTGGATCATCAGCTGCGATATGATTGCCTATATAGTACTGAGTTCCTGTTTGTAGGGCTTCAATAGATAATAACGCATCATGTTTTTTGTTAAATCTGAGAGACTCACTCGTGAGCGTTAAATCCAAAAATGGAGATAACAAAATCAGGCCACTCGGCATAAGCTCAGGTTGTTCTTTTAAACGTAAGCAAAGTGCTAGTGCTAAATTTGCTCCGCATGAATCACCCGATAAAATAATATCTTTAGGCTGAACGCCTTGTACCAATAAAGATTGATAGATGTCATATAGAGCTTCAGTCGCCTCAGGGTAGGGATGTTCAGGCGCAAGTGGATAATCCACATGAATAATCTGCATTTGGGTGCGGGCAGCTAAATCGGTCATAAAAGCATGGTGAGTTTTGACACTCCCAAGGAAAAAAGCGCCACCGTGAATGTGAAAAATCAGTTGAGTTGCAGAATCTTGCGGTTTGATTTCTTCACCTTTAATGCCTGCTAACCGAATTGGGCGCACAGAAACATTTTTTTGTCGTGGAAAAGCACGACACATCTGATCTAGAACGGGACGTAAAGCAGTAGCCGGCAAATTTAGCTGGCTTGGCTTGCGAATTGTTGTTTTAAGAAAAGTTTCTGTAAAGTAATATTTCCAAACATTTGATATATTCATATAGCATCCATTTTTATGCTAGTTTCTTGTTTTCTTGTAAATTTTATTTTGCAAGATTACAAGGTTACACGAAACAGTCACATTCAAAAATTGCAATATCTTTGCGACTTCTGAATACTGAAAATCTTGAAAGACCCAAGGATATTACAAAAATGAAAAAGATTGCTTTAGCTTTAGGACTCATTGGTATGGCTGCATTTGCCAATGCGGCTGATTCACTCAATGGAACGGTATGGAAAACGATTGATGATCAGACCAACAAGCCAAAAGCCGTAGTGAAATTTACGGAACAGAAGGACGGAACCTTAACTGCAACCATTCAAAACATTTTGACACCGGGCGAAGAAAACGCTTGTACAAAATGTGAAGGTCCGTATAAAAACAAACCACTTAAAGGTGTCACCATTGTACATAATTTAAAAAATGTAGGTGGTAACAGTTATGAAAACGGTACGATTTTAGACCCAAAATCTGGTAAAACTTACAAATTGAAAGGTGAGTTAACCGATGGCGGTAAAAAGCTTAAACTGCGTGGTTATATTGGCGTTTCTGCACTTGGTCGTAACCAAACATGGATTCGCGCGAACTAAAAGTTTTAATAAAAAAACGAGCCGTATGGCTCGTTTTTTATGCTTGGATATTTTGATAAGTGGTTTCATCGAAACCTACAATGAAACCTTGAGCGGTTTGTAAAACAGGTCTTTTAATCAAACTTGGTTGAGCAATGAGTGCTTCAATAAGGTGATCTTCATTGCTTAAAGCACGATTTTGTTCTTCTTCTGAAAGCTTACGCCAAGTTGTGCCTTTTTTGTTGAGAACAGTATCTTGTCCAATTTCTTTTAACCAGATTTTTAGAGTATCTGCATCAATGCCTTGTTTTTTATAATCATGAAAATCGTAGCTAAGCCCTTTGGCTTGCAAAGCATCAAAAGCTTTTTTCATTGAGTTACAGTTTTTAATTCCATAAATTTTTAACATTTTATTGGACCATGTCAAAAAGAGAGAACACACAGCCTAACCCAAAAAGCTTTTAAGCACTACTTTATACCGATACTTTTAAAACAAATGAAAATTAATGATTAATTGAAAGCGAAATGTCATGTTATTGTCATAAGACAAGGCAATAATGAGCTTAATAAGAAGAAGTTAAAACTAAAAGAACTTAGCGCAAAAATAAGAGACTAAAAAAGAGAAAACCCGCATTTAATCATCCTGATCATGCGGGTCTCATTTCAACGTCCATTGTCACATCCTTGCAAATAAACTTATCATAAGTTTATTTTATCTTCCTACGGCGTCCTATCCTTTTGCGTCATCCTGACTGCTTCCCTGTGCCGTGGGGCTATAATGCCGTTAAAGCTGTGTAAGAAAAATACTCAAAAACGACATATGCTGTAAGCGAAAACGACAATGTAAGTGAACAGTTGTTCACTTATTCTTGAATTTTGTAGTCGATAATGACAGGTGCGTGATCACTAAACCATTGATCTTTATAAACCCAAGCATTAATTGTGCGGGCTTTCCAGTCTGGTGAGCAAGCATGATAGTCAATACGCCACCCTACATTTTTTGCACGGGCTTGACCGCGATTTGACCACCATGAATAAAGTTCTGCTTCTGCGCGAACCACACGGAAGGTATCGACATAACCCAGTTCGTCATAAATATGATCAAGCCATGCACGTTCATGTGGTAAACAGCCAGATGATTTTTGATTACCTGACCAGTTTTTGATATCAATTCGTTTATGAACAATGTTGTAGTCACCACAAATGATGACTGACTTATTTTCATCACGCCATTGTTTCAAGATTTTTGCGTATTCACCTAAAAATAAATCTTTACGTGCTTGCGCTTCTTCACCACTTGAGCCTGAAGGTAAGTATAATGATGCAATATGTACCGGATGTGACAAACCTAAATCGAATTCCGCAGAAATAAAGCGGCCTTGACTGTCAGCTAGCTCAAACCCTAAACCATCTTTAACAGAGACAAAGGGTAAGCGGCTATATATCGCAGTTCCCGCATAACCTGCACGCTCTGCTGGAAAGAGATGGGTATGCCATCCTTCGGGTCTAAATTTTTCAGTCCATTGTTCATGGGTAATGCGGCTTTCCTGCATGCATACGACATCGGCATCTGATTGTTCTAACCATTCAAGTAAGCCTTTCGTTACTGAAGAACGTAAGCCATTTACGTTAATGGAAACGACTCGAAGAATTTTTACATCACTTGGATACTGATCCTTTGGTATCATGCGAAAATTTAACCTCAATTGTGAATTTGGAGCACCTCATGACAACGCCTGTGTCATTTCACCCGCAAGCATTTATCGAACTCGCATTATCACGCGGTGTGCTTAAATTTGGTGAGTTTACTTTAAAATCTGGACGCGTGAGTCCTTATTTTTTTAATGCAGGCCTACTCAACGATGGTGAAGCTTTATCTCTTTTAGCGCAAGGCTATGCTGATAAATTAACACAATGCCAAAATGTTGATGTGATTTTTGGACCAGCTTACAAAGGTATCCCATTTGTAGCAGCGACTGCTGTAGCTTTGTCGCAAGTACATAACAAAAGTGTGCCATGGGGCTTTAACCGTAAAGAAGCGAAAGATCATGGCGAAGGCGGTGTTTTAGTTGGTGCTGCGGTTGAAGGTAAAAAAGTCTGGATTATTGATGACGTGATTACCGCGGGTACAGCGATTCGTGAAGTTGTAACGATTTTGAAAAATGCTGGCGCAACTATTGCGGGCGTTTTGGTGGCATTAGATCGTCAAGAACGCGGTCAAGGTGAGCTTTCTGCAATTCAAGAAGTTCAAAAAGAATTAGAAATTCCTGTGCACGCCCTAATTACCATGAAAGATTTGATGGATTATTTAGAAGCGAAAGGCGAAAAAGAAGCGCTAGCTAATATGCAAGCTTATCGTGAAAAATACGGCATCTAAAAATAAAAAGGCATACCTCTAAATAGGGGTATGCCTTTTTTAATATTTACTTAAAATTGATAATTTAAACGCAATAACACATTACGTGGTGTGCCTGGCATGCTATCTGAGCGCCAGTACTCTTTATTGGTTAAGTTATTTACCGCAAGTGTGACATTCCATGGATCAGCACTATAGCCAATCGCCGCATCGACACGGTTAAAGCCTTCCATTTTTACTTGATTATTAATATTTGGATAATAAGACCCGACATAGGTTACCCCCACCTCTGTATACCACTGCTCGGTTGGTAAATAACGAACAAATAAATTACCCGTATTTTTAGATGTGTTGGCTAAATAATTGCCTTCTTGTTCAGGCTTTTGTTTGTCTTCTTTTACTTTTGCATCTGTGTAGCCATAACCACCACGGACAAAGACATTATCAAGTACACGGCCAATAAAACTAAATTCAAGACCACGGGATTGATGCTGACCCGCAGTTGCCCATACTTCTGGTTCTTCATTAGGTTTTGGTTTATAGCGGATATTATTTTTACGAATATCAAAGACAGAAAGTTGAGTATTTAAACGATTATCTAACCATTCACTTTTTACCCCAACTTCGTATTGCTCGTTATATTGAGGTTCTTTATCCATTTTTGTGACATCGGTGCTTCCAGTGACTTGGTTAACACCCATTTGTCCGCCAAATGGTGCAAAGCTCTTAGAATAAGACGTGTAAAAGCTATATTCAGGAAGCGGTTGCCATACCAAACCAACATTAGGGCTAAAGCTACCATCTTTTACATTACGGTGTTCATTCGTTAACTTGTTGGTGGTTGAAAAATCGAAGTAATCGTAGCGGACACCCATCATCAGTTTAAGTTGGTCATTTAGACCAATTAAATCTTGAATAAATACGCCGTAAGTGGTGCCTTCATTATAGTTATGCTGACTAATTTTTAATGGGCCATTGCCACGACTATATTCACGTTCACCAGTGATTGGATTAACGTAACCATAAATGGCTGACCCATTTTGAGTTTTATTGGCTAGACGTGGTTCTCGTTGTTCATAAGTCCAGTCTGTACCCACCATAATTTGATGTTCAAGCTGGCCTGTTTTGAACTTGCCCTTAATATCAAATGTATTGGTGGTGGTCTTATTGCTGGTTTGTTGCCAGTAGTAAATTTGGTCGATGTAACCTTTTTTAGTACAAGACTCATTCTTTGAGTTTTTTCCATCTAACCCACAATAAGTTCCAAAATAAAAGTGGTCAAAGTTCTGTTCTGCTTGTCGGTAACTTGCTGCCCAGTGGAAGTTCCAATCAGGCGCATATTGATAATTCACATCGCTACGGACCACTTGCAAAATATCATCAACATAATCGCCGTCTTGGGCAAATCCTGTTTTGATTGTAGTTCCCGCAGGCAGAATGTCATGTGATGGTCCGCGATCAGGTACACGCCCTAATTTGTCATAAGTATATTGCGTGGTCCAAGTGAGTGTTCCATCGTCATTTTTATAAGTGAAACTTGGTGAAAACATTTCAATCTTATTTTCAATACCAGAGCGGAAGCTGCCTGTCTCGCCATATTCTCCCGTTAAACGGACTGCTAAATTGTCATTAATGACTTGGTTGATGTCAGCGGTTGTTCCGTAGTTATCATATGAACCCGCATATGCGCCAACTGAACTTTTAGAGTCAAAATTGGCAAACTTACTCACCATATTCACCACCCCACCACCAGCGCTACGACCATATAAAACAGAAGCGGGGCCTTTTAAAATTTCTATACGCTCGATATTGGCTGTACTACGGCGTACTTGTCCGCTTTCACGTATACCATCACGGTAAATATCGCCTGTATCAGCACCAAAACCACGAATCGTAATGCCATCACCGCGCATATCGTAACTGGTTGATACGCCTGGCGTACCTTGCAGCATCACACTTAAATCATTCGATCCATAAATTTTATATTTCTGTACATCAATGGTATCAACGGTTTGAGGAATATCTTTTTTGTCTAAACCATTACGTGTGACATTGGCCTTGTCATAATCGATATAACTTTTAATCGGGTCGAGCTCACTCATGGCTTCAATTTTTATGGTGGGCATGGTAGCTGCAACTTTTGATGAGTCAGTTACATCTTCTGCATAGGCACCTTGACTATTTAAGATCATTAAACTGAGTAAGCTGAGCGGGAATGAACCCTTAATTTGGGGAGATGATAAAGAAATTCTTAACATAAAAATAAAATCAATTAACAAAAATAAAAGTATAAATGATAATTATAATCATTTAATTGTTTAGAATAAAAGAAATATTGCCTTAAAAAATGACATATTTATTGTTTAGTAACTGTTTTTTAGAAAGATGATTGGGGAATTAAACGGATAATATGAGTTAACTCATTAGTTTTTCTTGTTAATTGATTTTTGAAAGGGGAGCTTTTTACCGATTAAAGCTCCCCTTAGAATTACGCATTATTTTTGAGAACATCTAAAATATCCATTTCTGGATCATAATTTTCATCAATCGTTTTACAAATTGCTTGTCCAACAATCACATGCGTGCCATTAAAGGTCATAGTTGGCGCTTCATATAATTCCCAACCATGATTCAGTGCTTTAGTGACTCGTGCACAAAAAGCAGAGTCATCTGGGCCTGTTAAATAGCGATAAAGTTTCATCTTTAGCCTTTAAAAATAATATTTTATGAATATAGTTTAACCGAATTTACCTTTGCTCAAGATAAAGAAATAACCGATAAGGTTTTACTGAAATTAAGAAAAACCAGTGAAAAATCTCAGTTATACTCATGCTAATTTAAATTTTAAGAAGAGCTTGAGCATGCGTGTACTTGTCGTCATGGATCCGATTGAAACCGTAAACCTTAAAAAGGATTCAACCATGGCAATGTTGTGGGCGGCGAGCCGTCGTGGCCATGAATTAGGTTATGCATTACAGCAAGATTTATATATTGATCAGGGTAAGGCGTACGGCCTAATCTCACCGTTAAAAGTTTTTGAAGACTACAATCATTACTATGAGCTAGGCGAAAAGAAAAAAGAGTCTATCGCAGCTTATGATGTTGTGCTCATGCGTAAAGATCCACCGTTTGACATGAATTTTGTCTATACAACTTATGTGCTTGAGCAAGCTGAGCGCGAAGGTTCATGGATTATTAATAAGCCTCAGTCACTGCGTGATTGCAACGAAAAATTGTTTGCAACGCAATTTCCAGAACTACAAGTACCTACACTTGTAACATCGCAACAAAGTTTAATCCGTGAATTTATTAAAGAGCATGGCGATGTCATTGTTAAGCCACTTGATGGTATGGGTGGTATGGGTATTTTCCGTTTATACCAAGACGGTGTAAATATTGGTTCTACCTTGGAAATGCTGACAGAGCTAGGTACACGCCCAATTATGGCACAGCGTTATATTCCTGAAATTGTAGAAGGGGATAAGCGTATTTTAATGGTAAACGGTGAGCCTATTCCTTATTGTTTGGCTCGTATACCACAAAATGGTGAAGTACGCGGTAACTTGGCGGCAGGTGGTTTAGGCCAAGCGCGTCCCCTTACTGAAAACGATAAGTTGATCGCAGCTAAAATTGGTCCTTTCTTACGCGAAAAAGGTTTGGTTTTTGTTGGTTTAGATGTAATTGGTAATTATGTCACTGAAATTAATGTTACTAGCCCAACCTGTATTCGTGAAATTGATGCTCAATTTGGTACATCAATTGCAGACAATTTATTTGATGTATTAGAAGCTGGTCGTTCAGCTTAACTCGTTATTTCAGGTGGTTTTCTAAGGTATTTATGGGAAATCACCTGAAAATATATGAATTAATAAAATAACAATACTAAATACACCACAGCTTTGTAGGCATATTTTCAAAAAAGCACATCTTTCTGTTATAAACGAGTGAAATTCGCTTTTCGTTAATGAAGCTTTAGGATTAAAATAAACGGCTACAAAAATAGATGACAATTTCCATTGTTTTTTGAGTTGAAGAATTAGACCGTGACCGATTCACAGCAAAGCAAACCCAAACATGTCATGATGATGGCTGCCGGTACAGGTGGACATGTTTTTCCAGCCCTCGCCGTAGCCAAGCAACTTCAACAACAAGGTTGTCAGGTTTCATGGTTAGCCACGCCAACAGGTATGGAAAATCGGTTGTTAAAAGATCAAAATATTCCAATATATCAAATTGATATTCAAGGGGTTCGTGGTAATGGATTAGTCCGTAAAATTGCTGCACCTTTTAAAATTTTAAAAGCCACTTTGAGCGCAATGCGCTATATGAAACAGCTTAAAGTTGATGCAGTTGCAGGCTTTGGTGGTTATGTGGCGGGGCCGGGTGGTTTAGCCGCACGTTTGTTAGGTATTCCTGTACTTATTCATGAGCAAAATGCAGTTGCAGGTTTTACCAATGCGCAGTTATC
The DNA here is from genome assembly GCF_000399685.1 of Acinetobacter pittii ANC 4050. Lineage (GTDB taxonomy): Bacteria > Pseudomonadota > Gammaproteobacteria > Pseudomonadales > Moraxellaceae > Acinetobacter > Acinetobacter pittii_E. Next base: position 3,219,104 of record NZ_KB976987.1, read on the forward strand.
TCGCGTTGCTAAAGTGGTGTGCGAAGCATTTCCAAATACCTTTCCTGCTGGTGGAAAAGTCGTAACCACAGGAAATCCTGTGCGTCGTGAAATCACGGATATTTTAAGCCCAAAGTGGCGCTATGATGAGCGTGAGCAAGCGGGTAAACCTCTAAATATTCTAATTGTTGGCGGTTCTTTAGGTGCTAAAGCACTCAACGAACGCTTACCTCCAGCATTAAAACAATTACAAGTTCCACTCAATATTTTTCACCAGTGTGGCCAGCAACAAGTTGAGGCAACTCAAGCACTTTATGCAGATGCACCAGCTCATTTAACTGTTCAAGTTTTGCCTTTTATTGAAGATATGGCAAAGGCTTATAGTGAGGCGGATTTAATTATTTGCCGAGCTGGAGCACTCACGGTGACAGAAGTTGCAACAGCAGGTGTGGCCGCAGTTTTTGTACCACTTCCTATCGCGGTTGATGACCACCAAACTGCAAATGCCAAATTTCTGGCTGATGTCGGCGCTGCGAAAATTTGCCAGCAATCGACCATGACACCAGATATTTTAAATGAATTGTTCACTTCGCTGATGAACCGCCAATTACTTACCGAAATGGCAGTGAAAGCGCGTCAACATGCCCAACCAAATGCGACTCAGCATGTGGTTGATCTTATCCAAAAAATGTAATCGGATTTACTATGTCTCCATCAACAGCTGCGAACCAAGCAAAAAAACTGATTAAAGTGCCTGAAATGCGCCGTATCAAACACATTCATTTTGTGGGGATCGGTGGCGCTGGGATGTGTGGCATTGCAGAGGTTTTGGGTAACCAAGGCTATAAAATTTCCGGTTCAGACATTAAAGCGTCTAAAACTACAGAACAATTAGAGAATAATGGCATCAAGGTTTATATTGGCCATCAACCGGAAAATATTAAAAATGCCAATGTGCTTGTAGTTTCTACAGCAATTGATCCGGAAAATCCGGAAATTAAAGCTGCGATTGAACAGCGTATTCCAATTGTACGTCGTGCAGAGATGCTAGGCGAACTTATGCGTTATCGTCATGGTATTGCTGTAGCAGGTACACATGGTAAAACCACAACTACAAGTCTTTTGACGACGATGTTGGCTGAAGAAAACCTTGATCCCACTTACGTTATTGGTGGTTTACTTAACAGTACAGGCGTAAATGCAGCATTAGGTGAAAGTCGTTTCATCGTAGCTGAAGCTGATGAGTCAGACGCATCTTTCCTTTATTTGCAACCAATGGCAGCGATTGTAACGAACATTGATGCTGACCATATGGATACCTATGAAGGTAGCTTTGATAAATTAAAAGATACATTTGTACAGTTCCTTCATAACTTACCATTTTATGGTTTAGCTGTAGTATGTGGTGATGATGCCAATATTCGTGAGATTTTGCCGCGTGTAGGCCGTCCGGTCATTACTTATGGTTTTAATGAAGATAACGACATTCGTGCAATTGATATTGAACAAGATGGTATGCGCTCGCACTTTACTGTGTTGCGTAAAGGCCGTGAACCATTACGTCTAACGATTAATCAACCGGGTTTGCATAATATTTTAAATGCCTTGGCAGCAATTGGTGTTGCAACGGATGAAGGTGTTTCTGATGATGCAATTAGCCGTGCATTAGAAGGATTTAGTGGTGTAGGTCGCCGCTTCCAAGTACAAGGTGAGTTTGAACTTGCTGATGGCAACGTTAAGTTGGTTGATGACTATGGACACCATCCGAAAGAAGTAGAAGCAACCATTAAAGCTGCTCGTCAAAGCCATCCGGATCGTCGTTTGGTTATGTTGTTCCAGCCACATCGTTACTCTCGTACTCGCGATTGTTTTGATGACTTCATTGAAGTGCTCTCTCAAGTCGATCAATTATTATTATTGGAAGTTTATCCTGCTGGTGAAAAACCTATTGTGGGTGCAGATAGCCGTACTTTGGCGCGTAGTATTCGTTTACGTGGACAAGTAGAGCCGATTTTGGTCGATCCGGTTGAAGGTAATTTGCAAAACATCATGCAAAATGTGTTACAACCAAATGACTTGTTATTAACGCAAGGTGCGGGTAACGTGGGAGCAATTTCAGTAGAACTTGCACAACACCATTTGTATGTGAAATAAACAAAAAGTATTGAATTATCGGGTTAAGGATTTAAACGTGTCAAATGCTACAAAATTCGGCAAAGTTGCCGTGTTATTTGGTGGGAAATCGGCTGAGCGTGCTGTGTCTTTAGATAGTGGTCAGGCAGTTTTGGACGCTTTGTTACGTTCAGGTGTTCAGGCTGAAGCATTTGATCCGCAAGACCGCAGTGTGACTGAACTTGTAAATTATGATCGTGCATTTATTGTATTGCATGGTCGCGGCGGTGAAGATGGCCAGATTCAAGGTGTTCTTGAATGGTTAAATCTGCCTTATACAGGAACCGGTGTACAAGGTTCTGCTATTGGCATGGATAAAGTTAAAACCAAGCAAATCTGGCAAGGTAGTGATTTACCTACAGCGCCATATCGCATTATTACGAAAGAAACAGATTTAGATGCGGTGATTGCTGAGTTGGGCTTACCTGTCATTATCAAACCTGTACATGAAGGTTCAAGTGTGGGCATGAGTAAGGTTGAGAAAGCAGAAGACTTTGCTGCTGCAATTGAAAAAGCGACTCAGCACGATGCTGTGGTGATGGCCGAAAAATGGATCACTGGTCGTGAATTCACAATTTCTTTCCTAAATGGACAGCCATTGCCGGTTATTCGTTTGCAGCCACCAGCAGATGTTGCTTTCTACGACTATGAAGCGAAATATCAACGTAATGATGTCGAGTATGGGATCCCTTGTGGTCTCAGTGAGACTGAAGAGAAAAACCTACAAGCATTGTGTTTACGTGCTTTTCAGGCTGTTGGTGCAGAAGGCTGGGGTCGTATTGATGCAATGCAGGATGAGCAAGGTAATTTCTGGCTTTTAGAAGTAAATACTGTACCAGGTATGACCAGCCACTCTTTAGTTCCAAAAGCTGCTAAGGCTGTTGGTTATAGCTTTGATGAATTGTGTGTGGCAATTCTTGAGCAAACATTGGAAGGTACGGCTTAAATATGGCACAACTTCCGGCTTCCATGCGCCGTAAACGTGCGGCCATCACCTCTATTCATGATAAACCACCTACACGTAAGCAGAAACTTGCGAATGCTGGTGGATGGGTGCTGTTGGTTATTGCTTTTGTAGTGCTGGCAGTCGGAGTTTATGGGTTATATAAAGTTATTACAGATGCAAAAGTTGCAAAACTAGAAGTTGTTGGTTCAGCCTCATCGGTTGAAACACAACAAGTGATGCAACATGTTGCTCCAATTATAAAAGCAAATTATTTCACATCTGATTTAGAGCAGGTTCGTGACAAAACATTAGAAATTTCATGGGTAGACCGAGTTGTTGTATCTCGTGCTTGGCCCAATGGTATTCGTGTTCGTGTCATGCCTCGACATGCTATCGCCCGTTGGGGAACAGGTCGCTTGTTAAGCGATGGAGGCGATGTGTTTAGTGAGGCGGAGCCAACAATTCATCCTGAACTTCCATTGCTTCATGGGCCGGTAAGTCAGTCAAAAATGATGATGCGACGCTATAATGAAATTAATCAATTATTCCATCCTGTCAATTTACGCTTAAAAGAGTTATATCTGACTGAGCGAATGACTTGGTTTATGCAGTTTGACTCTGGTTTACGCATTATTGTTGACCAAGATCAAACAATGAATAAGTTGCAACGTTTAAGTCATTTGGCACAATCTGACTTAAAACAGGTGTGGCCGAAAATCTCAGCCATTGATTTGCGATATCGTAATGGATTATCTATTCAATGGAAGAACGCAACACCACCTAAAATTGTGAATGGTCAGTTTGTTGTAACGATTGATGACACAAGCATTGCAGGTGGAACAAAAGCAAAGCCATAATACGTGGCTTTAAAATAGGCAATTTGCCTGGTATTAAACAACAAAGAAATGGTATGAGTGATGAGTGAAGCTGTTCCCTCAGTTGTTGCGATTGACATTGGGACGCATAAAGTTTCAGTTTTGATTGGAAAAATTCATGCGCCGGATAACATTCAAGTTATCGGTATGGCAACTGCTCGCAATCGAGGCATGAATAAAGGAAAAATTGTAAGCCTCGATAAAGTCATTGCTGCGATTAAAAATGCTGTTGCGGAAGCGGAAAATATGGCCGAATGTCGCATTCATAGCGCATGGGTATCTATTCCGAGTACCGAGTTGCAAAGTTTTTATGCCTCTGGTCGCACACCAGTATCTAATCCAGCACATGTGATTACAACAAATGAAGTTGTGCGCGCGTTAGAATTGGCAAAAGCAAGTCATGTGACTTCTGATTACTATTTAGCAAGTGCAGTACCGCTAGGCTTTGAATTAGGTGATTCTGCTGAATGGGTTCAGAATCCAATTAATATGACTGCCCATAGTATGACTGGACATTATCAGTTAATGATGATGCCTATAGCGACTATGCAAAACCTTGATCGTGCGATGAAAGGCGCAAATATCGGGGTTGAAAAAATGGTGGTGTCTTGTCTGGCAACCGCTGAGGCAAGCTTGCTGAAAGATGAAAAAGAGTACGGTGTTTGTCTCGTTGATATTGGCGCAGGCATTACCAATCTTGCAGTTTATCTTGATGGACGTTTAGCGTTAGCGCGTACATTGCAACGTGGTGGTGAGCATGTCACACGTGATATTGCCGCTGTACTGCAAACTACGACAGAAGAAGCTGAACGAATTAAAATTCTACATGGTTGTGTCGATTTAAGTGCTGTTAAGCCAGATCACATGATTCAAGTAGAAGGGATTGATGGCCCTCAAACTATTAGCCGGATTGAGTTGTCAGAAATTATTATTGCTCGTTATGAAGAGATCTTTAGCCAGATTCGCGATGAACTCGAACAAAGCGGTGCAATTCATGGTTTATACCATGGTGTAGTATTGACAGGGGATGCTTGTCAAATAGAAGGTATGGTGAGTTTAGCTCGTCGTATGTTGGGTGTATCCGCACATTTGGGTAATCCACCGTTACAGGTTTATGCTGATGATCAACATCAAGCAGCCTTACGTCGTTCTATGTATGCAACAGCAGCTGGTTTACTCATGTTTAGCCAAAGTGAGTTGCAAGATGCTGTTGAAGAGCCTGAAGAGGCAAATGACCGTTCGGTATGGGAACGAATGGTAAATGGCTGGAATGCGTTTAATAGCAAGTTAAAAGCCATTTTTTAGGATGTATGTATTTATTGGTAGAATTGTTAGGAAGTTGTAAGAGAAAACCGCTGTACTTGACAAGGTTGGTATTGCACAGCATTCTTAAAATTAGTTATTTTTGAAAATCAAGGCAGTATACGGGCTGAAGTGACTGCCATAATGTATTAGGAACCCTAAAGGTCATGGCCTCATTTGAATTTATAGAAGATGAACTAAACGATGGCAACGGTCAAGCCCGTTTCACTGTATTTGGTGTAGGTGGTGGTGGCGGTAATGCCGTTCAACATATGGTGCAGTCTGATATTCAAGGTGTTAAATTCGTTTGTGCCAATACAGACAAACAAGCACTGGACTGTATGAATGCACCTTTTAAAATTCAGTTAGGCGAGCAAAGTACACGTGGTCTAGGTGCTGGTGCTAACCCTGAAGTAGGGCAAGTTGCAGCAGAAGAAAGCCGTGAAATTATTCGTCATCACCTTGAAGGTACCGATATGGTTTTCGTTACCGCTGGTATGGGTGGTGGTACAGGTACTGGTGCAGCGCCTGTTGTGGCTGAAGTTGCCAAAGAAATGGGTATTTTGACTGTTGGTGTAGTTACAACTCCATTTAACTTTGAAGGCCGTCGCCGTTTAAAATCTGCTGAACGCGGTATTGAAGCACTTGAAGCACATGTCGATTCATTGATTATTATCCCTAACCAACGCTTATTGAGCGTATATGGCGATATTTCAATGAAAGATGCTTACAAAAAAGCTGATGATGTATTGTTAAACGCTGTACGTAGTATTTTTGACTTGGTTGTTAACCGGGGTCACATTAACCTTGACTTCGCCGATTTGAAAACTGCAATGAGTACGCGCGGTTACGCAATGATGGGTGCTGGTTTAGGTCGTGGTGAAGACCGTGCGCGTCAAGCTGCTGAACAAGCGATCCGTAGTCCATTACTTGATAATGTTAATATTATTAATGCCAAAGGCGTGTTAATTAACATTACGGGTGGTGATGATATTACGTTACGTGAAACAGAAATCATTACTGATGTGGTGAACCAGATTGTTGACCTTGATGAAGGCGAAATCTTCTACGGTACAGTATTTGACCCAGATGCACGTGATGAATTACGTGTAACAGTGATTGCAACTGGTTTAACTCGTAATGCAGCAGATGCTGAACCGAGAAAGCGTAATACGGTAAGCCATGCATCAACTCAATCAGCTCAATCTGTTGATGAAGATGATGTTCCTGCAATCAATAAACGTCAAAATGCTGATAATGAAGTCAGTAGCGCAGCAAGTTCTACTCCGCGTTCTTCTCCAATGAGTATTCAAGATTACTTGAAAAATCAGCAACGTAAGTAAATAATCGTTAGATTTAATGAAAGGCAGTGTTTAAACACTGCCTTTTTTTATTTTTGATCAATGACTAAATATGCTAACGTATAGCGGTTTTAAAAAAGAAGTTACAAAGCATGGTGAAACAACGTACTCTCAGTCGTGTGGTAAAAGCGAGTGGAATAGGTCTTCATAGCGGTCAAAAAGTGATGATCAATTTCATTCCACATACCGTGGATGGAGGTATTGTATTTCGCCGTATCGATTTGGATCCACCGGTTGATATCCCTGCCAATGCATTATTGATTCAAGAAGCTTTTATGTGCTCCAATTTAGTCACTGGAGATATAAAAGTGGGAACAATTGAGCATGTAATGAGCGCAATTGCAGGTTTAGGAATTGATAACCTGATTGTTGAAGTATCTGCGTCCGAAGTTCCGATTATGGACGGAAGTGCTGGTCCATTTATTTATCTTTTAATGCAAGGTGGATTGCGTGAACTGGATGCACCGAAAAAATTTATAAAAATATTAAAACCAGTTGAAGCACTCATCGATGATAAAAAAGCAATTTTTACCCCGCATAATGGTTTTCAATTAAATTTCACAATCGATTTTGACCATCCTGCATTTGCAAAAGAATATCAATCTGCAACGATCGACTTTTCGACAGAAACTTTTGTTTATGAAGTTAGTGAAGCACGTACGTTTGGTTTCATGAAAGACCTAGACTACCTGAAAGCAAACAATTTAGCGCTAGGCGCAAGTTTGGATAATGCAATTGGTGTAGATGATACAGGGGTCGTCAATGAAGAAGGCTTACGCTTCGCCGATGAATTTGTCAGACATAAGATTTTAGATGCAGTAGGTGATTTGTATTTGCTTGGTCATCAAATTATTGCCAAGTTTGATGGGTATAAATCAGGACATGCTTTAAATAATCAGCTGTTACGCAATGTTCAAAGTGATCCGAGTAATTATGAAATTGTAACATTTGATGACGAGAATCAGTGTCCAATTCCATATGTCAGCGTGACATAAGTCATTGTCTTTACTTGGCTACGTTATAATGTAACATTTAAAAGTGTGATTATAATCACATAACAAGAACGATTCTAATTAAGATATAGAAAGCTGATCATTTTTTATTGCTTGCCAAACGTAGTAAAGCTTGGCTAAGCTTAGGGTCGCTCACGAAGTCGGCTGCACTACGTAACATTTCTTGTGTTTCCGGGGGGATGGGTTTAGATGGCTCAGATGAGGGTGCATTGGGAATATTTTTATTTCTCAATCGAACCTGAATTCTTTGTAAGTCTTTTAACCCTTCAAGCTGAGATAATTTAGATACATATTGGTTCTGTAAGTAACTGAGTTGACTGATCATCGCTTGATTTTCACCAGTAATGATTAAAGAACCATTTTGATAACACACGACCTGCCATTGTTCCGGTTGGGGCAATAAGGGTTGGATAATTTTCGTAAGTCTTTGCCATTGCGCGACTTGCGTTGTTAGAAACGTAAGGTTTCCTGTTTTTATGTGTTTTCCGGTTTGTTGAAAAACGTTATCGGGTTTAGACATGTTCATTCTCGGATGGATTCTTGTCTTAATCTTAAGCGTTCATTTCAATCGATATCAAGGAAGAGATCATAAGGAACTTGAGTAAGAACAGTTTCAAGAGGTTTTTATGCACACGCGTCGTATTTTATTAGCGTTTTCACTTGCCGCTTCGGCAGCATCAGTTGCTTTTGCAGATTATCAAACAATTAACCAATCTACTGACTCAGATCGATTGGAACAGCTATCAAAAACATTATCTCAAGGTTCATATACTCATCCTGACGATTTAGATCTTCCGGCGAGTGCGAAAGTTTCAGTGACCTTACGCCAAAAAACAGTTGAACTCAACAATGAGTCGCTTGCAAAGAAGTACGGTAATGCGACTGCAAAGAATTCTTTTAATGCTTCTTCTTCAAATTCTTACTCTTGGTTAGTTTCTCATCCTCTTCCTGATACTGTACGAGTTTCTTCAAACTTTGGTGGTCGCACCATGGGTGGCCGTGCAGAACATCATGGTGGTTTAGATATGGCTGCTCCAAGTGGCACACCAATCTATGCGACAGGTCCAGGTATCGTGACTAAATCTGGTTGGGGCACTGGCTATGGTCAATATGTTGAAATTAACCATGGCAATGGTTACTTAACACGTTATGCTCATGCTTCACGTTTAATGGTTCGTGTAGGCGACCAAGTGTCAGCAGGCGAGCATATTGCTAATGTAGGTTGTACAGGTCGTTGTACTGGCCCACATTTACATTATGAAGTAGTAAAAGATGGACAACGTAAGAACCCAACAACTTACTTAGCGATGCTTCCATAAAAGCATAGTTAAAAAGGTAAGGTTATTAAATTTATGAATCTAAAACTAAGCTAAACCTTTTTTAACGTAAAGATTGTATAAAAAAACGCCATTATTGGCGTTTTTTTGTTATTTTGTTTAATGCTCGGTCAATGACTATTCATTCAGAAAATAATAGAGCCCCCTCACATTCACCCGAGGCAATAACTTGAAAGGGGTAAAACGTGGTAAAAATACAAAGTAGATTAGAGAACAAGGAACAGGTGAATTATGGCGTTTTACGGTGACTCCGACGCACAAGAAACCCAAGAATGGCAAGATGCATTCGATTCAGTTTTACAACATATGGGAACTGAACGAGCGGCATTCTTGTTGGAAAAACTTTACCAACAAGCAATTGCTAAGCATGTTCCAATTCAACGTCTCAATACACCTTACTTAAATACAATTTCTGTTGAAGAACAACCTGCAATGCCAGGCGACCAAGATATGGAACGCCGTATTCGTGCATTGATTCGTTGGAATGCCTTAGCAATGGTACTTCGTGCGAATAAAACAGGTGATGATTTAGGTGGACACTTGGCGAGCTTCGCATCAAGTGCAACATTATATGACGTAGGTTTTAACCATTTCTTCCGCGCAAACAGCAATAACTTTGGCGGAGATATGATTTATTACCAAGGACACTGTGCTCCTGGTATTTATGCACGTTCATTCCTTGAAGGACGTTTAACTGAAGAACAGTTAAGTAATTTCCGCCGTGAAGTTGGCGGTAACGGTTTACCAAGCTATCCACATCCATATTTAATGCCTGACTATTGGCAATTCCCAACCGTATCAATGGGTCTTGGTCCAATCATGTCGATTTATCAAGCCCACATTCAAAAATATTTGATGAACCGTGGCTTGATCAAAGAAGAAGACCGTAAAGTTTGGGCTTATCTTGGCGATGGTGAGATGGACGAGCCAGAAAGTACTGGTGCGATTTCGCTTGCTGGCCGTGAAAAGCTTGATAACCTTATTTGGGTTGTTAACTGTAACTTACAGCGTCTAGATGGTCCTGTACGTGGTAACGGTAAAATCATTCAAGAGTTAGAATCTTTATTCCGTGGTGCGGGCTGGCGTGTAATTAAAGTTGTATGGGGCCGTCATTGGGACCCACTTCTTGCAAAAGACACCTCAGGCGCTTTAAAAGCGGTAATGGAAGAAACAGTTGATGGTGAGTACCAACGCTACCAAGTAAAAGGTGGTGCATATACACGTGAGAAATTCTTTGGCAAGTACCCAGAAGCTGCGGAACTTGTAAAAGATTTAAGCGATGAAGACATCGATAATCTTAACCGTGGTGGTCACGACCCTTACAAAGTTTTTGCTGCATATGCAGAAGCAATGAAAGCCAAAGGTCAACCAACAGTTATTCTTGCGAAAACTGTTAAAGGTTACGGTTTGTCTGAAGAAATTGAAGCGGTGAACAAAACTCACCAAATCAAAAAAATGCAGATCGACTCTTTGAAATATGTGCGTGACCGTTTCAACCTTCCATTTACAGACGATAAGTTAGAAGAGCTTCCATTCTATCGCCCAAGTGAAAACTCTCCAGAAATGAAGTATATGAAGGCGCGTCGTGAAGCATTAGGTGGCTACCTACCTGCACGTCGTCGTGAGAGTGAAACTTTAGCGATTCCTGAATTATCTGTATTTGATGCTGTATTAAATGGTTCAGGTGGTAAAGAACAGTCTACTACTATGGTGATGGTTCGTTTAATTGCTTCTTTACTCAAAGAAAAAGCGATTAAAGACCGCGTAGTACCAATTGTTCCAGATGAAGCACGTACTTTCGGTCTAGAGGGTATGTTCCGTCAGCTCGGTATCTATGCCGCTCACGGTCAAAAATATACCCCAGAAGACCAAGAACAGTTAATGCATTACCGTGAAGCAAGTGACGGTCACATGCTTCAAGAAGGGATTAACGAAGCTGGTGCGATGAGTGCATGGGCTGCGTTGGCAACAAGTTATTCAACAAATAACTTGCCAATGATTCCAATGTACATGTATTACTCAATGTTTGGTTTCCAACGTATTGGTGACATTGCATGGGCAGCTGGTGATGCGCAAGCTCAAGGTTTCTTGTTAGGTGCGACTGCTGGTCGTACAACATTGAATGGTGAAGGTTTACAGCACCAAGATGGTCATTCGCATATCTTGGCGAACACGATTCCAAACTGTGTATCTTATGATCCATGTTTTGGTTATGAGTTGGCTGTAATCGTACATGACGGTTTAAAACGTATGTATGTGAACCAAGAGCGTGTGTTCTACTACTTAACTGTAATGAACGAAAACTACGAGCATCCTGCAATGCCTGAAGGCGCTGAGGAAGGCATTAAACGTGGTATGTACTTGTTCGAAAAAGATGAAAAAGCAACTGTCCAATTGCTTGGTTCAGGTGTGATTCTTCGTGAAGTAATCAAAGCTGCGAAAATCTTACGTGATGAATACCAAATCAATTCAAACGTTTGGAGTGTAACAAGCTTCAATGAGTTGTCACGTGATGGTATGGCATGTGAAGAATACAACCGTTTACACCCACTTTCTGAAGAAGTGAAAGAATCATGGGTATCTAAACAGTTACGTGGTACAGAAGGTATCGTTGTTTCAGCAACTGACCATATGCGTGCTTATAGCGAACAAATCCGTGCTTATCTTCCAGATGGTCGTCCATTTGTTGCATTAGGTACAGATGGATACGGTCGTTCAGATACACGTGCTAACTTACGTAGTTTCTTTGGTGTTGATGCTGCACATATCGTTGTTGCTACTTTGAAAAAATTAGCTGACGAAGGTGAAGTAGATGCACGTTTGGTTAAAGACGCAATTTCTAACTTTGAGTTAGATACTGATCGTCCTGTGGCATGGGCTCCTCAAGCGCATCCAGAAGTTCAGGCAGTTGCTGAATATCATGAAACGCAAACAGGTGAGGGGAACTAAGCATGCAAATTAAGACCCCTGATATTGGTGTAGATAAAGCAGTTGTCGCTGAAATTTTAGTAAAAGTTGGCGACAGCATTGCCGAAAATGACAGCCTTGTTTTGCTTGAGTCAGATAAAGCCTCTGTTGAAGTGCCTAGCACTTCAGCAGGTGTAGTAAAAAGCATCTTAATCAAAGAAGGTGATAGCGTAACTGAAGGTACGGTATTGCTTGAACTTGAAGCTGAGGGAGCTGCACCTGCAGCTCAAGCAGAAGACGCTCCAAAACCTGCACCAGCAGCTGAACAAACTGCAGCGCCAGCAGCGGCACAACAGTCTCCAAGTGCTGCTCAACCAGCAACTGCAACCACTAGCCAAGTGGTTGAAGTTCAAGTTCCCGATATTGGTGTTGAAAAAGCACTTGTTGGTGAAATTTTAGTAAAAGTTGGTGAGCAAATCGATGTTGAACAAAGCATCGTTGTGGTTGAGTCTGACAAAGCAACTGTAGAAGTACCAAGCAGTGTTGCGGGTACTGTAGAAAGCATTCAAGTTAAAGAAGGCGATACAGTTAAAGAAGGCGTGGTTCTCATTCAAGTGAAAACAACGTCTGCATCTAGTGCACCGGCTGAATCTGCTCCTACAACAGCAGCTCCGGCGGCTGCACCTGCACCGGCTCAGCAAGAAACTGTAGCATCGACTGCTACTCAATCTGGACCAGTTGATATTAATGTTCCTGATTTGGGTGTAGATAAAGCCGTTGTTGCTGAAATCTTGGTTCAGGTTGGTGACAAGGTTGATGTAGATCAAAGTCTTGTTGTTGTTGAGTCAGATAAAGCAACTGTGGAAGTTCCAAGTACTGTTGCGGGTATTGTGAAAGCAATTCACTTGCAAGCAGGCCAACAAGTTTCACAAGGTGTATTGCTCGCAACAATTGAAGCTGAAGGCCAAGCACCTGCTGCTGCACCAGCAGCAAAAGCAGAAGCAGCTCCAGTTCCACAGGCAGCAGCGCCTAAAGCGGCGGCTCCTGCTCCGACTCAAGCAGTATCTGCTCCAGCCTCTTCTGGTAATGATAAATTAACCAAAGAACAAGAAGCTGAAAACGCTAAAGTTTATGCAGGCCCTGCTGTGCGTAAGCTTGCTCGTGAGCTTGGTGTAGTTTTATCTCAAGTTAAAACTTCTGGTGAACATGGTCGTGTTGTTAAAGAAGATATCTTTGCGTATGTGAAGAGTCGTTTAACTGCGCCACAAGCTGCACCAGTTGCTGCGGCTGCCCCAGCGGTTTCGGGCTTACCAAAACTTCCTGACTTTACTGCGTTTGGTGGTGTAGAAGAAAAAGTACTGACGCGTTTGCAGCAAGTATCAATTCCGCAATTGTCGTTGAACAACTTTATTCCACAGGTAACTCAGTTTGACCTTGCTGATATTACTGAGTTAGAAGATTGGCGTAATGAGCTAAAAGGTAACTTCAAAAAAGAAGGTATCAGCCTGACGATTATGGCATTCATTATCAAAGCGGTTGCGCATTTGTTGAAAGAAGAGCGTGAGTTCGCAGGCCATCTATCTGATGACGGTAAATCAGTGCTCTTGCGCAATGAAATCCATATGGGAATTGCGGTAGCAACACCTGATGGTTTAACTGTGCCAGTACTTCGTAACCCAGACCAAAAATCAATTAAGCAAATTGCAGTTGAATTGGGTGTGTTAGGTCAAAAAGCACGTGATAAGAAATTAACACCAAAAGACTTACAAGGTGCGAATTTCACCATTTCAAGTTTGGGCGCAATAGGTGGTACAGCATTTACACCACTTGTGAACTGGCCACAAGTTGCAATTTTAGGTATTTCACCTGCAACAATGCAGCCTGTTTGGAATGGTAAAGACTTTGACCCACGCTTAATGTTGCCATTGTCGTTGTCTTATGACCACCGTGTGATTAATGGTGCAGATGCTGCTCGCTTTACTAATAAACTTACGAAACTGCTTAAAGATATTCGTACTTTATTGATCTAATATTTTGAAATGAATCATTAAAACCTCGCTTCGGCGGGGTTTTATTTTGATATTTAATTTAATTGATTTTAGGTTAATCTAAAGCCCAGTATTGAATGATCGAGAGAAAGGAGAAATTTCTCGTTATTAAGCAAAGGAGAAATACTAAATGACGGGTTTTTTAAAAATCATGGTACCCATCCTATTGATTGTATTTTTATTGATGGGGGTATGGGTGAGTGTTTTACACTTTCCTTGGGAATGGATGACCTATGTTGCCATGGGTTTGGAAGTGTTTGTGGCCATGCTTATTTTGCCATTTGAATTTCAATCACAGCACGTAACTGGTATTAATAATTTCGGATTTATTAACTTAAGTATTTGTTTAGCTTTGCTATTGGGTTTAGGTCGATTGTTGGTTTGGGCATGGATAAAATTTTTTATTTGAAAAATAGAATTGCTCGAATATAATGAGCACATACTTCATTGGGGAGTAGCCGCTATTCATTTCTGAATGAATAGGTGATGATCAACATAATTGTTCAACAGAACATGGTCATCATAGCTTAAACGTCTCATCGTTTCCGAGTTGGCAAGACCTTTGATTTACCACTCTGCAGATATTTGGCTAGCAGGAGGGGTAGGTCATGGGCATTTATGCTAGCCAGAGAAACGACATGCAAGAATTTCTGATTTCTACCTCAATTGTTGCCCTCGCTGAAATGGGCGATAAAACGCAACTATTGGCCCTTTTACTGTCTGCACGTTTTCGTAAGCCAATCCCTATTCTCATTGCGATTCTTTTAGCAACTCTAATCAACCATGGTATTTCTGCTGTACTTGGACAGTGGATTACAACCGTGCTGAGTCCCGAAATTTTAGTCTGGGTACTTGCAGCTGGCTTTATTGGTATGGCGTTCTGGATGCTTATTCCGGATGAGCTGGATGATGAAACAGCAAGTATTAATAAATGGCAAAAATTTGGTGTTTTTGGTGCAACCTTTATCCTGTTTTTCTTAGCTGAAATTGGTGATAAAACCCAAATTGCAACAGTGGCTTTGGCTGCTCGCTACGACAGCATTTTTTTGGTGATGTTGGGTACAACTTTAGGGATGATGATTGCCAATGCGCCAGCTGTGTTTATTGGTAATAAATTAGCGGAACGTTTATCTATTTCGCTAATTCATAAAATTGGGGCTGTTATTTTCTTAATTGTTGGTATCTCTACGTTGGTACAACATTATTTTTTCTAAGGAATTTTAAACTTGTATAAAAAACGCACTCAATTCGAGTGCGTTTTTTATGGACAATTTTAATAGTTAAATTTCACGGTGAAGTTAATTTGACGTGGATTGCCTAGAGTTACCATATTTTCATTTAAGGCACCTGCGTAATAATCTTTATCGAATAAATTACGGATTGCAAGTTGAGCACCCCAGTGTCCTGCATCGTAGCCAGCTTCTGTATCAAATACGGTATAACCAGGAATATGAACATCTAGCTTATCCATAGTTTTATATGTTTCGCCTCGGAATCCACCGCCAACATACCAACCAATTTTTGATGCAGGGTCGAACTTATAACGAGCAGACAGGCTGTAAGCATGCTCAGGAATGTTATCTAGTGCTTTGCCGACATTGCTTGAGTTCGCATCTTTACTAATTTCAGCATCTGCGGTGTAAGTATAGGTTGCCGTTAATTTTAAGCCATCTAATACATCTGCATTTAACTCAGTCTCAATACCACGAGTTAATTGTTCACCGCGCTGTATTTTGAAAGTAGTATCTGTAGGGTCGTTGACTAAAACATTTTGACGTTTTAAATCATACCAAGCAATGCTACCTTGTATTCGCTGATCAGGACTTTGCAGTTTCATCCCGATTTCGACCTGTTTACCTTTCTCAGGATCAAAGGTATTTCCGGCAGAGTCTGAGCCACTTGTTGGGAAGAAAGACGTTGCATAGCTTACATAAGGTGCAACTACATCATTAACTGTATATAACAATGAGGCATTACCCGTAAAAGCCTCTTCTGATTTTTTAGTATTGGTATTTTTAACTAAATCTACAGTTTGTGTTTGCGCCCAATCTTGGCGACCCGCAAGATTTAAAACGAGCTGGTCATTAATCTGAATACGATCACGTAAATATAACCCCATATACTTTAGGCGGTTAATATCATGGTTTGTGACTTTTTCCGGACAAGTGACTGTAGTTCCGTATTGCGGTGAATATAGATTTAAATTTGTGGCAGTACAGCGATTATTTAGATAATCATTTTTGTCTTGCAGACCATCTAAACCAATTGTTATTTGATGTGTCATATCTGCTATCTGAAAAGTCTTTTGGACATTATTGTCGATTGAGAAACTTAGATTACTGACATCCTGATAGCGAGCTTGACGTTTAAGTGTTGTATAGTTCTTATCGGTCCAACCGTTATAAAATACCGCAGGACCAATCATTTCTGTTTTTTGAATTGCAAAATTTTGCTTAAATTCCCAACCGTTATCAAAAGCGTGCCTAAAGTTATAACCTGTACGGAAGACATCGGCATCATAAGCGCCGTAACTCGGTTCACCAATAAATAAGTCTTTAGGCAAACTTCCATTCGGATTGTCTTTTAATGTCCCAATCACAGGCAAGCCTTGCTGACGAATATATTCGCGATGCTGATAACTTGCGATGACAGAGAGGTCAGTGTTATCTCCTAAGTCAAAGTTATAAGAAGGGGAGATATAGAAATTTTTAAAATAGACATAATCTGTCGGATCATCTTGATCAGAGATACGTCCATTTAAACGAAAAGCCCCTTTTTCACTATTATTAGGACTATAGTTTAAATCGAATGTCCCTTCTTTAAGATTGTAGCTGCCATAAGTCATACTGGCCCGAGCAAAGCTTTCAGCTTGAGGGCGTTTAGTCACTAAATTGACCATACCACCTGGTTGTACCAGTCCAAAATTAACTGAAGCGGGGCCTTTTAAAATTTGTACCTGATCCATGCCCGATATTTCTGCTGCAACAAAGGTGTTTTGTTGAGCTTGGCGTAAACCATCTATAAAAATTTGATCAGAAGAAGTTTGACCACGGATAATGAAATCATCCCAACCACGGCGACCAAGTTTCCCAGCACCCACACCTGCAACGCCTTCAATTGCATCTGCAAGTGTCTTTGCTTGCTTCTGGTCAAGCTGCTCGCGGGTCACTACTGAAACCGACTGAGCAGTTTTAAATAAGGGCGCATCTGATTTTAAAATAGAGTTAGCTTTCGTTGCGACATAAGGTGAAGAGCTTTCTTTTTGTGCTTGAACAGAAATTGTGGGTAGGACATTGGTTGAATTTCCTTGTTCTGTTATTTGTTCAGCGTGACTTGCTGTAATCGAAGTAAAAATAGCAACTGCTAACAATGTTTTTGAAGTCGAAAAACGGAAGGGTTGAGTCATGGGAGGCCTAAGCAGCACAAAAAGTAAATTTGATAATGAGAATTATTTTAATTTATTGCGAGTTAATTTTAAATAACATTATGATTCATTTCTAAAATAAGAAAATCCAAACCCATTTTAAAATATTATGAGAAAAATCAAATAATTCATTGCCAGAGTTATAGAATCCCATTATTTTATTATGGATATAAAAATATTTAATATTTAAAGCTTTTTTGGGGAATTGTATGGGGTTTGAAAAATCAACGTCGCAGATATTATTTGATAATGGCGTACATAAATGTATTAGTTTTACCAGTTTGGTCAAAGGGGAAGGTATCCAAGCCAATCAATTTTTAATTATTGACCATGAACGAGCTGCTGTAATCGACCCGGGTGGCGATTTGACCTATGTTCCATTAACGATGGAATTAAATAAATATACACGTTTGAAAAATTTGGACTATGTGATGGCTTCGCATCAGGATCCGGACATTATTACTTCAATGCCGCGCTGGTTAGTCTATACCGATGCTAAAGTCGTGGCGTCAAAATTATGGGCACGATTTTTACCGCATCTAAATTCCTCATTTATGAGTGAGCGTATGAAAGGTAATTGGGAGGACCGTCTTATTGAATTGCCTGACTGTGGCCAAGTGATTCAATTGGGCGAGTCAAAGCTTGTGGTGGTTCCTGCACATTTTCTACATTCGGTAGGTAATTTCCAGTTTTATGATCCAATCGCTAAAATTTTATTTTCGGGTGATATGGGAGCATCTATTGTTGAGGATGCTAATCAACCTTTAAAAGATTTCGATACACATATCATGAAAATGAAAGCCTTTCACCAACGTTATATGTGCTCCAATAAAGTTATACGTTTATGGGCCAATATGGTCCGGCAGATGGATATTGAAATGATTGTTCCACAGCATGGCAGCCCGTTTATTGGTAAACAAATGGTTAAGCAATTTTTAGACTGGATTGAAACATTACCTTGTGGTGTTGATTTAATGACGGAACAAATTTTTAGCTGTCCAACATAAAAATGATATTGGATATATTGAGTCTCATTTAAATTTTTTTTAGGATTTTGCGTCACAGAAAAATTTTTGATGACGAGAATTTGAATAAAAATGTTATCTCAAGTTGCGACTCCAGATGAGTGCCTGCGCTGTGGGGCGTGTTGTGCACATTTTCGGGTTTCATTTTATTGGGCTGAGGCCGAATCAATGGGCGAACATCTAGTTGAACCTTTGACACCTGTCTATTCATGTATGCGTGGAACCAATCAGGCTGAGCCACGATGTCAGGCTTTGACGGGGGAAATTGGTAAAGAGGTGGGTTGTTCTATTTATGCAGTGCGTAGTTCTACCTGTAGAGAAGTGCAGATTGCTGATGAGCAATGTAATAAGGCTCGTTTAGCGCATCAGCTTATTCCTCTTATTCAAGTTAGCCCGGCAGATTCAGAGAATGATCAAGACTATGATCAGGTGAGTTAAATATCAGCTAACTTGATAATAAGTGAGAAATATTTAGAGTAGGTGGATATCTATTGCTGAAAAAGGCAAAGATTATATGAAAATTGCATCGAAATTTGTTTATAATAGCTCACGGAATTTACCAGTGAGATTGTTATGCTGACCATCGTTCAAGAAGCGCTAACCTTCGATGATGTCTTATTACTTCCTGCCTACTCTACTGTTCTCCCAAAAGATGTCTCTTTAAAGACACGTTTAACTCGCGGCATTCATTTAAATATCCCATTAGTTTCAGCAGCAATGGATACAGTGACTGAGTCACGTATGGCGATTGCAATGTCACAAAATGGTGGTATCGGGATTTTGCACAAAAACATGGATATTGCTGCTCAAGCTGCAGAAGTACGCCGTGTTAAGAAATTCGAAGCGGGTATGGTGAAAGATCCTATCACTGTAACGCCTGAAACTACAGTACGTGAACTGATTGCAATTACCAATGCTAATAACATTAGCGGTGTACCTGTTGTGAAAGACGGTAAGGTTGTTGGTATTGTGACAGGCCGTGATACGCGTTTTGAAACTAATTTAGAACAGCCAGTTAGTAACATCATGACAGGTCAAGATCGCTTGGTTACTGTGCGTGAAGGCGAATCTAAAGAAAATATTCAAGCATTATTGCAAAAGCATCGCATTGAAAAAGTCTTGGTCGTTGGCGAAAACAACGAACTTAAAGGCCTAATTACAGTAACTGACTTCCGTAAAGCTGAGAGTTATCCAAACAGTTGTAAAGATGATCTTGGTCGTCTACGTGTTGGTGCTGCGGTAGGTACAGGCGTTGAGACTCCAAGTCGTGTGGAAGCATTAGTTGAAGCTGGTGTAGACGTTATTGTTGTTGATACAGCACACGGTCACTCAGCTGGTGTAATTGAACGTGTACGTTGGGTAAAACAAAACTTCCCTCAAGTACAAGTGATTGGCGGTAATATCGCAACTGGTGATGCCGCATTAGCATTATTAGATGCAGGCGCAGATGCTGTAAAAGTTGGTATTGGCCCTGGTTCTATCTGTACCACACGTATTGTGGCGGGTATTGGTATGCCACAGATTTCTGCGATTGACAGCGTTGCTAATGCACTAAAAGATCAAATTCCTTTAATTGCAGATGGCGGTATCCGCTTCTCTGGCGATATGGCAAAAGCGATCGGTGCGGGTGCAAGTACGATCATGGTGGGTTCACTTCTAGCGGGTACTGAAGAAGCACCTGGCGAGGTTGAGTTTTTCCAAGGCCGTTACTACAAAGCATATCGTGGTATGGGTTCATTAGGCGCAATGGCGGGAGCTACAGGTTCTGCTGACCGTTATTTCCAAGACTCAAAAGCGGGCGCTGAAAAATTAGTACCAGAAGGCATTGAGGGCCGTGTTCCATATAAAGGCCCAATGGGTAATATCGTTCATCAAATGATGGGTGGTTTACGTTCATCGATGGGTTATACAGGTTCATCGGTAATTGAAGATCTTCGTCAAAATGCGAAATTTGTGAAAATTACTTCAGCGGGTATGTCTGAGTCACATGTTCACGATGTAACGATTACTAAAGAAGCTCCAAACTATCGTGTTGGTTAGATTTTGGTAACCAAAACAATCAAGAAAGCCGTCATTACACTGACGGCTTTTTGTTTTTGGTGTAAAGTAAATCTGACGAAAAGAAATATGGCGGAATTGCCATATATGAAGTAAGCCACGGTTGAAGTGGCGTAAGAATGAGATAAGCTATGAGTTATTTTGGAACGGATGGTATTCGTGGAAAATTTGGGCAAATGCCTATTACTCCAGAGTTTGCTTTAAAACTCGGTTTTGCTGCAGGGAAGGTATTAAAACGAACGAGTCCGAAAAATAAGCCACTCGTTGTATTAGGAAAAGACACTCGTTTATCTGGTTATATTTTAGAGTCTGCTTTACAGGCAGGTTTGAACGCTGCTGGCGTGTATGTTCATTTACTTGGTCCATTACCAACACCAGCAATTGCACACCTTACCCGTGCTTTACATGCCCATGCAGGTATTGTTATCTCTGCATCGCATAACCCATATTTTGATAATGGTATTAAATTTTTCTCAAGCGAAGGCAAAAAATTACCAGATTCGTTGCAAGAAGAAATTAACCTTGAATTAGAAAAAGATTTATTAATTGAGGATACTGCAAACTTAGGTAAAAGTGTTCGCGTAACTGATGCAAACGGTCGTTATATCGAATTTTGTAAATCTACTTTTCCTTACCACTTTGACTTAAATAATTTAAAGATCGTATTGGACTGTGCTCATGGTGCTGCATATAGTGTTGGGCCTTCAGTTTTCCGTGAGTTAGGGGCAAAAGTTGTTGCTTTATATAATGAGCCAGATGGCCTAAATATTAATGAAGGTTGTGGCTCAACTCACCCTGAAAACCTACAAAAAGCAGTAGTTGAACATCAAGCAGATTTAGGGATTGCTTTTGATGGCGATGCTGACCGTGTCGTGATGGTCGATAAGTTTGGTAACTTAATTGATGGCGACCATATTTTATATATTTTAGCGACTCAAGCTCAGAAAAAACCAGCAGGTGTTGTTGGTACTGTCATGAGTAATATGGCACTTGAGGTTGCACTTGAAAAAGCGAATGTTGGCTTTGTGCGTGCTAAGGTTGGCGACCGATATGTATTACAAGCTTTAGAAGAAAACGGCTGGGTAACAGGTGGTGAGCCTTCTGGTCATATTCTAACTTTAGACAAGAGCACAACCGGTGATGCGATTATTGCAGCGCTTCAAGTTTTAACCGTAATGGTCGAACAAAATAAAGCTCTTCATGAGTTGGTTCAAGACTTTAAACTATTCCCGCAAATTCTTGTGAATGTACGTTTAGAACAAATGCTTGATCCGTATTCAATTCCGGCATTGGTTACTGAATTTGATAAAGCAGAAGAGCAGCTTAAAGGCCGTGGTCGTATTTTGATTCGTAAATCAGGAACTGAGCCTGTGATTCGTGTCATGGTTGAAGGTGATAACGAGCAAGAAGTGAATGCTTTGGCTGAGCACTTGGCAAATGCGGTACGTTCACAAGCACAAGTTGCGTAAGGTGATGACATGAGTGATGTCATTAAAGATTTAAGTGAATTACGCTTAAGTTATGAGCAAGGAGAGTTGCATGAGGGGCAGGTTGAATCTAATCCTCATCAGCAGTTTCTGGGTTGGTTTAACCATGCTTTAGCAGCGAATTTACATGAACCCTATGCAATGTCATTAGCAACAGCAGGCGCGAATGGCAGACCCCATGTGCGAACAGTTTTGTTACGTGGGGCCACAGAAGCTGGGTATGATTTTTATACTAACTATGACAGTCAAAAAGGTATAGATTTGGCAGAAAATCCATATGCCGAATTATTATTTTATTGGCCAAGTCTAGAGCGCCAGGTGAGAGTTGGTGGTCATGTAGTTAAAATTGCTGAGCAAGAATCTACAGATTATTATCTTAAACGACCACGTGATAGCCAGATTGCAGCACATATCAGTACTCCACAAAGTGGTAAAATCGAAAGCCGAGAGCTGTTACAGCAACGCTTTCAAGACTTACAACAGCAAGTCGAAAGTCGTGAAGTGCTTGATAAGCCAGAGTTCTGGGGAGGCTATCGTTTGCAACCAGATTATTATGAATTCTGGCAGGGAAGACCAAATCGTTTACATGACCGCTTAAGTTATGAAAAAATCGATGATCAATGGACGCTGCACCGACTGATGCCTTAAATGACAAAAATACAAATCAAACAAAGACCTTTATTAATACGCCCTGAACAGTTTCAGGGCGTGCCTCCGTTTATTGCTGAAATTTTAGCAAGACGTGGAGTGAAATCTGAACAGGAATTAGAGTTAAAACTTAAGAACTTATTAGCTCCACAGCTCAAGGGACTAGAAACCGCTGTGGCATTAATAGACCAAGCCATTGATGAGCAGAAAAAAATTGTTATTGTCGGTGATTATGATGCCGATGGTGCAACCAGCACAGCATTAATGGTATTGGTGCTTCGCGATATGGGAGCACAAGTCGACTATTTGGTTCCAGACCGATTTAAATACGGTTATGGACTTACCCCTGCAATTGCAGAACTTGCACATCGAACATATCAGCCTGACCTATTGATTACTGTTGATAATGGTATTTCCAGTCATACTGGTGTGGATGCAGCGCATGCGCTAGGCATGCAAGTTATTATTACCGATCATCATTTAACGACCAAAGAAACGCCTCTGGCAGAAGCAGTGGTAAATCCTAATCAGTTAGGTTGTGAGTTCCCAAGTAAAGCGCTTGCAGGTGTTGGAGTTGCATTTTATGTGCTGGCCAATTTAGCGAGTTTACGTAGTAAACAAGGTAAAAGTACGAGTAAAGTCACTCAATATTTAGATTTGGTTGCTTTGGGAACTTATGCCGATGTTGCTGTCCTAGATTATAACAACCGCATTTTGGTCGATGCAGGCGTGAAGCGCATTCAGCAACATCAATGCCGAGTTGGAATATTAGCATTGCTAGATATTGCTGGCCGTGAGGCTTCATCTTTGCGTGCACAAGATTTAGGTTTTGTTTTAGGTCCGCGTATTAACGCTGCTGGCCGTATGGAAAGCATGCGCATCGGGATCGAATGCTTGTTGGCAGACTCTATGGAAACTGCCTATCCGATCGCGAGACAATTAAATCAATTAAATATTGAGCGGCGTCAAATCGAAGGGGAGATGAAGCAACAAGCCTTATCTGCTTTAGATAGCTTGCAGCTTTCAAAGGAAGATATTCCTCCAGCTCTAGTACTCTTCGAAGAAAATTGGCATCAAGGTGTGATTGGAATTGTAGCAGGGCGTTTAAAAGAACAGTTTCATCGTCCCACTATTGTGTTTGCACCAGATGAAGATGGTATTCATATTAAGGGGTCTGCACGTTCAATTGATGGCGTGCATATTCGAGATACGATTGAACAGGTTGCGGAACAACATCCAGAACTGGTCAGCCATTTTGGCGGTCATGCAGCAGCGGCTGGTTTAACCATACGTAAAGAAAACTTTGAGGCTTTTAAAACAGCGTTTACCAATTGCATTGCAGAAATGGAAGAATCTTTGTTTCAAGCAACTCTCTGGACGGATGGAGAACTCCCTGCTTCTGCCTTACAACTCGATACTTTAGACTGGATAGAACAGCTAGGGCCGTGGGGACAAAAATTCCCTTTTCCGCAATTTGAAGGGTATTTTAAAGTTGTTGATTATCGTTGGCTTAAAGAAGCACATCTCAAACTTAGATTGGCACTAGATCAATATGTTTTTGATGCAATTGCTTTTAATGCCGCAGGCAAATTTGAATTTAACCCTATGCAAGATGAAGTTCATTTGGTCTATGAAATAGACCGAAATGCATTTAATGGTAATGTAAATTTGCAATTGCGCATCATACATTTGAACCAATAAAAAAATCCGCTCAATTGAGCGGATTTTTTATGACTTTAGGCTTGATTAGAAGCGGTATGCTGCACGAACACCATAAGTCTTGTCGTTATCACCGAATCCAACACGACCTTCAACACTTACTTGCTGATTTAAGAATTTTTTAGCATTGATACCAAATTCATCTTTATCAGTTAAGTCGTTGTTGTAGTAATCTGCACCAACACTTAAAGTTTTGTCGATGTAGTAGTCACCACGAACTTTATATTCGTCTAGGTCACCAAACGCGCCATAAGCTTCAAGATTTACGTCATGTTGACCTACTTGAGTTACGTATTTAGCACGTACTGTTGGATCAGCACCGTCTTTACCGTCTTTTTCGTCGTAACCTTTAACACCTAGAGCAAGTAATAAACCAGGAGCTGGTAAATAACCTACTTCAGCTGCATAAGTCGTTACTTTACGGTCAATATTAGTGTTATCAATTTCACGTTCAGTTCTACCTACATCACCGCTAAGGTAGAAATCTGAGTTAGGAACGTAATATTCAACACCTACGCCATATTGAGTATCTTTTGTACCGCTGTTATCGCCATAGTTGATAAGGGCGTTAACGTTACTTGCGCGGCTTAAGAATGCTGCTTCGGCAAGTGGAGCATTACGAGTTTGAACAGGATTAAAGTAATAAGTCCCGTCAACACCGAATTTACTTACGCTGCTACCGTTGTCTGGATCAAGATAATTGTAAGAACCACCAACTTCAGCTTGGTAAGCGTTTGCTGCGCCACTTACTGCAAGAGCAGATAAAAGAGCTGATGCAATTGCTAGTTTTTTCATGGAATCTCTCCCCTCTAAAAAGCGATTTTATAAATGTTTTGTTACAACTTTAAGTCTAGACGAAAAAGCTTGATCGTCAATCTTGCTCAAGTAACCGTACTGTAACCGTGTGCTATTTATGTAAAGTAATTTAATTTAACCAATTGATTTTAAAATATAAAAACATAATGTTTTATTTTATTAAAATTGAGGATATTTTGTGTAGATCATAAAAAATGCTGTAAAAATACCCAATTTTGTATGAGGATGTTACTAATTAAACTTAAAATAAAATGAAAAATGCTCAAGGAAAATTTCCTTGAGCATCATATTTTTAATAGTAAATACTTATGGATTAGAAACGGAATGTTCCATTAATACCAAAAGAGTCAGCATCATCAACAGTTGTGTAAGTTAAGCCTACTGCTACTTGAGGTGTAAAGAATTTCTGAGCGCGAACACTAAAGATTGTATCTGAATCTTCTGCTGTTGAATCTGCAAAAGATGCTCCAATACTTAAAGTAGGATCAAGATAGAGATCTGCACCTAAACGGTAAGTGGTTTCATCACCAATATAGGTTTGTCCTTCAAAATTAGTATAAAAACCCGAAATTTGAGTAACATACTTGGCGCGTAAAGTTACTGCGGTATCATCATCTTCACCAGTTACGGCTACGACATTTGAAAGCGAAGTAATAAAGCCATATTTAGCTGCTTGTAGTGGATCAAAACTTTCAGACAAGTCTGTTACACCAGCAGCCAATAACAAACCATTGGTTGGCAAGAAACCAAATTCTACAGCATAGCCGTTACCACTATCATCAACCGAACCAAAACCATTTGCAGTGACTTCAGTTTTTGTACGGTTAAATGCTCCTGATAAATAGAATGAGGTATTTGGAATAAAGTATTCACCCGTAATCCCTAAAGAACTAAATTCGAGTTTTCCAGAGTCTTCGTCATCTTCTAATTTGCTATAGGCATATCCAAGACCAATATTAGAAGCTTTATTTAAAAAAGCAGCTTCAGCTAAAGGGAAAGTTTTTGCTTCTACTGGATTAAAATAATATTTGCCATTAATTCCGAAGCTATTATTTTCTCCTTCATCCATATCTGTAAATTCATACATTGTACCAATTTCAGTTTGATAGGCATTTGCATTGAAAGCACATACAGCTGTGAAGAGTGCAAACAAAAATTTTGATTTTTTCATGGGTAAAACTCTAGAGTAATATATGTTATAAAGTTATTAAGACTTAAGTTATTAATTTTAATGTATTTTTAACAGATAAATCAATAATATTATATTTGTTTTTCATCAATAAGATAATAAAAATCAATGTGTTTGAGCCTTTTTGTTTGAGTATGGCAAGCTATGCTAAAATAATTGACTGTTTATCTGCTTTTATGGGAACACTCACGTGGAAATTAATCCTTATCTAAACCAATTGAAAGACTTAACTGATCGTAGCCAAACACTACGGGGGTATCTTTGACTACGATCTGAAAAAAGAACGTTTAGAAGAAGTTTTACGTGAGTTAGAAGATCCTGCGATCTGGAACGATCAAAGCCGTGCTCAGGCAATGGCGAAAGAAAAGGGCGAACTAGAAAACGTTATTAATGTATTGGATGGCTTATCTACACAGCTTGACGATGCAAAAGCGATGTTGGATTTGGCTGTAGAAGCTGACGATGAAAGCTTGCTTGAGGATGTTCAATCAGAGCTTGGTGCGGCTGAAGATGAACTGGCTAAACTTGAATTCCGTCGTATGTTTAGCAACCCTATGGATCCGAATCCTTGTTATGTAGAGATTCAATCAGGTTCAGGTGGTACCGAAGCACAAGATTGGGCATCTATGCTATTACGTATGTATATGCGTTGGATTGAACGTCATGGCTTTAAAGCAGAACTTATGGAAGTGTCTGATGGCGATGTCGCTGGTATTAAATCAGCAACGATTCGTGTTGAAGGTGAATATGCCTACGGTTGGTTACGCACAGAGTCAGGCGTACACCGTTTAGTCCGTAAATCACCATTTGATAGTGGTAACCGCCGTCATACTTCATTCTCTGCGGTATTTATTTCACCAGAAGTTGATGACAATATTGAAATTGATATTAATCCTTCTGATGTTCGTACTGATACGTACCGTGCATCGGGTGCAGGTGGTCAGCATATTAACAAAACCGACTCTGCTGTACGTTTGACTCACATTCCAACAGGTATTGTGGTGGCATGTCAGAACCAACGTTCGCAACATGCTAACCGTGACCACGCATGGAAACAGTTACGTGCGCGTTTGTATGAATTAGAAATGCAAAAACGTAATGAAGCGGCTCAAGCTCTAGAAGACTCAAAGTCTGATATTGGTTGGGGAAGCCAAATTCGTTCATATGTATTAGATGATTCTCGTATTAAAGATTTACGCACAGGTGTAGAAAACTCTAATACAGGTGCTGTTCTTGATGGTGACCTTGATCGTTTTATCGAAGCGAGTTTAAAGCAAGGTTTATAAGAGTCTGCTGAACTTTTGGTTTAAATACAGTTCATCTATGAATATGTAGAACTCTTGGATTTTTAGCGATTAAAACGGCAAAGCAGTTCAGTCTTCGAATGTTAATCGAAAAAATACGATATGAATATCGGAAAAAATAGATATGAATATCGAAAAAATGCGATATTATATTTTCGAAATGCTGAACAAAGCTTTGTTCGTTTAAAAGACGTGTTGAGCCTATGGATATTGATGCAATTAGCAAAGCCCTTTCCAATCCTCTTCGTCGGCAAATTTTGCAATGGTTAAAAGAACCTGATCATTATTTACCGATTGAAGAATGTGGTGGTAGTTTTGAGAAGGGTGTTTGCGCAGGTCATATTGAACGTTTGGGTAAAGTAGCTCAGT
This sequence comes from Acinetobacter pittii ANC 4050, assembly GCF_000399685.1. Classification (GTDB taxonomy): domain Bacteria; phylum Pseudomonadota; class Gammaproteobacteria; order Pseudomonadales; family Moraxellaceae; genus Acinetobacter; species Acinetobacter pittii_E. The sequence continues at coordinate 3,247,083 of NZ_KB976987.1, forward strand.
CTACGATGTCTAATCATTTGTCTGTATTACAACAGGCGGGGCTTATTCAGGTCCAAAAATATGGTCAATGGTCTTATTTTTCACGTAACGAAGCTTTGATTCAGCAATATATCGAACATTTAAAACAAACACTTTAAATTATTAAAAGTGTAAGTCGAGGCGATTATGGCTGAACTCAATACTCCTTTAACGATTGGTGATTTTGAAATCAAGAATCGATTGGTCATGGCTCCATTAACGCGTGCGCGTAGTGGTGAAAGCCGAGTACCTAATGATTTAATGGTTGAATACTATCAACAACGTGCAAATGCTGGTCTAATTTTGACTGAAGCAACAGTAATTGGTTCAAAAACTGTGGGTTATGCAGATACCCCGGGGTTATGGTCAGAAGAGCAAGCACAAGCTTGGAATAAAATTATTGAGGCAGTTCATGCTCAAGGTTCCAAAATTGTAGTTCAACTTTGGCATGTAGGCCGTATTTCGCATCCTGAGCTTTTAGATGGTGATATTCCTGTTGCACCAAGTGCGATTCAACCTGCGGGTGAAGTGAGCCTATTACGCCCTAAACGCCCGTATGTAAAACCGCGTGCGCTTTCATTAGAAGAAGTGAAAGAGGTGGTCGCTCAATATAAACATTCAGCAGAATTAGCTAAAGCAGCTGGTTTTGATGGTGTTGAGTTACACGCTGCAAATGGTTACTTAATTGACCAGTTCCTTCAAAGTAATACCAACCAACGTGATGACGAATACGGTGGTCCTGTTGAAAACCGTGCACGTTTATTATTAGAAGTGGTTGATGCATTTATTGAAGTGTGGGGCGCTGGCCGAGTAGGTGTACATATTGCACCACGTGGTGATTCACACGATATGGGTGATGAAAACCCGTTAGCAACGTTTGGCTATGTGGTTGAACAGCTTAACCAACGTAATGTAGCTTTCATTTTCTCTCGTGAATATGAAGCTGCTGACAGTATTAGTCCTAAACTCCGCGAAAAATTTAATGGTGTATGGATTGCCAATGAGAACCTAACACCAGAGTCAGCAAAACGTATCTTGCGTGAAGGTCAGGCAGATGCTGTATCTTTTGGTAAGGCATATATTGCTAACCCCGATCTTTTACAGCGTTTAGAACAAGGCTTACCATTAAACGAACTTCAACCAACAACTTTATATGCGAAAGGTGCTGAAGGTTATACAGACTATCCAACGCTAGAAGCTTCATAAGATTCTTTGAAATGTTGTTTTGCTGACTTCGTCCATTTCTGAATTCAGTAAATCACTTTTCTTGTAATGGTAGAGTTTAGGTATCGAAACTCTGCCATTTTTTCTATCTATGTTATATTTTCCCCAGTTTAAAACTTTGATGATTTGAGGCAAACCGCTTGGCGACCCCTTTTTGGTACAACACCGCACTCCATTTATTAAAACCTTTTTACCACTGGCGGATAAAAAAACGTGCAGAAAGCCAGGAACTATATCATCAGGAATGTCTGGAAAGATTTGGGCCGTTTGAAACTCCGAAAAATGTGAGAGCAATTTGGTTCCATGCTGTTTCGGTTGGAGAAACCAATGCTGCACAGCCTTTAATCGAGCATTATCTTAAACTTGGCCAGCCTGTATTAGTGACCAACACAACGAAAACAGGGCAGGCACGTGCCAAATCATTATTTTTGAAAGTGCCTTATTTAGATTTATTTCAAGCAGTTTATTTGCCCGTTGACCAAAAACATCTTTTAAAACAATTTTTTGAGTTGTATCAGCCAAAACTTTTAGCATTGGTTGAAACTGAGCTTTGGCCAAATTTAATTGATCAAGCCAAACTACAACAGGTTCCTTGTTTGTTATTAAATGCGCGATTGTCAGAAAAATCAGCTAAAGGTTATAGCCGCATTTCAGGTCTAACAGCAGGAATGCTGAAACAAATTGACTGGGTATTGGCACAAGATAATGCGACTCGCCAACGCTATGTCGAGCTTGGCTTAGATCAACAAAAAAGTCAGGTGGTTGGAAATATTAAATTTGATATTCATGCGCCCGAAGCTTTTATAAATCAGGCTGAGCAACTACAACAACAATGGTATTTGGGACAGCGTAAAGTCCTGACAATTGCCAGTACACATGCGCCCGAAGAACAACAAATTTTAGAAGCGCTTGCACCTTATTTAAAATCAGATCCAGATTTAGTTTGTATTGTCGTACCTCGACATCCTGAACGTTTCGATGAGGTCTTTGAAATTTCCAAAAACTTAGATCTAGTCACTCATCGTAGAAGTATGAATCATAGTATTCATGCCAGTACACAAGTTTATCTAGCGGATAGCATGGGTGAGCTTTGGTTATGGTACGCCTTAAGTCAGGCGTGTTTCGTGGGTGGATCGCTTAATGAACCGGGTGGCGGGCATAATATTTTAGAGCCTATGGTTTTAAATGTGCCGACCGTAATCGGGCCTCGTTACTTTAATTTCCAAACTATTGTTGATGAATTCATTGATGAAAATGGAGTGCTCATTGCCCAAGATGCTGAGCAAGTCGTAGCAATCTGGATGGCATGTTTAGCTGAACCTGATCAGACTCAACAAATGGTTGAGCAGGCGCATAAAGTCTTGCAGCGTAACCAAGGTTCATTACAGAAACATATTGGCGTAATTAATCGGTATTTGGCCGAAAAATCATGAATATCGTTTTGCTAGAACCTGAAGATGTTCAGTCAGAGTTATGGTCAATCCGTTCAAAGCGCCAATTACAGCATTTACGTGAACATCTTGAGATTACGGTTGGCCAAAATTTAAAAGTTGGTATTCGTAATGGTGCTCGTTATATCACTGAAATTGTTTCGATTAATGAGCATGAAGTTTGTATACGTCCTATTAATGCAGAAGCTATACCTGCAAAACTTCCGGTTCATTTAATCGTAGCTTTACCAAGGCCCAAAGTTTTACGCCGTTTAATTATGGACAGTGTGACTTTAGGGGTTGAAAGAATTAGTTTGATTCATAGCTATCGCGTAGATAAAAGCTATTGGCAAACACCATTTTTACAACAAATCGATAACTATGTAACTTTAGGCCTTGAGCAAGCAGGCGATACGATTGTTCCTGAAATTCAACTATACAAACGCTTTAAACCTTTTGTTGAAGATGTTTTGCCAAGCTTAATTTCAAAGGAAAGCCCCGCTTATGTGGCTCACCCTTATGCCGAGCAGAGCATGCCAGTGAATATTCCACATGCGTGTAGCGTAATCGTGGGACCTGAAGGTGGCTTTATTCCCTATGAAGTTGATTTGCTCACAAAAAACGGCTGCCAAGCTGTGAGCTTAGGCAACCGTATTTTAAGAACTGAAACGTCTATTTCTTATATTTTAGGTCGTCTATTTACTTGATGTTTCAGGATTTAATGGTGGCTGGTTTGAAGCCATTTTTAATTCCTGAATTGGGTAAGGAATATTAATGTCGTTGTCATTGAAAGCTTGTTTTACTTGAGCTTGAATTGTACTGATAGATGACGACATATCTGTTTCAGTGGTATCAACCCACCAACGTACAGTCAGGTTAACCGAGAAATCCGCCAAAGCTGTAACGTTAACCGAGAAAGCCGGTTGACTGAGTACATTTCGGTCATTATTAAGAATATCTAAAATGATCTGCTTGGCTTTTTGTTCGTCGTCATCATATCCAATTCCGACTACAAACTCGCAGCGTCGTTGTTGATAAGCTGTATTTACAGTTAATGCACTCGTATAAACAGTGGCGTTTGGAATAACGATACGGCGCCCATCTGGTGAGCGTAAGAATGTTGCACGAATTTGAATATCTTCAACAGTTCCTTCAAGTGAATTCACCACGATTGAATCGCCGATACGGAATGGTTCACTTAATAAAATCAAAATACCTGAGAGCAGGTTTTGAAAAATATCTTTAAATGCGAAACCAATTGCAACCGAACCAATCCCAAGTGCACTCATGAGTTGTCCCGGCGTAAACCCTGGAATCATGATGACGAGTGCAATTAAAAATCCAAAAAATAAAATTGTTGTGCTACCGACACGGTTTAAAACAAGAACCAGATTTTGGCGCGTGTAAGAGCGATTTTCTAAGGTTTTACGAACAAAGAATTTAAATAATTTGGTGAGTAGCCAAAAAATAACGAAGACGATAATCGCAATACAAATATAAGGCACACGCTCCCAGAAGCTATCCACGATTTTATCAATGGTGGTATAGGCATCATGATACTTTTCAGTATGGGCTAAAACCGTTTGTGTGGTTTTAGTACCTGCTTCTTGCAAAAGTTCGCCTGTATTTTTTGCAACATCCGTTAAGGAGTTTTGTTCATCAGCCACGACAAGTCTCTATTTAAAAAAATGATGAAAGCGATGATCGGCTTTCATTATAGTAGGAGATAAAATGTGCGCCTACTATAATGAGTTCATCTAAATAATAAAGTGTTTTTTAATTAAAAGTATTCCGTTCCTTTTTGTAAGATTTGTGACGGAGTTTCTATAGTATCGGTACCAGAGAAGTAGTAAAAAAAGCCTGCGGTAGAAATAAGGCTAATTAAAATAGCCAATAAAATAAACCAAGCCATAAGTTTTTCTATAAATGTAGATGGTCGAGCTGGACCATATTCGTTGGGACCCGCTGTACCTGATGCAAGCAGTAAATAAATCATAAAAAAGAACTGAACAACTGGAATGAATAATAGCAAACCCATCCAGCCACTTTTATTTAGATCGTGCAAACGTCGAACAACGAGAACAATATTTAAGTAAATCAGAAATATCCAAAAAGCCCAGACGATCAAGGCACTAACACCAGAAAGAGAGCTATAAAACTCAAAATTAAATAGATTGCTTGAAAGCTGAAAACTTCCAAGAAATGAAGCCAAAATGAAATAGCCCACGAGAGTGACTAAATAAATCAGCCCATAACCGCCTAAATAGCTCATGCGATTAAAGCGCCCATGAATTGAAAACGGACTATCTTTTAAAGGGAGTTGCGGTGGGCGTGAAGAGCTAGTTTGGGCAAACATATTATTTTATTCCTAGGTTGCATATGAGAGACAAAATAATCTTTGTTGATGATCAAAACCATCAAATCTTGAAAAAATTATAAAAGTAAAAGCTATAGACAAATGTTTTAAATCAACTTAATTTTATAAAAATGTTCATAATTTCGTATGCTTGAGTAAGTGGTTAATATGTGACCAAAGTCGCATTGTCTAGGCTTTGAAACAGTCATCATACTGAAAAGACATACAAATAAGATCCAGTAAAATAATAGCCACAGTCTCGAGATGGGATGCACAAGATCAAGGAAGTTGCGTATGAATGAGATCTATCCAGTACCAGAGGAATTTAAAAAGACAGCTCGTACTGTTGAAGCAGACTACTTTAAACGTTATCAACACTCTATCGAGAACCCAGATGAATTCTGGGCAGAGCAAGCTAAAATTGTCGATTGGATAAAGCCATTTACCCAAGTTAAAAATACGAGTTTTGACAAAGACAATTTCAAAATTGAATGGTTTGCTGATGGTGAGTTGAACGTATCAGCAAACTGCCTAGACAGGCATCTTAAAGAACATCCACATAAACCTGCAATTATTTGGGAAGGTGACCATCCTTCTCGTCATAAAATCGTTTCTTATAAAGAATTACACGACGAAGTCTGCCGCTTTGCTAACGTTTTGAAGAAATATGGCATTGGTAAAGGCGACCGTGTTGTACTGTATATGCCGATGGTCACTGAAGCTGCAATTGCCATGTTAGCCTGTGCCCGTATTGGTGCTGTTCACTGTGTCGTGTTTGGTGGTTTCTCGCCAGATTCTTTAGCAAGTCGGATTGAAGACAGCCAAGCTAAATTGGTGATTACTGCAGATTCAAGTCTACGTGCCGGTAAACTCTTACCACTTAAAGAAAACGTCGATTTGGCTTTAGCATTGCCGGGCACAGAGTGCGTTGAAAATGTAGTTGTGGTTTACCGTAATGCCAACCCGATCGAAATGAAGCCGGGTCGTGATTTGTGGTATCACCTTATTATTATGGAGGTTGATGCAAACTGTCCTCCAGAACCGATGAAGGCAGAAGACCCATTATTCATTCTTTATACCTCAGGTTCGACTGGTAAACCTAAAGGTGTTTTGCATACGACTGGTGGTTATTTAGTTTATGTAGCCAGTACCTTTAAAGAAGTCTTCGATTTAAAACAAGATGATGTGTATTGGTGTACAGCCGATGTAGGCTGGATTACAGGTCACAGTTATCTCATTTATGGACCACTGGCAAATGGTACTACAACCTTAATGTTTGAAGGGGTGCCTCAATACCCAACGTGGGCACGTCTTGGTCACGTAGTTGATAAGCACAAAGTCTCGATTTTATATACAGCGCCAACCGCAATTCGCGCAATGATGCGAGAAGGTGATTCGTTTGTACGTGAAAGTAACCGTAGCAGCTTGCGTTTACTCGGTTCAGTGGGTGAACCTATTAATCCTGAGGCTTGGAACTGGTATTACAATGTAGTTGGCGAAGGTCGCTGCCCGATTGTTGATACATGGTGGCAAACCGAAACAGGTGGTATTTTGATTGCGCCATTACCAGGTGCAACAGCCCTAAAACCGGGTTCTGCAACACGTCCTTTATTTGGAATTCAACCCGCCATTGTTGATGGTGAGGGTAATGAACTAGAAGGTGCGGTTGAAGGTAATCTGGTGATTAAAGATTCATGGCCGGGCCAGATGCGTACCATTTGGGGTGATCCGGACCGCTTTATTGAAGCTTACTTCTCGACCTTTAAAAACACTTACTTTACGGGTGATGGTGCTCGCCGTGATGAAGATGGCTATTACTGGATCACAGGTCGTGTTGACGATGTCTTAAACGTTTCGGGACATCGTTTAGGTACGGCTGAAATTGAAAGTGCTTTGGTATCACATGAAGCCGTGGCCGAAGCTGCGGTAGTAGGAATGCCACATGATATTAAAGGGCAGGGTATTTGTACTTTTGTGACTTTGCAAGCAGGCGTTCCAGAGTCGGAAGAACTACGTAAAGAGTTAATTAGCTGGGTCCGTAAAGTGCTTGGGCCAGTAGCTTCACCTGACGCATTACACTGGGCACCAGCATTACCTAAAACGCGTTCGGGTAAAATCATGCGCCGTATTTTAAGAAAAATTGCAGCGAATGAATTAGATAGTTTAGGTGATACTTCTACCTTGGCTGAACCTGCTGTGGTAGATCAGTTAATCGCCACGGTTTATCCCGATAGACAAAAATAACGTTTTAATAAAAAAGCCCCGATAGGGGCTTTTTTATTGGGCTTTATTTAAGACTTTCCTAAAAAGTCAGCAGTATTTTGTACATTTGCAAATGTACTCAGCGCAGTTAAAAAAGCGGTTTGTACGTCTTCAGCTTTTACAGTTTTTCCGTCATGGCTTAAATCGCGAGTTGCGGTTGCATCTGCAATTAAGATCGGTTGATAGCCAAGTTCTTTGGCTGCACGTGTACCTGAATCAATACACATGTGTGTCATCATGCCTGTAATAACGAGTTGCTCAATTTGATGTGCTTTTAAAAGTTCATTTAAATTGGTTTCTAAAAAACTGTTTGGATAATGCTTTGTCACGATCAATGACTCATCGTGAGCACTAAGTTCAGGGTGAAGTAAAACACCGTTAGTATTTTCTTGAAAGAAGCTCGCTTGTGGTGGATTAATATGTTGTACGTAAATGATGGGCAAGTTTTTCTCGCTAAAATATTGTTCAAGTTGTTTTATTTTTTCTAGCGCTTGCTCTGGCCCAACCAATTCCATTTTGCCATTTTTAAAATAATCATTTTGTACATCGATAACTAATAATGCTTGTTTCATGAGATTACTCTTGTTGATATGAGATACAACAAGATTATTCTCTGCTTGAAAAATCGGCTATAGTCAGATGAAAGCATTACCGCTCGTTTTCTTTCGCCATGAAAAATGAATATTGAATTAGACCCGATTGATCTAAAAATTATTGCATTGCTTAAACAAGATTCCCGCCTCACAAATAAAGAAATTGGGCAACGCGTGCACCGGACAGGGCAGGCGGTGGGTGCTCGAATTGCTCAGTTGATGGATGCTGGGGTCATTAAAAATTACACGATTGCCGTGCAGTATTCACATAAACAATTTATTCATTTGCATTTAAATGAACAACGCGCATTTGAAGAAATTGAAAATCTGGTCAAGCAATATGAACAAATCGATGAATGTTTTAAAGTCATGGGCAATGCTTGCTATATGATCGTAAGCCATTTTGAACACACAGCATTAAATGAGTTTATAGAGAAACTTTCCAAATGGTGCCGTTACTCAGTTGAAACTGTGATTCGAGAAGTTGAGAAATCTTAAAAAAATAAAGGCTCCAAGCCGAGTCTTGGAGCCAATAAATTCTTTATTTTTAATTTATTGTTTTTATTATCTTGCACTGTTTTAACTGGGGTTTTTAGGCTGATTTAGCTTGAATTTCTACCTCCTTTTCCTGTTGAAGCTCTAACTGGCGAACGAGTGGTAGAACCTTTTCTCCAAAATATTCCACCTCTTCAATAAAATGTAAGAATCCTGAAAGAATCAAATCAACGCCTACATTTTTAAGGGCCACAATACGCTCTGCAATTTGCTGTGGTGTACCAATTAAATTGGTTTTAAATCCATCGTTATATTGCACTAAATCTTCAAAACTTGATTTTGCCCAGTTACCTTGTTGTTCTGGGGAAGCCGCACCTGCTTCCCGAGTTGCATCGCCAAACGCATTGACTGCTTCAGTGTTGGCTTTATCAATAATTTCGTGAAGTACTGCTTTTGCTTCTTCTTCGGTATCTCTGGCAATAATGAAAGCGTTTACCCCAATTTTGACATGATGATTATTGGCTTTTGCTTTGGTACGAATGTCTTCAACTTGTTTTTGAATTTCTTCGACAGTATTACCATTAGTAAAATACCAATCAGATACACGAGACGCCATGTCACGTGCAGCACGTGAGCTACCGCCTTGAAAAACATCAATATAAGGCTTTTGCAGAGGTTTTGGTTTAAGTGTGTAGTTTTGGAACTGATAGTATTTACCATCGAAACTGTAGTTATCTGTGGTCCAGATTCCTTTTAGTGTACGAATAAATTCTTCAGAGCGAACATAACGTTCGTCATGCTCAGGCCACTCTTCTCCAATGGCATCAAACTCACCTCTGAACCAGCCACTCACCACATTAATGGCAATACGGCCTTCGGTTAGATAATCAATCGTTGCAAGTTGTTTGGCTGCAAGTGCCGGTTTCCAGGGGCCGGGCAGAATCGCCGCAATGACTTTAAGTTTTTCAGTTTTTGCCAGTAATGCATGACTGAAACTTACAGATTCATGTTGGTTTTCTGCCCCGTACCCCGCCGTAAAACGAATTTGGGTGAGCGCATATTCAAAACCATTGTTTTCGGCAGCCTGTGCAAGTCGAACATTGTAGTCATAACTCCAGTCTGTACGCTGTTCGATGTTACTCACCACAAGGCCACCGCTTACGTTTGGTACCCAATAAGCAAATTTAATTGGTTGTTGTAATTGCGTCATGGTTCACTCTCCCCATTCGTTCTTTTTATTTAGCTCTATCGCGCTTAGGCAACATGCGTTAATGATTTGCCAGACTTGTGATGCAAACGAGACTCTGCCGCATCAAGATCTGGTACAGCCGCTGAAGGCAATACTTCTTCTTGTTCAATTTGCTTGTTAATACCAAGCTCTTGATTTGCCTGCTGTGATTTAGGTTTAACCACCTCAGCACGTTTACCTTTTGCCGGTGCCCATTCTAAAATTGGCAATGCACGTGCTACCGCTAAGGTAATACGATCTGATAATTGCTCGCTTTTCACCGTATATTCAGGAGTAAAGTCACGATCGGTCGCATATACACCAATTGGTAAAGTTTGTGCTTGGAAGAAACTAAATAACGGTCGAAGTTGATGCTCGAGTACCAGCGCATGACGATCGCTACCGCCTGATGCCGCTAAAAGCACAGGTACATCAACCAATGCAGTTTGTTCAACAAAATCGAAAAAATGTTTGAAAAGACCTGTAAAAGAGGCACGATAAACAGGTGTACCTACAATTAAAGCATCTGCTGCTTCAACTGCTGCAAGATCATCTTGTACGCGCTGTGGAAGTTGGTTGCGATAAAATGCACCCCCTAATAAAGGTCCAATTTCGCTTAATTTAATGAAGTGAACTTTAATATCGATTGCTTCGGATAACTCATCAAGAATGGCTTGAACCAGACTTTCCGTTTTAGATGGGGTATTTAAGCCACCAGAAACGGCAACAATATTTAAAGGTTTTGGTGATGTGATACCAGTCATAATTTGGTTCCTAAGCCTAAAACAAGAGATTAGACTTATTAATCAACAACGACGGTAAACTGTAAAATAACGAAATTGGTCAACCTTATCAGTTTTAAATATAAAAGATAAATAGTGGATTTTTATACTTTATTTTTATATTAAGTTATTGTTTTTATTTTATATAATTATAGGTGATATATTTTTTATAATAAAAAGGAAGCTTATATAAAAAACAGATTAATTTTGATTAAAAGTTAAAAAACATCTGAAAATCTTGGCTAAGTTCTACATTTATCAACATTTTGCATAAAAATGGATAAGATGAACGTATCTTTCATCTAAATAGTAGGGTTACAATAGGCCATACTTATGCTCAAGATTACTTTAATCGCTTATGAATATTTTAATCGTTGATGATCATCCTTTGTTTCGTCATGCTTTAATTCAAGCAGTACGTTATAGCCTGCCACAGGCACAAATCCATGAAACAGCCTCGGTTGATGAGTTTTATGAGCGTTTGGAAAATGGGGCAGAACCTGATCTAGTATTACTCGATTTAAATTTACCGGGTGCTTCAGGCTTTTCGGCTCTGGTTTATGTAAGAGCACAGTATCCATCTATTCCGATTATTGTTGTTTCTGCACATGAAGAAACTTCAATCATTCAGCGTGCAATTGCACATGGTGCGATGGGTTATATTCCTAAGTCGGCTCATCCAAGTCATATTGGCGAAGCGATTCGTCAAGTCTTAGAAGGTGATATCTGGTTACCACCTAACTTGCCATCTAATCTTAACCTTGACCCAAGAGCAGCAGATGAAACTGCTTTAGCTGAACGTATTCAATCTCTAACACCTCAGCAATTCCGTGTTTTGATGATGGTTGCGGAAGGTTTGTTAAATAAGCAGATTGCATACGAGCTTGATGTTTCAGAAGCAACGATTAAAGCCCACGTAACGGCTATCTTTAGAAAATTAGGTGTGCAAAACCGTACACAAGCCGTATTGGCTATTAGTGCACTCAATATTGAAGATAAGAAAATCTAAAAAGAAAAAAGACCTCGATTGAGGTCTTTTTTATGGGTGTCATTTAAGCAAGGCAATCTTGCTTAGGGGTTAGGCTGTCGCAGTACAACGGGTTAAGTGCACATTGCAAATCATCAATTTGTTCTTGAGTCACATAGCCTTTCATTTTTAAATATTCAGCCACACGGTCATCACGTAAGCTTAGGAAGGCTGCATCATAAACCCCTAAATCAACAAACAGAGCAGCTGTTTCTAGGCTGTTGAAACGATCCAAGAAAATATCATTGCCATACATCAAGAAGATATGGTCAAGTTTTGCTTTTTCATCAACATGCAGTCGTTCAGCAAGTTGATCGGGGTGTGTTTTAATAAAGAGTAAATCAGATAATTCATCAAATTGAGTCATATCTAACTGATTCTTGCCGAGTTTGACATGACCAAGCCAAGCTTTGAAAACCAAAACCGCACCGCCACGGAGTAGCATGCTCCAGATTTGATGACGTGTGTCATGGTCAAGATTTTCACTTTCAGCGCTAAGAACGTTTAAGAAATTTTCTTCTTGTTGTGCCAATTTATCAAACAAGCCTAGTCCTTGAGGATGATAAGCCGCAGGTGCAAATACATCAAAATTTAGGTCGTGGAATACATTGAGTGCGAGGGGGACCGCAGACTGATAAATTGTATTTAACGCTTTGATATGTGCTTCAGTGAGTTTGCTGTGAGGGAAAATACTTTGCCAATCTAGTTCAGGAAGTAAAGCATTGGCACTGTATTGACGATAAAACTGTTGAGACGAAAGTTGGCCTTGTGGGCTGTTATCAGAAATATTCATGGCAATTGTCCTTTGCATTAATTCGTGAGCAGGGGCGCTTTATATAGAAATGGGTTATAAAAAATAGCGGTACATAGAATAAATTGGTTTTGAATATTTATGTGTCATCAAGAATGCAAGTAGAATACGACTAAAGTCGTATAAGGTTGTTTTTGTCTAATTATAATTTTAAAAAACAGTTACTTATGAAATTGTAACTAAGTATACAAGTGTTCACTTACAAAAAAGGTGGGCTTTGCCATAGAAAAAGAGCTATTGGAAAGTTTAGCCAATTATTTAATAAGCAAAAGTAGACTTTTTGAGCAGTTCTGCCTATTGGCTTAAATTAGACCTATAATTTTTGCCAAAAATCTCTCCCAAATTTATTAAGGCTTTGGGAGAGAAAAAAATTAATCTGTCTCACTGGCAATTTTAAGACCCGATAACCATGCTCTTAAAGAAGCTGGTTTAAGCGGTTTTTTGAGTAAAACGATATTCAGTTCTTTCAATTGTTGAGGTAACTCTGGATGGGAGTCTGCTGTAATCAGAGCAACCGGAACATCATGTTGACGATTTTGCAAAATAAAATCGACACCGAGTTGGTTGTTATTTAAATGCTGATCGATAAGCCAGACTTGAATATTCTCTTTTTGAATAATCTCAAATGCTTGTTCGGGTTCAGTGGCTTTAAAAACCTCGTAGCCCCATCGACCTAATAAGCTACTCATGCCCTCAAGAATTGTTTCATCATTGTCTAAACATAAAATTCGATAGGCTTTAGTTTTTAAAGGCACTGCTTGTACGCTTGGAGTGGCCACTTTTGGAGCTTCTACCACTGGAACCTCAATCATAAAGCAAGAGCCTTTATCGAGTTGTGAGTAGACATGAACCGGATAATTCAACAAACCAGTCATACGCTGCACAATAGCAAGTCCCAAACCTAAACCTTGCTCACCCCAAGGTGATAAATGTCCACAGCGTTCGAATTCTTGAAATAATTTAATACGTTGCTCTTCGGCAATTCCAGGGCCTGTATCCCAGACACCAATTCGAATATGACCAGGTTTTTGAGCTGAACGTAATACACCAACAATCACTCGACCTTTGGCTGTATAGCGCAAAGCATTACTTACAAAGTTTTGAATAATGCGTCGAATCCATTGTGGATCTGTATCAATCCAGAACGATACATCATGAACTTTTAATGAAATATTTCGCTGTGCAGCAATTGATTTGAACTGGAGTTCAAGATCACTTAATAAATCGTGTAAAGGATAGGGCTGTCTTTTGGGTTGTATGGTGCCGCCTTCCAAACGTGCAATATCGAGTAGGGCAGAGAGCATACTTTCTGCGCCATACAGAGCACGGTCAAGTTGCTGCAAAGTTTGACGATCTTCTTCAGTTGCGATGCTTTGTTCAAGAACCGTACTAAAGAGACGGGCAGCATGCATAGGTTGTAATAAGTCATGACTGGCCGCTGCAATAAAGCGGCTTTTCGACATATTGGCCATATCGGCTTGTTCGCGTGCAAGCTGTTGCTCGCTTAAGGCGTCGGCAAGTTGTTGGGTTCGATCTTTTACACGTGCTTCAAGTATTGCCTCATTCGCACGGAAAGCAGTAATGTCGGCAAATGTTGTAACGAAGCCTCCACCTGAAATAGGATTACCACGCATTTGAATAACGCGTCCATCTTTACGGATACGTTCAAATTCATGCGCACTTCCGACTTTCATCCAGTGTAAGCGTTTACGAACATGTTCTTCGACTGAACCGGGGCCACATTCGCCGCGTTCAGCATTATAACGAATCAGATCGGCAATTGGACAACCCACATAGACTAAATCTTTAGGGTAGCCAAACAGTTTTAAATATTGGTTGTTCCAAGCCACCAAACACATATTTTTATCGACCACACTTACCCCTTGGGTCATGTGGTCAATCATGGTCATCAGCAGGTTTTGATTAAACCGTTGCCATTGTGAGGCTTGGTCTAAAATATTGGCGACTTGGCCTAATGCCAAACCATTGTTAATCATTGCTGTCGTCAGCAACGTACGTGCAGAAGCAGCCCCGATAATGCCAGCTAGATATTGTTCGGTGAATCGCCACCACATGCCATTGGCAATACTATTCGGATTGAGTGTGAGATGATTTTGCTCACAAAAGTTCTCAAACGCTTGTGTTGTGGGTTGCTCACCCGTAATTCTTTTAGCAAGGGCGAACAGATCGCCTACTTTTAAACGTGCAGCATCGTGTGGTAAATAGGTCAAATCGGTAGACGTATGCGGTGATGGCAAAGGCTTAGTTTCATAATAGAAAAAGCTTTCTGCCTGTATTTGTTCTGCCACACTTGGGCGGTAAAGTTTAGAAATCCAGATATATAAAACAATATTTAAACCAAGTGACCAGATTACGCCGTGTGTAAGTGGAGCAAATGATTCAAAACCAAAAAGTGACTCTGGACGTAAGGCATTAATTCCAAAAGGCCCAAAAAGTAAAATACTTTGAGCTGTGTCCTGATAGATCTCTGGCAAGCTACGTAAAATCGTTGGAAACAGTAATGTGTAACTCCACATTAAGAATCCAACAATAAGACCAGCATAGACACCTTGGCGACTTCCGCCTCGCCAATACAAACCGCCAATGAGAGCAGGTGCAAACTGGGCAACCGCACTAAATGCTAATAAACCGAATACTGAAAGTTGATTAATATCATTAAAGAAATGGAAGAATAAAAAGCCAAGAAGCATTACTGCGACAATACTAATACGACGGCTAAATTTAAGAACTTTCGGTAAGTGTTTATCGTGTCGTGAAAGTAATTTGAACCGCCACAGGGCAGGCATAATCAAGTCGTTACTGAGCATGATAGACAAGGCAACAGATGAAACCAGTAACATGCCGGTGGATGCAGAGAACCCGCCTAAAAAGGCCAATAGGGCTAACCATTCTTGGTTATAACTCAATGGTAATGAGAGTACTGCAACATCGGGTACAGTTAGGAATTTTGGCGCTGCATGTAAAGCCCAGCTTGCAATCGGGATAATAGCTAGAATCGTTAAAATGAGATAAGCCGCAAACCATTTACGTGCACCGCGAATATGCTTCTCATCGCGTAATTCAACAACCGCTACATGAAACTGACGGGGTAAACAGATAATCGCTAGTCCTGCCAATAATGTCTGAATCCAAAAAGTTTCAGGGACCCCAAATAATTGAACTTCCTGAAAGGTTTGGTTTACGTCGGCTGTAACTTGAACTAAGTTCGCGGGTGCCTCAAAAATAAAAAATAAAGCGACACAAATCAGCGCGAATAATTTTACAAAAGATTCAAAAGCGACAGCTAACATGAGGCCGCCATGCTGTTCGGTGTTTGCAATTTGCCTTGTACCAAAAATCATAGCTAAGATCGCAAGGACACTGGTTAAAAGCAAAACGCTATTGGTGGTCGTATGAATATGAGCATTTTGCTCCAAGATGACGGATGTACTTAAGGCAATTGCGCGTAACTGGAGAGCAAGGTAGGGAATAATCGCAATGACCGCCAAGATCGTAACCAATGAAGCCAAGACACCGCTTTTGCCATAACGTGCAGCAACAAAGTCAGCAATTGATGAAATCGCGTGATGCTGACGCACTCGGCCTAAGCGTCGCCAAATGTCATAACCAAACCAGACAAATAATAGCGGACCTAAATAAATCGGTAAGAAAATAACACCTTCTCGGACGGCAGCCCCAGTTGCGCCATAAAAAGTCCAAGATGAACAGTAAACACCTAAGGTTAAGCTGAACAAGAACATGCGGCCACGTGTACTTAGGCGACTGGCATGCTTTTCGCCAAAAAAAGCACAAATGAATAAGAGTGCTATATAAAGAGTGAGTACCCCAATAATCAGCCAGCTGTTCATATGACCTACATGATTAAAACCTTGTGCCTATCATACCCCAAGCAGAAACAAAGCTATAAATTGATTAAATTTTAACGACCAAAGTCTAAGTTACGAATTACACGTAATTTTGCTAATTTGAATAATGAGAAACTACTATTAAAAAAGTGGCCAAGGTTGGGCACAGGGCAAGGAGTTTGGTTATGGATCAAAGCCAAGTAGAAAAGATTCTACACAATCCAAAGTTTCAGAAAATGGTCAAGAAAAAAAGTGCATTAAGCTGGACGCTCACAATCATTATGTTAGTGCTTTATGTGGGCTTTATGCTACTTGTTGGCTACAACAAAGAATTTTTGATGAGTTCATTTAGTGGTGGTGTAACGACATGGGGTATTCCACTAGGCTTAGGAATTATCGTTTTATCTTTCCTACTGTGTGGCGTGTATTCCTATATCGCAAACAATACCCTTGACCAGTTGAGTGAAGAAGCGTTGAAGGAAGTTGAAGCCATCACGCATGAGAAAGGATTACACTAATATGAAATGGAATTCATTAAAAGCGAAAGCCTTATTGGCAGCAGCATCGCTATATTCAACTGTTGCTATGGCAAGCCCGGACTTAGGTGAAGCTGAGCAACAAGCCACCAACTGGCATGCCATCATTATGTTTGTCATCTTTGTTGGTTTCACTTTGTTTATTACCAAGTGGGCGGCAAAACAAACCCAATCGGCACAAGATTTCTATACCGCAGGGGGCGGAATCAGTGGTTTCCAGAATGGATTGGCAATTGCCGGTGACTATATGTCAGCTGCATCTTTCCTCGGTATTTCCGCGATGGTGTTTAGTTCGGGTTTTGATGGCTTACTTTATTCTCTTGGGTTTATGGTAGGTTGGCCAATCGTTTTATTCTTGGTTGCAGAGCGTTTACGTAACCTCGGTAAATACAATCTTTCAGATGTAGTGTCATTCCGTCTCGAAGAAAAACCGGTCCGTACCTTAGCTGCTTTGAGTTCACTTGTTGTTGTGGCATTTTACTTGATTGCTCAAATGGTAGGCGCGGGCCAGCTCATCAAATTACTATTTGGTTTGAACTACAACATTGCTGTTGTCATCGTTGGTCTATTAATGATGGCATATGTGATCTTTGGTGGCATGTTGGCAACGACATGGGTACAGATCATTAAAGCGGTTATGTTGCTTAGTGGTGCGACTTTCATGGCATTCATGGTGATGAAAGCGGTTGGTTTCAGCTTCAGCAACATGTTCACTCAATCAATTGAAGTATTCAGTAAAGTTCACAGCGTAAGCTTTGAAGAAGCTGCAAAAATTATGGGTCCGGGTAAACTTGCCGCAAACCCGATTGATGCATTGTCTCTTGGCTTAGCACTCATGTTTGGTACAGCGGGTCTTCCACATATTCTTATGCGTTTCTTCACTGTAAAAGACGCAAAAGAAGCGCGTAAATCAGTTGTTGTTGCGACAGGTTTTATTGGTTACTTCTATCTTTTAACTTTCATTATTGGTTTCGGTGCGATCCTTTTCGTATCAAACAACCCACAGTTCCTTGATGTTGCGAAAATGGCAGTATCAGGCAAGCTTGAGCTTGTTGGTGGTAATAACATGGCAGCCGTGCATTTAAGTGACGCTTTAGGCGGTGACTTATTCATGGGCTTCATTTCAGCAGTAGCGTTCGCAACGATTCTTGCTGTTGTTGCTGGTTTAACACTTTCAGGTGCATCTGCAATCTCACATGACTTATACGCTAACGTATTCAAAAAAGGTCAAACGACTCCAGCTTCAGAACTTCGTATGTCAAAAATTGCGACACTTGGTTTAGCAATCTTTGCCATGATTTTGGGTATCTTGTTTGAAAAACAAAACGTCGCTTTCATGGTGGGCTTAGCGTTCTCTGTGGCATGTTGTGCGAACTTCCCAATCCTTGTTCTTTCAATGTTCTGGAAAGGTTTAACCACTCGTGGTGCGGTAATTGGTGGTGTAGTTGGTCTTGTAACAGCAGTGGTACTTATTATTCTGTCTAAAGCAGTTTGGGTAGATACCTTAAAAATCTCTGATACACCAATCAACCCGTTCAACGGCCCTGCATTATTTGCGATGCCATTATCATTCCTGTGCTGTTGGTTCTTCTCGGTGACTGATAACTCTGCACGTGCTAAAAAAGAGCGTGCTGCATTCGATGCCCAATATGTTCGTTCAATGACAGGTATCGGTGCTTCTGGTGCGTCAGACCACTAAACTCAATACTAATAAATATCTCATTAAAAGCCCTCAGGGGCTTTTTTTGTTTATCTTATATACTGAGATGAAAGAGCTTTTTAATAAAGAACAACTTGTTTATCCTATTTTTTGTACAGTATGATTTTCTATAATTCAAAATATAACGAAAAAGGAAAATAATTAAATGCGCTCTATTATCGAGTTCTGGGCGAGCTTTCGATTGCTACCTTCTGCGTGGCTGTTGCTGGTTCAGTTTGTTTTATTGATCTTAGCTATGCTGACTTTTAACGATGCCTCTTATAGAACTCTCACTTGGGCGTTAGGAGTACTTGCCTTACTCATTATTGCCAAAGTGATTCGCCAAACCCCAATGTTTACTTTTCTGGGTCTAAGCTTTGTCAGTGGAGCGATTATATCTTCGGTCTTTATTTTATTGGGCTATAGCAATTTAGCGATCCAGATATTTGCTCATAGTTGTGAAGCGTTAGCTTATTTTTCGGCAGCGTATGGTTTATTTCGTTATATGTTTGCTGATCGATATTTAACAAGGGATGAATTATTTGCAGCCGCTGCAGTTTTTACTCTGCTTGCTTGGGGCTTTGCATTCCTCTACAACATTTGTCAGTTATTAATTCCTACTAGCTTCCAAAATCCAAATAATGCTCATCATTTACAGACGTGGTTAGATCTACTCTTCCTGAGTTTTAGCTTACAGTCAGCAACAGGCTTATCTGATTTAATGCCGCTTAGTCCGCCAGCACGTGTTTTAGCGATGCTACAAATGTTTTGCGGCGTGATGTATCTCGCTTTGATTGTTACACGTTTGATTGCTCTACAGTATATTGCTCATCCGCCAAGGAGAAATACCGACAAATAAAGAAGAGGGTGTTTCAATTTGTTTACACCTTTGTAACTGCAATATTATTTAAGTTTATTTAGAGTATTATCGGCTTTCTCTATTGAAAGATTTAACTTTGTTCATTCCGTGAATATCTCTATTGGCTTAATGCCTGTCACTTTTCATTAAAATAACATGGAGGAGTTATGCCTTCCAAACAACCAGGTTGGTTCGCAAACGTTAATCCTAACGTATTTTTTGGTACGGTCATTATCATTGCCTTATTTTTAGCAGTTGTGGTGATCGCCCCGAGTTCCTTTGAACTTTTAACGCAGCAATTAAAACAATGGATCACCGATTCATTTAGCTGGTTTTATGTTTTATCTGTTGCCTTCTTTCTCATTTTATTGATTTATATCGCCTGCTCATCAATAGGCCGGATTAAGTTAGGGCCTGACCACAGCCAGCCTGAATATAATAATGGGTCTTGGTTCGCCATGCTGTTTACAGCAGGGATGGGAATCGGTCTAATGTTCTTCGGGGTTGCCGAACCCGTCATGCATTATGTTAATCCACCGAGTGGGGACGCCCAGACTATTGATGCAGCTCAGCAAGCACTCAGAGTAACCTTCTTCCATTGGGGCTTACATGCATGGGCAATTTATGCAGTAGTCGGATTGGCATTGGCTTATTTTGCTTATCGACATAATTTACCCTTAAAGACCCGTTCAGCACTCTATCCGCTCATTGGTAAAAAGATTTATGGGCCATGGGGCGACAGCATCGATATATTCGCGACCATTGGTACGGTATTTGGTGTAGCGACTTCTCTCGGGTTCGGTGTAACTCAGATTAACTCTGGTTTACATTATTTGTTCGGTGTTGAGCAAAGCACCCATATTCAAGTTTTACTCATTATTTTTGTGAGTATCTTAGCTTCCTTGTCTGTATTCCTAGGTCTTGATAAAGGGGTCAAACGCTTATCAGAGCTAAACTTAGTCTTAGCCTTAATTTTATTAGCATTCGTTTTTATCGCTGGTCCAAGTATCTATTTACTCCAAACCACTATTCAAAACACTGGGCAATATATCTCTAATCTTTTTACCATGACATTCAATTTATATGCTTATCAGCCAAATGGATGGATTGGTGGTTGGACAATTTTGTACTGGGCTTGGTGGATTTCATGGTCACCATTCGTGGGAATGTTTATCGCACGTGTTTCACGTGGTCGTACTATTCGAGAGTTTATCGTAGGAGTTCTGCTCATCCCGACAGGTTTTACGATTATCTGGATGGGCTTTTTAGGAAATGCTGCGTTATTTAGTATTATTCATGAGCATCAAACTACTCTCATTCAGGCTGTTCAGCAAGATTCCTCAGTTGCACTATTTGAGTTTTTAGGTCACTTGCCATGGTCAGGTGTCATGAATATTTTGGCTACGATTTTAGTCGTTTTATTCTTTGTAACTTCTGCTGACTCGGGAGCATTGGTCACCGATTATCTAACAGCAAAAACTGAAAACTCACCTACTTGGCAGCGTTTGTTCTGGACGGTGCTGATGGCTCTACTCGCCATTATCTTATTGCTAGTCGGTGGTTTAGCCGCGTTACAGTCTTCAATTATTATGAGTGCATTGCCGTTTACTGTGGTCATGCTTTTAATGAGTTGGGGATTGATAAAAGCATTGCATCTTGATGTCACCAAAATGACAGCCATTCAGGAAGCACGCATTACTCCACGTGCCATTCATAATCCACGAAGCTGGCAACAGCGTCTCGGATTAATCATGCACTATCCTCATAGTGAAGAAGAAGTAAGAGAATATATTGAAAAGCAAGTAAGCCGTGCGTTTGAAAATATTAAACATGAATTTAGACGCCGTCACTTAGAAGTTTCAATTACTCAACTTGAAGATGGAATGCAACTTCGAGTCGATCACCATCATGAAATTAATTTTATTTATAAAGTTGTTTCACGTGAAACAGTGCCGCCAAGTTTTTTAATTGGACGTACTGAAGCTGAAGATGGGCAATATTTCCAAGCTGAAGTCTTTTTAAGAGAAGGTGGGCAGAACTATGACGTAATGGATTGGACTCAAGAAGATTTAATTCAAGACATTATTGATCAATATGAACGTCATTTATATTTCTTAAATATTGTACGAAGTTAATATTTAGCTGTAAAAAAAGGACTCAAATGAGTCCTTTTTTTTAATTCGATTTCTAATTTAAATTAGAAGCGAACTTTAGCATTTAAGCCGATAGTTTGTGTATCGTAGCTAGACTTTTTAACGTCAGCTTTCATGTACGATGCACCAACTGCTACAGCTGGAGTAATGAAGTAGTTTACGTTACCACCCCAAGCTTGACGGAATTCACCAAGGTCATTGCCTTTGATGTCAGCTGAACCATCGTTACCAATGAAAGACGCGCCAACGCTTAACTTAGGAGTTAAGTAAAGGTCAGTTTTTAAACCATATTGGTTTTCTTGACCGAAAGCACCAGCAGCTTCAAAACCGATTGCCATGTTAGTTCCATCGATTGGACCTACATATTTAGCACGAGCTGTAACAGCATCTTGGTCATCTTGGATCGCAGCAGTTTGGTTCACAGCAGAGTAGATACCGTTGCTGATGATGCCAAAGTTGTCTAAAGCGAATTGGTTAGCAACGCTTGTATAACCAACAGTCATCAAGAAGTTAGGTAACAACATAGCACCAACTTCTAATGCATAACGGTCACCGTTGTCATCACGAGAGATAGCGTTTTTACCATCAACATCAGTGTGGTTATAAGTTGCGCTAGCGTATACAGGAAGGTAAGGAGTAGGAACGTAAGCCTCACCTTTAACGCCGTATGTACCAACGTGGTAGTTTAAACCGTTGCTTTGGTCATACTGTTGGTAGCTATAACCTAAAGATACGCTAGAAGCTTGGTTCAAGAAAGCTGCTTCAGCTAAAGGACCTTTAGCGGTATCAACATTTTTTAAATAGAATGTACCAGCAACGTCACCAGTGAAGTTTTTATCATTTGCAGTTGTGTCAACGTATTCAGATTGACCTTGAACTTCAAATTGATAAGCATGAGCACCGGTCATGGCTAATAATACAGCAGTGGCTAAACCAAGTTTTTTCATAATCATTTCCAGCATTAACAAGAGATAAAGCTGGGGTCATTGTATTGTAACAATTTATGAAGTCAATAATGTAGGAAAGGTAATGTTAAAGATATTTGACACTTATGTTAAAATTGGTGAAAAACTAATCAAATGAAAAGTGAATTGTCAACCTGATAAAAAAATGAACATTTACAATAAGCTAATAATTATATTTCATTATGAATTAAGAAGTAAATATTAAAAAGACATTACAATTGCAATTGGAAAAACTGATTATATTGATCGGTTTTAACATTGACAAAAGTATCGCTTTGTTTACAAAGTGAGTAAAAAATAGCCATTTTATTATCTAATTTGTTTTATTTTGAGGAATAGTTAACAATATTTAGATTAGTTTAGCTAAAAAATTTAACTATTCTTAATTATTATATAAGTGAATAAAGTAAAAGAAATCTCTATTTTAAGTCAAAAAAACGATTAAAGTTTTAATTCTGATTAATTTAATCAACTTTACAAAAGTAGAGATAAATCACATAATTCAATGGCAAAGTTCACTGCCTAACGTTTTTAGGATTTAAAGTGCTTGCCCAGATACGATGTGTATACCACATCAGATTTTACGAGCTCAGCTTTCCCCAAGGTTGAGCTTTTTTTTATCTATAAGAAAATCTAAAAATTCTAATAAAAATTATGTGAAATTTATTTTAAAACATTTGGTCAAAAAGAACCCAGCTTAAAGAAGCTGGGCAATGGATGCTGGGAGAAGCATCCAAGAGGACAAGTGAATATGTTTGATTATCATCACCAAAACAGTTTAATCTGTAAAATGGAGTTTTTTTATAAAAATTATTCAATTTTCCGATTTTGTTTATTAATTAAGCTTACGGTATGTAGAGCTCTTATAATTATTAAGAAGAGAAAAGATCAGTTTATTGATGAAATTTTAGTTATTAAAATGCTAGGATAAATTTAAGCCTAATTTATATCGCATTAAAAATGGCAGGACATTTACGGAGTATCAGCTAGAAATGGCAGGATTACGTTCAGAACATATTAGTAATCGACTGTTCCTTTTCATGCTGGTCATTATTTTGTCCTTATTATTCATGGCAATACCTCTTATTGTGGGAAGCTATCAGGATTATATAAAAACTAGACAAGCCTTAGCTGAAATAAAAAGTTTAAGAGCAGTGGCAGATATTGCTTATAAAATTTCTAAGGAACGTGCTCCTGCTAACAAAATGATGTCGAGTACTCCTGAGGATTTATTAAAGAATCAACAAGAATTAAAAAAATTTCGTTTAATTGTCGATGAGCAAATTGATTCAAGCATTCTTATTTTAAAACAAGCGGGTTATGTTTCATTAGCTAATGAGTTGCAAACCAGTTTAAAGGAAAATATTAGACAAGCGAGAGCTGTCGTTGATTATTATGGTGAAACTCCCTATGCAGCAAGGACTTCCGTTCAAATGGATAATGCTATTTTAGGGATGTTTGGCGCATGGGATCATTGTAGGGAAATCCTACAAAAATTAATGTTGCAGTTAAAAAGTAAAGACAGCCGTATTTCTAATTATTTTACGCTTATTATTGTGCTGACTGATATGCGTGATCAGGCTGGGCGCATGGCCTCTAACATTATTGCTCCCGTTAGTTTTAATGAAGAGATTCCAAGTAATAATCGGGCACGCTCTCTACAAACTCAGCATCAAGCCAGATATTTATGGATTTTGGTTGATACTTTGCAGCCTGAACAGGCAAAAACTTCAGAATATCGTCGATTATATTCACAAGTAAAAACGGAGTTTATAGACAAAGGTATTCCAATTGTAGAAAAGCTATTGGATGAGAGCCAAAAGGGCGAGCCATATTTTCTAAATGGTACACAGTTAACCGAAAAAATCGTAGGTAAATTTACTACTGTCGTTGATTTACAAACATATATTCTTAATGAAAGTGTGGTAATTGCAAATCAAGAAAATGCGATTGCCCGAAATGATTTCTTTTTAACTTTATTTATTTCTTTAATTTCCTTGGCTACAGCATTACTTACTCTGATATATGCCCAAAGACGTGTATTTTCTCCTTTAATTAAAGCGAGAACTTTAATTTTAGATTTATCTCATAGTTCTGATCATTGTACAGATGACATGAATGTCACCACAAAAGGTGAATTTTTTTCTTTGTTTGAAGCGATAGATCGATTGCAGCGTATGTTACAACAACGAGATGCTTTTGAGTTTCAATTAAAGAATATCGCGAATACGGACCCCCTCACTGGTGTGTCTAACCGTTTGGCTCTATCTGAATATTTAAAAATTGTTGAAAGTTATCCTCAAAAATTTACCCAGACCTGTTTAATGATTATCGATATAGACCGTTTTAAACAGGTGAATGACCAATATGGACATATTGTAGGTGACCGTGTCATTGTCAGTATTGCAGAGCAATTAAAACAAAATATTCGAAGTTCAGATTTAATTGTCCGTTATGGGGGAGATGAGTTTTTGATACTGTTAGAGCAGGTGCAATTTGTGGATGCTCGTCTTTTAGCAGAAAAAATTCGAATGGCGATTTCTTTAGAAGAGATTGATTTATCTGGATCAGAAGAAAAATTGCATGTGTCTGTCAGTATTGGTTTTGCGATAGGAGCGATGAGTTGGATTGAGCTTTTAGAAAAGGCTGATAATTCACTCTTAAAAGCCAAAGCTAGAGGGCGAAATGCAGTTGAGGGATAAAAAAGCCGGAAATGATTTCCGGCTTTTTATTTTATTGCTTCAACATCGGCTTTAAGAAACGCCCCGTATGGGAAATCTCAACCTCAGCCACTTGTTCAGGTGTGCCTTCAGCAATGATCATACCGCCACCAGAACCGCCTTCAGGACCTAAATCTACAACCCAGTCGGCTGTTTTAATCACATCAAGGTTATGTTCAATCACAACAATGGTATTACCCTTGTTACGTAGCTCATGCAAAATGTCGAGTAACTTGGCAATATCATGGAAATGCAGACCTGTTGTTGGTTCATCCAAGATATATAAAGTTTTACCCGTATCTCGTTTTGCTAATTCACGTGCAAGTTTCACACGTTGCGCTTCACCACCAGAAAGCGTGGTAGCAGCTTGACCTAAACGGATGTAGCCTAAACCTACCTGAGTTAAGGTTTCTAAGCGGCGATGAATCACTGGAATTGCACTAAAGAACTCCGCAGCATCTTCAACAGTCATTTCTAAAACATCAGAAATATTTTTGCCTTTATAGCCAACTTCAAGTGTTTCACGGTTATAACGTTTGCCATGACACGCGTCGCAAGGTACATACATGTCTGGTAAGAAGTGCATTGCGACTTTAATCATACCGTCGCCTTCACACGCTTCACAGCGTCCGCCTTTTACGTTAAACGAGAAACGGCCTGCACTATAACCACGAGCTTTTGCTTCTGGTGTTTGTGCAAATAATTCACGAATTGGCGTAAATAACCCTGTATAGGTCGCTGGGTTAGAACGTGGTGTACGACCGATCGGGCTTTGGTCAATATCGACAACTTTATCTAGATGTTGGAGACCATCAATCGAGTCAAACTTCTCGGCCGTTAATGTGGTTGCACCGTTAAGCTGTGTCGCAGCCAATGGAAGTAATGTGCGGTTAATTAGTGTCGATTTACCTGAACCTGAAACCCCGGTTACGCAGGTCATAATGCCAAGCGGAATCGTTAAATCGACATTTTTTAAGTTGTGACCACTTGCCCCAGAGAGTTTGATGACCTCATCTGGACGTGGTGATTGAGTACGTTGCTTTGGAACTTCAATTTTGAGTTTGCCTGAAAGATATTGACCTGTAAGAGAGTCGGCATGTTTAGCCAATTCATCATAAGTCCCTTCAGCAATAATCACACCGCCATGTACACCAGCACCCGGACCGATATCAATAATATGGTCAGCCGCACGGATTGCATCTTCATCATGTTCCACGACCAATACCGTATTACCTAAATCACGTAAGCGAATTAGCGTTTGTAATAAACGATCGTTATCGCGTTGATGTAGACCAATTGATGGTTCATCAAGCACATACATTACGCCCATTAAACCTGCACCAATTTGTGAGGCTAAACGGATACGCTGTGCTTCTCCGCCCGATAAGGTTTCGGCAGAGCGAGCTAGACTTAAATAGTTAAGTCCCACACTCACTAAGAAGTGTAGACGTTCACGAATCTCTTTAAAGATTTTATCTGCGATTTCGCCTTTAGCACCTTCAAGATTTAAACCTTGGTAGTAGCTTTCAGCATCACCAATCGACATGCGAGTAATGTCAGCAATCGTTTTATCTTTCACACGAACGTTGCGTGAAATTTCATTGAGACGTGAACCATCACATGCATCACACGCCGCATTAGAGAGATATTGAGCTAAATCATCACGTACATAGTTACTTTCAGTTTCACGATAACGGCGTTCAAGGTGAGGCAAGATTCCCTCAAACGGTTGTACGCGAGTATGTTTACGGCCACGTTCGTCGATATAGCTTAAATCGACTTTTTCTTTGCCCGTACCTTGTAAGAATTTCTTTTGAGTATCTTTATCTAGCTGGTTCCAAGGCGTATCAAGTTTTAAACCAAAATGATCGGCAACTTTTTGCAGCATCGAATAATAATATGGGCGCTGACGATCCCAACCACGGATAGCACCTTCACTGATCGCAAGGTCAGGATTTGGAATAAGCTTTTCAGAACTAAAATGACTGCGTGTACCTAAACCATCACAAACAGGGCAGGCACCGAACGGGTTGTTAAATGAAAACAAACGTGGCTCAAGCTCTGCGACAGCGCGATCACATTCTGGACATGAGTGCTTTGCAGAAAAAACGCGATCAGGATGTTCACCATTCATCCATGATAAAACAGCAATATCTCCACCTAAACGCAGTGCAGTTTCAAATGATTCTGCAATACGGTTTCCTAAGTCTTCACGTACTTTAAAGCGGTCAACTACAACTTCGATAGTGTGTTTTTTCTTTTTGTCGAGCTCTGGTGGCGTATCAATATCAATGATTTCACCATCTACACGAGCACGAACAAAACCTTGACCTTGTAACTGCTCGAACAGGTTACTGTATTCACCTTTACGCTCACGAACGACAGGAGCAAGCAACATGAGTGCTGTGCCTTCCTCAAGGTTTTTTACTGCATCGACCATTTCAGAAACAGTTTGCGCAACCATTGGCAAGTCGTGTTCAGGGCAGTAAGGCGTGCCGACACGTGCGTAAAGCAAACGCAAATAGTCATAAATTTCGGTAATCGTACCAACTGTTGAACGCGGGTTATGACTGGTAGATTTTTGCTCAATGGCAATCGCTGGTGATAAACCTTCAATCGAATCGACTTCAGGCTTTTCCATTTGCGATAAAAACTGACGGGCATATGCTGAAAGCGATTCGACGTAACGGCGTTGGCCTTCGGCATACAGGGTATCGAAGGCTAGAGAAGATTTTCCTGAACCTGATAACCCCGTAATTACCACAAATTTGTCGCGTGGAATATCGAGAGACACATTTTTTAAATTATGGGTACGTGCGCCTCGAATACGGATATGACTTTGGCTCATAAAACATCTCAATTATGTATTGATGAAAATTTAGGTGTTGTTTGATCAGCCGCAGGGAAGTGTGACTAGTAGGAAACAACAGACCTTATATATGATAACGATTTAAAATTGTTCAAGTGGTACAAAATGATTTAATGCGACAAATTGTGACGGTTAAACGACAATCGACAAAATTTGTTTAAATAAGCAGGTTGTATTTTTAACATTCCTTAGTTCAGATTTCTACTCTAGACAAATTTTAACCAGCAACATAACTTTACTAGACGACTGGTCTAATAGTTGTTTATGATGTGTGCATGAAACGATTAAATAAAAGTGAAACTACCCGACAACACATTTTAGATACCAGCTTTGAGCTGGTATTACATAAAGGTTTTGTTGGTGTTGGTTTGCAAGAAATCTTAAAGGCTTGTGACGTACCTAAGGGTTCGTTTTATCACTACTTTGCTTCGAAAGAGGCATTTGGCTGTGCATTGTTAGAACAATATATGGCTGATTATAAAGTCCGTGTGGAACAACTCTGGCAGCACAGCGAGCGAAGCGCCCATGCCCGTTTAATGGCATTGTGGCGGGCGTGGATTGATGATCCGGTAAATGGCAGTTGGGCTGAAAATTGTTTGATTGTGAAATTGGCAGCCGAGGTTTCGGACTTATCAGAAGATATGCGTCAAATTCTCAATGACGGTGTGTACAAACTAACGCAGCGTCTGGCTTTGCTACTCAAAGAAGGACAGCAAGAAGGGTCAATTCCAAAACATATTGAGCCTTTAAAAACTGCGCAAGTCATGTACCAGTTATGGTTAGGTGCTGCTTTACTTACAAAATTGTCGCAAGACAAAGCACATCTCCATCTAGCCCTTGAAACCACCCAACAACTCATAAAACCGATAGAGGAATAAAGCATGCGAAGTATTATCCATCGTAATTTTGGCGAACCTGTAGACGTTTTAGAGCAGGCGGATATGCCAAAGCCAGAACCAAAAGCAGGCGAAGTGCGTATTAAAACCATCATGTCTCCAATTCATAATCATGATGTATGGACAGTCCGCGGAAGCTATGGCTATAAGCCGACTTTACCTGCGATTGGCGGTAGTGAAGCAGTTGGTATTGTAGATGCGTTGGGCGAAGGCGTTGAACATATACAGGTAGGTCAACGTATTGCAGTGGCAGCTGTGCATGGCAGTTGGGCTGAGTACTTTATTGCACCTGCTCAAGGACTTATTCCACTTAATAATGAAATTGATGACGAAACAGCAGCACAGCTCATTGGTATGCCAATTAGTGCCCTGATGCTTTTAGATTTTGTTAACGTTCAACCAGGTCAATGGTTAATCCAAAACACGGCGAACGGTGCAGTCGGTAAAACAGTTGCGATGATTGCACAGGCACGTGGTTTACCTGTGATTAATCTGGTTCGTCGTACGGATGCAATTGCAGAAATGCAAGCTTTAGGTATTCAACATGTTGTGGCGACCGATCAACCTAACTGGAAAGAACAAGTTAAACAGATTCACGGTGACCAACCTCTGATTGCTGGTGTAGATTCGATTGGTGGAACCGCAAGTGGTGAAATGTTGCACTTACTCAGTGAAAATAGCTTGCTCGTTTCGTTTGGTAGTATGACAGGTGAAACCATGCAGATTTCATCGGGTGATTTAATTTTCAAACAAGCGACAGTAAAAGGATTCTGGGCGAGTGTGGTTAATAAAGAAATGCCAGCTGCTCGTAAAAAAGAACTGATTGTTGAGCTATTAACATTAGCGACCCAGAAAAAATTAATCTTGCCCGTAGAAGGTGTATTTAGTTTTGATGAGATTAAAACTGCCGCTCAAAGCGCAACGCAAGGTGCTCGTCAAGGCAAAGTGTTGTTAAAGCCGTAAAATACTAAAAGATCAGTCGAGAGACTGATCTTTTTTCATATCTTTAAAATAAAAAGGAAAATTGTATGATCGGACAAATTTTAATTGTGCTTATCGCAATATTACATGTCTATATTTTAGTATTAGAGATGTTTTTGTGGGACAAACCTTATGGCATGAAAGCCTTTGGAAATAATGCCGAAAAAGCAAAACTCACTAAAGTAATGGCACAAAACCAAGGTCTTTATAATGGCTTTTTAGCAGTAGGGTTATTCTGGTCTTTATTGGCAGATGCACCATTTGCGACATCTATTGCCAATTTCTTTTTAGGTTGTGTACTGATTGCTGGTATTTATGGCGGGCTGACTGCCAGTAAAAAGATTATTTATATTCAGGCAGTTCCAGCATTGATTGCTTTAGTCGCTGTTAATTTTTTATGATGAGCTGAAATCTAGGTAATACTTTTAATTTCACGACGGAGCTTTAATCCGTGAGATTAGATACTATCAGCTAATTCTGTTACTTTTGTTTTGGCAAAAGTAACCAAAACCATTGTCATCTGCAAAACCTGTTGTTTTGCATCATCTATCCACTCTCTTGCAAAAACATTCATTTATAATCATAGGCAGGTTGCAGATGACGTTTAGCACAAGCAGATTGTGGTTTAAGTATCTTTAGTCAAACTGCACGATATTGAAGTTTATAGTTAAGCGTTGGATCTAGATTAAATATGTGGGCGTTATTTTTAAAGTGTATGTTGGGGGCCGGGGTTGTCCTCATCATTTCAATTTTATCGAAAAGTAAGGCCTTTTATATTGCAGGGTTGGTCCCACTTTTTCCTACATTCGCTTTGATTGCCCACGTGATTGTTTACCAGCAAAAAGGGGTGGAGGCGTTACAAAAAACGGCTCTGTTTGGCCTATGGTCACTTATTCCCTATGCCATTTATTTAGTTGCTGTTTATGTGCTGGCAACGCGTATGTCGATGTGGTCATGTCTAGGACTGGCAACTCTATGTTGGGTGGTCGCTGCGGCAGGTTTGATTTACGGCTGGCAGTGGTTTCAAAGTTAAATTTAAGGCTGACCATTTAACGAAGTAAATAGTCAGAGCCTCATCTTGATTTAGATCTGGTCCAAACCTAACCATTGTCTTTGGTGGTAGGCACTATCCCAAAACAACCATTCAAGTTTTGCACCCATGGTGTAAGCGGCATGCATTTTTTCTAAAGTGTCTGCATCACAACGTGCTGCAACTTTATCTACTGTCGCAATCACATTACGAACCGCTGTATGGAACTCTTCACCAGCGTAAGTATCAATCCATACTTGGTAAGGGTTGTTAGGAATTGATTTATTCACAATATCTTTACCCACTTCGGCATAAATCCAGAAGCAAGGTAACAATGCTGCAAGTACGACAGGGTAGCTCTCAGACCAAGCAGTTGCGGTCAAAAATGAAGTGTAATGATGGCCTGCCAAGGTCAACGGCGTATTTTTAAATTCTTCTTTTGTGACACCAAAGTTTTTCATGAAGTCATCATGCAAGCTGCGCTCAACCACAATTGCAATTTTAGCGGCATCTGAAAATTGCATGATATCGTCAGCCTCGAAAGCTTTCGCAGCTGCAACAGCAAGCACACGGCCATAAGCTACTAAATATTGGGCATCTTGAATGACATAATGACAAAAAGCTTCTTTATCTAAAGTACCGTTAGCAAGTTCTTGATTAAAAGGCAGGTCGAGAATTTTTTGGTATAAATTTAAATTACGTTGCCAAAGTTCTTGAGAAAAAAGCATAAAACATTCCATTTAAAATAAGATAGCTAAACCGGATTTTAAATCAATTTTAAAATACAAAAATAATAATGATAGATATATCGCAAGAAAATATTTAATACGATTAATGAGTTAATTAAATGTTATAAATTTCTTTATTAAACATACAGATAAAGGAAATTGAATAACGGCACAAAACATCATCGTTTTGTGGTTAATTATCGATATAATAGCCGCGGTTTTTAAGAAAGATTAAATTTATTCTTGGTATAGGTCTGATCCATGAAGCATTTCCGATTTTCGATATTTTTTACGGTGGTGTGTTTAGCACTATCCGCGTATTGGGGTTTTACCCACGGACCTGAAGCCGGCGTGTCTACCATGCTTAAAGCTTTAACAATTACAGCAATTTTAGCTGTAATGGAGGTCTCTTTATCTTTTGACAACGCTGTCGTAAATGCATCGGTTCTACGTAATTGGGACCCGTTCTGGAAAATGATCTTTTTAACGGTAGGTATTTTAATCGCCGTTTTTGGTATGCGTTTAGTTTTCCCTGTTGTAATTGTTGCAGTGACTGCAGATATGGGTGTTATTGAAGTGGCTAAATTGGCACTCAATGATCCGAAAACTTACTCTGATCGTTTAATGGCACACCATGCTGAAATTTCAGCTTTTGGTGGAACATTCCTATTACTGGTGTTCTTAAACTTCTTTTTTGATGACGAAAAAGAAACCCATTGGTTTAGATGGCTTGAATCTAAACTTGCAAGCTTGGCAAGCGTACCGGCAATGTCTGTATTTCTGGCTTTGATTGCCTTAATCGTGATGGCTGCTTATGTGGATGAAGTTCACCGCTTAGCTGTGGTCATGGCAGGTATTTGGGGCATTGTGGTTTATATTGGCGTTGAAGTACTCAGTCATTTATTAGGTGGTGAGCCTGAAATTGATGAAAATGGTAATGCTGTATTACAAGATGGATCAGGTGCTGCTTCTGGTGTGGTGAAAGCAGGTTTAGGTGGTTTCTTATATCTTGAAGTATTAGATGCATCATTCAGTTTTGATGGCGTAATCGGTGCATTTGCGATTACCAGCGACGTGGTCGTGATTATGCTCGGTCTTGCAATCGGTGCTATTTTTGTCCGTTCAATGACAGTTTACCTTGTAGAAAAAGGCACACTAGATGCCTATGTGTTCTTGGAACATGGCGCGCATTATGCAATTGGTGCTTTAGCATTCATTATGATTGCAAGTGGTACTGGCGTACATGTACCTGAAGTTGTCACAGGTTTAATTGGTGTAGCGTTCATTGTTTGGGCTGTTATTGCTTCAATTCAATATTCAAAGCGCGAGCAACAGTCGCCTTAAGCTAATTTTCAGCAAACTTCGATAGAATAAAGAGGCTAAATGCCTCTTTATTTTTTTAAGCCCAAATCGTTATTTTAAATAAGGTGTCCCGTATTTTTAGAAACGAATCGGCTTATAATTTACCTAGTTTGATAACGTGTATTGATATGATGAATGCTTTGGAACGTCGCTCAACTTTTGCCTTAAGTAGTATTTTCGCGCTACGCATGTTGGGCTTGTTCATGATTATTCCTGTCTTTTCTGTAGTTGGACAGTCATATCAATATGCGACTCCAGCACTCATTGGTTTGGCTGTGGGCGTTTACGGCTTAAGTCAGGCGATTTTACAAATTCCATTTAGCTTACTAGCAGACCGTTTTAGCCGTAAACCACTGGTGGTATTTGGACTATTACTCTTTGCCATTGGTGGTGCAATTGCGGGGTTATCTGACACGATTTATGGCGTGATTATTGGCCGTGCTATCGCTGGCGCGGGTGCAGTTTCGGCAGTTGTCATGGCGCTTTTAGCCGATGTGACGCGTGAAGAACAGCGTACTAAAGCCATGGCTGCAATGGGCATGAGTATTGGCCTGTCTTTTGTCGTGGCGTTTAGTCTTGGGCCTTGGCTCACAAGCCTTGTCGGTATTTCTGGTTTGTTCTTTGTGACGACCATTATGGGCTTAATCGCGATTTTGATGTTATTGCTCGTACCTAAAGTAACTCGTCATCATCGTAATTATCAGCAAGGCTACATGGCGCAGCTTAGGCAAGTTATTCAAATGGGTGATTTAAACCGTTTACACGTTTCGGTTTTTGCATTGCATTTATTGCTGACCGCCATGTTTATTTATGTGCCTTCACAACTCATTGAGTTTGCCCATATTCCTCTGGCGAGCCATGGTCTGGTGTATTTACCACTGTTAGTCATTAGTCTGTTCTTTGCATTTCCAAGCATTATTATTGCTGAAAAATATCGCAAAATGCGCGGGATTTTCTTAACAGCTATTACAGGCATTATTGCAGGTTTACTATTACTGATATTTGGTTATCAATCAAAATATGTATTACTTGCCGGTCTAGGTATTTTCTTTATTGCATTTAATGTGATGGAAGCTTTATTACCTTCTTGGTTGTCGAAGTCTGCTCCAATCCAGTCAAAAGCCACTGCTATGGGGGTAAATGCCAGTAGTCAATTTTTAGGCGCTTTTTTTGGTGGCACGTTAGGTGGTCAATTATTGATGTTACATAATACTGCGATTGGATGGAGTGTCTTGGCAGGGATTGCTATAATATGGTTGCTAATTAGTTTTGGTTTAGCTCAGCCGCGGTATTTGTCATCGATTGTGTTGCCATTGCCGCAAGTGCAACAGGTGAATGAGTGGACCACACAGCTATTGGCAATTCGTGGTATTGAAGAAGTTGTGGTGATGCCTGACCAGCAAGTTGCTTATATTAAAGTCGATAAACAGTCTCTAGATGATGCTGCGCGACGTGATTTAACGCAGTTGTTCGGTAAAGAGGTAGCCATTTAAGCATAACTCTTATAAAGTAAAACATAGAAATGTATAGGATGAAGACAGCTAATGCGTGGTGTAAATAAGGTTATTTTGGTTGGTACTTTGGGTCGTGATCCTGAAACAAAAACTTTTCCAAATGGGGGCTCGTTGACCCAATTTTCAATCGCGACAAGTGAAGCTTGGACTGATAAAAATACCGGTGAACGTAAAGAACAAACAGAATGGCACCGTATTGTTTTGCATAACCGTTTAGGGGAAATTGCTCAGCAGTTCTTACGTAAAGGTTCTAAGGTTTATATTGAAGGTTCATTACGTACGCGTCAGTGGACAGACCAAAATGGCCAAGAGCGTTATACAACAGAAATCCGTGGCGACCAGATGCAAATGTTAGATGCTCGTCAACAAGGTGAACAAGGTTTCGCTGGTGGTAATGATTTTAATCAACCACGTTTTAACGCACCTCAACAAGGTGGTAATGGTTATCAAAACAATAACAACCAAGGTGGCGGCTACGGCCAAAACAGCGGTGGTTATGGTAGCCAAGGTGGTTTTGGTAATAATGGTGGCAACAGCCCACAAGGTGGTGGTTTCGCTCCTAAAGCGCCACAACAACCAGCGTCTGCACCAGCTGATTTAGACGACGATTTACCGTTCTAATTAAAGTTTCGAAAAAGGCGAGTTTATCTCGCCTTTTTTATTACTCAATCCCAAGCAAACGTATAATTGCCGTACTCGCAGCTGCTAAGCAAATCACCAATAAAAGTGGTACTTTTTTCCAAACTAAGAACAGTGCTAGGGCCACCCCAAATATTCGTGCGAAACCCGCGAAATTTTGACCTTCAAAAAATGTCGTCGTCACAGCAATTGCACAGAGCAAGACCGTTGCGCCGTTTGAGAGTAAAACTTGGTATTTTTCAGAAAAATTAAACTTGGCACCTAAGTGAAAACCAGCAAAGCGAATACCATAGGTTCCAAGTGCTAACAAACCTATACCTAAAATAATGAGTAATTGTTGACTCATTTCTTTCTACCAAATATTAAGCCAAAAAGTGAAATCAGAATTGGAAGTCCTGAAGCTAAAAAGGGCGTGGTGATCAGCGCTAAAGTTGATCCAGCAAATGCAGCTTTTCGAGTGGTTTTATTCTTTAAAGCATTAAAAGTAAATGCAATTAAAATGGCTGGGAAAATGGCATCTAAACCAAAAGTTTTCGGGTCTGGAATAGCGCTTCCAATAAAATAACCTGCTGTTACACCGAGCGGCCAACTGAACATGATGCCTATTCCACATAACCAGTACGCAGCCTTTTTCGTTTCGAAATCGGGCTGTGCCATGCCAAACAAAACGCTTTCGTCGTTCATGATGTGAGACCCAAAATATTGAGAATATTTGCCTCGAATCAGTTCATTGACCGCAATACCAAAAGGTAAATGCCTTAAATTGACGAGTAGTCCTGCAATAGCAGCCGCAATTGGGCTACCTCCTACAGCCAAGAATCCAATAAAAATAAATTCAGCAGTTCCTGCGAGCACAAATACGGATAGACAAAGCGGAATCCAGAGTGCTAAGCCATAACTTGCGGCGAGTGAACCTAAAGACATACCAACGACACTCGTCGCTAGACACACAAAGAAAATCGAGCGAGTTGTGTCTTTACTGAGTTTTTTAATGAGAGCGTATGTAGTCATAGCATGATATAACGAACGTTTTTCCATTATAATGAATAAGTCTGATTGTTTTGTCAAAACGAACGATCGTTTTTTTTATAGAACGGATAGAATGAATGTCTCAGCCAATTGAAATTATTGCCAAAGGTTTAACGCGTGAACGCCAAAGAGCAGGGCTTTCATTGGCAGAGGTTGCCCGTCGTGCAGGCGTTGCAAAGTCTACACTTTCACAATTAGAGGCAGGCCAAGGTAACCCAAGCATTGAAACCTTATGGGCACTTTGTGTGGCGTTAAATATTCCATTTGCACGTTTGATGGAAGAACCGAGCAATCAGGTACAAGTCATTCGCTGTGGCGATGGTCCAACAGTGAGCTCAGAGATTGCTAATTACAAAGCAATTTTGCTTGCGACTTGTCCGCCTCATGCGCGCCGTGATGTTTATTTATTGATTGTGGAGCCGGGTGAAGACCGGCTTTCAGAGCCACATCCAGTTGGTTCTGTAGAGCATATTATTGTGATTGAAGGGAAAGCTTTGGTGGGTTTAATTGATGAAGCGGTAGAGCTTGGTGTTGGAGACTATATTTGCTATCCAGCTGACCAGAAACATATATTTAGAGCGTTGCAAACAGGCACAAAAGCGTTGTTAATCTCTGAACAGAACTAAAGATTTTCAATCTGATTAAAATAAAAACAAAAAGCCATTTAGCAGTATCCGCTACAAAAAGGGCCAATTTTGCGTATAAATTTTGCAATTGGCTCTCTCTTTTATTACAAAAATGGCTCTCGTTTCTTGAGTGCCGAAACGACAAATTAAAGCTATTGGAAGTATGCATACGGAAGCGCCGGATAAGCTCAGTGAATTTTCTGTTTTAGGAATTGGGCAGAACGGCTAAATTTTTAGGGGATATTTTTTGGCTTCGGAGGATTTCCGAGACTAGCCGATATCCTCCATATATTAAGGAAAATGATATGGCAGCTCATCAAA
Organism: Acinetobacter pittii ANC 4050; assembly: GCF_000399685.1. Taxonomy (GTDB): domain Bacteria; phylum Pseudomonadota; class Gammaproteobacteria; order Pseudomonadales; family Moraxellaceae; genus Acinetobacter; species Acinetobacter pittii_E. Next base: position 3,284,102 of record NZ_KB976987.1, read on the forward strand.
ATGGTTCTGAAGCCAATCACTCCCAAAGTTTAAAACATGGACTTAAATCACGCCACCTCACCATGATCTCGATTGCTGGGGTTATTGGCGGTTCTCTGTTTGTTGGCTCAGGCAGTATTATCTACAACACCGGCCCTGTGGTATTTCTAACCTACGCATTAGGTGGTTTACTCGTTTGGTTCATCATGCGTATGTTAGGCGAGATGGCCGTTTTAAATCCTGATAGTGGCTCTTTTTCAACCTATGCGGATCGTGCAATTGGTCGTTGGGCAGGGTTTTCAATTGGCTGGTTGTACTGGTGTACTTTGGCAATGCTCATGGGGTGGGAAGCTTATGTTGCAGGTAAAATTCTAAACAACTGGTTCCCGTTTATACCGATCTGGGCCTATATGGTCGTGGTGATTGGTGCACTTGTTGTCGTTAATTTGCAAAACGTGAAAAACTATGGCGAGTTTGAGTTCTGGTTTGCGCTCATTAAAGTCATCGCGATTGTTATTTTCCTTGTGATTGGTAGTTTAGCCATCATGCATTTGTGGCCTTGGGGCAATCCGGCTGCTTCTGGTATTAGTAACCTAACTTCTCAAGGCTTTATGCCTAATGGTGGTTCATCCGTTATTACCGCCTTGCTTGGGGTCATGTTCGCCTATATTGGCGCTGAAATTGTGACTGTAGCAGCAGCAGAATCGGCAAACCCATCTAAAGAAATTCGTAAGGCATCGAACTCGGTGGTTTGGCGAATTATTTTATTCTATGTCGGCTCAATGTTCGTTGCGGTATGTTTGATTCCCCACAACAATGAACTTTTGAAAGATTCAACTTGGGGTACTTATAGTGTGACTCTGTCTGCCCTTGGCATTCCGGGTGCGCGCCATATCGTTAACTTTGTGGTTTTAACATCGGTATGTAGTTGCTTTAACTCAGCACTTTACACATGTTCACGTATGTTGTTCTCTTTAGCTAAACGTGGTGATGCACCGAAAAGTTTTGGTTCTGTAAACAGTAAAAGCAGCCCTTGGGTTGGGGTGATTGTGTCATGCTTCTTCTCAGTGATTGCAGTAATTTTAACTGCAACCGAGAGTATGAATGTTTATGACTTTTTCATGCTAACGACTGGTGCAGCAACACTGTATGTATACCTGACCATTGCATATTCTCAGCTTCGTATGCGTAAGAAACTTGAAGCGGAAGGCGTAAAAATTGACTTTAAAATGTGGATGTTCCCTTATCTAACATACGTGGTGATCTTTGCAATTATTGGTGCAATTCTTACCATGTTGATTGAAGGCACCTACTTTAAAGAAGTGATTTACACTACAGCATTGTTCGGCATTATTGTGTTCTTCGGATTGTTGTCCGAAAAATTGGGTTGGGGTAAAGATCGTAGAGCGACTCATTTAACTCACAGCCATGAAGAAAAGTTAGTTTAGAATCTTTAAACAAAAAGAGCCTCACAATCAGGCTCTTTTTTTATTTGTCTTAATAATAGACAACCGTTAATTCAGCGTAGGTACACCTGCTTCACGTAAGCATTGGAGCAAGACGCCAAAAGCCATCACCATGTCTTTTTCATTTACGCATGCAAAGCCCATGAGCAATCCACGTTCGGCATGTGCATGCGACTGCATGTAGTACTGAGACAGTGGACGAACTTTAACACCACGTTCAAGCGCAGTCGCCGCAATCGCGACATCATCGCAAGCGTTTGGCAGTTTTAAAACCAGATGTAACCCCGCGGCTTCATCATATTCATGAATAAATTCGGGGCCAAGGTAACGTTGAATTAAACTCACCAAGTAGTCACGGCGTTTGCCATAAAGTAGGCGCATACGGCGAATATGGGCTTCATAATGGCCTTCACGAATAAATTCAGCGAGGGCTTTTTGCTCAAGCAAATGGCCCCCACGATAAAGCTCGGCTGCCACGATACGTAGTGGTGAAAAAAGTGGTTTAGGTACGACCAAATAACCAATTCTTAAGGATGGATAAATGGTTTTACTAAACGTGCCCATATATAGCACAGGTGCATCATTCTCTAAGCCTTGTAAAGCTGGATAGGGCTGGCCCGAGAAACGGAACTCACTGTCATAGTCATCTTCGACAATCCAGCTATTGTGCTGACGTGCGATTTGAATCAATTGTCTGCGACGATCAAGACTTAAATGTGAGCCAAGCGGATATTGATGTGAAGGTGTGACAAAAATGAGTTTAGGCGGAACCGCTGGATTTTCTTCAGGAATAATGCCTTCAGCATCGACAGGCATCGGCTGAATATCAAGACCATTAATACGTAACGTATTACGCATTCCCCAATAAGCGGGATCTTCAATCCAGATTTTATCTCCCATATCGCTAAGGGCACGAGAGACTAAGTCGATCGCTTGGTGAATGCCTTCGGTAATAATAATCTGGTCCGCATCGCACTGAACCGAACGTGCAACGCGTAAGTAATCTGCCAACGCACTTCTAAGTTCAATACATCCACCCGCATTGCTGTAAATAAGACGGTTAATATCTGGTTCACGGCTTAAACGTGCTTGAATGCGACTAAAAATATGATGCGGAAACTCAGTCACATCGGGTGCTCCCGGCACAAAAGCTCCCCATTGGTGTGGTGAAGCTGCAGCATAACCCAATAAGTTGGAACCACGCTGTGATAAAGCATAAGAGCTTTGAGCTTTCGGACTTGAAACCACTTTTTTCTTATTTTGTGTATTTAAAAAACTCTCTGGTAATTTTTCGGCAACCCAAGTGCCATGTCCCGTACGAGCTTCTAAGTAGCCTTCAGCTTGTAGTTGTTCATAGGCAGTAAGCACTGTATTTCTTGAAACATGAATTTCACTGGCTAAGTCGCGTGATGCAGGTAGACGGGTCTTGGGTTGGATGACTCCATCAATAATGGCACCACGCAGGCAACGGAAAAGGCGTTGATGTAGTTTCCCTTCAGTGTCCTGTTGGAGTCGTTGCAGCAAATGATCTCCAAGTAAACTACGCAATTGGCTCTCTCCTACAGTTAAAAAGTGGCTCTCGTCAGTTGGCACCAGACGAGCGAAATTACATGCATAGGCAGTCGTTGTAAAGCACCCTGAAAATTAAGCACAGGATGCAAAAAACCAAAGCTGCAACTGATGATGAAAATATGAGGGAATCAAATGGATAATCAACATTCTGCACTTAACGCACGTAAACAGCAAGCAACTCCACGTGGTGTAGGCGTGATGTGTCAGTGGTATGCGGAAAAAGCTGAAAATGCTACGCTTTGGGACAAGGAAGGCAACCAATTTATCGACTTTGCTGGTGGTATCGCGGTTTTAAATACAGGCCATCGCCACCCTAAAGTGATTGCAGCGGTGACTGAACAACTTACTAAATTTACGCATACTGCCTATCAAGTTACACCATATGAAAGCTATGTAGCTTTAGCTGAGCGTATTAATGAGCGCGCGCCAATTGCTGGTTCTGCCAAGTCAGCTTTTTTCACAACTGGTGCAGAAGCAGTTGAAAATGCGGTGAAGATTGCTCGTTGTTATACAGGTCGTCACGGCATTATCACTTTTGGTAATGGTTTCCACGGTCGTTCATTCATGACTATGGCAATGACGGGTAAAACAGCACCTTACAAACGTGATTTCGGTGTAATGCCAGCGGGTGTATTCCACGCACGTTACCCTGTGCCTGCTAAAGGTATTTCAGTAGACGCGGCAATTGAAAGCGTTGAAGATATTTTCAGTGAAGATATTGCACCACATGATGTTGCAGCAATCGTGCTTGAGCCAGTACAAGGTGAGGGCGGTTTTAATGTTGTGCCAGCTGAATTCTTAAAACGTTTACGCTCAATTTGCGACAAGCACGGTATTTTACTTGTCGCTGACGAAGTGCAATCAGGTTTTGCTCGTACTGGTAAATTGTTCGCAATGAACTATTACGAGACTAAAGCAGACCTCATTACGATGGCGAAAAGCTTGGGCGGCGGTTTCCCAATTTCAGGTGTTGTTGGCCGTGCAGAAGTAATGGATGCACCAAACCCAGGTGGACTAGGTGGTACTTACGCAGGTAGCCCGATTGCGGTTGCAGCTGCACACGCGGTAATTGATGCAATTGAAGAAGAAAACCTATGCGACCGTGCAAATGAATTAGGTGCTGAGTTGGTTGTTGCACTTAAAGATATTCAGCAAGCAACAGGTGACGTAGTAACTGATATTCGTGCATTGGGTTCAATGGTTGCGGTAGAACTTGAAACAGCTGAACAAGCAAAAGTTGTACAAAACTATGCAATGGAAAACGGGTTGTTACTTCTTACTTGTGGTAAATACGGTAATGTAATTCGTTTCTTATATCCATTAACCATTCCTGCTGAGCAATTCCGTCAAGGTCTTGATATCTTGAAACAAGGTTTTGCGACACTAAAAGCAGGTAGTGCAAAAGCAATGGAGCAATCTGCATGATTCAAAATAATTTGCAGTATTTATTAAAACATCCTGATATCTCATTAGAAGCACCTGCATCAAATGACTATGTCGAGGTAAATGATGCTGCTACGGGTGAAACTTTGGCATGGGTAAAAACCTATGACCGTGCAGGGGTTGAAGCCGCAATTAATCGTTCAGCAAAAGCGCAAGCTGCTTGGAAAAAGCAAACTGCTTTGGCTCGTGCTGATGTGCTATTGGCATGGTACAACCTCATGCTTGAGCACAAAGAAAATCTGGCTCAAATTTTAACAGCTGAGCAAGGTAAACCATTGGCAGAAGCACGTGGTGAAATTGGTTATGCAGCATCATTCATACGCTGGTTTGCCGAGCAAGCACGCCGTATTGATGGTGAAGTCTTAACACCTACCTTGCCAAATCAACGTTTGCTCGTGATTAAACAAGCGATTGGGGTAACTGCGGCAATTACGCCGTGGAACTTCCCAGCTGCCATGATTACGCGTAAAGCCGGTCCAGCGATTGCTGCGGGTTGTTCAATGTTGGTTAAACCAGCAGAGCAAACTCCGTTAACCGCTTATGCGCTTGAAGTATTGGCTTTACAAGCGGGTTTACCAGCGGATGTTTTAATTAACATTAGTGGTGATGCGGTTGAAGTCGGCAAAACCCTATGCGAAAGCGATATTGTTCGTAAGTTAAGCTTCACAGGTTCAACCCAAGTGGGCCGTATCTTGATGCAACAATGTGCGCCAACCATTAAAAAGCTTTCACTTGAACTTGGTGGTAACGCACCAGTTGTGGTATTTGACGATGCCAATCTTGAACAAGCTGTTCAGGGCATTATGGCAAGTAAATATCGCAACAGCGGTCAAACCTGTGTTTGCGCTAACCGTATTTATGTTCAAGACGGTATTTACGATGCATTGGCAGAGCGTCTGGTTGAAGCTGTATCTAAGCTTAAAGTTGGTGATGGCCGTCAAGAAGGTTCAACTCAAGGGCCTTTAATTGATGAAGATGCGATTGCAAAAGTTCAGTCTCATATTGCAGATGCAACCGAGAAAGGCGCAACAGTTCGTATTGGTGGTCAACGCTCGGCACTTGGTGGCACATTCTTTGAGCCAACAGTTTTAACTGGCGTAACTCAAGACATGAAAGTGTCTAAAGAAGAAACTTTTGGTCCGCTTGCACCGCTATTCCGCTTTAAAACTGAAGATGAAGCAGTGGCAATGGCGAACGATACCGAGTTTGGTTTAGCTGCTTATTTATTTACTCAAAGCACAGCGCGTCAATGGCGAGTGGGTGAGGCACTTGAGTACGGAATGGTCGGCATTAACACAGGCGCAATTTCAAATGAAGTTGCTCCGTTTGGTGGCGTAAAACAGTCAGGTCTAGGCCGTGAAGGTTCAAAATTCGGCATCGAAGAATATGTTGAAATGAAATACCTCTGCGTAGACTTATCTGAGTAAGGAACCAAACGAGTTCGTTTTGTTCTGAACGAAAACATACAGTTATGCTGTATGTGATGTGTCACAAAAAACCGGTCATGCCCATTCATGACCGGTTTTTTATTTAAGTCGGTAGGTATCCTTCATGGCTTTCTGGTAAACGTCTGAGTTCTTCTATCAGTGTTTCAATGAGTTTTTCGACCACAAGGCGTTGTCCTTTTCGGGACACATAAACCAGTTGTAGCATACCAATATTAGACTTCCAGTCAGGAAGAATATGAACCAGTGTGCCTTTACGAATTTCAGATTCGACAGTTAAAAAGGGAAGGTCGGCAATACCTAAACCATCCATCACGGCATAGTAGACACCTGCCAAATCATTACTTTTGATTCGTGGTTGATAAGGGATATCAACCGATTCACCGTTGCGGATATTGCATAAATGCCAAATGTAATTTTGCTTTTGAGTCCCTAAGCTAATACTTGGAAATTCCTGTAATTCGGAATAATTCTCGATGGTGCGACCTTGCAGTAATTCAGGCGAAGCCACTAGGCAATGGTCAGTTTTAATCACATCACGAACAATTAAATTTGAATCTTCATTCGGTTCGAAATTGGTACGAATGGCGAGGTCGATATCATCATGCAGAATGTCTACTCGACGGCTCGTCAGCTCAAGCGATATTTCAACTTTAGGGTAGGTTTTTAAAAACTGATTTAAAATTTTTCTAATTTGAAAATGCATCATTAAAGGTGGGCAGCTTACTTTTATTACCCCTTGCGGTTCACTTTTTTGTTTTAACAAAACGTTTTCTGCACATTCAACTTGAGCAATAACTTTGCAGCATTCCTCATAAAATTCTTGACCTAAATCGGTCACTTTAAAATGGCGGGTTGTTCTTTGAATGAGGCTCACATTAAATTTATTTTCAAGATCAATAATGCGTCGGCTGAGCTTGGATTTACTAATATTTTCGGCTTCACTGGCCGCACTAAAGCCGCCGTGTTTTACGACCAAATAAAAATAATAAAAATCATCAAAAGAGCTTATCAATGTCAGATCAATCCATTTAAATTTAAGATTAGAGCGCTTAGGCACTCTAATCTTAACAATTCAGCTTATTTTTGCGATGTATTAAAACTATAGCTGGTCATCAGGTTGCGATAATCAGGAATATGATTTGAGAAGAGTGCACCTAGACCTTCCACATCATTACGCCAGTCACGGTGTAACTCACATGCCATACCAAACCAAGTCATCAGCTGAGCGCCTGCTTTTGACATACGGTCCCAAGCAGCATCACGGGTTAATTCATTGAAAGTACCAGAAGCATCAGTAATCACAAACACTTCAAAACCTTCTGCGAGAGCAGATAAAGCGGGGAATGCCACACAAACCTCAGTGACTACACCAGCAATAATCAGTTGTTTTTTACCTGTCGCTTTGACCGCTTTTACGAAGTCTTCATTGTCCCATGCATTGATTTGACCAGGACGTGGAATAAAAGGCGCATCTGGAAAAAGCTCTTTTAATTCTGGAACTAAAGGACCGTTTGGACCGTTTTCAAAACTCGTGGTAAGAATAGTCGGTAAATTAAAATATTTCGCAGCATCTGCAAGTGCTAATACATTATTTTTAAATTTGTCTGGATCGATATCTCGAACTAAAGAAAGTAAACCTGCTTGGTGGTCAACTAAAAGAACCGCAGCATTATCCTTGTCTAAACGTACGTAATCTTGAGCCATTTTTTATTTCCTCGTGTTATCAAAATAAATAATCAAAAATTATTATGTAGGTCATCAGTGCCTAAAATTATGCTAGATGAGTTTGTTGTCGTGATTAAGTCTAAAAAATAGGATTAAGAATTTTAAAAATAGGACGATCTTAAAAAGAATAACTCAAACTTTATGATTGTCTCATAGATGAAATAATGTGTTGCTAATCCTGATCTATAAACTGCAATTATTGAGGCGTAAAATCAATCTCAGTTCAAGAAAATCCTACATATATAGGAGAGATCAGATGAAGAAATTTCTTGGTGCATATCAAAATAACCACATGCATTGGGTGGGTGATGGTTTCCCTGTATATAACCTGTTCTCTTATGACCGTTTAGGCCAAACCCTAAGCCCATTTTTGTTACTCGATTATGCAGCGCCTTATAACTTCTCACCAACGACCGAACAGCAAGGTGTAGGCTCGCATCCACACCGTGGCTTTGAAACAGTGACAATCGCCTATCAAGGTGAAGTGACTCATAAAGACTCAAGCGGTGGCGGCGGAACCATTAAAACTGGTGATGTGCAATGGATGACTGCGGGTGCAGGCGTGTTGCATGAAGAGTTCCATTCTCCTGAATTTGCAGAGCATGGTGGTCTTTTTGAAATGGTGCAATTGTGGGTCAATTTACCTGCTCATTCAAAAATGACGCCTGGAAAATACCAAGCAATAGAAGCGAAAGATATTCCAGACATTGCACTAGACGAGCACGGTAGTCATTTGCGTGTGATTGCTGGTGAATATGCAGATGCAAAAGGTGCAGCAACGACATTTAGTCCATTAAATGTATGGGATGCTAAATTGGCTAAAGGCCAAAAACATACCCTTTATGTACCTGAAGGTCACACTACGCTTGTTGTGATATTAGATGGCGCAGTTGTGGTCAATGATGCAAATCGTCTTGAAGGTAAAACCGTTGCGATTTTGTCTCGTGAGGGTGTTGAGTTTAGTTTGAATGCAGAAGAAGATACCAAATTCTTAGTGTTAACTGGCCAACCACTCAATGAACCAATCGAAGGTTATGGTCCATTCGTAATGAATACCAAAGCTGAGATTATGGAAGCGATTAATGATTTTAATCGTGGAAAATTCGGTTCAATTATGCAAGAAGCTTAAATTGCTAAATGGCATTTAATTAAGCTCTAAAAGCAAAGTAATAAAAAGCCCGCTATCAAGTATGAATAGCGGGCTTTTTCGCTGTAAAGTTTCTATTTTTATGATGGTTTGCATTGTTGTTTCGGCATTGTTTTGTGTGATTTGCTTCTCATTATTATGAGTTAATAATATATTAAAAAAAGATGCTTGTAAAACAAATGATATAAATATAGTTAAATTATCTTATTTTATTTAAAAGATTTTTTTTAAATTTTTAAAAAATATAAGGTCTTATAGAGTTCTCTGGTTTTGTAAAAAAATATAAAAAATGAGACGAGTGAGCTGTTAAATATTTTCTATATAAATTGATGCAAAAAATAAAAATCTGGTAGTTTTTAATACGGTGTTTTTTTAGGGTATGAGTGATAATCAAAAAAATTCTCGAAAAATGGGACATCATTTTGAATATCGCAATTATTGGCAGTGGAATGGCAGGGCTTGCGGCAGCAAGAATTCTGAAAGATGCAGGGCATACGATCACGATATTTGAAGCACTTCCTGGCCGGGGAATGGATAGCCATAGCATTGAGTTCGATGGTGGAATTATTGATGCACCGCTACGTGTGATGAATCCTCACTTATGGAAAAATACACTTAGCCTTGCTGCTCATTTAGGCATTAAAACCTTCCCTGTTCGTACTTATATGTCTTGTAGCTGGTTATTCGAAGATCGTACGGAAACATGGTTAACGACTTCTCGTAGCCGTATTGGTAATTTCCCGATTATTAATAACCGTAAAGGCATCCAGCAATATGGCTGGCGTCTTGTGAAAGGGATGTTGCAATTAAAAACTGCGATTCACCAGTTTTTCAAATCTAAAAATCAAGATATTACCCTCGCTGAATTTATTAATCAGAACGATATTGAAGAAGTATTCTGGCATGGTGTGGTTATGCCAGTGCTTTATACAATTTGTACGTGTAATCCAAAAACAATTGGCGATTGGCCTGCAAAAAACTTACTTGAGTTTTTACGTCACTTAACTGATGGCGACATGTTGTTGCGCATGAAAGGTGGCACACCAGCATTTGTAGATAGCTTGATTAAAGGCATCGATATCCATAGTGGATCGGCAATTAAGAAAGTTGAACTACAAGGCGAAAAAGTACTGGTTGAAAACAGCCAAGGTGAACAGAACTTATTTGATCGAGTGATTGTTGCAACCCCAACATCTAAAATCGATGAGTTTTTAAATCCTGAACAGTTTGCAGAAGATATGAACTTGCTTAAGCAATTCCGCTTTGAACAAGGCGATCTTGTGATTCATACCGATGCGACAGTCATGCCGCCACGCCGTAAAGACTGGTCAGTGTTGAGCTACATGATGGACCGTAAGTTTACACGTCAGCAATTCACGGTATGGATGAATGCGGTTGAGCCAACACTCGTGGGTAAAAATCCTGTATTCCAAACTTGGCGTCCAGTGGTTGATATTGACCCTAAAAAAGTGATTTCAAAAGTGACTTTAACGCGTGCAGTTGTAGACTCGCAAACGGTTGCTTTAAACAAAGAATTGCAACAACGTCATTTAGACCCAAGCCGTAAAGTATTTTACTGTGGTTCATGGTCGTGCGATGGCTTGCCAATTTTAGAGTCAGCAGTCACTTCTGCAATGCATATTGCTGAAATTTTAGGTGCACCTTTACCGTTTGTAGGTTTAAAACCTAAGGTAGAAGTTGCCCCAGAACTCGGCTACTAAAATTGTGAAAATAAAAGTTCGAGCAGCTCTCTCTCGACTCATTCCCCATAAATATGCAATTGATGCATCAAACTTGGGAGATGATGGGGAGCTTGCTTGGACAAATTTGGGTTTTTGGAAAAATACCCAAAACTATCGTGAAGCTTGTCGCCAATTGGCTGACCATTTGGCACAAGCTGTCAATTTAAATTCAAAAGATCATCTCTTAGATTTAGGCTGCGGACAGGGTGCAAGTTTGTTGCACTGGTTACAGCACTATCAGCCTAAAAGCCTCAGCGCAGTTGACTTACAAGCCCAATGCGTTCATAAAATTCAAAATCTTATTCCCGAAATAAGTCAGATTTTCTGCGGTTCATTTTTAAATTTAAAACAATTTGAATTTAAACAAGGCTTCGATGTAGTCCTCTGTATTGATGCGGCTTATCACAGCAATTTAAATTCATTTCTAGATTCGGTTACACCAGTTTTAAATTCAAAAGGTCGATTAGGTTTTCATTACTTAATGCGTGCCGACTCATGTCAAAACATGACTGCCCTACAAGAACAAAAGCATCGGTATTTACTCAAAGCAGCAGACGTTGTTTGGGAGGCTGTGCCAAATGAGAAAATGCTAAGAACTACCTTGGAACAACAAGGTTTTGTCGATATTCAAATTGAAGATTTATCCGAGCAAGTATTACTCGGTTTTTCACAGTATATTCAAAATCAGCAACGACAAAATCAAAGCCGAGGGTTGGCAAATTTTAAAATTCAAATGACTGCAAAGTTATGCCAACAACTCTACCAAAATGGATATGTACGTTATATTCAAATTACAGCAATAAAAAAATAGGATGAGCCATGTCAGCCAAATATCAAGGATCGTGTTTGTGTGGAGCGGTGAGCTACCAAAGCGAAGCAGAGCCACGTTATAGCTTTAATTGCCACTGTAGGGATTGTCAGAAGGCCACAGGTTCAGCCTATGCACCCATCGCTTTTTTTCACCAATCTGAATTGAAAGTAAGTGGCGAGCTTAAATATTTTGAGTCTTTAGGATCTTCTGGCCGACCTATTAAACGAGCTTTTTGCCCGACTTGTGGTTCCCAGCTTTTTGGCTTACCTGAAATTGCTCCTGAAATGATTTCAATACGTGCAGGTACTTTGGATGACCCTAGTCTTTATCAGCCTAGAGCAGAGGTGTTTGTGAGCCAAGCCTATGCTTGGGATACGCTGAGCCCCAACCTTAAACACTTTGAAAAAATGATAGAGAAGAGAAAAGAAGGATAGAGATAGTCTGACAAGCTCGTAAGCCTTTTCTTACAGACATTCGGGAAAATGACTTCTTTCTATGACCCTACAAATTACCTATGATGAACTCATCAGGAACAGGAAGTTCCGAAACGTAAAACAACAATAATAAGTTTAAGCATCAGGACGTGAGGTATTACAGGAAGTGTACCTAGTAACGAAATACGAAAAAAGCCCAACAGGATGTTGGGCTTTTTTCATTTTGTATTAATAAACTTGTTTTCCACCCAATGCTGCACAATCAACAGGTGTATTCCATTTCACCGCAGTACCTGTAAGTACGGGACGAACAATACGCCATGGCCAGAAGCCAAATCTTTGGCTTTGGTGATAATTAATCACTACATCTGCACCGTATTTACGAGCAATATTGGCTAATTTAGGTTTTACTTCTTCAAAACCCCCATAAGTTCCTTTTGCGGCTTTAATACGTTTAATAGATTTATAGTGCTCTGCTGAAGGAGTACCCTCAATTAAGCAAATAGGTGGGTTTGCAATAGTTTGTATTTGAGAAGCTGTATCTTGAGCAAATGCAGTTAAAGGTAAAGCTAGAAATAAAGTAGGTAAAATAAAACGGAGTCTCATATTTTTCCTTGTTAGTATCTTAATGAATTAAAGTTTATAAATAGGTCCTATTAACAGGTCCCTATTTGGTGGCGCATTATAATCTTATATTTTTAATATTTATTATTTTAATATTATATTTTTTAATAAATTAGAGGGACTATATTTAGTTTTTAAAATAATAATTTTTTTAGAAATTTATTTTTAACTTCATATTTATAATAAATTTTTAGGTAAGTATATTTCTTCAAAACATGATGAATAGACTATGCCTAAAGTTATAGACAACAAAAAACCCCATAAATCAAATATTCATGAGGTTTAATGATGGTGCCGGCACACGGATTCGAACTGTGGACCTACTGATTACAAGTCAGTTGCTCTACCAACTGAGCTATGCCGGCGATGTGGTGAGAATTTTACAGTTTCTTAAAAAAATTACAAGCCAAAAAATGAGCAGTTAGATGTTTTCTCATATCTGATCATGGCAAACAGTTTAAAGAATGGGATAGGAAGGAATAAGTCGCTGTTCACGTGCTAAGTCAATGAAAGCACGTAGTGCAGCGCTCGGATGTTTTCCTTGCGGGTAATATAAACATAGACCCGCATAGTGAGGTGTCCAATCTTCCAAAACACGTATGAGTCGACCTTGTTCGATGAGAGGAGCTACAAACCAATGGCCTGTATAAGCTAAGCCAATACCAGATAAAGCACTATCAATGGCTAACATATAGGTATCAATTGTAAGATGCCCTGAAACATCGACTGTTAAAGATTCATTGTTTTGAGTAAATTCCCATTTATAAATTTTACCGCTAGGTAATCGTAGGCGAATGCATTCATGCTTTAACAAATCAGAAGGTATGTGGGGCATACCATGTGTATTTAGATAAGCTGGTGTTGCAACTACTGCCATGCTTTGCTTAGGGCCTATTTCAATGGCAACCATATCTTGTGGGACGGTACTGGCGAAACGTATACCAGCATCAAAACCTTCTTTCACAATATCAATAAATTCTCCGTCAGAAACGAGATCAACTCGCACATCCGGATAGCGACGGATATATTCAATGATTACAGAATGCAGAATTTGCCGAGACATACCTTCTTCTGCATTGATTCTTAATGTTCCTGAAGGAGTGGCGCGACGGTCTAATGTCTCTTGAACAGCAAGATCAATTTGTTCCAAGGCTGGGGTAATACGATTTAAAAACTGTAGTCCTGCTTCGGTCAGTGAAACACTACGAGTTGTACGATTAAATAAGCGTATCCCTAAATGATGTTCTAGCTGAGCAATATTTCGGCTGAGTGCTGAAGATGACATATCGAGTTCAACTGCTGCTGACCGAAAATTACGGTGGTTGGCAAGCGCAATTACCGCTTTTAGATCCGTTAGGCTAGTGTTATTCATTGTCCCGATTTCTGCATTAATTCATCCCATATTATCCCTCTTATAACAAGAATCTTGTAGGGCTACAATCGAAAGCATCAATTTACATAAGGCTTAGATATATGGCTCACCAAATTTTATTGCCATCAATCATTCAACACTATTTTGAATCAGATCGGCAGACGGCAGAAGCAGTAGTTGCTTGTTTTACAGAGCATGGTGTCGTGCGCGATGAAGGACACGAATATATGGGCCATAAGGCTATCTTAGGCTGGAAACAGCAAGCTTCGACTCAATACGAATATTATGCTGAACCACTGAGTATAGAGATGCAGAACGGAAAGCATGTGGTTTTGGCACGTGTAGAAGGTAACTTCCCCGGTAGTCCGATCAACTTACATTATGCCTTCCAGTTAACCGATGAAAAAATTGAAGTATTGGAGATTACCGTATGAATTTTCCTTTACAACTCTTAGGAAAAAAGGCGTTAGTAACAGGTGGTAGTAAAGGAACAGGAGCCGCTGTTGTAAGAGCATTACATGAGGTAGGTGCGGAAGTCATGACTGCTGCTCGTCATCCTGTAGGGGATTTACCACAAAATGTACATTTTATTGAAGCTGATTTAACTACAGCTAAAGGATGCAGCGAGGTAGTGCAGGCTGTGCAGAAACACTGGGGGGAAATTGATATTGTTGTACACGTTTTAGGTGGTTCATCTGCTCCGGCAGGCGGATTTGCTGTATTGGGCGATGAAGAGTGGGAGCGAGAAATTAATTTAAATTTAATGCCTGCCATTCGTCTGGATCGGGCATTGATACCTCTGATGTTAGAGCAAGGTTCTGGTGTCATTATTCATGTAACTTCCATTCAGAGAGAACTGCCTTTACCAGAATCAACGACTGCATACGCAGCAGCAAAAGCGGCGTTATCTACATATAGTAAAAGTTTATCTAAAGAGATTTCTCCAAAGGGAATACGTGTTGTTCGCGTTGCGCCGGGATGGATTGAAACCGAAGCTGCTGTGGCTTTGGCAGAGCGTCTTGCACTTGAAGCGGAAACAAATTATGAAGGTGGGAAGCAAATCATTATGAATGCTTTGGGTGGAATTCCGTTAGGGCGCCCAAATAAACCTGAAGAGGTGGCAGATTTGATTACTTATTTGGTCTCTGAACGGGCTTCGGCGATTACGGGTACTGAGTTTGTGATTGATGGTGGTACAGTGCCGACTGTGTGAAATATAAAGATGCGTGCTATCTGCTTTTATGAAGACAGCACGCTGTTTGATTTATTGAGTTTTCAACACATAGATAAACGAATCAATACGTTCGCCACTATTTAAAGTAACTTGCACAGGTACTCTTTCATAGCCTTCACCTTCAAAGTCATCGAGTAATTTCCAGTTCGCGTCTAGCTGTTCTGAGCTAAAAACAAAACCTTGCACTTGATTGCTACTATCATCGAGTACAATTCCCGGATAGCCTAAATCTGCTCCCCAGCCTTCATTGCGCAAGCTTCCGTTTACCCAACCTTCTGACCATTGTCCGCCAATATTTTCAAGTATATGTGCATTAGGACGACCCGGGCCTAAAGTGCCATAAACAAATAAACTCGACATGTGATTTTCCTTTACTTTAAAAATTAATGCGCTTTCGCGTGTGTGGTATAAACCGCTAAAAATATTCCAAATAATGAAAGTACAACGGTTAAAGCTACAATTGCATTCCACCCGCCGTGTAGCCAAAACCAACCGCCCGCCGAGCCGACAATACTTGAGCCCATATAGTAAAAAAGTAAGTAGAGTGAACTGGCGTGGGCTTTAGCTTGTTTACTTTCAGCACCTACAGAACTACTTGTAAGTGAGTGGGTAATAAAGAAACCCGTAGTAATAAATGCAATGCCAATAATAATGCCGAAAAGTGAGGTGAGTAGGGTCATGAGGCTACCCACAATCATGAGTGCAAAGCCACTCATCATCATGGTTTTTTTACCGAAACGCTCGGCTAGCGTTCCTGCCAACGATGAAGACACCATGCCAAAGCTATACGACAAGAAAATAAGGCTAATTTGCGTCTGACTGAGTGAATAAGGCGCTCCACTTAAACGGAAAGTGGCATAGTTAAACAAGGTCACAAACACGCTAGTGAGCAAGAACCCAATGGCAAACAGACGTAATAGTTTTGTATTGGTTAAATGGGTACGCCACATTTGCATATGAAATCCTAAATTCAGCCCTTTTTTCTGTACAAAATTACGTGAGGCTGGCAGTAGATTGACGAAGGCGATTGAGCAAATAAAACAGATTGCGCCAAGTAAACCTAAAGCTGTGCGCCATGAAAAATACTCAATTAAAATACCCATGCCGACACGGCCCATCATGCCACCAAAAGCCGTACCTGCAATATATAGACCCATGGTTTTACCCAAGTGCTCAGGTGCAATTTCTTCGGCAATCCACGCCATAGTGACTGCGGGTACACCACCGAGCAGCAAACCTTCTAGAGCACGCGCCATCAGTAAGCTGTGCCAGTTCGGGGTAAACATTGAGATAATATTTAAAATTGCGGCACATAACATTGATGTAAAGATCACGCCACGACGGCCAATCGCTTGTGAAAAGGCACTTGATAGCACAATTGAAATGGCTAAAAAGGCCGTTGTTAATGACAGTGCTAAAGAGCTACTCGCAGGGCTAATTTGGAAACTTTGACTAAATGCAGGTAAGAGTGGCTGTACACAATAAATTAGAGAGAAGCTAGCAAAACCTACCAAGAATAAAGCAAATCCTGCATGCTTATAGGCTTTAGTGCCTTTGTGAATCCACTCGCGGGACAGAACAGAAGTTGTCTCAGTACTTAAGGTACTGGGTGTAGATGAAGAGTTCATATCATGACCATGACAGAAAGAAAGTGCAGTGCTTGTGGGCATACTGCATCGAGAAAATTCGATAAATTAAAATTAGCAATTTGAAAGGTATTTTTCTAATATATTTAACAATGGATCATGATATGTTTTATATATAGCGATGGAACTAAGACATATACGCTACTTTTTAGCGGTAGCAGAAGAAAAAAACTTTACCAAAGCTGCGCAGCGCTTAAACATGAGCCAGCCGCCTTTAAGCATGCAAATACGAGACTTAGAAGAAGAGCTGGGTGCAGACTTATTTATTCGATCACCTCATGGGGTGGAGCTAACTGAAGCTGGGCTTGCCTTTTTAAATGCCATTCAGCCTGTACAGCAGCGTGTGGAAGATGCAGCGAACCTTGTTAAACAAGTGGCAAATGGCGAAGTCGGTCAATTGCGATTAGGCTTTACAGGGACTTCAATGTTGAACCCTTTAATTCCTAAATGTGTTCGCTATTTCCAGCAGCAATATCCGAAAGTGAATTTAAAACTTGAAGAAGCCAACACTTTACTGCTCATTGACCTGTTGCTCGATGACCGTTTAGATGTCGCGATTATTCGCTCGCCACGCAACATTCCAGACAGTTTAATTATTCAAGAATTATTGGCAGAGCCACTCATTGCTGCTTTGCCTTCCGAGTCTTTTCAACTCGACGATGCATCACCAGAAATTGATTTAACGGCACTACGAGAGCTTGATTTTATTGTCTCGCCGCCTTCCATTAGCGCAGGGCTTTTTGATGCGATTAAACAAGCCTGCCATGAGCGCGGCTTTGAACCAAAAATTGGACAAAACGCTCCACAAATTGTGTCTATTTTATCGTTAGTATCTGCAAATTTAGGGGTGTCTTTGGTTCCCGAGTCGACCAAACAATTGCAAATACAAGGTGTGGCTTATCGCTCTTTGAAAGCGCCTGTACCTACGGTGGGTTTAGGACTTGCTTATAAAAAACACGCCCCTTCACAAATGGCGATTAACTTTGCCAGTGTGGTGCAAGTGGCTTGCCACCACGCAGAGGAATATCAATGAATTGGCTAGCTTGTTTTCGGCGCTTTATTCATTAAAAAAATGCCGGCAATAATAAAAATTGCGCCATATAAAAACGATAAAGTTGGCTGTTCATGAATGAAAACCCATGCCATAAGCGCTGCGAAAATAGGTTCTGAAAGCTCGGTCACCTGTACCTTGGCCGCACTCATATAAGACAACGCTTTGGTGGTACAGAAAAAGCCGAGGATGGTTGGCAGCACAGCTAAACCAACTAAACCTAAAACAATGTCACTATTAAAGTTTATGGTGTGTAAATTTATTAAAAACGGAACAGCAAGATAAACACTGCCAAACAGCAATAAATACTTGGTTAGAAACAGGCCGCCGTTTAATTTGAACTTTTTAACTAAAACCGAAAATAGGCCATAACCTGTGCCAGCAATAGAAGCATTGACCAGCATTAAAAGGCTATTTTCACCTTTCCACGAAATAATACTAATACCCGCGACAGCCAATAATGTTCCAATAAGAGAATGAATATAGATACTTTCTTTTAAAATAAACCGACCAAAAAATAGGGCAGAGATGGCAGCCGAAGCCATGAGTACCACCACAACATTAGCTGCTGCACCGTGGTTGTAGGCAATGGTTTCGAAAAAGAATAGCGAGAAAATCCCTAAAAAAGCACATATGGCAATTTGAGTAAAAACGCTGAGTTTACTTGGCGTGCTGCTAATGTATGCAATCTTTTGGCTAACAGGAACTTTAAATAAAAACACACTTAAAAAGAAAAAGGCGATGATGGTTTTTAAAAAGGCAATATCTTGTGGGCTTAAACCGCTGTGCATGAGTAATTTACTAATTACGCCAATAGAGGCATTAAGTGCAGCCGCACAAAGTGCAAATAGGGTTCCAATAATTAAATTATTCACTCTTATAATTCTTCCTAAGTTTTATGCATGCAGTCTACAATATTTTTTGGATGAATATTCAATTAAAATAATCAGTTAACACTTCATATTTATAAAGATTTATTCTGAATTAATTTAATAAACTCTATAAAAACTTAAATGCTTGTAATAGACTTTTGTTTCAGAGAATTGTGATTTATAGAGCTTACTCATATTATATAATTAGTTAATTATTAAAGAATTTTAAAAATGATTAAATCGATTATTTCAGGTTGCGCGGTTCTCACACTTTCGGCATTGGCGGTGACTCATGCAGAGTTTTCTTTTGAACAAGAACTACAACAAAGCTGTAATAAAGTGAAGCAATACGCGAGCTTAGGTAAGAAAAACTACGACCAAAAACAATATAAAAAAGCGCTCGAAAATTTCCAAAACCAAGCCTCTTGGACTGCATTTTGTAAAGCTAATGCAGATGAAACTACAGTTAAATTTACTGACCGAGATATTGAAGTTGCCAACAATAACGTGGGCTTAGCCTATGCCAGATTGGGTCAGCCACTTTGGGCAAGAGCATGGTTTATGCTTGATGAAAAATCAAAGTCGAGTCAGTTCAATCTTAAGCAATTACCAACACCTAAAGCCTCAAATGATTTGTCAGGTGAATATGTGCGTTACTCAGGTTTTGGTGAGTGGGATCACATTACGGTAAGCCGTAAGCAGGGCCAATATGCAATTAGCTATGCTGGTTTATATATGGGACTTAGAAGCTTGATCTATGGCCCAAATATGGGTGAGTTTGACACCAAAATGCCGACTAATAAAAAGCAAACGATTTATAAAAATGAAGACTGCCGTATTCAGCTCGATTTTAAATCTAATGCGAAATTAGGAAATTATATTCAGGTCAAACAAAACGAGGGCAACTCGGGTTGTGGCTTTGGACATAACGTTTATGCCGATGGAACGTATTTAAAAGTTGAGTCTGGGAAATAATAAATTTTTTAGTTTTATTTTTAAGAATTAAAAGGAAACTTAAATGTTAAGTTCGGCAAATATTGGCCATGGAATTATGATGGGCATTGTAATGCTCGTCAGTATCTTAGTAATTATAATTGCAGTAATTGTTGGGCTATACGGTAAAAAGCGTAAAAATAAGTCTGAGACAGAGAATATGGCCTTTATTATTCTTTTATGTATTGGTATAGCTGGTTTGCTCTATTCATATATGGGATAGCTGTATGTCCATACTGGAATAAATTAAAAAATATGATTAGTGAAAAATCATAAGATTAATTTTTTAGGAACTAAATAATGAAAAACATATTTGCATCTTTGCTGTTTGTTTCGACGGCTATTTTCTCTGCGCAGATTTACGCAGATGTAGCCAATACATCATGTAAAGAAGTGAAATTTCAGCAAGCTGACCAAGCTTGGAGTGGACACTATTATTTAAATGGCGTGATGGAAGTGGGTTCGGAGCTTTTACTTCAACCAGATGGTAAGTTTCAATGGATGCTGGCTGTGGGTGCTTTAGATCAATATGCCGAAGGCACATGGTGGAAAAATGAAGACTGTATTGGTTTAAAACCAGAGTCTAAATTTAAAAAGAATTTAAGTATTTTCCCTGAAAGGCTGAATATTTCTGACAAATCCTTAGACGCGATCTGGGAAGGTGGACGCCAGCAAGGCACATATAGCAAAAATTAAATTAAAAAGTCCGACACAGAGTCGGACTTTTTTTATGGGTTATATTTTAATGATTGACCGCTGCAAGTTGCTGAGCGTTATAGCGTGCGCCCAAGTTTGGATATCTCGCAATAATCGCGTCGATTTCTGCCAAATCTGCCGCTGTTAAATGAAGGTCTACAGCACCTGCATTTTCTACAAGTCGCTCGATTTTACGTGTACCCGGAATTGGAATAATGTCATCACCTTGCGCCAAAATCCAAGCCAAAGCCAGTTGAGCCGCTGTCGCATTTTTGCTTTGAGCAAAGTCGCTAAATGCTTGCGCCAAGCTTTGGTTATTTTTCCAGTTATCACCTTGATAGCGTGGTAACTGGCGACGGAAATCGTTTTCGTCTAGGCTACCCACATCAAGCGTATTGGTAATTAAACCACGCGATAACGGAGAATACGGCACAAGGCTAATGCCTAACTCGCGAATGGTTTGTAAATGAGTTTGCTCAAAATCACGAGTTAACAGTGAATATTCATGTTGAACCGCTGCAATCGGGTGAATTGCATGTGCTTTACGAATGGTTTCAGCCGAAGCTTCACTGAGTCCTAGGTAACGAACTTTACCTTGTTTCACTAAGTCAGCCATTGCGCCAATGGTGTCTTCAACTGGAATATTCGGGTCAATGCGGTGCGCATAATACAAATCAATCACGTCTGTATTTAAACGTTTTAAACTGTTTTCGACCGCAACTTTAATCCATTCTGGAGAACCGTCGATATAAGACTCTAAAGAGTTTTGTGGGTTAAGGTTGTCTTCTTTATAGCGAAAGCCAAATTTGGTCGCCAAGAACACTTTGTCGCGATGTTTTTCTAAAACTTTTGAGAGCAAAACTTCGTTTGCGCCGTTGCCGTACATGTCGGCAGTGTCCCAGAAGTTAATGCCGAGGTCTAATGCCTTTTCTAGAGTGGCAATGCTTTGTGTGTCGTCTGAGGCACCATAGGCAAAGCTCATTCCCATGCAACCTAAACCAAGTGCTGATACTTTTTCGCCTGTTTGTCCTAAAGTTCTATATTTCATTTTTCACACTCTTTTTGCAAAATCACTTGAGTAGAAAAACTATAAAATGCTTTGGCTCAAACTGACGTATAACATTCAAACCAATAATTATAAAATTCAAACAATCTGTTTTTAGGCGACACAGTCTTCGCGGAATTTTTTAGGCGAAAAACCCGTATTTTTCTTAAAGAAGTTAGTGAAATATGCTGAATATTCAAAGCCTAAGCTATAGGCAATTTCGGAAATATTCCAACTGGTGTGTTGTAGTAGCGCTTTGGCTTCTTGAGTAATGCGCGAGCTAATATGCTCAGATGTGGTTTTACCTGTCGCTTCTTTTACAGCTCGGTTTAAATGGTTTACATGCACCGACAAGCCATAGGCATAGTCATTTGCAGTTTTGAGTTTAAGCTGAAAATGGGGCGAGTCGATCGGGAACTGGCGCTCTAATAATTCAAAGAATAAATGGCAAATCCGAACCGCAGCATTGCTATGTTTTTCAAACTGTTGGGTCGGTTGCATTTTCATGGCTTCATGCACAATCAGGTGCAAATAATTTCTTAAAACGTTGTATTTATGAATGTAGTCTGAATTTATTTCATTCATCATCTTTTTGAAAATAAATGAAATTTCCTCAACCTGTTGATCATTTAAAAAATACAGTGGGTCGCCGTCGACTTTAAACAGTGGTGAGTCTTTTAAAAAGCTTTGTCGCGATTCTTGGTTGACAAACTCTTCGGTAAATAGGCAAAACCAGCCTGCCTGTTCGGGCGAATTAATTTCCCAAGCGTAGGGAACCATGGGGTTTGAAAACAGTAAAGCAGGGCGGTCAACCCGAATCCAGCGGTTGGCGTAGTGAAGGTCGCCTGTACCCAAAACCAGTGAAATTTTATAATAATCGCGGCGGCTATAAGGCGTGAGAAACGAGCAGGCATCACGTTGGAACACGTTAAAATGTCCAAACGAAGTTGATGGAACCGAGTAATCGCTATCTCTGGTTAAAGAAAAGCGGCGATAAAAATCATGTATGGTTTCCATGTCTTTGCCTGCGTGTGTTATCAATTTATTTAAAGTTATAAAATTCAAACTTTATTTACTGTAGCTTTTATTTATATCGCGATCAATCGGTTCATTTAAGCGGTTTGAAAATGAATGATAAATTAATAATGAAATAACCAGACAATCTAAACTTTAAGAAAATATATTGTTAAATCACTATGCCAATGAAAAATAAAAATAATCTTTATAAATGAATAGCCAATATCACATTGACACTCCAAAATACGCGGATTATCCTTTGCCTGCTGGCCTACATTGCCAGCCGGTTTTAGCAGACCGCGGTACAGTGCATCAGATTTAATCCTTCTGAGGATGGAGTCTGCTTGTATTCCACTCGTCTCCCTGACGTTACGTTATGGTAGGGCGGAGGGGGGACACCTTCGGGTGTGCTGGTTCTGTACCCAGTCTGCTAACCCCCTTTCGTTCTGCCACCATCTTTTAGCAGAGATCGGCAGAATCCTTATTTGTACAGGAATTCGTCATATGTGTACTATTTCATCTCTCTCATTGGCACCCTTTGCCAAAGTCTTTACGTTTATACCCAACTGGTCTTTAAAACGGTTTAACCGACTCTAGGTTTTAAGCCATAGGTCATTACGACTAAAAACATAGCAACAATAAAACTTGAGATAGGCGAGCACACTATTTTTGTGTGGATTTCGCATGCCTGTTTTTAGCGCTCAATTTAAGAGTGACGGCATTTCTATCTCATTTACATACAACAAAAAATTATTTTAAACGGTATAAAAATGCCAAATTTAGAAGCATCATTTAGAGCATTACGCGTGCTCCACGCGGCAAAAGATTTATTTAATCAACATGGGTTTTACATCGGGGTCGATCGAATCGTTGAGGAAGCCAAAATTCCCAAAGCCACTTTTTATAACTATTTTCACTCCAAAGAAAGGCTTATTCAGATGAGCTTAACTTTTCAAACAGATGCATTAAAACATGAGGTGTTTTCAATTATTCACTCTTACAGTGAACTCATGGCCTTCGATAAACTCAAGAAAATTTACTTTTTACATGCAAACTTAGAGGGATTTTATCGGTTGCCATTTAAAGCAATTTTTGAAATTGAAAAGCTTTATCCAACGGCCTATAAAATCGTGACTGACTACCGAAACTGGTTTATTAAAGAAATTCATAAACTGCTTTTAACTGTAAAAGCGACTGCTACAGTTGAAGATGCACACATGTTTTTGTTTGTGATTGATGGCGCGATGGTGCAGCTTTTAGGAGCAAATAGTACTGATGAAAGAGAGGTATTGCTCGACTATTTTTTAAGTCGGGTTTGATGGGGAAAGGCCCGACGGGAGTTGGGCTTTTATATTAAAACTTATATTCTTACTAAGAATTTCATATTTCTTTATCTTTAATAAAAATTATAGACTTATGTGAAATCAATAATTTTTTAATATAAATAAAATCCTTTTAAAAAGAGAAAAGCATCTATGAAATTAAGTGGATTGAATCATCTAACTATTTCTGTAGAGAATGTTGATCGTAGTTTTAGTTTTTATAAGGATGTTCTAGGTTTTACTCCCAGAGCCAAGTGGAATAAAGGTGCTTATTTGAGCCTTGGAGAGTTATGGCTTTGTCTATCACTTGATGAGGTTAGTATAAGTTCAGACTATACACATTACTGTTTCAGTATTAGTGAAGATGATATAGATGAATTTCGCCAGAAAATTAAACTAATGAATATCCATGAGTGGAAAAATAATCAAAGCGAAGGAGAGTCTATATACTTTTTAGACCCTGATGGTCATAAGTTGGAGGTCCATGTAGGTACTTTATCTAGTCGTCTCCAGAGCTGTAAAAAGAATCCCTATGAGGGGATGGTTTTTTTTGATGAATAATGATTAGAGTAGTTTTAGCTTTTGAAATTTATACTTTTTCAAAAAAAGTATTTTGCTTTCTCCTTAAAAGGAAATTTCTAATGAATTATAAATTAATATTTATTTTCTCCATTATTTTTATACTTACAGGTTGTGGGAAGAAATATAAAATTACTCCTGAGGATTTGCCTGTTGCTCATGTTAATCAAGAATACCAACAAATTATTAAGATTTCTGGCGGAAAAGTTATAGATAAATATGCTGAATTAGAAACGAATATTCCAGAAGGTTTAGGCGTTACTGTTAAACCTGTTGATGACTTGGATGGCTACAACATTATACAAATCAAAGGTACTCCCAAGCACAAAGGAGAATATAGCATCCATATAAGAGCTGATTTCTATGCAGGTGGTGATGCTGAAATTGACAAGACATATAGCTTTATTGTCCAAGATTAAAAATTATCGCCGAGTCGGGAAATAGCAAAGTAGAGAAGTTAGTAATGACGGTAAAATTTAGACAATATTTCTTAATTTTAATTTTTGGATTACTACTTTCCGCTTGTCAGCCAACATCAGAACATAATCAGAATTTGACTATTAATCAGCAAGCCTACACTTTGCATATGGGTGAACAAGGTATTCAAGATTTTTCAAAGTATAGTGATGACAACGTCGATAATCATCCAGCTGGCGTTAGCTTTAGAGAACTTCAATTTCCCCCTCCTAACTTAGGAAAATTAACCATCGAGAATGGTCCTAACAGTTTGTTAATTGAACATGTTTTTTCTGTTTTAGGTACTCAATATGACAAAAATGAAGGGATTCAAGTTTTAGATATCGATGCTGGTCTCACAAAAGAGGAATTCGCTACTCCAGAGCAAGCTTATCAAAGCTATGTAGTCTTAATGAAACGTATTAATCAGGCTGGCTGGAAAAACTATTTCTTTACAGATGCTCCTCGTATCGCTAAAGAGGATAATATTAAGCATCTATCGAAAAGTCGTGATGTCATTGACCCAAGTTATATTTTTAGCTTTGATGAGTGGAAAAGTATAATAAACAACAGCTCTACAAAATCATTGAGTTATCGGTTATATGCTAATGGGGTTATTCTAGATATCAGTTTAAAAAGAACAGCTAAAAGTGAGCGCAATGAAGAGCAATATATGCTTAGATTTAGCTTTCAGAGTGTTCGTTACAATGAAAGAGACTCAATTCCTGACTCTGATAAAATGACGCCTAGCGAATTCGAGCAAGCGTTTAAAAAGAGATTAATTGAAAATAAAAAATATCGGGAAAAGGAAGAGAGAAAAGCTAAGGCTGAGGGTTATCATATCGATGAAGAATATACAGATCCTGATGTTTGGTCATATGTTAAATAAATATTTTTAAAATAACAAAAAGGCTTAAGTTGTTTAAATTTAAGCATTTTTTAAATCACTTATTTTTTAACTTTCACTCAAAACCAACTTTTTAATCTTAACCGCCTTCTCGAAGTGGTCCAGCTTATGCACCATAATCCACCAATGCGCTGCTTCCATCAGTAGCTCAGGGTTATCATTCTTATTTTTAAAAAAAGCATAAAAAGACAGACCGACATTGTCACCTTTCTTTTCAATTTTTTCGTCGCATCCCTTAATAAAAATTTCTCTTAATTCATTTCTCATATTTAGTATCGCTTCAAGTCTATAAAACTAAGACGGCTTATTACGCTCGCCCCATTCACACATCATATCTAATAAAGGAATTAAAGACTGTCCTCTTTCAGAAAGGCGGTACTCAACTTTTGGCGGAATTTGAGGATATTCCTTACGAATAATCAGTCCGTCTCTTTCCAATTCTTTAAGTGTATTGCTGAGCGTTCTAAACGAAATATTGCCAATGCAGCGTTGCATCTCGTTAAAACGCATGACGGTTTTTCCATACAGCCAATACATAATAATCATTTTATATTTGCCATTAATCAAAGAAAGGGTGTACCCAAAACCCGTATCTTCTAATGGTGTATATGACGGAAGGCAGTCGTCCATTTTTAAAATCCATACTATCTTTTAGTATAGTATATAACATAAATTACCGTACTTATATTTAGGAAAGCACACTTCTATAATCGATTTATCTACTTTTCGATAGAGTGTTTTCATAATGAAAAAGACATTAGTCATCGTTACGCACCCTCACATAGACCAGTCTGTTGTAAATAAAAGATGGATTGAGGAACTAGAAAAACACCCAGACCAATTTACGGTGCATCAAATTTATCAAGCCTACCCAGACGGGGTGATTGATGTTGCCAAAGAACAAGCGCTTGTAGAGGAATATGAAAATTTAGTGTTTCAATTTCCAGTGTATTGGTTTAACTGCCCGCCGCTTTTGAAACAATGGCTAGATGAAGTTTTAACGTATGGTTGGGCTTATGGTTCAACTGGCGATAAGCTTAAAAATAAAAAGTTTATGTTGGCGGTGTCTGCGGGTGCTCAAGAAAAGGTTTATTCAGAAAGTGGCGAATATCAAATTTCTTTAGAGAAGGTTTTTATTCCATTTGAACTAACAGCTTTATATGTCGGGGCAGTCTATCAACCACTTCATGCATTTTATGGTTTAGATACTAATCCTTCAGAAGATGACGATATTCCGACTCAACAAGACATAGAAAATAATGCGGTTCAGTATGTTCAGAAGTTATTAGAGTTGTCTAAATAAGTTTAAAGGTAGGAAAGGCCTAAGCGTGAGGTTTGGGTCTTTAATAATTTCACTTCTAACAGAGACGATGGATATTCTAGGTAAGAATAGTAGAGTAGATTTTTAATATATTATTTTAGTTATTTATTTAACATGGCATTTTAAAAATTAGAAAGGAAGCCAAATGCTAAAGTCTAGAATTTTTATAACTATCGGACTATTTATTGTTGGACTGTGTTTATTTGCAGCTTTTAAATCATACGAGAAAAAGGCTAACGTTGAAAAAGAACAGGCAAGTCGAGTTGCTATTTCCTTTTTTGATTCACTTTCTAATGGAAACACAGCTACAGCATATAAATATGTTTGGTCAGGCGAGAACTTAAATATTCGAAATACTGAAATACCCCAAATTTATAAAGATTCAAAAGTTCTAGAAGTGCTAAAAGTTCGTTACGACTCAGCAAAAAATAGACCTGCTTACTATCAGCAATTTTATAAAATTATTTCACTTACCATAAAGATAAAAACAGTACATGCAGATCTTGCTGGCAACCCAGAGGGAACCTATCTTGTGTTTGTAACTGTTGTACAAAAGGATCCAAAATCTAATTGGCTCGTTACTGAGCTGGGCAGTGGAGCTTAATTGGGATAATAAAATATTTAGCCAATAAAAAAGCCTAAACCCTTTAAGTTTAAGCTTCTTTAAATTTCAATTCTGGCGGTGAGAGAGGGATTCGAACCCTCGATACGCGCAAACGTATACACACTTTCCAGGCGTGCTCCTTCAGCCACTCGGACACCTCACCAAGGCGTGCGATAGTAACTAAAAAAACGAGTTCTGCCAAGATTTAAGACGAGCATTACAGAAAAAAAATAATAGAGGTGATAAGATTGCGCTAAAAATCATATTGGTTTAATTACACAATGCAAAATACGGCCAAAAAAGCGACCTTGCCTGCCACGGCTTTGGCAGCTCTTGGAGTGGTCTTTGGAGACATCGGAACAAGTCCGCTCTATGCCTTGAAAGAGTCCTTCCATGCAGCGCATGGGTTGGGAATTCAGCCTGAAAACGTATTAGGAATTTTATCCATTATTTTTTGGTGCTTAATGCTGATCATCAGCATCAAGTATGTCGCCATTGTCATGCGTGCAGACAATAATGGCGAAGGCGGGATCATGGCCTTACTCGCATTGAATTTACGTAAAGCCAAAATTGCCGACAACAAAAAAATCTACATGATTGCGATTGGTTTTATCGGTGCATCGCTGTTTTTTGGTGACGGTATTATTACTCCAGCCATTTCGGTACTTTCGGCAGTCGAAGGCTTGTCTATTGCAACCGATGTGTTTGACCCGTTCATCATGCCAATTGCGATTACCATTATCATCTCTTTGTTTTTAGTACAAAAACACGGTACGGCCTTTGTCGGTAAGTTTTTTGGCCCGATCACGATGGTGTGGTTTTTATCTTTAGGATTATTAGGTCTTCACAGCGTCATTCAGACCCCTGTTGTGTTGGGCATGTTTAGTCCACATTGGGCAATTCAGTTTATCTATCACCATCCAATCATGACATTCTTTGTGATGGGTGCTGTGGTGTTAACAGTAACTGGTGGTGAAGCACTTTATGCCGATATGGGACATTTCGGACCAGTTCCGATTCGTCTGGCTTGGTTCTTTGTGGTGTTGCCGTGTTTGGTTTTAAACTACGCGGGACAGGGTGCTTTATTGCTTAGAGACCCAGCAGCAATTGAAAACCCGTTCTATTTATTAGTTCCGCAATGGGCACTTTACCCAATGATTATTATGGCAACCATGGCAACTGTAATTGCCTCTCAAGCCGTAATTTCTGGGGTGTTTTCACTTGCACGTCAAGCGATTCAATTGGGTTATTTGCCACGTTTAAGTATTAAACATACTTCTGAGTCTGAAGAAGGTCAGATCTATGTTCCTTTCTTAAACTGGTTGCTTTTAATCGCTATTATTATCTTAATTTTAATCTTCAAAACCAGCTCAAACTTGGCAAGTGCATACGGTCTCGCGGTAACCTTGACCATGCTGTGTGACACGATTTTGGTTGCTGTATTTATCTACTCGGCTTGGAAATGGAGCTTACCAAAAGTACTACTTTTGATTATTCCATTCTTTGTTTTAGAGTCGGTATTGGTCGGTGCAACTTCACTTAAAATCTTGTCAGGCGGTTGGGTGCCATTACTGATTGGTGCCATTGCAGTCACCATTTTAATGACATGGAAACGTGGCCGTGAGCTTACTTTTGCTAAGCTCGAACACGATACTTTGTCGCTCGATTTATTTGTAAAAAGTATTGGTAATAGTGTGCACTGGGTGCCGGGCGATGCAGTGTTTATGACGGGTACGCCAAACGTTGTACCGCATGCCATGCTGCATAACATCAAGCACAACAAAGTATTGCATCAACGCAATATCTTGGTGACGGTTGTTATTGAAGATGTACCGTTCGTTGCGCCAGAAGAACGTATTACGACTGAAACGTTAGCGGAACATTTCTTCCGTATTAAAATTTTCTACGGCTTTAAAGATGAAATGAATGTACCAAAAGCGCTTATGCAAGCCTATGAACAGTTAGGTCTTGAATATGACTTGATGCATATCAGCTTCTTTATTTCCCGCGATCGTATTGTTCATTCGGTGGGTGATGGCATGTCTCCATGGAGAGAAAAGCTGTTTATTTCAATGCAGCGTAATACCAGTCCGGTGAGTGACTTCTACCAAATTCCAACTAACCGTGTGGTTGAGTTAGGTAGTCAAATCGAAATATAAAAATTGATGTAATAAAAAAACCAAGACATAAGTCTTGGTTTTTTTATGGCTCTGATTATTGAGCTTGTTGCATAGGTGCATCTGCTGGTAAAGCACCATCTTTTGCCATCGGGTCTGCCGACTGACTTGGATCTGCCGGAGGCGGTGGCGTGTTCGGATCTTGTGGCGCTGAAGGCGCTTGGCTCGGTGCAGGTGGCACTGCATCAGTTGGTGCTGCTGGAGGAGCCATTTCACCGCCTGCTGGAGGTGCTGGTGGAACGTCTGCCGGAATAGGAGCACCTGTAGGCGCTGCATTTGTTGGTGCAGCAGAAACTTGCTGTACTTGTCCGCTATTGACTAAATCGCTAATAGAGCCTGGTTGGCCATTTACGGTTGTGGTTACTTTTACTTTAGACAAACTTTCTAAAGTATCTCCTGGCTGGACTGCTGGCTCAGCCAAAGCGGCCATACTACATAATCCCGTGATTACGCCAATACCAATAATCTTTGAATGGATCATTAAGTGGACTCCGATTATATTTTTATCCAAATTTGTGGAGCTAACCATGTCATAAGCCATAAGTGCATTTCAACGAAAGATACGCAATTGGCGCAATTTAATAGCCAAAGGCTCTCAGAATATCAACAGACTGTTACGTAAAACGGAATAGAGTTACAAAAAAGATGACCATGTTTTAACCATATGAAAGATAAGAGATATACTTAAAAAAGCAGGATTGTTAAGCTGCGTATGGACAGTGGTATTGATAGAAACATGGCAAGTAAAAAACGTAGTAAAGGTACAAATTCATTCTCTATAAGTCAGCATTTTGGCAAGATTATTCTTGCTTGTATTGCGGCTGGAAGTTTTGCAATTGCTTTTGGTAGTGAAAAGATTTCGCAGTGG
The DNA here is from genome assembly GCF_000399685.1 of Acinetobacter pittii ANC 4050. Lineage (GTDB taxonomy): Bacteria > Pseudomonadota > Gammaproteobacteria > Pseudomonadales > Moraxellaceae > Acinetobacter > Acinetobacter pittii_E. The sequence goes on from NZ_KB976987.1 coordinate 3,314,653, forward strand.
TTTTCGCCTTTAACGACTAACTCGACTTGTCTTAATCAGTTTTATCGTGAAGTTCCACCCGCTTTAAATAAAGAAAGCCTAAAAAAAGACAGCTATCCGCTGTGTTTTAATGGTTTTAATGTTTTGTATTCAGGGATTTCTAAAACGCCTTTATGGTCGGCTGAGCATTTAAATGCAGAACGTTTGAGTGTCAAAATTAAGCGTGAAGATAACTTCCATGAAGAAACCCGTGTTGCTCAAAGGCATCGGGCACTGTTAAGTGATTATCGTGGTTCAGGCTATGACCGTGGGCATATGGCGCCTAATGGTGATATGCCAAATAAAGAATCACAATCTGATAGTTTCTCGCTCAGCAACATGGTGCCGCAAGCCCCTAAAAATAACCAAGAAGTCTGGCGTAAGCTCGAAGAAGCGACTCGTGCTATTGCGACCAAGCAAAAACAAGATGTGTATGTGGTGACAGGTCCTGTTTTTGAGGGCAAACGACTTAAGACCATTGGGCAGGGTGTCATTGTTCCTACCGCTGTTTATAAAGCGGTGTATATGCCAAAAACTGGCGCGATCGGGGCTTATTACGCGCCTAACAATAATTCTCTGCAAGTGAAAGTGGTGAGTGTTTGCTACCTTGAGGAACGCTTAGGCGTTAACCTGTTCCCGCAGTTAACTGAGCAACAAAAACGTAATGTCTATCGCTTACCTTTAACAGCAAGCCAAGTTAAGCCAAATCAAAAGCTCGACTATTTACACTGGGACGGTGAAAGCCAGTGTGAGCAGGACTTAAACCCTGATCAAATTAAAGCGCTACAAGACCAATTTAAAAAGCAAAAAACTGGCTCTTCAGAACCAATGGAAGCAAAAGTTCCAACAATTGATGAAGAAACGAGAAAAGCTATTGTGAAACAACTGGTAGAAGCGTTGGTGAACTACTTCTTGCAAATAATGAAATAAGTAGCTTGGTTTATTGTTATTGCAACATCGTAATTAATTAAAATAGAATCCATAGACAGATCTGTCTATGGGTCTTATTTTAATAAGGACAATAACAATGTTTGCCTCGATGTTTCTCTTTTCATTTGCAATGTCTATTACACCCGGTCCAGTAAATACCGTCATTTTATCAACCAGTTTAAATCATGGTTTAAAAAGATCACTTCCTTATATCTCAGGTGCCACAATTGGCTTTACCTTACTTTTAATTTTTATGGCATTTGGTCTTCAGAGTTTATTAACTCAGTTTCCTATTGTCTTAAAAATCCTTGCAGTTTGTGGAACACTATTTGTTTGTTATATCGGCATAAAAATTATTCTTTCTGCCGCCAATATTTCAATTTCAAATGCTCCTGTAGAACAGATGATCATTCCTAATTTTAAAGATGGTTTCTTATTACAGTGGCTCAATCCCAAAGCTTGGTTGGCTTGTGTATCGGGCATTACCATGTTTACAAGCATTGAAAACCCGCAGTCATTGCCGATCTTTATCGTTATTTATTTTTTCACTTGCTATGCATGTTTGTTCTTTTGGGGATTATGTGGTGATAAATTTTCAGTGGTACTCAATCAGGGTAACCGTTTGAAATATTTTAATATCCTGATGGGAGCATTCTTAATTTTATCGGCTCTTTTAATTTTGATTGATTTTTTTTAAATTGGTCGTATTACACTGTGAAGATATAACAACGAGACAACACCTATGTTTAAGCCATTTGAAAAGGGTACAGAGTCTTCTTCAATTGAAGATTTAACATTAGAAAATGATGTCGATTGCGTCAGCATTTATGGCAATTTGCAAATCACTAAAGACAAAGTCGGGCTAGAGCAGGCAAAAGCCTTACAGAGCTTTTTAAACGATGTGGTTACAGCTTTGGAAAAAGAAGAATTGCCTGAGAAAATTGAACGTCCAGCTGAGCAAGAAATTAATAATCCGTTTTTGTAATAAATATATTTTACTCAATCTGCTATCGCGACGGCGGCACGGATGCCGCCTGTTTCACTGCGTTACATGGAAGTAACGTCAGTGAAACGAATGAGTTTTGTCACTTTTGCTCACTCAAAAGTGAGGCATTACCTATACAACTACAACTTGAGTGACCGTGGTATTTGCGGTCGTGCAGTTAATCCTTATCCCCAGCAACTACCTTATAAATAATCGCACCAATCACAGCACCTAAAATCGGCGCTACCCAGAATAACCACAACTGACTTAACGCAGCCGTTTCAGCAAAGAACGCAACACCTGTACTACGTGCAGGGTTCACCGAAGTGTTTGTAACTGGAATACTGATTAAGTGAATCAGTGTTAAACCTAAACCAATCGCAATAGGAGCGAAGCCAGCAGGTGCACGGCGATCAGTTGCACCTAAAATAATGATTAAGAATAAAGCAGTAAGAACCACTTCAATAATGAAAGCAGAACCTAAACCAAATTTATTTGGTGATAAGTCACCGAAACCATTTGAAGCAAAACCACCAACACCGCTAAAGCCTGCTTGGCCTTGAGCAATAATATAAAGAACAAATGCAGCAGCAGTCGCACCGACCACTTGCGCAACAATATAGGGAATTAAATCTTTAACATCGAAGCGGCCACCGACCCAAAGGCCAACACTTACCGCGGGGTTAAAATGTCCACCTGAGATATGTCCTAGAGCATAAGCACCTGTGAGTACGGTTAAACCAAAGGCAAGGGCTACACCTGCAAAGCCAATACCAAGTTCAGGGAAAGCTGCGGCTAAAACTGCGCTACCACAACCACCAAAGACTAGCCAAAACGTACCTAAGAATTCAGCAAAATATTTATTCATTGTGATTACTCATCTATTGATCTATTTTTTAATTAATGTGAAATGTGTCACAAAAAATTAAGCATGTGACTATATGAAATTTTTGTTTTCAGTGTTGTTTTAATCAAGAAAAGATTTGTAAGTTTTGGTTGGTTATTCTTTGTCTAAAAAATGATCTCGCCATTGTTGTGGTGTTTGATTAGTCCAATGTTTAAATGCTCTTTGAAAAGCACTTTGTTCTGAGTAACACAGTAAAAGGGCAATCTCTTGTAGACTCAAATGTGGGTCTTTTAAATACTCGGTTGCGAGCATAAATCTGACTTGCTGAACACGTTCCTGAAAGGTAGTGCCTTGTTGTTGTAAGTGTCGTTGGAGCTGTCGAACTGACAGACCTAATTGAGCCGCAATATGTTCAATTTGATATTGATTCTTTTGTAGTCCAGTCAAAATTGAGTGCTGTAAACGCTGATCAAGTTGGGTCGAATTCGGTAATTGTTCTAAAAGCGCTTGTGCTTGCTGAACTAATAACTGCTGTAGGGTGTGGTCAGCGCTGCTAAGCGGCTTATGAATTTCCGTAATTGGGATGAGTAATTCTGTACGCGGTTGGCTAAAACGAATGGGACATTGAAAGTATTGTTCATAAACCCTGATATTTTTGGGAGCGGCATTTAAGAAATGTACTTCATGTAAATGCACGTCTTCATGAGACATAAAAAGGCGTAAGAATTGAATGACTAGTGCAATCGCAATTTCATCGGTAAGCTGGGTAGGGTGTAGCTCAGTCGCTTCCCAGCGAATAGAACCATATCTTCCTTGTAACTCAACCACTAAAGGGCTGCCATCATAAATCAGACGGTGAAAATCATGATAGCGAATTAGCGCTTCACCTAGGTTATCGCAAGAGAGTGCGAGGTAGGCAATAATCCCTAAGTGTTTAGGTTGCACATATTTTGCGATTTCTAGACCTAATCCCGGCTTTGGGTCCAATTTATAAATGACTTCTAATAGGTCACGCCAAACGACGTAGTCAAAGCGTTCCAGATTTTGAATTTGTTCTAATTGTTCTGGAATAGCTAACTGATTAGCTTCGCAATAAGCTTTTAATAGATGACCCAGCCCTCCATATACCGAGCCTGTATAGTTTTTTAGTTGTGGCATCCCAACCACCTCTTTCTTGTCGTGATTTGTCAATGAAACCATAAATTCTGGTCAATACCTAGCATAGCGAATTTTATATGCTGAATAAAAAGAAAAAGGAGTTAGGCGATGTTAAAAGGGTTTATTGCAGGAATTGCGGTTGCGAATGCATTTGAATGGGTGGCACATAAATACATTTTGCATGGTGTGCACCGTGCTGGAAAGCCACGCTATAGCCCAGTGCCAAAAAGTATGGAATCTCATTGGGCACACCATCGTGAAGTCCGTAAACAACAGTTTCATGATGATTGCTATGTAGAAGGCGTTGGCAACTGGCGAACTAAAAATGAGTTAATTTCACTGGCGGTCGTAGCAACCGTTTCAAGTGCAATTTTTTACCCGTTTTCAAAAGGTATGGCACTTGCAGCTTGGTACAGTGCTGGTAATTATTACTATATTCATCGCCGTGCACATTTAGAGCCTGACTGGGCAAAGCGTAAAATTCCGTGGCATTACGACCATCACATGAACTCTAATCAAGACGCCAATTGGTGTGTGACCAAGCCTTGGTTTGATTATGTAATGGGAACACGGGTGGTGTCTTCAGCAGATTTAAAAGAACAAAATCCTTTGGGAGTAAGGTTGCCTACAGTACTTGCTAGACCATTGTCTCAAGCTGTAGAAAAAATCTTTCCTGCAAAATGGGTCGAGAAAAAAGAAAAACTAAAACCTCTTAGCGAAGTGAAAGAAATAGATGGTGCTGCATAAAAAATAAAGGGGCATATTGCCCCTTTAAATATAAATAAGCTTACAAGCGCATTTCGATGCCTTGTTCAGCCAAATATTGCTTAGCTTCTGGAATGGTATATTGACCAAAGTGGAAAATACTTGCTGCCAACACTGCATCGGCACCACCTTGCAAAATACCGTCTGCAAGGTGTTGTAGGTTACCTACACCGCCTGAAGCAATCGTTGGAATGGTCACGCGATCATTAATGGCACGCATTAAAGCAATGTCATAACCTGCTTTAGTACCGTCGGCGTCCATACTGGTAATCAGTAATTCACCCGCACCGTAGTCAGCCATTTTTACAGCCCATTCAATCGCATCAATGCCGGTTGGTTTACGGCCACCATGAGTAAAGATTTCCCATTTGTTGTCGCCAGTTTTTTTGGCATCAATCGCAACTACAATACATTGTGCGCCAAAGTGTTGAGAAGCTTCTTGAACAAATTCAGGGTTAAATACGGCAGCTGAGTTAATACTCACTTTATCTGCGCCTGCATTTAATAGCGCACGAATATCTTCAACCTTACGTACGCCACCACCCACAGTTAATGGCACAAATACAGTCTCGGCCATACGTTCAACAGTACGGTAAGTGGTATCGCGTCCATGATGTGTAGCGGTAATGTCTAAGAAAGTAATTTCGTCTGCACCTTGTTCGTTATAGCGACGTGCCACTTCAACTGGGTCGCCCGCATCACGAATATCGAGGAATTGAACGCCTTTAACTACGCGTCCGTTATCAACGTCTAGGCAAGGAATAATACGTTTAGCAAGCATAGCTTTTTCCAAAAATAATCGCCGTTGGTGAAAGTTCCTACACAGGCGCTACACCTTCATGGAGGGAAGAGGTATTCTATCAAACTTCACAGATGTTTTTTGCAGGTTTTCCATGTCGGTTTATACCCCGTTGAGTTTAGATGAAGTTCGCGCCTTTGCTGCACCTTATGGATTAGAGGTGTTGGAGCTGAACCCAATTCAGGGAGGTATTCAAAACACCAATTATTTTTTGGTTGATGTAAACCGTAAACAATATGTACTCACCGTGTTTGAAGAGTTAGATGCACAAGGGGCAGGCGAACTCATTCCTGTTCTTGAGCAATTAGGTACTCATGATGTCCCTGTTGCTGTGCCGTTAAAACATAGCGGACAAGCAGTTCACGTGATTGCAGAAAAGCCTGCACAGATTGCTCCACGTCTCATGGGTCACCATCCCATGCAAACCACAGTAGCTCAGGTCGCAGCAATTGCTGATGCACAAGCGAAACTGCATGTGGCTTTGCAGGATTTTCCGCTTGAGCGTGAATATCGACGTGATCACCAATACTGGACAGGTGTTGCAGAGCAGCTTAAACCAAATATGACTCAAGATGACCAAATGTTACTTGAGCAGGTTTATCAAGCTTTTAATGCTAAAACAGCACAATACTCAAACCGACCAACAGGTTTTATTCACTCAGATTTGTTCCGTGACAATACTTTGTTTGAAGGCGAGCAACTACAAGGTATTTTAGATTTTTACGAGCTAAATCAAGACGAATTACTGTTTGATATTGCAATTACCATCAATGATTTTTGTACCGAATATCCAGCAGCGCATTTAAACTCTGACAAAGTAGCCGCTTACTTAGAGGCATACCAAAAAGTTCGTGCGCTGACTACCGATGAACTTGAGTGTTTAGATGTATTCTTGGCAATGGCGGCTTGCCGTTTTTGGTCAATGCGTTTGCAAGTTGCTCAAAAAAATAAAGAAGAAGGACGTACCGGCGATGACATCTTGCAAAAAGACCCGCAAGAAATGCGAGCAATGATGCAAGATCGTTTAAGCCATGTAAAAGCATAAAAGGGAATAATAAAGATGCGAGATCAGGGGCGATTAGTCGAATGGTTCGACGAAAAAGGTTATGGCTTTATTCAGCCAGATGATGCTGAAAAAGAACGAGTCTTTTTGCATATTAAAGATTTTGCACGCCCCGGACCTCGGCCAATTATTGGCTGTGCATTGGAATATTTGGTTATTCTCGATGAACGAGGTCGCTTTCGTGCCCAACAAGTCACTTATTTAAAAGCATCTCAAACTCGTAAAGCATCAAAGCCTGTAAAAACACAATCTTCTTTTCAAGGCAGTCCATGGTCTGCAATGCAAATGGGGATCGTGTTTTATTTTGTTTTAATGGGAATTATGAGCTTTATCCATATTTTACCCGCCTATACCTTATTGTTTGTTTTAATGATGAATGTGCTGAGTTATTGGCTATATTCACAAGACAAAGAAGCTGCACAATTGGGTAATCGCCGTGTGCCTGAGCAAACATTACACATCGTTAGCTTTTTAGGAGGTTGGCCTGCTGCATGGTGGGCACAACAAAAACTGAGACATAAAACACAAAAACAACCCTTTCGTAAGATTTATTTTTGTACCATATTCTTTCATTTACTTTTGATTTTGTGGCTAATTTCTCCCTTAAATGTGTTGCGGGGCTCATAAAAGTAAATTGTTTTATTAAACTTGAGAGGTATAAAAATGAATAGTTCTATCGACCAAGATCCAAATCGTACTTTAACACTTATTTTATATGTACTTTATATTGTCGCTATTTTTACAGGCGGCCTACTTGCGGTTATCGCTTTAATTATTAACTATGTAAAACGTTCTGATGTGCAAGGTTCAATTTTTGCGAGCCACTTTACATGGCAAATCCGAACATTCTGGTGGTATCTGGCTTGGAATATTATTGCCTTTCTGCCGTTTATTTTCCTGTTCTTTACAGGTGAAAATACTGATCTATTTGCAGGCGTTGCCGTTTCATCGACCGTGTTCTGTGTCGGTGTAATTGGTGCTGCGTGGATCTGGATTGTATATCGTGCAATTCGCGGCTTGATTGCTTTAAATGATAATCGCCCGATGTATCAACCTTAATAAATAAAAAAAGAGAGCTTAGCGCTCTCTTTTTTTATTCTCGAATTCTTTTAGTTTTCTTAATTGGTAGCTTGATTTTTAACTCACTGACTAAAACACCTAAGACCACTAAAGCACCTCCCAAAAGTGCAATCAATGGCAAACGTTCACCCGCAATTCGACCAATAATGCCTGCCCAAACAGGTTCTCCTGCATAGATAATTGCAGCACGTGAAGGATCAACCACACGTTGAGCCCAGTTCATCACAAATTGAATGAGTGCACTCGCTAAACCTAATGCAACCGCAATGAGTACAAGCGGCCATGAAAATGTAGGAATTGTATGTTCACCCACCACAGGCATAATTGCGAAAGAAAGTAGAGACGCCACACCAAGTTGAATGATCGTAACGCGACGCAAATTTACTTTTCCAGCAAAGTAGCTAATAAAAATAATTTCTAAAGCAATCGCAAACGACCCGAGCACTGTTAAAAGTTGCCCAAAACTTAATGTAATTTTCTCAAAACCATTGCCTGTCAATAACACAAGACCGACAAAAGCAAGAGCAGCACCTACCCAAGTCATAATGTGGGGAACTTTTCTAAAGATAAGCCACATTAAAATAGGAACAAGCGGAACATATAGCGCCGTTAAAAAAGCCGACTCACTACTTGGAATTGTTTGCAGACCAATCGTTTGTGTACCATAGCCTGCTGCAATAACAAGACCAATCGCACAACCTGCGCCTAAATCTTTTAAAGTGACACCTTTCATACTTTTTAAAGAAATAACAAGCAAAGTAAGAGCTGCTACCGCAAAGCGACAGCCCACAAAAAACATAGGCGACGAAAAATGCAGTGCATATTGCACCGTAAGAAATGTTCCACCCCAAATGATCGTAATCAAAATGAGTGCTAACTGTGGGGCTTTGCTTGAACTCAGGGAAATTGGTGACATACTTAAAATCATTAGAAATTGTGCAATATACTGCACATATTGCGCTATTCTTCTATTTTGTGCAATATATTGCTCATATTTTATTTACTACTTTATTTTATGAGCCAGTCGAGTACCGTTTTACAGCATGTCGGCACAAATATCCGTTCATTACGAGATGAACGAGATTTAAGCCAACAGGACTTGGCCGATCAGGCAGGGGTAAGTAGACGAACCATTGCAGCTTTGGAAACAGGGCAAGTTAACATTAGCCTAGCTAAACTCGATGCAATTGCAGTCGTGTTGGGTGTAGACTTTAGAACGATTGTGAGTGCTCCTGAGCATAAAGAACAAGTCTTAGTAAATGCACTCGCTTGGCAGGGTAGTAAAGATGAGAGTAATGCTACTCTATTAGCCTCAGTTCCATCTCATACTCAAGTTGAGCTTTGGACATGGTCATTGGCAGTGGGAGAGTCTTATGTTGCTGAAGCAGACCCAGAAGGATGGCAAGAGCTTATTTATGTATTAGAAGGCGAGTTGACCATACAATTTGCAGATAGCTCAAAAACTATTGCTGCTGGTTCTTCATTTATATATGCCAGTTCAGTAACTTATACTTATATTAATAGTGGTAACCAAGTCCTTAAGTTTATTCGTAATGTGGTGTATTGATTAGAAATATTTTTATACCAATAATAAAAAAGAGCCTAAACCGGCTCTTTTTTTACATCTTAAAAATTAAAGACGGTTTTCATCTAACAGAAGCTGAGCTTCACGAAGGTTTAAAGTACCTTCATAAATTGCGCGGCCTGTGATTGCACCTAAAATACCCGGTTGGCCTTTTAAGTTGCGAACATCATCGAGGTTAGTTACACCACCTGAAGCAATCACGGGTAAGCCTGAGTATTGAGCCAAGTTTACAGTTTGCTCAACATTTACGCCTTGCATCATGCCGTCACGAGCAATGTCTGTATAAACAATGCTAGACACGCCTGCATCTGCGAAGCGTTTTGCTAAGTCAGTTGCTTTCACATCAGTAACATTTGCCCAGCCGTCTGTTGCAACCATACCATTCATGGCATCAATACCAACAATGATATGACCAGCAAAACGTTTACAAGCTTCTTCTACAAATTCAGGCTCTTGAACTGCTTTTGTACCGATAATGACAAACGTCACGCCAGCTTCTAGGTAGTGTTCAATCGTTTCTAATGAACGAATACCACCACCAATTTGAATTGGTAATTCTGGCTGAGCTTTAGCAATTGCTTCAACAACAGGCTTATGAATTGGGGTACCTGCGAAAGCGCCATTCAAATCAACCAAATGCAAACGACGTGCGCCTTCATTTACCCAATGCTGGGCAGTTGCAACCGGATCGTCAGAGAAAACGGTATCGTCTTCCATACGCCCTTGTTTTAAACGCACACATTTACCATCTTTCAGGTCAATTGCTGGAATGATTAGCATGCTTCCGCTCCTTGCTTCATCATGATTATGAAATTGTGCACATCTTAGCAAAGTATTGATCAATCGCTAAGCCTTAGAAAAGACTTTTATAACTTTACGTTTGAAGTGCGGTTTGAATGGTTTGTGAAATATGAACGGGCAATAGATTTTGTTTTCTGAGTGCTTCAAATACCAATAACGCAGCATACGCATCCGCGGCGGCATAATTGATTTGCTGTGATGTGAGTGGTTTTCGTGCCCAATTTGAAGTTCCGACTTTCTTCGACTTTGCAAGATACTGCCCAAATAACAAGGCTACTGCTTTTTGTATTCCCATTTGCTGTTTAAAACCAAAGTGACTAAATCCTTTAGCAAGGTCGACACAACTTTCTAGCTCTATACCTTTTTTATGAAAAATGTGCTTATCATTTTTAAGGCCAAAGCCGACTTTAATTTGTTTTTGGTTCGACAAGATGGGTTGCAAGAATTTTAAAGTTGATGAATTAACATGAAATAAATAGGCCTTTTGTGTTGTAGCAAGTTGAATCAAATGTGGACCAGTTGAGATTTCGCCCACTTGAAATGTAGGCTTGGACTCGGAATCAAATCCTAAAAAGGTAGCTGCTTTTAATTCTTCTTCAATACTTTTGCATTGTTCGCTATTTTCAATCACCACAATACTGTGGTGGTTAAGATTTTCAAAAGGAGGGAGCTGCTGAATAGAGGCTTTATCAAGGAGGGCAAAGGCTTCGGACATATTTAACAGCGTACAAATGAATTGGGCTATTCACTTTATATATGAATAAAGCCTAGAGAACTAGGCTTTATGACTGTCTTTAAAAATTATTCAGACTGAGATGGGCTACCGATCACAATACTTTCGCTTTTCTCGACATAACCTTCATAGGTAGGAGCCATGATTGTGGCAACAATAGCAAAAATTACTGCAAGTGGAATAAGCGCAATATAAATCCAGCCTAAAACACGTTCCCAGCTTGGTGTTGGACGCTTGGGTCCATAATTATTAGTGCCTTCTGTTCCTTTGGCACAGAATAAATAAACCGCAAAGCCAATATTCACAAGGGGTATTAGCATGAGTAAAGATAACCAACCTGTATTATTGCGGTCATGCAAACGGCGAATAGTAAATACGAAGCTAATATAAATACCGACGATATAGAGAATGGCAATAGAGACTATGCCCGGCGCAGTAAAGCCTGGAGCGCCCTCGTTTTGTGTAAGTCCGAAAGTAAAAATAATAAGTAGAACAACAGCAGTGAGGGATAGCGTAAATAAGAAGGTCCAAGCAGCGTAAGAGAGTCGCCCAAAACGTCCATTTGCCTTAAAGGGCGAATCTTGTTGAAGGGGCTGATTTTCAAAAGGTGAATTCATTTTGTTTTCCTGATCATTTGGTTTTATTTAAAAGTATAAATATTCAATATCTTGTTGGATAAAATATCATTCTATAAATGATTGGTTGTTATTATAAATAAAAAAAAAGATCAGGCCATCTCGACCTGATCTTTTTTAGTTTTTAAATCAGATTAAATATTCCATTCCACAAAGTTTTTCAGTAACTGCAAACCAGCAGTGTGACTTTTCTCTGGGTGGAATTGAGTCGCGAATAAATTATCTTTGTGAATGGCTGTGCAGAAATTCACGCCGTAGTCACATGTTGCAGCTACTACGCTTTCATCTTTAGGTTCAACATAGTAGCTATGTACAAAGTAAAAACGAGCATCTTGTTCGATGTTGTTCCACATTGGATGGCTCGGGTCCAGTTGGTGAACCTGATTCCAGCCCATATGCGGCACTTTTAAACCTTCCATTTGAGGAAAGTGTTTTACCACACCATCAAAAATACCAAGCGCGTCTACACCGCCATTTTCTTCTGAGCTTTGTAGTAGCGCTTGCATGCCTACACAAATCGCAAGAACTGGCTTATTAAAAGCAGCTTGGCGTACGACTTCATCAATACCTGCTTCACGCATGCCTTGCATACAGTCACGCATTGCGCCAACACCCGGAAAAACAATTTTGTCGGCTTGTGCAATTAACTTTGGATCATTGGTCACATCGACTGTAGCGCCCACATGCTCAAGTGCTTTAGCTGCTGAGTGTAGATTGCCCATGCCATAATCAAGTAACGCGATACGTGTCATTAGAGGCTACCTTTTGTCGATGCAATCGTGTTTTCTGCACGTGGATCAACTTCACATGCCATACGTAAAGCACGAGCAAGTGCTTTAAAAACACTTTCGATTTGGTGGTGGCTATTTTTACCTTTTAAGTTATCGATGTGTAAGGTCATAAGTGCATGGTTTACGAAGCCTTGGAAAAACTCAGAAAATAAATCCACATCAAATGTACCGATGCGTGCACGGGTAAATGGAATATCCATAAATAATCCCGGACGACCAGATAAATCGACAACTACGCGAGATAAAGCTTCGTCTAATGGTGCATAAAAATGACCATAGCGTTTTAAACCTTTTTTATCACCTAAAGCTTGCGCAAAAGCTTGTCCAAGCGTGATACCACAGTCTTCTACAGTGTGGTGATCATCAATCTCGAGGTCTCCATCACAATGAATATCGATATCAAATAAGCCATGTCGCTTGATTTGATCAATCATATGGTCTAAAAATGGAACTCCAGTGTTTAGTGTGCCTTGACCAGTACCGTCGAGATTTAAACGAACTCGAATTTTGGTTTCATTGGTATTTCTAACCACTTCACTGATACGTTGCGTCATGGACACGTTCCTCAAAAAACGTCAAAAATGATTGGATGTTAACGACAATTTCGCTGTGACGAATTCGTGACAGCATCATAGTTTGCTCAGGAGGGTTAATCAATGCCTATTACCGTACATGCTTATAGTTCTCTAGATAATTCAGAGATCCGCGATCAGCTTGAGCGTTTGTATGATACAAGTCCGGAGTTTGGTGACGGGCACGATGCGATTGAACAACTTGAACAAGATTTACAACAGTATACCACGCTATACACTGCTGAATTTAACACCAAAATTATAGGTGCAATTTGGTCTTCAGGACAAGGTGAAAGCAAGGTTCTTGAATACATTGTTGTGCACCCTGCTAACCGTGGTCGTGGGGTAGCTGAGCGCTTAGTTGAAGAAGCTTGTCGTATGGAAGAGTCAAAAGGCGTTAAAACTTTTGAACCGGGCTGTGGCGCGATTCATCGTTGCTTGGCGCATATTGGTAAATTACATCACTAACAGCCTCTATTCTTATGTAGCTGTGATTTAAAAATAATCACTTGTTACAAAAAATACGGAAGTTGCTTGACGTCTTCTTACAAACATTGTTTAATACGCCCACTTCGGCGTGATAGCTCAGTAGGTAGAGCAACGGATTGAAAATCCGTGTGTCCCCAGTTCGATCCTGGGTCTCGCCACCATTATTTGTGTTTTCAATCCCTGATCCCATCAGGGATTTTTTTTAAGTATAAAAAATACTCATTTAAATCAGAAACTCAGGATAATAGTTGACTATTGTTCTGAGATACGGCTTAATACAGGCCATCGGCGTGATAGCTCAGTAGGTAGAGCAACGGATTGAAAATCCGTGTGTCCCCAGTTCGATCCTGGGTCTCGCCACCATATTCAAAAAGCCCTATACATTAACGTATAGGGCTTTTTTCATGTCTATCTATTTGCCCCAACACATCGTTAATTCATTTGTGTATAAATCCCGTTTTATCCACAAGTATGATTACTTATCCCCAAGCCCAAATCGGTTTTCTTAATAGAGAAAAAGAAAGTGTGGACTAGGCGCGCTAGTCGGGTGGATTATCACTAATAAGTCGTTTTCCTAAACACACTGCTTCTACTTCGTCATAGCCAAGCTGTTCATAAAAGTTCAGTACATTTAAATTGTCTTTGCGGACGAGTAATTGCAGTTTTGGACAACCGCGGGCAATTAAGCGCTTTTCAAGCTGCTGAACGAGCGCTGTAGCGATTCCTAAGCGTTGTTGGTGGGGATGAACAGCTAAATAGTTAATCCAGCCTCTATGGCCGTCGTAGCCGCCCATAAGCGTGCCAATCAGTTGCTCGTCTTTAATCGCAACCAAAAACAAATCATCCTGTTGTGAGACTTTCCTGAAAATATCGGTTTCAGGATTATTCCAAGGGCGGGTCAGGCCACAGCTTTCCCATAAAATAACGACATCATCCAGATCTGCATTTGTAAATTGACGAATAATAAACATATGGATTTCTACTTTTTGTTTTGATGTGCTGAAAAGATAAAATAAAAATTAGGACTTGAGCAGTGTTTTATCAATAAATTAAACAAATAAAAAAGCACCCCCGAGGGAGTGCTTGAATTAAATCAGTGTTTTAAGCTGATTTTGCAACTGGTTCTGCTTGAAGCATTTGGCCTGTTTCTTCGAAGTTTGCATGCCAAGACAATGCTTCACGAAGTAAGTGAGGAGTATGTCCACCTTTAGCACATGCACGATCAAAGTAGTCGTTTAATGCACCACGATAAAGTGGGTGTACACAGTTATCGATAATAGCGCGAGCACGCTCACGAGGTGCTAAACCACGTAAGTCTGCTAAACCTTGCTCTGTCACTAAAATATCAACGTCGTGTTCACTATGGTCAACGTGGCTCACCATCGGCACGATAGAAGAGATATCGCCGCCTTTAGCAATTGATTTAGTCACAAAGATTGCCAAGTGTGCGTTACGAGCGAAGTCACCTGAACCACCAATACCGTTCATCATTTTAGTACCGCATACGTGGGTTGAGTTCACGTTACCGTAAATATCAAACTCAAGTGCAGTATTAATGCCGATGATACCTAAACGACGTACCAATTCAGGGTGGTTAGAAATTTCTTGTGGACGGAGTACTAATTTGTCTTTGTAAGCTTCGATATTGCCAAAAACTTTTTCACCACATTTTGCAGAAAGGGTAATTGAGCTACCAGAAGCAAATTTCATTTTGCCTGCATCGATGAGTTCAAAAGTACAGTCTTGTAGTACTTCTGAGTACATAATGAGGTCTTCAAAATCAGAATCTTTTAAACCTGTTAATACAGCGTTGGCAATAGAACCAATCCCTGCTTGTAATGGACCAAGATTTTTTGGTAAACGGCCTTCTGCAACTTCTTTGTTAAAGAAAGCAATAAGGTGGTTTGCAATACCTTGAGTCTCATCATCTGGAGGAGTTACTGTTGACGGTGAGTCATGTGTATCGTTAAATACAATACCTACAATTTTTGCAGGATCGATTTGGATTGCTGTTGTACCAATACGCTCATCCACTTTAGTTAATGGAATTGGAGTACGTGTTGGACGGTAAGTCGGAATATAGATGTCGTGTAAACCTTCAAAGCTTTCGCTTAAAGAGGTGTTGATTTCAACAATAACTTTTTCGGCAAAAATAGCGAAGCTTGCAGAGTTACCAACTGAAGTTGTTGGAATGATGCCGCCATCTTCAGTAATCGCAATTGCCTCAATCACTGCAACGTCTGGACGTTTAAGTTGCTGGTTACGCATTTGCTCAACAGTTTCTGATAAATGTTGATCGATAAACATAACTTCGCCGTTGTTAATCGCACGACGTAAAGTGTTGTCTACCTGAAATGGCATACGACGAGATAAAACACCTGCTTCCGTGAGTTGTTTGTCTAAGTCATTACCTAAGCTAGCACCCGTAATTAACGTGATTTTTAACGGATTTTTCTTTGCATGCTCTACAAGTGCTTGTGGAACAGCTTTAGCTTCACCGGCACGAGTAAAACCACTCATACCAACGGTCATTCCATTTTCGATGAATTGCGCAGCTTGTTCAGCACTGATGACCTTGTCATGAAGAGAAGCTAGGCGAATACGACTTAAAGACATTGGACATCCTCAATATTGTCAAAACATAGGGGATTTTAGCTATGAAAAATTGAAAAGTGCATAGGTGTTAGGCTAAGGTCTAATTTTGTAAATAAATGGCGGTATAAATTATATTTATGGCTTGTATTTAATTGATTTTTATTGCTTTTATTTATCATTAAAACGAGGCTTTTAATTACTAATTGCTCAAATTAAAAGCGCTCACTTAAAGTTTGTTTTATTTTTTCTAATGGATTGGTTGTGGTATTTTCTTCAGTGCTTGGTTTTGGGATTGGTAAAGAAATAATAACTTCTAAACCCCCTTGTTCACGGTTATGAATTTGAATCTCACCATGATGGATATCAACAATACGTTTAACAATCGCAAGCCCAAGACCGCTACCTTGAATCGTTCTTGCTGAGTCTCCGCGAACAAAAGGTTGCATCAACTCTTCAATTTGATCTGCCGGAATACCTTCACCATGATCAGCAACGGTAATTAAAATATATTCATTTTCAACTTTTGCACTGAGCTCAATTGGTTCAGCACCGTATCGTTTTGCATTATTAATTAGGTTGGCAATTAATCTTTTTAAAGAAAGACTACGTGCCGGAATAATAGGCACATCCTGCATTTCGAACTGAATATCAAGAGGTTTAAATTGCACCACCAATTCTTGCAAAAGAATATTGATATTGGTGTCTTTCAATTCCTCATCCGAACCATCGCGCATATACGAAATGAACTGATTAAGAATTGCATCCATATCATCTACATCGTAGACCAAGCCTTCACGTAAAAACTCATCAGGCAGCATCTCTGCTGTTAAGCGTATGCGTGTAAGTGGGGTGCGTAAATCATGTGAAATACCCGCCAACATAATACGTCGTTCACGTTCAGTCTGATCGAGTGTATAGACCATGCGATTAAAGGCTTGGTTTACTTGACGAATTTCTAGTGGTCCATGATTGGTATCAAGGTAAGGCGCTGTTCCAGATTTACTATATTCATTGGCAGCATTCTGCAAACGACGTAGAGGGCGGTTCATCTGTCTGACCAAAATCAAAATAATGATAGCCGACAGTAATGGAACACCCACAACCCAACCCACTAAAAGCTCAGGGCTGTAGTTGGCATAGGTTTTTAAAGGCTCACGAACCCAGTTTCCATGCATTTCAGGAGTTTGAATCCAAATGCGTGGGCTCGGTTTAAACTGGAAGTAGACGGTAACGTCTTTAGTCCCGATCTCATTTGCAAGTTTTTCTTCAACCTGATTGGTAAAAAACTCGGCAATAACCTTGTCTCGAACACTAGGATATTCTTTAGGGTTTGTAACGTATTCGATACCGACTCGATTACGTAACCATGCATCCACATCTACTTCATTTTCACGATGAAAAATTCGTATATCAGGATTGTTGACGAGTTCAAGTTCAACAGCAAGGTAACGTGCATGTTGTTGAATTTCAGGTAAGTAAAGAGTGCGCCAAAAGAACCATAACGACATAAATAAGCTAAAGAACACCACCAGCAGTACCAGAATAGTGGTACGCATGGCAGCAGAACGTGGTTTTATTTTGTCGAGAAAACGTTCCCATCGAGTCCGTTTACGTTCTGAGTAGGTAACGTAATCAGTAAAGTTCTGTGGGGCGATTGGTTCTAAACTCACTCTATCTTATCTCAAGCTTATTCAGCACCATCCGGAACGAATACATAGCCCACACCCCATACAGTTTGGATGTAACGTGCACGTGCAGGGTTATCTTCAATTAAACGACGTAGGCGAGAGACTTGAACGTCAATTGAACGTTCCATTGCGCCCCATTCACGGCCACGTGCTAAATTCATAAGTTTATCGCGTGTTAATGGTTCACGTGGGTGTTGTACCAATGCTTTTAATACTGCAAATTCGCCAGTTGTTAAAGTAACGATTTGACCTTCGCGTGTTAGTGTACGAGTAGACAAGTCTAAAGACCATGGACCAAAGCTTACTACTTCAACTTGTTGGCTTGGTGCACCCGGAACTTCACGAACTTGACGACGTAATACTGCACGGATACGTGCTAAAAGCTCATTTGGATTAAATGGTTTTGGCAAGTAGTCATCTGCACCAGCTTCAAGACCGGCAATACGGTCTGAATCGCTACCGCGTGCTGTTAACATGATGATTGGCGTATCAATATTTGATTGGCGTAAACGACGGCAAATACTTAAACCATCTTCAACCGGTAACATAAAGTCGAGTACGATCAGTGAAAATAACTCACGTTGTAATAAACGGTCCATTTGTGAAGCATCATGGGCAGTTTTTACAACAAAGCCTTTATCTTCCAAAAAACGTTGCAAGAGGGTACGTAAACGCACATCGTCATCGACCACTAAAATACGTTCGACACGATCCGTTTCGTTGTGTACGGTTTCAGGATGTTCAGCAGGTACAACTAAACTCATGATGTACTCCCTTTTAAAGTCATAATTTATATATTATTGGGTCGGATAGGCTTATTGCCAACAAGCCCTCAGTATAATGCTGATGTTCTTGTTTAGACTATGTATCAATTTGCTCAAAATTACAATTTTCAAGGTGGTTTGAAACCAAAAAACAACATCTTAAGCCCATAATTTAGCAAAGACCGCTCAGAAAAAACAAATACTTCAATTTTCAATAATTTTATAATCAATCAACAGTAATAACCCATTGTTTTAAATAATTTATTTAAAAAAATCTTAACACCCCTCTATAGGGTTCTTAATAGTTGAATTGAGCAAATAAGCAAATTCGATAAGAAATTACGAGAATAAAACAGTGATCAATCTCAATATTTCACCTTTTGGGTCATGTATCAATATGATCATTTTCTCGTAAATTATATTAAATTTTTGTCACATTTATGACATAAGTCATACGTTTATATTTTATAAAGATTAAAAGGCTGAGTTCAGTATTCATTTTTTCATACTTAAACCCCTGTTTTTTTGTGCTCTAGTCGTCGAAAAAAGTATAAATATTCAGAGTCAATACAAAAAAACGTTTTGAATACGCAAACAAGTGTGGATTTTATGGGCTTGGTCTTTATAATCAGTGCTTTTAAACTTTATCCTTGTGGGATCAAACACGATGACTGACTTAGTTCAGCAGTTGGCAAGTGAACTTGCCGTACGTCCAAACCAAGTAGAAGCTGCCATCCGCTTAATTGACGAAGGTGCCAGTGTTCCATTCATTGCCCGTTACCGTAAAGAAGTAACACAAGGTTTAGATGATACGCAGTTACGCCAATTAGATACTCGTTTAGCGTATTTACGTGATTTATATGAGCGCCGTGAAAAGGTTATTCAGTCATTGCAAGAACAGAATAAATTGAGTGATGACTTGTTGGCGCGGGTGAATGCAGCCGAAACAAAAAATGCTTTAGAAGAAATTTATGCACCGTATCGTCCTAAGCGTACTAGTAAGTCTTTTAAAGCAAAAGAAGCAGGTCTAGGACCGATTGCTGAAAAAATTATTGCAGAACAAGTTGACCCGACAGAAGCATTGGCTGGTTTTAGTCATGAAGACTATCCAGATGTTGAAAGTCAGTTAGATGCGATTCAGCATATTCTAATTGATGACTGGGCACAAAATATTGCACTGACTACAGAATTAAAAGCAACTTTTGCAAAAACTGCAGTTTTAAAAAGTACAGTTGCTTCTGAAGAAAAGAAAGAAGTCGGTAAAAAATTCCGTGATTACTTTGAATTTTCTGAAGGTTTAAACAAACTGCCTTCACATCGTTTATTGGCGATGTTGCGTGGTCGTCAAGAAAATGTATTAGGTTTAAAAGTAGATGGTGAAGATGATGCACCATTGGCACGTATTGAAACTGAATACAACCTTGAGCAAATTCAGCCGCAAGCACGTCAGGACTTCTTAAAGCAAACTGCTAAATTGTTCTGGTTGGGTAAAGTTCGCCCTCAAATCGAGCATTCATTGCTGACAGAGAAGCGCCTTACTGCTGAAGCAGAAGCAATGCAGGTATTTGCTGAAAATCTCCGTCATTTATTATTATCGGCACCAGCGGGTAGCCGTACTACTTTAGGTGTTGACCCTGGCATTCGTACCGGTGTGAAACTAGCTGTAGTAAGCGATGCTGGAGATGTACTTGCTCACAGCACGATTTATCCATTTGCGCCTAAAGAAGACAAAGAAGGTTCTATTGCTGAGCTTGCACGTTTATGCCGTGAATATAATGTAGAGCTTATTGCCATTGGTAACGGTACAGCTAGCCGTGAAACTGAAGCTGTCGTGGCTGAAATGATGGCTGCAAATACAGATCTTAAATTAACGCGTGTGACTGTAAGTGAAGCGGGTGCATCTGTTTATTCAGCAAGTGAACTTGCTGCGGCAGAACTCCCAGAACTTGATGTTTCAATTCGTGGTGCAGTATCAATTGCTCGCCGTTTACAAGACCCACTTGCTGAACTTGTTAAGATTGATCCGAAATCAATTGGTGTAGGTCAATATCAACACGATGTGAATCAAACCGGTTTGGCTAAAACACTTGATGCGGTAGTCGAAGACTGTGTGAACGCGGTTGGTGTTGATGTAAATACCGCTTCTCCAGCAATCTTGGCTTACATTGCAGGTTTGAATAAAGCCATTGCACAGCAAATTGTTGAATACCGCAAAGAGCATGGTCGTTTTGATAACCGTCAAGCTTTGAAAAGCGTACCACGTCTAGGCGAGCGTACTTTTGAACAAGCAGCTGGTTTCTTGCGTATCCAAAATGGTTCTGAACCTTTAGATGCTTCTGCTGTTCACCCTGAAAGTTATGGTCTTGTTGAGAAAATTGTTGCAGCAAAAGCGACAACTGTGAAAGACATCATTGGTAATACCGAAATCATCCGCCAAGTAAAAGCTGATGAATTTGTTGATGACAAATTCGGTTTGCCAACCGTTCAAGACGTATTGGCTGAACTTGAAAAACCGGGTCGTGACCCACGTCCAGAGTTCCGTACTGCTAAATTCCGTGAAGATATCACTGAAGTGGGCCAATTAACTGAAGGTATGCAGCTTGAAGGCGTGATTACCAACGTCACAAACTTTGGTGCCTTTGTTGATATTGGTGTTCATCAGGATGGTTTAGTTCATATTTCTGAATTAGCGAATGAGTTCGTTTCTGATCCGCATAAAGTTGTAAAACCGGGCCAGATCGTACAAGTGCGTGTTATGCAGGTTGATGCTGAACGTAATCGCGTGAACTTAAGTATGCGTGCCGAAGGTTCTGCACCCGTAAAAGCTCAGCGTCCACCACGCCGTGAGCAAAATAACGAACAACGTTTTGAACGTAAGCCTCAAGGTAAACGTCCTCAACCACGTAAAGATCAAGCTGAACGTCCTCAGCGTAACAAGCAAGAAAAACCTCAAGAACAAAAGATTGGTGGTTTAGGTGCATTGTTATTGCAAGCAGGAATTAAAGGTTCTAAATAAGAGTCTTTAATATGATAAGAAGCCTCCAGTTTTTGGGGGCTTTTTTATTAGTGCATCATTATTTTTGAGAGATATCAAAGATCGGTTAAGAAAAAACGCAGTCCTAAAGATGAGGTGAATCTTAAGATCAACAAATCGTTGTTAAATACACAATTAAATACACAACGTTATAGCATAACTAAACTTTAATGAGATTCAGTTGTCCGACATCATCAACCCAGCCTTGAAGCATTTATTCTCTTTCAGGCTGTAATAGTACAACTTTGCTTATTTCTTTTTATTATAAATGGTTGTTTTATGTCGGTTTTAAACCTGAAAAATAGATTTCATTTAAAAGACCTCTTATCCGGAGTTGTCGTATTCCTTGTCGCATTACCGCTGTGCTTAGGTATCGCTTTAGCCTCAGGTGCTCCCATCATCTCTGGTATTATTGCAGGTATTGTCGGCGGCATTATTGTGGGTTTACTCAGTGGTTCCCACATTAGCGTTGCAGGCCCAGCGGCAGGGCTGACTGCGGTCATTCTTGTACAGTTAGAACAACTAGGCGGCAATTATGCCGCCTTTTTATTATGTATTATTTTTGCAGGTGTCCTACAAATTCTATTTGGATTATTCAAGTTAGGTTTTTTTGCTAACTTTATTCCAAATAATGTCATTTTAGGATTACTCGCTGCTATTGGTGTCATTCTAATTGCGACACAATTGCCTTACCTGTTCGGACTTTCTGATTTTTCATGGAAACAGGTTTGGACTTCAACACCAGACGCATTCCTCCAACGTTTTGATAGCGGAGCGGCACTGATTGGTTTGCTCAGTTTATTCCTAATTTTAGCGTGGGATAGTAGTCCGCTAAAAAAACTAGCTTTACCTTCGGCTTTAATTGCAGTTGTGCTAGCAGCAGTTTTAAATTTTGTGTTAATAAGTACAGGCTCTCCATTGGCCGTGCAAGTGGATAACCTCATTCAGTTACCGAATATCTTACAAGCACCCGAAGAAGTATTAATTTTTCCTGATTTTAGCTATTTAGCTGAGCCTATGATTTACACAGGAGCCATTACGCTCGCTGTTGTAGCATCTTTAGAAACATTATTGAATCTAGAAGCGGCAGACAAGATCGATCCTCAAAAACGTTCTTCTCCTCCTAACCGTGAACTCTGGGCACAAGGTACAGGTAACATCATTTCGGGCTTAATTGGTGGAATGCCTGTCACCTCAGTGATTGTGCGTAGTTCGGTGAATGCAAATACAGGTGCGCGTAGTAAATGCTCTACCATTATTCATGGGGTATTGTTGCTGCTAGCAGTTTTGTTCTTCGTGCCATTAATGAACATGATTCCTCTGTCTGCATTGGCTGCGATCCTCATCCTGACAGGCTTTAAGCTTACCCATCCAAAACTATTTAAACAGCTTTATCAAAAAGGTTGGAAACAGTTTCTGCCTTTTATTATTACCTTAGTTGCAATTTTGCTGACTGATCTTTTAATGGGAATTTTAATTGGCCTATTCACCAGTAGTGCTTTTATTCTCTATGGTAATTTTAATAAAGGTATTCGTGTTTATAGAGAGAAGCGCCTACATGGCGTAGTGACTCGTATTGAACTTCCATCACAAGTGACCTTTCTTAATCGTTCTGCACTTATTTCAGCATTGGAACATGTGCATAAACATCAGCAACTCATTATTGATGCGACTCAATGTGATTCGATTGATCCTGATATCTATCAAGTTATTCAAGATTATCAAAGTGAAACTGCTATTAAACGTCAGGTAAATCTTAAACTGGTTGGGTTTAAACAGCACTATCAAGATGTTGATGATGCCGTACTTGATATTGATATTAGTACGCAAGATTTGCAACAAAAGCTGAGTCCTCAACAGGTCGTCAATTTACTTAAAGAAGGAAACGAGCGCTTTGTAAAAAATGAACGTCTTCAACGCGATATTTACCGACAAATTCGCGTGACTGCAGATGAAGGACAGCACCCGATTGCAGCCGTGCTGGGTTGTATGGATTCACGTGCTCCTACCGAAATGATTTTTGATGTAGGTATTGGGGATCTGTTTAGCTTACGAATTGCAGGTAATATTGCTGGGCAAAAAGTATTGGGTTCACTTGAGTTTGCTTGTCAGGCTAAAGGTTCTAAAGTCATTGTTGTTTTAGGTCATACCGATTGCGGTGCGGTGACAAGTGCATGTCAATTGCGTTTAGAGCAAAAGCAAGTGTCTGATGTAAAGGAAATGCCACACATTCAATATGTGCTTGGGCCATTAATGCATTCGGTTGATAGCGTATATGACATTATGCAGCCACGTGAATTAGGTAATGCTTTTATCAGTCAAGTCACAGCAATGAATGTTCACTACAACATCCAGTATATTATTAATAACAGCAGTGTGCTTAAAGATATGGTGGATCGAGGTGAGATTGTAGTTGTGGGTGCAATTTACGATGTAAAAACAGGGCACGTTCAGTTTCTTGACTAATATGAACCTCATTAAAAAAGCGCCTTAAATTAAGGCGCTTTTTTAATTATGTCATCAACTCAAAATTACCAGTGTTCACCTGGGAAAATGCGTGCATATGCTTTTTGTGCCCAGTTTAATTTCTCAGTTTTTTGACCCTTCGCTGCATCTGAACTTGGGAATAAACGGAAACCAATCGACATAAACATATTATTGATGCCTGGCGCTACAGAATAAGTCATTGAAGCTAAGCGACCTAAGTTAGTTGCCATACGTTTTGGACGTTTCACAATTGCATAAGCAATTAGGTCAGCAGCCTGCTCAGGTGAAAGTGTTGGTACATATTTATAAATTTTAGTTGGCGCAATCATTGGGGTACGAACCAATGGCATATAAATTGAAGTAATTGCAATTTTGTGTGCATGAACTTCGGCCGATAGACAGCGGCTAAATGCATCAAGAGCAGCTTTAGATGCGACGTATGCAGAGAAGCGAGTGGCGTTTGCTAAAACACCAATCGAGCTAATATTAATAATTTGTCCGTCTTTACGCTGAATCATATGTGGCAAAATATTGAGAACTAGACGAACTGCACCAAAATAATTTAATTGCATCGTGCGTTCAAAGTCATGAAAACGATCATAAGATTCATGTACGGCACGGCGAATAGAGCGACCTGCGTTATTAATTAAAATATCAATGTGATCAACAGTCGCTAAAATTTCTTTAGATACTTGGTCAATCATTTCCATATCGTTGAGATCACATGGAAAAATTGATGCCTTACCGCCACGGCTTTCAATATCTGCTTTCACTTCTTCCAAAGTTTCTTGAGTACGGGCAACCAATAAAACATGGGCACCAGCATCAGCAAGTTTATTTGAAATCGTTAATCCGATTCCACTCGAGGCGCCTGTCACTAAAATGACTTTATCTTGTACCTTTTCCTGGAACAGAGCTTCTAATTTTTTATTCACAGCATTTTACCTAAGTAGGGGCAGGGACTATTTATTCCGGTATGTAATTTTTATTTTTACAACCGTAGGTTCATCCAGATGAACTCATAAATATTGTGCTTATCTTAATAGATGTTTAAAAATTGTCTAGTCTGTAAATATATGAAATTTAACAATTTATTTAGAGTAAAAACTCTAAAATACGATCTTAATCCATTAATTATTTTAGTCTTATAATAAATGAAAAAACAAAAAAGCCTCTATTTCCAGAGGCTTGTTGAATAGTTTAAAAGTTATACAGTTGAAAGTGCTTGTTCTAAATCGGCAATTAAGTCATCAATATGCTCAATTCCAATTGAAAGACGTACCATATCTTCACTTACACCAGCAGATTTAAGTTCTTGTTCATTGAGCTGGCGGTGAGTTGTGGTTGCAGGATGACACGCCAAACTTTTTGCATCACCAATATTGACCAGACGAGTAAATAGCTGAAGGGCATCGATGAATCGAGTACCACCTTCACGCCCATCTTGCACACCGAAAGATAAAATTGCAGAAGGTTTACCTTTTACATATTTTTGAGCAAGCTGATGCTGTGGATGATCTTTTAAACCTGCATAGTTGACCCATTTTACTTTTGGATGAGTCTGTAAATATTCCGCAATTTTTTGGGCATTTTCAGTATGGCGTTCCATTCGCAGATTTAGAGTTTCTAGACCTTGTAAAATCAAGAAAACACTCAGCGGGCTAATAGCCGCGCCTGTATTCCGTAAAGGTACAACGCGAGCTCGTGCAATATAAGCAGCTTCACCTAATGCTTCGACATAATTAACCCCGTGATAACTTGGGTCAGGCGTGTTCAAAACTTTAAAGCGTTCTGGATATTTACCCCAAGGGAATTTACCACTATCGACAATCGCGCCACCAATGCTATTACCGTGTCCACCAATATATTTGGTAAGAGAGTGAATAACGATATCGGCACCATATTCAAATGGTTTTAATAAAGCAGGGGTGGCAACAGTATTGTCGACGATAACAGGTACACCATATTCATGTGCAATTTTTGAAATTGCTTCTAAATCGATAATATTGCCAAGTGGATTACCAATCGATTCAACAAAAACAAGTTTAGTTTTATCATCAATTAAATTACGTAAGCTTTCTGGTTGTTGGTAATCAAAAAAGCGAACTTCAATACCTTGTTTTGGTAATGTGTGGGCAAATAGATTGTACGTCCCGCCATATAAAGTTGAAACTGAGGCAATGTTGTCTCCCGCTTCTGTAATAGTTTGGATGGCATAGGTAATTGCTGCCATTCCAGAAGCCAAGGCTAGCGCACCAATTCCACCTTCAAGTGCAGCTAGACGTTGTTCAAGTACAGCAGTGGTCGGATTCATAATCCGCGTATAAATATTGCCCTGAACTTTTAAATCGAAAAGGTCGGCACCGTGCTGTGTATTATCAAATGCATAAGAAGTCGTCTGATAAATAGGGACCGCAACTGCTTTTGTTGTCGCTTCGGGTGAGTAGCCTGCGTGAATGGCTAAGGTTTCATCTTTATAAGTCATGATTACTTCATCTTCGTGAGTTAAATATTGAGCGAGTCTAGCTTAAAAGTTAAATAGAAAATTGCAGAAATTCTGGTTTCTTTTCTAATTTTAGGAATAAAGATAGAAAAATATACGCTGAAACACTGTATAAATCTTATACATAAGCATTTTGCAACTTATTGAAAAAGAAAATTGTTTGATAAATCCGTACGATGGAAATCATAACTTCAAGTTGTTGGGGTTTTCAGCGTATAATACGCGCGATTATTTATCGCTTATGCGATGTATTGGTTTTTCAATTGAGGAGTCCTGCGTGGCCCAATATATTTATACGATGAACCGAGTGTCTAAGATGGTTCCGCCAAAGCGCGAAATCTTAAAAGACATCTCTTTATCATTTTTCCCGGGTGCCAAAATTGGTGTACTCGGTTTGAACGGTGCAGGTAAATCTACCTTGCTTCGTATTATGGCTGGCGTAGATAAAGATTTCTCTGGTGAAGCTCGTGCACAACCTGGAATTAAAATCGGCTATTTAGAGCAAGAGCCGCCACTTGATCCAACTAAAGACGTTCGTGGTAACGTTGAAGATGGCGTACGTGAAGCTTTAGATGCTTTAGAACGTCTTGATCAGGTATTTGCAGAATATGCAGACCCGGATGCTGATTTTGATGCACTTGCGAAAGAGCAGGAAAAATTAGAATCAATCATCCATGCTTGGGATGCGCACAACCTAAACAACCAGCTTGAAATCGCGGCAGATGCCTTGAACCTTCCAGCTTGGGATGCAGACGTAACTAAGCTTTCAGGTGGTGAACGTCGTCGTGTAGCACTTTGCCGTTTATTGCTTTCAAAGCCAGACATGTTGCTTCTTGACGAACCGACGAACCATTTGGATGCAGAGTCTGTATCTTGGTTAGAACGCTTCTTGAAAGATTTCCCTGGCACAATCGTTGCGATTACGCATGACCGTTATTTCTTAGATAACGTGGCCGAGTGGATCTTGGAGCTTGACCGTGGACACGGTATTCCTTACCAAGGTAACTACTCTTCTTGGTTGGAACAGAAAAATGCTCGTTTAGAACAAGAGCAGAAACAAGAAGAATCTTTTGCTAAAGCATTGAAAAAAGAACTTGAATGGGTTCGTTCAAATGCGAAAGGTCAGCAAAAGAAAAACAAAGCGCGTATGGAGCGTTTTGAAGAGCTTAACTCTAAAGAATTCCAGCAACGTAATGAAACGTCTGAAATCTACATTCCACCTGGCCCTCGTTTGGGTAATAAAGTTGTGGAAGTGGAAGGTATCAGCAAATCATTTGACGGCCGCGTGTTGTACGAAAACTTATCGTTTACTGTACCTCCAACAGCAATTGTAGGTATCGTTGGTCCAAACGGTGCGGGTAAAACGACTTTATTCCGTATGATGACTGGCGAACAGCAACCTGATACAGGTACTGTGACTTTAGGTGAGTCAGTTAAAGTGGCTTACGTAGGTCAGATTCGTGACACCCTAGACAATAACAAAACTGTTTGGGAAGAAGTATCTGGTGGTTTAGATATCTTGAAAGTGGGCGATTATGAAATTGCTTCACGTGCTTATATCGGCCGCTTTAACTTCAAAGGTCAAGATCAGCAAAAACGCGTAGGCGAATTGTCTGGTGGTGAGCGTAACCGTTTACAACTTGCGAAAATTTTACAGCAAGGCGCAAACGTTATCTTACTGGATGAGCCATCAAACGACTTGGATATTGAAACTTTACGTGCGCTTGAGGATGCAATTCTTGTGTTCCCAGGTACAGTAATGGTGGTATCGCATGACCGTTGGTTCCTTGACCGTATCGCGACACACATCTTGTCGTTTGAAAATGAACAGCCAGAATTCTACACAGGTAACTATGCAGAATATGAAGCGTATCGTCAGTCACGTTTAGGTGAAGACGCTGTTCAAAAACGTACTAAATACAAAAAAATTAGCGGATAATTTTGCTAATTTAAAAAAAACCAGCCTACGGGCTGGTTTTTTATTTATGAAAAAGCCAATTTACTAAAGGCTTCCTGTAAGCAGCGATCTGCATCAGGATGTCCCTGACTTGCGGCTTTTTGTAACCACTTTTCAGCCTCACTATAATTTTTATCTAGACCAAATTGTCCATTTAGATAACCAATACCCAGTTTAAATGAAGCATCTGGGCTACCACGTAAAGCTGCGCGTAAATAACACCACATGGCATTTCGGTCATTAGGAGTTATATCTAACCAATTTTGCATACGTTCATGATCTTGCTCGGCTAACTCTTCAAAGCGTAAACCTTGTTCAATCTCATCAACTGCTTGCGAATGCATATCAGCGGTTAAGTTCTCAAAAGCAAACAAGTGATTAAGCCCATGCTTGATTGATTTCATATTCATGATAGTTCTCCCTTGTTCCTCAATTTGATTGAATTGACTCACACTTTTAAGCTAGTCCCTTATATTGAAATATTATGTTTTTTTTTGTAAATATAATATAGCGCATTTGGATGAAAACAGATGAGGTTTTAGCTTACATAAAAGTTACATCTGTTTTTACGTATAGTGGAATTACTATAAGAATAGAGTATTCCCAGTTAAATCAAGAATTCTTTAAAACTAGAAAATAGTTTTTATTTAATATAAGAAAATTTATAAATATCAAACAAAAGAAATTTTCTTAAACAAAAACCAGCCTATGGGCTGGTTTTTGTTTAAGAGTGAATGAATTTATTTATTAAAGTCACCATGCAAATCTGACCAGATTAATGATGGGGCTACTGTAATTACATCAAAGGTCATCGCAAGAGGATATAACGCCATGCGTGTTACACGTTTAAACGGATGTTTCTTGGTTACTTCATCTTTTTGTTGTAGAGCGACTGGGTAGGGAGTTGGGAGCTGCTGTTGAATCTTTTGATTATCTGCTTTTTGATAAATCTTTCCCTTAAAGCGGATTATGGTGAAAGGGTAGAAAACTTGTTTTTGATTTTTCATTGCCATAAATTGATTTTTAAACCCTAATGTATTTAAAAGTTCTTTTTGTTTTTCATCTATTTGATAAGTAGGAATATTATAACGAATCGTTATCTCGCCATGAAAATGAGTAGAATCATCCATCTCAAGTACAAGCGGTGATGGTGTCTTTAAAGTTCTCTGTTCTGCTGGAATACTTTTGATAATATTTAAAAGGTTTGAGCTACCGTCAGTCATTAAATAGTTATAGTCTTTCCCCACAAATACAAAACCTTGTTCTTGGTCATTTTTAACTGTTTGACCTAAGGCAATAATTTGATCATTTTTTAAAACAGTGGTTTTAATTTCAGTTGTTTCATTTGGTAAAGCGGTGGACAATAGATTCGTTGCGCAGCCTGTTAGGCCAAGGCAAATGGTTAATATCGATATAGAAAAAAGCTTGTACATAATGATTACTCAAAAAGAAATTATTTTTGTCTCGTATAGCGTGAGACTAAGTTCTAAATTAAAAAATGGGGATTTATGAATCGAGGTTTTGTAATTTTATTACATGCCTACTGCCTGTTATAGTGGCTCTGTTCAACTTTTTAGTTTAATGGTGCGCTTTTGCCACGTTCCGCCGTTTTTGTGTCTATCTTGTTTAGTTTGCTCATATTCCAAAGTTTATGGAATGTGGCGGCAGCATTTTGCATGCACGAAAATCAGGAAAAAGCATTACATCATTTTGGGCATCATACGGCTTTGAATGTAGATCAGGCTTCACCTCATGCTCATAGTGAACAAAGCGATAAGGTAAACACTTCTCATAAAGCACCTTTAAACTTGCAAGATCATCATGACCATTTACCAACATGTTTTCATGTGGTGATGACTGAAGTTGAAAAACAAGCTCAGGTGCCTGTAGTGCATGTGCAGGAACTCTCACAAATTTATCACTGGTCAAATTCTTATCAGTCTCCGCATCTCGGTGCTCTGAAACCGCCTCCTGTTTTAACCCCGCTATAGGTGGGGTAGCCAAAAAAAGCCCACCGCATCTTATATTCATTGCGGGGCTAAAACATGTCTTTTATTTTTCAAAATCAGGTGAGCCTTGGTTGCTCATCACGTAATAACGTTAAGTTAACGTTAAAAAAAGCTGTAACGTTCTCAAGCCTGTCTATTGCCATGCTATTGGTTGGACAAGTAACGATGGCTCAGTCTGAGATTCAACAAGAACATTCTATCCAAAAAGCAGCGTTTAATTTTGAACAGGCACTGGCACAAGTTCAAAGCTATCAAAGTCAACAAGGCACTTGGCAAGCACAGCAGCAAATGGCTGAGGCTAATTTAAAGCAAAGTCATTTATGGGCCAACCCAAGTCTTTCCATTGAGCAAACAGGGTTCCAAAGTGATCAAGAAAAAGAACTTGCGATAGGTATTTCTCAGCCTTTAGATATTTTTGGACAACGTAAGGCGGCACAAAATTTAGCAAAAGTGGAAATATCAAAAATTGATTTGGCTGAGCAGCGTTATAAAGCTGAACTTGAATTAATTGTTAAATATTTCTGGTCACAAGTGGCTTTGCTTGAGCTTGAAAAGTCTCTTGTTGGAGAACAGCTAGCCGTTAGCCAAGAAAATTTACAAGCATCGGAAAAACGTTATCAAGCAGGCAGTATTGCACAAGTTGATGTAGATCGAGTGCGGATGTCTCACTTGGAAAATCAGCGTTTGTATCAACAGGTCGATTTAAAACTTCAAGTTGCGAAACAACAGTTAGTGAACTTATGGGGAGGTGGTTCAAGTCAGTTTCAGCTATTCCAAAGTCCAAATCAGTTATGGGCGTTGGCGGCGAATGTAGAACCCAGCCAAGATACGCAAAATAATTTATTAGAGCGTTCTTTCCAGCTAGATGCTCTTGCGCAGCAAGCCAATATTCAACAGCTTAAAGCAAAAGCAAGACCGCAACCTACTGTAACTTTGGGTGTTAATAACACTCGTTCTCCAGAACAGCGTACGGATAATCAAATTCGATTAGGGGTAGAAATTCCTTTAAATCTTTTTAATCGCCAGCAATACGGAATCAAGATTGCTCAGGCCAAGCAAGAGCTGTCTCAACTCCAGCAAAGCTTTTATCGACAGCAAAATCAAGCGGATATTGAAACTCTGATATCAGAGTTAAAAGGCTTACATATTCAGTTCAAGCAATTAAATGATCAGCAAGTTCCTCTTGCTATTCAAGTTCAGCAAAAAACATTGCAAGGTTTCCGTTTAGGTAAGTTCGCCGTTACCGATGTTCAGCAAGCCACCATGCAATTGCAAGACGTGCGCTTACGTAAAGTCGAGCTACTAAAACAGGCTTGGCAAAACTCAATTGAAATTCAAAGTTTGCGTCTTGGGTTAGAACCAGAACAAATCATGGCGAAAGATGCCTTAATGCAACTCAATCAACGTGCTTGGCAACAAAGTCAAACGTTCCCAACTCAGGCAGGAGAATAATAATGTCGTCAAATTTAAAGAAAAATTCTCAATGGCTTTGGGTAGGGGTGATTGCTGTAATCACTGCACTATTAATTGGTTTACTGGTTTTAAATTCAAAAAATAAATCTAATTCTTCGGAAGCATTGGGAGGCCACGGGCATGCTGAAGAAGAGGGTGAAGAACACCATGAAGAGGATGAAAAACCACTGCTACTCACTGCTCAGCAAATGCAGGAACAAAATTTAAAAATTGAACAAGCTGAACTAGGTGAAGTTCCTCAACTTCAAACTTATCCAGCAAAATTGGTGGTGAATACCGACCGACAAGCCCATGTCTCACCAAGTTTTAGTGGTCGTGTCGAAGCGGTATATGTTGAATTGGGGCAACAGGTTAAAAAAGGGCAGGCACTTGCAAGCTTATTGGTTCCAGATCTGGTCGATCAACAAGCCAACTTGCAAATCGCCCAGTCTAATCTTGATTTAGCGCGTCAGGACTATGAACGTGAACGTAGCTTATGGTCTCAAGGAATTTCTGCCAAACAAGATTATCAAAGAGCTTATAACGCCTATCAGCAAGCACAAATTCAGGTTAAAGCAGCTCGCTCGCGCTTAAATGCATTCGGGGCAGGTTCAGGCTCAGGAGGGCGTTACACCTTAACCGCACCAATTGCTGGCATGGTCAGTAATAAAGATATTGTAGTGGGTGAAAACGTACAGCTAGCAGATCAGCTTTTTATTATTAATCAGCTTGATCAGTTATGGTTGGAATTCATTTTACCAAGCAATGCAAATATCAATGTACAGCCAAATCAACAGATTGAATTTAAATCTTTACAAACTGGGAATGCATTTAAAGCTCAGGTTCAAAGTTTAACAACAGAGGCCGATGCTCAAACGGGACGTTTACAAGTGCGTGCCAAGGTCTTGGCAAATAACAGTGAATTGCGTCCAAACTTAATGGTTAATGTTGAGCTGAATTCTTCAGGCACAACGCAAAAAGTGACCCGTGTAAAAGCTCAGGCGATTCAACAAGTCGAAGGGAAAGACGTTATCTTTACCCCAAAAATGGTTAAAACAGGCTTTGAATTTGAGCCTGTCATTGTGCAGTTGGGACAACGCTCTAAAGATGGTCAGTGGGTCGAAGTTGTAAAAGGTGTTAATCCAAGCCAGCGCTATGTGGCTGAAGGTAGCTTCTTGCTGAAATCCGAATTGGAAAAAGGAGAGGCGGAACATGGACATTAATAAACCTGAGCTACCCAAACCAGAAGGGTTGTTTGATAGGGTTATTCAGTTTGCTATTCAAAATGCTATTTGGGTCATGCTCTTTGTATTGACTTGGATTGGAGTTGGGATCTGGAGTTATCAAAAGCTTCCTATTGATGCAGTTCCAGATATTACTAATACGCAAGTTCAGATTAATACTCAAGCCAATGGTTATACCGCTTTAGAGGTTGAACAGCGGATTACCTATCCTATTGAAAATGCGATGGCTGGTATTCCTAATCTGGAGCAGACTCGTTCAATTTCCCGCTATGGACTTTCCCAAGTCACCATTATTTTTAAAGATGGAACAGATATTTATTGGGCAAGACAGCTGATTAACCAACGTTTACAAGAGGCGGACGGGCAACTGCCTGAATCAGTTGATCCAGTCATGTCTCCTGTTTCAACGGGGCTGGGTGAAATTTACCAATGGGTCGTGAAAGCAAAGTCTGGTGCTAAGAAAACAGATGGCACGGCCTATACAGCCATGGATTTACGTGAAATTCAGGATTGGATTGTGCGTCCTCAATTGCAGCGTGTGAAAGGCGTGGCCGAAATTAACAGTATTGGTGGCTACAAT
Source organism: Acinetobacter pittii ANC 4050 (assembly GCF_000399685.1). Lineage (GTDB taxonomy): Bacteria > Pseudomonadota > Gammaproteobacteria > Pseudomonadales > Moraxellaceae > Acinetobacter > Acinetobacter pittii_E. The sequence continues at coordinate 3,348,217 of NZ_KB976987.1, forward strand.
AAAACCTATATTGTTTCACCTGATTTAAAACGTTTGCAGCAGCTTCAGATTTCAATTAATGAATTTCAAACTGCGCTGCAAGAAAATAATGAAAATCGCGGTGCAGGTTTTATTGAAGAAAACGGAGAGCAACTCACTGTTCGTGTGCCCGGCATGTTAAGTAGTGTTGAAGATATTCAAAACATTACTGTGAGCACCAAAAATGGGTTACCCATTCGCGTGGCCGATGTGGCAAATGTTTCTATTGGGCATGATTTAAGAACAGGAGCTGCAACTTACAACGGTGAGGAAACGGTTCTTGGCATTGCCATGATGATGATGGGAGAAAATAGCCGTACCGTTGCTCAGGCGGTTGATAGCAAAATTAAGGAAATTCAGCCTACATTACCTAAAGGTGTGGAAATCGAAACGGTTTATGACCGAACGAGTTTAGTAAACAAAGCAATTGCAACCGTACAGAAGAACCTTGTTGAAGGCGCGATTCTGGTTATTGTGATTTTATTTATTTTTTTAGGAAATTTTAGAGCTGCTTTAATCACAGCCTGCGTTATTCCATTATCGATGTTATTTACCCTGACAGGTATGGCTGAACAAAACATTAGTGCCAACCTCATGAGCTTAGGAGCGCTTGATTTCGGGATTATTGTAGATGGTGCAGTTGTTATTGTAGAAAACTGTATTCGCCGTCTAGCAGAAGCACAGCATACTTTACATCGACCTCTTACACGGCCTGAGCGATTCAAAGAAGTATTCCTTGCAGCAAAACAGGCCCGTCGACCACTTATTTTTGGGCAAATGATTATTTTGGTGGTCTATTTACCTATTTTTGCTTTATCTGGTGTTGAAGCCAAAATGTTCCATCCAATGGCGATGACTGTAGTGATGGCATTATTGGGTGCCATGATTCTTTCTGTGACATTTGTACCTGCGGCAGTTGCTCTTTTTGTTACGGGTCAAGTGAAAGAAAAAGAAACACGTTGGATGCAGCTTTTAAAGCAGAAATACCGAGATGTCCTCGATCGGGCTTATCAACTTAAGATTGTGGTTGTTAGTTTTGCATTAAGTATTTTGGTACTCACAGGTGTGTTAGCTACCCAAATGGGCAGTGAATTTGCACCGCAACTCAGCGAAGGTGATTTTGCCTTGCAGCAAATGCGCTCACCGAGTACTGGGCTCGAGCAATCACTGCGAATGCAGGAAAATACTGAAAAACTCATTTTGAAAAACTTTCCCGAGGTAAAAGCTGTTTTTGCTCGAACAGGTACAGCTGAGGTTGCAACAGATGTGATGCCGCCTAATATCTCTGATGCAGTTATTTTACTTAAACCGCATGATCAATGGCCAAACTCTAAAGAGACGCTAGCTGAGCTGCGTTCACGTATGGAAGCTTTTTTAGCGACATTACCGGGTAATAACAGTGAGTTCTCTCAACCGATTGAGCTGCGCTTTAATGAGCTAATATCAGGGATTCGGAGTGATATTGGCGTCAAGATTTTTGGCGACGATATGCAAGTACTCAATGAGCAGGCTCAAGCACTCGCTCAGAAAGTACAAAAAATTTCAGGCGCTACCGCGGTTAAGGTAGAACAAACGAGCGGTTTACCGGTGCTGAGTGTTGAAATTAATCGTTCTCTGGCTGCGCAATACGGATTATCTGCAAAAGCCATTCAAGATATTGTTGCTGCAAGTGTCGGTGGGCAAAATATTGGGCAGATTTTACAAGGCGATAGACGATTTGATTTTGAAATTCGCCTAGAAGACCAACAGCGTACCATCCAAAACTTAGCTCAACTTCCGATCCAATTACCAAATGGTGGCCTCATCCAGCTTCAAGATGTCGCTAAAGTTGAACGTACCTCAGGCCTAAATCAGGTGGGACGTGAAAATGGGAAGCGCCGTGTCATTATTACTGCAAACGTAGAGGGCCGTGACTTAGGATCATTTGTTCAAGAGTTAAGAACAACACTCGCAAAAGAACAACTGCCGGCGGGTTATTGGTTGGAATATGGCGGTCAGTTTGAAAATCTCGCTTCAGCTGCTGCCCGAATGAAAATAGTTGTTCCATTGGCGCTTGCTATGATTTTTATTCTGCTCATGGCCGTATTCCATAATGTGAAAGAAAGCTTGTTGGTCTTTAGCGGCGTACCCTTTGCTTTGTCAGGTGGTCTGATTGCGCTTTGGCTAAGAGATATTCCGCTGTCCATGTCTGCTGGTGTTGGGTTTATTGCCTTATCAGGTGTCGCTGTTTTGAATGGTCTGGTGATGCTGAGCTTTATTAAAGAGCTTAGGGAAAAATTTGATATTCAAACAGCTACATGGAATGGGGCGATCTTACGTTTAAGACCTGTACTCATGACCGCTTGTGTGGCTTCACTTGGTTTTATTCCAATGGCTTTGGCTACGGGAACTGGCGCAGAAGTCCAGCGGCCTTTGGCAACAGTTGTTATTGGTGGCATTATTTCATCTACGATATTAACTTTGGTTTTGTTACCAGTCATTTATCGATGGATGAATGAGGGCAAGACGAAAAGTGTTGAGCATTCATAATGTCATCGATTTGAGATATCTTTTTTGATTACAAAATTTAAGTCGAAAAAGTGTTTGTAAGAGTTAAAGGTAAAGGTGTCTTCATCGTTACTTTTAACTCACCATAAAGATAAATAAAAAGGAGTCCGCAAAATGGGTGGACATCATGGTCATGATCATAATCATGCTGTAGTGACTGAAGGTAATGCTAAAAAATTAACGATTGCCTTAGCACTTACCACGACGTTTTTAATTGTTGAGGTGATTGCAGGTTTAATTACGCAAAGTTTGGCATTGCTCTCTGACGCTGCGCATATGTTTACAGATGCAGCGGCTTTAGCAATTGCTTTGGTTGCCATTCAAATTTCTAAACGCCCTGCCGATAACAAACGTACTTTCGGTTATCAGCGCTTTGAAATTCTAGCCGCTTTATTTAATGCACTCATGCTTTTTGTAGTGGCAATTTATATTTTATATGAAGCTTATATCCGCTTCTCTAAGCCACCTGAAATTCAAAGCTTGGGAATGTTGATTGTCGCGTCCATTGGTTTGGTGATTAATCTCATCTCAATGAAAATTCTCATGTCGAGTGCCAATAACAGTTTAAATGTGAAGGGGGCTTATCTAGAAGTATTGAGTGATGCGCTAGGCTCGGTAGGGGTGATTATTGGGGCGCTTATCATTTACTTCACCAACTGGTATTGGATTGATACGCTTATTGCAGTCTTGATTGGTTTTTGGGTATTACCACGGACATGGGTTTTACTGAAACAGAGTATTAATATTTTGCTCGAAGGGGTGCCGGAAGAAGTCGATATTGAGAAGCTGCGTGCCGATCTACTTTCTTTAAATGGTGTGGAGAGTATCCACCAACTTAAAGTATGGGCAATTACTTCGAAAAATATTCATTTAACGGTGCATCTATTTGCGCCGCAAGCTGACCGTACCAAGTTATATCAAGATGCTGTTGAAATGCTTTCTCATGAACATGGTATTGGTGAAGTGACATTGCAAATTGAAGACGATGCCGAGATCAATTGCCAGCATATTAATCAACATGCTCCACATGAACATACTGACGAAAAACACTCACATCAGCATTAAACTGATGTGAGTTATTCATTAGATTTCCCACTCGTTATTGCAGTCACGGCATTTCCAGTGCTTTTGTGACTGCATAAATGCTTGCATAGATAATTTGAAATCAGGCAAATCACGCCAGAACATAAAACCTGCCCCTACAGCTACAACAAAAGCAACTACTGTTGCGATTTGAAGAGAACTACCTGCACCATTGCCAAAAATCCACATAAAAATGCTAATCACTACTAAGAGCAAAAGCACAAAAATTGCAGGAATCAAGATAACCAGACTTTTAGGAACGACAGGTTTCGCGCTGTTAACGCCTTGGCTCACAGGCATAATTTTAACACTTTGACATTTAGGGCAACGATATTGCATGAGAACTCCACATTTAGTTTGAATCTATTCTAACGGAAATGTGCAGAAAGAAAAAAATTTGTAAGATATCGATGAGATGCTTTGAGTTAGCATAAAAATTACTTATGAATAAACAAAGAAATATAAAAAACTGATGATTTATCCGTACACATAAAAATTAAAATAATATTGTAGAGCATGCTAATCTACAGAAAAATGAAGTGTGATGAGCACGATAAATGAGCTTAAATACTCGTAAATAGGATGTGAAATAAATATAAAAAGGAGAAAGGGACTTGGGTCAACAAGATGACAATAAGTCGCAGCCTACAACGACAGCATCGGTTTTAGCTACCCCAGATACCGCGAAACCGTCATTATCTCGTCGATTACTGCATAAGACATTGCAACATGCCCAAGATGCAGTTGGGTTTGCGAGTGACACAACACGTAATATTGCCGGAGTTGCTGACGCGGCTTTGGATGCACTTGATCAAGTCACTACTCAGACGAGACGTGGCGTTGTGGGCATGACAAATCTGGCAGCAGGCACTGTAAGAGATATGGTGTCTGAAACCAGTGAAACAGCACGCCAAGTCGCATTGATTATGGCGCGGACATTTTTGGGGAAAAGTACCTTAACTTTGTACTTACCTGAAATATTATTAAATAATCAAATCCGAAAGCGCATTGACCGTTCTGAAATTGATGATATTAAAATCAAATGTGGCAATGATAGTTTCCAAGTCGAGATCGATGGGCATTACCATCGTTTCATGTATCGTTTGAGTTTGGATTTTAAAGTATTGGAATGTCGTATTGGGCAGGAAAAATTCTTGCGCCTACGTCAAATGGATGAGAGTCTCGACGTCCAGATTCGACATGGGGGAACCTTATCCAATTGGGCGGTACGCCGTATTGGTCGAGTAGGTTTTGAAGTCGTAAATATGTTGCCCATTCCATCACTTATTAATCATTTGATTGGCGATATTCCCGGAATCCAACGCGATGGCCACCGCATGTGGTTTATTGATCTAGAGCAAGCAGGATTTATTGACTTTATTAATAATCGCTCATGGATGGTTGAAAAGCTTTTAAGTTTGACTGATTTTAGTATTTTACCGGGCTTGAATATTTTAAGAGAAAGTCGCGAGCTTGTGCAGCAACTGGTAGATCAGTTTGAAATTAGGGGGCTTCGAGTACAGTCGGGTCGTCTTGAAGTACAAGTAGGAATTGCAGGTTAGTAGAGCATATGAAAAGCTAATTATTGATTGGCTTTTTATTTTTAAGGCAAGAAAAAAGCCACTGACGTTATGCAGTGGCTTTTTAGAATTTGGCGTCCCTACGGGGATTCGAACCCCGGTTACCGCCGTGAAAGGGCGATGTCCTAGGCCTCTAGACGATAGGGACGTTTCAGAGGTGGGCGTATATTAGGTCGATTTAATAAAAGTGTCAAATAGTTTTCTGAAGAAATATTAAAAAAAACAGTCAAGCGATTAAAAATAACTCAAATCGTAGAAAATATATACATTTAGCCTTCATTTTTCTGAAAAGGCTCAATAATTGCCTTTATAACCGAGGGGTGTTGTAGATACCCTAAAATCTCATGCGGCTGGTTAGCGAAAGTATAAATTTTCTGATTAATAATAGGCGGCTCAAAATTAAATGGAGCCTCGCATAATGGAAATGCGGTCAAAAAATCATCTTGTGAGTAAAAATTAAACCAATCACCATGGATACAGGGAGGTCTAGAAATTGGACTGGCAAGCTTGCTTTGAATCACGCGAAAAGATAAAGGAGAAGCTAACGTTATAAATCGTTTAATCGAAAACTGATAAGTAGGGTCCGAAAGAAGGTTAAAAGCAATAACCGAGCCGAGAGAATGAGCAACGATAATATAATCTTCGTCTTCTCGCATTTTCTTTAAAATCCGCTCATTCACTTCCTGCATAAACTCAGGATTAGACAAATACATATATGTTTCAATTAAAAACTGCTGGATCAAACTTTCATGCAATTTAGGGAAGTTATTTAAAAGTACGACTAGCTCTTTGAGTACGCGGTCTTTTACAAGCTGAGAAGTGAGATAAAGTCGTTCCGAAAAGCTTTTTTCAGCTGGATCTGTTGCTGGAGGTAATAAGGGAACAAATGGGGTGTGTTCTTTAGCTGGGGGATTGTTGTGATGGAAGTGAATTGGCAAATAATTATTTAAAAATGATTTAGGTAATAACGTATTAAGGTCTAATTGATTGCTTAATTGATATTTAGTCATTAGGTCGCCATAAAACGGCATATGAATATGAAGATCGCGGACATTAATTTTGCAAGGCATTTGTTTTAGGCCGAGCTTAAATACTTTTAACCAATGCTCTTTCAAGCGATGTGCTGTGTAGTTTTGTTGATTCATCCCGTGGATAAATATAATTTTCATTCTATACAAGATTTTGTTTTTAATATGAATTTCAATCTACAACGGTATCTTGTTGAAAACTAGTATGTAGGCAAAAAAAAGTGTAGCTTTTTGCTACACTTTTTGTTCACAACAATAAGTTTAGGCCTTATTGCGGTAAAAAATAAAATAACTGAGATAACATAAAGCTGTGAAAATTAGACAGCCTACAAAACCGGCACGCATTTCAGGGTCTGCTGCCATACTTAAACAAGTAATAAAACAGAAAACGAAACCTAAAATTGGCACAATAGGGAATAGAGGGGCAGCATATTGTAAGTCTTTAACCGTATGGCCTGATCGATACCATTGGCGACGGAAATTGAACTGACTTAAACAAATACTCATCCATACAATGACCATGGTAAAAGCCGCGACACCAAGCAGATTTTTAAAAATAGTCTCTGGTGCAAATTGCTCTGATAACAAACCTGGAATTGCACCGAACATCGTTACCACTAGAGCTACAATCGGTGTTCCACTTTTTGATAGAGTGGCAAATACGCTAGGCAGTAATTTTTGTTCCGACAGCGACCACATCATACGTGAAGCAGCATAAAGTCCTGAGTTTGCTGCCGAAAGCAGAGCTGTAATAATTACAAACCTAATAATGTCATCCGCATATGGAATGCCAATATAATTAAATACAGTAACGAAAGGGCTGCTACTTACGCCATCACCGCCTAAGCCAGCAAGTTGGAAAGGAAGTAAGGCACTAATAACAATGATAGTACCTACAAAGAAAATAAGTAGACGCCAGATTGCAGCATTAATTGCTTTTGGAACATTGTGAGCCGGATCTTTTGTTTCACCTGCTGCTACACCAATTAATTCGGTTCCTGAGAAAGCAAAATTAACAATTAACATGGTTGTAAAAATAGGAATTAAACCATGAGGAAACCAGCCTTGAGCTGTCAGATTGCTAAATAGAGGAGCAGTTTGGGAACCATGGAATGGAATTAAACCAAAAATTGCTAATAAGCCCAGCACAATAAAGGCAATGACGGTAACGACTTTAACAAGGGCTAGCCAGAATTCAGATTCAGCGAAAATACGAGTTGAACTGATATTTAAGCCAAAAATAGTAACCGCAAAAATAATTGTCCAAATCCACATTGAAATATGCGGGAACCATTCCTGCATGAGTAGAGCCGCGGCTGTAAATTCGGTTCCAAGCGTTGCCGTCCAAGTTAGCCAGTACATCCAAGAAATCATGTAGCCCGTACTTGGACTAATATATTTTTTGGCATATGCACCGAAAGAACCTGAAACAGGCATGTGTACAGCGAGTTCTCCTAGGCAGAGCATAACCATGTAAGCGATCGCGCCACCAAGAATATAGGCAATAATTGCGCCAATAGCTCCAGTTTGTGAAATGACTTCCCCTGAACCTAAAAATAGACCAGTTCCGATCGCTCCGCCCAGTGATAACATCACAAGATGGCGAGTACTCATGGCTCTTTTTAAAGGTGCAGTACTGTTCTGATGCTGATGAGCATCTAGTTGATTGTCAGATGGCTGCATATTACACATTGAGAGAATTAAGAAAGACGCTATTTTAGATAAAATAGACAAATGTGCAATCTAGAAAGAGATAAAGAATAAACAGTAAGGTGACGAGAGAGTCTTTTAATAATTATTAAAGCAGAATATGGCGTCCCTACGGGGATTCGAACCCCGGTTACCGCCGTGAAAGGGCGATGTCCTAGGCCTCTAGACGATAGGGACTTGATGAGGCAAACACAAAGGAGCGTGGTGGAGTCAAGCGGGATCGAACCGCTGACCTCTACAATGCCATTGTAGCGCTCTACCAACTGAGCTATGACCCCAGTTTGTGTGAGCGCAATCTTAGGGTGAATGCGCTCACACGTCAACAAAAAAATGAATTAAACTTCGCTAGTTGCGTCATTTTTCGGCAATTTTAAGCTCTCATTGAGTTTTTCCCAATTTTTAACTTCTTTCTTACTTGGTGCACCCGCAATTTCTAGGGCATGACGTAAGCGAGCGAAAGTTAAATCAGGTCCAAGCGTAACCATTGACTGCATAACTGGTGTTGAGCTCGTTGAACCGGCAATTGCAATAAAAAACGCTGGCATAAAATCACGTAATTTAATGCCCATCTGATTTGCTAGATCCATTAGGGTTTGGCTAACGGTGTCATTATTCCAAGTAAATTGGCCTTCAAGACGCCAAATTGCAAATTGCAAACTTTGACGAACTTGCTCTTGAGTCAATTTTTTACTTTCAAACATTTCTGCTGTGATTTGTGGCATATGGTTGAAATAGAAACCAGCCCAATTCACAGCTTCTGAAAGTAAATTAATACGTGGTTGAATAGCGGCAGCGATGTCTTCTAAAGTGCTGCGGTCACTTTTCCATGTTAATAAGCGGTCTAATAATTGACCTGGAGTTAACCCTTTGATCCATTGACCGTTAAGCCAGTTCAATTTTTCAACGTCAAAAATTGGTCCGCCTAGTGATACACGTTGAATGTCAAAGTTATCCATCATGTCTTGTAATGTGAAAACTTCTCTTTCATCTGGCATTGACCAACCCATACGGCCTAAATAATTTAACAAGGCTTCTGGTAATACACCGATATCGCGGTAGTAGTTAATTGATGTTGGGTTTTTACGTTTAGATAGTTTTGATTTATCTGGGTTGCGCAACAATGGCATATGGCAAAGTGTTGGCATTTCCCAACCAAAATATTGGTAAAGCAATTGATGCTTTGGTGCAGATGGAAGCCATTCTTCACCACGCAATACATGAGTGATTTCCATTAAATGGTCGTCAACAACGTTAGCTAAATGGTAAGTTGGTAAGCCATCTGTTTTAAGAAGAACTTGCATATCGACTTGTGCCCAAGGAATTTCAACCTCTCCACGGAGCAAGTCATTAAATTTACAAACACCTTCTTCAGGCACTTTCATACGAATGACATGAGGTTCACCCGCTTCAAGACGGCGAGTCACTTCTTCTTGAGAAAGCTTTAAGCCGCGGCCATCATATTTTGGTGTTTCGCCACGTGCTTGTTGTTCCGCACGCATCTGGTCAAGTTCTTCTGCTGTTGCAAAACAGTAAAAAGCATGACCTTTTTCAACAAGTTCTAATGCGTATTGCTTATAAATTCCCATACGTTCAGATTGACGATATGGTGCATGCGGACCACCTACATCTGGACCTTCAGACCAATTCAAACCTAACCAACGTAATGAATCCAAAATCATTTTTTCAGATTCTGGTGTAGAACGAAGTTGGTCTGTATCTTCAATCCTTAAAATAAATTCTCCACCATTTTGTTTTGCAAAACACATGTTAAATAAAGCAATGTAAGCTGTGCCGACATGAGGAAAACCGGTAGGGGAAGGTGCAATACGAGTACGAACTTTCATAGATAAAGGGTCAGAATAAAAATTGAAACTATTATAACGAAAAAGCCCAGTATTCTGACGTTTTATTTAACGTCAGTCTGGGCTAAAACTGAAACGAAGAGGGGGCGTTTCAGATTTTAAGAAGCATGCGGCTGAAAGATTGCCTGAACAAAACGTGAAAAACGCTCATGTTGTGCAGCTAGAAAATTTTGAGTTGGTGTAACGCGAATCGTATTTAGAACTTTAAGTTCATCATTTGTAGACGGTAACACAATAGGGTTGCGTTTTTGTTGATCTAAAGCTTTTTCAATAAGTGAAGTTTGCTTATCTGAACCAGTTTTATTTGGAGTGTCTTTAAGTACTGCTGCTGCAGAGAACTGTGATGCCAAACCCAGCACCAAACTTAAGCTTAACGCTTTTCCATAATGAATTTTCATTGTTAATCATCCCCTCTGTTCATTACATTTCATCTATTTTTTGAGTTTAACAAAATGTAAAATTACGGTAATACTACGATTTAAACATAAATCTTAATAAAAAAGTTGAACTGTGTCACAATTTTTACAAAATTTACCTATATTTTAATCTGGTCGACTTAAATGTAAACCATATGTATCCTTTGCACTTCATTATTTATCAAATTAATGTGTAGATAAAGTGAAGGTCCTAAATAAGTTGTAAGAATAATTACAAAATTTTTCAAAAATGAATAACTCAGACATTCTAAAGTATATCTTTAAAAAAGATTATTAATAAAGATATAAATATAAGTAATTGATTGTAAAAAATAAAATTAAAAATATAGTAAAACTAAAATGAATGATGGATTTTGTAAATGAAAAAAATATCAATAATGGCTGTCGCTTTGTATATGGGAATGGCGGTAACAGCCGCTCAAGCAGCTACTTCTTTTTTAAATGTCTCTTATGACCCGACGCGGGAGTTTTATCAAGAATATAATCAGGCTTTTGGTAAGTTTTGGAAACAGCGGACAGGGCAAGATGTTGAATTTAAACAATCGCATGGGGGATCTGGTAAACAGGCTCGTGCAGTAGCAACAGGGCTTGAGGCTGATGTAGTAACGTTAGCACTTGCGAATGACATTGACGAGATTGTGAAAGCTGGTTTTATTCAGCCAAATTGGCAAAAAGAATTTCCGAATAATTCTGCCCCGTATACTTCAACTGTCGTATTTCTAGTGCGAAAGGGTAATCCAAAAAACATACGCGACTGGAATGATTTAACAAAACTGGGAATAGAAATTATTACGCCTAACCCTAAAACAGGTGGTGCACCGCGTTGGATTTATCTCTCTGCGTGGGGGTATGCTTTAAAACAGCCAGGTGGAAATGATGCTAAAGCTCGAGAGCTCGTTAAAAAGCTTTATCACAATGTGAAAGTGCTTGATTCAGGAGCACGTGGTTCACTTACAACATTTGCTGAACGTGGCATTGGTGATGTTTTACTGTCTTGGGAAAATGAAGCATTATTGGCAACTAAAGGACTAGATAAAGATAAATATGAAATTGTTTATCCATCAATTTCGATTTTAGCTGAACCATCTGTCGCGATTGTAGATAAAACCGTAGATAAAGATGGAAACCGAACTTTAGCAAAAGGCTATTTAAACTTTTTATATTCACCTTTAGGCCAAGAATTGGCTGCTAAACATTATTTCCGACCGCGTAATGCTCAAGTATCTGCGAAATATGCAGCGCAATTCCCAAAAATTAAATTATTTACCATTAATGATGTATTCGGTGGCTGGGCTAAAGCACAGAAAACTCACTTTGCAAATGGCGCTATTTTTGACCAAATTTATGGTGGCAAACAGTAAATAGAATGTTTAAAAAACAGTAGTCCAAAAGAAAAGTTAAAAGCTAAATATTTATAAAGAAAGTAAGCAAACTTAAAAAAGTGGGCTTGCTTTCTTTTTTTGCTTAAAAAATGCTAATAAAACGGTTTTATCTATGAAAAATTAATATTTTCCTACAAAAAGCCGTTTGGTGTTGGACATAAACAAGGTGATAATGTGCAGTTACATTTTTACGCAATGATTTAACACCTATGTCGCATATTTCTGTCTTACTTTTTGAGACCGTTGAGAGCTTATTGGCAGATCGCACAACAGGGGTGTATATCGATGCAACCTTCGGACGAGGTGGGCATACACGTTTATTGCTCTCGAAACTTGATGAAAATGCACGAGTGTATGCATTTGATAAAGACCCTCAAGCTTTGGAAGTTGCGGCTGCTTTGGCACAAGAAGATCCAAGATTTACTATTATTCATGCCAGTTTTGCTGATATTAAAGAAAAAATGCAGGAAATTGGTGTGATGAGTGTTGATGGTATTATGGCTGACTTAGGGGTGTCATCTCCTCAACTCGACCAAGCTGAGCGTGGTTTCAGTTTTATGCAAGATGGTCCGTTAGACATGCGCATGGATAACTCTAAAGGATTAACTGCGGCTGAGTGGTTGCTTGAAATTGAAGAAGAACAATTGGCAAATATTATTTATCAATATGGCGAAGAACGTTATAGTCGACGTATTGCAAAAGCTATTAAACAGGCTGGAAGACTCGACACGACAGCACAGTTGGCAGAACTTGTTAAAACAGCTCATCCTAAATGGGAAAAACATAAGCATCCGGCCACACGTACATTTCAGGCAATTCGTATTGCTATTAATAAAGAACTAGATGATATTGAAGTATTTTTACCACAAGCTGTAGACTTGCTAAAACCAAAAGGACGTTTGTCTGTGATTAGCTTTCATTCTCTTGAAGATCGCTTGATTAAACAATTTATTCAAAAAGAATCGACTTTGGCAGAAGATTTTGGCTGGGGGATGCCACAGCAACAGGTAGATACAAGAAGGTTAAAGAAAATTTCACGGGTTCGTGCGAGTGAAGAAGAAGTAAAAGCGAATCCTCGTTCACGTAGTGCATGGCTTCGGGTTGCTGAACGCTTGGAACAAAAAGGCGCGTAATGAAAAGCAGTGATGAAATTGAAACCACCGAAAATAAAGTGGTGAAAAAAGTTGTGGTATATACCGTACTAGTGGCACTTGTTTTTATCAGTGCCATGATGGTGGTATTTCAAGTATTTGAATATCGACATGATTATAGAGAGCTTAGCTCTTATATGCGTGAGCGTGATGATCTCAATGCTGAATGGGGGCGTTTGCTTATTGAGCAACAAACCTTCGGTGCAACAGCACAGATTGGTACGCGTGCTGTAACCCAACTACGGATGTTTTCGCCACCTGCTGCAGAAACGGTGGTAATTTCTTTACCGATGACCTCAGAGCAAAATAAGTAAGGCCTTGCTGTATGGTAGATAAGCGAACAAAGCAAACACGGAAAAAACAGCAGTCTATTTCGGAAAAACCAACTCTTGCCTTTGATATGTGGCGGTTTTATCTGCTCTGGGCAACAGTACTGCTCTGTTTTGTTGTATTAATTGCACGTGCATTTTATGTACAAGTTATTAATAAAGACTTTTTACAAAACAAGGCCAATGCCAATATTTTGCGTACGGAACGTATTGAGGCAATGCGTGGGGTGATTAGCGATCGCCATGGTGTGCCTTTAGCGATCAGTACTCCGATCATGAAAATCGTAATGGATCCGCGTGATTATTTTGATACTAAGCATTTATATGACGAAATTACGGCAGAATTAAAGAAAGATCCGAATAATCGTAAGTTAAAACGCCAATTGCCAGATAAAAACCTGAATCTTGATGAATTGGCTGATGTGGTGGGCTTAGACCGTGCCGATCTTAAGAAACAGATGAATGCACGTCCACGTTCTCGTTATTTAGTTTTGAAAAAAGAAGTGCCACCACAACAGGCAGATCTGATTACAAAGGGTAACTTCCAAGGCGTTTATGCCGAGAAAACGTATAAACGTTATTATCCTCAACCACAGCCAAATGCTCAGATTATTGGTCTAACAAATAGTGAAGGCCAAGGGATTGAAGGCTTGGAAATGCAGTTGAATAAACAACTGTCAGGTGTGGATGGTGAGCAAAAAATTATTCGTGATAAACGTGGTAACCGCTTAAAAGTTTCAGAGGTTATTCGTGAAGGTGAGCCAGGCGAAAACATCACTTTAAGTATCGACTCTCGTTTGCAATATATTATGTATCGTGAGTTGACTGCTGCTGGCGTTGCAAATAATGCCCGTTCGGCAACAGCAATTGCTGTAGATGTTAAAACAGGTGAAATTCTGGCAATGACCAGTTGGCCATCTTATAACCCGAATGATAAAAACGGCTTATCTAATAAAGATGCTATGCGTAACCGCGGTGCGATTGATATGTTCGAACCGGGTTCTACCATGAAGCCTTTTACGATTTCTGCTGCGCTCGAAACTGGAAAATACACACCAAATACGATTGTCAACACTTCACCTGGTTCAATGCGTTTAGGTTGGCATACCATTCGCGATACACATAATTATGGTGCTTTGACGGTTAGTGGCGTAATTATCAAGTCATCAAACGTAGGTTCGGCAAAAATTGCGTTATCACTTCCTAAGGAAACATTACCGAGCTTCTTTAATCGTGCTGGCTTTGGTAAACGCTCTGCTGTGAAGTTCCCTGGCGAAAGCTCTGGTTTAGTGCTTCCCGTAAGCAAATTAAACTCTTCTCAAATCGGTACTATGGCTTATGGTTATGGTCTAAACGCAACTATTCTCCAGTTGGCGCAAGGCTATGCAATGCTTGCAAACCATGGGGTGAAAATGCCTTTAAGCCTACATAAGCTCGATCAAGCACCTAAGGGTGAGCAAGTTCTTGCTCCAAAAATTGCTGATCAGGTTTTGCTTATGCTCGAGCAAGTAACTATGCCAGGTGGTACTGCCAAACAAGCTAATATTCCGGGTTATCGTGTTGGCGGTAAAACAGGTACGGCTCATAAACTTCGTGCAGACCGCAAAGGCTATTCAAATAATGAATACCGTGCTTTATTTGCAGGTGTAGCTCCGATTAGCGACCCTCGTTTAGCAGTTATTGTCGTTGTTGAAAATCCACAAGGTCGTTATTACGGTGGTTTGGTTGCGGCCCCTGTTTTTGCACGTATTATGCAAGAATCATTGCGTTTAATGAATGTGCCGCTTGATAAGCCCCTTGATACTTCAGTAAATCCTATTCGCAGGTAAGCTATGTCTGTTTCTTTTCAAGAAATTAATCCAGTCGAGATTGATGCACACTGGTCTAAGCAGCCTTTTCATGGTTTTAGTTTAGACAGCCGTAAGGTTGAGTCAGGCCAGATCTTTATCGCTTTGACCAGTTATAGCCAACCTGAAAAAACGCGTACCTTTGCTGAGTCGGCTTTAGCAAATGGTGCGCTTGCCATCATTAGTGAGACTGAGCTGGGTGTGGCAAATGAGTGGGTGTGTCCTGATGTACGTCAACGTATGGGCGAATGGCAAGAGCGTTATTTACAGCGTATAGATCCTGTGACGCCAGCACGTATTATTGCCGTGACTGGTACAAATGGTAAAACCACAATTTCGCGTCTAGTGGCTGAATTAATTAGCTCACAACAACAGCGTTGTGCCGTGATGGGTACTACAGGTAATGGTATTTTGCCAGACTTAACGCCATCAACTCATACTACGCTTGATGCTTTACACCTACAAAATGCATTGCATGATTATGCTAAACAAGGTG
This sequence comes from Acinetobacter pittii ANC 4050, assembly GCF_000399685.1. GTDB lineage: Bacteria > Pseudomonadota > Gammaproteobacteria > Pseudomonadales > Moraxellaceae > Acinetobacter > Acinetobacter pittii_E. The sequence continues at coordinate 3,363,687 of NZ_KB976987.1, forward strand.
CGACTTTTGCTTCTTTAGAGGCAAGTTCACATGGTTTAGAGCAAGGACGTTTAAATGGCTGTGCTATTGAGATTGCCGTTTATAGTAATTTGAGTCGTGATCATCTGGATTATCATGGAACTTTAGAAGCTTACGCAGAAGCAAAGGCTCTTTTATTCCGTTTCAATTCTTTAAAAGTAGCTGTTATTAATTTAGATGATGAGCATGCTGCTCTTATGATAAATGCAGCAAAGCAAAATCCTGCTCAACCAAAAATTTTAACGTATTCACTTACTCAGAATTTTGCCGATTATTATATTACTGACCTAAGTTATAGTTTAGCTGGGGCAACATTTAATTTAGTGAGTCCGCATGGTTCTTTTGCGGTACAAAGTCCGTTATTGGGGCATTTTAATGTCGAAAACTTGGTTGCAGCACTCATCGCTGCTGAACAAGCGGGTTTTGATTTAAAGGCAATAGTCGCTTTCGTTCCTCAACTGATTGGTGCGCCAGGCAGAATGCAGGTCATTCGCGATGGTGATCGCTTATTTGTTGTTGATTATGCGCACACACCAGATGCATTAATTCAAGTGCTTAAAACATTAAAACGCCATGTTTCGAATCAACTTTGGGCAGTATTTGGATGTGGTGGAGACCGTGATCGCGGTAAGCGTCCACTTATGACTCAAGCAGCTTTAGATGGCGCAAACCCGATTATTTTGACTTCAGATAACCCACGAACAGAAGACCCTGAACAGATTTTTGCAGACATGAAGCAAGAAATCGATTTTTCAGGGCACCGTATGCATGAAATTCATGACCGCCGTGAAGCAATCAAATTTGTTGCACAACAGGCTCAGCCTGGCGACATTGTTGTGATTGCTGGTAAAGGACATGAAAATTATCAAGAAATTAATGGCGTGCGTCACTGGTTTGATGATGTTGTCGAAGTGCAATCAGCGATTGCTGCGCAACATCATACTGTAGACGCTGCTTACCCTGCACAATAGGACAAATTATGCATACTTCAACCACCAGTACCGTGCCTTTGGAACCGTGGACAGCTCAACAATTACAACAGGCAACACAGGGCTACTGGCATAAAGACCAGATCCCTCAAACTGAAATTAAACGTATTTTGACGGACTCGCGTCATGCGGAAACTGGGGATGCCTTTTTAGCGCTAAAAGGTGAGCGTTTTGATGCGCATGATTTCGTTGCGCAAGTTGCTGAAAATGGTTGTCAAATCGCCATTGTTGAACGTCCGCTAGATGTTGATATTGCTCAACTTGTTGTTACCGACACCCGTTTGGCTTTAGGACAACTTGGCGCTTATCGCCGTGAACAGAACCCACAATTAAAGGTAATTGCCTTGACGGGCAGTAGTGGTAAAACGACGACCAAAGAAATGTTGGGAAGTATATTGTCGCGCTTAGCACCAACATTAATTACCCGAGGCAATTTAAATAATGACCTTGGTGTCCCGATGATGTTGCTAGAGCTTCGCAAGGAACATCAATATGCGGTGATGGAGTTGGGTGCAAACCATCAAGGTGAGATTGATTACACCTCAAAAATTGTTCAGCCCCATGTTGCAGGTATTTTAAATATTGGTACAGCTCATCTGGGTGAATTTGGTGGGCGTGAAGGTATTTGCCGCGCTAAATCGGAAATTTATCACCATATTTTACCGAATGGTGTTGCAATCGTGCCGCAACAAGATGACTTTACTGCCGAAATTCTTGAAGCTGCAAAGGCGCATCGCATTTCTACATTTGGTGTAGGAGGCGATGTCTATGCAACAGATATTGATTTATTGCCCCAGTCAACGAATTTTAATCTTCATACACCGCAAGGTAGTAGTGCTGTTAAGCTTCCTTTTGCCGGCGAACATAATGTTCAAAATGCGACCGCAGCCGTAGCTTTTGCTTTGGCACTTGGTATTGGACTAGAAGATATTGTTCAAGGTTTAGAGCAAGCTGAGGGAGCGAAAGGTCGTCTTAACTTTATTCAAAAGTCACCTTACTTATTTATTGATGATACCTACAATGCCAATCCAACTTCTATGCGCGCTGCTGCACAAGTGCTGTTGCAGCAACAAGGCGTAAAAGTGATGGTCATCGGGGATATTGGTGAGTTAGGTGATAGCAGTTGGCAAGAGCATCATGATTTAGGGCGTGATCTCGCCGAGCTTCCTTTAGACCATATTATTGCGGTTGGGCAGTTTGCTCCAGCTGCTCTCGAGGGTGCAGGCTCTCATTCTAATAAAATGAAAGCATTTCAGACACAAGCTGAGGCGCTTCCATTTTTAATTAATCTAATCCAAACACATCAACCCCAGTCCATGAGTTTCCTGTTTAAAGGTTCTCGCTTTACTCATATGGAAACGTTGATGGCTGATTTGATGGAGAAACTTTAAATGCTGTTATGGTTGTTTGAACAACTTGCGGGCTATCACAGCTCATTTCAGGTCGTTCGTTATTTAACATTACGTTCTTTACTCAGTGTATTAACTTCACTGACCATTGGTCTGGTCCTTGGGCCGATCATGATTCGTAAATTACAAGCGTTAAAATACGGTCAGGCAGTAAGTTCGTTTGCTCCTGAAAATCATGCTAAAAAAATGGGTACACCAACCATGGGCGGGATTTTAATTCTGCTTTCAATTGGTATTAGTACCTTGTTATGGGCTGATTTATCTAACCCTTATGTCTGGATTGTGCTGGGTGTAATGGTTGTGTTCGGTGCTGTAGGCTGGGCAGATGACTGGATTAAAATTCGCTATAAAGACAATGCGGGTTTACCTGCACGTAAGAAGTTTTTCTGGACTTCTGTTGCGTCTCTTGGGGCAGGTATTGCGTTATATTTAATCGCAACTCAACAGTCCAATGCAGAACATACCGCAAACATGCTAGATTTATTGATTCCATTCTTTAAGAATCTTTCAATACCACTCTCAATTGTTCCGTTAGGTCTAGCATTTATTGTGTTTACCTATCTGGTAATTAATGGTGCTTCTAACGCAGTTAACTTAACAGATGGTTTGGATGGCTTGGCAATCATGCCAGTGGTTATGGTAGCTACGGGCTTGGGCGTATTTGCTTACTTGTCTGGTGACATCCGTTTCGCTAACTACTTACATATTCCGTATGTGAAGTATACCTCTGAGCTTGTGGTGATCTGTTCTGCCATGATTGGTGCAGGTTTAGCATTCCTTTGGTATAACGCGCATCCTGCTCAAGTATTTATGGGTGATGTTGGCGCTTTAGCTTTGGGTGCGATGCTTGGAACAATTGCAGTTATGGTACGCCAAGAAATCGTATTTGCAATTATGGGCGGTGTATTTGTAATGGAAGCAGTATCTGTATTCTTACAAATCGGCTCGTTGCGTATGCGTAATAAACGTGTGTTCTTAATGGCGCCGCTGCATCATCATTATGAAAAGCAGGGCTGGAAAGAAACGCAAGTCGTGATTCGTTTTTGGATTATTACAATTATATTAGTAGTTTTAGGTCTAATGACTTTAAAATTGCGATAGATCTTATTTTAGTGTCAATATAAAGCCAGTTCTACTGGCTTTTTTTATTGGAGAGGTGAATGACAAAAGTTGCTGGTCTAGACCAATTATCTGTGATTAATCAAAAAGTAGTTGGAGAGGGCGAAGTATTACCTCAAGTTGTACTTAAAGATGGAAGTCAGGTTCAAACAGGAACTGTAGCGACAATGCTGCACAATATTGAATTATATAATGCAGGGGAAAGAGGACAAATTGAGGAAGAATTGAAAATAGCAATTCCAACTTTGATCAAAGTAGGTCTGTTTGATTTATTTCAGGTAGATGAATGGATTAAGGGAACAAATGCAGGTCGCACCTTTGTTGGACTGCATGCAAAGGCTTATTTACAACAAAAAGAACAAGAGAATAATTAAAAGTGGCTAAGCAAATTTTAATGTGTCCTGTATGTCGTCAGCCTCTAAATTTAACTGAAAGAACATGGCGATGTGAGCAAGGGCATAGTTACGATGTGGCTAAACAAGGCTATGTCAATTTACATGTTGTGCAACATAAACATAGTAAAAACCCAGGGGATACACCCGAGTCAGTAGATGCGCGCCGTGCTTTTTTACAAGGCGGTTACTATCAGCCATTACAGCAGGCTGTAGTCGATTTATTAAAGCAACTCGATGTAAAAGCGATACTCGATATTGGTTGTGGTGAGGGCTACTATACAAGTGCTATGCAGCAAGTCGTTGAGCACTGTGTTGGTGTTGATATTGCAAAAACTGCTGTACAGCGCGCGGCAAAGCTCAATCCTGAAGTAACATGGGTTGTAGGAACAGGGGCGACTTTACCTGTACTAGACCATAGCATGGATGCCTGCACCAGTTTATTTAGCCCGATTCCGCAAGCCGAAATTGCGCGTGTTTTAAAAGATGAGGGTTATTTAATAGTTGTTACGCCTGCCTCTGAACATTTGTACGCCATGCGTGAGGCTCTTTTTGAACAAGTGAACCCTCACACACCAGAAAAGTTTGTAGAGCAGTTGCAAGATTTGTTTGAACTAAAACAAGAGCAAATTATTGATGCACCTTTTGTGCTTGAGCAGCAGGCTTTAAAAAATCTGATTGCTATGACGCCTTATGCTTACAAAGCTTCTCCTGAGCGCCGTTCACAGTTAGAGCAGCACTCACAATTAGAAGTAACAGCATCTTTTCAAATATATGTTTTTCAGAAGCGCAATAAAAAAGCCATCTGATGATCTATTTTTAAGAGCGCAAAAAAAGAAGCCATCTGATGATGGCTTCTTTTTTTACTATTCAATCTGATTAATCAGATTTTCTAATTCATCTTTTTCACGCTTAGGCGCAGGCTCCTGTGAAGGTTTCATAGCAGGAGGCGCAGCCTTAGATGGAATAACAATTTCTTCACCCGGTAAATCAGAGAAGTCATTGTCATTGCTCAGTTTTGGTTGCGGCGGTGCTGGACGGTAGAGCGGACGCGCTAATGGTGGAGCAGCACGATAAGTTTTCTTATCGCCTACTTCAGTAACGGTTTGTTGTTTGTCACGAGAAATAGGGCCTTGAGCGTCTTTATCTAAGCGAACCCAAGCTGCTGGCGTACCTTGCAATGCTTGACCCATAAAGTTAATCCAGATCGGTAATGCAGCAATACCACCATATTCACGGCGACCAAGCGTAGTCGGTTGGTCAAATCCAACCCATGCTACAGTCACTAACTTGCCGTTAAAGCCTGCAAACCATGCATCTTTTGCATCGTTCGTAGTACCTGTTTTACCACCTAAATCACTACGGCCAATTTTAAGCGCAGCACGACCTGTACCATGCTCAATTACGTCACGTAAGATATTCGCCATATCGTAAGCAGAGCTTGATTTTAAAATACGTTGAGCTTGACGATATTGACTGTTGTTTTTATCAGTCTGTTTAAGATTAAGCTGCTTAGCGGCCTTTTCCTTCTGCTCTATGTCTTTGTTCGTAACTTCGATGACTTCATCATCAGTCGTTGTAGGTTTTTGCTCATCACCTGTTGTGTCAGGTGCATTAATACATGGAATACATGCGTATTCCGGTTTGGCTTCATAAATGACTTTGCCGTAAGCATCTTCAATACGTTGAATGAAGTGTGGTTGTACACGATAGCCACCATTTGCAAACGCTGCATATCCAGTTGCCATTTGAATTGGTAATACTTGAGGCGTACCGAGTGCAATGGTGTAGTTACGTGGAATTTGATCTTCTTGTAAACCAAAATCCATAAATAATTGGCGAGTACGTTCAATCCCTACAGTTTGTAGAAGTCTTACTGATACGGTATTACGAGACAAATACAAAGCACGACGTAATGGAATCATACCTAAGTAACGTCCATCAGAGTTTCGTGGTGTCCATTTGCCAATCGTAATTGGACTATCATTCACCATGCTATACGGTGTCATACCTCTTTCTAATGCTAAAGCATAGAGGAATGGCTTGATCGTAGAACCCGGTTGGCGCCAGCCTTGTAAGGCACGGTTAAATTTTGATTGGTAGAAGTTATAGCCACCTACAATTGCTTCAATTGAACCATCATTCGGGTTAATTGCAATAAGTTGACCTTGAACTTTAGGAACCTGAACTAAAGACCATGCAGTTTTATTATCATTTGGGCGTAAACGAACAATATCTTTAACTTTTACAATTTGAGATGCACGCGAAGGAGCACCACCTACACTATTTGCATTGCGATAGGGACGTGCCCATGACATGCCTGACCACTGAACAGTAACGGTTGAGCCATCTTGCATTAATGCTTCAAAAGAGCTGCTATTTACCTTAGTAACTTGCGCAGGATAAGTGTTGGCATATGCTCTAAATTCACTTAATGGTTTGTCATGCGCTTCTGCACCACGCCAGCCATGACGACGGTCATAAGCTTCAAGACCATCTTGCACAGATTTTTCTGCAATCGCTTGGCGTTTAGCATTAATCGTTGTGTAGACTTTATAACCAGAATCAATCGCTTGTTCACCAAAGTGCTTTACAAGTTCTGAACGAACCATTTCGCCAGCGTACGGGTGAATATTATTTAAATCTCGATTGGGCATGTTCAGGTTAATCGGTTCTGCTACACCTTTTTGATATTCTGCTTGAGTAATATAACCCAGTTGTAACATACGACCCAAAATCCAGTTACGTCGTTCGAGTGCACGTTCCGGATTAACCACTGGGTTGTATTTAGATGGTGCTTTTGGCAAACCAGCGATCATTGCCATTTGGGCAACGCTCAGTTCATTAATACTTTTGTTGTAATAAATCTTGGCTGCTGCCGCGATACCATACGCATTTTTGCCTAAGAAGATTTTATTCACATAGAGACTGAGAATTTCTTCTTTAGATAAATTCTGCTCAATTTTTCGAGCCAAAAAGATCTCGGTTATTTTACGTTTTAGGGTTCTTTCTGGACTCAAATAATAGTTCTTTGCAACTTGCATGGTGATCGTTGAACCACCAGTTTGCACATCTGAACCTGTCACACTTTCACTTAAAGCACGACCTAAGCCTTTAAAACTGATCCCGCTATGTTCAAAGAAAGAAGAGTCTTCTGCTGCTAAAAATGCATGGATAAAAGCAGGAGGAATTTGTTTGTATTCAACTGGAATAGAAAGCTTACCACCGTACTCGGCAATCAGTTGATTGTCTGAAGTATAGACCTGAAGCGGTTTTAAAAGCGGAGCTTTCTTTAGTGAACTCATTTCTGGAAGCGATGGGGCGATATAGAGATACATGCCATAAAAGCCCATCGGAAGTGAGACTAAGATAATAATAATGATCAAAAAAATTGGACGCACGAAGCCCAAACTGGATAGCTTTTTCATGATAAGTAAGCTTTAATAAGATCGAATACAAACTAATTGTGGTCAGTATAGCCTTTAGACATGCGGATTGTTAGATGAGATATTGTATCCGTGTAAAAAATAAAGACCGAGATTATTGGTTTGTAATTTTTTTTGGGGATAAAAAAATAATAGGACAATAGTGTGCTCAGGTTATATCGTAAACCGAATAAGGGGTTAATGGGCGTCGATATTAGTTCGACTTCTGTTAAGTTGTTAGAGCTCTCTGTTAAGAACGGTAAATATTGGGTGGAAAGTTATGCTTTGACGCCTTTACCTGAGAACAGTGTAGTTGAAAAAAATATCTTAAATCCAGAAGCAGTTGCAGAAGCTTTGGAACGGGCGATGAATTTAGCAAATCCCCAAACCAGTAATGCTGCAATTGCTGTTCCGACATCGACGGTCATTCATAAGACCATCGAAATGGATGCAGATATGAACGATGATGAACGTGAAGTTCAGATTCGATTAGATGCGGAGCAATATATACCGTTCCCTTTGGATGAGGTGAGCCTTGATTTTGAGGTTTTACCAGATCGACTGCCAAATCCAAATCGTGTGAATGTACTTTTAGTCGCAACGCGCACAGAAAATGTTGAAACACGCGTAGAAGTACTGGAACTGGTAGATTTAACGCCTAAACTTGCTGATGTCGAGAGTTATGCTGTCGAGCGTGCTTTTAGTGTGTTTGCTGATAGCTTACCCATGGGTGCAAATACTATTGGTATTTTAGACATTGGCCATACCATGACCACATTATCGGTTATGCAAAATGGCAAAATCGTTTATACCCGTGAACAAGTCTTCGGTGGTAAACAGCTTACTCTCGAAATTCAAAGCCGTTATGGTTTGTCATTAGAAGAGGCGGGACGGGCTAAGAAAGAACGTTCTTTACCAGATGATTATGACATCGAAATCTTAGAGCCATTTTTAGATGCTGTAATGCAGCAAGCGGCTAGATCGCTACAATTTTTCTTTTCTTCATCTCAATTCAACGAAATTGACCATATTTTGCTAGCAGGCGGGAATGCCAATATTCCAGGGCTAGCTAAATTGTTGCAACAAAAACTTGGTTACCGAGTCACTATTGCCAACCCGTTTTTACAAATGGGTTTTTCTCCTCAAGTCGACATTCAAAAAATTGAAAACGATGCCTCATCACTAATGGTGGCATGTGGCTTGGCTTTAAGGAGTTTTGATTAATGGCAACAATTAATTTACTTCCTTGGCGTGATGGGCTTAGGGAGCAGCGTAAAAAACAATTTATTATTTTATGTTTTGGGGTCGTTGTTTTGGGGATAACCACTGTATTTTCCGGGTGGTTTTATTTGAATCAAAAATTAGATGATCAAGAACAAGCGAATCAGCTCATCATCAGTACAAACCAAAATCTAGATCAACAACTTAAAACCTTAAATGGTTTGCAAGAACAGCGTGATGCCATTATTGAGCGTATGAAACTCATTCAGGGTTTGCAAAGTCAGCGTCCAGTCGTCGTGCGTTTGGTAGATGAATTGGTGCGCGTGACTCCGGCAGCCATGTATTTGACTAAATTCAGTCGAACTGGAGATAAATTTACCATTGAAGGTAAAGCAGAAAGTCCAAATACAGTTGCAGAGTTATTACGTAATCTTGAAGCATCCCCATGGTATCGCAATGCTTTTATGAACTCTTTCTTGGCGACTGAAGAGAAAAAAGATAAGGCTGTGAGTTCTTTGCTTCCCCGAGTGGAAGATAGCTACGGCAGTTTTGTCGTTACTGTTGATTTAGGGGAAATGGGAGTGATAGCAACAGATGATACTGCCAACGCATCTGTAAGTACGGATAAGGAGGTAGCAAAATGAGTCTTGATGAACTTCATGAGCTGTCTTTAGAACAAGCTCCATCTAAGAAAAAAAAGATTACCTTAGAAAAATTTCTTCAGCAATTTAACACACTCGATATGAACAGTTATGGTAGCTGGCCATTATCTGTGAAAATTACCTGCTGGATTTTTATTTTCTTTGCTGTATTGGCCTTGGGATACTTTGTTGCTATTCAGCCAAAGCTCCAAGCAATTGATAATGCTCAGGCACAAGAAAGTAATTTATTAAATGAGTTTCGAGAAAAAGATTCAAAATTACGTAACTTGCAGCAATATCAGCTTCAACTTCAAGAGATGCAAGCGAACTTTAATCAGCAGTTAGAACAATTGCCAAAGGAGACCGAAATTCCAAGTTTAGTTGAAGATATTAACTTAACAGGGGTGAATTCTGGTCTGAAGTTTAAAAATATCCGTTTAGAAGATGAAGTGAAGCAGGAAATTTTTATTGAACAGCCAATTACGATTGAGGCAACAGGCGATTATCACGCTTTTGGTGCTTTTGTCAGCAGTATTGCCGCATTACCGCGTATTGTAACCATGCACGATTTTGTCGTTGAAGCTGCTCCTGTTAAAGATAGTAAATCAGATATTCCTGTGCTTAATTACGCTATTAAAGCAAAAACTTATCGCTATATGGGCGCAAGTGAAAGCCAAAATAATAATGATCCACAAGGGATAGGTGGTGAGAACCAAGCCAACACCTCCGATAGCCATAATGTAAATATTCCTTCTATCAAGAAGTCAAAGCGAAAGTAGGAGGATAATTAATGAAACTAAAGAAAATTTTACTTTCTCTGGGGATGGGCTTGGTTTTAGTTGGATGCGACTCAAGAATCGACGCCGTAAATCAGCAAATGGCTGATATACGTAATCAGCCACCGCAAGCTATAGAACCTGCACCTGTTTTTACACCTGTGCCCCAGTTTAATTATGCAGCCCATCAGTTAAAGAGTCCTTTTTTACCAAGCTCACTTGCGGCTGAACTCAAAATTATGGCTGGAAAACAGGTATATCCGAATTTCTCCCGCGCACCTCAGCCCCTCGAAAGCTATGCATTAGAATCCTTAAATATGAAAGGAAGTATGCGTAACAACCGCGGGCAAGTCATGGCGCTTATCCAAACACCTGACCACCAGATTGAGCGTGTACAGGTGGGGAACTATATCGGAATGAATCAAGGCCGGATTACCCATATTGGTCCGACTCAGATTGATCTGGTGGAAATTGTTCCTGACGGACGAGAAGGCTATGTGGAGAGACCAAGAACCTTAGTGTTAATTGGACCTGCACCCTAAAATTTAGGGAATAACAAAGAAAAAGTATTTTTAAAGATTATTTAATTGGGGATGGTTAGACAATGAATCACGTATTCAGTCAGTTTTCTATGGGGGCTGTAGCGGTTGCAATTATGCAGGTTGCATCTGCACAGGTCAGCATGACCAACATAGCACCGACGCAAATAGCGGGTCAGGGTACGGAAATTCGAGTGATGTTTAATGGTTTGCCGCCGCAACCACAAGCATATCAACTTGAAAATCCTTCACGCTTAATTTTAGATTTTAATAAAGCACAGCAGAATCTTACACAGACAAAAGTAGCGATTGGAACTAATGAGGCGAGCTCGGTCGATGTAAGCTCTGATGATCAGCGTTCACGTTTAACAGTAAATTTAAATGAGGCAGGTGCTTTTACTACTCGTATTGAAGGCAATACTTTTATTTTAAAAATTAATTCAGCTCAAGCTGTAGCGAAGCCCGTACCAACAAGTGTTGTGCAACCCCAAGGTGTTTCAAATATTGGTTTCCAGCGCGGTAGTCAAGGTGAAGGCCTTATTGTTATTGACTTGCTGGGAAGTAATACCCCTGTTGATGTTCAACAACAAGGGAGTAAGGTCGTGGTGAGAACGTTAGGCTCTAAAATTCCTACACACTTAGCTAAACGCTTAAATGTAAATGATTTTGCTACGCCTGTTTCGACAATTGAATCTTATAACGAAAAAGGCAATGGCGTTATTACGATTCAATCTACTGGTAGCTATGAATATATGGCTTATCAGGCAGAAAATAAATTGACCATCAGCCTAAAACGTCCGCAGGACAAAAATGTAACCTCTTTATATAAGACACCTAATTACTCTGGTAATAAGCTTTCTCTCGATTTTCAAGATATTGAAGTTCGTCGTGTTTTACAGTTACTGGCTGATTTTACTGGTATTAATATGGTTGCGGCTGACAGCGTTCAAGGTAATATTACTTTGCGTTTAAAAGATGTTCCATGGGATCAAGCACTTGATATTATTTTAAAAACTAAAAATTTAGATAAACGCAGAAATGGAAATGTAATTTGGATTGCTCCAGTTACAGAATTGATTAAGGCCGAAGAAGAAGAGGCAAAAGCTGTTGCACAGAGTGTGAAATTAGCGCCATTGCAAACTGAGTATATTCAACTGAAATATGCACGAGCTCAAGATATTATGAGCTTAGTTACCAAAGGCTCAAACAATAGTAATGGTTTGCAGAGTACTTCTGGTGGGGGTACTTCAACCTCAACCAATTTAAATACTGGTGTTGATAGTTTAGGTAATAATGTAGGAAGTTTGTTGAGTCCACGTGGAACAATTACCCAAGATGACCGTACCAATACCTTAATTATTAATGATACGGCTCAGTCGATTGATCAAATTCGTAAAATGATTGATCTTTTGGATGTACAAGTTAAACAGGTTATGGTTGAGGCACGTATTGTAAGAGCCTCTACTTCTTTTACTAAAGAACTCGGTGTTAAATGGGGCATATTATCGCAAGGGATTACCAATAATAATAATTTGTTAGTGGGCGGTAGTGAAACAACCTTGTGGAATTTACGAGAACCTAAAAAAGATGAAACCACAGGTGGTTATAAATATACGATTGAACGCCCAGACAATTTAAATGTCGATTTAGGGGTAACTAATCCAGCTGGAAGTATTGCCTTTGGTTTGATTAGTATGTCGGATTTTATGCTTGATCTCGAACTTTCTGCACTACAAGCTGATGGCTATGGTGAGGTGATTTCCACCCCTAAAGTGATGACCGCAGATAAACAACCTGCAAAAGTTGCAACAGGTCAACAGGTTCCATATCAAACCACGACGAATTCTGCTGCGGGCGCTACAGCAAGTACATCATTTAAAGATGCGCTTTTAAGTTTGGATGTTACTCCGAGCATTACACCTGATGGCAAAATTCAAATGAAATTGGATATTTCAAAGGATTCTGTGGCTGGCGCGGCTCCTAATGGTGAGTTAATTCTAAATAAGAATCAGATTAATACTAATGTGCTCGTCAATAATGGTGAGACTGTTATTTTAGGAGGAGTATTTGAGCAGACGACTTCTAACTCACAAACCAAGGTTCCTTTCTTTGGAGACATTCCCGTCGTTGGACGTTTATTTAGAAAAGATGTGAAATCTGATGATAAGCAAGAGTTACTGATTTTCGTTACGCCACGAATTGTTAATGACACTTTGGTGAGAAATCATTAATATATTTTTTAATGAAAGCAATTGAAATAGGTGGCGCCTTGCCAAGCAAAGCGTTTGAAACCCTGCCAAATATTTATTTGGTAGGGCCCATGGGGGCAGGAAAAACAACCGTTGGACGTCATTTAGCCGAACTATTAGGGCGTGAATTTTTAGATAGTGATCATGAAATTGAACGCAAAACAGGCGCCACTATTCCCTGGATTTTTGAGAAAGAAGGGGAAATTGGATTTCGTACTCGTGAAACCGTAGTCATAAATGAGTTGACTTCCCGTAAGGCCTTAGTATTAGCGACAGGAGGAGGGGCGATTACTCAAGCACCCAATCGCGAATTTCTAAAGCAACGTGGTATAGTTGTTTATCTGTACACCCCTGTAGAACTACAATTACAACGAACTTATCGCGATAAAAACAGACCGTTATTACAAGTTGAAAATCCTGAACAAAAATTACGAGATTTGTTAAAAATACGTGACCCTTTATATCGTGAAGTTGCTCATTACACGATTGAAACCAATCAGGGCGCTGCTCGTGATCTTGCTCAAAAGATTCTGCAACTTATTTTGTCCAACCCGCTAAAATAGCCAAACTTACTTGTGGTTTTATAAACTCATGCAAACTTTACATGTTGAATTAGGCGAACGCCGTTATCCTATTTTTATTGGCAGTCAACTTGATCCTAAGCAGTTGCTTGAGCCTTATCTTCATGGTCAACAGGTTATGATCGTGAGTAACGAAACGGTTGCTCCTTTATATTTATCTCACTATCAAGAAGCTTTAAAAAGTTTGGGTAAAACTGTAGCGACTTGTATTTTGCCTGATGGTGAAAAATATAAAGATATTCAGCATTTAAATTTGATTTTTGATGCATTACTTGAAGCTGGCTTTAATCGTGATTGTACGGTTTTAGCTTTAGGCGGTGGTGTTATTGGTGATATGGCTGGCTTTGCATCGGCATGTTTCCAGCGCGGTGTTTATTTTGTTCAGGTTCCAACTACGCTCCTTTCACAAGTAGATTCAAGTGTAGGCGGTAAAACTGGTATTAACCACCCACTCGGTAAAAATATGCTAGGTGCATTTCAGCAACCTCAAGTCGTTTTAGCTGATATGGCACAACTCAATACTTTACCTGATCGAGAGTTATCGGCTGGATTATCGGAAGTCATTAAATATGCTTTATTAGGCGACGCTGATTTTCTCGTTTGGTTAGAGCAGAATATGGATGGGTTGATTGGACGGGATGCTGAGCTTTTAGCGGAAGCTGTTTATCGTTCATGTGCTCATAAAGCGCGTATTGTGGCTAATGATGAAAAAGAGCAAGGCGAACGAGCTTTACTCAACTTGGGGCATACTTTCGGCCATGCAATTGAATCTTACTTGGGTTATGGCACTTGGTTACATGGTGAAGCAGTAGCAACAGGTATGGTAATGGCCGCTGATTTATCACAACGCTTAGGTTGGATTTCAAGCGATGATGTAGAGCGTACAAAAAAAATTATTCAACGCGCTAATTTGCCGATATCATGTCCAAAAATTCCATTGGATGAATTCCTTGGATATATGGCTCATGATAAAAAAGTCCTCAATGGTCAATTACGCTTAGTGTTGTTAAAGCAACTTGGTCAAGCAGTAATTACCAAAGACTTTGATGTCGAACTCATGAAACAAGCTATTTTGGCGAATCAACACGGATAATAAATTAAGGTAACACATGACTGTATCACGTACACTTTGGCAGAATGTTCAACAATATATCTGGTTGGTGGGTGGTATCGTCTGCTTGTTTCTGGCCTTTATTTTCTGGGTCATGACCGATAGTAAGAAGCTAGTTGAAGTTGAAAAAGCAGCTGATGCAGATGCACCTGTGCAAATTCAGCCTGAAAAAGTAGCAACAACTGCTAATTTAGGGGCTTTAGCTGATGAAGTTAGGCCTCTTGATTTAACGACTCGTACGGTTGCTTCTGGTCAACATGAGGCAGAGTTCCGCGGTACAAAATTTATTAATGAAAATAAGAAACAATGGACGCTTGAGCTTTTCCGTGCGTCTGATGAAGATATTATTAAAAACTTTTTAAAAAATCGTCCAGAGCGCAATAAATTTATCTACTTCCGTTTAAGTGGAGATAAGCAATCTGAACAATATGTATTGACGTATGGCGTATTTAAACGTTCTGAAGATGCTATTCAACAATTAACTCAACTGAATCTTGATTTGCCTGAGTCAGTTAAACCTCATCCCCAACAATTCTCGACCTATGCACCCTTAGTTAATGATTTGGGAGCGGATGAAATGAAAGGTGGAATGAGCCAAACTTATGAAGTGCGATTACGTCCAGCTGCCTTGCCTAAAATTGATGAGTCATTACTCATAGGGTCTGGCGTAGGCGGAACCGTGAATACACAACCTAAAGTAGCTTCTCCAACAACAAACTCTACAACTCGAACAACAATTATTCGTCGAGATGCTGAGGGAAATGTAGTGGATGTGCATCAGTCTAATTCTGGTGCAGCTGATGCGGCTAAAAAGGCTCAACAAAATCGCACGACTGAAGCTTCTACAAAAAATGCAACAAATGAGGGCACACGAGGCAATTAATCATAAGGTTGAATTGCTCTATTGTGGTGCAAAAAATAAAAAACGTATATATATTTTGATCAACAGTGGTGCATATTTGGTCATTTATTAAAATGATAATCTGAATAAAACCTATCTATTTTTAACAAATATAAACACTTAACCTCTAAAAATTATATTGGCATAGTTTTTGCTTTATTCTTGTGCTTATTAATGTGCTGCAAACTATTTTGGCGCTCTAAAGAGTGAATTCTATGCAGAGTCGTGGGGTCGGACTGCTTTAAAAGAGTGCGAAATAAGTCAAAACATTTTTCTAGCAAAAACCAGTGTACGTAAAAATGGAACAGCGTATATTGGCTTATCAGCCCAAAATTTTTTTTTGCGAAACATTGAGCTAACTATCGTCCGTAGGCAATATCGCAGAAATAAGTTGTTTGTTTGACGCTCGAAAGAGCCTTATTGAAAGAAGGGTACGCTATGCACATGCCATCGCCTAATACTGTAGCTCCCGCTCAAGGTTTATATCAGCCTGATGAGTTTAAGGATAACTGTGGTTTTGGACTGATCGCCCATATGAAGGGTGAATCAAGTCATCATCTTGTGGAAACCGCGATTCACAGTTTAAGTTGCATGACGCACCGTGGTGGTATTGCCGCAGATGGCAAGACGGGAGATGGTTGCGGCTTACTATTGGCGATGCCAAAGCAATTTTTCCGTGATGAAGCAAAAAAACTGAGTGATATTACACTGAGTGAAATTTTTGCTGTGGGTACTGTATTTTTAAATACTGATCCAGCATTAGCGCAACATTCTAAAAATATTTTAACGAAAGAAATCGAGTCAGATGGCTTACGTGTACTGGCTTGGCGTGTTGTCCCTACAAATAACGATGCACTAGGTGAAATTGCACTTCAATCGCTTCCTGCTTTTGAACAGGTCATTGTGAACTGTCCAATGGGTGTGAATGAAGTTGAATTTAACCGTAAATTATTCTTGGCACGTCGTCGTGCAGAACAACAATTACAAAATGATCCGTCATTCTATGTGACTACACTTTGTTCGACAGTAATTAGCTATAAAGGCTTGATGATGCCAGCTGCAATTGCTGAGTTCTATACAGACTTAGCAGATGAGCGTTTAAAATCACATATCGTGGTATTCCACCAACGCTTCTCTACCAATACATTACCGCGTTGGCCTTTGGCTCAGCCATTCCGTTATCTTGCTCATAATGGTGAAATCAACACAATTACAGCAAACCGTAACTGGGCGTTGGCGCGTACTCCTAAATTTGAAAATCCATTATTACCAGGCCTCACAGAGCTTGACCCAATCGTTAACCGTACGGGTTCAGACTCATCAAGCTTAGATAATATGCTTGAGATCTTGGTGGGTGGTGGTATGGATTTATTCCGTGCCTTACGTATGCTCGTGCCACCAGCTTGGCAAAATGTAGAAACTCTAGATGCAGATTTACGTGCTTTCTATGAGTTCAACTCTAAGCATATGGAAGCTTGGGATGGTCCAGCTGGTCTTGTTATTCAAGATGGTCGTCATGCGATTTGTATGCTTGACCGTAATGGCTTACGTCCTGCACGTTGGGTGATTACCAAAAATGATTACATTACCTTGGCATCTGAGATTGGTGTTTGGGGATATGAGCCTGAAGATGTTATTTCTAAAGGTCGCGTAGGCCCTGGCCAAATTTTAGTAGTTGATACCCTAACAGGTAAAGTACTTGATACTAAAGATGTTAGTACGCATTTGAAAAACATGCGTCCGTACCGTGAATGGTTGCGTGACCATGCAATTCGTTTAAAAGCAAATCCAGAACTTGAAGAACAATTAGTTGATAAAGGTTTAACTGGTGATGCTTTAAAAGCAGCTCAAAAAATGTTTATGGTGACATTTGAAGAGCGCGATCAATTGTTGCGTCCAATTGCTGAAAGTGGACAAGAAGCTGTAGGTTCTATGGGTGATGATACGCCAATGGCTGTATTGTCTCGTCAAGTACGCCACGTGACAGATTATTTCCGTCAACAGTTTGCTCAAGTAACAAACCCGCCAATTGACCCACTACGTGAGTCAATTGTAATGTCGCTCGAAACCTGTTTAGGTCGTGAGCAGAATGTATTTGAGCAAGGTCCTGAGCATGCTGATCGTATCATCATCTCTAGCCCTGTATTGTCAAATTCAAAAATGCAGCAAATCCGTAGCATTGAGCGTCCGGGTTACGAAGCAGTTGATATCAACTTAAACTATGCTGAAGAAGAAGGTTTGCAAGCTGCGATTACTCGTATCTGTGAAGAAGCGGCGCAAGCAGTTCGTGACGGCAAAACTTTAATTGTTTTAACAGATAAAAATATCCGCCAAGGTTTATTACCTGCAAACGCAGCACTTGCAACAGGTGCGGTACATCATTACCTCATCAAAACTGGTTTACGTACTGATGCGAACATCATGGTTGAAACTGGTTTTGCACGTGATCCGCACCAATTTGCGGTATTACTTGGTTTTGGTGCAACCGCAGTTTACCCATACCTTGCATATGACGTGATCAATGATTTGATTGCTAAAGGTGAACTTTTAGGTGATCCAATTCATGCGCAAGCAAACTTCCGTAAAGGTATTGAGAAAGGCCTATTAAAAGTTCTTTCAAAAATGGGTATCTCTACCGTTGCGTCTTACCGCGGTGGTCAGCTTTTTGAAGCAGTAGGTTTGTCATCTGAAGTTGTTGATCAATGTTTCTTGGGCGTTCCAAGCCGTATTCAGGGCGCAACATTTGCTGACCTTGAAAAAGATCAGAAAAAATTAGCAGCAACAGCTTGGTCAAATCGTAAGCCAATTGATCAGGGTGGTTTGCTTAAATTCGTATTTGATAAAGAGTACCATGCGTTCAACCCAGATGTGATTAATGCATTACACAAAGCTGTTCGCTCTGGTAAATACGCAGACTTTAAAGAATATGCTGAGCTGGTGAATAACCGTCCAGTAGCGACAATCCGTGACTTATTTAAGTTAAAAACAACGAATTCAATTCCTGTTGAGCAAGTTGAATCAGTTGAAGATATCTTGCCTCGCTTTGACTCGGCAGGCATGTCTTTAGGCGCTCTTTCTCCAGAAGCACATGAAGCAATTGCAATCGCGATGAACACGATCGGTGGCCGTTCAAACTCTGGTGAAGGCGGTGAAGATCCTGTTCGTTACGGAACAATTCGTAACTCGAAAATCAAACAGATCGCATCTGGCCGTTTTGGTGTAACTCCTGCATACCTAACTTCTGCTGAAGTATTGCAAATTAAAGTTGCTCAAGGTGCAAAACCAGGTGAGGGTGGACAGTTACCAGGTGGTAAAGTAAATGGCTTAATCGCGCGTTTACGTTACTCGGTACCAGGTGTAACGCTAATTTCACCTCCGCCACACCACGACATTTACTCAATTGAAGATTTGTCTCAGTTAATTTTTGACTTGAAACAAGTTAACCCGAAAGCAATGGTATCTGTGAAATTGGTATCTGAACCGGGTGTGGGAACAATTGCAGCAGGTGTTGCTAAGGCATATGCGGACTTCATTACCATTTCTGGTTATGACGGTGGTACGGCGGCATCTCCACTTTCTTCAATTCACCATGCGGGTTCTCCATGGGAATTGGGTCTTAGTGAGGCGCATCAAGCACTTCGTGTAAACGACTTGCGCGGAAAAGTACGTGTACAAACTGATGGTGGTTTAAAAACTGGTCTTGATGTGATCAAGGCAGCAATTTTAGGTGCGGAAAGTTTCGGCTTTGGTTCAACACCAATGATCGCTTTAGGTTGTAAATACCTCCGTATCTGTCACTTAAACAACTGTGCAACTGGTGTTGCAACTCAACAAGATCATTTACGTCAAGAACACTACATTGGCGAGCCAGAAATGCTCATCAACTTCTTCCACTTTATTGCGGAAGAAACGCGTGAATGGTTGGCTGCTTTAGGTGTTTCTTCGTTGAAAGACTTAATTGGTCGTGTTGATTTACTTGAAGTATTACCGGGCGAAACTGAAAAGCATGCTCACCTTGATTTAAGTGCGTTATTAACTTCACATCCTTCTGCTGAAGGTAAAGCGCAATACTGTCAAGTAGAAGGTAATGCACCATTTGATAAAGGCGTTTTAGCTGAGAAAATGGTTGCTGAAATACTTCCTGCAATTGAATCAAGTGCAGGTGGTCAGTTCAACTTCAAGGTCGTGAACTGTGACCGTTCGATCGGTGCTCGTGTATCAGGTGAAATTGCTCGTCGCTATGGCAACTTGGGTATGGAAGCACATCCGGTTGTAATGAACTTAACTGGTACGGCTGGTCAGTCTCTTGGGGTTTGGAATGCTGGTGGTTTACATATCCGTCTTGAGGGTGATGCAAACGACTACGTAGGTAAAGGTATGGCTGGTGGTCGTATTTCGATTTTCCCACCACAAGGTTCGCCTTTCCAAACACAAAATACGGCAATTATTGGTAATACCTGTTTGTATGGCGCAACTGGCGGTAAGCTTTTTGCAGCAGGTACAGCGGGTGAGCGTTTTGCAGTTCGTAACTCTGGTGCATTTGCTGTAATCGAAGGTGCCGGTGATCACTGTTGTGAATATATGACAGGTGGTGTTGTGACTGTACTTGGTAAAGTAGGCCATAACTTTGGTGCGGGCATGACTGGTGGTTTTGCTTATGTACTTGACCTTGATAATGACTTCGTAGATTACTACAACCACGAGTTGATTGATTTAAATCGTATTTCAACAGAATCTATGGAAGATCATAAAGAGTTCTTGTTGCGTATTATCGATGAGCACATTAAAGAAACTGGTAGTGCTTGGGCTTATAAAATCCGCAATGAGTTCGATTTCTACAGCCGTAAATTCTGGCTTGTGAAACCAAAAGCTGCTAATTTGCAAACGCTTTTGAAAACAACACAAGCTGACCCACAATAATTCCACGACTGCAAAGACATAGGCAGGTGCGGGCAACAAGGAAATCCGCGCCTACCCACGGAGAGAGACATGGCAGAACGCCTAAATAATGACTTTCAATTTCTGGATGTACCTCGTCAAGATCCAGAGAAAAAAGATATTACTGTCCGCAAAGCAGAATTTGTGGAAATTTATAAACCTTTTACATCGGAAACTGTCACTAATCAGACACACCGTTGTTTAGGCTGTGGTAACCCTTATTGTGAATGGAAATGTCCTGTACATAACTACATTCCAAACTGGTTAAAACTCATCGCTGAAGGCCAAATTTTCCAAGCTGCTGAGCTTTGTCATCAAACGAATACGCTACCTGAAGTATGTGGTCGTGTATGCCCACAAGACCGTTTATGCGAAGGTGCTTGTACCTTAAATGATGGTTTTGGCGCAGTGACGATCGGTAATGCTGAAAAATATATCAACGATACAGCCTTTGCTTTGGGCTGGCGTCCAGATATGTCAGGCGTAAAATGGACTGACAAAAAAGTTGCAATTATTGGTGCTGGTCCTGCTGGTTTAGGCTGTGCAGATATTCTAGCTCGCGGCGGTGTTAAACCAGTTGTATTCGATAAGCGTCCTGAAATTGGTGGCTTACTTACATTCGGTATTCCAGAATTTAAAATGGAAAAAGATGTAATGAAACGCCGTCGTGAAATTTTCACAGGTATGGGCATCGAATTCCGTTTAAATACGGAAATTGGTAAAGACATCACGATTGATGAATTACTTGCTGAATATGATGCTGTATTCATGGGTATGGGTACTTACACCTACATGAAGGGTGGTTTCCCAGGTGAAGATCTTGATGGTGTTTATGATGCACTTGATTTCTTGATCTCCAACGTGAACCGTTGCCAAGGTTGGGAAAAAGATCCAAGTGAATACATCAGCTTGGATGGTAAAAAAGTTATTGTTCTAGGTGGTGGTGATACCGCTATGGACTGTAACCGTACGTCTTTACGTCAAGGTGCTCACGATGTAACTTGTGCATACCGCCGTGATGAAAGCAATATGCCAGGCTCTGCACGTGAAGTAAAAAATGCCTATGAAGAGGGTGTAAAATTCCTATTCAATCGTCAACCGATCGAGATTGTTGGTGAAAATGGTAAAGTGACCGGCGTAAAAGTGGTAACGACACAAATGGGTGAACCAGATAGTCGCGGTCGTCGTAGCCCTGAGCCAATCCCTGGTTCTGAAGAAGTATTACCAGCTGATGCGGTTTTACTTGCTTTCGGTTTCCGTCCAAGTCCAGCGGACTGGTTTGGTAATGCGAATATTAATCTTGATGGTTCAGGCCGTGTTGTGGCAGCTGAAAAACAAGAGTTTAAATTCCAGACATCAAACCCGAAAATCTTTGCGGGTGGTGATATGGTGCGTGGTTCAGACTTGGTTGTTACTGCAATCTGGGAAGGCCGCCAAGCTGCTGAAGGCATTTTGGACTACCTTGGTGTTTAATAAGGCCATTTGTTAAAAGACTAAAAAAAGCCTACTTAAAAGTAGGCTTTTTTTATTATCTACCATTAATCAGTTTGATGTTTTTGGCAAATACAATAAGCTTTTTCGCCCTTTTTAGCTTTTTAGGCTCGCGACATACTTGAAACTTCCTTTTTCAATACAATAGGTGTTGAATATGAACATCGCAGGTATGACGGCAGAAAAATCATATTTAAATCGTCGAAAAGCGTTGGGTATTACAGTACGTCGTCTTGAGTTTAATCCGAAAGCGATTAAACGGCACTATTTTGCAAAATCGCCCCTCATGTCTCATTTTTTAACTGCACTCTCGTCAACGTTTCCGGTAGGAGAGCAATTTTTCGTAAATAGCGTACGTAATGTTCGCGATAAAGTTTCAGACTCTCAACTACAAGCACAAATTGCGGCTTTTATTGGACAAGAGGCCATGCATTCCAAAGCACATGGCGAGTTTAATGAAGCTTGGCGACGTGATGATTATAATCTGGACAGTTTTCAAAATTGGCTAAATCAGCGCGATAAATATTTAAGAACAATTTCACCTAAGCTGCAATTGGCATTGACCTGTGCGTTTGAGCATTTCACTGCTTTACTTGGGGGATATATATTGCAGCATCCAGAGCTATTAAGAACGCTAGATGAAGATGCGCTAAAACTTTGGGTATGGCATGCGATTGAAGAAATTGAACACCGTTCGGTTGCATTTGATGTCTATCAACATGTATATGGTGATGATCGTATCCGACGTTTATTGATGCGTAGTGTCACTACAGGATTTGCGAGTCTCGCTTTTTATGGGACAACGCGTTTATTTTGGCAAGATAAATGGAACAGCTTACCTAAAATTGGAGGTAATCTATTTGGATTGTATTTGTTAATGAAGATGCTTGTTCAGTTAATGCCAGAATACTTTGCATATTACAAAAAAGACTTTCATCCGAATCAAAAAGATTATGGCAGGATGGTTAATTACTGGAAAAGCTCTTTAGCAGAAGAATATCAAATGGCAAGTTTTGAACAAGAAAAAGATCAGCGATTGAGCTAGTAAATAACCGGATCTAAAATCCGGTTTTTTAAAATCAATAAAATAAAAGCAACACAATAATGCCAAAATCATCATACAATCAGGCAAAGAGGTTAAAAATATAAAGAAAAACTTGAGGATAATGTGACGATGAAAACATTGAAACAATTTGCGATTGCAACAACACTTGCCAGTACCTTGCTGTTTTCGGGATGTGGCTATAACACTCTACAAGTAAAAGATGAGGCTGTAACAGCAGCTTGGTCTGAAGTACAAAACCAATATCAACGTCGTTCAGATTTGGTACCAAACCTGGTCAATGTAGTAAAAGGCTATGCTAAACATGAAGAGCAAGTACTCACCGAAGTAACCCAAGCGCGTTCTAATGTTGCGGGTTTAAAAGTTGATAAAGAAGTTTTAGAAGACCCAGCTTTACTTGAAAAATATCAACAGGCTCAAAGTCAATTAACAGGGGCATTATCTCGACTCATTGCCGTTTCGGAAAATTACCCAGATTTGAAAGCTAATACCCAATTCCAAGAATTACAAGTTCAACTTGAGGGTACAGAAAACCGCATTGCAGTTGCACGTAATCGTTATATTACAACGGTACAAGACTATAACTCATATGTGCGTCAATTCCCGCAGGCAGTAACTGCAAAAGTAATTGGTATGCATCCAAAAGCCAATTTCTCTGCAGAAGCATCTGCTCAACAGGCTCCAAAAGTTTCTTTTGATTAATTTTATAAATCAAAGGAGTGCCGTATGAGAAATACTCTATTGCTTCAATCAAAGCAAATTAAGGTCTTTATTTCGACCTTAATTTTGCTCTGTTGTGGTGTTCTTTTTCAGAATACGGCATGGAGTGAAAGTAATATTGCAACTGCTACGGATGAGACTGATACAGTAGTTGCTGGCAAAATTATACAAAAGCAACAAGCTCAAGCTTCTTCAACTAAATTAGAGGGGCAAGCTGCTTCAAGTGCTGCCCCGCAAGTCCAAGTTGCTAACGATATGGCTGATGGTGAATCAATACGTGGTTTGCCAACTTTAAATCAGCCAGTAATTGATCAAGCTAATATTTTAAGTGAGACTGAGAAGCAACAGCTCGATCAAAAAATTCTAAGTTTATATCAACAAGGCAAAGCACAGATTGGTATTGTGATTGTTCCTACTACTGGCCAAGAAGATATCTTTGATTATGCATTACGCATTGGTGAAAAGTGGCAATTGGGATCATCTAAACGTGACAATGGATTACTCATTGCAGTTGCTGTAAATGATCGCCGTATGCAAATTTTAACCGGCTATGGTTTAGAAGGTGTATTGCCTGACATTGTGGCAAGTCGGATTATTCGAAACCAAATTACACCTTATTTTAAACAAGCCCAATATGCGCAAGGTTTAAATGCAGGACTGGATGAAATTGGTAGAATTTTAAATCTTGACCCAGAAGTAGCTCAGCAAGCTGCTCAAGATTTGAAAGAGCGCCAACATCAAGCTGCTGAAGAACAACAAGCCAAACAGACAACGCTGACAATGGCTTTATTTATTCTGGTTGCTGGAATTGTGGGGTCATTTATTGTCGGTCGTCCACTTAGTGCCTCTACAGCAGGTGTTGCTGCTGCGGTAGCAGGTTTCGTAAATGGGGCAGGGCTAGTGACCAGCTTATTACTTGGTTTTGGTATTTTCTTTTTACTCATTACTTCAATTGCCCAACTTATTTTACAGGCCATTTTAAGTGGTTCTGGTGGGGGCGGTCACGGAGGTGGCTTCGGTGGAGGTGGTGGAGGCTATGGCGGCGGCGGAGGTCGTTTTGGCGGTGGAGGTGCTTCAGGCTCATGGTAACAACATCAGAAACAACACAAATTATTACTCAACCAAAAATTGAGGAATCAGTAGAACCTAGCCTAAAACGTTGGTTCAAGCACTTTTGTTACTTGCCAGCCAGCAGCCGTTTTTTTTCAAAACAAGATAAGCAAGCTATTGCCGATGCTGTGCAGCAAGCAGAACATGGGCATATTGGGGAAATACAGGTTGTAATTGAAGGTCATATTCCATGCTCACAAGCCTACAGACAAAATACTCGATTAAGAGCACAGCAGTTATTTGCAGAACTAGGCGTTTGGGATACCGCCTTAAATAGTGGCGTATTGTTATACCTAAATTTATGTGAGCGAACAGTAGAAATTATATTTGACCGTGGTATTAGAAATGCGACCAATGATCAGGTCTGGCAGCAGATTTGTGAAGTAATAGTACAAAAGCTGAAGCAAAAGCAATACCAACAAGCTGTGGTAATGGGCGTACAACAAATTGGAGAGGTGATGTCACGGTTTTATGACGAAAACATGCCTGATCAATCCAATGAATTAGGAAATGCTCCGATTATTCTGAATTAAACTGCCTTGTAACCTTCTTATATTAGCTAATTTTCTTAATTTTACTTTCAAAGGTGACTGACAAAAAGTGTCACCTTTTTTTCTATTTTTAATGAGATTTTTATCACAATAAAGAATTAAAAAATTGAAATAAGTGATGAGCTGTTTTTTATTAGTGAGCTATTGCTAATAAAGTTTGAATGACAATTTTTGTCAATTACTTACAGCGATTATAAGTCTAATACTAATTAAATCTAATGTAACTACTTGTTTTTAAATATTAATAAAAGTTGGCATGGTTGCTGCAATATATTTGATAGCTGAAAAGCTTATATAAAAACATACATACAATCTTTGGGGAAAAGGCTATGAATGCACAAAAAGGTTTTACATTAATTGAACTCATGATCGTGGTTGCCATCATTGGTATTTTGGCTGCAATTGCGATTCCTGCTTATCAAAACTACATTGCTAAGTCACAAGTTAATGCTGGATATTCTGAAATTAGTGCGGTGAAAACGGGCTATGAAGATGCAGTAAATGAGGGTAAAATTCCAGCAGCATTAGGTGATGTTGGCTTTACTGCAGCAAATTCAAATGCATGCAGTAGTTACGGTGTTACTGCATTTACAGCAACAAATGGTGCCGTAACGGATGCAATTACTTGTACTCTTCAAGGTAATCCTAAGATTTCTGGTAAAATTTTATCTTTAAGTCGTACTGCAGATGGTGGTTGGAGTTGTTCAACTGATATTCCTACAACAGATGATAAATTTATCCCTAAAGGTTGTACGGGTGGTGGTACTCCAGCAGCGGGCACTATTACTACATTATAATTAGTAAAGATAATACTATAAAAAATGCACCTTATTTAAGGTGCATTTTTTATCTCAATTTAAATTTATCTTCTTTAATAAATATAGAATTGGGACAATAGATATAGAATTAAGACGAACTTGTCTAAATATTGTCAAAGTAATCTTTTCTTATTTGCATGTATAATTCTCTCAAATTTTGATCTTCAACCTATCGTTATGCAAGTATTCTTCCTATTCCTCGCTGCAATCCTGTTGGGCTTTGCATGGTTGTCGCCATTTCATTATAGCCCTTGGGTGATGTTTTCAAGTGAAGTGAGTACATTCGGGGCTGGGTTATGCGTACTAGCCGTCCTAATTCAACAAAACATTAAAATTCCTAGAGCACAACTCTTATTGTTGCCATTTACCTTAATTCCGCTAGTACAGTGGGGCTTTGGTCTTGTTTTTGATTTGAGTACGGCCTTACTAAGTTCATTTTACTTGCTAGGTTTTTGGTTTATGGTCTTGGCAGGTTACAACCTATCTTTAGATCAGCAAAAGAGAGATCAAATTTTTTCTGGCTTTAGTTTATTAACAATTATTGTATCAATTGCGACCTGTTTTATTTCAATCTGCCAGTGGTTAAATATAGAGTCACATTTTGTCCATATGCTTCACCTGATTGGTAATCGTCCTTACGGAAATTTTGGTCAGCCCAACAATATGGCAACATTCCTAATTATTGGGTTATTAGGATGTTTATACTTATATGAAAAGAATAAGGTGACAGTTTGGGTACTCCTACCTTCAGCACTCATTATTCTGTTTACGATCGCCTTAAGCCAGTCACGCACTTCATGGATCGTTTTTCCATTCTTATTCATCTACTGGGTAGTTAAACAATTTAAAAAACAAAAAAGATTTGGTTTTATTCAAGGTTTCTTGTGGTGTATTGGTTTTTTCATAATGGCTGGCATAGTTCTGCCGTTTGCTACTAGTTTAATTGAAGCATGGGCAAGTACTGATGTAACTCAGGCAAGTAGTTTGGTTGAAAGAGCAAGTTCAGGGTATTTGCGTTTTAATATCTGGTCACAAATGTTGCTTGCTGTACAGCAGCACCCTTGGTTGGGTTATGGTTGGAATCAAACCAGTGTGGCACAAATGACGGTTTATCATGCTTTCCCAACTGGAGAGTGGACGACTAGTGCTCATAATGTGCTGCTCGATTTAATTATCTGGAATGGTATTCCATTGGGTACTGTAATCATTACCTATTTTGCTTGCTGGTTTATTTGGTTAAACCAACAAGCTAAAAATACCATCTCAATTATTGCGATTATGATGGTATGTACAGTACTTATTCATGCCATGCTAGAGTTTCCACAGCGCTACGCTTATTTCTTGCTTACCTGTGGATTCCTACTGGGTATTGTACAAGCTCAGACTCCTGTGCTTAAAGGAATTGTCCTCAGTAAACATCTTCTTCGTTTGTCATGTGTTGTGAGTTTGCTGCTTATTATTGCGATTTTACGTGATTACAATGTCTACGTTCTAAATAGTAATTTGCTTTTTAATAATAAGCGTCCAAACGCTGAATTTATGGGAAGCGGTAAAATTTTTGTTTTAACGCAGTTTGAGCAGCGTTTAAAGTGGATTGAACTTAATCCCCAAAATGCTTTATCTGAAGCTGATTTGGTTGAATGGGCAAATTTTGTAAAGAATAAGCCTACCCCATATAACTTACGTAAATACGCAAAATTGCTTGCTTATAATGGAAAAGTAGAGCAGGCACAGCAGCAGATATTTATTTTACAGCATCTCTATAGACAGAAAATAACGCTATCGGAATTACTAAAAGAAAAGTAATAAAAAAATCCCCTTAAGTATAAGGGGATTTTTTTATGAGAAATTACATTTGGCTCTGGATATAGTTTTCAATACCTACGCTGCCAATAAGATCAATTTGAGTATCTAGCCAATCCCAATATTCTTCTTCTTTTTCTAAAATTTCCTGAACAAGGTCACGAGTGACATAGTCTTGTTCTGTTTCAGCTAAAGCAACCGCTTTTTGAATTGCTTCTATATTTTCTTTTACTTTACGGATATCACACTGGAGAACTTCTTCTGTGTGTTGACCAATATAAAGTTTACCTAAATGTTGAAGGTTAGGTAGACCTTCTAAAAATAAAATACGTTCAATAATTTTATCAGCATGTTTCATTTGACGAATTGATTCTTTATATTCAGCAGAACCAAGCTGCTCAATTCCCCAGTCATTAAACATGCGTGAATGCAAAAAGTATTGATTAATTGCAGTTAAATGATGATACAGCACTTGATTGAGCTGATTAATGACATCACGATTGCCTTTCATTGTAGCTACTCCAAAACAATTTCTGCCTCAAACTTAATCAAGGCAATCTATAAATCCATTTTAGTGAACAATCATGGAGATGGCGAGTAATTTATGGAACAGCAAATGAAAATCGCAATCAAAAACAACACAATATTAGAAAGAAGGTTTTTATGCCAAAAAAAACCGCTTGAATGAGGAACTATGAACGTTCCGCAAAAAGCGGTGGAGGAGTCAATAAATTTTGTTAAATATTCATTTTTATTATGCAGCTACAGAAATACGAGCAGCGATTTCTGCTAATTCTTCGCTAATGATAGCGCGAGCTTCTGGTGCACAGCGTCCACAGCATGTACCAAGATCAAGCAAGTCGCGAATTTCACGATAGCTTTCAGCGCCATTTTCGATAGCGTCTTTAATATCCTGATCAGTAATGCCACGACACAAGCAAACGTACATGGGAGTGATCCCCAAATATAAATGCGATAATTGATATTATTGATAATTATTATCGTTTGTCAATGAAATTCATTTAAAATCTCATTTATACTTATGGGGATTTTGAATAAAAAAAGACCACCTAAGCGGAAATCTAAAAATAATTTAGATTTTTATGCCAAGGTGGCTCATATTTTAAAAATTAAATAGTGAAATTTAGATATTTTAATTTTTATATCTTATTGATTAATAATTACAATTCCGTCCATTTCCACTAATGCACCTTTTGGCAAGCTTGCTACTCCAAGCGCTGCACGTGCAGGGTAGGGTTGAGCAAAATATTCACCCATAATTTGGTTGACGAGTTGGAAATTTGATAGATCAGTTAAAAAAATATTGAGCTTAGCAATATCTGCAAGTGATCCACCAGCAGCTTCACAAACTGCTTTTAAATTATCAAATACACGGCGAATTTGAGCTTCAATACCTTCTACAAGTT
This sequence comes from Acinetobacter pittii ANC 4050, assembly GCF_000399685.1. GTDB lineage: Bacteria > Pseudomonadota > Gammaproteobacteria > Pseudomonadales > Moraxellaceae > Acinetobacter > Acinetobacter pittii_E. The sequence continues at coordinate 3,392,979 of NZ_KB976987.1, forward strand.
CCATACTGTATGGGTCTAAACCAATTTGCCCTGAAAGATATAGCGTATTGTCTACTAAAATAGCTTGAGAATAGGTGCCGATAGCAGCAGGGGCATTTTCAGTATGAATGACTTGGCGGGACATTTGGTTCTCCTTGATTAAATCTATTTCCATCATAATCGATGATAGCTTTGGACAAAAGTACCATCGATTTAATTGATTAAGTGAATTTGGAAAGTTTGATTTTGTTAAGGAAACATAAATCTAGTCAATCATCTCTAGAGAAACTTAGCTTACTTTTGAAATTTCCATTTGTGGCGTAGGAGCATCTAAACGTTCAATACGTGGGAAACCATAGTGCATGCGTAAATCACGGATGACTTTTGCAATGTGCTTACGGTTATTCACTACAATATTCACAAAAGTTCTCTGCTCATTTGAGTGAACCATCTCTACACCAGCGTTGTTTTTACGACATTGATAAATCAGGTCTGATACCTGTTCATCATTCATCGCCATATAAATAGCAAGGTAGGCTGTAAAACGGACATCATCTACATCATCTGCTTTCCATTGAAGCGGCATAATATTTTCAGGGTGTAGATGTTGTTCATGTAGTAAGTTATGACAGCGAATCCGATGCACAATTAATCCACGACGTGTTAAGTGTCCTTGAATTGGATCGCCTAAAATTGGATTGCAGCAGTGTGCATATTTAACGTCGACACCTTCAGTGCTTTGAATAAGTCGATCTGAGTTTTCCACTTGTGGGTGTTTGTCATGGGCAAACAGGTGATTTGCTACAAGTTGAGGTAATAAATCGCCTACTGCAATTTGTTCAAACAATGTATTTTTATTATCGATATGACGCCATTGCAACAGATCTAGCCAATCAGCGTCAGAAAGATCATTGATTGAACGATTAAAGAGTTTCAGTGCACGAGAAAGGGCTTGTGCACCAACTAGACGTTGTTCTTCGATATCTTGATCTTTAAGCACATGTTGTAATGCACGACGAGCTTTCTGCGTATTAATAAAACTTAGCCAGTCGGGGTTTGGTGTTGCCAAAACATCCGTAATAATCTCGATAACCTGACCGCTAACTAATGGGGTAGAAAGTGGTTTAATCTCACCATCGACTTTTGCGCCAACGGCATGGTTACCTAAAAATAAACTTGCTGAATAAGCAAAATCAACTACGGTAGCGCCTTGTGGCAGCTCATGCAGTTGACCATGTGGCGTATATACCCAGATTTTTTCTTGGTGTAGGTAATCGAGTAAATCATTGAAAGTTGTTTTAGCACATTCGCCATCAATCAATGTATTTAAGTTCTGCATTGAGGCTTGAATGGCAGAACGGCAAGTTTGCGGCGCATTTTCGCCTAACACGACCCCAAAACGAGCAGCTTTACGCATCAGCTCGGTTTGAATGGTAAGAGAGAGCGTCGTTTTTTCGCCTTTAAGCTTAATCAGTAAAGATTGGTTCCCGCCAGGTAATGGGCGACGAATATGGTCTTGATACTGGATAACCTGAAAGTTTTCTCTTAATGCTTCGACTAAGCGGTCACAGTCGGCAATAGACTGTAAAACGATTTCAAAAGCATGACTATGGGTAAGCTCTTGGAGATCCATCTCGTTTTTAACGAAATGGCGTAATAATTCGATATTGTTATTTTTCTTTTTAATACGGCCTTGAATATGATAATTATGCAGAAGTTCAGCGAGGTTTTGTTCCCAAATACTTTGATATTTACAACGTTCTGGCTTTGTTTGAAGCAGTGCATTTTGAACGTTATCAAACATATCTAGATCAAGGTTTTGATAACAGAGATTCTCTAGATTATCGCCCATTTCATTCATGCCGACTAATCTTGCCATCGGTACAAATATATCAAAAGTTTCTTGAGCAATACGGGCACGTTTATCTGGACGTAGAGCACCTAGAGTTGTCATATTATGATAGCGATCTGCTAATTTAATAATGATGACACGTGGATCTTGTAAGGTTGCTTGCAAGATTTTTCGGAATGAAGCTGCCTTGTTATATTCTTTATCGCTTGATTGGCTAAGTTTGGTTACACCATCGACTAGCTCGGCAACGGTTAGACCAAATTTCTCAATAATATCTTCTTTTGTATATTGAGTATCTTCAATAACATCATGCAAAAGTGCTGCCATTAAAGTTTCAGCATCTAAACGCATGTTTGCAAGAATGCAGCTTACCGCAATCGGATGCAAAATATAGGGTTCGCCACTTTTACGTGTAATGCCAGTGTGCGCTAGATCGGCAAAATCGCAGGCAGCAAGCACTTTTTCGACTTCGCTTACCGATAAGTAAGGGTCGATAATTAATTTGAGCTGTTGCTTGGCTTGGCTGACCTCTTCGCCTGGCATAAATCACCCTTTTTCCTATTGCTGAAAAACTAAATCTATCTGCTTCTTAATGAAAAGCATATTGCGGAACTTGTCAATTTTTTCATTTGAAAAAGTGTATTTTTTTTTCAATGAAAATAATTGCTTTTCCCAATATGTTTGAATATGGCGCAAAGCCAAATAAAAAACCATCGCAAAAAAACGATGGTTTTTTTATGAAACAGAGTGAATTAGAAAGAAAAACCTTCTAAATTCAAGCTGTTTGTAGAAAGGGCAAGATCAAGACTAGAAGTTTGGTAATCTTGCTCACGTTGTTTAAGAATTTCTTTCGTAACGTGCCCTGCCGCGATTTCGCGCAAAGAAACTACAGTCGGTTTGTCGTTATCCCATTCTACAGTTGGCTCCATGCCTTGACGTGCCAATTGACGAGCACGTTTACTTGCAACGAGCACAAGCTCAAAACGGTTGTCTACATGATCTAAACAATCTTCAACGGTGACGCGTGCCATAAAAGTTCTCGTTTTGGAATGGTGAATTTGAACAGACTAAATAGTATAAAAGGCTTTCGATCTAGACTCAAGTTATTCCTGTTTTGGTTGAGGAGTAATCAAGTCTTGGATTAATATTTGATGACGTTTTGCTTGCTGAGATAGCACTAAACGGTTCGCTGTAATCACAGCTTCAAGCTCATGTAAGGCTTTATTAAAATCATCATTTATAATGATGTAATCAAAGTTCGTGTAGTGCTGCATATCTTCTACTGCACAGCTTAAACGATGCTCAATGACTTCAACTGAGTCAGTGCCGCGATTAGATAAACGCTGACGCAGATCAAATTGAGTTGGAGGCAAAATAAATATTTGCTTTGATTCAGGGAAAAGCTTGCGGACTTGTTCTGCACCTTGCCAATCAATTTCAAGTAAGACATCGTGTCCTTGAGCTAACTGTTGTTTTACCGTAGCTTGAGAAGTGCCATAGTAGTTACCAAATACTTCGGCGTATTCGATAAAGCCATCATGGTTGACTTGGTCTAGAAATTCATCTTTTGTAGTGAAGTGATAGTGAACACCATCTAACTCACCGGGACGTTGACCTCGGGTTGTATGCGAGACTGAAACATGTAAATTGCTCACACGGTCAAGCAGGGCTTTTACCAAAGATGTTTTGCCCGTTCCTGATGCAGCAGAAACGACAAACAATAGACCCGACATGATATTTTTCCTGATATGATAAAATATCTTCGCTATTGTAGTGTACCGTGCGTTTAAACTGAATAGTTTTAATTGCAAATATTCAAGAGAAATTCCCCTGTTTTATTAATTTTGAGGCTGTTATGGAAATTGTGTTAGCTAATCCGCGTGGTTTTTGTGCCGGTGTTGATCGAGCCATAGCAATCGTCAATCGGGCTTTGGAATGTTTCAACCCTCCCATTTATGTACGTCATGAAGTTGTACACAATAAATTTGTGGTTGATGACTTACGTCAGAGAGGGGCAGTTTTTGTTGATGAACTAGATCAGGTTCCAGATGACTCAATTGTAATTTTTAGTGCGCACGGTGTTTCAAAAGCAGTTCAACAGGAAGCTGAACGCCGAGGTTTAAAAGTTTTCGATGCAACTTGTCCTTTAGTGACTAAAGTTCATATTGAAGTGACTAAATATGCGCGTGAAGGTACTGAAGCTATTTTAATTGGTCATGAAGGGCACCCGGAAGTCGAAGGCACAATGGGGCAATATGACAAATTAAAAGGCGGTGATATTTATCTGGTTGAAGATGAAGCTGATGTTGCTGCGCTCACCGTACGACATCCAGAAAAATTAGCATTTGTTACGCAAACGACCTTATCTATTGATGACACAGCTAAGGTTATTGATGCTTTGCGTGCTAAATTTCCACATATTCAGGGTCCACGTAAAGATGACATTTGCTACGCTACTCAAAACAGACAAGATGCTGTACGTGATTTAGCTGAGAAGTGTGATGTGGTATTAGTTGTAGGTTCACCTAACTCATCAAATTCAAATCGATTACGTGAGCTTGCAGAACGTATGGGTAAAGCTGCTTACCTTGTAGATAATGCTGATCAGTTAGAGCAGTCATGGTTCAATGAGACTTGCAAGATCGGTGTGACCGCTGGTGCTTCTGCGCCAGAAATCTTGATTAAACAAGTCATTCAACGTTTACAAGATTGGGGTGCTCAAGCACCGAAAGAGTTAGAGGGGCGTGAAGAGAATATTACTTTTAGCCTTCCTAAAGAATTACGCATTCATGTGACTCAAGCGTAAAGTGTGACTTATTTAACATACTGATTTTAAAATAGTTAAACAGATAATTGTTGATATGACAGTTATCTGTTTTTTTATACCCTTTATCTGCTTTGTATTTGTTTTGTAAGCATGAGGCGTAAAATTTAATTAATAAATAAAAAATTTTTAAGTTTATTTGGGGGTCTGGGGATGAGGGGAATTATTCCGCAAGACGGGTTCACCTTGGTTGAACTTATGGTGACGATTGCGGTCATGGCTATGATCGCGATGATGGCCGCGCCATCTATGTCGAATTTATTAGAAAGCAAACGACTAGATGAAAATCAACGAGACCTAATCAATACTTTGTCAGAATCAAAGAGCCAAGCAATACTTGGTCGACAAGATGTATCCATTAATCTGAATTCAACAGCTTCAAATACACCGACTTCTTTTAATTGGAAAGCTGCTTCCAATAGCACTCTTGAGCTTAAAAATATCGCTGCTAATGGTACACAGAGCTCATCAACAGCGACGACTTTAACTTTTAATGCAAATGGAGTGGTAACTAATATTACTCAAGATACGCTTTTATCTATTTGTAATTCAAAAATAAATAAAAAGAAAATTCTTATTTTAACGAAGCTTGGCACATTAATTTTTAAAGCTGAGGAGACATGTTAATGCGGGGCTCTAAGCAAAAAACTCAAGCTGGGGTTGGTTTATTAGAAGTATTGGTCGCCTTAATTTTACTTGCGATAGGAATTTTAGGATATGTCGCTTTGCAAATTCGGGCTATGGATGCTTCTTCAGAAGCATTAAGTAAATCTCAAGCCATGATGATTATGAGAGGGTTAGCAGAAAATATTCGCGTAAATAATTCTCAAGCTAGTCAATATCCTGCATTTGTTCGTAGTTATAGCAATTATTCATCTACTACCGCAGCTCCGACTTCCTGTTTCAATTCAGCTTGTACACCTTCTCAACTTGCCCAATTTGATGCATATCAAGCAGCAAGAAATGCTGATCAACTTGGCATGAAAATCACAATGACAAATTGTCCTGGAGTTACAACCACAATGGCCCAGCAGAGGCAGTGTTTGTTTGTTTTTTGGGGGAAAACCTCTCCGGTAATTACAACAAATGGGGGAAGTACTAGCGCGGATGTGTCGAGCTGTATGAGTACAGATGGTGTATATGCCAATAATTCAAATTGTTTGATGATGGAGGCATATTAATGGCTCACTCATTTGTATCGTGGAAACAACGAGGCTTTACATTAATTGAGCTTATGGTTGCATTGGCTTTAGGCCTAATTTTAGTAGCTGCAGCAACTCAATTATTTATTGGTGGACTTTTATCCAGCCGTCTACAAAAAGCAAATGCCGAAATACAAGATAGCGGTATTTTTGGTTTGGAATATATTGCCCGTGATATACGCCTTCTAAATTATGGAAATGTAACCAACCCAATATTAACTGATATGACGCCTTGGGGCGGCGTTGTGCTAACTGGTTCAACAGCAACTAATAATAACACTGTTAATTTTGTCCCTAATGTCGGAGCAAATACTTATATTGCTGACACATTATTGAGCCGTGGTGCAGGTGATACGGTAAGTACAGTGAGCAATCACTGGAAAGGTCTTACAAATATACAGAATAGTTCAAATGCAGCTGTGCAAAGTGATCAATTGACGATTCAATTTATTGCGCCTACGAATATGACTAATTGTGAAGGTGTGAATGTTCTTGCAGGAGATTTAATAGTAGAGCGTTATTTTTTACGACTGGATAGCAATGGTACCTCCCAGCAAGATTATGCACTTGCATGTGATGCAAATACTCCCTCTAATGTCGCCACAGCTCAACCGACCACGATTGCCGGGTTGGGCGACGCTGGTCAAATTGTATTGCCGCGTATTGATCATTTTCATGTGCTGTTTGGTGCAAAAAATGCGGCTGGCAATTTTGCTTATTATACCATTCCCCAATATCGGACTGCTGCACAGGCTGCCCGAGATGCCACATCATCTGTGATGCCGCCACGAATTCTTTCAATACAAATATCTGTATTAGCGCGCTCTACTAATAATGCTCAAAACAAAGCAATAGATCCGGCGCAGTCTTTTTTTATGTTAGATCAGACCGTGCATGCTTCTGATAATACAACTCGATTCTTACGCCGTACTTATAACGTAACAATTGCTCTACGCAATGCGATGGGGGAAAGTCTGTGACCCATTTAACTCATAAAGGTAGATCTAAAGAAAAAGGGGCAACCCTTATTGTTGTGCTTATTATTTTATTGCTTGTAATTTCTGTAGGTGTTTTAGCCATAAGAGTGGCTATTGTTTCTTTAAAAGTTGCTACCAATAGCCAAGTTAGCCAATTAAATTTTCAGTCATCTGACACGCCTTTAGAACTCATTGTGCAGATGAATCCTACCACTCTAACTAATATTACTAATGTGATTGGGGCGGCGCTCAAAGAGCATGAAAGTAATCCGGGTGCGGAATACAACTTTTGTTATAAGCCTGTTTCTACAGCAACAAATTTTGCTCAGACCAGAGGCGCAAGTTTACTTCGAGCAGGAAGCGCTAATAATGCAGTCGTTGAAGATGGCGGCGTAGCGGGTTTCTGTGATTTAACAAGTGACTATGGAAGTAATCGCCAAGCAGTGGTTACTCAAGTTGCTGTAAGTATTCCAACAGATGCTGCTAGTGATATTCCAGGTTCAAATTTACCGCGAGGAACAAATACTTCGGAAGGTACACAACTTCCTAAAAGCATGCTATCTACGCAACGTATTCGAGTGATTACAACAGCTTTTTTACCAGCCTATGCATCTACCTCTATCGAAACTTTACAAAGAGATTGCTTAAGCACGAGTTCGGCAAAAATTAGCGACAATTTTGATACCGCTTTAACAGCTAAACAAACATTGGCTGAGTGTTTAGCAAATCATAACGTGCCTTTTAGTACTCAAGTTCAAGAATTTAACTATACCAATAAGCTCACTCAAATTACGGCACCGGGTTCATAATGGGGAATATCGTGAAACTAAAATTGAAGAATTTTAAGCCAAATAATTTATGGTATGCCATCTGTTCGAGTTCGGTTGCTTTTACATGGTTGATGACAAGCTCTGTGGTGCAGGCAAGTGATTTACAAATTTATGCTTCACCTACAGCGGGTAAAAAAACCATTGTGATGATGTTGGATACATCAGGAAGTATGACCAACAATAGTTACGGTGAAAACCGTTTGGCCCTGCTTAAAAATGGTATGAATGCTTTTTTAGCCAGCAATAATCCTGTTTTAAATGATACTCGTGTGGGCTTGGGGAATTTCTCTGCCAATGGTGATAGCCGAAGTGGACAAATTTTGGTGGCTGCTGCTCCTTTAGGAGATGCAAGTACTTTAAATACGGTAGGTTCTCAGCGTTATAAATTAAAACAGGCCGTTGCAAATTTAACAGCTGGTGGGTCAACGCCCTCAGCACATGCTTATGCAGAAGCTGCTGCTTATTTAATGGGTACAACGACCTATTCAGAGGTGAATTATGCTATTCGAAAAGATAGCTATATAAAGCGTGTGCGAAAATCTGATAATAGAACGGAATATTCATATTGTACCAGTTATCGCGATTCACAAATTGATACGGCAAATCTATGGCAACCATGCCGCTCTAGTAACTATTGGAGTAACTGGTCAACCTCTAATCCGGGTGTGGATACGGCAACTGCTTATGATACTTCATCGGATTGGACCTATTCTTATACTTATTACTACACTACTTTTAACTATGCGATAGCAAATGCAGATAGTGGCATTCCAAAATCAAAAACAAATGATACGACGAGCAATCCAAATATTGTTGTAGATAGAAATGCTTCTAACTTAAATGCCATTTACCAATCTCCTTTGCCTGCGGTGGCCAATCGTCAAAGCTGTGATGGGCAGGGTATTTACTTTTTATCAGATGGTGAGCCGAACAATACAACAAATACACGTTCGGCAAGTGTCATGTCGACTGCTTTAGGTAGTACTTTTGGAGCTGATTTTAATTGTTCTGGAGGTTTATCGAACACTACAGCAGACTCTGGTTGGGTCTGTATGGGGGAGTTTGCAAAACGACTATTTGATAAAACAAAGAATCCTGCCAGAGTTTCTATTCAAACAGCATTTGTGGGTTTTGGTAGTGACTTTTCTAGTTTAAGTTCTTCTGATGTAAAAAATGCCTGTCGTTTGAGTTCGAGAACCCAATCTGATCGTAAAAGTGATGATAATTGTTCGCCGAATCAGACCACAAATGCGGTCGCTGCACCTGGTTATGGAAATGGAGGTTTTTACCCTACCCAAAGTGCGCAAGGTGTAACAGATAGCGTTATCGCATTTATTAATAACTTAGATAAAGTTCCTTTAGAACCCTTAACTACAGGTGCTATCTCAGTTCCTTATGATGCACTGAATCCTAAAAATTTACAGGAATATGGTTACTTACGTGCTTTTGAGCCAAATCCGGCTAACACCTACTTAACATGGCGAGGAAATTTAAAGAAATACCATGTTGTTTTATCGGGAACAAATGCTGGTGCTTTTGAAGCTAATACTGGTGGGTTGGTTTACAACGCAACTGGGGCTTTTAGAACGGGTACAAAAGATTATTGGAATAGCTCTACTTATAATGATGGAGGTAAAGTCTTTTTTGGTGGGGCTTATTCGAAGGTGCCTTTACCAATTGCTGGACAAAATGAAACACGTGATGAAGAAGGAAATATCACAAAATATTATTACGCAGTACAAACTAAAATCCGCAACTTATTTACTGATGTTTCCGCTGTTGCAGCGGATGGTAGCTTAACGAAGCTATCAACTTCTGGAACTAATTTGCTAAAAATTCCAGCTGCTCCACCAGAAGGAACTAATTCTTTTGATAGTGTGGCTAATACAGCAAGTTATGTTTTAGGAAAATTTAATGCATCAACTGGACAAGATATTTTAAAAGCTTTCCCGATTAGCTTGAAGTTAAAAATATTAAATTATCTAGGTTATTCAACTGATATTAGCGCTACGTCTTTACCTTCGTCATTAGTTACATCGAATGAACCATATTTATCGATGGGCGGTAGTATTCATTCTTTACCGGTACAGCTTACCTATAATGGAACATTAGATGAAAATGGGAATTTAACATCTGCGCGTGAACAATCTATTCTCTATGGAACGATGGAAGGTGGTCTGCATATTGTGGATGCTTCAACTGGTATAGAACAAATGGCTTTCGTTCCTGCCGATATTTTAAATGATCCAGTCGCTTCAAAAGCTTTAGTTGTTGGTCAAAGTGATGCTACAGCACCTGCACACGGTATGGATGGAGCTTGGGTATCTGACCCTGCATATAGTATTACTACAACAGGAAGTGGTAGCTCAGCAGTATCAAAAGTGACTGCAAAGCAAATGAATATTTATGGTGGCATGCGAATGGGGGGCAGCAGTTATTATGGCTTAAATGTCTTAAATCCTGCTTCACCTAAGCTCCTCTTTAGAGTAGGTGCAGACCAAACTGATTATAGTCGTATGGGGCAGAGTTGGTCTAAACCTGTACTTGCGAATATACGTTATAACGGGGTGATTAAACGGGTCATGATTGTTGGTGGTGGCTACGACCAATGTTATGAAAACCCGAATATTACCTTGAGCAACTCTTGCTTTACGAATGGAAAAGCAAAAGGAAACGCTGTCTATATTATTGATGCTAAAACTGGGGAACGCTTATGGTGGACTAGTGATACAGGCTCTAGTGTAGATAACTCTAATATGAAGCATAGTATTGTGAGTCGTATTAGTACCTTAGATCGAGATGCTGATGGTTTAGTAGACCATTTATATTTTGGCGATTTAGGTGGACAAGTTTTCCGTATCGATCTTAATAATAACCAGACCAAAACAAATTCGACTTATAGCAGTTTCGGGGTTCGAGTTGTTCGATTAGCCAATTTGGCAACGAATGATGCTACTTATGATAGCTCGAACGACTATACAGCTGGGAATGCGCCGCGTTTTTATGAACCGCCAACAGTGACAATTCACGATTATGGAATCCGCACTTTTATTACTGTAGGTATTGCTTCAGGTGACCGTAGTACACCTTTAGATGTTTATCCGCTTACAGGCCGTGAGGGGATGTCACCAAGCACAGCATTAAGCGGAAGACCTGTAAACAACATCTATGGAATTATCGACAAAGATTTTATTAAAAAGAATTTAATGTCTTTAACGGATAGCCAGCTTGAAACGAAAGATATTACTCGATCAACGCTTCGAAAAAATCCACAAATTTTACGATCTGGAGAAACACGAGTAGCACAGATTTTCTTTCCGAATACGGGGACGGGACAAAATGGTTGGTATCGCTCACTTTCTAGTATGAGCGATGGTACCGAAAAAGCTAATAATAGTTTCCGTATTAAAGGAGGTCTCAAAGCTTTTGAAGAGCCTATGGCAATTACAGGGACTTTAATTGTGCCTGTTTATGACCCACAGGGAACAGGTATTGTAGCGGCAGACCCATGTTTACCACGTGTAGTTGGTGAAACTGACCAGCAGACGTTCTGTTTACCATTTGGCGCGTGCCTTAATTCTGATGGGTCAATCGATCAAAATAAAGAGAATGGAAGTGGATTTAAAACACAAACTGGTACTAATTGCCCAGTAGGAGCCTCTGAATGTAATAAAAACGTTATTGGCTCAGGTATCCGTGGCATAGCATTCGTTCCAAAAAGAGACGAGCCTCCAGTGACTAATAGTTGTGGGAAATTACAACTGTCTGGAAACGAGAGTGGAACGGGCGAGTGGCAGTGTACAAGTCACTTAGTTCCTGCGCGTTGGTATGAGCGTTATCGCTAAGGGATGACTGATGAATAAATATTATATTCTGCGGTTTAATCAGGGAGTTACCTTCATTGAGCTCATGGTTGTCATCGTGATTGTCGCTATTTTTGCTTCGATTGCTATCCCTTCATATCAAAGTTATAGCCGTAGAGCGACGGCTTCTGCTGCTAAAGGTGAAATTCTAAAATTGGCAGAACAGTTGGAACGGCATAAATCCAAGAACTTTACCTATAGAGGATTTACTACGACATCTGTAACCTTACCACGAGGCGGTTATACGATTGAAATTAGTGATGATACGACGGCAGGAAATTTATTGACGAATGGTGCAGCGAATGGGCAGACATGGGTCATTAAAGCGACAACTACAGATTCAAGAAACTTTAATTTTATTGCTAAAAATTCAGGTTTGCGTTGCCAAAGTTTAACAGCTACCGCTGTTGATAATGATTGTGGTGGAACAGTCACTTGCAATGTATGTGAAACAAATAGTGAGAATTGGCAATGAAGAATGGTTTTACCTTAATAGAGCTCATGATTGTAGTCGCAATAATTGCAATTTTAGCAGCTATAGCTACACCTTCGTATTTGCAGTATTTACGCAAAGGACATCGTACAGCTGTTCAATCTGAAATGATGAATATTGCCCAAACATTAGAAGCAGAAAAAGTAGTTCACAATCGTTATCCATCGAATGCGACGATTACATCGATTTATGGTTCTAGTGTAAGTCCTCAACAAGGCCAAGCCTTATATAACTTGGCTTTTGCTAGTATAACTGATTCAAGTTGGGTGTTAACGGCTACGCCTATTGCTACTAGTTCACAAGCTGGTGATGGGATCATTTGTCTTAATGATCAAGGGCAAAAATTTTGGGCAAAAGGTGCAACTGTTTGTGCGTTATCTGCTGCATCAAATTGGCTAGAGTAATTTTAAATTCAAAACTGCGGATAACTCAAAAAATAATCTTTCTTTCAGGGCGAAAATCACGTAGAATGTCGCCCTCTATGAAAGGGGTTTGAAGTGTTGCCGATGGTCGGTGCAGGGATAATCCGTAAGAATTATAAGGCTTTTATCATGGTTGTTATTCGTTTAGCACGTGGCGGCGCAAAAAAACGTCCATTCTATCAAATCGTTGTGACTGACAGCCGCAATGCACGTGATGGTCGTTTCATCGAGCGTATCGGTTTCTTTAACCCGACTGCACAAGGTCAAGCAGAAAAACTTCGTTTAGATGCAGACCGTTTTGCTCACTGGGTTTCTCAAGGTGCTCAACCTTCTGAACGTGTTGCTTCTTTAGCTGCTCAAGCTAAAAAAGCTACTGCATAATTTTTGTAGTAGGTAGCCCATGACATCAACACAGAATGTTCCCGAAGATCGTATTCAGATTGGACAGTTACGTTCAGCTTATGGATTGAATGGGTGGCTCTGGGTGTATTCAAATACAGAACCCATGAGCAACATGTTTGACTACCTGCCTTGGTACATTGAGACCAAGGCTGGTTGGCAAACAATAGATGTAAAACGTTGGAAACCCCATGGCAAAGGCCTAGTTGTCGCGTTGAAAGGTGTGAGTGATCGCACTGGAGCGGAAAGCTTGGTTGGCGCTAATATCTGGATTGCTAAGTCTCAACTGCCAAAAGCAGATGTAGATGAGTACTACTGGTCGGATTTGAAGGGCTTAACAGTGTTAGGTCTTGATGAGGAAGAACAGGAAGTAAACTTAGGAAAAATTCATGAGTTGTTTGAAACTGGAGCCAATGATGTGATGGTGGTACATGCTACCCCAGACAGCATTGATTCAGAAGAGCGCATGATTCCTTGGCACAAAGATGTAGTACAACGTGTTGATCTTGAAGCTGGTCGTATTTACGTCAATTGGGGCGTAGATTATTAATCCTTTTAGGATTAATACAGCAGGAAAATAGAGGAGTCTGTAATGTTTTTTGCAGTCATTACGCTTTTTCCTGAAATGTTTGAAGCGATTACAGCCTACGGCATCAGCGGACGTGCGGCAAAACGAGATATTGTACAAGTCACTTGTATTAATCCTCGTGATTTTGCTGAGGGAAACTACAGAAGAGTGGATGAACGTCCATTTGGTGGTGGCCCCGGTATGGTGATGATGGCTGAGCCTTTGGCGAAAGCAATTGCACATGCTAAACAGCTTGCCTCACAAGCAGGACATGTTCATGTCCCTGTGGTGTATATGTCCCCACAAGGCAAAACCTTAAATGAAAAGGCAGTACAGCAGTTTGTCGATTATGACGGCTTAATCGTACTGTGTGGACGTTATGAGGGAGTAGATGAACGTTTGATCCAGCATTATGTTGATCAAGAATGGTCAATTGGTGATTATGTTTTATCTGGTGGTGAACTGCCCGCTATGGTGTTACTTGACAGTATTATTCGCCGTTTGCCGAATGTAATGTCAGATGAACAATCAGCAGTACAAGATTCTTTTGTTGATGGTCTTTTAGATTGTCCACAATATACAAAGCCTGACCATTTTGAAGGGCTGGATGTGCCAGAGGTATTAAAATCTGGACATCATGGCAATATTGAAAAATGGCGTTTTTTGCAGCGATATCAACGAACTCTAGAGCGCCGACCGGAGTTGGCTGAAAAGGTTGAGTTGACTAAGCAGCAAAAGAAATGGCTAAAAGATATGCAAGAGAATGGCGGTAATTCTTAATCGTTATTCTCAAGAACGAAAGTTCTGCAATCAGACGAGAAGCAATGCTTCGAGTTAAAACATAATTCTATTTAATGAATAGTTTTATGTATATTTAAAGGCTCTTTATAGACATATTGTCGTAAAGGGAAAGATAAACGGGTTGATATGCGCTTTAGCCTCTATCCCCAGCGGAACCTCAGACCTCTTCTGACTCCGCACATATTGGAGATTCCCACAATGAGTGGTAAACATCCTTTAGTTCAAGCTGTTGAAAATGCACAGTTAAAATCTGATATCCCTGCTTTTGCTCCTGGTGACACTGTCATCGTTCAAGTAAAAGTAAAAGAGGGTGATCGTGAACGTCTTCAAGCATTTGAAGGTGTTGTAATCGCTAAGAAAAACCGTGGTTTGAACTCTGCGTTCACAGTACGTAAAATTTCTAGCGGTGTTGGTGTTGAGCGTGTATTCCAAACTCACTCACCAGTTGTTGCTAAAATCGAAGTGAAACGTCGTGGTGACGTTCGTCGTGCTAAACTTTACTACCTTCGTGACTTGTCTGGTAAAGCTGCACGTATTCGTGAAAAATTACCAGCTCGTAAAGCGTAAGCTTATAGCGAGTAAAAAAATGCGCCTTTTGGCGCATTTTTTGTTTAAAAACTATAATCCTTGAAGCTTTAAACGGTTTGCGTGTTGACGGTAAACCGAGACAGGATCGGAAGCAAAAATAGAACGTACCCCAAGTACTTGGTTCACTTCATCTAAATGATTCCAGTTGTAATCATCACGAATTGTTTTACCAAATTTGGCACTGCATCGGGAAACAAGTCCATCATTATCACCAAATGGATCGACTACTAAACCACTGCCAGTAAGCGCAATATCAAATGGGTCTAATGGGTTGGTGAGAGCTTTATTTCCTGAGAAAGAATACATATAGATACCTTTCTCTTGATATGCTCCTTCACCACAAGAAGTGCTCGGTATACCCATTGGGAACTGAGCATTAAATTTTGCAGAACCTTGCGTAGATAAGCTATGAGCTCCGGCTAAAGAATCGTGCGGATAGCTTGTCGGATCTAGGCCTCCTGCCCAAGTAATGGCTGCTGAAAACCAGTTTACTAACGTTGTCAGTCCAGATAGAGGAGTACCCTCAACGTTCAGGATGACATCTGCCATTGGTGAGCCCTTATGAGGTGCACCAATTGTGGTGAGTGAGGCAACTTTTTCTGGCATGATACCGGCCACATAGCGAATTGTCGGGCCCCCATGGCTATGACCGATTAAGTTGACTTTAGGTTTACCGGTAATGGCAATAATTTCTTCTACTTGTTGGGCAAGTTGTTCTCCACGCACTTCTGTTGAGTTAAAAGGGGACACTCTGGTTGCCCAGACATTTCCTCCATTACGTGCCAGATCAGGAAGAATTTGGTACCAGTAATCGAGACCAAGAGTATCTGTTCCAACTCGGTTAAAACCTGCCATACCATGGTTAAAAACCAATGGATATTTGGTTTGTGCGTAAGATGAATAAACGAACGAGTTTTTAACTTGTTCAGCATTTGTGGCATGGGCCGCCGAAATACTCAGTCCTGAGAGCATTGCAGCGCAAAAAAACATTAACTTCCTTTTCATTTTTTACTCACTATTTTTATTTTGTATGAAAAGCAGCTTCTTACTGCTAGTGAATGTTTAGCCTATTCCTAAAAGAAAAGGCTTAATAATTAAATGGCAGTTCACCTCCCTGATCATGGACCGTCTCAAAAGTTCGAAGTCTTAATTGTTCTTGTGATGAGTTAAATTGTTGTTGGCGTAATTGTTGTATGGCTTGATTTTTAGCACTATCACTCATATTACTTTTAATAATTTCATCTCGTCCACTCAAGTAACTTGTGACTCTCTGCTGCCAAGCACTACGCTGTGTATCTAAAGTTTCTAGCCTTTGAGTTGCTTCAGCTCCGACGAGTGCTGTACGCATTTGTCTAAGTTCTTCTGCAGAACCATGACGAGCTCTAATTTGTTTGGTCAGTGTATGTAAATCATCAAGTTTAGAGAGTTCTTGCAGGTTCTGTTGCCAGTCTTCTGGTAGTTGTTCAAAGCGTTCTTTGAGTTTTTGTGCCTTTTCAATTTCGCTTAAAGACGAGTCCTCAAGTATTTGCATACGATCAAGCGTATAGTTCTGATAGATATCTTCGGTTGAGAAAAGTCCTTCAATTTCTGTGACGGAAAAGAAACGTTTTCTTAAATCTTGAATTGAATTAAAAATCTTTTGAAAATAATTTTTATCTTGTTGTTTTGATGGAGGTGTTTGGATTTGAGCCAGTTGTTCGCGATATTTTAAGTAACGGCCCCATAAATCTATAATCTGTGAGCGAGCGGGCTCAGAATATTGTCCTTGAATAAATTTCCCAAAGTGATTTTTGATTTGCTCTAAATCATTTTCTCCATATTGGGTAATAAAATACTCAAAGCAGTCGCGTGTTTGACTATTCACGACCAAATGCTGGGAACTATCAATTTTTAACTGACAGTTCACTTCGGTATCTTGCTGACTTTTACTATGGTAAGCATCTGCATTTAACGTTGAATTTAAAGAGGTTTGTGGCGTAGACGCTAAGCTTTTAGCTTCATCCTGATTTAGTTGAGTTGATGTATTTTTTGAATCAGGACTTAACCAATATACACATGCAATGAGGCTCAAAATAAAAAATCCGAGCACGCACCACAATACCTTCTTCTGCATTCCTTGCATAAAGATATCTTCCTTAAGTTTTAATTTGTTGTTTTTTTACTCGATCATTAATGTGCCACAAAATAAGTGAAAAGGCACCTAAATATTGTGAAAATATCTTGCCGAATTTGCTAACATGTCGGCACTTTTTTCTAGCTTTGTGTTCCAGTAAAAATGACGACAAAAAATCAAAAAATTTCTCGTCGCCATATCAGTGGTGTATTTCTATTAAATAAACCATTAGGCTTAAGTTCAAATGCGGCTTTGCAAAAAGTGCGTTGGTTATATCGCGCCCAAAAAGCAGGTCATACTGGAGCTTTAGACCCATTGGCAACAGGTTTGCTCCCGATTTGTTTGGGAGAAGCGACCAAGTTTTCACATTATTTGCTGGACTCCACAAAGCGCTATCAAACCACTGTTCGATTAGGGCAGACCACAACAACAGGTGATGTGGAAGGGGATATTTTACAAGAACGTTCTGTCCCTGTTCTTAACCAAGAGTTTATTGAACAAACCTTAGAGAAATTTAGAGGTGATATTCAACAAGTTCCGCCCATGTATTCGGCTTTGAAAAAAGAAGGCAAACCCTTATATGAGCTTGCCCGAAAAGGTATTGAGATTGAGCGTGAAGCTCGCCCAGTTACAATTTATGCTTTAGAGCTCTTAGAATTTACCGAAAATACGATTACTCTGGATGTAACCTGCTCTAAAGGGACATATATCCGTGTACTCGGTGAAGATATTGGTGAGGCTCTTGGCTGTGGTGGGCATTTAACGATGCTAAACCGGACTCAAACAGGACATTTTGAGCTTATTCCGAGTTATACCATTGAATATCTGGAAAGCTTAACAGAAGAGCAAAGAGAAGCTTTGCTACTTCCAGTTTATGCTCCAGTTGACCATTTCCTAAAAATTCAAGTTCCAGAAGGACGTGAAAAATATTTTTGCAACGGTTTAGAAAGCAATATTGAGCATTCTGCAGAAGCAGAAGTTTTGGTGTTTTCGGGTGAGCGCTGTTTAGGCTTAGCTGAGATTACCGATAAAAAACGGTTGGTACCTAAGCGTATCTTAAATTTGTAGTAGATGTAGAGTATAGAGCATGGGCATGGAATGGGATGTTATCCTTAGTTTGATCTTTTTTGCGTTTACTGCGGGAGCAATTGATGCTGCTGTAGGCGGCGGCGGACTCATCCAGATTCCCGGTATCATGAGTACTTTTCCGAACATGCAGACTGCAACGGTTATTGGTACAAATAAATTATCTTCAATCTTTGGTACTGCATCTGCAGCTTATACTTTTGCAAAAAGAGTAAAGTTGCAATGGAAGCTTTTAGCCGTTATTGCCATTTGTGCATTGATTAGTTCTTTTGCTGGTGCGGCTTGTTTGTCACTTATTCCCCAATCGGTATTACGTCCTTTTGTGTTTGTAATGTTGATTGTAATAGCCATCTATACCTTAATTAAAAAGAACTTTGGTCAAGTTCATACAGAGCAAAAAATTACCAACAAAATGTTAATTTTGGCTGCTATTGGTAGTTTGGCGATTGGTTTTTATGACGGAATTTTTGGGCCGGGTACCGGTAGCTTTTTTATCTTTTTCTTTATCCGTTTTTTACAAGTTGATTTTTTACATGCCTCAGCTTTGTCAAAAATTGGTAATTTTATGACGAACTTGGCTGCATTGAGTTTCTTCATTCCAACTGGTCACGCTATTTTGCATATTGGTTTGATGATGGCGGTAGCTAATGTGCTTGGTTCTATTGTTGGGGTGCGTACTGCGCTTAAATACGGTAGTGGTTTTGTCCGTATTATCTTTTTAATTTTAGTCAGTATTCTAATTTGCCGTTTGGGCTATCAAATGTTTGTTACAGGCTAAATAAGATAAAAAAGTATGAGCTGATCTTAAAGAGAAGTTCATACTTTTTATGTATCCTTCCTCATTGAAAATATAAAAATCATTACAGAAACTTACTAGAAAGAAAACTGTGTAAAAAATAGTCTCATTTTAAGCTACTTAAATAATATAAATTTCAACGTATGATAAACCTTGAAATAAAAAAGATTTTTTAGCTAAAAATGAGGAAGAGAATGAATATTTTCGAAGCATTAAGAGAAAGCCATGAAAATCAACGAAACCTTTCTGAGCAATTAATCCAGACACATGGTTTAACCGAAGAACGAAAAGAATTATTTGATGCATTAAAAAATGAACTTTATGCCCATTCAGTTGCCGAAGACCGTTATCTCTATATTCCTTTAATGTTTGATGATGTGGGTTTAGATATTACGCGACATGCTTTATCCGAACATCATGAAATGGATGAGTTGGTTGAACAGCTTGAAAAAACCGATATGAGTAGCCCTAGCTGGTTAGCAACCGCCAAACAGTTGAGTGAAAAAGTCCATCACCATTTAAAAGAAGAAGAGCATAAGTTTTTCCAGCAAGCTGGAAAAATTCTGAAAGATAGTGAAAAAGAAACGCTGGGTAATAAATATTTAAAGGAATATAAAAAGTATAAAAAGCAGCAGTAGAGCAAACCTACGCAGCTTTTCTAGTACTTCTTAAAGTAACCCCAATCGAGGCCAGCATTACACAAGCCAAAGCCACCCATTGCAGCGTGCTGATTTCTTCGTGAAGTAATAAGAAACCCGTTAATGCTGCCAATGCTGGTGCTAAACTTGTTAGAGTACCGTAAGTTAATTTATTGAGTTGTTTGAGAGCCATTAAGTCGAGCGCATAGGGAATAGCAGTCGCTAAAACCGCAATAAGTAATGCTTTACCCCAGTACTGGGTCTCAAGTAATGCAGGAGCATTATGCCAGATCCCAATTGGTAGTAATGCAAGTGCAGATACGCCAATTCCAATTGTTAATGCATGCATCCCTATATTTTGAGTCACAACTTTATGGCCGAAATAAATATAGAAGGCCCAGCAAAGCCCTGCTCCTAGGGCGCAAGCTGCACCTACATACGAGAAATTGTGTTGAACTGGGTTTTGCCAAGGTACCATAAGTGCGATGCCTAACATGGCAAGCGCTACCCAAATGTAGTCACTCTTTTGTTTAATAGAAAGAAGCGCAAGGCCTAATGGACCAATAAACTCTAAGCCAACAGCAATACCTTGGGGTAATTTTCCGAGCGAAGTATAAAATAGGATATTCATTAACCCTAAAGATGCGCAGTACATCAACAAATCACGCCATTTTAAGTAGGGTAAGCGAGACCAGATTTTCCATGAACGAAACATGACGGCAACAATAACTGCTGCAAAACAGAGTCTTAAAATTGTGACAGTGAGCGGGTCTAATGTAGCAATAAGCTGCTTGGCAAATGAAGCGCTGATTTGATAAGAAACCATCGACAAAATCATATACAGCACAGCAATAATTGGAAGATTTTGCATGGAAAAACCTTAGCGCTTCATTTGATATTTAAAAAATAATAGGAGTCAATTATAACGAATACTGAGTTTTAACTGGCAAAGATCATTAAATTAACTTGCCGCTTTTTCACGTTCTTGGCGAGCTTTTTGGGTGGTTATGGTACAACCAACAGAAGCGGTAATAATGGTTGCAAGGGCTAGCCATTGGTTCCATAACAGATATTCGCCTAAAAAGATAAAACCAGATAGCGCTGCAACTGCGGGTTCTAGGCTCATCAATGTTCCAAAGCTTAAAGGCGTCAAATTGCGCAGCGCCAACATTTCTAATGAGAACGGAAGTGCACTGGCTAAAATGGCTAAACCGATAAAATAAAAAAGATAGGGAAGTTCTATCACTTGCCCAATTGAACCTGAGAACAGAGTAATGGGTAATAAGATACATGCACCCACACTCATTCCTAAACATACTGTGTGGTTACCTGAAATACCTGAAGGTTTTTGCCCAGCAATAATATAAAGCGCCCAACAAGCGCCTGCGCTAACAGCAAATAAGACCCCAATCCAATCTAGACTATGGGCCTGATTGAAAGGGAAAAGTAAAATCAGCCCAATAATTGCGAAGCTCACCCAAACAAAATCATATTTTTGGCGTGCGTGGTATAACGCCACACTTAAAGGACCAATAAACTCAAAAGCAACCGCAATTCCAATCGGTAAGCGTTCGATCGATAGATAAAACAGTGCGTTCATTCCTGCAAGCGCAAATCCATAAGCCAAGATAGCTTTCCAGCGAACCTGACTAAAATTAATTCGCCAAATTTGGAAAATAATGGCAAGAATAATTGCACCTAGGCATAAGCGCATTGCAGAGACAGTGAGCACAGGAAAGTCCTGAAACAGAATTTTTGCTAAAGATGCACTGCTTTGTACGCTTAACATAGCGAGAATGAGAAAGCCCAAAGCATGCAGCTGAGATTTCTGGTTCGAACTGGACATTTTATTATTTGATCGATTGGTATACTTTTCACATGATAATGTAAATGCCCATAAAAAAGCCACAGACATTGCTGTGGCTTTTAAATTTACAGTTCGTATTAGAACAATACGCGCACGCGAATTGTACCTTCAACTTCATGCAACATATCTAAAGCTTCGTGAGAAGCAGAAGCGTCAACGTCCATGACGAGGTAACCGATGTCGCCTTTAGTCATAAGTGACTGACCAGAAATGTTGATGCCTTGTTCAGCAAACAAGTTGTTGATTTTAGACAATACGCCCGGTACGTTTTTGTGGATGTGCAATAAACGGTGTTGGCCAGCTGTCAATGGTAATGCGATTTCTGGGAAGTTAACCGCAGAAAGTGTCATACCTTTATCAGAGTAAGCAACAAATTTCTCTGCAACTTCTAAACCGATGTTTGCTTGCGCTTCCATGGTTGAACCACCAACGTGAGGAGTTAAAATCACGTTGTCTAAGCCGCGAAGTGGAGACTGGAATTCTTCACCGTTTGCTTTTGGCTCTTTCGGGAATACGTCAACCGCTGCACCAGCAATATGACCAGATTTGATTGCATCAGCTAAATCTTCAATCACTACACATGTACCACGTGCAGCATTTAAGAAAATTGAGCCTTCTTTCATTTTCGCAAATTGTTCTTTAGTGAAGAAGTTGCGTGTAGATGGAACATCTGGCACATGTAAAGTCACAACATCTGCAGTTGCTAAAAGCTCATCTAAAGAACCAACTTGGCGAGCATTACCCATCGGTAATTTAGTTACTGCATCATAATAAATGACATGCATACCCATGCTTTCAGCAAGAACTGAAAGTTGAGAACCGATGGAACCGTAACCCACAATACCTAAAGTTTTGCCACGAGTTTCAAAAGAACCGACAGCAGACTTGTCCCAACCACCACGATGACAAGCCGCCGATTTTTCAGGAACACGGCGAAGAAGAAGAATCGTTTGGGCAAGTACAAGCTCTGCAACCGAACGCGTATTTGAATACGGTGCGTTAAATACAGGAATACCACGTGCCATTGCTGCTTTAAGATCAACTTGGTTTGTTCCGATACAGAAACAACCTACTGCGATCAATTTATTTGCAGCTTCGAAAACTTCTTCAGTCAATTGGGTACGCGAACGAATACCAATAAAGTGAGCATCTTTAATTGCTTCTTTAAGCGCTTCGCCTTCAAGAGCAGTTTTACGATAGTCAATATTGGTGTAACCCGCAGCGTTTAAAGTATCGACTGCGTTTTGGTGAACGCCTTCTAACAAAAGGAAACGGATTTTATCTTTAGGTAGTGAAAGATGTTGGCTCATTACGGCTCCGCTACAAAGGCCAAATTTGGTGGCGGTATAATAACATACTGGGCAGCGCTATAGATATTTCGTTTATACCATCGCCTTATGGCAATTTTATCTATGTCTAATCACTTCTGTTTATGGCTTGTCGAGCATTTAAAAATATGCTTTGGTTGTTATTTAAATGCGATTTTTCTCTGAAAGCCCCATAGAAAGTATTTATTTACGTTAAACATGTTTTGTAGTGACAGTATCTCTATTCTGAACTTTATCGCTTGCGCGGATACATGTAGAATATAGGAGTTCCTTGAACATTATGGCTTTGCTCAAGTGAGAACCTTGAGAAATATGAGGTCATAGTCCCACCACAGTTTACTTCTTGCTAGGTCTGCAAACGATGAATGCTCCAGTCGCTTTAACACCTGAGTTACTCACCCAATTAACAGCAATCGTCGGTGAAAACCGTATTAAAACCGATGCTGATAGTCTCGAAAACTGGGGTAAAGATCATACCAAGCATTTTAATCCGAACCCATCGGTCATCGTTTTTCCATCAACGACTGAACAAGTTCAGGCAGTTGTAAAGCTTGCGAACCAATTTAATATCGCGATTACACCGTCAGGTGGTCGTACTGGTCTCTCTGCTGGTGCGGTAGCAACCAATGGGGAAATTGTCATTAGCATGGACAAAATGAACCAAATTCTTGAGTTCTTTCCGGCAGATCGTATGGTTCGAGTGCAAGCTGGCGTTGTGACTGAGCAATTGCAGAATTATGCAGAAGAACAAGGCATGTATTATCCAGTGGACTTTGCGTCAGCAGGTTCTAGCCAGATTGGCGGTAATATCGGTACTAATGCCGGTGGTATTAAAGTTATTAAATATGGCATGACACGTAACTGGGTGCTTGGCTTAACCGTAGTGACTGGTAAAGGCGATATTCTACGTTTAAACAAAGGCATGGTTAAAAATGCAACTGGTTATGCATTACAGCATTTGTTTATTGGTGGGGAAGGTACATTAGGTTTAGTGACTGAAGCAGAAATTAAACTTGAGCGTCAACCACAAAACTTACAAGTTTTAGTTTTAGGTGTTCCTGACTTTGATGCAGTAATGCCTGTACTACATGCGTTCCAAAAAGATATCGATTTAACGGCATTTGAGTTCTTTGGTGAACTTGCAATGCAAAAAGTTTTAAATAATGGTCATGTACAACGTCCATTCGAAACTGAATGCCCGTTCTATGTATTGCTTGAGTTTGAAGCACCATACGAGCCGATTATCGATAAAGCAATGGAGATTTTCGAGCATTGCATGGAGCAAGGTTGGGTACTTGATGGTGTAATGAGCCAGAGCCTTGACCAAGTAGAAAGTTTATGGCGTTTACGTGAAGATATTTCTGAATCAATTGCGCCGTTTATTCCATACAAAAATGATATTTCAGTGTTAATTACTCACGTGCCAGCATTTATTCGTGAGATTGATGCAATTGTTCAAGAAAACTATCCAGACTTTGAAATTTGCTGGTTTGGTCATATCGGTGACGGTAACTTGCACTTAAATATTTTAAAACCTGAAAACTTAACCAAAGATGAGTTCTTTGCGAAGTGTCAGGTGGTGAATAAATATGTGTTTGATACCGTGAAAAAATACGATGGTTCAATCTCTGCTGAACATGGTGTAGGCATGACGAAAAAGCCGTATTTGGAATACTCGCGTTCGCCTGAAGAAATTGAATATATGAAGGCATTGAAAAAAGTATTTGACCCAAATGGTTTGATGAATCCAGGTAAATTATTTGATCTTTAAGTTAGATCTATTTTGTAGAGCTACATAGTTTCTACAGAGTAACCGACAAAGCCATAGCATCATAAAGCTATGGCTTTTGTTTTTTGGTGATAAAAATGCAACGTTTATTTTTAATTTCAGCGCTTTGTGCGGGACTTTTTACTGGCTGTGCGACCACCAGTAAATTAATTCCTTTTGTGGCTTCTGAAACCCCAATGCAACAAGTACTTAAAGCTCAACCAGAGATCGTAAAAGAGCATAACAATACCTCAGTTCAGCAAGTATTTAACCGTGTAGAATCTCCAACAGTTTCCCGTATTACCGTGATTCAAACTGGTTTAATGGATGATTCTGTTTCTGCAATCCGAACAGAATATTCATTTAAATTGATTGATGAAAAGTGGCAATTACAAAATAAACAAAAGAGCTATCAATGCGCGAGAGGGAAAGGCTCTAGAGGCTTTCAAACGCAGCTTTGTTCTTAAAAATAAAAAAGACGATAAATATATCGTCTTTTTTTATGGTCTAAATAAATTATACGCCGCTTTCTAAAATTTTAATTTTGACATCAACAACATCATCTTTAACTGCTGCGTGATGTGCTTGCATATGCGGAGTAGCTAAATGTGCTTCAAGGTGAGCCACACTTTCCCATTTTTCCAACATGACAATTGTGTCAGGTTCTTGAGTCTGGAAGCTCGCATTTGACTTGTGATCAACTAAAGGTTCATAACCATGGCAACCATCTTCTGCTAAAACAGTGGGAATGATTTTTTGAAAGGCATCCAATACATTCTGGCGATGTTGTCCGCCCGATTGAGTACGAATTTCCGCAATAATGGTTAGCATGGATTTCTCCTTATTAGGCTGCTGCAAATACAGTATTTAAGTGTGCTTTATATTCTTCAATATAACTATCAACGTCAGGCATTTTAATCACGTCGTTTACAATAAAGGTAGGTAATGTAGTCATGCCTAAGAATTGATTGGCCTTATGAAATGGTAAATAAACGCCGTCTACCCCTATGCCATGGAAGAACTGATCTGCATCGTCAAATGCTTCCATCGGTGCATTCCAGGTGAGTGATAGCATATATTTTTTGTCATGGATTAAACCACCTGAACCATATTTTTTTGAGGCATCAGCACGGCTACGACCATCACTTGCATAAAGGGAACCATGGCCTGTGGTAAACACATCATCAATATATTTTTTGACTGTCCAAGGTGCACCCATCCACCAGCCTGGCATTTGATAGATAACGACATCTGCCCACAAGTATTTTTCAACTTCACTTTCAGCATCATAATTGCTGTCTGCACGGGTGACTTGAACTTCGTGTCCGAGTTCCGTGAGATGTGTAGTTGCGAGGGTGGTTAATGTGTCATTTAATTCACCGTTTGAATGGGCAAATTGTTTAGCGCCATTAATCACTAAAATCTTACTCATGGAGGTTGCTCTCATTAAATTCCTGTATTTGAGACATACTCTATGGGATTTACTGTTGTAGAAAAATGCATGAATTGGAAAAATATTATTGATTAAAAATCAATAATTACTAAGTTTTTTCTTTTTAAAAACTTCCTATCACTTTAATATTAATCATTTTATGGATGTTTACAAAGTTCAAAGGAAAAAACAGCTTATTCGTTTTAGCATTAATTTTGAGTAAATAGAGGGGGAAGGATAATGAAAAAAAATTGTTTGTTGATTATTTTCAGCTTAAGCATATTAACGGCTTGTGCTCCGCCTCAAAATTCTTCGACTCAACTTGCTGATAGTCCGATACAGGCTGTATTACTTGATCAACCAGATCTTTTAAATGATGCAAGCAATTTAGATATTTCACAGCAAATGAATGCTGCAGATGATCCTTCCAATGCGCAAGTTACTATTTTACAAACAGAGCCTAGTCCAGATGCTATCTCGAAAACACGTACTGAATATTTATTAAAGCGAGATCAGCAAGTTTGGAAAATTGTGAATAAAAAGCAAAGCTATCAATGTACAAAAGGGGAGGAAACCACAGACTTTCAAGTTAATCCTTGTCCTTAATGTTTAATTTTTTATCGAATATGTGGATAACTTTGATTTTGTACACAACAGAAATTTTTAGTTTTTTAGGGCAAAAACTGAAATTTGAATTTGTTGAAATTGCATGATTGCTGATCAATTTAAAAAATGCTATTGTTGCGCTCGGCAATTGTGCCGATTGGTAAAAATTACCGAATCTCACGTCATACATTTTTTCTCGTTTTAGACACCTTGTGAATACGGTGTTTCACATTCTAAACATGCACTCTCACGGCATATAACAACTTAACTAAAGATTGATTGACCATACATGTCATCGTCATGACTACATCTTATTTTTTAGATAGTCATAGAGACATATGGCCGCTATTTTGAAGTGTACAACTCATGAAAAATATTCAAACGACAACGTTGAACCGTACAACGTTGATGTTTCCTTTAGCCTTAGTGCTATTTGAATTTGCGGTTTATATCGGTAATGACTTGATTCAGCCAGCCATGTTGGCAATTACTGAAGATTTTGGGGTGAGTGCAACTTGGGCACCCTCTTCAATGTCATTTTATTTATTAGGCGGCGCTACAGTTGCATGGTTGCTTGGGCCTTTGTCGGACCGGCTCGGACGTAAAAAAGTACTATTAGCAGGAGTTTTATTCTTTGCTCTATGCTGTTTTTTAATTTTACTGACGACGCAAATCGAGCAATTTCTAGCTTTAAGATTTTTGCAGGGAATTGGCTTAACCGTAATTTCAGCCGTTGGTTATGCGGCCATTCAAGAGAGTTTTGCTGAGCGTGATGCGATTAAAGTCATGGCACTCATGGCGAATATCTCATTACTTGCACCCTTGCTCGGACCTGTACTTGGAGCTTTTTTAATTGATTATGTGTCTTGGCATTGGGGCTTTGTCGCCATTGCTGTATTGGCATTACTCAGTTGGATCGGTTTGAAAAAACAGATGCCAAGCCAGCAAGCGAGTGTAACTAAGCAACCCTTTAGTTATCTTTTTGATGACTTTAAGAAGGTGTTTACCAACCGTCGTTTTTTGGGTCTAAGCCTTGCATTGCCCTTAGTGGGGATGCCTTTAATGCTATGGATTGCTTTATCACCCATCATTTTAGTTGATGAGTTGAAGCTTACTAGTGTGCAATATGGTTTAGCTCAATTCCCCGTATTTTTTGGCTTGATTGTTGGCAACATCGTCTTAATTAAAATTATTGACCGTTTGGCTTTAGGTAGAACGGTCATGATGGGTTTGCCCATTATGCTGTTGGGTACACTCATTTTAATCTTAGGCGTGGTATGGCAAACCTATCTCATACCTTGTTTGCTTACAGGTATGACTCTGATTTGTTTTGGTGAAGGGATTAGTTTCTCAGTCTTATATCGTTTTGCACTCATGTCATCTGAAGTATCAAAAGGAACGGTTGCTGCAGCAGTTTCGATGTTGCTGATGATGAGTTTCTTTGCAATGATTGAGCTAGTACGTTACCTCTATACACAATTTCATTTATGGGCTTTTGCATTATCTGCATTTACCTTTATTGCTCTTTGGTTTAGCCAACCGCGAATTGCTTTAAAGCAGGAAATGCAAGAAAGAAAGCTCGAAGGAAATGATTAAATTAAAAATACCGGAATCAATATTCCGGTATTTTTTTGTTTTAGGTCATTTCTTGTTCTAAAAGCTTGCCTTTAAGCGTTAATAGTTCAGGCAAGGTTTCTAACAATAAAGTGATTTGTTTCAAGACTAATATATATTTTTCGGAAAGGTGTTCATGTGCAGTTATGCTTTGAATTTCTTGTAAGGTTTGTTCAATAAGCTTCGGGTTGGGAAGTGACTGCTCAAGAACACTCTGGCTTATAATTTGCTGGCAGCGTAACAATAATTGCAAAATCTGCTCATCATCAATTTTTTGACGCTGACTTCCTAACGCTGCTACGTAACTCAGTTGGCTGTGGCTATAAACCAGATAACGAAAAGCATAATGGATGAGTTGAGGGTTAGGGTTCGGTTCGGCACTTAAACTCGAGATCATATTTGATAGCTCGATTTGAGCATTATGCGCAGCACGACGAATTCGGCGGTACTCTATATCCTGATTTTTTCCATATTGATATTGTTCAACAATCACATTGAAATAATCTAAGGTGGCTTTGCTACTTTTCTTAATATTGTTTGGAATATTACGGAAGTTCCAGTCGGGCCAAATAAAGTTTACGGCAAGCCATGCAATCAAACAGCCTAATAAGGTATCGATTAGGCGAGGTAAAATAATGCTGTAACCTGCACCTTTTAAGTTGAAAATGAGCAATACCATTAAGGTTGCCATCAGTGTTGCTAGGGCATATTTCTTCTGGCGTAAGTAGAAAAAGCTAACTCCACAAATAATGGTAAGAATGAGCTGGCCTTCAATACTGGGAACAAAATATAAAATTGGTATACCTAATAAAACACCGAGTAGGGTGCCAATAGTTCTTAGTTTAAGACGGCTTTTAGTCGCAAAATAAGTAATCTGACAGACAAATAAGCTAGTGAGCAAAATCCAATAACCATGTTGCGCAAAGGGTAATAACGAAATCGCGTAACCTGCTGCGAAAACAACAGCAATTCGTATGGCATGTCTAAATAGGGCTGACTGCGGCGTAAGTTGCTGCCGAAGTTTTAAGATAAGATCTGAAAATCCTTGGATATCATCATCAAGTAAATTTAAGTGTTCTTGTCTGGTGTGTGTACTATTTTCAGGGACGGGTTGTGCATATTGTAGTTGTTCAAACTGTTCATGCATTCCTTTTAAGTTATCAAAAATAAGTTTTAAATTTTTAACTTCAAAATTTTGCGGATGTTGTTGTATCCAGTCTTTTAAAGAACTTTCCAAATGTCCCAATACGGTCTGACTTTCTTGCGAAGGCTGAAATGGCTGATTATATAAAATACATTGAGCTAATTTTTGGCATGCTTGTGCTTGTAGTCGCAGGTTTTTTTGGAAACGGAAAATAAGATCACTGCGGCTAAAATTCTGTTGAATATGTTCGTAATGTAAATAATTTGAAGTCGCTTGTTCGTGAATATCACGGGCGAAAAAATACAGGTTTAGCCAATAGATACTTCTATTACTCACCCTCGAAGCTTTCAATCGAGTAAGTAGGGAACTGCGGATTTGATTCAGGCTTTGGGCAACTTGCGTATTTTGTAAGGATAGTTCATATAAAAGCTGTTCTACATTCTCTTTATTGTCAGGATCAAACAAACGTGCTTTAGCTTGCAGTAGTGCAGAAATTTCTTGAAAGATTTGTGAGAGTTTGTCTTGTAAGGGAAGGGTAGGTTTAATAATAAAAAATAAAATAGAAGTTAAACCGTACCAGAGAGCACCATAAACAAAATAGGTGGGTTGTTGATACCAATGCACATATTCGCCTACCCCGAACATGCTATAAATGGAGAGCAAAATTGTGCCAAACGAAATTGTGGCATAACGTTGTCCTAAGGCCCCTAGTAAAATAAAAAAAGCACTTGAGATTGAGAGATATAAAATAAAGAAAACTTTGTAGGGAGCTAAAAAGCCAAGGATACTGCTGACTGTAAAAAAGAGCAGGCAGACATAGGCCAAGTTACGTAATCGAATACTTAAACGATCATCAAAGTCTGTTAAAGCTGCTGCAATTGCGCCTAAAGTGACTGGAACAATTAGCTCGTTATGTCCTAACCAAAGTAAACCTAAAGTTGTGCCTGTGAGTACAATCAAAATTTGCAGGCAATAAATTAAAATAGAGTTTGTCTTAAAACTATTAAATAATTGGGTCAGATAATTCACGGCTTTTGTTCTAACTTAGAGAATACGTGAGAAAGCAGTACGGAACTTTAAATCTTTATTACTTCAAAAATATTATTCTTTTTATCTACAAAAGTCAGTCAATTTTTAAGATTTTATTAGGCTGAAACCAAGTTGTAATGATTAAAAAATTAGCAAAATTGTGGATATCTTTTTAGATACCCACAATTTAAAAAAGACATCAATTATTTAATCACACCACACGCAATTCGTGCTCCGCCACCGCCAAGAGGTTGAGGTGAGTCTGAGTAATTGTCGCCACCCGCGTGGATCATAATAGCTCGACCTTGAATGTCAGCAAGTTTTAATCGAGGTGCGATCACAGCTGTTGTTGCAACACCTGTATTATCAACTACTAAAACAGGTAGATCACCGAGATGGCCTGTGGTTGGTGTACCATGGTGAGGTGCTTGGTTCGGGTTATAGTGACTACCCGCAGCTAAAGCCGCACCAGGTTTTCCATCTTTTACAGCAGGTGCACAAGAACCATTTTCATGAATATGGAAACCACGAGTACCGCTTGGTAAGTCAGCAAGGGCTGGGGTAATAATTAAACCTTTATCGCTATCTTGGAAGCTAACCGTACCAATTTTTTTACCAATACCGTTAGCGGTTACTTCATTTACATCAACCACTTTTTTTGTATGCATTGTGGTTAATGCTTGAGCTGTGTCAGAAACAGTTTTTGTGACCGAACTACAGCCAACCGTAAAAAGAGCCGTAAGCGCGCAGACCGCACCAATTTTATTAAACATCTGCATAATTGGATGTCCTTATAAATATGTATGATTGTTTGATTCAAACAAACGCAGGTTTAACCTACAAGTTAATTTAAATAGTTAATTTGTATCTAGAAACATTTTTAAATTAAATAGCGATGTCACTCTTTATCAGTTGAAGATTCATGATCAGAATCATAAATCATAGTGGTTTTTGGCATAGGTTCTGGTTCAATCGTTTCATGTAACCATTCACGCCAAATTGCTAGCAAAATAGCCAAAATGACAGGGCCAATAAATAGACCTACCAATCCAAAACTCGCAATACCACCTAATACACCGAACATAATTAATAAGAATGGAATTTTGGTAGCACCAGAAATCACCAGTGGACGAATAACATTATCTGAACTGCTGACAATGACTACACCCCAAACAACCACGCCGATTGCTTCCATGGTTTGACCTTGAGAGAACAACCATAAGCCAACGCCTAAATAAGAAATTGGCGTACCAAATGGAATTAGAGCCAATAAGAAAGTAGCAATAGTGAGTACCATAGGGTTTGGTACACCTGCTACAAAGTAACTTAAACCAGCTAAAACAGCTTGAGCAATTGCAGTTAAACCCACGCCATACACGACTGCACGAGTTGTCTCAGAAATCGTATCAAGATAATGATGAATACGAGGGCCAATCACCATTTCTAAAGCTTTACTCACCTGAGATAAAATCAGTTGTCCATCACGATAGAAGAAAAATAGGCTAAATACCGCAAAGCCGAGTTTGACAACATTTTTACTAATTTCACCGAGCAACACACGACCATAACTTAAATGGCTTTGTACCCAAGCTGCGATATTTTGAATCGTGCTATTAGGATCATTATTTAATTCATTGAGTGTGCGAGAGATTTCTTTTCCTATAAAAGGAAGATTCCGAATAAAATCAGGAACACTTAAATGGCCTGAAAAAACCTGACGTTGTAAGTCAAAATATAAATTGCGACCTTCATGCTGCAAAATAAAAATAGCGCATGTAAAAGGAACGCCCACAACCAAAATGACCAGACTGATCATGAGTGTTGCATTTAAAGTATTACGGCTTTCTCCAAAAAAACGTTGAATTCTTAAATAAATAGGCCAAGTCATATAAGCAATGATGGCAGCCCAAAGTACAGGAACAATAAAGTATTTTAGGATATTAAATCCTAAAAAAATTAAAATAAAAAACAGCCCAAACAATAAAACGCGCTGTAAATTAGGAGCGTATGGATGCACGAACAATATTTCTCTAATTTTCTACATAGAATAAAGTCATATTAACTGAAAAATAACCTGAGGCAAATTTTAAGGCCTTAATGTAAAGAACCTTATACATTCAGTTTCCGTGCTTAAATTTCTTTAAAACCACTCAGCTTTATCTTCAATTAATTTATTTAGAACTGGTTGCCATTGATTTTGGATACTAATAAAGTTTTTTTGTGGCTTGTCGAAAATGCTTAAACCCTGCATTGCCAAGCTGCCATACGCACTGCGTTCCGCAATCCAGGCAACAGGTTCTTGTTCAATTTTTTCAAAAAACTGTTGAATATCTTTTGAACTGGCACTGTTAGGTTTTACTCGATTTGCAAGCAGTAAAATCTGTACTTTGCCTTTACGAATACGTTTGATGTCTTGTAAATGCTTTAAAAAACGACGCGTGCTGTCTATATCAAAAAAGGAAGGCTGAAGTGGAGTAATAATGGCATGAGCTTCACTAATAAGTTGTTCAGCATGCTCACCTGAAAGTGCACCAGGCGCATCAATAATTAAATAATCCAGATTTTTGGGTGCATCACCAATTGATTTTTCATGACGCCAGTCAAGGCTTTGAATTTTTGCTACCGTATTGGGGCGCTGTTTTAACCACTGTAAAGCCGATTTTTGATTATCTGAATCTGCTAATGCTACTTTATATCCTTTTTGTGCCAATGCTGTTGCCAACGTAATGGCCGTCATGGTTTTTCCGCATCCGCCCTTTTGATTTGCAATAAGTATCGTTTTCATAAATCCAGTTATTTTCAGCAGCACATTTGTTTATGTTTTATACCTTAGCATCTTTTTGTGTGAAGGAGATGACCGCATTTGACAAAAGTTTAAGCTGTTTCGTTATTTTAGATATGATTAGATCTGTAATCTTAATTCGCACTTTTTAAGGAAAGTTTATGTCTGTATGGCTTGCCATGCTTATTGGTGCTGGAATTGGCATCATTATCACTACTCTTATTTTATCAAACACTCGCAATGGACGAATTAAGGCTGAATATGAGCAATATATTGCTGAACTTGAACTAGAGCATCAACAAGCTCTCACACAAGCACAAAAGAGAAGTGTAAATACAAGCCGTGCAGTGTTGAAAGGAAAAATGGCAGAACAATTTGCCCCGGTTTTACCTGAATTTCAATATTTACCCAGCGATGCAAAATTCATGGGCGATCCCGTGGACTACATTATTTTTGATGGATATACCGATTTTCGAGATGGTGATGGGACAGCAGAAGACATTAATATTATTCTACTCGATGTAAAAAGCGGTGGGGCTAGGCTCACGAAGGGGCAACAGGCAATTGCACAAGCGGTCCAACAAGGTAGAGTTCGTTTTGAAACTTTGAGAATAGATTTTGAAGATTAATAAGCTGTTTAATTCAGCACAAAAAAAGACGAAATTGATCTGTATTGTTACTAAATTTCGGTATTTTTTTCATCGCTTAAAGCTATTATAAATTGAAGATCTATTCACTTTGATCTAGCAATATTTGAGGTGTAACGCGATGAAAAAACAACGTTTGGTGATGGGCTTTTTAGCTGCTATTGGCATGAGTTCAGCATTTGCATCGACCTCAAGTGAATATAATATTGCCAATGGTTTGAGTCCCATAGAAAAAGATCAATCTATTTCTGTATTACAACCTTTTCAAGGAAATTTCAGAATATTGGGCTCAAAAGTTTATCAAAATGATGAACAAGCTAAGTTTTCTCCTATCGACTATGCAGTAAGTTGGGGATTGTTTGCACAGCCTGAAATTGCACGTCATATTTCAGTGAAACAATATGACCGTTATTTAAACTGGAAAATTCCTAAATTACCTGTTCCAGCAGAGCAGGCCATGCAAATGGTGTCTAACATGCACATCATTCCTGCGAACCCGAAAATTGCAGAGCAGATTAAACACGTTAAACGTGGTGATCTGGTCTATCTTAAAGGTGACCTTGTCGAAATTAAGGATAAAAATTTAGTCTGGAAATCATCGCTTACGCCAACCGACACAGGCGATGGAGCATGCGAATTATTCCGCGTTCAGGCAATTCATTGGGTTGAAAAACAAAATATATAATTTGAAAAAAGCCTTCATATTCATGAAGGCTTTTTATAAGAAATTTAATATTTATTTCTGCTGCGATGCTTTCCAATATTTCAATTGATTTTGCGCTTGTAAATAGTCAGCAAGATCGTTGATCTGTTCATCTTTATTGGCTTGCTTATCACTCAAATGTTTTTCTTGGTTTTCCCAATATTGATAAAATAAACCCTGAATGTAACGGCCTTGCTCAGTTTTTAAATCTAAATCTTTTAACATGGTCAGAGAAGAGCGGACATTATCAAGAGTACGTTGTTGCTCAAATTCTGTAGTCAGAGTTCCAGCTTCATGCATTTTTGCTAATTCGCTTTCCATCTCGTCACTCATTTCTGTAAAGCGACGGTCATAATCTTCTAATAGCGCAATATCGTGTGCGTCATCAGCAGTGGCAGGGAATGTCTTAACAGGTCTTTCATTTAGTTTTTCTAAAACCTGATCGGTAGACGAGGTGGCAGAAGGTTGCTCCGTCTTAGCAGGCTCATCCGCTTTTTTACAGGCAGTAAGAAATAGGCCAGAGCAAAGCAAAGATATTAATATGATTTGAGGTGTTTTCTTCTTCATAACTTTCAACCAAACCTATTCACTAATTATTTAACGGCTAACGTACTTTTCTGAAAGTGATATGCATACGTAACATATGGAAAATCAATCTGATCTTGAGGACCTAATCCCGTAAAATCATAAACAATTTTTTCAAACTGTGCTTTGAGTTGTAACTGATCTTTTTCAGTCATTGCAGCAATAAAACTCGTAGAGAGTAAACGTTTACTTACGACTTGTTCGACAGGACCATGTTGTGACTGTGTAAAAGTTTGTAGACTATCAAATACGAATAAATCTTGTTGTTCAAACACACGTTTCCACTTTTCACTATGGTAACGCGGCGTGTCTCCTTCAAGTGGGAGTAAAAAATCAGCTAAGGCTTTTACCCAGTCCGTACGTTCGTCACGTTGATTCCAAACGAGTCCTAAATGTCCTTGCGGTTTTAAGACCCTATACATTTCTGTTAAGGTATCAAGGTTATCAAACCAGTGAAAAGATTGCGCACAAATAATGGCATCAATTATATGGTCTGCTACAGGAATTGAATTGCTAAAAGCCTGTAATGTTTTGATATCAGGATAAACTTGTTGGAGCTGCTGTAACATCTCGCCAATTGGCTCAACTGCAATAACATCTGCATGTGTTTGTTTTAAGTAGGGTAAGAATTTGCCAGTACCCGATCCAAGATCAATAACAGTAGAGTTTTCCTGTATTTGTAGGCAATTTTGCAGCCAACTTACTATTTCTGCGGGATAATTGGGTCTAACTTGCTGATATAGTTCAGCAGCTGAACTGAAGCCTTTTTGAGCGGCAGGATGTAAGGATTGTGTCATATTTTGCGCTTTTTAATCTGACTGGCATCTATAAAATAAGATACTCCGCAATCATAAATTGGCAAAACACCTATTTTGTTTCATTTTTGACGTTGTATGTGGGAGTAAATTTTCTTTCGGTGTGAGCATGGATAAGCAAATTATTTTTGAAGACGAACACATTAGAGCCATTTTTTTACCAGGCGATTCTAATACATTGGTTCTCTCTTTTGGCGATTTGATTACCCGAGCGAGTGGCTTATCTATCAATGCTGAAAAGTCCCTAATTAAATACCAATATAATGTTATTGGGGTAATGCCAAAACAAAAATCATGGTTTCCTCAAGCGAGCATGATTGAGCTGGCAAAAGCGATTTCGCCTATTTTAGAAGACTTTAAAAATATTGTGGGTTATGGCGGTTCAATGGGCGGCTATGCAGCAATTAAATATTCTAATTTATTGAATATGAACCGTGTGATTGCATTTGTGCCTCAATATTCAATTGATCCTGAGCAGGTTGAAGATCGACGCTATGCTGAGTTTTTTGATGCTGTGGCAAATAAAGACATGCAAATCCAGTCGCAAGATGTGGATGCAGCGCGTGAATACGTAATTGTTTATGATCCATATTTCTCGGTTGACCGTGAACATTATTTAAAAATAAAAGAGTTGTTACCAAACTTACATACGATTCATTTGCCATTTACTGGTCATGAAGCATTGTCTGTATTGGCAAGTTCAAGCTTATTGCATGATTTTATTGAACATGAATTTGATGAAATCTATTTTTATCAGCAGGTTCGTAAGGTCAAAAAGCAAAGTAAATTTTACTTCCGTAATGTACTTGCGCATGTTCTTACCCATCATGACGAAATGTTGTTAAAAATATTGCGTCAGAACGATTTTCAGCTCGATGAACGTTATTTTGATAACCCACTTAAACAGGCTATTACACGTAGCCTGATAAAGAGTAAGCAAGCAACGGAGCTAGACTTTCAAAAGTTGGGTATTAAAATACAGCGAATTCAGGAAGCTGCAAATTATAAAGAAGGTTTGCAGACCAGCTTTGGTTCAGTTCTGGTATACAACCTCATTAATTCAAAGTTTGAAAACTATGCGGTAGATACTCTGCTGGTGAATAAATCTTATTTGGTTCCAATTGTGGCTGAACACACAGGTGTAGTGCATATTGAATTAAATAATGAAATTTATTTGTTAGCTATGAATGATCGTAAGATCATTAAATTGTTCAAGAGTGAAGAGCCTTTAACGTCGGATATGAGCCCATTTGTAGTCAAAAAATATTCTGACTCTTTTTCAATTAGCTATAAGCAACTAAATTTGTCTTGTGATGAACAAGGGTTGTGTGAATATACAGAAGGTTCAATCCAGCCTACAGAACAATTGACTCCGATTAGCTATTAAAAAGTTATAGCGCTTAAATAAAGCTCAAACCTGAAAGTTTGAGCTTTATTTTTTGCTTAAAAAAAATTTTTTTATAAACTTATTTGTATATTATTTTAAAGCTCATTATTTAAATAAATAGTGGGTTTATTATGTACATATTCTCTGTATTAAAAGCAGCCATGACCAGCCATGTATATAAATATTATATTTGAAAATAAATGGGTTTTTAATATATATAAAATTTGGAAATAATATAAGGTTAATTAAAATACAGTTATAACTATAAAAAATCTTAAATAATTGTTTTTAAAGATTATTTGTTTTTAATGCAAGGGGCTTGGATAAAATAAGTCCACTCCTTAAAGATAATTGCATATTTATTTTTTTCTCCTAAAATGATTTTTTACTAAATTGTCGTTACAGTTTTTTATATGCAATCATTAAATTATCGGAATAATGATGCATCGCAACATGGAAGTTCTGCACCTTTGAAACGAGCAATGAGTACTCGACATTTGGTGATGATCTCCCTTGGCGGTGCCATAGGTACAGGTCTTTTTTTAGGGTCTGGTGATGTAATTTCCCAAGCAGGCCCAATTGGCGCAATTATTTCTTATTTTTTGGGCGGTTTAATTGCCTATACCGTGATGTTATGTCTTGGTGAGCTGGCGGTCCATGTGCCCGAATCGGGTTCTTTTGGGGAATACGCTCGTCGTTATATCGGTCCGGGTACGGGCTATATGATTACTTGGCTCTATTGGTTAACTTGGACTGCAACTTTAGGAACTGAGTTTACCGCTGCGGCTTTACTGGTTCAGGAGTGGTTTCCTTCTACCTCAGTATGGGCTTGGACTCTTTTTTTTGGTGCCTTAGTTTTTTTCCTTAATATTAGTTCAACTCGATTATTTGCCGAGTCTGAATTTTGGTTAGCACTCGTCAAAGTTATCACCATCATCTGTTTCATTGGGCTTGGGTTACTGGCAATTTTTGGTTTTATTCCTTATCACGGACATGAAACGGCGCCATTGTTTAGCAACTTGACGGCTCACGGTTGGTTTCCAAATGGTCTCTTCCCAATTTTTGCCACCATGCTTATTGTTAACTTTGCTTTTTCCGGTACAGAATTAATTGGAGTAGCGGCTGGGGAGGCGGAAAATCCAGCACAGACAGTTCCTAAAGCAATTAATGCAGCAATTTGGCGATTACTGATTTTCTTTGTGGGTACGATTGTAGTAATTAGTTCATTACTACCGTATCAACTCGCAGGACTTAGCGCGAATGAAGTAAGTAATAGCCCCTTTGTGACAGTATTTAATTATATTGGGATTCCCTACGCAGAAGACATTATTCGCTTTGTAATTATTACGGCTTTACTATCTGCTGCAAATTCTGGTTTGTTTGCTGCTTCACGTATGATGTGGTCACTGTCAGCAAAAAATCAATTACCAAAAATATTTTCTAAATTAACTCCCTCAGGAACACCTATTGTTGCCATTACTGTAACTATGTTTGGTGCAATTCCTGGATTACTTTCAGAACAATTTGCACCAGAAACAATTTTTAAGAATTTATTGGGTGTTGCAGCTTTTACAATGGTTGTGGTTTGGATTGCGATTTGTGTTTCACAATTTAACTTCCGTAGACAATGGTATAAGTCAGGTAAAACAGCAAAAGATTTACGTTTCGCCGCACCTCTTTTCCCTCTTACTCCAATTGTAGGTGGGCTGTTCTGTATCGTTACCTGTATAAGTATGGTGTTTGATCCATCCATGCAAGTTGGTTTTATCTGTTGCATTATTTTTATTCTTCTATGTTATCTAAGTTATTTCGTTTTTTATCGAAACAAAGATGAAGTGCGGAGCTAAGCTTATATGCACACAGAAATGTAGTTTTAGGGCCCCTATATGGGGCCTTTTTTATGGCTGAGAAGAAACTTTGAAAGTAAAATTTATATATTTTTTTTAAAAATGTTTTTTTAATTTTAATCATAGAAACAAATATTGTTTTATGAAATTACCATTTATCGGATTCTTATTAATATTTATTTATTATAACTCATTGATTAAGTCTATGTTTCATCTGATTATTTAATAATGAGAAATTTAGGGTTTTATAGATTATGAATTGGAAATGGACTTAATATAGATTTAATGTAGAGAATACATAATTTTTTGATGAGTTTTTATAGATGTCTGATTTTTAAGTTGTTGTTATTTATAATTTAAATTCGGGTCATTTTTTTTATTTATGGATATTTGTTTTCTATAAAAAAAAATTATCAAAGTTAAGGTTTTTTTAATATTTGTTGTTTTTTTATTATAAGGAGCAGTGTGAATTGATTATTTTTTCTCTGCTTATTTATTTTAAAATGTTCTAAATGAGTGTGCTCTATGCTATATTTATTAGAGGATTTTATAGCTATGTTTCGGCTTAATTTTAAGCAGTATCTGTAGAGATAATTAATCTGTAGCATTATTGAACAATGTTTATTTCTAAAAAGACTAATGGAGGGATCTATCGATTAGTCAAAATAATTTTTATGGACACATGGTTTTTCGATAAATCATCGTTCTTTTTAACTCCCAAACGGTTATGTCATTTCTTTTGTACTTATATTTCAGCCGACTGGATTAAGTGGGTTGTGGTTAAACTTTGCTTTTATAAAGATAGCTTTATAAACAGTAAGTTAAACGAAAGAAAGCTTGTAAAAGATATCGATATATAAAAGTAGATCATACTTTTAGTATCAACAAATGGAATTTAAAAAATCTGATGCTTTAGAAGGGCAAAAGATTTAGTAAATAAACTAAAGCATTGTTATTTCAAGGCTTTGGTTGCTGAATAATAAAGACTGCAGATTTATCAATTCTGAGTCTATGAAGGTATATAGGAAAAAAGATGTCAGATCTTTCATACGTAAACGAACACAGCGATGCATGGCAAACTTACTTGGCACAAATTGACCGTGTTGCTCCGTACTTAGACCACTTAGCTGAGTTTATCGACACTTTAAAACGTCCAAAACGTGCACTTATTGTAGACGTGCCAATTGTAATGGATGACGGTTCTATTCAGCACTTTGAAGGCTACCGTGTACAACACAACTTGTCTCGTGGTCCTGGTAAAGGTGGTGTTCGTTACCATCCGAATGTTGATTTGAACGAAGTTATGGCGTTGTCTGCATGGATGACAATTAAAACTGCTGTTTTGAACTTGCCATTTGGCGGTGCAAAAGGTGGTATTCGTGTTGATCCACGTAAATTGTCTAATCGTGAATTAGAGCGTTTAACTCGTCGTTATACGACTGAAATTGGTCACATTATTGGGCCTCAAAAAGATATCCCTGCTCCAGACGTTGGTACAAATGCCAATATCATGGGTTGGATGATGGACACTTATTCTACAAGCCAAGGTTACACAGTAACAGGTGTTGTAACTGGTAAACCAGTTCACTTAGGTGGTTCTTTAGGTCGTGTAAAAGCGACTGGTCGTGGCGTATTTGTTACAGGTCGTGAAGTAGCTGCAAAAATCAATTTACCAATCGAAGGTGCGAAAATCGCTATTCAAGGTTTTGGTAACGTAGGTAGTGAAGCAGCTTTCTTATTTGTTGAATCAAAAGCGAAAGTTACACACGTTCAAGACCATACTGGCACAATTTTCAATGCTGATGGTATTGATCTTGAAGCATTACGTGATCACGTAAATGCAAACCAAGGTGTTGGTGGCTTTGCTGGTGCTCAATCAATTGCTGACGAAGATTTCTGGACAGCTGAGGTTGACATTATTGTTCCTGCTGCATTGGAAGGCCAAATCACTGTTGAACGTGCTCAAAAACTTAAAGCTAAGTTGATTTTAGAAGGTGCAAACGGCCCGACTTATCCTAAAGCTGAAGACATTTTAGTTGAGCGTGGCATTGTTGTCGTTCCTGACGTTGTATGTAACGCCGGCGGTGTAACTGTAAGTTACTTCGAATGGGTTCAAGACATGGCGAGCTACTTCTGGACTGAAGAAGAAATCAATGAGCGTTTAGACAAATTGATGGTTCAAGCTATGGACGACGTTTGGAATACAGCAAACAGCAACGCTTGTACTTTACGTACAGCAGCTTACATCTTGGCATGTGAGCGTATCTTAAAAGCTCGTAAAGAGCGCGGTATTTTCCCAGGCTAATCTGCGGAAATTACTTTAGAAAAAGTGGTTTGAGCAAATATAAAGGATGTTATAGGGTTTATTTGCTCACTCCCTTTTTCTCAATGATTCAAATTTAAGTGTTATCGAATATATTAAATAAATACTGAGGTAAGCATGGAACAGCCAATTTCTGTAACTCGAAGCAACTTTAACGACTGGATGGTTCCAGTTTTTGCACCGGCAAATTTCATTCCGGTACGTGGTGAAGGTTCACGTATTTGGGATCAAGAAAATAAAGAATATATCGATTTTGCAGGCGGGATTGCAGTAAACGCATTAGGTCATGCGCATCCAGTGGCAGTAAATGCTTTAACAGAACAAGCAACAAAAATTTGGCACGTTGGTAACGGTTATACCAATGAACCTGTTCTACGCCTTGCAAAACAACTCACCGAAAACACTTTTGCAGATAAAGTATTCTTCTGTAACTCAGGTGCAGAAGCGAACGAGGCTGCATTAAAATTGGCTCGTAAAGTTGGTTTAGACAGTGGTGTAGCTGGCAAAAGTGGCATCGTTGCATTTAACAATGCGTTCCACGGCCGTACTTTATTTACTGTTTCAGCAGGTGGGCAGCCAAAATATTCACAAGATTTTGCACCACTTCCAAATGGTATCAACCATGTTGCCTTTAATGATTTAGAAGCTGCAAAAGCAGTGATCAATGAGCAAACATGTGCTGTTATTGTTGAGCCAATCCAAGGTGAAGGCGGCGTTATTCCTGCTGACATTGAATTTTTAAAAGGTTTACGCGCGCTGTGTGATGAGTTCGGTGCTTTACTGATTTTTGATGAAGTACAAACGGGTGTTGGCCGTACCGGTGCACTCTATGCCTACATGAACTCTGGTGTTATTCCAGATGTGTTAACCACTGCAAAAGCATTGGGCGGCGGTTTCCCAGTCGGTGCAATGTTAACAACTGATAAGTTTGCCCCACATTTTTCAGTAGGTACACATGGCACGACTTATGGTGGTAACCCGCTAGCAAGTGCGGTTGCAGGTGCAGTATTTGAATTTATTAATACGCCTGAAGTACTTGAAGGTGTAAAGCACCGCCATCAATATTTCCTTGACGCATTAAATAAATTAAATGCTGAGCATCAGATTTTTGAAGAAATTCGTGGCCAAGGTTTACTGATTGGTTGTGAATTAAAAGCTGAATATGCAGGGAAAGCTAAAGATATTACGACTTGGGCGGGTGAAGAAGGTTTACTTGCTTTAATTGCAGGCCCGAATGTAGTTCGTTTTACACCGTCTCTGATTATTCCTGAACAAGATATTGATGAAGGGATTGCTCGTTTAAAAAGAGCATTGGCAAAGTTGGCTAAATAAGAAAAAGGAAAGCTAGCCATGATGATCGTCCGTCATGCCGAGTTTCGAGACCTTGAAGATATTTATAAATTAGCGGGTAAGTCGGGTGTAGGCCTGACTTCCTTGCCACAAAATATGGATACACTTTCGGCTCGAATTTCACGTACTCGCAATACTTTAAATGGCAATGTCCATAAAAGTGAACAAGGCTATCTGTTTGTTCTTGAAGATACAGAAGCACAACGTGTTATTGGATTAAGTGCAATTGAAGTCGCTGTAGGGCTCATTGAACCTTGGTACAACTTTCATGTTGGTACTCAGGTGCACGCTTCAAAAGCATTAAATGTTTATAAGTCACTACCTACTTTATTTTTAAGTAATGACAGAACAGGTAGTAGCGAACTCTGTACATTATTTTTAGATCCAGAGCGTCGTGAAAATCAAAACGGTAAATTCTTATCGAAAATCCGTTTTATGTTTATTGCTGCCTTTAAACAATATTTCGAGAAAAAATTAATTGCTGAAATGCGTGGTTTCTCAGACGAAAATGGATGTTCTCCATTTTGGGACGCGATTGGTCACCATTTCTTTAATATGGATTTCTCAACAGCAGACTATTTGAGTGGAATCGGGCAAAAAGTATTTATTGCAGAGCTTATGCCACGTTTTCCGGTCTATGTAGATCTCTTGCCAAAAGATGCGCAAGAGGTGATTGGAAAAATGCATCCACAAACATTGCCTGCTTATCATGTGCTTGAGTCGGAAGGCTTACGTTATCAAGGATATGTCGATATTTTTGATGCGGGTCCAACGATTGAAGCCAATATTGATGAGTTGCGTGCAGTAAAAGAAAGTCAATTATTAAACGTCAAAATTACAAGTGAAGCTACGGTCGGTAAGACCCAATATCTCATTGCTAATGATAATTATCATGACTATAAGGCAATGTTGTTGAAGCTTGATCTTGTTGATAACACTATAAATTTAACGCATGAACAAGCTGAAAAACTCGGTGTACAAGAAGGTCACGTTGTTCGTGTGTTATCACTAAATCCAATGGAAGTATCCTGATGTCAAACTCTTTATTTATTAATGGTGTATGGTTACAAGGCAACGGCACAACATTTGAAAAGACAAATCCAGTTGATAACCAAACTGTATGGTCAGGTGCTGAAGCAACTGCTGCTGATGTAGAGCAAGCGTGTCAGGCAGCGCGTACTGCATTTCCAGCATGGGCACGTTTACCACTTGCAGAGCGTGTAGCAATTGTTGAAAAATTTGCGGCTTTGCTTGAAGAAAATAAAAAGCATTTAGCAGAAGTCATTAGCCAAGAAACCAGCAAGCCATTTTGGGAAACCTTAACTGAAGTTCAGTCAATGATTGGTAAAGTTGCGATTTCAATTCGTGCTTATCATCAGCGTACAGGTGAAAGCTCAACTGAAATGGCCGATGGTGTAGCCTCTTTACGTCACCGTCCGCATGGTGTGCTTGCAGTTTTCGGGCCATATAACTTCCCGGGCCATTTACCAAATGGGCATATTGTTCCTGCCTTGCTTGCTGGTAACACAGTTGTATTTAAACCAAGTGAATTAACGCCTTGGACTGCTGAAGAAACTGTAAAACTTTGGCAGCAAGCTGGCCTGCCAAATGGTGTGATGAACTTAGTTCAAGGTGGTCGTACCACGGGCGAAGCATTAGCTGCTTCACATGAAATTGATGGTTTATTGTTTACCGGTAGTGCAAACACTGGTTATCACTTGCATAAGCAAATGGCAGGTGCACCCGAAAAAATTCTTGCGCTTGAAATGGGCGGCAATAATGCATTGATTATTGATGAAATTGTTGATGTCGATGCAGTAGTGAATCTTGCTATTCAATCTGCTTTTGTTTCGGCAGGTCAGCGTTGTACATGTGCACGTCGCATCTTGGTGAAAAATGGTGCTGAAGGTGATGCATTTATTCAACGTTTTGTTGAAGTTGCTAAAAACCTAAAAGTTGGTCGTTGGAATGATGAACAACAACCATTTATGGGCGGCGTTATCTCGTCGGTTGCTGCAACAAACATGATGAATGCTCAACAAAAGTTACTTGAACTTGGTGCAAAAAGTTTATTACCAATGACGCGTCCACAACAAGACAGCTCATTACTCACTCCGGGTATTGTTGATGTTACAGGTGTGAAAGATATTCCGGATGAAGAATATTTTGGTCCGCTTACGACAATTCAACGTTATGACAACTTTGAAGAAGCATTAAAAATTGCTAACGCA
Organism: Acinetobacter pittii ANC 4050; assembly: GCF_000399685.1. GTDB lineage: Bacteria > Pseudomonadota > Gammaproteobacteria > Pseudomonadales > Moraxellaceae > Acinetobacter > Acinetobacter pittii_E. The sequence goes on from NZ_KB976987.1 coordinate 3,437,868, forward strand.
ACTCGTTTTGGCTTGTCGGTTGGTTTGGTTTCTCCAAAGCGTGAACTGTTTGATGACTTACTCATTGAAGCGCGTGCAGGTATTGTGAATTGGAATAAGCCATTAACTGGTGCTTCAAGTGCTGCACCATTTGGTGGTGTAGGGGCTTCAGGTAATCACCGCGCGAGTGCTTTTTACGCTGCTGACTATTGTGCTTGGCCGATGGCATCACTTGAAAGTGACAGCTTAACCTTGCCAGAAAAATTATCTCCAGGGATTGTGTTGCCTTAAACACTAGGGAAAGAAAAAAATGAAAGGATATGAAGTAAATTTCGATGGTTTAGTGGGGCCAACGCATCACTATGCGGGTTTGTCTTTTGGTAATGAAGCATCGACGAAAAACCGTAATAATACCTCGAATCCAAAATTAGCAGCTAAACAAGGTCTGCTAAAGATGAAAGCCTTAGCTGACATGGGAATGAAACAAGGTGTGCTTGTCCCGCATGAGCGCCCACATGTTCCAATGTTACGTCGTTTAGGTTTTACGGGAGATGACATTAGTGTTATTGCTCAAGCAATGCGTCATTCACCAGAACTATTATCATCTTTAAGCTCAGCTTCACCGATGTGGACTGCAAATGCAGCAACTGTTTCACCTTCGGCAGATAGCCAAGACGAACGCGTGCATTTTACCGCAGCAAATCTGAACAATAAGTTTCACCGTTCAATTGAAGCCGAAACTACAAGCCAAGTTTTACAAGCGATCTTTAAAAATGAACGTCACTTTGTTCATCATGAAGCTTTGCCACAAGTGGCTTTATTTGGTGATGAAGGAGCAGCAAATCACAATCGTTTAGGTGGTGATTATGCTAAGCGCGGTGTTCAAGTTTTTGTTTATGGCCAGCAACATTTAAATAATGGCTTACCGGGACCAAAACGCTATCCAGCTCGTCAGACACGTGAGGCAAGCGAAGCAATTGCACGTTTGCACCGTTTGGATGATGCACATACAGTTTTTGTTCAGCAAAATCCGGATGTAATTGATCAGGGTGTATTCCATAACGATGTGATCGCGGTAAGTAACCAACAGGTTTTATTCCATCATCAACATGCATTCTTAAATCAAGATCAGGCTTTTGCTGAAATTCGTCAAAAAATGGCAAGCATCGGTGAAGATTTTATCTCGATCGAAGTTCCTGAAAACCGTGTTACGGTTGACGATGCTGTAGCGACCTATTTATTTAATAGCCAGATTTTGACTCGTCCAGATGGTGGAATGACTATTGTTGTACCCGAAGAGTCTCGTCAAAATGCAGCAGTGTGGGGCTATTTGAACGATATGATTCAAATGGGTACACCCATTGATGCTATTCAGGTATATGACTTACGTGAAAGTATGCGTAATGGTGGTGGTCCGGCTTGCTTACGTTTACGTGTAGCTTTAAACGAAACTGAGTTAAATGCTGTAAATCCAAAAGTACTAATGAATGATCAATTGTTTGGCACACTCAATCAATGGGTAGATAAACATTATCGTGATCGTTTAGCACAAGAAGATTTAGCTGATCCGCATTTGTTAATGGAAAGCCGTATGGCGCTCGACGAACTGACCAAAATTTTAGGTTTGGGTTCGGTTTATCCTTTCCAAAAATAGTGAGGAGGTGGCATGCAGGATTTTCTAGCATTAACCTTACAAGGTGAGCAGCCTAAAACCCGCGAAGGAAAACAAGATAATTTTTCTTGGCGTTGGTTGGGTGAAGGACTTCTTGAATGTACGCCAAACGCACAGTACGACAAAGCCGTCGTACTGTCAGCTGGAGTACATGGTAATGAAACAGCACCAATTGAATTGTTATCTCATCTTTGCACAGATTTATTTGCAGGACGTTTAAACCTTGCTGTGAGGTTGCTGTTTGTATTGGGTAACCCCTATGCAATGCGTCAAGGCAAACGCTATGTGCATGATGATGTAAATCGAATGTTTTGTGGTGGATATAAAAATCTACCCGTGACTGAAGAATCAAAGCGTGCTGAGGTTTTAGAGCAAGTTGTCACGACTTTCTTTCAGGAAAGCTCAAGTGAGGCTAAACGCTATCACTATGATTTACACACTGCAATTCGTGCTTCTTTATTGCCTACTTTTGCTTTATTTCCATATCAAGCGCATGCTTATGATGCAGGTTTGAAAGCGAGCCTTGAAGCAGCTGATTTAGATGCTTTGGTTTATCACAATGCGGTCGGTAAAACATTTACACATTTTACCAGTGAAAATTTTAAAGCTGCGAGTGCAACTTTAGAGTTAGGCAAGGCCTTGCCATTTGGACAAAATGACCTGAGTCAGTTTGCTGCAATTGACGAAGTCATTCGTAATGTAGTTTCTGAACAAGCATTACCACCACGCAATAAAACAAAAATTCGGGTCTTTAATGTATCGGATTCTTTAATTAAAAAAGATGAAGATTTTCAGATGAATTTATCGGCTGAGGCCCCAAATTTTTCAACTTTTACCAAGGGTGAAATCATTGCGACTCAGCCTTCTGGTAATTATGTGGTTGAGCAAGATCAGGTCTGGATTTTATTTCCAAATCCAAATGTGAAGCTTGGTTTACGTGCGGGTTTAGTTTTAACTGAAATAAACTGAATCATTGATTTTAGAGAAATAAAAAAGGGCAATTAATTGCCCTTTTTTTATTTGTAAGAAATTAGTTAGTACCGAAAAGGCCTTTAATCCAAGATTTCTTTTCAGCTTTTTGAGTAGAAGTTTCAGCACCAGCATTTACATTTGCGTTTGCATTAATTCCAACAGGAGCAACGTTTACGCCAACATTTACACCAGTTTGAGCATTAACAGCATGTGCTGGTTGAGCTGCATTTAACTGTGCTTGAGCATCAGCTTTAGTGTCAGCTACAAATTCTTTTTGGTCAGCTTGGTTTTGAGCTACACGAGTTTTTACTGCATCTACGTGCGCTTGGGCATTAGCTTGTTTTTCAGCAGTAAATTCTTTTTGGTCAGCTTGTTTTTCTGCAACTTTAGTTTTTACCGCATCAACACGTGCTTTAGTATCAGCTTTAGCTTCAACTGCTAGATTTTTAGTACCGTTTACAGCTTTAGTTGCTACATCTTTAGTACCTGTTACTGCCTCGGTAGCAAAATGCTTAGTACCATTTGCAGCTTTAGTCGCTACATTTTTAGTACCTGTTGCAGCTTCGGTAGCAAAGTTTTTAGTACCTGTCGCAGCTTCAGTAGCTAAGTGTTTTGTCCCATTTGCAGCTTTAGAAGAAAGTTCAGTCACTTTTCCTGTTGTTTTTTTAGTTGCTTTAACCGTAGTGTCAGCAGCGACATGACCTGCATGCTTTGCTGTGCTGCCTACAGTGTGTGCAGTATTTTTGACTGTATTGGCTACGCCACTAACAAGACCACCCGGTTGTACATTTACTTGAGCAGAAGCACCTGCATTAACGCCCGCACTTTGTGCAAAAATAGAGGCAGAAGCAAGAACACTTGCAGTAACGATAGCTGTTTTCATCATTTTCATTGCGATATCCTTCAAAGAATATACCCTTTAGTGAGGTATTTCATAAACGCAATCGCATCATAGCTAAGGAAATAGGAGCTTGGGAACTCACTTCATCAAAACGTTACAACAGTGTTACATTGAGTAAACAGACTAGGGATAAATTGTGAAGATTAATAAAAATTAATAATAAAGTGAAAAAGAACATTTATTTTTTAGTTATTCTAATTAAGCTGGTCCTATTTCCCTCTTACAGCTTTTTAACTCCCATCTCCTAAATTTTTTATCATTATTCATAAGCTATTTGCCTATATCTCTAGATGTGATGTAGTTCTCATTATTTATTAGAGGAAACGGCATACTAATTGCTTATTATGAGAATAGGGTGCTTTTTAGCACTTTTTTGAACCATATTCTGCCAGAAATATAAATGTACAGGGCAGAACTGTATTTTTGCTTATTCGGGAAAAGGTAATTTAGCTTTTCTCATGTTTATATATTCCATGAAGTGTAAATTTCACATGAAATATATCTAAAGAAATAGCACTTTATTTCGAATAATCAAAAATAAAAATAGATGTCTATAAACAAAAAAACAGAGATCTTAAAGATGAAAATTATTGCTTCCCTTCTTGTATTAGTCGGCTTAATCGCCTTTGTTTTCTACTTTAAACCCACAAGCGGTGCAGCTGATGTGTTCAATTCTGCTTTACATGAGTCGAATTCACCACAGCCAAATACATCGTCTTTTCTTTCAAAACTTAAGGAGCCTACCCAACCTAAAAATCTATCTCAACATTCAACTCATTCTCAATCGGTATCAGTTAATACCGTTCCTTTATATGACACGAAAAGTGATCTTTCTATTCAACCGATTGATCCAGAAAAAGATCCAGCAAATGAAATAAAAGCGAAATAAGCAAATTGTTAGTTGAAAAACTACGGAGAAAAATAATGCAAAGTAAAACGTTATTTCTATTAGGTCTATGTACGATTTTAAGTACAACAGCATCCGCTCTTCCTTTAGAGTCTAAAGGTGCTAAGCAGCGATTAAATCAAGCAGCAAAACAAAAAGTATTTCAGGGCAAAATCGATTTGGATGCCTTAGTCAATAATGATTCGAATGATTTAATTGTTGAATACGATATTCCTTCGACGAGTGTACTTTCTGGTCTAGAACGGCGAAGTTATATTGCTACAAATAAAAAGAATATTCAGGCAAGGTTTAACCGTGCTGGTGGTGTTCAAGTACTTCGGGACTACAATAATTTACCTTTAGCTTTTTATCGGATTAGTAATCGGGAGGCTTTAGTCACTTTATTGAATGATCCGAATGTTAAAGCGGTTTATCCGAACCGTATTAACCGTACTGCGACTAATGAAAGTTTACCTTTGATTAATCAACCACAGGCAAACACCAATGGCTTCACCGGTGAGGGTTCTAGTGTGGCAGTGATTGATACAGGGGTGAATTATCTACATTCAGATTTTGGGTGTACGGCAGTGAACACACCATCCAATACTTGTCGAGTTGTTTATTCATTTGATAGTGCACCAGATGATGGCACTTTAGATGATGATGGGCATGGGAGTAATGTTTCAGGTATTGTATCTAAGGTTGCCACCAAGACCAAAATTATAGGCATTGATGTTTTTAGAAAGGTTAGATCCCAAGGTAAATGGGTAAGCACAGCTTATGATAGTGATATTCTCGCGGGGATTAACTGGGCTGTAAATAATGCACAAACCTACAATATTAAAGCAGTTAATTTAAGCCTTGGTGTACCGGGTGTTAAATATACCTCGGAGTGTAGCGATAGCAGTTATGGAACGGCATTTGCCAATGCACGAGCTGTTGGTGTGGTTCCGGTTGTAGCTTCAGGTAATGATGCATTTTCAGATGGAATTTCATCTCCTGCCTGTGTTGCTGGTGCCGTAAGAGTGGGGGCTGTTTATGATAGTAATATTGGTGGTGTGTCATGGGGGAATCCGGTGAAATGTTCTGACCCGACAACAGCAGCAGACAAAGTGGCGTGCTTTAGTAATGGCGGTAGCCTTGTGACTTTGTTGGCACCGGGAGCAATGATTACGGCAGGTGGTTACACCATGGGTGGTACATCTCAAGCGACACCGCATGTAGCAGGAGCGATTGCTTTATTACGAGCGAATAGTGTGAGTCCAGCAGAAAGTATTGATCAAACCATTAGCCGTTTAAAAACGACAGGTAAGCCAATTACTGACTCAAGAACGGGCTTGGTTTTCCCGCGTATTGATTTACTGGCAGCAACAAATGGTTTAACCATTAATTAAATCGCTTATTTATAAATTTAAATTAAGTCCAAGAAATTTTTAAATAGCTATAACCCGTTGCGAAGGGCAGCTTTTGCAACGGGCTTTTTTTGAAAAAGTTAATGACACTTTGCTAAATTTGCAGGATTAAAGTTGCTTTGGAGCTTTTTGAAATTATTCTGAATTTCTGGATCTTGAATGTTAAAAGTGGTTGAGCTTTTGGTTGTAGAGTTTGTTGCCTGATTTAATATACCTGATTCATCAGGGTATTGTTGAGTGAACGATGTAGCTGAAATTAGGCCTTTATCATTAAATACCCAGTGTTCAGTCACATGTCCACCACCTAAATATCCCGTAAACTCAATCATGCAAGCTTGCTTATCTTGTTTAATAAGTTTAGCTACATTACCTGTCGTTGAGGGATAGGCTTCAATATTCGTATCTTGCTCTAAAACTTGTGCCTGAGAATAAGGAGAGATAGGTGCTGAAGTTGCACATGCAGTTAATGCCAAGCAGCATAGGGTGGAAAAGAGAAGTTTGTGACTATTCATAAGGCAGATTCCTAGCTTTTTATAGTGGATGATCATTAGTTCTAGATGAATATATGTATTTATAAAAGCGCGAATTTATCGCGCTGTCCAAGCAAATTAGTTAGTTGTTGTGCTTGATTTGCTTAACTCGCCTTGCTCTATCGGAATATTTTCACCGTTTCGACTACTGGTAATATTTTGCTTCGCCTGATCTATTTTTGTTTCGGTAAAAGCTTTTGCGGTATCTGCTTTTTGCTGAACGACCTCTGCTTTTTCAGCCGTAAACTCTTTGGTGTTTTTCCACTTTTCACTAATTTTATTTGAAGTTTTTTCAGAAGCTCCTTGAATAGAGTCTCCTAAATTTTGTATGCCTTTTCCTGTTTTATACAGTAATACACGACCTAAGCTTGGGTTGTCACCATAAGGTTGTGTTTTAGGTGTTGTTTCAACAACTTGTTGTGGCTGTGTTGTTTCTGCAAATAAGGTTGATGAAGCCAATATAGAACTTGCAACGCATAATACTTGTAAGATTTTCATATGGATCAATCTCCCCAACCAGAATCAAAAGATGAAGAGGTGATCTTACTGTTAAAAATAAAGCTTGTACTGCAATGAGATAAAACCCATACGATTTGATTACGATAAATCATCATTTAATAGCAGTAAAACAATGAGACTAATGGCTCACAAACAAAATTCAGACTTAATTAATTCTATAAACATATCTCGAGCTTTATGGTTACTCACATTTTTGTGCCAGAAAAAGTGATTTTGCATAAAGGAAAGATATTCAAACTTATAACTTTGAATATGGGCTAAATTTTTATATTGCTCATAAATGCTCTTGGGCACCAAAGCCACCCCTGAGCCTGCACTAACACAACCAATAATGGTGGCATAACTGGTAATGCTAGTGATGGGAAGAGAAATATTCTTAAGTTTAAGCCATTCTTCGAGAGCTGCGCGGTAAGGGCAGCCTTCAGTCCACATAAAGATTTCTTTGCCAATTAGGTCTTCTTGGCAATTAATTTCACCCAAAGAGTGAGATGCAATTAAGACCATGTCTTCTTGGTAAATGCTGAGTTTATTAAGCATTGGAAAATCAATATTACCCGCCACAATCGCACCATCAAGTTTATGCTGAGAAATATCGAGTAATAGCTGTTTCCATGTGCCAGTAATAATTTGAATGGAAACTTCTGGAAAACGTTGATGGTATTTCGCTAGCAAATTAGGCAGGCGAGTTGTAGCAGAAGATTCAATAGCGCCAATTTTTAATGGGCCAGAAGGAGGAGCATCTGGATGAATGCTTCGTTTTGCTTCATCACACAGCGCTAAAATTTTATGGCAATAATTAAGAAAGATTTCTCCAGATGGGGTCAGTTTTAAACTTTTCCCTTCTCGGTAAAACAACGGTGCACCCAGTTCTTCTTCGAGTTGTTTAATCCGTGTTGTGATGTTGGATGGTACGCAATGCAGTTGCATTGATGCCTTAGCCATTGTTCCGCATTCAACCACAGTTTGGAACATTTTTAACTGAGCGATATCCATGTTTTATCATTCACTTTTAATGAATATTTAGCTCAATATAAGTTAATTTTATTCAACTATCCATGCGCATATGATGAAAGTGTTCCATTCCACTAGTGCAGATTTAACATGGCAATTTCTCTTGCTGCCGAAACCCAGCCTCCAGCTTTTAAGCTCTATTTATGCATTGCTGTGACCGTTTTTTGTTGGGGCTATTCACCTATTGGTGTACATAGTGCCTTGCATTCATATACACCGCAGCATATTGCCTTGCTCCGTTTTTTGATTGCATCGTTTTTTTTACTACTTTTGGTCATGAAAAAAGGCATTCAGCCTTTAAATTGGAAGGATGTTCCTGCTCTTGCTGTATTAGGATTTTTCTCTGTAACGCTACATCATTTGCTCATAAATACAGGGCAGCAATATGTGACTGCGGTTGCATCCAGCATCTTAAGCCAATCTATTCCTTTATTTACTTTTATTATTTCAGTTTTAGTTTTTAAAGAAAAAATCAGTTTTAAACAGTGGTTATGTATTTTATTGGGACTTGGCGGCGCCGTGTTAGTGGTCAGTGGAGATCATGGTTTTGGTGTACCGAGTCCTTATAGTTTGTTGATTGTTTTAGCCGCAATTGCGTGGGGTCTGTACTTTAATTTATATAAAAAATTTGCCTTAAATTATGATGCATTGAGCATGATGTGCTACATCATCTGGTTCGGGACTATTCCTTTACTATTTTATAGTGCTCATTTGCCTAGTGAAATTTTACATGCTACTTGGCAAGCCAATATGTCGGTTGTCCTATTGGGTATTTTTCCAAGTGCGATGGCTTATGTACTGTGGGGATATGTACTTAAAAATATGCCGTTAACGATTGCATCGAATTTTTTATATTGCTCACCGATTGTCGCAATGAGCTTGGCAGTTGTTTTCTTAAATGAAAAACCATCAATGATGGTGTTACTAGGTGGGGTAATTATTGTGGGAAGTTTGGTGTGGATGAATTGGGGGAATAGGCGTACTATCGAATAAGCTATAGATCATTAAACTATCTGTAGACTAATGTGTCTTGCGTTATTTGCTTTAAGAGAATGAGATGATTGTTGTTACCTTGACCTATAAAAAACCATTAGCCGAAGTTGATGCTGTACTCAAAGAGCATATTGCATTTTTAGATCATTACTATGAGCAAAAGAAGTTTCTGGCATCAGGGCGTCGAGAAAATAGAGTAGGTGGGGTGATTTTAGTTTTAAGCTCTTCGATTCAAGAAGCTGAAGAAATCATGAAAAATGATCCCTTTTATATTCATGATGTGGCTGATTATGATTTTATGTGGTTTGAGCCATCGAAAAGTTTAGAAGAAATTAAAGCATTTGTTTAATTCAAATAATAAAGGGATCTATAAAAGATCCCTTTATTATTTTATATGTAATCTTCATTCGAGTAGATATCCGTCTGTTCCAGAACAATATCTAAAGCTCTATGGAGCATTTTATGTATTTTTATTGAAGTAGCTCTTTTAGCTTCTCCTATTGTGATATTTGGTTGATCTATATAGGACCATATAAAGGTTTCTAAACTGCTAATTTTAATTCCAATAGTACCAGTTTTATATAATGCTACGAGGAGCTGAGAAATTATCTCACTTTCCTTTATTGTAGATTTTGGCTCCATAATTTTTTTGCAGATTTCAATACAACTATCTGTTTCATTATATTCATATAAAGTGAGTATGACCTCTTGTAAAGATTCTCCCGCTAAAGTTGAACGTGAAATATTAGCTGTTTTGCCTCTAAGTATTTCAATTATATCTAAGAAAGATGGATAAATCTGAGACCATTCTTCAGAAAGTGAATTTAAGCGTTTACTTGAATATATGGCTTCAGCGGCGAGGAGGGCGCGCCATGAAATTTTATTATCGGAAGATTTTTGGAAACAAGTATTTACGAATTGCAGTATATCCCTTGGTCTGCGTAAAGTACGTTCGATTAGAAAGTCAAAGGCTAATTGGCCACCCTTCTTTCGAGGGGACGGAAATAAATCATCAAATGTAATATTCCCATTTGTGTATTGGAATTTAAATACTTGATTAATTCTTTTTTCAACTAGATTCCTCAAGTCGAAAGGTTGCCATAATATATCCAATATATATGACTCATATTTTTCTTCTTGAAATCCTGAGTCTCGAGTTTTATCAAAAACTAATTGTAGTAAATCTTTTCTTAAAGCTATAACAATTTTTATTTGTGCTAGTTTTCTGAATGACTTAATTTCCTCAATAAGTGCTCGGATGAACCTACATCTAGTTGATGTGTTTGCCCAGTCTTCATCAAGCTGATCAATTATTAAGTAAAATTTCTTTTGTGGGTCATTAAAGGCTGATTCATTTAAAGTATCTAATATATGATTTAAATTGGCTAGTTGAGAACCATCTATAACTTGATTGGCTTTTCTTTTTATATCTGTAATCTGTTCTTCAGAATATCTAGAAAGACCTTCGGCTCCAGCCTTGATAATTTGGCTATTCGCTCCTAAAGAGGCCTTTGTCTCACTTTCTAATTTGCTAGTGATTTGTTTAAGCTGTTCATCTGTTTCTAACCAAAATTTATCTCCCCATTGCTGAAAGTATTCATATGCTTTTTTTTCATTATTATCTTTAAACCAATCTAAAAAATTCCTAAAAATTGAACTTTGAGATGAGAAACTATTATTGAAATCATATCTTAATTTTAATAACTCAAGAATAATAATATGTCTCCATAACATTCTATAAAATAGATCTAATTTTATATCTAAATTTTCAAAAAAATTAATAATATCAGAGTGTTCTAAGAATTTTATGGAGATATCGTGAGGGTCTAAGCGCTTACATTTAGAAACTGACTTTTCTAATTTGTATAGTAAGGCACTTTTCCCTGAACCTGTTCTCCCTAGAATGATCGATTTAGGATTTTTAACATCGATTAATTGTTCAAGATAGCCATTATCTATAAAACAAGAATCTAGTAGTTTGCTATCAGCTTCTGCATCAAGCTCACCTATTCTTAAATCTTTTGCAAATGTAATATTTTTTGTCATTTTAGCTATTTAGTAATAAACCCCACTAAATATATAGCGGGGTTTATTTTAAAGATCAAGTATTATAAATACTTAACTATGCAATACACTTACATCAGCAAACTGGTTATGCAACTGAGCTAATAAATAAAAAATAGTTAACTTTTAATAGTAATCTATATCTTTTACTTTTTCCAACGTATTGCTAATTGTATTAAGTTAATTAATGCAGTGGGCTGTTCTTTTTGGATATCTTCAATATACTTCTCAAAATAGATAAAAGTATTAATAAGTTGACTTCTCATCATCTGTTTTAGAAGAAATTCATCAAATTCATTATTTCTTATACCAATAGAAATATATTCATAAAAGTTAAGTACATATCTAAGATCTAATTTCTCTTGAGTATTCAAATTATCAAATTCAGTAAGACAGTCTTTGTTATTTTGAGTTTTCTTTAATCTTTCAACCGCTTTTGTAATGCTATCGAATTTTTCAGTATAGCTATCTGATAATCTAGAATTCATTAATGCTTGAATCGAATGACTTTTTATAGTGGATATAAATTGGAACCTACCAGCATATAGCCATCCAGTCACAGCAAAAATTACTCCTAAAAAAGTTATAAATTTATCATCAAATAAAAGAGAACTTTTTGCAATTTTTAAACCAAGAAACTTGATTTCAAAAAAGAAGGAATTCCATGTAAAAAAAAGGAGAATTGTTATTAAGGTAAAAGCTATCATTTGATCTAAATGGTAATAACTTTTTGGGCGTACAAAAAAGGTTCTATCTTGAAATAAGTAAAAAGCAAGCCAAACCAGAAAATAAGGTATAACAAGTAAAATAGAATGTAGTATTAAAAATTTCATATTATATATATTTAAAAACCCCACTAAACTTATAGCGGGGTTTATTTAAAATATCAAGAATTATAAGTGCTTAGCCTTGCAACACACTCACATCAGCCACAGCAGTAAACAAGTTACGTAACTGAGCCAATAAACGTAAACGGTTTGCTTTCAGGTCAGCGTCATCTGCCATAACCATTACACCATCAAAGAATGCATCAATCGGCGCACGAAGTGCTGCAAGCTTAGAAAGGGCAGCAGTGTAGTCTTTTGCTGCAAGTAATGGTTCAACCACAGGTGTCACTGCTTGAAGCTCAGCAAATAATGCTTTTTCAGCATCTTCAACCAAGTTCGCTTCAACTACAGAGCCTTCTGGTGCAGCTTCTTTTGCAAGAATGTTAGCAACACGTTTGTTTGCAGCCGCAAGTGCAGCCGCTTCAGGTAATGTGCGGAAGTGGTTTACTGCATTTACGCGCTTGTCAAAATCAAGTGGAGACTTTGGTGCAAGTGCTTGAACAGCCTGAAGTACGTCAACAGCAACACCTTGGTCTTCATACTTAGCGCGGTAACGACCTTCCAAGAATGCAACAGCATCAGCGCGAGTTTTGTCATGATCTTTAACAATGTCGCCATAACCTTGAAGTGCAAGATTCACTAACTCTTCAATCGTTACATCTAATTCATTTTCAATGATTAAGCGTAAGATACCAATTGCTGAACGGCGAAGAGCAAACGGGTCTTTAGAACCTGTAGGCGCTTGTCCAATACCGAAAATACCAACTAGGGTATCTAAACGGTCAGCAAGGGCAATCGTTGTACCTGTTTTGGTTTTTGGTAAAACATCACCAGCAAATTTTGGTAAATATTGCTCACCTAAAGCTTCTGAAACTTCAGTATTCTCGCCTTCAATACGCGCATAGTAAGTACCCGCAATACCTTGAAGTTCTGGGAATTCACCCACAAGTTCAGAGGTTAAGTCGCATTTAGCAAGTAATGCAGCTTTTTCAGCATCGGCTGGGTTTGCACCAGTGATTGGAGACAATGCAACTGCAAGTTTTGCAATACGTGTTGATTTGTCCCAAAGCGTACCGAGTTGTGCTTGGAATACCATGTTTGCTAGTTTTTCTTTACGAGATGCAAGCGGTTGCTTTTGATCTTGCAAGAAGAAGAACTCAGCATCTGACAAACGAGGGCGAACAACTTTTTCGTTACCTTCAATAATTTGAGTCGGATCTTTAGACTCAATGTTTGAAACAGTAATGAAGTAAGGCTGTAATTTACCTTCCGCGTTGATCAAACAGAAATACTTCTGGTTGTCTTGCATTGTTGTAATAAGAGCTTCTTGAGGAACAGCAAGGAAGCGCTCTTCAAAGTTTGCACGTAAAGCCACAGGCCATTCAACGAGGCTTGTTACTTCGTCAAGTAAGTCAGCTGGAACAATTGCAGTTGCGTTCACTTCATCAGCTAACTTTTTCACTTGTTCTTGAATGGTTGCTTGACGCTTTTCAAAGTTAGCAACGACGTAAGCTTTTTCTAAAGCGGCTAAGTAGTCATTTGCATGCGCTAACGTCACAGCTTCAGGTGCATGGAAGCGGTGACCATAAGTCACATTGCCAGCTTTATGATCTTGAATAGTCGAATCAATAATTTGGTCATCTTTGAGTAAAAGAACCCATTTAACTGGACGTACAAACTCGGTGCGGCTTGCAGCAGAACGCATACGCTTAGCAATTGGTAAATTGTCTAATGCTGTTTGTAAAATCTGTGGAAGTAAAGCGTCAAGGCTTTGACCTTTTACCTCTTTTAAATAGCAAACTTTTTCAACTTTACCTGCTTGGAAAGTAGAAAGCTGATCAACTGTAATCCCTTGACCACGCATAAAGCCTTCAAGTGCTTTAGTCGGTTTACCTTCTGCATCATAAGCCGCTTGAACAGCAGGGCCGTCAAAACGCTTTTGTGTGTCCGCTTGAGCAGCATCGATATCTACAATTTTAAGTGCTAAACGACGTGGTGCTGCATAAGCTTCAATAGATGCAAAATTTAAACCTGCATCTTTTAAACCTTTTTCAGTTTCTGCCTGTAAAGCATCACGTAAAGTTTTTAAGCTTTTTGGTGGAAGCTCTTCACAGCCAAGTTCGAATAAAACAGTATGTTTGCTCATTAGTTTTTCTCCGCCTTTGCTGCTTCACTTTCAGCTTGTGCTTTTAACTGTGCCAATACTTCATCACGTAAATGTGGTTCTGCCATTGGGAAGCCAAGTTCTGCACGCGCTTGTACATAACTTTGTGCAATAGCACGCGCTAAAGTACGTACACGTAAAATGTAGCGTTGACGCTCAGTCACAGAAATTGCGCCACGTGCATCAAGCAAGTTAAAGGTATGAGACGCTTTAACCACTTGCTCATAAGCAGGAAGAGAAAGTTTTGCTTCAATTAAACGGTTTGCTTCTGATTCGTAAAAATCAAAGAGTTCAAATAGTTTTTCAACTGGAGCGTATTCAAAGTTGTAAGTCGATTGCTCAACTTCATTTTGATGGAATACGTCGCCGTAAGTTACCGTACCGAATTGGCCTTTTGTCCACACAAGGTCATAAACCGAGTCAACACCTTGAAGGTACATGGCAAGACGTTCTAAACCGTAAGTGATTTCACCTGTTACTGGGTAACATTCAACACCACCGACTTGCTGGAAGTAAGTGAACTGAGTTACTTCCATACCGTTAAGCCAAACTTCCCAACCTAAGCCCCACGCACCTAGCGTCGGAGATTCCCAGTTGTCTTCTACGAAACGAATGTCGTGAGTAAGCGTATCAATCCCGATTGCTTTTAAAGAATCAAGATAAAGCTGTTGGATGTTGTCTGGGTTTGGCTTAAGTACCACTTGGAATTGGTAGTAATGTTGCAAACGGTTCGGGTTTTCACCATAGCGGCCATCTTTTGGACGACGTGAAGGTTGAACGTATGCAGCATTCCAAGTTTCAGGCCCTAAAGCGCGTAAGAATGTTGCGGTGTGGAATGTTCCAGCGCCCATTTCCATGTCGTACGGTTGTAGTACGACGCAGCCTTGTTCGGCCCAATAGTTTTGTAGGGCAAGAATTAAACCCTGAAATGTATCAATATGCGATATAGCACGACTCATGGTGCATCCACTGGAATCAAACAAAAATTGTGGTTAAGTATAAGGATTTTGGTGGTGAGTGGCAAAGGCTAGTTGGGGAATTACGTCCCGTTTTTTAAATGCTGTTTGAGATCTGCTCTGAGTAGTAATATCCAATAGATGACAGCATAGATCAACGAAAATGGACCTAATACATAGAAGAATTCAATCACAAAGAATTCAAACTGTTCTAGTGGTGCGAATATCAACATAAGTAAGGTTGGAATGACGTACGTAAGAAACAGCGCGCTTAGAATGACGGTAAAAAAATTAATACGATGATACCTATGTAATTTAAGTTGAACAAAAATGACAGGAAAAAATACGAAGATGTAGTAGATAATGAGTAAGAATCCAATAAATAATCCGAATTGAAAGATGAAGTTAAAATCAGGCAGTTCAAATCTAATAATGTTGGGGTAAAACATAAAAATAAGAAAAAAGACATAAATAGTGATGGAAGCATAGAGAGGTGTAGTCAATGACAAACATCTCCAAATTTGATCTTCATTTACATTTAAATTACGAATGAGAAGTTTAAAAAAAGAAAAAATGGGATTCAGCATTGGTGTTGTACCCATACAAAAAAGCGAACCTCTTTTTATATCACAGCTTATCTGCTCAATTGCGATATTCCGTTTTATTTTTCGGGGATTGTCACGTCATCTCATGACGCTGAGCGTACTTCACTGGATTAAATTTAAGAATGCAAAATGATATTTTTTAAACGATGCCATAAATGAGTCGTTTGATATGTCTGATCGCATTCGAGAAAAACTACAGATTCTTGCTGATGCTGCTAAATATGATGTGTCTTGTTCATCAAGTGGCAGTGACCGTAAAAATAAAGATAAAGGTCTAGGGGATGCCAGTCATTCGGGTATTTGCCATAGCTATACCGAAGATGGCCGCTGTGTATCTCTCTTAAAAATTCTATTTAGTAATGTGTGTATTTTTGATTGCGCCTATTGCGTTTCACGTCGTTCTAACGACGTCCAGCGTGCGGCATTTACGGTGCAAGAGGTCGTAGACTTAACCATTAATTTTTATCGCCGTAATTATATTGAAGGCTTGTTTTTAAGCTCAGGCATTTTTAAATCGGCCGATCATACGATGGAACGCATGCTTCAAGTGGTGAAGAAGTTACGTCTTGAAGAAAATTTTAATGGCTATATTCATTTAAAAACTATTCCAGGGGCATCGCCTGAACTGATTCATGAAGCAGGTTTATATGCTGACCGGATGAGTATTAATTTAGAGATGCCAACCGAGGTAGGGCTAAAAACTTTTGCACCAGAAAAATCACATGAGGAAGTGCAAAAAGATTTAGGTTTGGTCCGTGACCGACTCATTCAGCTTAAAGATGAACGCCAAATCATTAAGCATGTACCGAAATATGTACCCGCAGGGCAAACTACTCAAATGGTAGTGGGAGCACATCAAGAGTCAGACCAAGATGTCTTGTTTATGGCAGACAAGCACTATAAAGAATTTAAACTTAAACGCGTCTATTTCTCGGGTTATATCCCAATTAATACTGAAAATAATTACTTGCCAGCAGTGGGTTCTGCACCGCCATTATTGCGGGAAAACCGACTTTACCAAAGTGATTGGCTGATGCGTTTTTACGGTTTTGAAGTCAATGAAATCGTCAATGAAAAATTCCCAAACTTAGACCTTGATGTTGACCCGAAATTAAGCTGGGCTTTGAGGCATCCCGAACAGTTTCCAGTAGATTTAAACCGTGCCGATTATCAGATGATTTTGCGTGTACCAGGCATTGGTGTGAAATCGGCGAAGAAAATTGTGCAAGCTCGCCGTTTTGGAAAAATCCATATCGATTTACTTAAGAAACTAGGCGTGGCTTACCAACGTGCAAAATTCTTTATTCGCTGTGAAGACAGTCCAAAATTCCAAAAAGAGTTATCTTCAAGTTTTATTCGGCAGCAGATTTTAACGCAGGGTTCCTCGAAATATGTGCAGCAACTCTCGCCACAATTAAGCCTTGGGTTTTAGTCATGTTTAATGATGAAGTAGCTTACTATTTTGATGGTTCAATGGTTGGGCTGCTGAGCTGTGTGTTTCGTGCATTTCAATTTAAAGAATTGCAGGTCAGACTTTGTTTGAATGATGCGGCTCAACATGGCTTATTTGCTGATAAAATTGAGGTTTCAAATAACGAGCAACATGCCGAGCGTGTTTGGTCTGCCCTGCAAAAAAAGCTTTCATCTTCTTCATTAAAACAATTCTATTTTGCCTCTTTATCTGAATCTTTAGATGCCTATCAACATTTATTTAATTACTGTATTTATGTGTTTACTAGTCATTTTTCTGTAGAAAAAGATTATTCAAATCCTAGTGTTTTAGCGATTGCACAGTGGACGAAAAAGGTCGGACGAGAGAAGCATCGAATGGAAGCTTTTATTCGTTTTAAGAAAACTAAAGATGAGCTTTTTTTAAGTTTGGTACGTCCCGATTTTAATGTTTTGCCGCTTATTCAGCCCCATTTTAAACGGCGTTACCAAGATCAGCGTTGGCTGATTTATGATGAGAAACGTAAGTTCGGGCTATACTATGATTTACAAGAAATACATGAAGTTTCACTCGAGGCTTCTGAAGTTGACCGTAATTTAAAAAATGGAATGAGTCAAAGCTTTCAGCTTGAGCTTGATGAGCAGGAAGTTTTATATGACCAGCTTTGGAAAGATTATTTTAAGAGCGTGAATATTACTGAACGCCAAAATATAAAGCTCCATGTGCAATATTTACCTAAACGCTACTGGCGTTATTTAAATGAAAAATTGATGGAATATTAAAGTTTTAAAATCATAAAAAATAATTCAGCAGGTTTTCTTATTATTCAAAGATATAATTTAAATGCATTTTATGTGGCTTTGGGCGTATACTTTTGCCCGTTATAAATGACGGCATATCCCTAAAGGTGTACTGTGAGTGTTATACAGCGACAATGGTTACAGATTTTAAAACCAAATTTTAAGGTTTTACCTTTAAAAGAACGGTTACTTTGCGGTATTGGAGCGTTGTGTGGTTTAGCAATTTCTTCGCTAATTAGCTGGTATGTTCTAGGGGGGATTAATGCATGGTACATCGCTCCAATGGGTGCCTCATCTGTTCTATTGTTTGCTGTACCGACCAGTCCCTTGGCTCAACCATGGAATGTGATTGTCGGTAATACCTTAGCTGGAATTATTGGCGTTGCTTGTGCACAGTGGATTCCTGACTTAACCACAGCTTTTAGTGTCGCGGTAGGTTTTGCCATTTTTTTAATGATGACCACCGATTCTTTACATCCACCGAGTGGAGCGGTTGCGATTACAGCCGTACTGGGTGGAGCTGCGATTCATAAGTTAGGCTTTTATTTTATTTTTTATCCAGTTTTGCTCAATTCATTGCTTCTATTAGGTTTTGCTGTATTTTTTAACCGATTAATTGGGCGACACTATCCAGTTACTGCACATTTGAATGAACGTAGCAATGACCCAACGCCTACTCAAAAGGTATCGATTCAACCAAAAGATATTGAGTACGCATTAGAGCATCACACTGAACTTTTAGATATTAGCCAATACGACTTAGAAAAAATCATTTTAGAAGCGCAAGAGCATGCCAATGAGCGCATGGTCAATCAATATGTCTGTCAAGATATTATGAGTCGCGATGTGATTAAACTACATGAAGATGATGATATTCATCAGGCATTAGATAAGTTTAAACAAGTGAACCTAATGAGCCTGCCAGTAGTCAATGCAGAGAACCATTTGGTAGGAACTTTAGCGTTATATGAAGTTGTAGAATGGTTTAAGGGGGCAGCAGATCCAAGAAACTCTTGGCAGCACTACGTAAAACAAATTATGAGTCGTCGAGTGGTCACGGTGCTACCAACTCAACCTATTCAAGATTTAGTGCCGTACTTTGTTGAAAAGTCGTTTAACTATATTCCTGTGGTTGAAGATCGCAAACTTATAGGAATGATTAGCCGCGCAGATATGATTGCTGCGTTACAGCAACAGTTAAATCGAAAGCTATAATTTTTAGAATAAAAAAAGCTACGGTTGATTAGGGGATGCAACCGTAGCGACCAAAGTTATAAATTAACGTACTTGTTCTTCATTTACTGTTCGGACGGATTGTCGATAGCCTTCAATATGTTCTGGCTGTTTTTTCGGAATGACTAACCATAAAACCAGATAAACTAAAATTCCTGGAAAGGCAGCACTCATAACTGAAATCAAAACAAAAATGATGCGTAGTAAAGTTACGTTCCAACCAAAACGTTCAGCAATACCACCCATTACACCGGCGATCATGCTGTGTCGGTTCGAGCGATATAAACCAGAACTGGCCATCTAATTCTCCTTAAAGATAAAAAATTACAAGAAGCTATTGCTCTTGCTTAATAGAAATATGGTGACGAAATTAAGGGTTTAAAGTCGTTTAAAAAGTAAAATAGTTAAAATATGTAAAGGATTGAAATGAAGGAAACCAACATCTACTAAAATGCACCTTTTCAGGGCTTAAAGGTTTAAAGCAGCAATCAGCTAGTGCCTGAATTGAGTATAAACGTAGCTGTTGCTGTTATCTGTGAATAATGTATATGTCTTTGAAGTGGTCTAGGTTTTCAGTTAAGCATTTGGTTGTAGTGGCTGCAATGTGCATGACGCTAAGTGCTTGCGATATAAACCATACCAACTCAAAAGATCACTCTACTGCAAGCTCTAATTCTAATCATGAAGAAAATTTAATAAAAAGTAGCGCATCTATAAAAACATTAGATTATGTTGCTGGTCGAACTTTCTTACCTGAAGATACCTCAGATCAAACCCAAAAATTAAACGCAGCTTCATTGCAATATGTCGGGCGATATCACACTCGTATTTCATGTGAAGATGCTTTTGCTGATTGTGAATCGGGTGAAGCGGAGTACATTTTAAATTTATTACCAAATGGGTCGGCTTATTGGAATGTTGTCCATTTTGGTCGTGTAGGAAGTAAAGATGGGGCTAAAAGTGCCGCTGTAAATCAGTTGTGTCCTACTCTAAATTGGAAAGTAGATGAAAAAGAGCATGAGTTAACGATTCAATGTCCCTTATCTAAAGTTAATTTTTATTTTAATCTGGATGCAAATAAAAGATTGGTCACGAATTTAGAAAAATTACTTTATAGTGACTATGGAAAAAATCGTGAATTTTTAGAGCAAAATTATTTTGTTCCAAATCGGGCGTATGTTTTGACTAAAGAATAGATAACCGTTTGATATAAAAAGAGCGCAATATAAATTGCGCTCTTTTTCATTTTACTAATTAAAAATCATTAGTAGTCAAAGCTAAAGTGTTCAACTGGTAATGAGGTTAATGTACGAGATGTAGTCACCATCGATTCTGCATGGCCTTGAGCACGTGGCAATAAACGGTCGAAGTAGAAATCAGCAACTTTGATTTTTGCTTTATAGAATTCAGCAGTTTCTTGGCCATTACCCGCTTCTAATTTCTCAGAAGCCACCACAGCTTGTTGAGCCCAGAAATAAGCCATCATGACGTAGCCTGAGAACATCAAGAAATCTACAGAAGCAGAAGATACGATGTCGCGGTCTTTACGTGCAGCAAGCATGATACGAACGGTTAAAGTGTTCCACTGAGCACAAAGCTTAGTTAAGTCCCAAGCAAAACGGCGTAAATACTTATTACGTGCATGTGCAGCACAGAATTTTAAGATTTCAGCAGTGTATTCACGAACCACTTTACCTTTTGAACTTAACAACACTTTACGACCGATCAAGTCGAGTGCTTGAACGCCAGTTGTTCCTTCATACAAAGTCGCAATACGTGCATCACGCGCGATTTGCTCCATACCCCATTCTTTAATGTAGCCATGGCCGCCGTAAACTTGCATACCGTGGTTAGCAGCTTCTAAACCAAGTTCAGTTAAGAAACCTTTTAAAATCGGCGTATAGAAACCAAGTTTATCATCATAGTCTTCGTAAGCAGCTTGGTCACCACGTGCTAAAGCATCTGTCATTTTGTCAGCGATTTGAGCAGCATAGTAAATCATTGAGCGACCGCCTTCAGCGATTGCTTTTTGAGTTAACAGCATACGACGTACGTCTGCATGGTGAATGATTGCATCAGCAACTTTATCTGGATCTTTTTTACCAGAAAGCGCACGCATTGACATACGATCTTTGGCATATGGTAATGCACCTTGG
Organism: Acinetobacter pittii ANC 4050; assembly: GCF_000399685.1. Lineage (GTDB taxonomy): Bacteria > Pseudomonadota > Gammaproteobacteria > Pseudomonadales > Moraxellaceae > Acinetobacter > Acinetobacter pittii_E. Next base: position 3,458,998 of record NZ_KB976987.1, read on the forward strand.
AAAGATAACTCAGCGTGTGCAATACCTTGAACAGCAGTACCAATACGTGCTGTATTCATGAAGGTAAACATTGCATGTAGGCCCTTGTTAACTTCACCGATTAAATAACCAGTGGCATTATCAAAGTTGAGTACCGCAGTTGCAGACGCACGGATCCCCATTTTATGTTCGATTGAACCACAAGTAACTGTGTTACGTTCACCAACACCATTATCAGCTGTAGGGATGAATTTTGGTACGATGAATAATGATATACCGCGAGTACCAGCCGGTGCATCTGGAAGGCGTGCAAGTACGATATGAATGATATTTTCAGTTAGGTCATGTTCACCGGCAGAAATGAAGATTTTCGTACCAGTAATTTTATAAGTACCATCTGCTTGAGGTTCAGCTTTAGTTTTTACCTGACCTAAGTCTGTACCACATTGAGGTTCGGTTAAGCACATTGTGCCGCTCCAAGTTCCTTCAACCAGCTTAGGCATATAGGTTTGTTTTTGCTCATCAGTACCGAATTGCAAAATAGTGTTCATACAACCAGAACTTAAACCTGGATACATGGTAAATGACCAGTTTGCAGTACCCATCATCTCTGATTTAATCAGATTTAAAGACATTGGAAGGCCTTGACCACCAAATTCTTCTGGATAAGAAAGACCTTGCCAACCGCCCATTACAAATTGGTCATAAGCTTCTTTAAAGCTTTTAGGAGTAGTTACTTCGCCGTTGTCAAAATGGCAACCTTCCTCATCACCAGATTGGTTAAGTGGCGACAATACGTTTTCACAATAATCTGCCGCACCTTCAAGAATCATATCAACTGTATCTGGATCTGCATTTTCACCATTTGATAAAGTTTTATAGTGAGCAGGGTAATCTAATACTTCATTCATTAAGAAGCGGATATCGTGTAGCGGAGCTTTATATGCTGGCATGGCTTTAATCCTAATTTTGAATCATTGTGGGATTATCTGAATCGATGATTTGATTATTCACTCACATGATAAAAATACAATGATAATGACATCCGAAAGAAATGTCAGAAAAGCGAATTTTGTCGAAAATAAATACACCTGAAATTATATTTTCTGCTACATTCAGGACTTATACTTTTATGTGAAAAAACAACTATTTTTTTATTTTTAGCAAGATTCGCTAAAAAGATAAAGCAATAAGGTTTTAAAAAAGGTTATGCATTTAAAATATCTCAGTTTATGTTTATTTAGTTTGGGTTTGACCGCTTGTGCGCAGCATAACCTACGTCCATCAGTAGCATCTACTCAGTTAGATCAAAAAGTCATTCAGGGTATGAATGCAATGTATGAATACCCAAGCTATGACTATCGCGGGCATTTTAAAATTAATGTTGATTCAAATCAGTCAAAGAAAATAAATAATGATGAAAAAACAGTACAGTTAGATGCTGTAGTGCAAAAAAAAGTAGATCAATATTTACGTGAACAAAAAATTAATTTGAATAAAAAACAGAAGCAGGCGCTTTATGCCGCAATTGCAAATGAGCAAGCGGATTTAGGTGTATCTGGTGAATCACGCTCAGAAAAAATAAACGCCGTATTAATTAATTTATTAAATGATCTTCAATTTAGCTACGATGGTTCAGTTCATTATCGTCAAAAAATGGGGTCTTTAAATCTCACGGCAAGATATGAAAAACCGACGCTTTTGGTACAGGCAAAATTGCCAATGGTACTGGATCTGAAGGATTATAAATTTTACGTCAATTATTTCGGATTAATGCCTTATCTGGTCAATAAAGATAATCAAAATAACTTGGCGTATGTCGATTTTTCAAAATATAAAAACCTGTTTACAAACGTGGATATGAAGAAATTCGTTGAATATGCGAAAGCTTCTGGTGCGGTATCATATCGTTTGGCCGAACCACAAAATTTACAGCGTTTATCGGTTAGTGACGCTGAGCGTAAAGCGGGTATTGTAGAGAAAATTCGTTTAAAAGATACGGTTGAAGCTTTGTTGCTGCAATCGGAACTCTATGGGCAGGTCAATGAAAAATATCTGCAAAAAAATGTTTTCGGTTTTGATGAAGAAAAGATTGCCGAAACTATAGCAACTGATTTAGCTGCTTCGGAAGCGAAGAGTAAAGAGGGTAATGCTGAGGGGCAAAAAGTTTCTTCTGAAGATGCAGCCGCAGTTAGCCAGCAACTTTATTCACTTATTAATGCTCATTTTGGCAATACATTGGCTTCTGAGGAAGATAGTGAAGATCAAGCCAATGCAGCTCAAGATGTTGCAGCAGCCGAGGAAGCTTCTGATTCAGCTCAAGCCGAAGATGTTGCTGTAGCAGATGCTGAAGAAGTCACACAAGATGAAGAAGTAGCTTCACTTACACAAGACCAGTGTGTTGAATTACAGTCTCTAAAAAAACCAGTTGCCTTAGGCGATATCAATTACTGTCAAATTTACGGTATTGATGTGCTTGACCAGAGCGCTGTAAATACTGAAAAAACTCAGGTTAAAGCGCATCGAGCTGCTCTAAAACAAACTTTCGCTGCTTATGATCAAAACCAGTTTGTTGACGATGAAGCATTTAAAGCACTATGGATCAAACATAAGGCAGAAATTGAACAAGCTTTACCAAAACAAAAAAATCCAATTACGGTTGATGTAGGGTTGGATGAAAAAGGCCGTTTAGTCAACGCAGATTATGATATTGCCTATACACCATCTGAATTTAATCATCGCTTTAATATTAAAGCAGATATGCAAATTTTAAATTATGGTAAAGCGACCTCAATTAATCAGCAGCAACTTAAACAAGCGAAATCAGTTGCAGAAGCAAGCAAAGGTTCTTTATTTGAAAACTTCATAAAAGGGTTTAGTGAAAAACTTGGACAGAGTGATGTTTCTGAACATCCAGTTGGCCCACATAGCGATGTACAAGATTTAGATTCAAGTCTAGCACTGTTGGCTAACCAAACTTATGATGCAACGCATGCTTATGACAAAACGTATAAGGCTGTTTTTATTGCAAAATTGACTGCTGGAAAACCGTCATATATTAATTATTACTCAGTTCAACAGTTACAAGAAATTGCCGAGGTTTATGCTTACTGGTTCTCTGAAGAAGAAACTTATAATCCTCAAGGTAAAGCTTTAGAACGTATCGAGACATTACAGAAAAAGCATCATCTTGAGCAAGAAGATCAATTTGATAATGACTTAGGTCGAGCTGTGGACCATATTGTAATCACAACAATACAAGGTGAAGCTGGGCGTGAAGCATGGCAAAAGCTACAGAAACAATATAAGCAACCAGAGCAGCTTTTCTCAAAACAGTATCAATTAGAATTTGAACAACAAAATGGTGCTTCTGCTGAAGAAAAACAATTGTTGTCACAAACGGCAGATATTTTAGGTAAGGTCTATGTCGCTGCACGTAAACAGCAACTTACGGAAAAAACAATTCAGAATTTAAAACCTGAACATAACGAATTTATTGATTATGAGATTTTCCGAAAAGTTTATAAGCAGATGGTTACAGCGAAAAAATAAAAGATGAGCCTAAAAAGAACCTACTGATGTAGGTTCTTTTTTTTGATTTATAGAAAATCTTTTAATTCTGGTTTTACGCCGTTCCAGATATAAAAGGCTTCAATAGCTTGACCGACTAGCATGCCAAAACCTTCTGCATAAGGTACGTTGCGTTGTTTAGCTTGATCAAGAAAGCTAGATGGCTTGCCATAAGCCATTTCATAGGCATATTTGAAGTCTAAATTTTCCGGTAGTTGTAAAGCATCACCAGACAAACTTGCAGAAGTTGCATTAATGACAATATCAAATTTCCCTTCTAACTCATTTAGAGAAATTGCTTGTAATTGAGCTTGCGGGACTGCTGTTTTTAAGTCGTCTACAAGTTGTTCAGCGCGAGCAAGCGTCCGGTTTGCAATCACAATCTTTTTAGCGCCAGCCTGCACAAGCGGGTAAATAACCCCACGAGTTGCACCACCAGCCCCTAAAATTAAAATAGTAGTATTTTCTAGCTTCCAATCTAAAGCTTGAATTGCGGCAACTAAGCCTTGGCCATCTGTATTGTCACCATGCAATTTGCCATTTTCCATCCATAGTGTATTTACGGCTTTGGCAATTTGAGCACGTTCAGTCAGCACATCACACAAAGCAAAAGCCTGTTCTTTAAATGGTACGGTAACATTCATGCCACTTCCGCCATTTTCAAAGAAACTACGCATACTCGATTCAAAACCATCAAGAGGTGCAAGACGTTTTTGGTAGTCTAGGTCAACACCAGTTTTTTGAGCGAAAGCATGATGCAATTCAGGAGAGCGTGATTGTTCGATTGGGTTGCCAATTACTGCAAACTGTTTGGTCATTCTTATATCCAAAATTTTAAAATGGCATGAGGCAGATAAAGTCTGTACTGAATTTTCAGTAGGCCTCACTATAAGCCAAATTAGAATAAGAAAAAATATTTGAATGAGGTTCAGAAAATTGAAAATAAAAAAGGAGATTCTCTAGGGTGGAAGCCAAAGAATCTCCAAAAAGCAAAAAATTAAGCGACTTTTTCTTTTAGATTTAACCAGTCACGTGGTTTTAGGTAATAGTCAGTTAAACGTTTCTCTGGTGAATCTTCATCCCATTCTGGACGATACGACCAACCTGCAAGGTTAGGAAGGCTGACTAAAATAGATTCGATACGTCCACCTGTTTGTAAGCCAAATAATGTTCCGCGGTCGTAGACTAAGTTATATTCGACATATCTACCACGACGGTAGAGCTGGAACTCTCTTTGAGCTTCGGTGTAAGGCTGTTCACGGTGTTTTTCAAAAATTGGTAGAATGGCATTTAAATAACCATTGCCTACAGCTTGGATATATTTAAAGCAGGTTTCGAAATCCCAGCAATTTAAATCATCAAAGAATAAACCACCGACACCGCGCTGTTCATCACGATGTTTTAAATAGAAGTAGTCATCACACCATTTTTTATGTTCAGTGTAGACATTGTCTCCAAAAGGTTGACATAGATCGTATGCGGCTTGATGCCAATCGATAACATCTTGTTCATCTGGATAGAACGGTGTTAAGTCAAAACCACCACCAAACCACCAAATCGGATCTTGACCTTCACGTTCCGCAACGAATAAACGTACATTGGCATGAGAAGTTGGAATATTGGGGTTTTTAGGATGAATCACCAATGACACACCAAGCGCTTGAGCTTTAGCACCAGCAATTTGAGGGTGTCTTTCTGTAGCAGAAGCGGGCAGTTTACTAATATTGATGTGAGAAAACATCACACCACCTTTTTCAATCACGGTGCCATTTTGCAAAACTCGTGAACGGCCACCACCACCTTCTGGACGTTCCCAATCATCAATAATAAATTCACTCGTACCGCCCCCAGCTTTTTCTTGTTGTTCTAAACCAGCACATATACGGGCTTGTAAATCGAGGAGAAATTCGCGGACACGTTGAATATCTGTTGAAGTCGGATGCTGCATAGTGACCCTCAAAGATGATTGAGATAGGAGATAGATACATCAAAACACAAAACCATAAAAAAAGTAAGGGATTTTTAAGAAATGTCTTAAAAATCCCTTTTAATTATTTTTAAATTTCTAATTTTTTAGAAATCATCTTTTTGATAAAGATGATCCATCCGTTCACGTTTAGTTTTTAAATATTGTTCATTAAAGGGGTTACGTCCAACGGTTAATGGAACACGACCAACCACATTAATACCTTGGTCCTTGAGTGCCTGAATTTTCAAAGGATTGTTAGTAATTAACTTAACTTCTTTTACTTTTAAGTGATCGAGCATAATGCTGCACATGTCGTAACGGCGTGCATCGGCGGGTAAATTTAAAAGTAAATTTGCATCTACCGTGTCATGCCCTTGATCTTGCAAGGCATAGGCACGAATTTTATTTGTGAGCCCAATACCACGGCCTTCTTGGCGTAAATATAAAATAACGCCTTGACCTGCTTCGTTGATGAGCTTTTGAGTTGCCTGTAATTGAGGGCCGCAGTCACATTTTAATGACGCAAAAGCATCACCTGTTAAGCATTCTGAATGAACACGTACTAAAACAGGGCCTGTGGGTGGATTTTCTAACCCTTTAGAAAGTGCCACATGTTCTTCCCCTGATACCGGATCTTGAAACACAGAAATATTGAATTCACCAAAAGCGGTCGGGAGTTTTGATGTTGCAATGAACTCTATAGGCACAGATTAACTCATCTTTTAACCGAAAACGGTTTAAAGTATAGCGTAATGCTGGGAGATTGGTCGAATTGTCATAATCATTTTGAGCACTAAGGTTTTCTTTTTTGTATAAAGAAGACGATAATAGTTGATAAATAGTCAGATTATTCAGGATAATCTGCCAACCATACCCATACTGTATGAGAGACTGCTTTGCATGACCTCGTTCGCAAATGTGGCTGATTGAAGGTGACTTCATTCGATTGTATGATCGACCCATTTTGACCCAGCTTAGGATTTGCCAGGCTTATAAAGGCTTTGCCACATATGTTGTATACCGAAATTCCAACTCAACGCCCTGTTACGCCATTGTTAGATGCAATTGATCATCCTCAACAATTACGTCAGCTCGAGCATAGCCAATTGGTTCAAGTGGCTGATGAGTTGCGTCAATATATTTTATATGCAGCAGGCCAGAGTGGTGGCCATTTCGGTGCTAACCTCGGCGTGGTTGAGCTGACGGTTGCGCTGCATTATTGCTTTAATACTCCAAATGACCGATTAGTTTGGGATGTAGGACATCAGGCGTATCCGCACAAAGTCCTGACTGGTCGTCGTGAGCAAATGACAACCATCCGTGCTAAAAACGGTTTAGCAGCATTTCCAGCTAGAGAAGAATCAGTTTTTGATACCTTTGGTGTAGGGCATTCATCCACTGCGATTTCAGCAGGTTTAGGAATGTCTTTAGCGCGTCGCTATCAAAACGACCCATGTGATGTGGTATGTATTGTTGGTGATGGTGCAATGACGGCAGGTATGGCATTTGAAGCCATGAACGATGCTGTCGCACATGACGCTGATTTAATTGTTGTACTTAATGACAATGACATGTCGATTTCTTGTAGCACAGGTGGCTTTGCTAAGCATTTAGCTGCAATTTGGGAAAAAGGCCATTTAGTCAATGTCGATGAACATGGTGAGGCGTATGTACAGCCACATCCGAAATGGACGTACAACTCTCGTTTACATCAATCGGCAACAGATGCGGCCGATAATTTATTTAAAGCTATTGGTTTCGATTACTTCGGTCCTTTCGATGGGCATGATGTAAATCAACTTGTTCAAGTATTTAATGCATTAAAAAAACGTAAAGGTCCACGCTTAGTCCACGTTTATACTAAAAAAGGTAAGGGCTTTACCCCGGCAGAAGCTGACCCAATTACCTACCATGCAATTAGTAAAGTTAATGCGACTTCAGCGGGTAAAACACCGCCAAAATATTCAGATGTATTTGGTCAATGGTTGTGTGACGAAGCTGCACAAGATGAACGTTTATTAGCGATTACTCCAGCTATGTGCGAAGGCTCAGGCATGGTTAAGTTTGCTAAAGAATTTCCAAAGCGCTTCTTCGATGTTGCAATTGCTGAACAGCATGCAGTAACACTTGCAGCAGGGATGGCGTGTGAAGGGTTAAAACCGGTTGTTGCAATCTATTCAACATTCTTACAGCGTGGTTATGACCAACTTATTCATGATGTTGCATTACAAAATCTTGATGTAACTTTCGGTATTGACCGTGCTGGTTTGGTGGGTGAAGATGGTCCAACTCATGCAGGTGCATATGATTATGCATACATGCGTACAGTCCCAAACATGGTCATCATGGCACCAAAAGATGAAAATGAATGTCGTCAAATGCTACATACTGCCTATGCCTATAATGGTCCAGCGGCAGTACGTTACCCACGTGGTGCAGGGGTAGGGGTTGAAATTCAGCAAGAGTTAACTGCTATTGAATTAGGTAAAGCCGAAATCGTTGCTGAAATTAAACCTGCTTGTGATGAGCAGATTACGATTTTGGCATTTGGTAGCCGTGTTATGGTTGCCATAGAAGCTGCTGAGCAATTTGCACAAAAACACGATGTCGGTGTGCGCGTTGTAAATATGCGTTTTGTGAAACCACTTGATGAAAAAATTATTCGTGAGTTGGCTGAACACACACATTTATTTGTCACTGTTGAAGAACATGCAATTATGGGTGGTGCGGGCAGTGCGGTAAATGAGTTCATGGCACAAGAACAAATTGTGAAGCCTATTATTAATTTAGGTCTGCCAGATTTGTTCTTACAACAGGCGTCACACGGTCAAATGCTACAAGATTGTGGGTTAGATGCTAAAGGTATTTTGAGCTCGATTGAGCGAGCTTGGCTTAAGCTAAATCAGGTGGTTTAAGCCTTTAATAAAATTTTTGAAACATTTTTTCCCCTAAAGCGCATTCATTTGCTAAAATGTATGCGCTTTTATGCATTATTCTTTGTCAAAATCTTCAAATTTGTATTGTAGTGGGTGTTCAATGGAACCTATGGTGGTTATGGCTGCGCGTGCGGCTCAAACAGTTGGTCAAGAGCTTTTAAAAGCGCATCAAAATCGTCATAAACTCGATTTGCAAGTTGAAGAGAAAGGCATTGATGGCCCGGTAACACGTGTAGATCGTTATTTGGAACAATTGACGATTGATACATTACGTAAAAGTTATAAAAACCATAGCTTCTTAGGTGAAGAGTTCGGTTTGCAAGAAGGCAAAGGCCACGATGCAGACTGGTGCTGGGTAATCGACCCACTTGATGGCACGCAAAACTTTATTAATGGTTTCCCTCATTTCTGTATTTCTATTGCAGTTCAGCATAAAGGCGTTACTCAGCACGGCGTAATCTACGACCCAGTACGTGACGAATTATTCTCTGCAAGTCGCGGTCGCGGCGCGGTGATGAACCAACGCCGTATTCGTGTAAATGTAAAAGATACTTTAGAAAATACATTCTTGGCAGTAGGCCATCCTTACCGTGCTAAACGTGCTGGTGAGATCGTATCTTATGCAGAACAACACTTTGCTTCATTATTAGCTGTTACTCAAGCAGGCGCACAAATTCGTCGTGGTGGTTCAGCTGCCCTAGATTTAGCATATGTTGCTGCTGGTCGTTTTGATGGTTTCTTTGAGCTTGGTTTAAAACCATGGGATATCGCTGCTGGTGAGCTTATTATTAAAGAAGCAGGCGGTGTAGTGGTTGATGCACGCGGTGGTAATGAATCTCTTGAAAATGGTCAAGTGCTTGCAAGTTCACTCAAAATGCTAAAACCTTTAATGCAAACTGTAGTTCCAGCTTGGGCTCAAGCTGCAAAATAATTTAATTATTTATAAATAAAACCCTCTTTTATCAGAGGGTTTTATTTTTTTAAGCCATAGGTAAATATTACGGAGTTCAATAAATATGAAGAAAGTTGATTAAAACACATGACTTTTAATTTCTTTCTGCTATAATCCGCCCACGCACTTAAATTTCCGTTCATTACCTGAACATTCTGTTCTATTCATTGTAAGCGCACGCTGTCCATAGAGAGGACCATTTCTTGCGCCCCGATCGCTCAGCGATTCTTCAGGTTCGGCCGTAATCAAGCGTGCGTTTAGTCCACATCGTCGTTACTCGGATTGCTGCTGAAAAAACGTTTCAGCTAACTTTGCTTTGCCGCTTTGTGCCGATGTCTATTTTGTATTTATTAAAAATGGAGCACCCACTAGGGTGAAACTCTCTATGAGCAAAACTTTTGCCGAATTTTCTTTGCATGAAACCTTACAACAAGCGCTTGAAGGTTTAGGTTTTACTACCCCGACTCCTGTGCAAGAACAATCTATTCCTGCAGCTTTAGAAGGAAAAGACCTTCTAGTATCTAGCCAGACTGGTTCTGGTAAAACTGCGGCATTTTTATTACCGACATTACATAATTTAGCTGGTCAAGAAACTTTTGTTCCGTTCAAAGAACGCATGAAAGCTGTGACCCAACCTAACATTTTAGTTTTATGCCCAACACGTGAATTGGCTCAACAAGTTAGCCAAGATGCGATTGCTTTTGTACGTCACATGAAAGGTGTTCGTATTGCTGCAATCATGGGTGGTATGCCTTTTGGTAAACAAATCCAACAGCTTAAAGGTGCGCAAGTTATCGTTGCGACTCCTGGTCGTTTATTAGACTTAGTTAACCGTCGTCAATTAAAGTTAGATAAAGTTGAAGCTTTAATCGTTGACGAAGCTGACCGTATGTTAGACCTCGGCTTCTCAGAAGATTTAGAAGCGATCAGTGATTTAGCTGGTAACCGTCGTCAAACATTAATGTTCTCTGCAACTTTCGCTGACCGTATTATTCGTCTTGCTGAGCGCATGATGAATGAGCCTGAGCGTATTGCAATTGAAACAGGTCACAGCACAAACACTGACATCACCCAAACTTTACACTGGACAGACGGTTTCGAACATAAGAAGAAACTTCTGACTCACTGGTTGGCTGATGAAACTCTTGATCAAGCGGTTGTATTCGCGAGTACTCAAGAAGATACAGATATGTTGGCTGAAGAACTTGCAGAAGCAGGTCACTCTGTAGTTGCACTTCACGGTGCAATGCCACAAACAGTTCGTAACCGTCGTTTACGTAGTATTCGTGAAGGTCGTGCAAAAATCTTGGTAGCAACAGACGTTGCTGCACGTGGTCTTGACGTACCGACAATTTCTCACGTAATTAACTTCGGTTTACCAATGAAACACGAAGACTATGTACACCGTATTGGTCGTACAGGTCGTGCTGGTCGTACAGGTCAAGCAATTACTTTAGCGACTTATCGTGAACGCGGTAAAATCCGTGCGCTTGAAGACTATTTAGATGCACGTTTAAGTGTTTCTGAAATTGAAGGCTTAGAGCCATCTCCACCTCCTGCTCGTTCAGGTCGTGATGGCGGTGGTCGTGGTCGTGGCGGCAACGGTGGTCGTGATGGTCGTCGTGGTGGCGGTTTTGGCGGTGGTCGTCGCTTTGAAGGCGAAAGCAACTTCAAACGCCGTGAAGGTGGTCGTGATGACCGTTCACGTCGTAGCTTCGATGACAAACCACGTGGTGAACGCCCATTCGGTGGTGAAGATCGTCCACGTCGCGAGTTCAATTCAGATCGCCCACGTCGTGAAGGTGGTTTTGAAGATCGTCCACGTCGTGAGTTCAACTCAGATCGTCCGCGTCGTGAAGGTGGTTTCAACGATAAACCGCGTTTTGACTCAAATGATGACAACCGTGGTAACCGTGTAGATTACAAACCGCGTCGTGAAAATGGTTTTGGTGATCGTCCAAAACGTAGTTTCGGTGGTGAAGATCGTCCACGTCGTAGCTTTGATGATAAACCTCGTGGCGAACGTCCATCATTTGGTGGCGAAGATCGTCCACGTCGTGAGTTCAACTCAGATCGTCCACGTCGCGAAGGTGGCTTCAACGATAAACCACGTCGTAGCTTTGATGATAAACCACGTGGTGAGCGTCCAGCGTTTGGTGGCGAAGATCGTCCAAAACGTAGCTTCGGTGGTGAAGATCGTCCACGTCGTAGTTTTGATGATAAACCGCGTCGTAAATTCGACCGTTAATCAAGAATTTATTTAAAGAAAGGCCAGTATTTATACTGGCCTTTCTTATTTTTCAGTTTTGTTATAAAATAACAAAGTGTGAATTAGTTCAATTTTTTATTAAATAATGAGTCAAATTAAACGAAAAGAAACAATAATGGCGCAGTTGAAGAACTTATTGGTTCAGCACGGTTTGCCTTATCTTTTTATTGCACTCGTTTTGTGTAATGGGGTTTATTTTGCCTATGCTTTTATAACTGGGACTTCTATTGAGCAGTTTCAAATTTCTGAATTAACTTCTTTTTACGAACATACCTCTTCTATTTCGATCAAATAAGTTAGCTTTGCTTGTGTCAAAATAACAACAAGTTTGCTAATTTTCAGTGTTATAGTATGCGTGCATAAAAGTGCAGGAACGATTGCCATTATGAATAATAAAACTCCTCTCTCGGCTCAACCACTTATTGAAGTGAAAAATTTGAGTTTTAATCGAGGGGAACGCGTCATTTATGACAATATTAGTTTAAATATACGTCGAGGCCAGATTACGGCCATTATGGGACCTTCTGGTACAGGTAAAACAACATTATTACGTCTGATCGGTGGACAGTTAGTTCCTGATCAGGGCGAAGTTTTGCTCGACGGTAAAGATATTGCCAAAATGTCTCGTCAGGAACTTTTTTCAGCCCGCGCACGTATGGGAATGTTATTCCAGAGCGGTGCTTTATTTACGGATATGTCCGTCTATGAAAATGTGGCATTTCCAATTCGAGCCCACACCAAGCTTCCTGAAAATCTAATTGCTGAACTGGTTGCATTAAAACTTGAATCGGTAGGTTTGCGTGGTTCTGAACAGTTAATGCCAACAGAACTTTCAGGTGGTATGAATCGTCGTGTCGCTTTAGCACGCGCAATCGCGCTTGACCCTGATTTAATCATGTACGATGAACCTTTTGCGGGGCAAGATCCGATTGTAAAAGGTGTGTTGACACGTTTAATTCGTTCATTGCGAGAAGCTTTAGATTTAACCACAATTATTGTTTCGCATGACGTTCCTGAAATCCTTTCTATTGCTGATTACATTTACGTTGTAGCAGAAGGGAAAATTCAAGGGGAAGGAACGCCAGAAGAGTTACAGGCATATGCTTCTCCATTTGTGCGCCAATTCTTAACAGGTTCGGCAGAAGGACCAGTTGAATACCAATTTAGTCATCAAGCCTATTTAGATAACGAGGTTCGTCCATGAATACGATTGCCTGGTTAGGTAGACTCGTTATTGAGCGGATTCGAGGGATTGGTGTTGCGGCACTAATGCTCTTACAAATTATTTTTTCTTTTCCTTCATCTGGTGGTTTTGGGCGATTTATTTACCAAATGCATCGGGTAGGGGTGATGTCTTTGTTAATTATTACTGTGTCTGGCCTATTCATTGGTTTGGTACTTGGTTTGCAAGGATATTCAATTTTAGTGAACGTCGGCAGTGAATCAATGCTAGGTACTATGGTGTCTTTAACATTGCTGCGTGAATTGGCACCAGTAGTTGCTGCTTTATTATTTGCTGGTCGAGCAGGTTCTGCATTAACAGCAGAAATTGGTTCAATGAAGCAAAGTGAACAACTTGCCAGCATGGAAATGATTGGGGTTGACCCATTAAAACAAATCGTATCACCACGTCTTTGGGCGGGAGTGGTCAGTTTACCCATGCTAACTGTCATTTTTGCTGCGATTGGTATTGTGGGTGGCAAAATGGTAGGTGTCGATTTTCTTGGCGTCGATGAAGGCTCATTCTGGAGCGGAATGCAAAACAACGTGCAATTTGGGCATGATGTCGTAAATGGCATTATCAAAAGTATTGTGTTTGCTTTGTTATGTACATGGATTGCGGTATATCAAGGATATGCGTGTGATCCGACTCCAGAAGGAATCGCAACTGCAATGACGAGAACAGTTGTATATTCTTCATTATGTGTTTTAGGTTTTGATTTCGTGTTGACTGCGGTCATGTTCGGAGGGATTTAATGAAATCACGTAGTAGTGAGCTGGCCGTAGGTATCTTTGTTATTATCTTCGGTATTGCCCTGTTCTTTTTAGCCATGAAAGTTAGTGGCCTTGTGGGTACCAACTTAAATGATAGTTATACCATGAAGGCTCAGTTTGATAACGTCAATGGTTTAAAGCCTCGTGCTAAAGTAACGATGAGCGGTGTCACAATTGGTCGTGTTGATTCAATTACTCTTGATCCAGTTACGCGTTTAGCTACCGTAACATTTGATTTAGATGGGAAGTTGACAAGTTTTAATGCTGAACAGCTAAAAGAAGTTCAAAAAAATGCTTTAGATGAACTCCGTTATAGTTCTGACTACACGCAAGCTTCTCCAGAGCAACAAAAAGCAATGGAACAGCAACTGACCAGTAACATGAACTCCATCACAAGTATTGATGAAGATGCTTATATAATGGTAGCAACGAATGGTTTGTTGGGTGAGAAATATTTGAAAGTCGTTCCGGGTGGTGGCTTAAACTATCTTAAACGTGGCGATGTGATTTCAAATACTCAAGGAACCATGGATTTAGAAGATTTAATTAGTAAATTTATTACTGGCGGTGGTGCAGGTAAAGTTGCCGCTGGTTCAGCCTCAACAGATGCAGGTACTCCTGCAAGCACTAATAATGATAGTGCACAAACATCATTTGTTGAGTAAAAGATTATTTGAAGGAGTAGTTCCAGGTGAATACGTTGTTTAAACAAACCCTGACAGCAAGTCTTTTGTCTACGATGATTGCAGGTACAGCATTTGCTGCGCCTTCAGAAGCACCACCTGATTTTATTAAGCGTGTTGCTGATGGCTTGATCGCTCGTTTAAAAGCAGATCATGCAAAATTACAAAGCAATCCTGCGTTGGTAAAAACGATTGTACGTCAGAATTTAGACCCGTATGTAGATTCACAAGCGTTCACTCGTATTGTGATGGGTACTTATGCGACGAATCAGTATAGTACAGCTGCACAACGTGCTCAGTTTGAAACGAATTTCCGTAATACATTAATTGAAAATTACGGCAGTGCATTTGCTAAATATACGAATCAAAGCTATACCATGCGTCCTTACAAGGCAACTGCGGGTAAAAACCCTGTAGTGACATTGGACTTTAATCACAATGGTGAAAAAATTCCTGTCTCTTTCCAGTTAGCTGACAAAGGTACTCAGTGGAAAATCCGTAATATCAATGTTTCTGGTATTGATTTAGGATTACAGTTCCGTAATCAGTTTGCTGCAACAGTGAAACGCAATGGCGGTGATTTAAATAAAGCAATTGCAACGTTCCAACCTGATGCAGACGCAGCTGTTAATCAAAACAAACAGAAATAAGTAGGTGACGAGTGGTTCAGTATCTCAACCAACAATTGGTTGTTTCGGGAAAAATTGATTTTGAAAATGCGGAACAACAGTATCAAGCAGGTTTGGCTATCATAAAGAAGCAGCAAAGCTTCCCTCTAGTGGTAGACTTAACTGAGCTTGAGCATGGTAGTACCTTGGCATTGGCTGTTTTAGTTCAATGGTTACGAGAAACTCCAAAAAATACTGGTTTGCATTTTAAAAATGTACCCGAGAAAATGCTGAAGATCATTCAAGCTTGCCATTTGCAGGAAGATCTGCATCTGATCTGATGTTTAAGATATAAAAAAGCACCTATATTTAGGTGCTTTTTTATGCTTGAAATTAGCATTTTATTACAAAGCTTAAATCCATTTTTTCCAGCGGAAGTAAATAATTGGACCAATAAAGAAACCCATGATAATGAGTAATACAACGAAGAAGCTAGTCGTGCCATGCGCAAAAGGTAATACATCTGTGTTCATGCCATAAATACTGGCAATGAGCATAGGTGGAGCTAACATGCTTGGCAAGATCGAGAATCGACGAATCGTGTCATTCTGTTCGGTATTAATGAATCCGGAAGTCGTATCAAGTAAGAATCGTACTTTTTGGAATAAGAAGGCATCATGTTCTACCAGTGAGCGCACATCCTCACTTAGTTCTCGAATGTCGGCATCATAGATGTGACTGCCTAATGCTCGCGGACGCGATAAGAATGTGAGCACACGTCGTAAATCAATGAGACAGAGCTGAGCTTTTCCTAGCATATCTTCTTGTTGAGCAAGGCGTGTAATCATGTCATCAAGATCTAGAATTTTTTCACGTTGGTGGTTATTTAGAACCTCTGTGGAGTATTTTTCTAAATCTTTGTGGATATCTTCTAAGATATCCGCAAGCTCATCGAGTTTTGCTTCAAGAAGGCCCAATAAAATCCATGTAGGATCTTTATAGTCCATGTCATAGTCATTTCGACGAGCACGTGCACGAAAGGCGCGAAAAGCAACTAACTTTTCCCCGCGCATCGTGAACAGGCGGTCCTTATGTAAAATGAAAGCGACCGTTTGCACCATTGCTAAAATGTGTGATGAGTCTTCTGCGTCACCATCTACCTGATAATTTTTATTTTTCGTTAAAAAATAAGTACTGATATGCAAAATACCGTCATCATCACGGTAAAATCGGGCAGAGGATGAAATATCTTCAAGCGACTTTAGTGTTGGTAAGTTTTGGTCATAGGCATCTAATACCCATTGTTGCTCTTCTTGTGAGGGTGCAATAAGATCAAGCCAGACTAATTCGGGATGTAGATCAAATCCACCATTGATGGTGGCATCTTCCAGACTTCCGCGTTCTGTGGCATAAAAGGCTTCAAGCATGTGTCTTTTTTCCTCACGCAGTCTGATGGAAATGGATGGGTGTATTTTAGACAAGGATTTGCCGAAAAACACTTGCCAATACGCTATTTTGCAAAAAAAAACTCTATCGATAGTTTAGTTTGTCAGCATGACAGTTCAATAAAACGGTTTTTTTACACTATGAAATCAATTTGTATTTTCTGTGGTTCATCTCTTGGTTCAAACCCAATTTTCCAACAAATTGCCCAAGCTACAGGCGAGGCTATTGCAAAACAAGGTAAGACCTTGGTTTATGGTGGTGGTCGCTCAGGTCTAATGGGTGTCGTTGCCGATAGTGCCTTACAAGCAGGTGGACAAGTCATTGGCGTGATCCCTCGTGCTTTAGTCGATCGTGAGTTAGCTCATCCGGGCTTAACCAGATTATATGTGGTCGAAAATATGCATGAGCGTAAAACTAAAATGGCGGATCTTTCAGATGGCTTTATTGCTTTGCCGGGTGGCGCAGGTACATTGGAAGAAATCTTTGAACAATGGACTTGGGCGCAATTAGGGATTCATCAAAAGCCATGTGCTTTCTTAAATGTAGCGGGTTTTTATGAAGATTTACTTAAAATGATCCAAGGAACAGTAGATAATGGATTTAGCCAAGCACGGTTCGTTGATAAATTGATCGCATCAGACAACATTGAAGATATTCTTCAACAGTTTGAGCAATATCAGGCTCCTGCTCCAAAATGGACAAATGCAGATGTTCAACCATAAACGAGGTTAAATAGGTGAAAACAATCACGGTCGCTGCCGCAGTGATCTTAAATGAGCAAAATCAGTTATTGCTCGTAAGAAAGCAAAATACTCAAGCTTTTATGCAAGTAGGTGGCAAGCTGGAACCCAATGAGGCACCAGAGATCACCATGCAGCGAGAAATTTTAGAGGAAGTAGGTAGCTCTTGTGTGATTGAGCAATTTATTGGCCATTTCGAAACTGCAGCTGCCAATGAGCCAGATCATATTTTAGTAAGCCATTTATATCTAGTTCAGCTCGATCAAGCACCTAAAATTGCAGCTGAAATTGCAGAAATGAAGTGGATAGATTTAAATGATTCGGAAACTCAACTTGCACCATTAACCAAAGAAATTGTCATTCCTTGGTGTGAAGAGTATTTATCTATAGTGCAATAGCCTAATTCTTTAGTGTTGCCGCTAGGCAAGCCATGTGAATAGATGTACAGCCTAATTGTTTAAGGGCTTGACTGAGCGCATGAATAGAGCTTCCTGTGGTTATTACGTCATCAATAATGAGAACACGGCGATAACGTCGTTTCTCTTTATGATGAGGTACAAATTGTTGTTCTATATTTTCAAAACGTTCTAGTCGAGAAAGACCTTTTTGAGAATGTTCGTTTAAACGTTGAATTGGTTGCCAAACAGGTATTTTTAAGTGTTTGCTTAAAATATTGGCAAGTAATAATGACTGATTAAAACCACGTTCAATTAAACGTTGATTGGAAATAGGCATGGGTACAATAGCTTGTACTTTAGGAAATTTTAATTGTTTTAAAATTTCCCCTAATAAGATTTGATAATGTAATTTTTGTTCATATTTAAACTGCTGAATAATTCGGTTAACTGGATAAGCATAGTCACAGGCCACAAGCACAGATTGATTATTACGTTGAATCGTTTGTTTAAGCCAAGGCAGCTGTTCCCAACAGTCTTTACAAAGTGAATATTTTTCTCGCACCCCTAACTCGCACAATGAGCAAGGTGAAAATAGTTGAATAAGATGTTGGACGTTTAAAAAACTAAACATAGGCGTAGCGAGGTGCCTCAGGAAGCCAGCGCTTTAATAGAGCATCTGCCTGTTCTGGATAATCTTTTAAAACTTGCTGTGCTACATAGTGAGCTTGACTCAGTAAGTGATCATCTCGCTCTAACCGAGCAACTCTAAATCCCATATCGCCAGTTTGTTTAGTCCCTAGTAATTCACCCGGTCCGCGTAACTCTAGATCTTTTTCTGCAATCACAAAGCCATCATTACTTTCTCTTAAAATAGAAAGTCTCTCTTGCCCATTTTGTGAAAGAGGCGTTTTATATAGAAGTACACAAAAGCTGGCTTGAGCGCCTCGACCTACACGACCACGTAATTGATGTAACTGAGAAAGGCCCAAACGCTCAGCATTTTCAATCACCATAATAGAGGAGTTAGGAACATCGACTCCAACTTCAATAACTGTTGTTGCGATAAGAAGTTGTAATTCATTATTTTTAAATGCTTGCATAACAGCTTGCTTTTCGTCAGCTTTCATTTTGCCATGCACCAAGCCAATGTTGAGTTCAGGAAAGCGTTCTTTCATTTCCTGATAGGTGGCTTCTGCTGCTTGAGCATCTAAAGTCTCAGACTGCTCAACTAGTGTGCATACCCAATACGCCTGTTTTCCATCTCTGCAATTTGAAGCAATACGTTGCAGTACTTCTTCTCGACGATCAAGAGGAATGGTAACCGTTTGAATTGGAGTACGGCCCGGAGGTAACTCATCAATAATTGACGTGTCCAAATCACCATATGCACTCATTGCTAGAGTTCTTGGAATGGGAGTGGCCGTCATGACGAGTTGATGTGGGGTGAACTGCTCAGCACCTTTATTACGTAGAGCTAAACGCTGATCTACACCAAAGCGATGTTGTTCATCAATAATTACGAGTCCTAATTTAGCAAAACCAACATTGTCTTGAAATAAGGCATGAGTACCCACAATAAGTTCTGCGTGACCTTCTTTAATTTGTTGTTCTGCTTGAGCGCGGGCTTTACCTTTTTGTTTACCAGACAACCAGGCAACTGTAATGCCTAATGGTTCAAACCAACGTTTAAAATTCAAATAATGCTGTTCTGCCAGAATTTCAGTAGGAGCCATTAATGCAACCTGCCAATCGGCTTCTAAAGCATGGCACGCGGCCACAGCAGCAACTAAGGTCTTTCCAGCACCTACGTCACCTTGCACTAGGCGTAGCATAGGTTGGTGCTGTTTTAAGTCATTTAAAATTTCTTTAGATACACGTTTTTGTGCATTGGTCATTTGAAAAGGTAAAGCTTCTAATAGCTTTTTAGCTAATATTTTGCTGCTTGAAAAAGCAGGTGATGCAATTTGACGAATATAAGCACGGCGATTAAGTAAACTAATTTGATGTGCAACCAGTTCTTCAAAAATAAGCCGTTGCTGCGCAGGATGAGATCCTTGGGCCAATTGGAGCATATTGGCATCAACCGGAGGCTCATGAATGTAATACAAAGCCTCTTTCAGCGCATAGCCATTGGTATATTGTTTTGGAAGTAACTCTGGTAGGGCATCACTGTGATGCTTTAAAGCTTGTTTAACGTATTCGCGTAATTTAGGCTGAGTCAGCCCATCCGTACTTGGATAAATTGCTGTCAGCTGAGTTTTTGGTAGAGGTGTATGTTCATGAATGAGCTGAATTTCAGGATGATACATCTCAAGGCCGCGAGCACCTACACGAACTTCACCAAAAATACGTAAGCGATGACCAGGTTTTATTTTGTCAGTCAGGTTTTTATAAATATGATAAAAGCGTAAGGTGACTTTACCAAATTCATCTTGCACCAAAGCTGCCATGGATTTTCTTTTTCCCGGAGGGAAGTCAATTGATTTGACTTCACCTTCTAGCAAATAGCTCCGTCCAACCACAAGTTGATTCATTGGAATAATCGTACTTCGGTCTTCATAATCACGTGGCAGATGAAACAGTAAATCATCTGTGGTAAAAATATTTAGTTTTTCGAGCAGGGCTGCTGAAGCCGATCCAACGCCTTGTAACTGATGGACTGAAGTCATGTCCCCTCAACGAGTTTTCTATGCATATATTATTTATCGGTTATGGTAAAACATCTCAGCGTGTTGCTAAACAACTATTTGAGAAAGAACATCAAATTACCACAATCAGCCGTAGTGTAAAAACGGATAGTTACGCAACACATCTTGTCCAAGATATTTTTTCGCTTGATTTGAGTCAAATTGAACCTGTAGATATCGTGTATATTTTACTTTCTCCAAACGAGAGTACGGTTGAGGGCTACCAGCATACTTATGTAGATAGTATTGAACCGATTCGAGAAGCATTAAAAATACATCCGGTAAAAAAAATAATCGTTGTTTCGTCGACGCGAGTTTATGGTGAAAATGCGGGGGAGATCATTGATGATTTTAGTGAAATTCATCCAAGTGATGAACAAGGCCATATATTACGTAATATGGAGCTACTCTGGCAGAAACATTATCCAGCCCAATCTGTAATTATTCGCCCTACTGGTATTTATGGAACTTCTGTTGCCCGTTTAAAGAAAATGGCTGAAAATAATCAAAATTATCCAAACATACATTATAGCAATCGAATACATATTGATGATTTAGCAAGATTTTTAGCTTTTATGGCTGACTACGAAACTCATCAAGCGAGCTATATTGTGACGAATAACCAGCCATTACCATTACATGAAGTTATAGTCTGGTTTCAAAAACAATTAGGATTGCCAGAGTTAACTTTGGAATCAAGCCAAATTTCAGGTAAAAGAATTTATGCGAAATATTTGCCAGCAACGGGTTTTCAGTTAGAGCATCCAATTTGCTTTAATGACTATTTATTATGTTTAAATGTTCATGGTACTAAATAAAATTTTGATTAAACTTTAAATAAGAACAGAAATACCTGATGAGGCAGTCAAATTGCCGATAAAGATAAAAAGGTTGAAAGTGAAAAAAATTTGTTTAGCTCTGATTTTGAGCGTATTAGCTGTTGCGAGTTGGGCTGAGGATCAGGTGTGGTGTGCATATGATCCTATTGGGTCCCAAGGGGATATTACTCGCCGTTTAAATGACATTCGGCTATATGCCCAGCAATATCAAGTCAAATTTAAAGTAGTTACCTATCAAAAAGAACAGCAGGCGATACAAGCTTTTGATGATGGGAAATGTTCTGGTCTAGCTGCATCCAATTTCAATACTTATCGTTATAACCAGTTTATGGGGAGTACCGCGGGTATAGGACTAATTCCTAATAATCGTACAGCCAAAAGCTTCTTGCAGCTTTTAAATCACCCTACAATTGAGAAAAGACTGGTTTCTAAGGACTATGAAGCTGTAGGAATGATTCCTATTGGAACTGCTTACATGGTTTTAAAAAATAAGAAACTTTCTAGAGTCGCTCAATTAAGAAATCAACGTATTGGTGTGTTACCCAATAATCCACCGCAACAAGCATTGGTACGAAGTGTAGGTGCTCGGCCAGTTTATGTTGATTTATCTAACGCGATTGTGCAGTTTAAGCAAAATAAAATCGATATTGTTCCTGCTCCTGTGTATGGCTTATTGCCATATAACTTACAAAAAGAATTTGGACAAGATACTCAAGTTATCAATTTTCCTTTGGCATATTTTGGGGTCAATTTAATTATTAAACCGCAAGCTTATCCTGCTAATTTTGGCCGAAAAATTCGGGGATGGTTTGTTCAGAATAGCCAATTGCTGACTAACCGTGCGACACAATGGGAAAATCATTTACCTGCTTATTATTGGGTGGATGTCTCTTTTTATGAAAAACAAAGTTATGATGTAATGGTTGCCAAAATACGTAATCAGTACGTCCTTTCAGGTTACTACGATGCTTATTTTGTTCAACTTATGAAGCGTCTGCGGTGCATGGATGATCCACGTTATTTTGAATGCCCAATTCGTTAATAAAATAAAAGGCAACCGAAGTTGCCTTTTATTTTGTTTGGAGACTTTAAGCTTTTTTACGTTTTAAGCGACGTTTAGCTTGTTGAGATGCCATTGCTTCAAGAGCATCTTTTAACTCTTCGTCGGTAAAGGTGGTGATGTGCTGTAACATTTGCAAGGTTACTTCATCAAGCACCAACTGTGCACCAGCAGCCATTTGACGGAAGTTATCATCAAACTCAATTTGGCCTTGATCGTTAGTACGAATGTAATTTTGCTGTGTAAGTACTTTTAAGAAGCTTTGGAATAAAGCTTTATCGAAGAACTCTGGCGAATTAAATTCATAGAGGACAGACAAACGTTGTCCGAGTAGATGACTTAACTCTTCAACTTGTTTCGCAGAAATATTCCCCGAACCGCGTTGAGTAATGAGCGCAAGCGTCATGTAGTAACGCTCAAGACTTTGCTTAACAGGAGTAGCTAAAACAACAAGCTGATTATGTTCTTCTGTATTTGGTGCAGAGCTAATCAGGTTACCTTCATCGTCTTGTTGGATAAGGTTTGATTGAACTAACGCATCAGCATATTGCTCAATTTGTGCCTTAAGCTCGCTACTCTTCCATTTAAGGAATAACTCAGCTTTCAAGAATGGATAGAGCGTATAGATGACATTGGTTAAATCTGAACGACTGATCTTTCCATTATGTTCAACAAGTGAAGCCACCAATGATGGTAAAACAAAGGCGTGCAAAATGTTATTGCGGAAGTAAGTCAAAAGAACGGCTTGATTATCTTCAATCGCAATAATATCGCCAAGCGCATGCTGAACTCGTTTGATAAGTTTAAGCTTTAAACCATACGCAATAATTTCTTTACCAGAAAGTGGCGTTACTTCCATACGTTGGTCATATGGGAAGTTTGATGCCAAGTTACGATAAGCTTCAAGTTGCTTAATACAGATTTCTTCATCAAGCGTATGCTTTGGCGTTGCAAGCAAAATAATAGAAAGTAAAGAGACAGGGTTAATGACCACCGCTCGGTTAATATTTTCTAAAATTGCGTGTGCAGAGCTATTTACCGCATCTGAAACAGCTTGAGGGATTGGGTCGTCATTTTTCTCGATGTAAACGTTTTCTGCATTATGTTGCTTAAGCAGATCATCAAGGAAAACAGGTTCACCAAAGTTTACGTGGACTTTACCAAAGATACGTTCAATTTTTCGTAAGGTTTTCACAATACCAAAAATAGATTCGGCTTCTTTTGGCTTACCTTGCATTTCACCTACGTAAGTAGAGCCTTCCATGAGTCGTTCATAACCAATATAAGTTGGTAAGAAAACGATTGGTTTAGCACGGCCACGTAAATGGCTGTGAACTGTCATGGCAAGCATACCGGTTTTAGGCGGTAATAGGCGTCCTGTACGTGAACGTCCACCTTCAATAAAGTATTCAAGTGGGGTATTACGTGACAAGATGCTATATAAGTATTCTTTAAATACAGTGGTGTATAGACCATTACCGCGGAAAGAACGGCGAATAAAGAATGCACCGCCTCCACGTAAAAGCTGCCCAACAAATGGTAAGTTTAAGTTATCACCCGCAGCAATATACGGAACCATCAATCCACGTTTATAGATCACATATGACAATAATAAATAATCAATGTGACTGCGGTGGCAAGGTGTGTAGACAACTTCATAGTCTTTTGCCAGCTCACGAACTGTACTAAAGTTATGTACTTCTACGCCGTCATAAAGCTGAGTCCATAAGCGCGTTAAGGCAAGGTCAGCAAAGCGCACTGCTGAATGTGAATAATCCGATACGATTTCATTCACATAACCAATCGCACGGCGTTCCGCTTCAAGCATGCTCACTTTTCCGCGAATACTTTCACGGCGGATTGCCTCTTGAACATCACGAGATTTTACGACTGACTGCATGACATTACGGCGATCCGATAAATCGGGACCTAGCACCACTTCACGCTGACGGTCTAAATAATCATTTAACGTACTTACAATATAAGTTGCTGGTGAAAGATTTGGATAATGCTGCTGGGCATATTCAACCAATTCACGTAGCGATTGCGGTTCATGAAACTCTAAATAAGATTGACGACCATGCAAACCAATATTAACCAACTGCTTAACTGTGCTTGGCGTTGCCCATGTGTCGGAAAATAATAATTTAAACCAAGAATCTTCTTTATCTGGCGAACGGCCCCATAAAACTGTAACCGGAACAAGTTCTATATCAAGTTCAGGATTTTCTTGTAAAACTTCAATCAATTTTATTAAGCGTGGTGGAAAAGCATGAGGAGGCGGATTCAGTAAATTATTTTCATCATTGTGCTGTAAAAATAAAACTGATGCTTTTTCCTGATGAGCGCCAACAACTAATGGATCTAACGCAGGTTTTAAATTTAAACGACGCGTTTCCCCATCAACCACTAAAGCATTGCTTCTAGAATGGTTTTGCAAGACATAGCAAACCACTTTTTGGCGCTCAGTCTTTGCTTCTGTTTCTGTTGTTTCTGATACTGGTTCAGTAGGAACTTCCCCAAGAACATGTGGTGTTACCACGAGGTCAAGTAGTTTACTCGAAAGCCGACGATACATTTGACCAAACCCACTCTTGGACATAAGAACTCCTACTTCTTAAAGACAAATCCCAGCACCAAATGCAGAGGGTAATTATTTTGCGGCATTTATTAAAAAAAACAATATGCTACTTTCTTATAAATTATAATGCTTTTGGCATATTTTATCGTTAAAAATCGTATTTTTAGCTGTTATATGAGCAATGTTCGTCAGAAGTTGACTGATTGTTCCATGTTCAAATAGTTTTTTATGGCACAATAGATTCTACACATCTGTACTTTAATACGATTTTTTACCTGAAATATGAAGGTATCTCTCATGAATGCGTTAACCCAAGAACTTGTCGATCTTCTTACTTTAGAAAAGCTAGAAGAAAATATTTACCGTGGCATAAGCCGTAATCTTGTCGGCAAACGTGTCTTTGGTGGACAGGTTTTGGGTCAGGCTTTACGTGCGGCATCTTATACAACTGATCGTCCCGCGCATTCTTTACATGCATATTTTTTATATGGTGGCGATATTAATGCCCCAATTATCTATGAAGTAGACCGTTTACGTGATGGGAAGAGTTTTGTAAGTCGTCAGGTTCGTGCAGTTCAGCATGGGCGAGTTATATTTTCGGCGATGGTTTCTTTTGCTAATCCAGAAGAAGGGCTGAATTATCAACATCAAGAACCAGACTACCCTGCACCAGAGACTCTTAAATCTGAAAATGAACTCAAAGAAGGTATTCTAAACTTTGTACCGGAAAATGTTCGCGCTAGCTTCATGCGTGAGCGCCACGTAGAGATTCGCCCAATTGATCCGGTAAATCCGTTTCAACCGCAACCTGAAGCTCCTTATAATGCGCACTATATCCGCACGCATGACCGTATTCCAAAACAATTAGATGATATCGCTCTGCATCAAGCGATTGTTGCGTTTTATTCAGACTTTACCTTAATGACAACGGCTTTAAGACCGCATGGGCTCAGTTATATTTCTCCAAGTTTGCAGTGTGCAAGTATTGATCATGCAATTTATTTCCATCGTCCGCTGCGCGCTGATGAATGGATGCTTTACGATATGGAAGCAACAGTCAGCGCAGCTTCTCGCGGTTTAAACTTTGGCCGTATGTGGCAAAATGGCCAACTTGTTTGCAGTACCGTGCAAGAGGGTTTAATTCGTTTGCGGGAAATTGAAACGCAATAAACTCATTTATAAAGCCATCTCATCAGATGGCTTTTTTATTTTTAATTGAAACGATGTGACAAAAAATTGCTCGTATGAAAAGCAAGCTCATGTCATATTTGCAAAAGGATTGCCAACTGAAAAAAATAATGCTGATATGAACTTAAACACACAAATTCTTATTGCTGCCATTTTAGGCTTAGCCTTTGGTTTCTTATTAACGTTGTATCCCGATACTGCGTTTGTAAAACATAGTTTATATGGGCTAGGCATATTAAGTAGTGTCTTTATTGGGCTGCTTAAAATGTTGTTGGTACCTTTGATTTTTAGCTCGATTGTTGTGGGTGTCTCTAATTTGCAGGCAGGTGGCCAGCTAGGTCCAGTCTGGAAAATTACCTTTTTATGTTGTTTGACCACAACAACATTGGCTTTAATTTTAGGTATAAGTTGTGCTCATCTATTTGAAGTAGGGCGCGGTATAGATATTTCTATTTTCCAAACGTCTATGCAAAATTATCAGGCGCCCGATAGTTTAAACCCTGCAAGTTTTTTCACCAACTTTATTCAAAATACATTAATCAACCCATTTAAAGCATTTAGCGACGGTAATGTTTTAGCTGTTGTGGTGTTTGCACTATTTGTTGGTGTTGCGCTAGTCCATGGTGGTGAGCGTTTCAAAAGTATTCGCGTATTGAGTCATCAATTTTTTGAAATGATGATGATGTTAGTTGGCTGGGTGATGAAGCTGGCACCTTTAGGTATTTTTGCTCTATTGGCAAAGTTAATGGCAACGGAAGATATTTCGGTATTAAGTCGTTTGGCTGAGTTTGCTGTTGTCGTAACGGGGACTACCATTTTTCATGGCGCTGTTGTTTTACCGCTACTACTTTGGATTTTTGGTCGTATGAGTCCTTGGACTTTTTTCAAAGGAACACGTACAGCGCTGATCACTGCATTTGCCACCAGTTCTAGCTCTGCCACGATGCCGCTTAGTATGAAATGCGCACAAGAAAACTTAGGTGTACGCCCTCAAACAGCGGGCTTTGTGATTCCTTTAGGTACGCAGCTTAATATGGATGGTACTGCACTATATGAAGCTGCAGCTGCACTCTTTGTGGCAAATTTAGTGGGACTAGATTTAAACCTGACACAACAAATTATCGTGTGCTTAACAGCAATGATTGCATCGCTCGGTGCACCTGGAATTCCGAGTGCGGGTATGGTCACCATGATTATGGTTTTACAGTCTGTAGGTTTACCAGCTGAAGCAATTGCAATTTTACTTCCGATTGATCGTCTACTCGATACTGTGAGAACAGTGGTCAATGTGCAAGGCGATATGATGATTAGTGTCGTTGTAGATCGTTATACAAAAGATAAAGATAGCAGTGTCTAATCTCCTATAAAAAAGCAGGATTTAAAATCCTGCTTTTTTGTTTTTAAGCGGCTTGAAGCTCAGCTCTTTTTGCTGCTGGAGATTGAGATAAATAACTTACCGCATCTTCAGTGCTGCCTTCTTTAACTGGATCATACCAAGGCATGAGGTAATCAATTTGTTGGGCAATCAGCCAAAATGGATTTGGTAGCACTTGGTTATCTTTGCGACTAATCTTAAGCCATTCTATAGCAACCCATACTGGGAAAAATCTGGATTTAGCTGCATCAGCAAAACGTGGATCTTGTTTCATAATATGTGCAGCGCCATCTACCCATAATCCAAGTACCAGTACAATCACTGCAAGACTTAAATAGTAGCGTGGAATATAGCCACCACCAAGATGGCGGTATAAATCAAAAGCAACGGTACGGTGTTCAATTTCTTCTGAACCATGCCATTTAACTAGATCGACCATTTCGGGGTCAGCGCCTAACTCTTCCCAACGCTTGTTATAGAGTGCATATTTCCCTAATACACAGGTCATATGTTCGACAGTTGCAATAACGCCTAAACGGAAAAGATCCCATTGTTCTTGTAGAAATTGAGGGACTTCTTTATCAAAGGGTTTATCTGCTAAGGCGGTCGTAAATAGATAATTCATAATGTCCAGATTTCGCTGGATATCAATATTACGTGCACTTAAATATTCTTTATTGGCAGAAGTATGCGCATTGGCATGCATAGCTTCTTGGCGGATAAATGCTTGTACATCCTGTTTAAGTTTTTCATCTTTAATTTGCGGTAAAACTTTATTGTACAAACGGCAAAACCAGAATTCTCCGGCAGGTAAAATATTATTAATTTCATTAATAAAATAACTGGCGAAAGGCTGATTTGGAATCCAGTCAACAGGGGTATCTTTCCAGTCAAATTTTACTTTACGGGGAAGAATTTTATAGTCAATAGAAGAACCTAAAGCCTTGTTCTTCAAAAAAGATAACAATTTCATCATTTAGTCCTGATTTTTAACTCGATGAAGTTATAACGAGTATAAAAAAAGCCCCTACATTTGTGTTTAGCAATAGGGGCCAATTTGAATATAAATTTAATGAAGAAATTGTATCTGCTATGACAATTTAACTTTCAGCGTCCTCATCGGTGGCTTCAGGAATCGCATCGACATCAAATTCTGGTTCTTGATCAAGCGTAAAATGTAGTCGTCCAGCCATAACACTTGCTAGCTCTTCTAAACCTAATTTATTAAGTGATGAGAAAAGTTGAATCGAGAAATCAAGCTTCATTTTTTTCAGCTGCTGCTTAACTTCTAATAGCACTTTGTTTGCTGGACCACGATTAAGTTTGTCCGCTTTTGTTAGAAGGATATGAACAAAAAGATGACGTGAATAAGCCCACTCTAGCATCATCATGTCGAAGTGCTGTAAAGGATGGCGAATATCCATCAGTAATACTAAGCCTTGTAAGCTTTTACGATGAATTAGATAGTTCTCTAATTCTTTTTGCCATACTCGTTTCATATCTTCAGGTACAGCTGCATAGCCATAGCCAGGAAGGTCGACTAAACGTTGATCAGGATTACCTAGGCTGAAGAAGTTAATCATCTGTGTACGGCCTGGTTTTTTTGAGGCACGTGCGAGTTGTTTTTTGTTGGTCAATGCATTAATAGCACTAGATTTACCAGCATTTGAGCGCCCTGCAAAAGCAATCTCGTAGCCACTATCTTCAACACAAAGTGCCAATTTAGGAGCACTCATTAAAAATTCAGCTTGGCGTAACCAGTTTAGTGATTGCACGGCATATTCCGTGATCGCTGGGTCTGGTTTCTTTTCATAGCTGATCTTTTGCTTTGGTGCGAGTCTGGCTTTGGTGTCTTTCGATTTTTCACTACGACGCATAAAAAATAACTTTTTAAATGAGAGGGCTCGCACCTAGTATAAAGGAGCTTGGGTATTCTTGCTAATTTTCAATAAATCAACTTATGAAAATTAATCCAAGTTAGATTTCTAAAAAGGCAATAGGGGAGTGTGCAGGAGCAGATTTTGAGTGCTGCAAAACTTCTTCGAGTGTGTATTGGTCTAGGCTTTGATAAAAGCTCTCTAGAGCTTGATCTAAAATACCTTTTAAACCACAGTGACTGCGTAATACACAAGGGGGCGTATTGCACTCAACGATTTGATTGTCACCCTGTAATATTCGAACAATTGAACCTAAATTTGAGTTAAGTGCATCTGGGTTTAAGCGTATTCCACCACCTTTTCCTCGAATGGTAATAATCCATTCTTGTTTGCCCATAAAGTGAACAACTTTAACCAGATGGTTTTGTGAAACATGCAAATCTTTCGCGATTTCTGCAATCGTGTAGGGTGCATCACTTGGGCGTGCAACATACATTAATATTCGTAATGCATAATCGGTAAATTTATTAAGCTGCATGATCACCAAAAATGGAAGAGAATAAAAAGGATGATCATCTTAGCCTGAAAGTTTAAATAAGAAAACTTTCAGGCAAGAGGTTTTTACATTACAACGTTAAAGGAGCTGAAACCTGCACTTGATCCCCCACTCTGTAATGCTCAAGTAAAATATTAGCCACCGAAAACTCAGTATGGTTTTCTTCAGGCTGAACATCGAAGTGATATGAGTTATTTTCTTGAGCTTCTGTAAATTTAAAAGCTTTCGGTTGTTCAAGCTGTTGCTCTGGAACTTGTACTTTAACCGAAATAAAAGCATTGGCTGGACCAGTTAATACGTCCTCATGGTCAGTTGCTTTTAAAGTAAAACGTTTGCCAGATTCAAGAGGATCAATTTGGGTAATCTCAAATGAGCGCCAGCCAGCCCATCCACCTTTTAAGCTCTCAAGTTGTTCATACTTTTGTTTTTCAACGCCAATTAAAATATCTGCCAATTGTAGATAAGCTTGCTTCCATGCTTCGATAAGTTCTGATTCAAATGGCACATTGAGTACTTCACTAATTGAATGAAGTAGGTTGTCACCAACAATTGCATATTGATCAGGCTGAATATCTAAGCTCACGTGTTTAGTGGTGATGCGTTCTACCGCTTTAGCGAGCACACTAGGGTTCTCAATATTTTCTGCATATGCAAGAACCGCAGCTGCAAGCGCGCGTGGCTGGCGTAAGCTGGTTTGATCATCTAAGTTGAAAACATTTTTTAATTCAGGGTTGTTATTCAACATACGCTTATAAAAGTATGTAGTTAGCGTAACGCCGTGTTCACGTAAAACAGGTACGGTAGATTTAACAAGTTCAATTTGTTGTGGAGTCATGGCTAGACCTTATTCATCTGGCTATATAAGATGTATTTAAAATACATCTTTAAAAAATTAATGGCAATAACTTTTTGAGAAAAACCATAAAAAAATTAGGGGATATAAAATCCCCTAGTATTAACACAGTTTTATTAAAATTTTTTATTTTCCAAATAAAGAACCAAGTAGGCCTCGTACGAGTTTTTGGCCTGTACTTCCTCCTAAACTGCGTGCTGCACTTTTTGCAAAAGTTCCAACAATGTCTTGGGTCAGCTTGGCTCTTTCACGTGCTGCTCGTTCTTCTTCTTTTAATTGTTCACGTGCCAATCTTTCTTGCTCTTTAACTTGTTGTTTGGCTAAAGTTTCTTGTTCTTTTGCTTGTTGTTTAGCAATTTCGGCATTTTGTTGTTGCTGTTCGCGTTCAGCAACTTTATTTTGTAGCATTTCATAGGCACTATCACGATCTACAGCTTGTTCATATACACCAGCAATAATGCTTTGCGAGATTAGCGTTTGGCGCTCTTCGGGAGTGATTGGTGTAAATGCAGAGTACGGAGGCATGACCCAACCGCGTTCTACAATTTGTGGAGTACCTTGCTCATCTAGGCAACTAATGAGGGCTTCACCAACACCAAGTTCCGTAATTGCTTCATCAACTTTAAAGTTTGGATTAGCTCGGAAAGTATCTGCTGCAGTTTTTACCGCTTTTTGATCTTTAGGGGTAAATGCGCGTAGGGCATGTTGAACGCGATTACCAAGTTGCCCCAGAACACTTTCAGGTAAATCGAGTGGATTTTGGGTAATGAAATAGATACCCACTCCTTTAGAGCGGATTAAACGTACAACTTGTTCAATCTTGTCTTGGAGTGCTTGGCTGGCATTATCAAATAATAAGTGAGCTTCATCAAAGAAAAACACGAGTTTGGGTTTATCCATGTCACCGACTTCTGGAAGCTGTTCAAATAACTCTGAAAGCATCCATAAAAGGAAAGTGGCATATAGTTTGGGTGTATTCATGAGCTTGTCAGCCGCAAGAATATTAATGTAGCCACGTCCATTTGCATCAGTTTGAATAAAATCTAAAATATTTAAAGCAGGTTCGCCGAAAAATTGCTCTCCACCTTGATCGGCAAGGGCTAGTAAATTGCGCTGAATAGCGCCTAGGCTTGCTGGAGATAAATTGCCATATTCAGCTTTAAACTCGGCTGCATGTTCGCTAACAAACGTAATCATGGCTTTTAAATCTTTAAAGTCGACTAATAGTAGACCTTGGTCATCTGCAATGCGGAATACAGCAGCGAGCACACCTTCTTGAGTATCGTTTAAATTGAGCATGCGAGCCAATAAAATTGGCCCAATTTCAGAAATAGTGGTTCGGATAGGATGGCCTTGCTGACCAAATAAATCCCAAAAAACAACTGGATTAGCTGCAAAAGGAATGCTATCAATTTGTAAAAGCTTTAAACGTTCATTAAATTTATCAGAAGCTTCACCAGCTTTTGCGAGACTCGAAACATCGCTTTTAGCATCGGCAAGAAATACCGGTACACCAATTCGAGAGAAACTCTCTGCTAGAACTTTTAACGTAACTGTTTTACCTGTACCCGTGGCGCCTGCAATAAGTCCATGGCGGTTAGCAAACTGGGAAAGTAAAACAATTTCTTTGGATGTGTCATTAATATTTTTAGCAATAACAATCGGTGTACCCATATATTTTTATCCTGTGGTTCGAGTCACTATGATCTTGTCGTTTTTACAGTTGTTTCAGTGCGTTTTCGATATCTTGTATTAAATCTTGCGGATCTTCTAGTCCTATACAGAATCGAACCAATAATCCTTGTTGTAAATGTGTATTTTCAAGTTTTCGCATCATTTTTAAATCATAAAGCATGA
Organism: Acinetobacter pittii ANC 4050; assembly: GCF_000399685.1. Lineage (GTDB taxonomy): Bacteria > Pseudomonadota > Gammaproteobacteria > Pseudomonadales > Moraxellaceae > Acinetobacter > Acinetobacter pittii_E. The sequence goes on from NZ_KB976987.1 coordinate 3,491,416, forward strand.
TCAGGCTAACAGGTCCTCCCCAGCTAAACCCGAGCTTAAATAAAGCCAATGCATCGCAGAAGCGACGTACTGCTTTAATGTCATATTCAGGTTTAAAAATGACACTGACTAAGCCAGCACTTTGACCATCTGTGCAGATTTCTTGCCAGTACTGATGGCCTGGGGCATTCTCATCGCTTGGGTGTAGAACCTGTGCAAATTGAGGTTGATTCTTTAGCCATTTAAGTAGAGTGTGGGCATTGGCTGACTGTTTTTCATAGCGTAAAGACATATGAGCTAGGCTGCGTTGAATCTGAGCTGCATCGTCTCCCGAGACTGCAATACCTAAAATGGCATGCGTACGGAATAGACGGTGATGCAGTTTTTCATCACGAGTTACAATGCTGCCCATTAAGATGTCACCCCCACCGCTCGGATATTTGGTGAGTGCATGAATAGTTAAGTCGACTGACAGATGCTCATCAGAAAAATTAAAAGCATTAAAGGCAATTCCAGCACCCCAAGTGTTATCGAGGGCTGTTAAAACACCATGTTCTTTAGCTTTTTTGACTAGATTTTTAAGATCGGGGAATTCTAGAGTAACGGAGCCCGCAGCCTCTAGCCATAGCAGTTTGCTTCTGTCGGTTGGCTGAAAGCTTGTTGCATCAATTGGATTATATACTTTAACGATAATCCCATATTGATCTTGTAGGTAATTTAGATGTTCGAGATTGGGTCCATAAATATTGTCTGGAACCCATACTTCATCATTGGTACTTAAAAAAGCTGAGTTCACAATATTAATTGCTGATAAACCGCTCGGTGCAAGTAAACAATGCAATCCACCTTCAATTTGCGCAATATTGTCGCCTAAAGTGAAGGTAGTAGGGGTGCCATGGGTTCCATAACTATAGTCATAAGGGTCAGTCCAATGACGATCAAAAAGGTGCGAAGTTGATTTAAAAATAATAGTTGATGCACGAAATAAGGGAGGTTGCACTGTTTCAATGAATTGCGGAGCCTTTCTTGGGGCATGAATGAGGCGAGTTTGAAAATCGTTATGCTTTTTCATAGTGCGTTGTGTGTTAAATGATAAAGTTAGATTAAGAGAAATTTAAACTCTTCGCTAGATTTATAAAGTTTTGTAAGACGTTTCGTTACAGTAGATCCATAAAACAAAAACTTGGCTTTATTTTTGCAAAGACCACTACAACATTCTAACAACAATAGGTTTAAGCGCATGAAGTCGCATTTAAGAGTTCATTATTTTCAACATATCGCAGGTGAAGGCTTTGGGAGCTGTTATTCATTTTTAAAAGCTCACCATGCGACTATTAGTTCTACGGAATTTTTTGCACTTCCGGTCGATCGGTCACTTGAAATAGAAGCTTTGCCTCAAATAGACGAGGTTGATTTGTTACTCGTCATGGGTGGTACCATGAGTGTAAATGATGAAGCAAATTATCCATGGCTTAAGATAGAAAAAAGATGGTTACGCCGATATTTAGCAGCAGGAAAGCCTGCTATAGGACTTTGCTTGGGCGGGCAGCTAATCGCTAATGCATTAGGGGCAGCTGTCAGTCGTAATCGCTATCAGGAACTTGGATGGTCGACAGTTCAGAGAGTTGCTAATTTACCTCAAGACAGCTTTCCATTGCCTGAAAAAATAAAGGTGATGCAGTGGCACAGTGAAACATTTGAAATACCTAAAGGTGCTATACACTTGGCTGAGAGTACAGCTTGTCGTAATCAAATGTACCAGATTGGAAAGAATGTATTGGGCTTTCAATTTCATCCGGAAATGACACCAGCGACTTTAGAACTCTTGCTTGAAAATGAAGAGGAGTTATCAATTTTTAATGGAGAATATGTTCAATCTCCGAAAGAACTACAATATTCGGAAGCACAAAAATTTGAACAAGGCAATCAACTCTTAAATAAAGCAATTGAATTTGTCATAAATGCATAGATGAGTTGTCAATGCTCAGTTAAAGCAGGTTTTGAGCAAAAAATAGAAAAAGAGAATTGCATAAGACTTAAACAATCGTTATAATGGGCGACCCTCAAAAGGAGGGGCATTTACTGCGAAGAAAGTAGTAAATGTGCATTACAGTCGTGGCATCGATCATGACCTTAGTGATTTTCACTGCCTTTGACACTTACCAATGGGTGAGATGCGTCAAAGGTGATTCTTTATATGTTTGGCTTGGAGTTTACTGGTATGTCTAACCAGAGAATTCGTATCCGTTTGAAGTCTTTTGATCATCGTCTGATTGATCAATCAGCTCAAGAGATCGTAGAAACCGCTAAGCGTACTGGCGCACAAGTTTGTGGTCCAATTCCGATGCCTACTCGCATCGAACGCTTCAACGTTCTTACTTCACCGCACGTTAACAAAGATGCGCGTGATCAGTACGAAATCCGCACCTATAAACGTTTGATCGACATCGTTCAACCTACAGATAAAACTGTTGATGCATTGATGAAATTAGATCTTGCGGCTGGTGTTGATGTTCAGATCGCTTTGGGTTAAGGCTTTCGGTTGATTAACTTCTAAGTTAATTAGGCCGCTTTTTTAGAGGTTTATGCACATGGCTATTGGTTTAGTCGGTCGCAAATGTGGTATGACTCGCATCTTTACAGATGCAGGTGTTTCTGTACCTGTTACAGTCATCGAAGTCGATCCAAACCGCATTACGCAAATCAAAACACTTGAAACTGATGGTTATCAAGCTGTTCAAGTAACTACTGGTGAACGTCGCGAATCTCGCGTAACTAACGCTCAAAAAGGTCACTTTGCGAAAGCTGGTGTTGCTGCTGGTCGTTTAGTTAAAGAGTTCCGTGTTACTGAAGCTGAGCTTGAAGGTCGTGAAGTTGGCGGCACTATTGGCGTTGATTTGTTCACAGTTGGTCAAGTAGTTGACGTAACTGGTCAATCAAAAGGTAAAGGTTTCCAAGGTGGTGTTAAACGTTGGAACTTCCGTACCCAAGACGCTACACACGGTAACTCAGTTTCTCACCGTGTATTAGGTTCTACAGGTCAAAACCAAACTCCTGGACGCGTGTTCAAAGGCAAGAAAATGGCTGGTCACTTAGGTGATGAACGCGTAACAGTACAAGGTCTTGAAATCGTATCTATTGACGCTGAACGTTCTGTTTTAGTTGTTAAAGGTGCAATTCCTGGTGCAACTGGCGGCGACGTGATTGTACGTCCTACCATCAAGGCCTGAGGGGAAATACCGTGAATTTGAAAACTGTTTCCGGCTCTGCTGTTGAATTGTCTGAAGTTGCTTTCGGACGTGAATTTAACGAAGCTCTTGTACACCAAGTTGTTACTGCTTACTTAGCAGGTGGTCGTCAAGGTACTCGTGCTCAGAAATCACGTGCAGACGTTTCTGGCGGTGGTAAAAAGCCATTCCGTCAAAAAGGTACTGGTCGTGCTCGTGCGGGTTCTATTCGTAGCCCTATCTGGGTTGGCGGTGGTAAAACTTTTGCTGCTCGTCCACAAGATTGGTCTCAAAAAGTAAACCGTAAAATGTACCGCGGTGCAATGCAATGTATCTTAGCTGAACTTGTTCGCCAAGATCGTCTTGTATTAGTTGAAGAGTTTGCTGTTGCAGCTCCAAAAACTAAAGAGTTGCTTGCAAAACTTAACGACTTAAATGCTGCTCGTGCATTAATCGTTACTGACGCTGTAGATGAGAACTTATATCTTGCAGCACGCAACCTTCCGCATGTAGATGTGGTAGATGCAAATGCAATCGATCCTGTAAGCTTGATCGCGTTTGATAAAGTTGTGATGTCTGTAGCTGCTGCTAAGAAAATTGAGGTAGAACTCGGATGAACAACGAACGTATCTATCAAGTCCTTAAAGGACCAGTCTTCTCAGAAAAGGCACAAGTTTTAGGTGATACTGTTGGTGTTCAAGTATTTAAAGTAGACATCAATGCTACTAAGCTTGAAATCAAAAAAGCAGTTGAAAAACTTTTTGGTGTAGAAGTTGTTAAAGTTAACACAACTATTACTAAAGGTAAGACTAAGCGCTTTGGTCGTACATTAGGACGCCGTTCTGATGTTAAAAAAGCATACGTCACCCTGAAAGCCGGCCAAGATGTTGAAATGGCTGACTTGGGCGATACCGCTGAAAGCGCAGCGGAATAAGGACGAAAATTATGCCGATTCAAAAATGTAAGCCAACGTCTCCAGGACGTCGCTTTGTAGAGAAAGTGGTTCATGACCATCTTCACAAAGGCGCGCCTTACGCACCGTTGGTTGAAGCTAAAAAACGTACTGGTGGTCGTAATAACAACGGTCACATTACTACTCGTCACGTTGGTGGTGGTCATAAACAACACTACCGTATCGTTGACTTCAAACGTAACAAAGACAGCATCCCAGCTGTTGTAGAGCGTATTGAATACGATCCAAACCGTACAGCACATATTGCTTTATTGAAATATGCTGACGGTGAACGTCGTTATATCATTGCACCTAAAGGCTTACGTGCTGGCGATAAAGTACAATCTGGTAACGATGCTCCAATTCGTCCAGGTAACTGCTTGCCACTTCGTAATATGCCGATCGGTTCTACACTTCATAACGTTGAACTTAAAATTGGTAAGGGTGCGCAATTAGCGCGTTCTGCTGGTGCTTCTGTTCAGTTATTGGGTCGTGATGGTTCTTACGCAATTATTCGTCTTCGTTCAGGCGAAATGCGTAAAGTACATGTTGAATGCCGCGCTGTAATTGGTGAAGTTTCTAACCAAGAAAACAACCTTCGTTCATTGGGTAAAGCTGGTGCTTCGCGCTGGCGTGGTGTTCGTCCTACCGTACGTGGTATGGCGATGAACCCAATTGATCACCCGCACGGTGGTGGTGAAGGGCGTAACAAAGGTATTCAACCTGTAAGCCCATGGGGTCAAAAAGCTAAAGGGTACAAGACACGTACCAATAAGCGTACGACTAAGATGATTATTCGCGACCGTCGCGTCAAGTAAAGGAATCTGACTAATGCCTCGTTCTCTGAAAAAAGGCCCATTCGTCGATGCGCACTTGTTCGCTAAGGTTGAAGCGGCTGTTGCTAGTAACTCTCGCAAGCCGATTAAAACTTGGTCTCGTCGTTCGATGATCCTTCCAGATTTTGTTGGTTTAACAATTTCTGTTCATAATGGTCGTAACCACGTTCCAGTAATTGTTACTGAGCATATGGTTGGTCATAAACTCGGTGAATTCGCGCCAACTCGTACCTATCGTGGTCACGGTGTTGACAAGAAATCTAAACGTTAATAGGTGTCATGATGGAAGTAACTGCTAAATTACGCGGTGCCGCTATCTCGGCACAGAAAGCACGTTTGGTTGCAGATCTTATTCGCGGCAAATCTGTTGCGCATGCTTTAAATATCTTAAACTTCAGTAATAAAAAAGCTGCTGTTTTAGTGAAAAAAGCATTGGAATCTGCGATTGCAAACGCTGAACACAATAACAGTTTAGATGTTGACGATCTTAAAGTATCTACGATTTACGTTGACGAAGGCATGAGCCTTAAACGTATTATGCCACGTGCTAAAGGCCGTGCAGATCGTATTACTAAGCGTACTTGTCACATCACCGTTAAGGTAGGGGTTTGATATGGGTCAGAAGGTTCATCCAATCGGTATCCGCCTAGGTGTTGTGAAACGTCATAACGCTAACTGGTATGCGAATCCGAAACAATACGCTGAATACTTGCTTAAAGATCTTCAAGTTCGTGAGTTTTTAACTAAAAAACTTAAGAATGCGATGGTAAGCAATATTCTTATCGAACGTCCATCAGGCGCTGCTAAAGTAACTATTAGCACAGCTCGTCCTGGTATCGTAATCGGTAAAAAAGGCGAAGATATTGAGAAATTACAGCGCGAACTTACCAGCATTATGGGTGTTCCTGCGCAAGTAAGTATCAACGAAATTGATCGCCCAGACTTAGATGCGCGTTTAGTTGCTGAAGCTATCGCTTCTCAATTAGAAAAGCGTGTAATGTTCCGTCGTGCTATGAAGCGTGCGGTTCAAAACACTATGCGTGCTGGTGCTAAAGGTATCAAAGTTGAAGTGTCTGGCCGTTTAGGTGGTGCAGAGATTGCTCGTACAGAATGGTATCGTGAAGGTCGTGTACCTTTACATACGCTACGTGCAGACATTGACTATGCTACTATGCGTGCAGAAACAACTTACGGTACGATTGGTGTTAAAGTTTGGATTTTCCGTGGCGAGATTTTAGGTGGCATGAAACAAGTCATGAACCCTGCTCCTGCTGAAGATCGTCCAGCTAAACGTGGTCGTGGTCGTGGTGAAGGTCAAGAGCGTCGTGGTCGTCGCGGTGACCGTGCTGCTGACAAGGGAGAATAATCCATGTTGCAACCTAAACGTACCAAATTCCGTAAGGTGCACAAAGGCCGTAATACTGGTCTAGCGCATCGTGGTAGTACAGTATCATTTGGTTCGATTGCAATCAAAGCAACTGAACGTGGTCGTATGACTGCTCGTCAGATTGAAGCTGCACGTCGTACTATTAGCCGCCGTATTAAGCGTGGTGGTAAAATCTTTATTCGCGTATTCCCGGATAAACCAATTACTCAAAAGCCTCTTGAAGTGCGTATGGGTAAAGGTAAGGGTAGCGTGGAGTACTGGGTTTGCCAGATCCAACCAGGTAAGATCCTGTACGAAATTGAAGGTGTGAACGAAGAATTAGCGCGTGAAGCATTTGCTTTAGCTGCTGCTAAACTTCCGTTTAAAACCACTATCGTGACTCGGACGGTAATGTAATGAAAACTAAAGATCTACGTGAAAAATCGGTAGAAGAGTTGAAAGCTTTGCTTGACGAGCAACAGCTTAATCAATTCCGTCTTCGTATGGCGAAAGCAACTGGTCAGTTGGGTAAATCGCATGAAGTGCAAGTTGCTCGTAAGACAATTGCTCGTATTAAGACACTCCTTACCGAAAAACAGGGGAACGGACAATGAGTGAAAAAACAGTCCGCACGTTAACCGGCAAAGTAGTAAGCGACAAAATGGACAAGTCTATTGTTGTTCTTATCGAACGCCGCGTTCAACACCCGTTGTATGGCAAATCAATTCGCCGTTCAACTAAGTTACACGCTCATGATGAGAACAATGTTGCTAAACTTGGCGATGTTGTGACCATTAAAGAAAGCCGCCCAATTTCTAAAACTAAAGCTTGGACTTTAGTGGAAGTAGTTGAAGCAGCTGCTGAGTAATTCGACGTTCTTGTTGCATCATCGGTCAATTTCGAGTACTCTTTGAGCCTTTCGAAATTGTGACCGGTGATGCTCGGTTTTGGAGTAGGGCAATGATTCAAACCGAAACTATGCTCGACGTAGCAGACAACAGTGGTGCTCGCCGCGTACAATGTATTAAAGTACTTGGTGGTTCACATCGTCGTTATGCTTCTGTTGGCGACATTATTAAAGTTACTGTAAAAGAAGCAATCCCACGCGCACGTGTTAAAAAAGGTGACGTGATGAATGCGGTTGTAGTTCGTACTAAATTCGGCATTCGTCGTCCAGATGGTTCTGTGATCCGTTTTGATGATAATGCTGCAGTTATCCTGAACAACAACAAAGCTCCGATTGCTACTCGTATCTTCGGACCAGTGACTCGTGAACTTCGTACTGAACAGTTCATGAAAATCATTTCATTGGCTCCTGAAGTTCTATAAGAGGCAATCATGGCTAAGATTAAAAAAGGCGATCAAGTTATCGTGATCGCAGGTAAAGAAAAAGGCAAACAGGGTACTGTATTGTCTGTTTCTGAAGACCGCGTTAAGGTTGAAGGCCTTAACTTAGTGAAGAAGCATCAAAAGCCGAATCGTGTAACTGGCGCTGAAGGCGGTATCGTTACTCAAGAAGCTTCGCTTCATATTTCAAACGTGGCAATTTTAAATGCTACAACCCAGAAGGCTGACCGTGTTGGTTACCAAGTGATTGATGGCGTGAAAACTCGCGTTTATAAATCAAATGGTGAATCAGTGGCGGTAGCGAAGTAATAGGTTGAAAAGGCAATGGCCAGACTTAAAGCACGTTACAACGAAGAACTTAAAGCGAAGTTACAAGAAGAACTTAGCATTAAGAATGTGATGGAAATTCCACGCATCACAAAAATTACCCTAAACATGGGTGTAGGCGCAGCTGCAACTGATAAGAAATTATTAGATGGCGCTGTAGTCGACATGCAATTAATTGCTGGTCAAAAACCAGTAATTACACTTGCTCGTAAATCTATCGCTGGTTTCAAAATCCGTGATGGTTGGCCGATTGGTTGTAAAGTTACTTTACGTGGCGACCAAATGTACGAATTCTTGGACCGTTTGATCTCAATCGCAATCCCTCGTATCCGTGACTTCCGTGGTTTCTCTTCGAAATCATTTGATGGTCGTGGTAACTACTCGATGGGTTTGAAAGAGCAAATCGTTTTCCCTGAAATCGATTTCGATAAGATTGATCGTATTCGTGGTATGGATATTACTATTACTACGACTGCTCGCACCGATGACGAAGGCCGTGCGCTTATGCGTGCATTCGGCTTCCCGTTCAAATAAGAGGTCGATATGGCTAAGAAAGGTATGATTAATCGCGAATTGAAACGCGAAAAAACAGTTGCTAAATACGCTGCAAAACGTGCTGAATTAAAAGCTACGATTGCAAACGTAAATGCAAGTGAAGAAGAGCGTTTCGAAGCGATGTTAAAGTTACAAGCATTGCCACGTAATGCATCTCCGGTACGTCTTCGTAACCGTTGTGGTTTAACTGGTCGTCCTCATGGTTACTTCCGTAAGTTCGGTTTAAGCCGTAACAAATTACGTGACACAGTAATGCAGGGTGATGTACCAGGCGTTGTTAAGGCAAGCTGGTAAGGAGCGACTAAATGAGTATGCAAGATACCGTTGCCGACATGCTAACACGTGTTCGTAACGCACAAATGGCTAAGAAACAAACTGTTTCTATGCCTTCTTCTAAGTTGAAAGTTGCTATTGCAAACGTACTTCAACAAGAAGGTTATATTTCAAATGTAGAAGTTGCTCAAGAAGAGACAAAATCTACTTTGACAATTACTTTAAAATATTTCGAAGGCAAACCAGTTATCGAAATGGTTAAACGCGTAAGCCGTCCAGGTCTTCGCCAATACCGTGGTAAAGATAAACTTCCAAGCGTTAAGCAAGGTTTAGGTATTGCAATTGTTTCTACAAGCAAAGGCATCATGACTGATCGCGCTGCACGTGCTGCGGGCGTTGGTGGTGAAGTTATTGCTTTTGTTTCTTAATAGGTGATTCCTCATGTCTCGTGTGGCTAAAGCCCCAGTAACTGTACCTAATGGTGTAGCAGTTACTCAGAACGGCCGGCAGGTCGAAGTGAAAGGCAGCAAAGGTACATTGTCTTTCAACCTGCATGCGCTGGTCGAGCTAAAACAGGAAGAAGGTAAACTTCAACTTGCTCCAGTTAAAGAATCGAAAGATGCTTGGATGCAAGCTGGTACTGCTCGCGCTGTATTGAATAACCTTGTAAAAGGGGTTAGTGAAGGCTTCGAACGTAAGTTGCAGCTAGTTGGTGTTGGTTATAAAGCTGCGGTTAAAGGTACTGTTGTAAACCTTAACCTTGGTTTTTCACACCCAATTGACTACGCTTTACCTGAAGGTGTAACAGCGGAAACTCCAACTGCTACTGAAATCATTTTGAAATCAGCAAACAAGCAGTTGTTAGGTCAAGTAGCGGCAGAAATCCGTGCGTATCGTTCTCCTGAACCATATAAAGGTAAAGGTGTTCGTTATTCGGATGAAGTCATTCTTCGTAAAGAAGCTAAGAAGAAATAAGGCGCGAGGTTCTTATGAACGAAAAGAAACAATCCCGTTTGCGTCGTGCGAAAAGCACACGCTTGCACATTCGTGCATTGGGTGCGACTCGTTTGTGTGTAAACCGCACTCCGCGTCACATCTATGCTCAAGTTATTTCAGCAGATGGTGGCAAAGTTTTAGCACAAGCTTCAACTTTGGATGCATCTTTACGTAGCGGTACTACAGGTAATGTAGACGCGGCTACTAAAGTAGGCGCTTTAATCGCAGAGCGTGCGAAAGCAGCTGGTGTAACTAAAGTTGCATTTGACCGTTCTGGTTTTAAATATCATGGTCGTATCAAAGCCTTGGCTGATGCTGCTCGTGAAAACGGCTTGGAGTTCTAATCATGGCTAAAGTTGAACAAAACGAAGGTCTTGTTGAAAAGCTGGTTGCCGTTGATCGTGTAGCCAAAGTTGTTAAGGGTGGTCGTATCTTCTCTTTCACAGCATTAACTGTTGTGGGTGATGGTAATGGTCGTGTTGGTTTTGGTCGTGGTAAAGCACGTGAAGTTCCAGCTGCTATTTCTAAAGCACTTGAAGCTGCACGTCGCAACATGATTACTGTAGACCTTGCAGGTACTACTTTACAACACCCTGTGAATGCTCGTCATGGTGCAAGCCGTGTATATATGCAACCTGCTTCTGAAGGTACTGGCGTAATCGCTGGTGGCGCTATGCGTGCCGTTCTAGAAGCTGCAGGTGTACATAACGTACTTGCTAAATGTTATGGTTCTACTAATGCTGCAAACGTAGTAAACGCAACTTTTAAAGGTTTGCGTGATATGACTTCTCCTGAGAAAGTCGCTGCGAAACGTGGTAAATCAGTAGAAGAAATTCAAGGGTAATCAATCATGAAAACGATTAAAGTTACCCAGACTAAATCTTCTTCACATCGCTTGAAAAATCACAAGCTTTGCTTACAAGGTTTAGGTCTGCGTCGTATTGGTCATACTGTAGAAGTGCAAGATACGCCTTCTAACCGCGGTATGATCAACAAAGTCTACTATATGGTTAGTGTAGAGGAATAAGCCATGACTCTGCGTTTAAATGAACTTGCGCCTGCAGAAGGTGCAAAACGTGAACACCGTCGTTTAGGCCGTGGTATCGGTTCTGGCGTTGGTAAGACTGGTGGCCGTGGTGTCAAAGGTCAAAAATCACGTAAAAGTGGTGGCGTTCGTCCAGGCTTTGAAGGCGGTCAAACAGCGATTTATCGTCGTTTACCTAAATTCGGTTTCACTAGCCAAATCGCTTTAAAAACTGCTGAAGTACGTTTATCTGAGTTAAGCAAGGTTGAAGGTGACATCGTTAGCCTAGAAACTTTGAAAGCTGCGAATGTTGTTCGTCGTGACCAAATTCGTGCTCGTATCGTACTTTCTGGTGAAATCACTCGTGCATTCACTGTTCAAGGTGTTGCATTGACTAAAGGCGCTAAAGCTGCGATTGAAGCAGCTGGCGGTAAAGTCGAGGAGTAATCTCGAGTGTCTATGTCTCCTAGTTCTTCAGGTCATGTCAACATGATGAAAGGTCAGCCATTTCATGTGAAATATCGTGAAATTATTCGCCGGATGAGTTTTCTAATCGGTGCATTGCTGGTCTTTCGACTAGGAGCGCATATTCCAGTACCAGGCATTAATAATGCTGCGTTAGAAAATTTATTTCATGCGAACCAAGGAACTATTCTTGGGCTATTCAATATGTTTTCTGGCGGTGCTTTAGAGCGAATGTCTATTCTTGCTTTAGGGATTATGCCTTACATTTCTGCATCAATTATTGTGCAGTTAATGTCTACTGTAATTCCTTCACTTGAAGCCTTGAAAAAGGAAGGTGAGCAAGGTAAGCGTAAAATTAATCAATATACGCGTCAGGGCACATTGTTACTTGCAGTGGTTCAGGCAGTTGGTATGTGTGCAGGTTTGATAGGTCAGGGTATTACTCTGTCTGTTGGCCTTGCATTTTATATACCGGCAGTTACTTCACTTGTCGCTGGAACTATGTTCTTAATGTGGCTAGGTGAGCAAATCACTGAAAGAGGTATTGGTAACGGTATCTCAATGATTATTTTCGCAGGTATTGTTGCTGGTTTGCCTAAATTAATTATGCAATCAGTATCTTCTGTAGATAATGGTCAGACAAGTTTGATTGGTCTTGTAATCTTCGGTCTTTTGTCTTTAGGTGTATTGGCAGCCATTGTGTTTATCGAAAAAGCACAACGTCGTATCCCAGTAAACTATGCACAAAAGCAACAAGGTCGTCGTATATTTACAGCACAGCAGACGCATTTGCCATTAAAAATTAATATGGCTGGTGTTATTCCTGCGATTTTTGCAAGTTCTTTACTATTGTTCCCAGCTAGTCTTGGGCAATGGGTAGGAAGTGCAGATCCAAATGCTGGTTTTATTAAAAGTAGCTTACAAGACTTAGCGTTAGTATTGTCGCCTGGACAGCCTTTGTATTTGGTGCTCTTTGGTGCGTTAATTATCTTTTTCTGTTACTTTTATACGGCTTTAGTATTTAGCCCTAAGGAAGTATCAGAAAATCTAAAACGCAGCGGAGCTTATGTGCCTGGTATTCGCCCAGGTGAGCAAACTGCTCGTTACTTAGATCATATTCTTAATCGTTTGACGTTTATTGGTGCGATTTATATTACGGTCATTTGTTTAATGCCAATGATTCTACAAAGTTCTTTTGGGATTCCATTCTATTTAGGTGGTACCTCATTATTGATCGTAGTAGTCGTGGTTATGGACTTTATGGCTCAGCTACAAGCGCATTTAACATCTCATCAATATGACAATCAAACATTAATGAGAAAAACGACTGCTCATCCTAAGGGATAAGCGCACTTAGAGGTTTCATCATGAAAGTACAAGCTTCTGTAAAGAAAATTTGTGGTAGCTGTAAAGTTATCCGTCGTAATGGGGTTATTCGCGTAATTTGTAGCGCAGAACCTCGTCATAAGCAGCGTCAAGGTTAATCTAATCAAGACCTGTTGATTTCAGTAGGCGAATTGGGTTAATATCCGCCCCTCAAGATTTTTGTGGGGCGGTTGATTATCTCTACTGCCTTTTTGGAGAAAGTGAATGGCTCGTATTGCCGGTGTAAACATTCCGGATAACAAGCATGCTGTTATCTCCCTCACTTACATCTTTGGTATCGGTCGCCACACTGCTAAGAATATCTTAGCTGCAGTTGGTATTACTGAAACTACTAAGATCCGTGAGTTGGACGATGCTCAGCTTGATGCGATTCGTGCAGAAGTTGCTAAGGTTCCTACCGAAGGTGACTTACGTCGCGAAATTTCCATGAACATTAAACGTTTAATGGATTTGGGTTGCTACCGCGGCCTTCGCCATCGTCGCAGCTTGCCTGTCCGTGGTCAACGCACCAAAACTAACGCACGTACCCGTAAAGGTCCGCGCAAACCGATTAAAAAGTAAGATTTCTGGAAGCTAAAAGATGGCTAAAGATACTCGCACACGCAAGAAGGTCACTCGTACCGTCTCTGAAGGTGTTGCACACATTCACGCGTCTTTTAATAACACCATTGTTACGATTACTGATCGTCAAGGTAATGCATTGGCTTGGGCCACCTCAGGTGGACAAGGCTTCCGTGGTTCACGTAAATCAACTCCGTTTGCTGCTCAGGTAGCTGCTGAAGTTGCTGGTAAAGCAGCTTTGGATTACGGTTTGAAAAATCTGGACGTCCTTGTAAAAGGTCCTGGTCCAGGTCGTGAGTCTGCGGTTCGTGCATTAGGCGCAGTGGGTTATAAGATTAACAGCATTACCGATGTGACTCCAATTCCTCACAACGGTTGCCGTCCACCTAAAAAACGTCGCGTGTAAGGAGAAACATTCATGGCTCGTTATATTGGTCCAAAATGCAAACTCTCTCGCCGCGAAGGGACAGACCTGCAACTTAAATCTGGCGTTAAACCATTTGACGTCAAAACTAAAAAAGCTAACAAAGCACCTGGTCAACATGGTCAGGCACGCGGTGGTAAGCAATCTGAGTATTCACTACAATTACGTGAAAAACAAAAAGTCCGTCGTATTTACGGTGTGTTAGAACGTCAATTTAGTAACTACTATAAAGAAGCAGCTCGTGTTAAAGGCGCAACAGGTGAGAACTTGTTGAAATTGCTTGAAAGCCGTCTTGATAACGTTGTTTATCGCATGGGTTTTGGTTCTACACGTGCAGAAGCTCGTCAGTTAGTAAGTCACCGTAGCATTACTTTGAATGGTCGTCGTGTAAACATCGCATCTATTCAAGTTAAAGCTGGTGATGTAATTGCGGTTCACGAAGGTGCTAAACAACAATTGCGTATTAAAAACGCGATTGAGTTAGCTGCACAACGTGGTATTCCAGCTTGGATCGAAGTTGATCATTCTAAGCTTGAAGGTACGTTTAAAGCTGCACCAGATCGTTCTGATTTACCTGCTGAAATCAACGAAAGCTTGATTGTAGAATTGTATTCTAAATAATCCTTGAGGTAGCAATAATGACGCGTACTGCAAACGAGTTTCTAACTCCGCAAGCGATCAAGGTCGAAGCGGTAAGCGGGACCTCGGCAAAAGTGATTCTAGAACCTTTAGAGCGTGGTTTTGGCCATACTCTAGGTAATGCTTTACGTCGCATTCTATTGTCTTCTTTACCTGGCGCTGCTGTGGTTGAAGTAGAGATAGAAGGTGTCGAGCACGAGTACAGTACTTTAGAAGGCTTGCAGCAGGACATCGTCGAGCTCTTGCTGAACCTAAAAGGATTGTCTATTAAGCTGTTCGATCAAAATGAAGCATATTTAACATTAGAAAAACAAGGTCCTGGCGATATTACTGCTGCTGACCTTCGTTTACCTCATAATGTTGAAGTGGTTAACCCAGAACATTTAATCGGTACTTTAAGTGCTTCAGGCTCATTAAAAATGCGCTTGAAAGTTGCTCAAGGTCGTGGTTATGAAACATCTGATTCTCGTTTCCCTGAAGGTGAAACACGTCCTGTTGGTCGTTTGCAATTAGATGCTTCTTACAGCCCAATTAAACGTGTTTCTTACACCGTTGAAAATGCGCGTGTAGAACAACGTACCGATTTAGATAAACTGGTAATCGACCTTGAAACAAATGGAACGGTTGATCCTGAAGAAGCTATCCGTAAAGCGGCAACAATCTTGCAACAACAAATTGCAATTTTCGTTGATCTTCAGAAAGACCAAACTCCAGTTGCTCAAGAGCCTCGTGAAGAAGTTGACCCAATCTTGCTTCGCCCAGTAGATGATCTAGAGCTTACTGTTCGTTCTGCTAACTGTTTGAAAGCAGAAAATATTTACTACATTGGTGATCTTGTTCAACGTACTGAAGTTGAGTTGTTAAAAACTCCTAACCTTGGTAAAAAATCGTTAACAGAGATCAAAGATGTTTTGGCATCGAAAGGCTTACAACTCGGTATGCGTCTTGAAAACTGGCCACCAGCTAGTCTTCGTATGGACGACCGTTTTGCCTATCGTAGCCGTTAATTAAGTAGGACTATCACCATGCGTCATCGTAATAGTGGTGTGAAATTAGGCCGTACAAGCAGCCATCGTAAAGCGATGTTCCAAAACTTGGCTAATTCTTTATTTGAACACGAGTTGATCAAAACAACTGTGCCTAAAGCTAAAGAATTACGTCGTGTTGCTGAGCCTTTAATCACTCTAGCAAAAAACGATACTGTAGCAAATCGTCGTTTAGCATTTGCTCGTACTCGTAATGCTGCAACTGTTGGTAAATTATTTACCGTACTCGGCCCTCGTTACAAAGAACGTAACGGCGGTTATCTACGTGTTCTTAAAGCGGGCTTCCGTGCTGGTGATGCAGCACCGATGGCTTACGTTGAGCTTGTAGATCGTGAAGTAAACACTTCAGCTGAATAATTGATTTTATTCAAAAAAGACCGGTTTTATACCGGTCTTTTTTATTTCTAGTCACAAAATAATTTATAAAAATGTCCTCAAGTGACATAAAAAAGCAGATAAACGGTCAAACTTGACATTGTGTATTGTCAAAATTGTGTTTTAATAAACTTATATTCTCAACAATGGGTATAAAAATAAAATGGAAAAGCAAGTTGATATTTTAATCATTGGTGCAGGTATTTCAGGAATCGGAATCGCTGCTCATTTGTCAAAAAATTCACCACAACGACAGTTCGAGATTTTAGAACGTCGTGAGTCTTTTGGTGGAACATGGGATCTTTTCCGTTATCCTGGTATTCGTTCAGATTCAGATATGTCTACCTTTGGTTTTAACTTTAAACCATGGTGTAAAGCGAATGTATTAGCTGATGGTGCTTCTATTAAAGGGTATTTAGGCGAAGTAATTGATGAATATAAATTAAAAGAAAAAATTCATTTTGGTCATCGTGTACTTTCTGCTAATTATGATTCTGCCTCAAAAAAATGGCAGGTTGTAGTACAAGATAGCAATAAAAAACAGCAGACTTGGATTGCAAATTTTGTTGTTGGATGTACAGGTTACTATAACTATGATCAGGGGTATGCGCCTTCTTTCCCAAATCAAGAAGCATTTAAAGGGCAGCTTATTCACCCACAGCATTGGCCGGAAAATTTAGATTACGCAGGTAAGAAAATCGTTATTATTGGGAGTGGTGCAACAGCAATTACTTTAGTACCAGCGATGGCTAAAGGTGGGGCAGGTCATGTCACCATGTTGCAGCGTTCACCAACGTATATTGCTAGCGTTCCTTCTATCGATTTCATCTATGAAAAAACGCGTAAATTTATGTCTGAAGAAGCAGCTTATAAATTTACCCGTGCTCGCAACATTGGCATGCAACGCGCTATTTATGCATTGTCTCAGAAGCATCCGAAAACTGTACGTCGTTTACTTTTAAAAGCAATTGAAGTGCAACTTAAAGGTAAGGTTGATATGAAGCATTTTACGCCTTCATATAATCCATGGGATCAGCGTTTATGTGTAGTGCCAGATGGTGACTTGTTTAAGATTTTACGTGAAGGTAAAGCAAGTGTAGAAACTGATCAGATTGAGAAATTTACCGAAAAAGGTGTTTTACTTAAATCTGGTAAACATCTTGATGCTGATATCGTCGTTTCAGCAACAGGGCTACAAGTTCAGATTATGGGTGGAGTTCAGGCTACTCTTGATGGGAAACCAATCAACTCATCTGAACATATGCTTTATAACGGCATAATGCTCAGTGATGTACCAAATATGGCGATGATAATTGGCTATGTGAATGCATCATGGACACTCAAAGTGGATATCGCTGCTGAATATATTTGTCGCTTATTAAACTATATGGACAAAAATAGCTATGATGAAGTGATCCCATCGGGTGATAAGACGGTGATGGAAGAAGATACCGTAATGGGTAAGCTATCTTCAGGTTATATTAACCGTGCAGCACATGAACTTCCTAAACAGGGTAAACGTGCTCCATGGCAGGTGACTAATAACTACCTCGAAGATAGAAAGTCCCTAAAAAATGCGACATTTGAAGATGGTATTCTTCATTTTCATAAGCGTTCTGAAGCAAATGAACGTAAACCAAAATTAGTATCCTAAGTCATATTAAATAAGAAAAGGGGCGTAATGCCCCTTTTCTTATGAAGGTATTAAAGTGTTCTTGAAATTAATTCTTTCATGATTTCATTTGTACCTGCATAAATTCGATTTGCTCGATGATCTATGTAGGCACGCGCAATTGGATATTCAAGCATATAACCATAACCACCATGCAATTGAAGGCATTCATCTACAATCTTCGAGAACATATCAGAAATTTTATATTTAGCAGCTGCGGCAGCTTCGACACTCAATTTTTCTTCAAGTTGTAATTCCATACAACGATCTAGATAAGTACGGCAGAAATCTATCTCTGTTCTAAGTTCAGCAAGTTTAAAGCGTGTATTCTGAAATGCGCCTATAGGTTTACCAAATGCTTTACGATCTTTTGTATATTGAACGGTATGCGCAAAGGCTGCTTCAGCGCCTGCCTGACAAATAATAGCAACTAACATTCGTTCCCATGCTAATTCTTTCATGAGCATAATAAAGCCCATACCTTCCATGCCTAAAAGGTTTTCTTTAGGAACGCGAACGTTATCAAAGAATAATTCGCAAGTATCCTGACCTTTCATTCCTATTTTGTTTAGAGGTTTACCTTTACTAAAACCAGCACGGTCTGCTTCCACAATAATTAATGATAGGTTTGCTGAACCTTTATCACTATTACCAGTTTTACAAACGACTACTGCCATGTCGCATAGGTAGCCATTCGTAATAAAAATTTTAGAGCCATTAATGACATATTCGTCACCATCAAGTACGGCTGTGGTTCTTACCGCTTGTAAATCCGAACCCGTACCCGGTTCTGTCATTGCAATAGCGGTGACCACTTCTCCAGTTGCCATTTTGGGTAACCATTTTTGTTTTTGTTCTTCATTACCAAAATTATTAACGTAATTAGCAACAATGTCAGAATGCAAAGAGAAACCGGTACTCGAGTCCATCGCATACGCTTGTTCTTCGATAAGAATCATACTGTATAGACGATCTACCCCAGAACCGCCATATTGCTCTGGCATTGTGGTGCAAAGAAGACCTAATTCTCCAGCTTTATTCCAAAGATCTCGGTCCACATGTTGCTGTTTTTCATATTTTTCTATATTTGGAACTACTTCCTTTTCATAGAATTTACGGACAGTCTCACGGAAGGCTTCATGTTCTTCATTAAATAAGTGTCTTGGTAACATATTTGGAATAGGACGGATGGCACCAGATTGCATTTGTATTTCTTCCTTGGTTCAGGTGTGATGTTATGTCCCTAAACATACGGAAGCATTTCATACCTAACAATGTGATGAATGCTCAATTATGAGAACAAGATGATAAATTTGGTCAATTTGATATTTTTAGCGATCTTTGGAAGGTGATCAGGTAAACTAGACGCACTATCAACGCAGATGGGGAAATAAATGTCTGACGAAATGACCTTGGAAGAACGTAAAGTAATTTATCGAGCACGCCGCGGCTTAAAAGAAATTGACGTCTATTTTGACCCGTATGTAAAAAACTATTATTTGAAAGCTGATCCGGCAGAAAAAGCATTGTTTGCAGAGTTAGTTGAGCAAGAAGATCCAGATTTATTAGATTGGTTCATGGAAGTTTCTGAACCTCCACGTACAGAGTTACGTGAATTTATTTATAAATTAAAACAGTATGTGCATGGCTAAACTGTTTTGATAAAAGTATTAAATTTTAAGCTGAAATATAGCCGTGTCTCGGTAATATTTCAGCTTTTTGTTGGTTTGGGCTTAGCAATCCTGCTTTATCAATTATTAACACCTATGTGGTGGCTATGTGCTCTTATTCTTTTATCTATTAGTTTTATCTTCTTTTTAAAGCAAACACGAATATCTCAAATTGTATATTTGGATCAAAAATTATGGTCGGTTGCATGCACCTCTCAAAAAGCGATTCACCAGTCGGCAATTATTAAAATAATTGATTATCAGATATTCATAGTCGTTTATTTTGAAGGGGAATCCATGAAAATAGCTATTATTTGGTACGATCAGCTTCCTATTCAGCAGTGGAAAAGGATAAAAGTTTTAGAAAAACTCTATTAATTGTTAGACAATTCTACATTTGTATATTTATTTAAAAATTATAAAAAACAGAAGGTTATTAATTATTTTCTTGCTTGAGTTCAGGATTGTCTAATTAAAATATAGAAAAAAGCGAAGGAAAGGTGATTGTCTGACAATTTCGCCTACGGGTATTTATTTGATCGGTTAAAGTACAAACACCAACGTAAAGTGTGTCGGAGGTCTCAAAATGGAGATGCCAACATGGTCGTTCTTGGTCATTGCCATAATTTTGGCAGTGGTAATAGGAAGAGCAGGAACTTTACTCAGGGAACATCTTAACAAAGTTAATTTTAACAAAGTTAAGAGACAGAGGATGCAAGCTCGTCGATCAGTCAATTATTAAATTGGTTAGTCGATTAATTTCATCAAGTGTCCAGTTTATTACTGGGTGCGATTGTAGTAAGGAGGTCTCTCATGGAGATTTCAATGTGGATGTTTCTGTTAATTGCAGTAGTTATGGCTGTAGTAGTAGGAAGAGCAGGAACTTTACTTAAGGATTATATAGAACAAAAATAATATAAGCCGTTAAAAGCTTATCTCAGTTAATAAGTAGCATGTGCTGAACCGTCGCAATGCTACTTTTTTTTGCCCAAAATTTCTGTTTCCTCGAAAAACTGTCAATTTTATCTGCTGTGAAGTGTGTCAAAGTATAAGCGCTACAATTAGAGTAATTACTCTTTTATTCAAGATATGCATCTGCTAATGTACATCTGAAAAGGAAAAAACAAATTACATAGAGGACAGGAAGATGTCTAAAGTCCAAAAAATAAGCCAAGGTTTGGCGGTGAGTTTTCTTGCAGCTTCAGTTTTATCAGGTTGTTCTTATGTGGTAAAAACCGGAGCCAATGTTGCTTTAGGTTTTACTGAAAAGCATATGATTCCACCTATTCTTGCTATGCAAGATGCTGAAATGGTCTGTAATTCAGGTAATGCTTTAACTCCAGCAATTATGTCTACCAAAGGTATGGGAGCTGACCCTACACGTGTTGCAGTATTACTATATGCAGCGTCGGGTGTTTGTGCAGAAAACCAGGCTTTAGAGGCAGAATTACGTTATTTGCGGGCTTCAAAAGCGGGACAGGTAACAGAAGCTCAGGATGCTCGTATTGCACAAAAACGTTGGGCTGCAATTGCGGCTGAACGTCAATATACGGGTTATAAGTTATTTGCTGACCGTTGGGAATCTAAATATAAATATCATTTAGGTGATTCTTGTCCAACGATGCGTAGTGACTTAGATCAAACTGTCTATTTAATGGGAATGATCAGCGGTCTACAAGCTGTGACCAATGATATTAACTCTGGTGGCGCAGTGAATGTTCCTAAAGATATCGCTGCTATTGTAGAGCGGGGAATGGTCTGCCTAGATAATGAAAAATTCTGGGGAGCGCCTAACGCAACGCGTGCTGTTATATGGACTTTATTACCTGGTGCAGATGAGGGTAAGCCAGATCCATATCAAACTTTGAAACAGTCAGTGCAATTAGGCGAGCAAAAAGGTGTTCGCTTATCTCATGCTTTATATGCAGTGGCTGCCCAAGCAAGTGGTGATGATGCAAAAATTCGTGATGCATTAAGATCATATGCGGCATCTCAAGCTGATGATAAACCTGTCAATCCGAACTTTAAGTTAATTGATAGTATGGCAGGCCTTATTGTACGTGGGATCTCTGACCGTTACTGGACCGAGCATACTGGCGTACGTACCGGAGATGATGGAATGTCTCATTTCTGGGATGATAAGAATGAAGGTGCAGCAGAGCTAGATGAATTATTTGATGGCGGAGCTGCTTCTGAAGTTCCTGCGGATTCATCTACTACACCAGCAGCGCAGTAAAAAATATTTGAAAGACTAACTTCTTGCGAGTCTATTGTTAAGTTCTACAATAATTGCAAGAAGTTTAATTTCAAGGAGTGTGCCATGAAGGATCATGTACTGAATAGTAAAGTGCTTTTGGTCGCAGTGTGCATTTCCATTTCTGCGTGTTTACAGGTGTTTCCTGATACTTTTATTTATTGGCGTGACAGTTTACTTGGCGAATTCTGGCGTTTATGGACAGCGCACTGGGTTCATGTAGGTTGGATTCATTTTCTTTTAAATATGATGGCATTTGCCTGTTTACCCTTTATCTTTCCACATACAAAAGCATGGCATATTTTAAGCCTGCTTTTGCTGTTGCCACCTTTTATTAGTTTGGTGTTCTACTTTTATTTACCTTATATCGAAGCGTATGCAGGGCTGTCTGGTGTATTACATGGGCTATATACAGCGGTTGCTTTAGTGTATTTGCAATATCGTAAAGAGCGTAATTTTGCTTTTTTGGTTCTAGGTTTAATCGTAGCTAAACTCATATGGGAAAACACATTCGGGCAAACAGGAACTGCCCAGTTAATAGGAAGTCCTGTTTTAACTGAGGCTCATTTATATGGAGCGATAGGTGGAGCAATTTTTGGGGGATGCTATTGGCTTGTGCAGAGATTAAAAAAGAAACATTGACAATACAAACTGTTAAAAAAGTGATTTTAGTCATTCTTTATTCATAAAGTTTGATGCAAATTTGATCGTTGAATAAAGGGATTGGTAGAAGGGGGATGGATTTAACCCCTGACCAAGAAAATTGCATGACTCAATCTCCTGTTTTTTATAGGTTTTTGAGAGAACAAAATTGGAATATTTATGCAAGAACATCAAGAAAAAAGATCTGGATTAGGTCTGCTGGGTTATATCTGGAACGAATGGATCTCAACATTCGTCATCCTTATTCTGCTATTAATGACTCTAATTATTGGTACCGGGGAAATGATCCACGGACAATTATTACGTATCGGGGAGCGCCTCTATGGTGACCCTGCTACAGGTATGCAATATTCTTTTTTGCGTGCTGAGCCAGAAAAGCCAACTTGTGATCGACATCCAAATATCGATGCTCAAGTAAAAGAACAAATGAAAGCAAATGCGTCTGATGATTTCGCGAGCTTCTTTGGTGCAGCATCGGAAAGTGATGTCCGTGCATCACTACTCGCAGCGCAGCAACAATGTGATGAAAAATATCAGGCGTATGATAAAACCATTAAATATATCGAAGCTAACCCTGGGGTACGTACTTACCGTGCTATCGAGACTGGTTTCTTTGGGATTTTTAAATTCGGTACAGAGAACCGCGCTATTTTACTCATCTTTATGGTTCTGATTTCTGCGATCACTGCATCGTTGAAATATCACCATATTGGCTTACGTAATCCAGCAACAAAAATAGATTACAAAGTGTATTCACTCTTTATGTTGATTGGTAATGCACTACTTAGCTTCTCGGTAATTAGTCAGTATCGTTCAGTCATAAATTCTGGGGTAACACCTACCTATGAAACAGTAACGATTTACTGGATCTGGATGATTCTATTTGTTGTTCTGACCTTAATTAGTCTCTATCAATTATTTGTCTCACCTCCACCAAAACGTGAAGGCGGTAATATAGGTTTAGCCTTATTATCGGTGCCTTTATATGCTTACATGGCACTAATTACAGGTATCGTATTCACGTTCTTTATGGATTACCCAATGGGGCAAGGGATTTACCTTGGTTTATTGGTTGAGTTCTCAGGTATCTTCTTAAACCTTGCCTTGTTTATTTGGGCAGGTATGCTTTTGACTCAAACACGTGTTATGGATTTGTTCCTTAATGTCCTTCGTCCATGGAACTTGGCGCCAGAAACTTTAACGTGGTTAATTCTAATTGCTGCTGCTGTACCAACAGCATATACAGGTGCATCAGGTATTTTCGTAATCGCAGCTGGTGCAATTATTTATAAAGAAGTCTGGAATGCAGGTGCTCGCCGTCAATATGCGTTGGCTGTGTCTGCCATGTCAGGTTCTTTGGGGGTAGTTGTACGTCCATGTCTATTGGTCGTTTTAATTGCAATGCTTGATAGCCGCCATGTAACGTCCGATGAGCTGTTTGGTCATGGTATTTATGTATTTTGGTTAACTGCATTTATTTTCTTGGGTGTTTCCTTACTTTTGGCTGAGGAAAAATTCCGTGTGAATTCACCAAAAGTTGCGATTCCAGGCATGATGCGCGCCTTTGTACCCGTAATTCCATATATTCTGATCACTGCTGTTGTTCTTGCGATCTATAAATATGCGCTAGATACAGGAATGAATGAATTTACTGCACCAGTAATTTTGCCATTAGTCCTCATCGCAATGATCTTGTATGACAAATTGGTCGCTACCAAAGAAGCTCCTGCAATTAATATTCATGAGGCGATTGTTCGTGAACACGAACAAAAATCACCATTCCTTCGTGCGCATGATCCGCATAGTTCTCAATTCCGTCTTGGTTTTGGTGGAGCACTTCGTTTTGCGACCTCAGAAACTGTAGGTCATATTGGTGCTCTAATTATCTTGATGGCATTGTCTGCAAGTGTAGGTGGTTTAATTGAACGCTCTGAAGTGGTTGAATTATTGCCGACCCATTTAGGCAGTATCTACATCTCACTTGCATGTATTGCGTTATTACTTGCCATTATTGGTATGTGTACAGACCCATTTGGTGCTGTAATTTTAGTTGCTGCAACTATTGCACCTGTGGCATACGAAAATGGTATTCATCCAATTCATTTCTGGATGATTGTATTGGTGGCATTCGAATTTGGTTATGTAACACCACCCGTTGCCTTGAACCATCTACTCACGCGGTTGTCCGTCGGAGATGATGAAGTGAATGCGGCTGATGCTGAAGCGAAAGAGAAATATACAAGTTTCTACTTCCGATATGAGCGCTGGTTGCTACCAATTATTGTCTTGTTCTCATCATTGGTATTAGTGACCTACGTACCATATGTATTTAAGTTATTCGGTTGGTATCATTAACTTAAATTAAAGTATCGGTTATATAAAAAAGCCTTCCTAAACGGAGGGCTTTTTTTATAAGTAGATTGAGTAAATTTAGAAAAAGATAATTAATACTATTTTTAAATCCAAATAAAAAAGCTAAAGATAGATGACTTTAGCTTTTTTAAGAGTCCGCTCAAAAACTATTGCTGTTTAAGCTGAGCTTCAAGCAATTTAACTTGTTCTTCTTTGAGTTTAGCTAATTGATCAGCATCAGCATGCTGAGCTTTTAAGGTGGATTCCTGTTCTTTTAACTGGCGTTGGATATCTTCAAGTTTTGACACTTCTTCTTTTGCTAAAGACTCTTGGGCTGGTACAGGTTCTTTAAGCATATTCTCACTGACAAGTTGCTGAGAACTTGCATTTTCAGCTAAGGGTTCAGAACTTGGTAATGGCTCAGCAGGTTGAGCAGGAGCGGGCGTCGATACAGGTTGAGGATCAACCAGTGGTGCTGACGACTCAGTTTTTTTAAAAAACCATTGTGCTGCAAAAAAAAGCACTACGAGAATGCTTAAGCCCCCAATTAAAATCCATAATAATTTTGAGTTTTGTTTTCTTTGTAGTGGCATGTTTAAGACCTTTAGTCGGGACGACGTGGCTTGAACTGTATTACCCCAATTTCATCAGGTATAGCAGGCGTCTCAGGCTCATCAACATGAGTTGGACGATTTTCGCTATAACCGCATTCAATACATTCAATCCATTCATCTTCTGCGGTGGTTAGCATGACAATCCGATCCATGGCTTCACATTTTGGACATTTTGCCCCAGCAATGAAACGTTTTTTCATCTTTATCACCCTAACCACACGATCAATTTAGGCCCATAGTTTAAGCGGTTTTGTTGTCATTCGTCCAACCTTGATGACGTAACAACGCGTCAATTTTAGGTTCGCGCCCACGGAAATTAACAAATGCCTCAAGCGCGGTGTCTTTTCCACCCACAGCTAAAATTGCCTGACGGAATTCTTTACCTGTTTGAGTGTTAAAAATACCTTCATTTTCAAAACGATCAAACGCATCACTTGCTAAGACTTCTGCCCATTTGTAAGAGTAATAACCCGCGGCATAACCACCAGCAAAAATATGACTAAAACTATGTTGGAAACGATTGTAGTCGACAGTAGGAACGACTGCATACTGCTTACGAATGTCGTTTAAGGTCTGCTGAATTTGCTCACTGTTTAGCGCAGGCGTTTTTGTGTGAATGGTCAAGTCAAACAACGCAAATTCAAGCTGACGCAAAGTTTGCATACCAGATTGGAAGAATCGGGCATTTAATAAAGCATCTAGTAATTCTTGTGGCAAAGTTTGTTTACTATCGATGTGTTCACTTAGTACATCTAGGCTTTCTTTATCCCATGACCAGAATTCCATAAATTGACTTGGTAGCTCTACTGCATCCCAAGCAACACCGTGCGTTCCTGCAACCGAGATGTTATCTACCTCTGTTAGCATGTGATGTAAACCATGTCCAAACTCGTGGAATAAAGTAATCACTTCGTCATGAGTCAATAAAGCAGGTTGATCACCTACCGGAGGGGTGAAATTACACACCATATAGCAAATTGGTTTTTGTAAGCCATGAAGCGTCTGCATGCGTGAGCGGAAACCATTCATCCATGCGCCACCACGTTTGCCCGTACGAGCATAGATGTCAAAGAAGAATCCACCAATCACTTGGCCTTGGTCTTCTAATTCAAAATAACGTGCATCTGGATGCCAGACAGGTGCTTGTCTTTCGATAATATTAATGCCGTATAGGCGCTGCACAATCTGGAATAATCCCTGAAGAACTTTAGGAGCAGGGAAATAGGGTTTTAAAGCTTCTTGAGATAAGTTGAATTGTTGCTGTTTAAGCTTTTCAGAATAGTATGTTGTATCCCAAGGTTTGAGTTCATCCACACCATCTTGTTTAGCAATTTCTTGAAGTTCCGCAACTTCTTGAAGTGCAGGAGTACGCGCATGTTCTGCTAGATCAACCAAAAACTCATGTACTGTTTTTACGTCTGGCGCCATTTTGCTTGCCAGAGAATATTCAGCGTAGTTATTGAAACCAAGTAGTTTCGCCATTTCCTGACGAAGACTCAAAATTTCTTCCATAATTTTGCTGTTATCAAACTCAGTTTGTTCAGACTGATCAGATGCGCGAGTTACATAAGCTCTATAAAGCTCTTCACGCAATGCACGGTCATCTGCATAAGTCATGATCGCAAAATATGCTGGGAAATCGAGAGTTGCTACAGCTTGGTCGAGTTCACGTTGTTTGCCGTACTGTTTTAATAGCTCAATATTACTTTCTGGAAGGCCTTTTAACTGATCTTCGGTAAGTGGTTTAAAGTAAGCCTGTGTTGCATCAAGTACGTGGTTTGAAAAATCAAAAGAAAGCTGTGAAAGACGCGCAGAAATCTCTGCATAACGTTTTTTCTCTTCACCCTCTAAGGCTACACCAGAAAGTTTAAAATCACGTAAAGCGAGGCGAATAGCACTTTGTTGGGCTGGGCTAAGCGAAGTATAACCTTGATCATCATGGATGTGTTGATATGTCTGATAAAGCGCCGTGTGTTGACCAAGCTGAGTGTAATATTCACTCAATGCCGGTAATAAGGATTGATAAACTTCTCTCGTTTCTGCATTACTCATTACCGCATTTAAATGCGATAAAACGCCCCATGATTCACTCAGGTTATTCTCAAGCGTATCGACTTGCTCAAGTACGGAAAGTTGTTGTGCTCTATCTCTAGGTGCAGCTGTAAGAGTATTTAAAAATTCCTGACCTGCTTGAATTGCTTGCTGGATGTCTTGTTTTAAATTTTCTAATTTAATTTGGTCAAAACGCGGAGTTGGTAAAGTCGCTTGCTGTAAAGTCATTGCTAATAGCCACATTATTTTTTAAACATGGTATTAGATGTAGGTCCTCTCAAGCCGGAAATCAAGCTTAATGTGTAAAATAACCCTTTTTAAAAAGAAATAAGCCTCCTATAGGAGACTTATTTCTAATTCGTGATAATTATTTACTCATTATTCAGCCTTTGATTTTGCATTCGACTTTTTCTTTTTAGGTTTAGATTTTTTCTTCACCTTCTCTGGTTTAGCCTCAGCTTTTGCTGAGGTTTTTTTACCAGATTTTTTGGTGTAAGAACTTGGCTTACTTTTTTCTTTCTTTTTATGAACAGGTCTTTCACCATCACTGCTGACGGTTGGTTTGCTAAAGACCTCTTCGTTAGCCTGAGCAGCTGTTTTAGTGGTGCGTGGTGCGCGGCTACGAACTACTCGGCCTGCATGGGTAACTTGTTTAATAAGCTGAAAGTCAATTTTACGTTCTTCCAGATTGACACCAGCAACCTGAATTTTAACTTCATCGCCTAGACCAAAGACTTGACCACGATTTTGACCTACCAGATTTTGGCTCGCTTGGTCATAAATAAAGAAGTCATCGCCGAGTTGGCTAATATGAATCATACCATCGACATATAGATCTTTCAGTGTCACAAACAAACCAAATTCGGTTACCGCACTCACAATACCAATAAACTCATCGCCTAAATGCTGTTGCATGTAGTGGCACTTCAACCAAGTCGTTACGCTGCGAGATGCTTCATCAGCACGGCGTTCTGTTTGAGAGAAATGTTCACCTGCATCATCTAGTGCAGCACCAGAGAGTGGATAAGGCTTTTGTTTGAGATGTGCTTTAATGGCACGGTGCAATAATAAATCTGGGTAACGACGGATTGGCGAAGTGAAATGTGTATAAGCTTCATAAGCCAAACCATAGTGCCCTGCATTTTTTGCGCCATAATAAGCTTGCATCATTGAGCGTAATAAAACGGCATGAATGCTTGGTGCATCAATACGATCTTTGGTTGCTTCAATAACTCTTTGATAGTCTGCTTGAGTTGGCTGGTCAGGGAAGGGGAGACCCAGTAATTTTACGAAGTCTTTTACTTTCTGAATACGTGAAAACTCTGGCGCTTCATGCACGCGATATAACATTGGAACATCATGTTCTAATGCATATTCAGCCGCAGCAACGTTAGCAAGCAACATACATTCTTCAATGAGCTTATGTGCTTCATTACGTGTACGTGGCAAAATTTCTTTAATCCCGCCTAGCTCATCAAAAGTCATGTAGGTTTCAATGGTTTCAAATTCCATTGCATGACGATCAGCACGTAAATTTTTCAAAATCTGATAAAGCTGGAAAAGCGTATTTAAAGATTTATGAACATCACGATCTTTTGGAATCGCATCTGTGGCGCCGTCAAAATATTGTGCTACCTGTGTATAGGTCAAACGTGCTTTTGAATGCATGACTGATGGATAAAACTCATAACCTGTTACACGGCCTGTACGAGAGAGTTTTAAGTCACAGACCATACATAAACGGTCTACATGAGGGTTCAGAGAGCACAAACCGTTTGACAAAGCCTCTGGTAGCATCGGTAATACAAAGTGCGGGAAGTATACCGAAGTTCCTCGTTCCTCAGCTTCTTCATTGAGGGCTGAGTCTAAGCGGACATAATGGCTAACATCAGCAATTGCGACGACTACACGGTAACCACCGCCTGGACGTTTTTCTGCATAAACCGCATCATCAAAATCTCGAGCATCTTCACCATCGATCGTAACTAATGCTAAATCTCTTAAATCAATACGGCCTTCACGATCTTGAGCGGATGGCTCTTTAAAACTTTCAGCTTCTTTTAAGACTTGATCTGGAAACTCATATGGCAAACCAAATTCAAGAATGGTCTGTGGAATAATAATTTCTGTATCAGCTTTATCGGCCATAGACTGAATAATATGCGCCGTCGCAAACTCTTCACGAGTTGGATAACTATCTATTGCGACACGTAGCATATCGCCAACATTTGCCTTAGCATGTGTTACCAATTCTTTTTCTAAAGGAATAGGTTGGTGCTGATTTGGATTGTTGGGTTGAATAAAATATTCGCCATTGTGAACTGACAATTTACCAATTAATTGTTTAACGCGATGCTGTAAAACTTCTGTGATAAAACCCCATGGTTTACCTTTACGGTCAACCGAAGTCTGGCGCACTCTAACTCGGTCACCATTAAATACTAAACGTAATTCGCGTTCAGGAAGTAAAAGATCAGTTTGACCATCAATATGTGCCGTACCTAAACCTTTACTATTAATATAAACAGTTGCTTCATAGGTTGGTTGATCTGCCACCAACTGAAATTTAAAACCGTCTTTCATGATTTGGCCGTCACGAACCATAGCACTTAAGCGGTGACTTAGAGCTTCAATACTTTTTTGGTCATGAATATTAAAATGATCGACAAGTTCTGCATGAGATTGCGGTGTCTGCAATTGTTCCAATGTATCTAAAATAAGAGTACGGCTTGGAATAGGATTGTCATAACGTTCAGCTTCAGCTTTCGCTTCGGGGTCAGCCCAGTTTTTTGTCATGTCGTTTGGTTTCACGCTTGGCAGATAAGTTTAGCATAAGTCATGCAGACCCGAACTGCACGTTTAGGTTTGCAATAATGTGTTATGCACTACAGTATTTTGATGAAGAAATAATATCTATCTTAACAAGCGTTTGATCGAAAAAGACGAAAATAATGAGGAAATTGCTTAAAAAATAATTCATTGAACTAAAAAACAAGAAAATTTCACTATGATGACTTGAACAATAGGGTTTTAGTTTGTATTATGGCGGCTCGTTCCGGTGAGGTGGATGAGTGGCTGAAATCACTTCCCTGCTAAGGAAGCATACCTATTACTGGTATCGAGGGTTCGAATCCCTCTCTCACCGCCATTTACTTAATGCGCTCATAGCTCAGCTGGATAGAGCACTTGGCTACGAACTAAGGGGTCGGGAGTTCGAATCTCTCTGAGCGCACCAAGTAAAACAGAACGAATCGCTGAAAGGCACACAAGTTACGCGCTCATAGCTCAGCTGGATAGAGCACTTGGCTACGAACTAAGGGGTCGGGAGTTCGAATCTCTCTGAGCGCACCAAGTAAAACAGAACGAATCGCTGAAAGGCACACAAGTTACGCGCTCATAGCTCAGCTGGATAGAGCACTTGGCTACGAACTAAGGGGTCGGGAGTTCGAATCTCTCTGAGCGCACCAACTTGAAGAATTAACCGCTTTTATAGCGGTTTTTTTGTGCCTGTTTTTTAGTACTTTAAGAAAAATCTAAATTTATAACTTTTTAATTATATTAGAGATAATCATAAATGAACTTAGCTTTATTTGACTTTGACGGCACGATTACTCATAGCGACACATTCAGCCTATTCCTTAAATTTTCTTTGAACAAAAAAACTCAAATAGTCGGTGGTATTCGTCTTGCACCTTATATAGCGGGTTATAAGCTTGGATGGGTAACTGATAAAACTATTCGAACTAAACTTTGCCAAGTGGGATATGCGGGATATGATGCAGATGCCCTAAAAGTTAGGGGACAAGAGTTTGCTAAAAATGTGCTTCCTATCTGTGTGCGTGAAAATGCTTTGGAACGTATTCTCTGGCATAAACAACAAGGCGATCAGATTGTTGTTGTCTCTGCATCATTGGGCGTTTATTTAGAAAGTTGGTGCCAGTCTTTAGGTTTAGATGTTATATGTAATCAACTTGAAATACGTGATGGTATTTTGACAGGTGAGTTTATTAATGGCGATTGTGGTTATTTAGAAAAAGTAAATAGAATAAAAAATAAATATGATTTAAGCCAATATTCTAAAATTTATGCTTATGGTGATACACCTAATGATTATGCAATGTTAGAACTGGCGCATAAGAAATACTATAGATGGCAAGAAGTGAATTAATATTTAAAAATATATTAATAAAGAAAGCCACTTCTCATAAGTGGCTTTCTTTTAATGGATTATATTAAACAGTATTGAAAGAGTTTTCTAGGAAGCTATCAGTAAGTAATGATGTCGGTACGATAGTATGCGTTGTGTTGGTTACGCTAGATACTGTAGACGTCACGCCACCAAGTAAGCTGCCACCAGTTAATCCGCCCAGCAAATTAGAAATAACATCTAAGCCGCCTTCACCAGTAACGCCACCCGTTAAGCTACCAACGATGTCTGTAACGATGCCGATAGGGTTGTCTGTACCGCCAGTCACACCACCAGTTAACCCACCGAGAAGATCGGTCACTACACCAAGAGAGCTATCACCACCAACGCTACCTGTTAAGCCACCAAGTAAATCAGTTAGTAGACCGAGTGAGCTATCTCCACCAGTTGCTCCACCAATAGTACCAGTTAATCCGCCAATGATTTCTGTAACTAAACCAGTAGCAGTTGTACCATTTGTAATCAGCGTATCGAGAATACCAGTAGCAGATTCAGTAGCACCCTGAATATCACCACCAACTAAATCAGAAACTACCTCAAGTGCACCGTTAACTGTGTCGCGAGAAGTTTCAAAGGTTAATGTGCCGAGGTCGGCAATTTCAGAAACTGGGTGTTCTGCTTGTGGAAGGGCGCCGATAATTGTATCTGCAACTGTATCAATGCCAGTGTTGATAATTTCAGTTTTTAGGCTTTCTACACCCTGAAGAATATCAATACCGCCTTGAATGACATCAATCACAGGTGAAATTGGGGAAGTTCCACCACCGATACCGCCAGTTACACTGCCGATAATGTCAGTAATCACTTCAAGTGGGTTGCCGTCAACGCCACCAGTTACACCACCAATAATGTCAGTAATTACTTCAAGCGGGTTACCGTCAACGCCGCCAGTTACACCACCAATAATGTCGGTAATTACTTCAAGTGGGTTACCGTCAACACCGCCAGTTACACCACCGATAATATCGGTAATCACTTCAAGTGGATTGCCATCAACGCCACCAGTTACACCACCAATAATGTCGGTAATTACTTCAAGCGGGTTACCGTCAACGCCGCCAGTTACACCACCGATAATATCGGTAATCACATCAAGTGGACTTCCATCAACACCACCAGTTGCGCCACCGATAATATTATTCACAATTCCAGTTGCGGTTGTACCATTGGTGATAAGCGTGCCCAGAATACCTGTAGCAGATTCAGTAGCACCTTGGATATCACCGCCAACTAAATCAGAAACTACCTCAAGTGCACCATTTACTGTGTCGCGAGAAGTTTCGAAAGTTAGTGTGCCAAGACCTGCTAGGTCTGAAACTGGATGTTCAGTTTGAGGAAGGATACCAATGATTGTGTCAGCAATAGTGTCGATGCCTGTATTGATAATTTCAGTTTTTAGGCTTTCTACACCCTGAAGAATATCAATACCGCCTTGAACGACATCAATCACAGGTGAAATTGGAGATGTACCACCGCCGATGCCACCAGTAACACCGCCGATAATGTCAGTAATCACTTCAAGCGGGTTGCCATCAACGCCACCAGTTACACCACCAATAATGTCAGTAATTACTTCAAGTGGGTTACCATCAACGCCACCAGTTACACCACCAATAATGTCGGTAATCACTTCAAGCGGGTTACCTTCAACACCACCAGTTACGCCACCAACGACATCGGTAACGCTTCCGACCACGCCAGTAACAATACCAGTTGCGGTTGTGCCATTATTGATAAGTGTTTCAACAATACCAGTAGCAGACTCAGTAGCGCCTTGAATATCACCACCAACTAAATCAGAAACTACCTCAAGTGCACCGTTTACTGTGTCGCGAGAAGTTTCAAAAGTTAATGTGCCGAGGTCGGCAATTTCAGAAACTGGATGTTCTGCTTGTGGAAGGACGCTGATAATTGTATCTGCAACTGTATCAATGCCAGTATTGATAATTTCAGTTTTTAGGCTTTCTACACTCTGAAGAATATCAATACCGCCTTGAACGACATCAATCACAGGTGAAATTGGAGATGTACCACCCCCGATACCACCTGTAACACCGCCGATAATATTAGTTACGGTTTCAAGAGGATTGCCACCACTAATTCCGCCAGTCACACCACCAATAATATTGGTTACAGTGTCAACCGGGCTTGTAGAACCAATACTACCTGTAACTGTGCCCACTGCATCAGAAACAAGACCAGTTGTGGTCGTTGTAAGTGTATTTGTTGCTGTAGATAGAGTGTCTGAAAGTAAGCCAGAAGTTGATATGTGACCATCAACAGTAGAGCCGCCCGTTACATTAGTATTCACCGATATAATATTGCCCAAATCTTGAGTAACTTTTGATATCGAAGAAACGAGATTTTTTAGTAAGAACATTTCAGTCTATTTCCTATATAATTATGTATTTTTAAGTAAGTATTATTTATTGCGCGAGTTAATTATTGAGATATATATCTCAATAATTGCGATTTAGTATTGGTGAGATCTCAAAAGCTGTCAATGTGTATTTTTAGTCACATTTTTTGATATTAAATAATATTTAAAGCAATAATAATTTTTTTAATTTAGACATAAAAATAATAATATTTTTTATATAATATTTTTTTCATTAATTATTTTTTAATCATATTTTCACTCATTTGAAGCATTATCCTCGATAAATTTTAATTAAGCTTATAATGTTAAAGCTCAACCAGAAATATATTATTTCTATAATGTTGACTAAAACAGTAGCCTTTATCATCTAGGTATATGGCCAAATGCCGCAAAAAGCTGATAAAATTTATTTGAAAAAAAATATTTCAAATACATCTTAAATAAGAAAAACACTAATAATTTTAGCCGCTATTTGATGTAAACTAGTTTGATGGCTAAGAACTAGACGTTTGGTGACAGAAAGATGAAAAAAAGCTTCCTAAGCTTTGAAAAATGCGTATAATGCGCAACATCAAGTACGCGCTCATAGCTCAGCTGGATAGAGCACTTGGCTACGAACTAAGGGGTCGGGAGTTCGAATCTCTCTGAGCGCACCACTTGAAGAATTAACCGCTATATATAGCGGTTTTTTTGTGCCTGTTTTTTATTATTTCAATTTAAAAGCCAGTGCTCATGGCAACCGGCTTTAAATGATTTGAAGTTGAAAAAAATTAGCTAAATGTTTTAAAACGGCTTTCATCTTCAATAAATACTTTTTCACCTGCTTGACCTTCAATTGAGCCAAATACTAATTGAGCTCTTAATTTCCACTGAGTAGGGATGTTAAAAGTAGTGTTAACTTTCTCATCAATAATTGGATTGTAGTGCTGTAAAGAGGCTCCAAGACCCTGCTCAGCCAGTACGCTCCATACAGCAAATTGGGCAATTGCTGTTGAATGTTCAGACCACACTGGGAAATTGTCAGCATATAACTCAAATTGTTCTTGTAGACCTTTAATTACATCCTGATCTTCAAAAAATAAAACTGTACCTGCACCTGCTGCAAAACTTTGAATTTTTTGCTCAGTTCCGGCTAATGCTTCAGCAGGGACAAGCGTTTTTAATACATCTAAAACAATATTCCAGAAGTTTTCATGAGACTGATTAAATAAAATCACAACGCGAGAAGATTGAGAGTTGAACGCTGATGGACTATGTTTGACCGCTTCTTGAATCAATTCTTCAATTTCCGAAGGGGTATGTTCTAAGTTTTTTCCAATCGAATAGATAGAACGGCGTTTTTTAATTAATTCTAAAAAGTTAGTTTCATTTGAAAGATGGTTCTCTTGAGTGGCTTGAATAACCACATCTTTTGAGACAGTCGCTTTTTGATTTAAGCCAAATAATTTTGCAAGAAAAGACATGAGACATTCCACTAAGAAGGTGATGTTCCTATTGTAGAAATTTTAAAAACTGAAATAAGCTCAAAAAATATGAACCTACGTTCTATATATGCAACGTAGCTGCTCTTCCAATCTATTAATAAGCTCCACTTTTAAACAAAATAAAAAATAGCTTTTGATTCATTTTAAAGCTGAAATGAATATGCTCTAATAGTTTCGATTTATTGAGTATTGATGCAGTGCAATGACCGAGCAAAAAATAGCTTTATCTTTACGTTACTATTTGAATTTAGAAGAGTCACAAGATGGATTTTCATTAGTGACGTTTGGGAAAAAGCAAATTACCCGTTTTCTAACACCTGCGATTAGTATCGCAATTATTATTTGGGGATTTTATTTAGGTCTCTCTGGTGTTGGTCGATATTATGTCGGGTTAGGTGTGTTTTTTCTAGTGATGCAAGGTCTCATGCGTTACTGGCTTTTACCGATGTTATTTAAGCGTCAATTCGTTCGTTACCAGTTTGGAAAGAGCGAGCAGGGGATCGACTTATATCAAGATTATTTTGAACTTTACGCCAATGGCCGTAAGCAAGTGATGCAATATGCAGATGTGCAAACCTTTGCTAAAGGCAAGTTGACCTATATGCTTGAACTAAAAAATAAAACTGTAATTATTGTACCAAAACGAGCATTCTCACAGGTCGCAGATCAAACTATATTTGAAAATACATTTAAGAAATAAATTATTGGAATTATCAGCCGCAACAACAAAGGAAGCCTCATGAATACACGTCCTTCAAAAATCGTTTGCGTGGGCAGAAGTTACGCCGATCATGTCAAAGAATTAAATAATGCTATGCCTGATAGGCCGATATTATTTATTAAGCCACCGAGTAGCTTGATTGGTTTAAATGACGGTATTTCATGGAATCCAGCTTGGGGCAGTTGTCATTTTGAGTGCGAGTTAGTTTTGCGCATTGATCATCCTTTAAAGGGTGAAACAGATCCTGAAAAAGCCTTAAAAGCGATTAGTGCAGTGTCTTTAGGTCTCGATCTAACAATGCGTGATTTACAGAATGAACTAAAAGGTAAAGGTCATCCATGGGAGCGTGCTAAAGCTTTTGATGGTGCCTGTGTGCTGTCAGACTGGGTTGATGTGAGCGAAATTACAGATTGGCAAGAGACTAAATTCACCTTCCATATTAACGATGAGTTGCGTCAAGATGGAAATACTGCACTGTTAATGTTTAGCATTGCCGATCTATTAATTGATATTAATCAGGTCTTTTCACTCGAACCGGGTGATGTAATTATGACTGGTTCGCCTGCTGGTGTTGGACCATTACATGCAGGTGATCAGTTGAAAATGACATTAAAAGGTGCAACGCAAGATTTTGTATGGAAAACTTTTGTAAAAGCCTAACCCATTCCTAAAGATGGACAATAAAAAACCCTATTATTATTTTTAATAACAGGGTTTTTTTATTGGGTAGGAAAGAGTGACTATACTATTGAATAGTTTTACTTTCTTATTTCTCTTCAAAAATTGTTGAGAGCGGAATAGAAAGTTTGGCAGCCAAGTAATCATTAGACTCGACTAGAGCTGGTCCTATTTTTTCCATCCATTCATCGTCATCGTGTACATTTAGAACATCTTCACGTAACGGTAAAGGGTATGGGAGAGCAGTGAAAAAGCCCCAGAAGTCAACTTGGGATAAATTGCGCGCAAGCACATATTCATCTTTATCGGTACGTTTAACTAAATTTTGCTCTTCAAGCAAAAGTACATAAGCTGGCCAGCGGCCAACTTCTCCACGTCCTAAAATTTCGAGAGCTTCTTTATCGCTTACACTTTCGCCAAGTTTCTGTTTTTTATAAAACAGCTCAAGAATATCTAATAGCATTAAAACAGGATGACGTTTTTGCTCTTTACCCGAATGAAATGCAGTTAAAGCAAAACTCACCTCTACGCCTAGCAAAATAATATTCCATGAAAGAAAGATCCATAGAAGGAAAATTGGCACGGCTGCAAATGCACCATAAATAATTTCATAACTAGTGAAATTTGACATCACGAAGCTAAATAAATTTTTGAGTATTTCAAACAGTACTGCACTTAAACAAGCAGCAATTCCTGCTGCATAAACTGGGACGGTGCGATTGGGAATGGTCCAATATAAAATGAAGAAACCCAAAATAGTGAGTGCAAAAGAAATTAGCCAGAGTAGAAATGCGCCATCAAGTTGATAACCTGTGAAGTTATTGCTTAATAAGTTCATCGAAGCAACAGTTGATGAAATAACAAATGCACTGCCTAAAATAATAGGACCAAGCGAAATAATGGTCCAGTAGCGCATAAAGCCCATAATGCCACTACGCGTTTCTTTTACTCGCCAAATACGATTAAAAACTGTTTCAATTGAGGTCAGCATTAAAACTGTCGTGACGAATAAAAATAGCACACCAATTACAGTCAAGTTGCTCGACTTCTCTGTAAAAGCATTTAGTGCTTTATCAAATGCGATCGTGCTCTTCGGTAAAAAGTTACTATAAATTAAATGTTGAAGCTGTTGTCTTGCAGGTTCTAACGCTTTAATTGAAGAAATAATTACTAAAAAAACCGTTAGCATCGGTACAACTGCAAATAGTGTTGTATAGGTGAGAGAACCAGCTTGTTCACGGCACCGATCAGCTTCAAAACGCTTAAATACATATAAAACGAACTGAAACCAGGTTTTTTTATAAAAAGGAAGTTTCTCTAAAAAACGTTGTAACATACGTCGTCTATCCCGATTTTTTTAGTCATCATGTTGGGCGATTGATAGCTTAGCAAAGTATTAGCTTAAGAACTTAAATAGTAGATTAAAGCAAAATAATAACTTAAAGAATGAAAGTCATTTTGTAAGTTTACTATGTGCTATAGAAAAAATTGTAGCAATAATCTTTTGAAGGAAGTCATATTTCTCTTATCAGGTATAAGCGAAATCAAAGAGATTACTCTTTTTATTTGATAGATTTGAGAAAGTTACGTAGCTTGCCTTCAGTACTACACGATCAATCGCTTCTAGAATTTCATAAGATTGGCTTCGCCAAAAAAATAAAAAATACCGTATAGTGTTCTTTTTAACAAAATTTATGAAACCGATGCAACCTTACATTCTTGTACTCTATTACAGCAAATATGGTTCTACTAAAGAAATGGCGCATTTAATTGCCAATGGTGTTGAGTCTGCGGGTATGTCAGTAAAAATTCGGACTGTGCCAAATATTGCTCCAGTCGTCACGACAGCTGAACCAAGTATTCCAGCAGAAGGTGATATCTACTGTACGTTAGATGATCTAGCAAATTGCGCGGGGCTGGCGTTAGGTTCCCCAACTCGCTTCGGTAATATGGCAAGTGAAATGAAATATTTTTGGGACCAAACGACGAGTCTTTGGCTCAATGGGGCATTACACAATAAACCAGCTTGTGTTTTTACTTCTTCTGGGTCAATGCATGGTGGGCAGGAGAGTACTTTACTTACTATGCTACCGCCGTTATTTCATCACGGGATGATGATTATGGGATTACCAAATGCAATCCCGGCGTTATCTAACACGAAAACAGGTGGAACGCCGTATGGAGCTAGCCATGTAAGTGGACCCCGCCATGACCAGAACTTAAGTCAGGACGAAAAGATTTTGTGTGAAGCTCAAGGCAGACGTTTAGGTGAAGTTACTAAAAAGCTCCTTATTTCACCTTAATTAAATAAAAAAGAGCGGATTATCCGCTCTTTTTTATTTGTATATCTTATTCTTTTACAAAGGTAACTTTACCATCTGTAAGAGAGTGAACACGTGCTAGTGATTCAACTCGGTAGCCTTTTTCAAGCAATAAATCACGACCTGGTTGGAATGATTTTTCAATCACAATACCGACACCCACAACTTCTGCATTTGCTTGGTGAATTAAATCAATCAGTCCTAATGCTGCTTGACCATTCGCCAAGAAGTCATCAATAACTAATGCTTTATCAGTTGAATGAAGATGCTTGTTTGAAATCGCAATTGTACTTTCAGTTTGTTTAGTAAAAGAAAATACTTTAGAACGATATAGATCATCTTTTAATGTCAATGACTGATATTTTCGAGCGAAAATTACAGGTACACCAAGTTCCAAACCTGCCATGATTGCAGGTGCAATACCTGATGCTTCAATGGTAATAATCTTGGTAATCCCTGCATCTTTAAAGCGAGCGGCAAATTCTTTACCAATCTGCTGCATTAATACAGGATCAATTTGGTGGTTTAAGAAAGCGTCGACTTTCAAGACTTGATCAGATAGAACGATACCTTCTGTTAAGATTTTCTGTTCTAGTGCGTGCACGGGAGAATCCTCTAGACGGATGCTTTTTAAAGCAAATGCGTATTTTAAAAAGCATCCAAAAAAATGCAAGCTTTAATTCGTCTTACCTGAATAACTTGTTAATAACAATCCATAAGAAGTTTTACCATCAATATGACTTACTTTAACTGGTAAATAATCTAATTTCGGTGCTAACCAAAAGATTGTGCTACGTTCAGGTTTTTTATGCTGTAAAACGACTTTAATGGTATCGAATGTCCCATAAGAGGTTTTAATTTTTTCGTTGCCTTGTTTTACAAATCGACGATTTTCAACTTCTTTTGCATCTGCAAGTGGGTAAGAAGTTTTAAGTGAGCCATTTTTTAAATCTTCACGCAGTTGTAACTCTGCATTTAACTCATCAAGAACGCCTGCCTGCCAAGCAAATGAGCGGGCTTTATCGTCTTTCTTAGTCGAAATAGTTTTACTATTCGGATTAAAGTTAATATTCATAGTGTTGTTGTGAATTAAAATTTTGCTAGTACGGCTAAAACTTTGAGACCCAATTTTACCATTAGCAAAACTAAATTTACTTGTTTCACTTGCAGACGCAATTCCACCTGCTTTTGCAGTGAAATTATAAGTCCAATTATTACCTTGCTGGCTTAAAGCACGTGTAGCTGTACCCATACCTTTATTATTATAAGTAAACTGATAGTTTGCCTGAAATGGGCTCATGGCAAGAGCATGACTTGAGAAGCCTGCAAAAAGCAAAGTTGTTGAAATACCTGTTGCGATGCCAAACGATTTCAGAAATTTTGTTGCCATAAGTAAGTATCCTTGTACAGACTAAAAAGTTAGTGCTGATGCATCTGTAACTTAAACATATTATGCCTGTTGATCATGGAGAAAAAATCAGGATTTATGCTAAATGTGTAATCTATTTGTGTTTTTTTGGCAGTGAGTTATTTTTCATTTATATCCATTTAAGCATCTTTTTGCTGAATTGGTGTTATTTCAGAATCTTCTAATTCATCTTCAAAATCATCATCCTGATCACGGTATAGTAGTGCTGCTAAATTCACATTTCCAAATACGACTAATTCAGCTTCACGCACCCGTGCATAATTTACATGTACTTTACCTAATGTCTCGATAATACTGGCTTTTTTACCAAACCAGCGGTTGAGATCAAGAAATATAAGTTCATCACGTTCTTCTGCTACATTAAAACGTTCAAGAATCATCCCTAAAGGGTCTTTTTTCAAAATCTTATGATAGTAAAAAACTGCGGCTTTCACGGCGATTTTTTGCCAAAAGTTTTTATATTTTGCTTCAATAATTTGTGTATTACTAATTTGTTCAAAAACTAAAAGCTGTTGTTCTTTATTAAATTCCATCTGAATTAGTTTTAAATCGACTGATAATGTTGTTTCTAAACCTTTTACATGCATAGTTGCATATAACCTTAACCAGTCATGATAAAGATCAGCATGTAGGTCATCTAAAAATTCAACATTATTGGTGACATAACGTTGTAAAGTTGCATTCAGAAAGGTTTGCGATAACGTAAAATCTCTTTCTTCCTCAATGAATGCTTCTGCTTTTTTATAGACTTTTTGAAGGCGTCTGACTAAAGAGGAAAATAGCGTTTGCATAAAAGAACTTCCAGAAGATAATTTACTAAAGAGCCCACACAATCTTTATTATGATAAAAAACGGGTTTTGATATTGCAGTGTAACAAATTTAATTGATACATTTTGACAAAATGAAAATGGATAAAATTCTCTATTTGAAGTGAATCACACTTTTATCCAAATTTGAATATTGGTTTACATTTTATTCGGTATTAAACCGTGGGGAAAAGGCATTTATATGCTTTTAAGATTATGCTGAACACCAGAAGTCGATCCATAGAACATTTTCATTATTGGTGGCAAGACCGAATCTTTATTGCTGCAACAATATTGGCAATCTTGCTGCATATTTTTGTGTTGCTTATTCACTTTGCCATGCCTAGCCCATCAGAGCAATCTACTAAAGAAATTGCAATTTCAATTCGACCAAGCAATGAGCCAGTTAATCAGGCAGATTTTTTGGCTCAATCAAACCAGCAGGGTTCAGGTGCATTTCGTGAGGCTCACCGGACTTCTAGTGATACTCCAAACCCTATGCTTAGTGAGGCTTCAACTGGAAGTGCAGAGTTAGAAACTTTGCAAAAGGTTCAGCAACAAAGAGAACTTAAATTTGAAGAAAAAGTTCTAATGACGGTTTTGAGTTGGCACAAACAAGCTAATGCAAGTCAGAGGAAAAAAGAATTAGAACAATTACAAAGTCAATTTCAAGCAAAAGCTGCGATGGTTGCCAGCCTTGAAGCACAATATTTACAACGTCGACAAGATTTTAGCCGTCAGCAAAAAATCAAGACAGTAGATGGAATTCAAGCAAAGAAAGATGCCTCGGCTGCTTATTTAGATAAGTTTCGTGAAAAAGTGGAGCTTTACGGTAACCGCTATTATCCAGAAGAAGCCAAACAGCAACAACTAAGAGGTGAAGTCCGTTTAATGGTGATTTTGAATGCCCAAGGTGGGATTCGTGCAATTCGTTTGCTTGAAAGCTCAGGGCATTCAATACTAGATGAAGCCGCTAAGTCTTCAGTGCGTCGCGGTGCACCATTTGGACATTTTGATGCCAATATGAAAGATATTTCGGAGTTACGTATTGTGCGTACTTGGCGCTTTGATCCAGCTGAAGCGGAATTTGAGGTTCACTAATTAAAAAAATGTGGATAACTTTTAGGATATCCACATTTTACTAATGATCACATTATTCCTGATAAGGGTTTGCAATATTGAGTTTTGCTAAAATTTCAATTTCTAAGCCTTCCATCTCTTCTGCATCTTCATCACTAGTTTCATGGTCATAACCGAGCAAATGTAAAACGCCATGTACTAATAGATGGACAAAATGATTTTGGGCAGTTTTTTTCTGCTCTAATGCCTCTTGTAATACCACCGGAATGCAGATAACCAAATCACCTAGAGGTAAGGCATCTAGCATTGGTAAAACTTCTTCAGGAATATCACTTGGAAAAGATAAGACATTAGTTGGTTTGTCTTTTTCTCGGTACTGCAAATTGAGTTGCTGGCTCTCATCCAGATCAACGCAAGCAACCCCAATTTCACAATCTTCTTTATAACCAACGTGGCGTAAAGTTGTCTCAATAATTTTTTTGAGTTGAGCTCGTTTGAGCTCCAACTCAGGTGATTGAAAGTCTTGTTGTAAACTTAAACTGATTTTCAAAATGAATCCTTAAGCATCCTGATGTTGCAAGTCTGCTGCTGTATCGTTTTCAGCAACTAATGCCTCTTGACGTGCTTTACGTTCAGCACGCGCTTCAGCATTAAGACGCTGTTGTTCACCATCCCAACCTTCATACGCTTCAACAATTTTTTGAACAAGTTGATGACGTACAACGTCACGGGAATGGAAACGGGTAATATGAATTTCTTTAATGTTCTCGAGTACACGTAGTGCATGCGCCAAACCAGATTGTTGGCCTCGAGGTAAATCTACTTGGGTAATATCACCTGTAATCACTGCACGAGAGCCAAAACCTAAACGGGTCAAGAACATTTTCATTTGTTCAGGTGTTGTGTTTTGAGCTTCATCCAAAATTACAAACGAATGGTTAAGTGTACGACCACGCATATATGCAAGAGGTGCAACTTCAATCACTTGACGCTCGATTAACTTGGCAACTTTTTCAAAGCCGAGCATTTCGTAGAGGGCATCGTAAAGAGGGCGTAAGTATGGATCGATTTTCTGAGTTAAATCACCAGGTAGGAACCCGAGCTTTTCTCCAGCTTCCACGGCAGGACGTACAAGTAAAATCCGCTGGATTTCGTTACGTTCGAGCATATCTACTGCGGCAGCAACTGCTAAATAGGTTTTACCTGTACCAGCAGGGCCTACCCCAAAAGAAATATCACTTTGCAAAATACGCTGTACATAGCGTTTTTGATTGGCGCCACGTGGATTAATGCGGCCTTTTCGAGTCTGGAAATAAACATCCATTGGCGCATCATGCTCATCCATTTCTTCTCCAACTAACTCGAAATTACGTTCAGTTTGAGAAGATTGAATTAACAGATGTAACAGATCGGCACTGATTTGCTGGGATACCTCAGACTCTTCATAGAGTCGTTGCAATAATGCTTCAGCTCTCCCAACAGCATCTATCTCACCATCGATATGAAAAACATCTCCACGATGAGTAATTTTGACATCTAAACGCTGTTCAATTTGCT
This sequence comes from Acinetobacter pittii ANC 4050, assembly GCF_000399685.1. Taxonomy (GTDB): domain Bacteria; phylum Pseudomonadota; class Gammaproteobacteria; order Pseudomonadales; family Moraxellaceae; genus Acinetobacter; species Acinetobacter pittii_E. The sequence goes on from NZ_KB976987.1 coordinate 3,535,135, forward strand.
TAAGGTGCCCATTATAGGCACCCAAGATGCTCTTTAAACGTTCCATTGAAATTTCAGGAAATGTTACGGTACGTCGAATCGCTGCAGTCAAGAGAAAACCTTTCAGTAGACTTTAGAATACCTCTACATTACGCCACGTCAGGCTCAAGATTCAAGAGCTCACCGTAAACTAAATTTAAAGTTTTAATTTCAGTAATCTCGATCTCTGCAAAACGGCCCACCCAAGCAGCATCACCGACAAAAGTGACTAGGCGTGTATTGTCAGCTGTACCGACTAAAATATTAGGGTCTTGGTCCGAGACTTTTTCAATAAGAACGCGTTCAATTTTGCCAAGCATTGCATCAGTTTTTTCAATACTAGACTGTTTAATCACTTTTTGAACTTGAGCTAAACGCTCTTTTTTAACGTGCTCAGGTGTAGTGTCTGGTAAGTCCGATGCAGGTGTACCCGGACGTTTTGAATACACAAAACTATATGAGTGATCGAAATCTAAGTCTTTGATAAATTGAAGTGTTTCAGCAAAGTTTTCATCAGTTTCACCTGGGAAACCAATAATAAAGTCACTCGATAAGTGCATATCTGGACGAATTTTTCTTAGCTTGGCAATCTTATCGATATAAACATCAATCGTATGATTTCGCTTCATTGCCTGTAAAACATCATTAGAACCACTTTGAACAGGCAAGTGTAAATGCGACACCATTTGAGGCAAATCTTCATAACACTGAATTAACTCATCAGAGAACTCAAGTGGATGCGATGTTGTATAACGTAAACGGCCAATACCCGGAATTTCTGCAACGAGTCGTAACAATTCAGGGAAGGTGCAGATGCCGCCTTCGAAAGTTTCGCCGCGATATCCATTTACATTTTGACCAAGGAGTGAAATTTCACGAACACCTTTTTCAGCCAGACCCGCGATTTCTGCAAGTACATCATCTAATGGGCGAGAAACTTCTTCACCGCGTGTATAAGGAACTACACAGAAAGAACAATACTTAGAGCAGCCTTCCATAATAGAAACAAATGCTTTAAAGCCTTCTACACGTGGTTCAGGTAAAAAGTCGAACTTTTCAATATCTGGGAAAGAAATGTCAACCAGTTTGATTTTATCTTTTTTTGGTTTTTCTACTTGAGCATTATGTTGATCAAGCATTTGTGGTAAACGGTGTAATGTCTGTGGACCAAAAATCATGTCCACGTAAGGCGCACGTTTTTGAATATTGTCACCTTCTTGAGAGGCAACACATCCACCCACACCAATTACCAGGTCAGGATTTTTGTCTTTGAGTTTACGCCAGCGGCCTAATTCACTAAATACTTTTTCCTGCGCTTTTTCACGAATAGAACACGTATTCATGAGCAGAATGTCTGCTTCATTAGGGTTGGTCGTTAAAACGTAGCCGTGAGAATCCCCTAAAAGGTCTGCCATACGGTGACTGTCATACTCATTCATCTGACACCCTTGAGTTTCAATATAAAGTTTTTTTATTGAAACATCAGTGGTGTGCGTTGGCTGGGTAACAGTGTTTTCTGAGGCAGCTTTGGCACCATTGGGAATGAAGGTTTGAACCGTCATGCAGGCTCCTAACAGATCGATCTAAAAAGAATAAATTGGCCCAAAATGGGTCAAACCATTTATTATAGCAGTATTTGAGCTGAACCGATAACAGTAAACTTTCAGAACATGACAAGGTTTTTGTGAAGTAAATTAGGTGAATTTTAATGATGTTGAATCATAGAGTTACATAACACAACAAAAGAAAGCACGAAGAATAATTAAACTATGCGTTGAAGGTGAATAGTCAAGGTTTAGCACATTTATGAGACCAAGTAGAAAGAGCTCATCAATACATAGTCGTGTAATGAAAAATAAATATATGCATCGTAGCTGGTTAGGAGCTATGTGTTTACTTGGTTGTTCATTTACTTATGCTGCCGAAGAGCAGTTCAATGATGCCTTAAATGCTGCAAATAGTGGTAATACTGCGTTATTAGACCAATATCAGCTTGCAATGCAAAATGATGTATTGGGATATTATCCAGAGTATTGGAAACTCAATACCAACCTTGGCTTTCAACCCACTGCCTCTATCGTAAGCTTTGCTCAACGCTATCCACAGTCAGCAATGGCTGAAAAATTAGCAGCTGATTATGTTGAAGAAAAAGTTAAACAAGCTGACTTTGCATCTGCACAACCTGTCTTATCTTATGTTACCAATCCTGACCAAGCCGAAAATTGTGCTTTAGCACAAGTGCGGGCGAAAAGCGGCGATGCTTTAGTTTTTGCTGAATATAAAGATGTTTGGTTAGCGACTGAATCACAACCGGAATCTTGTGTGGGCTTAGGTCGCATGATGTTATCTAGTCCTTTAATGAGTGCACAAGATAAACAACAGCGTTTATGGGTACAGTTGCGTGCAGGTTTGTCGGGACAGGCCCTCGCGACAGCACAAACTTTGGGCTTGAATCTTTCTTTGGCTCAGCTTAACCAAATTCAAGCTAATCCGCTTAACTATTTATGGAGTGCACCTAAGGCCAATGATGCAGATTATGCTTATTTGATTTTTGCTTTAGGGCGTTTAGCTAATAATGACTTGAGTAATGCTTTTTCAAATGTGCAGCGTGTCGCCCAAGGTACACCACAAAATGTACAAAAATATTTATATCGTACGGTAGCCTATATTGGTGGCACCACGGTAATGAAAAATAATTTTAATCGTGAAGTTCTTCAATACTTTGATGCAAGTTATGGTTATCCATTAAGTCCGGAAGAAGCTGAAATTTATGCACGTCAGTCAATCCGTTTTGGCGCGTGGGAAAGCTTAATTCGTGCGATTGATAGTATGACCGTGACCCAAAAACAAGAAGACCGCTGGCAATATTGGCTTGCTCGTGCGACAGAGCAGCGTGGTGATAGTGCTTCTAAAGCAACAGCACAACAAATTTATAGAAAATTAGCTCAGGCGGGTGATGACTATCATAACCTTTTAGCAAAAGATCGCTTAGGTGAACGTTATAACCATCAACCTTATGATGATCAACCAACAGCAAGTGATTTAAGACGTTTAGATCAGAATATTCACTTCAATCGTGCTTTTACTTTAAGACGTATTAATGCAAATCCAACTTACACTAACCGTGAGTGGAATTGGGCTGTTCGCCAAGCTTATCTTCAGCACGATGATGGTTTACTTTTAGCTGCGGCAAAGCGTGCTCATGATATGGGATGGTATGACCGTGCAATCTATGCAGCAGATCGTACAACTAATAAGCACAATGATACGTATCGTTATGTGACCCCACATAAGACTAATGTCGTAAGTCATAGTTACAATGCAGGAATTGATCCAGCATGGGCTTATGGTTTAATGCGTCAAGAAAGCCGGTTTGTCACCTCTGCACGTTCTCACGTTGGAGCGGGCGGTCTTATGCAAATTATGCCTGATACAGCGAAGTTGATTGCACGACAAATGGGTGAAACTTATAATCCTGCTGCATTAAATGAAATGAATACCAATATTCGATATGGAACATTTTATTTGTCGATGATTCAGGGACAATTAAGCAACAACCCTGTTTTGGCAACTGCAGGTTATAATGCGGGACCTAATCGGGCTAGACGTTGGCAACCGGACTATCAATCAATTTCGGCTGACCAATATACTGAGACAATTCCATTGTTAGAAACTAGAGACTACGTCAAGCATGTTATGACGAATGCAACACATTACGGTGTGATATTGGGTCAAGGGGCTCAGTCATTATCACAACGTATGAAAGTCATTCCAATGCGTACGTCGCCTTAACTTTAAGGTGGTTGATGATGGATCTTCTTTTAATTGGCATATTCAAGTTTTAATTAAATGAAATATAGATATTTGGAACTTCGTTCAGTTTTACAACTTGCATGGTGGCTCATCTGTGCGGGAGTAGGGTTGATGAGTTCCGTTTTACATGCCGAACCTGTTAATTTACAGGGGTATGTTATGCATGTACAAATGACACCAGCTGCATGTGCATTAGATCCCTCTAAACAAAAACAACGTAAATGTCTTGAAGGCTATTCACTGACAATTACAGGACTTATGCCGGAAACCACAAAAACTGATTGTTCAACAGAAAGTTCAGCAGCCCTCTCTCCATTACAAGCTAAAGTCGTAGCTCGGGTTATGCCTGATAATAATGCTCGTGTGCAGCTATGGAAAAGTGTAGGGGGGTGCGTTCCTATGAATGCAAGCCAATATTTCCGTACAGTTATTAATTTTGCTGAACGTTTAAAAATCCCGGCTAGTCTTACAAGTTCAACAAATGTTGAAATGCAGCAATCAGCATTAAGACAGCAGTTTACTCGTCTTAATCCAAGCTTACCTCAAAATGGTATCCGTTTTAGTTGCCAGTTATCGCGTTCAGATGTCGTCTTAACAGAAGTGAAAGTTTGTTACACGGTAAAAGGCCAATATAAACAATGTGCAAATCATGTGGTATCGAATTGCCCTGGTGAAATCATGATTAAAGGTAGTTACTAAAGGTAGTGAACATTTCGTAAGAAAATGCTCGCCATACATTGAATCTATTTATAAAGGTTAATTTGTATTTTCTATCAGACTTTTGGTGAAAATGAGTCGCTTTTACATGCATCTGCCAAATCTTTAGAGTACAATCTTTGCCGTTTATGATGATTTGGTTAGATGGAATTCCTATTTAGCCCGATTAAGGACACTCATTGGAGACAATTACATGAAGCAACCCGTTCGTGTTGCCGTGACTGGCGCTGCAGGTCAAATTGGTTACAGCTTATTATTCCGTATCGCAAGCGGTGAAATGTTAGGTAAAGATCAACCTGTTATTTTGCAATTGCTTGAAGTTCCAGTTGAAAAAGCACAACAAGCGCTTAAAGGCGTAATGATGGAACTTGATGACTGTGCTTTCCCTTTATTGGCTGGCATGATCGGGACTGATGATCCGAAAGTTGCATTTAAAGATGCTGACTACGCATTATTGGTAGGTTCTCGTCCACGTGGTCCTGGTATGGAACGTGCTGACTTGTTAAAAGTTAACGGTGAAATTTTCATCGGTCAAGGTCAAGCATTAAACGAAGTTGCTAGCCGTAACGTTAAAGTATTAGTTGTAGGTAACCCTGCAAACACTAACGCTTACATCGCAATGAAATCTGCTCCAGATCTTCCAGCGAAAAACTTCACAGCGATGTTGCGTCTTGACCACAACCGTGCGTTGACTCAAGTTGCTCAAAAAGCTGGTGTGGCAGTTGCTGATATCGAAAACTTAACAGTTTGGGGCAACCACTCTCCAACAATGTATGCTGACTACCGTTTTGCAACTGCAAATGGCGAAAGCTTAAAAGACAAAATTAACGATCCAGCTTGGAACAAAGACGTATTCCTTCCAACTGTTGGTAAACGTGGTGCTGCGATCATCGAAGCGCGTGGTTTGTCTTCTGCTGCTTCTGCTGCTAATGCTGCAATTGACCATATGCGTGATTGGGCGCTTGGTACAAACGGCAAATGGGTAACTATGGGTATTCCATCTGATGGTTCTTATGGTATTCCTGAAGGCGTTATGTTCGGTTTCCCTGTTACAACTGAAAACGGTGAATACAAAATCGTTCAAGGTTTAGAAATCGATGAATTCAGCCGTGAGCGTATCAACTTCACTCTAAACGAGCTTGAAGAAGAACGTGCAGCAATTGCTGACATGGTAAAATAATTCATCAACTTGATGAATTAAAAAAAGCACTCTTTATAGAGTGCTTTTTTATTGAACCCTGAAAAAGGGAACACAAAAAGCAACAAGAAAATATAGACACTATCATGCAAGTAAAAACGTTTTATTGTTAGATTAGTTAATAGATGATTTAAAAGAAGTTATAGGAGAATAACAATGTTTGAGCAGCAACCTACATTAGAGCTTTTATTTGAACAACTGGGTTTGGACTCAGATGAAGCAAGTATTGAAAATTTTATCAAGATACATCAATTGCCAGCCGAACAAAAATTACATGAAGCTTCTTTTTGGTCAAAGGGGCAAAGTGATTTTTTAAAAAGTCATTGGGAAAAAGATGATGAGTGGATTGTGGTGATTGATGAACTGAATGAACAGTTACATGAAGACAGCGTGAAAAAATAAGTTCATAAAATAAAGCCTGTTTTACATGTAATACGTAAAACAGGCTTTATTACATTAAGGGTTTAATGTGTTTTTACTTTTAATTGATCTTTATACCATGGCTCATGACGTACAAGATCAAATACAGGTTGGCCATGAAGTAGTTCAAGATCACACGTAGACGTTGATAAATATTTAGTTAACCAATGTCTTGTTAATGCTGACTCTTGTCGTGCTGCTGACGCATATGCCAAGAAAAAATAGATATCAGCATGTTCATGATGTGCTAATGGCTTCAAAATTTGTTGAGTAATCAACGCAAAACGTTTTTCTTTATTTAATTCAAAATAAAGCATATACGCTTTGGCTAAGTGTAAAGACAAATTAAGGTACAAGCTCAATGGCATTTCTTCATATTCCATACGAGCTTGTTCAAGCAGAACAATAGCTTCTTGTAAAAAATGAAGTTGCTCTTGGCGAACACGACTTAACACTACAAGTTGCATGCGTAAATCAGCACGCTCTAAAGCAAGCTCAGGCGTATTTTCAGTCAAATAAAGTTGGTCTGTTTCACCAATTCGGTTGACAATTGTTTTACTTTCAATAGACATACGCCATCACCTTTTCTAATCAATAGCTTTTATATCGGGTTCATTTAGCAAATTTAAAGAGTAACCTTTAGACCCAGATGGAATTTCCACTACGAAGCCAAGCTGTAATAGAGAGTCTTTGTTGTTTTGAGGTTAATACTTCATGTAATAAATCGCTTTGAAATATTACCAGGCGATTGGGTTCAGGATTAACAATATGCCATTTCTCATTTTTATCTTGTAGTCGTAATTGTCCACCCCAATCTTCTTGCCATTCTGGATGTAAGTAATAGACAGTTGACATCATACGATCATTTTTTTGTTGGGGATTGTCTCGGTGTAAAGCATAGAATTCACCCAAATTATAACGAGCAAAATGAGCTTCAACTTCTTTAATTCCTAAATAGAATTCTTGATTTAAATTTTGTGAAAATAAACTTAAAGTTTCAATATGTTGCTGAGCAATAGGAAGCTGATCGTTAATCCAAAGAATATGGTCACTACGAATATTACTAACTACGCCGTTTTGAATACCTGCTTCTCTAAATTCATCCATGTGATGGCTGCACTCATTGGCGACCTGAGCGCGATATTGATCGGGATAGGCCTGATTTATAATGGCAAAGCCATGCGTATTTAAATCATCTAAAATTTGATCCAAATTCCATGAATCAGGAAGCGAGTGAGAGTGCATATAACCTCAGGTAGATCGTAAAAATATCAAGCAGCTCTATTTTAGATGATCACAACCTTACGAAAGAATATTTTTTTCATGTTAAACTATTTGTTGAATTGAGGAATTAAAGTCAACATGAATTACCGTCACCATTTCCATGCGGGCAACTTTGCAGATGTTATGAAGCATGTGCTTTTGCTACAGCTGCTCAACCGTTTAAATGCTAAAGATAAACCTTATCGTTATATCGATACGCATGGAGGGGCAGGCAAATATGATTTATCTCTGGCACCTGCACAAAAGTCTGGAGAGTTTCTCACAGGCATTCACCGTCTAGTTCAACTATCTGATATGGAAAAGCGTCAGGCACCTGAAGCGATCCAGCAATATTTGAAATTGGTTGAACAATTACGTTCTGAGGAAGGAAAGGGTAGTTATCCTGGTTCTCCTTGGTTTGCTTTGCAAGGCATGCGGGAAATCGACAAAGCGACTATATTTGAAATGCAGCGCGATGTATTTCAGCAATTACGTCATAACATTCGTGATAAACGTGCAGGTTTACATGAACGCGATGCATATGAAGGCTTGCTCGGTGTAATTCCGCCAAAAGAAAAGCGCGGTCTGGTTATGATCGACCCTCCTTACGAATTAGAACGTAAAGACTTTCCGCAATTGGTTGAACTTTTACAACAAGCCTATAAAAAATGGCCAACAGGCGTTTTTGCAGTTTGGTATCCAATTAAAGACCGAGCGATGATTGAACGTTTTGAAAAGAAAATGTTTAAAACGGGTATTCGCCGTCAGTTAGTTTGTGAAATTTGTGTATGGCCAGATGATACTCCTGTAGGTCTAAATGGTTGTGGTTTATTAGTGATTAACCCACCTTGGCAGTTCTCAGAACAAGCAGACCAAGCACTACAGTGGTTATTCCCGCATCTACGTATGCAAGAAACTGGTGGTCATGCTGCTGTTCGCTGGTTAGTAGGTGAGTAACAGTTAACTTAAATCAATGCACATGTTTGGAATAGAAAATAATGACAAATGCGCCTAAACCAGAGCAAGATTTAACTCATAATGAACATTCATTTGATGGGATTACATTTGAAGTGGTTGAAGAAGAAGATAATCCGGAAGGACAAAAAGTGAAGCGCCGAGGTATTTACCTTTGGCCTAACTTAATTACAACCGCTGCTCTGTTGTCCGGTTTCTATTCCATCATTGCAAGTATGAATGGGGATTTTAACCAAGCGATCTATGCCATTTTTATTGCAGCGCTACTTGACGGTTTAGATGGTCGAGTTGCTCGAGCGATTGGTGCACAAAGCGCTTTTGGTGAACAATATGATTCTCTATCAGACTTGTTAGCTTTTGGTGTGGCTCCAGCAATGCTGATGTATAGCTGGAGTTTGCATGATTTGGGTCGTATTGGATTAGCATGCTGTTTTGTTTATACAGCCTGCGCAGCCTTCCGTTTAGCACGTTTTAATGTGCAAATTGGAGTTGTTGATAAGCGTTATTTTATCGGCATAGCAAGTCCACTTGCTGCCATTATCATTATTTCACTTGTCTGGGTGGCTCGCGACTATCCTTTCATTTTTGACTTACGTGATATTGCGATTAAAACTATTAATGCCGTTCTTATGGTTGTTGTGGGATTACTCATGATTTCCAATATTAAATACTATTCTTTCAAGCAGATGGATCGTAAACGTGTTCCTTTTGTAGTTATGTTGCCAGTAGTACTGATTTTTGCGGCAATCATTTATAATATTCCAATGGGCATTTTGACTGTTTCGATTATCTATGCCCTCTCTGGTTTTGTTACAACTCTATTGGCACGCAAGAGTAATGAAACAATAAAAACATAAAATAGAAGAGGTTCAGTATGCCTAAGTTGATAAGTCAAATTAATCAATTACAGCAGCTGGGCCTTAATGCTAAAGAGGAGGTTGTTTATCGACCTTCTCGTGGCTTTTTTAAAATTGTTTATCAAGGCTTGATTCTTCCAAATTTACCAACCCCGCTTCGTTATTTTAATTACATTAGTTTGGTAGGACAGCCGCGGATCCCTCTTTGTTATAACACTCACAGCATTACAACTTCGGCAATTGATACTGCAACTGTGCTCGTAAGTAATAGCCAACATAGCGTGGGACATTTAAAAACATATTCTATTCGTCGCCAATGTCAGTTTGATTCGTCTCTCTATCAGTTTGATAAAATAGATGTGATTCAATGGCAAATTCCAACGATTCGCCTTCAGCGTTTAGACCCCGAAATGGGTTGTGATCTTTTAATTCAAGTCCCAGAGAATATTTCTAATGCCTCTGCATTACAGTGGGGCGTTTCTGACTATTGGTCAACACTGTGTGTTTGTAAAGGAGAAATTTTTTATAAAGGGCAAAAATATCAAATTGAAGGATTGGGGCGATTTAAACACGCAAGGGCTCTGCATTTACCGTTCTTATCTTTATGTTTCTATACATGCCAAATTATTAATTTGAATGAGACGACACAGCTTACATTCCTACAAATAAGAAATCAGTGGAATATCATTTTATGCTCAAGACTAGAAATACAAGAATTTGGGAAACCTGTTGAAAGCTTTACCGAAGATGTAAATTTACATATTCATCGGGTTTATCCAAAAGTTAAAACTCCGAATGGTAAAGAGATGTATTTGCCACGAGAATTTTCTTGGCAGTGTAAGAAAAATGGAAAAATAATTTTTGAACTATATGCACAAAGCCGTGGTGACTACAAGTTTGGATTGGCAGCTGGATATGTAGGAAGCTTTCAATATCAATTAAGCTGGAATGAACAGTGTCTACAGGGTGAAGGTGGATATTGTGAATATATTGATTGTCGGCCACTTAGATGGCAAGAAAAGAATCAAGATGAGAAAATTTTAGATAAATTGATGCTTTTACAGCCATGTTTATATAAAAAATGACTATTTTTATCATTTTTGATTAAAAAGCGAACTGTTGTTGCACTAATATTAAAAAAGGGGTTGCAAAGGGGATGGGATGGTCTATAATGCACATCCATCGGCGGTGATGCAGATAGAAACTTGTTGAAAAACAGTTACTTGTGATTAAGTTGGTTGCTTTAAGCGATGAATTTGATGAGAAGTTGGTTTTGAGATTAAGTTTTAAAAATATCGAAATTACCTGTTGACTTTTAAGAGATTAAGAGTAATATAGCCGACCTAGCTTGCTGGTGACGAACCAGGAAGAAGATCATTAAGAGAATTGAAGAACAACTTGTGTGGATTTTTACTGGTTGATTAATCGAAATAATTTTCATTGATTGATTGGTTTAAATTACTCGAAGTTTATTTGAGCGAAATTTAAGTCAGTAATTGATGAGCCAGAATTGGCACCTTGTCTTTAAATAAGGTGCAAAATGATTTTAACTGAAGAGTTTGATCATGGCTCAGATTGAACGCTGGCGGCAGGCTTAACACATGCAAGTCGAGCGGAGAGAGGTAGCTTGCTACTGATCTTAGCGGCGGACGGGTGAGTAATGCTTAGGAATCTGCCTATTAGTGGGGGACAACATTTCGAAAGGAATGCTAATACCGCATACGTCCTACGGGAGAAAGCAGGGGATCTTCGGACCTTGCGCTAATAGATGAGCCTAAGTCGGATTAGCTAGTTGGTGGGGTAAAGGCCTACCAAGGCGACGATCTGTAGCGGGTCTGAGAGGATGATCCGCCACACTGGGACTGAGACACGGCCCAGACTCCTACGGGAGGCAGCAGTGGGGAATATTGGACAATGGGCGCAAGCCTGATCCAGCCATGCCGCGTGTGTGAAGAAGGCCTTATGGTTGTAAAGCACTTTAAGCGAGGAGGAGGCTACTGAAGTTAATACCTTCAGATAGTGGACGTTACTCGCAGAATAAGCACCGGCTAACTCTGTGCCAGCAGCCGCGGTAATACAGAGGGTGCAAGCGTTAATCGGATTTACTGGGCGTAAAGCGCGCGTAGGCGGCTAATTAAGTCAAATGTGAAATCCCCGAGCTTAACTTGGGAATTGCATTCGATACTGGTTAGCTAGAGTGTGGGAGAGGATGGTAGAATTCCAGGTGTAGCGGTGAAATGCGTAGAGATCTGGAGGAATACCGATGGCGAAGGCAGCCATCTGGCCTAACACTGACGCTGAGGTGCGAAAGCATGGGGAGCAAACAGGATTAGATACCCTGGTAGTCCATGCCGTAAACGATGTCTACTAGCCGTTGGGGCCTTTGAGGCTTTAGTGGCGCAGCTAACGCGATAAGTAGACCGCCTGGGGAGTACGGTCGCAAGACTAAAACTCAAATGAATTGACGGGGGCCCGCACAAGCGGTGGAGCATGTGGTTTAATTCGATGCAACGCGAAGAACCTTACCTGGCCTTGACATAGTGAGAACTTTCCAGAGATGGATTGGTGCCTTCGGGAACTTACATACAGGTGCTGCATGGCTGTCGTCAGCTCGTGTCGTGAGATGTTGGGTTAAGTCCCGCAACGAGCGCAACCCTTTTCCTTATTTGCCAGCGAGTAATGTCGGGAACTTTAAGGATACTGCCAGTGACAAACTGGAGGAAGGCGGGGACGACGTCAAGTCATCATGGCCCTTACGGCCAGGGCTACACACGTGCTACAATGGTCGGTACAAAGGGTTGCTACCTAGCGATAGGATGCTAATCTCAAAAAGCCGATCGTAGTCCGGATTGGAGTCTGCAACTCGACTCCATGAAGTCGGAATCGCTAGTAATCGCGGATCAGAATGCCGCGGTGAATACGTTCCCGGGCCTTGTACACACCGCCCGTCACACCATGGGAGTTTGTTGCACCAGAAGTAGCTAGCCTAACTGCAAAGAGGGCGGTTACCACGGTGTGGCCGATGACTGGGGTGAAGTCGTAACAAGGTAGCCGTAGGGGAACCTGCGGCTGGATCACCTCCTTAACGAAAGATTGACGATTGGTAAGAATCCACAACAAGTTGTTCTTCATAGATGTATCTGAGGGTCTGTAGCTCAGTTGGTTAGAGCACACGCTTGATAAGCGTGGGGTCACAAGTTCAAGTCTTGTCAGACCCACCATGACTTTGACTGGTTAAAGTTATAGATAAAAAGATACATGACTGATGATGTAAGCTGGGGACTTAGCTTAGTTGGTAGAGCGCCTGCTTTGCACGCAGGAGGTCAGGAGTTCGACTCTCCTAGTCTCCACCAGAACTTAAGAGAAGTTCGGATTACAGAAATTAGTAAATAGAGATTATATGATCTTGGTTTATTAACTTCTGTGATTTAAGTATCACGGTATTAAGCATGACCTGACGAAGGCATGTTTATTCATTAACAGATTGGCAAAATTGAGTCTGAAATAAATTGTTCACTCAAGAGTTTAGATTAAGCAATTAATCTGAATGAATTGAGAACTAGCAAATTAACTGAATCAAGCGTTTTGGTATATGAATTTAGATTGAAGCTGTACAGTGTTTAAGTACACAGACAACAGATAGTAGCGATGAAGAATCGCACGGACAACACTCACTTGTAGGTGTTGACGACTGTTTGGGGTTGTATAGTCAAGTAATTAAGTGCATGTGGTGGATGCCTTGGCAGTCAGAGGCGATGAAAGACGTAATAGCCTGCGATAAGCTCCGGGGAGGCGGCAAATATCCTTTGATCCGGAGATTTCTGAATGGGGAAACCCACCTACTTTAAGGTAGGTATTGCAACATGAATACATAGTGTTGCAAGGCGAACGAGGGGAAGTGAAACATCTCAGTACCCTTAGGAAAAGAAATCAATTGAGATTCCCTCAGTAGCGGCGAGCGAACGGGGATCAGCCCATTAAGTTATGTGTGTTTTAGTGGAACGCTCTGGGAAGTGCGAACGTAGAGGGTGATATTCCCGTACACGAAAGGGCACACATAATGATGACGAGTAGGGCGAGGCACGTGAAACCTTGTCTGAATATGGGGGGACCATCCTCCAAGGCTAAATACTCCTGACTGACCGATAGTGAACCAGTACCGTGAGGGAAAGGCGAAAAGAACCCCTGTGAGGGGAGTGAAATAGATCCTGAAACCGCATGCATACAAGCAGTGGGAGCACCTTCGTGGTGTGACTGCGTACCTTTTGTATAATGGGTCAGCGACTTATATTCAGTAGCAAGGTTAACCGTATAGGGGAGCCGTAGGGAAACCGAGTCTTAATAGGGCGTTTAGTTGCTGGGTATAGACCCGAAACCAGGCGATCTATCCATGAGCAGGTTGAAGGTTGGGTAACACTAACTGGAGGACCGAACCCACTGTCGTTGAAAAGCCAGGGGATGACTTGTGGATAGGGGTGAAAGGCTAATCAAGCCTGGTGATAGCTGGTTCTCCCCGAAAGCTATTTAGGTAGCGCCTCGGACGAATACCATAGGGGGTAGAGCACTGTTTCGGCTAGGGGGTCATCCCGACTTACCAAACCGATGCAAACTCCGAATACCTATGAGTACTATCCGGGAGACAGACTGCGGGTGCTAACGTCCGTAGTCAAGAGGAAAACAATCCAGACCGCCAGCTAAGGCCCCAAAATCATAGTTAAGTGGGAAACGATGTGGGAAGGCATAGACAGCTAGGAGGTTGGCTTAGAAGCAGCCACCCTTTAAAGAAAGCGTAATAGCTCACTAGTCGAGTCGGCCTGCGCGGAAGATGTAACGGGGCTAAAACTATGTGCCGAAGCTGCGGATTTGACATTAGTCAAGTGGTAGGGGAGCGTTCTGTAAGCCGATGAAGGTGTATTGAGAAGTATGCTGGAGGTATCAGAAGTGCGAATGCTGACGTGAGTAACGACAAAACGGGTGAAAAACCCGTTCGCCGAAAGACCAAGGGTTCCAGTCCAACGTTAATCGGGGCTGGGTGAGTCGACCCCTAAGGCGAGGCCGAAAGGCGTAGTCGATGGGAAATTGGTTAATATTCCAATACTTCTGTGTAATGCGATGAGAGGACGGAGAAGGTTAAGTCAGCCTGGCGTTGGTTGTCCAGGTGGAAGGATGTAGGTATGTATCTTAGGCAAATCCGGGGTACTCTATACTGAGATCCGATAGCAAGCTGTACTTGTACAGCGAAGTGGCTGATACCATGCTTCCAGGAAAAGTCTCTAAGCTTCAGTTACACAGGAATCGTACCCGAAACCGACACAGGTGGTCAGGTCGAGTAGACCAAGGCGCTTGAGAGAACTCTGCTGAAGGAACTAGGCAAAATGGTACCGTAACTTCGGGAGAAGGTACGCTGTTGTTGGTGATGGAACTTGCTTCCTGAGCTGACGACAGCCGCAGAAACCAGGCCGCTGCAACTGTTTATTAAAAACATAGCACTCTGCAAACACGAAAGTGGACGTATAGGGTGTGATGCCTGCCCGGTGCTGGAAGGTTAATTGATGGGGTTAGCGTAAGCGAAGCTCTTGATCGAAGCCCCAGTAAACGGCGGCCGTAACTATAACGGTCCTAAGGTAGCGAAATTCCTTGTCGGGTAAGTTCCGACCTGCACGAATGGCATAATGATGGCGGCGCTGTCTCCAGCAGAGGCTCAGTGAAATCGAAATCGCTGTGAAGATGCAGTGTACCCGCGGCTAGACGGAAAGACCCCGTGAACCTTTACTGCAGCTTGACACTGAACTTTGACCTTACTTGTGTAGGATAGGTGGGAGGCTTTGAAGTTGGAACGCTAGTTCCAATGGAGCCGTCCTTGAAATACCACCCTGGTAATGTTGAGGTTCTAACTCTGTCCCGTTATCCGGGACGAGGACCGTGTCTGGTGGGTAGTTTGACTGGGGCGGTCTCCTCCTAAAGAGTAACGGAGGAGTACGAAGGTGCGCTCAGCGTGGTCGGAAATCACGCGTAGAGTATAAAGGCAAAAGCGCGCTTAACTGCGAGACCCACAAGTCGAGCAGGTACGAAAGTAGGTCTTAGTGATCCGGTGGTTCTGTATGGAAGGGCCATCGCTCAACGGATAAAAGGTACTCTGGGGATAACAGGCTGATACCGCCCAAGAGTTCATATCGACGGCGGTGTTTGGCACCTCGATGTCGGCTCATCTCATCCTGGGGCTGAAGCAGGTCCCAAGGGTATGGCTGTTCGCCATTTAAAGAGGTACGCGAGCTGGGTTTAGAACGTCGTGAGACAGTTCGGTCCCTATCTACCGTGGGCGCTGGAAATTTGAGAGGATCTGCTCCTAGTACGAGAGGACCAGAGTGGACGAACCTCTGGTGTACCGGTTGTGACGCCAGTCGCATCGCCGGGTAGCTATGTTCGGAAGGGATAACCGCTGAAAGCATCTAAGCGGGAAGCCTACCTCAAGATAAGATTTCCCTAGGAATTTATTCCTCTAAAGAGCCGTTCGAGACTAGGACGTTGATAGGTTGGATGTGGAAGCATAGTGATATGTGAAGCTGACCAATACTAATTGCTCGTGAGGCTTGACTATACAACACCCAAGCAGTTGTATATGAAGCATCAATCGATTCATAAACATGCAAAGCAACTTGATTTAGTTAAACGCTTAGCTAAAATGAACAGATAAAGTAAGATTCAATCAGCCCATCTGTAAAGATTTGGAAAACGCAACGTATCACCATGTGAATAAAACGAAGCAAGTATCCATACCAGTTGTGCTGGCGACCATAGCAAGAGTGAACCACCTGATCCCTTCCCGAACTCAGAAGTGAAACCTCTTAGCGCTGATGGTAGTGTGGGGTTACCCATGTGAGAGTAAGTCATCGCCAGCTCATTATTCAAACACCCCAGACTCAATGGTCAGGGGTGTTTTTTTATGCCTAAAAGATATTTGTGGGGAATTAAGTGGAAACTTAATCGCCAATTCTTCAAACATTAAAATTGAGTCAAATTATAAAGAAATAAAGCTAATCTAAAATTATTTACCTAATTAGAAATTTAATATGCAATGGATCGTAGTTAAAACTTTCTCGTTTCCTTATGAGGCTCAAAAGGAAAAAAAGATGTAAGCGTTGTGGACACTTTTGGAATTAAATATATAGTAAAAGATTATTTATTATCTTAACTATGGAACCTAATGTAGAGATATTGGATTTAGTTCTACTCTGCAATTAATGTTCGAGGCAGAGAAGCGCTAGATATTAAAGAAAGAAAATTAATTATTTTGATGGACGTTCAGTTTAAGAAATATAAGGATTTATTCCATGACAACTAAAAACCAGTTATCTCCAAAACAAATAGAGGTTTTAATTGAGCTATTAAAAGCTAGATTTGAAAAGAATTCACATCGCCATAAAGAAATTGAGTGGACAAATGTGCGAACAAAATTAATAGAGTCACCAGAAAAATTGTGGTCATTGCAAGAAATGGAGAATACAGGGGGAGAGCCAGACGTTGTCGCGTATAACCAGCAAAAAGATGAATATTTATTTGTAGATTGCTCTGCTGAAACACCCAAAGGTCGTAGAAGCCTTTGTTATGATCGTGAGGCCTTACAATCTAGAAAAGATCATTCTCCTAAAAGCAGTGCAATAGATGTGGCTCAGGAAATGGGAGTCGAACTCCTAACAGAAGAGCAGTATTATCAATTGCAACAGATTGAAGAGTTTGACCTTAAAACATCAAGTTGGATTGCAACCACAGCGGAGATTCGTAAATTAGGCGGAGCGCTTTTTGCTGATCGTCGCTATGGTCGAGTCTTTATTTATCATAATGGAGCACAATCATATTATGCTGTCCGTGGTTTTCGCTGTTGCTTAAGAGTATAGGTGTTTCACTCAAATAAAAATAATTCTATTTGATGTTTTATGCCAAGAAAATGGAGATTCTTGCAACTTTTGATTGAGGGCAAACATGACAAGATAGGTGCTGGATTTAAATAAAAACATCAGGACATTTCTACACATGCAACTCAACCCAATTTACTATAATGAACAACATATTGCTTTTGCTGATAATGTTCGTCGATTTGTACAAAAAGAAATGGCACCTTTCGTTAATGAATGGGATGAAGCCGAGACATTTCCTAGAGAGCTTTATAGAAAGGCTGCTGAAATTGGTCTATTGGGGCTAGGCTTTTCTGAAGAATATGGTGGCATTCCAGATGCAGATCCATTTTATTCATTACTGGCTGGTATCGAAATGGCAAAGGCGGGTTCGGGGGGAGTGCATATCTCGTTAATGGTACACACAATTGGTGCTCCACCAATCCAGCACTTTGGAAGTGAGGAGTTAAAAGCTAGAGTCCTGCCAAGTATTATTTCTGGTGAAAAAATTTCTGCACTAGCAATTACAGAACCGGGTGGTGGTTCTGATGTAGCCGCATTACAAACTAAAGCCATTCGTGATGGTGATTATTATATTGTCTCTGGTGAGAAGACCTTTATTACGTCGGGAATTCGTGCAGATTACTATACAGTTGCAGTGCGTACAGATCCGACAAAAACAGGTGCTGAAGGTATTTCAATGTTGCTCGTTGATGCGCACAGTGCGGGGATCACTAAAACACCTTTGAAGAAAATGGGATGGTGGGCTTCTGATACAGCTCATTTGCATTTTGATCAAGTACGAGTTCCTGCATCACATCTTCTTGGCAAAGAAAATGCTGGCTTTAAAGTCATTATGAATAACTTTAATATGGAGCGTTTTTTCTTAGGCGTGGTGGCTTATGGTTATGCTTTAGTCTGTTACGAAGAAGCTTTAGACTGGGCGCAGCAACGTAAAACTTTTGGTAAAAGATTAATTGATCATCAAGTGATTCGTCATAAACTAGTAGATATGGCAACGCAATTGACCTCAACACGGGCATTGCTTGAAGAAACTGCGTGGAAAATGACTCAGCCGAAGTTACAAGGACCTGAGTTAGTGGCACAAATTTCAATGCTTAAAAATGTTGCGACTCGTACTATGCAATTTTGTGCTGATGCAGCAGTACAAACTTTGGGAGGCATGGGATTTATGCGTGGGACTAAGTCTGAACGTATTTACCGTGAAGTGAAGGTCAATATGATTGGTGGTGGTGCCGAAGAAATTATGAAAGATTTGATTAGTAAGCAGTTGGGTTATTGATTCTTCTAAGGTGGTCATTGAGCCACCTTTTTTATTTCAAAGCCATTTCCCAAACCATTTCCGTTAACTCATCAATTTTAACTTTACCCTCAGATTTATACCAAGTTACGGTCCATGAAATCGCACCACCAACTAATCTTCGCCAAATAAAGGCATCATGTTTTATTTTGCCCTGAGTGTGCAACTTTTCAATAATATCTAGCCAGATTTGTTCATATTCATTACGCATTTTTAAAAGATAATTTTGTTTTTCTTTTGACAGTGCAAACCACTCATAAACCAAAACAGCCATTGCTGCACCCGTATCTCCGGTAATTGAGTTAAGTTCAGCTTTAATAAGGGCACGTAATTGTTGTTCTGGATCGGTAGATTGAGCTGCTGCATCTTCTAAACGAGCAAGATTGTAAATAATAGTTTCTTCCATTACGTGAGCAAGGATGTCATCTTTACTTTTGAAGTGATGAAATAAGCTCCCTGATTGAATCCCAATAAATTGAGCAAGTTCGCGTACAGTGGTTTTGTCATAACCTTGTTTGTGAAATAGATAGGCAGCCCCATGTAATAAACGACCACGTGGGCTGTCATCAAAACAAGAGATATTTGGAATCTGTTCAATTGAAGTCGCAATCATACGAAAGCTAAATCCTTTATATAAAAATACTTAACGGAAAAATTTGCCAAATTTTCTTCTGTTTTCACTTAATGGTTAAGTTTGGCAGTTTTAGTCAGTTTCACAATAACATTTTGCTCTTTACAAACCAAGCGCTTGCTTGGTAATGTTGAGTGTAATTTTTAAACAAAATAATGAGAAATAAAATGGTAAGTGATCAGCAGGATGGTAAGCGTGTCTTAAAAATAGGTTGTGCCTCAGGTTTTTGGGGGGATACCAATACTGCCGCTTTCCAATTAGTACATTTAGCTGATATTAATTATTTGGTTTTTGATTACTTATCAGAAATCACCATGTCGATTATGGCAAAAGCGAAAATGGTAGAGCCAAAACATGGCTATGCATTGGACTTTGTCAGTCGGGTGATGGCACCTTTACTTAAAAAAATTGCAGTAAAAAAGATTAAGGTCATTAGTAATGCTGGTGGTGTTAATCCATTGGCATGTCGAGATGCTTTGCAAAAAATAATTAAAGAATATGGTCTAGATCTGAGAGTTGCTGTGGTTTTAGGCGATGATCTTTTAGCACAGCATGAACAACTCAAGCAGCAAAATATTCGGGAAATGTTTAGCGGGGAAGCTTTGCCAGATCAGGTAGCGAGCAGTAATGCCTATTTAGGTGCGGTTGCTATTCGTGATGCCTTAGACTTAGGCGCCGATATTGTGATAACTGGCCGTGTGGTTGACTCTGCGGTGGTACTTGCACCCTTGCTTCATGAATATAAATGGTCGCTTGATGATTATGACAAATTGGCGCAAGGTTCACTGGCAGGTCATGTGATTGAATGTGGTGCGCAATGTACGGGTGGTAACTTTACCGACTGGCAATTGGTGCAGGGCTTCGACAACATGGGGTTTCCAGTCGTTGAAGTGAGTGAAGATGGCTCATTTATTGTGACTAAACCACAGGGGACAGGAGGACTGGTATCTCCGGCAACTGTTGCTGAGCAAATTGTTTATGAAATAGGTAATCCTCAAGCATATTTATTACCCGATGTAATTGCGGATTTTAGTCAGGTGCATTTAGAGCAAGTCGGGGAACATCGAGTTCGTGTGACAGGGGCAAAAGGACAAGCACCGACTGCACAGTATAAAGTCAGTGCGACTTACCCAGATGGATATCGGGTTTTAGTCAGTTTTTTAATTGCAGGTCGCGAAGCTCCACAAAAAGCACAAGTCATTGCCGATGCGATTTTGAGTAAATGTGAGCGGGTTTTAGCAATGCGCTCAGTGCCACCTTTTAGTGAAAAATCGGTTGAAATCTTAGGGATTGAAAGTACCTATGGTGCACATGCTCAGGCATTAAATAGTCGTGAAGTGGTCGTTAAAATCGCTGTAAAACACATGTTTAAAGAAGCCTGTATGTTCTTTGCTTCTGAAATTGCACAGGCCTCTACAGGCATGGCTCCAGCCTTGGCAGGAATTGTTGGAGGACGTCCAAAAGCGTCTCCAGTCATTAAGTTATTTTCATTTTTAATTGATAAAAATCAAGTTAATGTCGAAATCGATTTTGAAGGCAAACGTTATCCAGTTGAGGTTCCACAAATAATTTCTACAGAGCAATTACCTACATTAACAGCAGGCGAAAATGCAGTTTATCAAGGAGATGAAATTGAAGTTCCTTTGATTGAAATTGCACATGCCCGCAGTGGTGATAAAGGTAATCATAGCAATATCGGTGTGATTGCGCGTAAAGCAGCATATTTACCGTGGATTCGTGCGGCACTGACTGAACAGGCGGTTGCAAGCTATATGCAGCATGTTTTGGATGCAGAGAAAGGGCGAGTGATTCGTTATGAGTTGCCGGGTTTAAATGCACTGAATTTTATGCTGGAAAATGCTTTAGGCGGTGGTGGGGTTGCAAGTTTGCGTATTGACCCACAAGGTAAAGCATTCGCACAGCAATTATTGGATATGCCTGTCAAAGTTCCGGCACAGCTTTTAGAAAAATAAAATGAATGGAAGAAACAAAGATGAGTTATCAATCAACTTTTAGACCAGATGCTTTCGCCAATAAAGTCATTATTGTGACAGGCGGTGGCTCAGGAATTGGCCGTTGTACTGCACATGAGCTCGCTGCTCTTGGTGCCCAAGTAGTGATTACAGGACGCAAAATTGAGAAATTAGAGAAAGTAAGCCAAGAAATTATAGAAGATGGTGGTTTGGTTCATTTCATTGTTTGTGATAACCGTGAAGAAGAACAAGTGAAAAATATGATTGCCGAAGTGATTGAAAAATTCGGCAAATTGGATGGTTTGGTGAACAATGCGGGCGGCCAGTTCCCCTCAGCTTTAGAGAATATCTCTGCAAATGGTTTTGACGCAGTTGTGCGTAATAACTTGCACGCGACTTTCTATTTGATGCGCGAAGCTTATAACCAATGGATGGCAAAACATGGCGGCAGTATTGTCAATATGACTGCCGATATGTGGGGTGGAATGCCGGGAATGGGACATTCTGGCGCTGCGCGTTCGGGAGTTGATAACTTAACCAAAACAGCATCGGTCGAATGGGGGAAATCTGGTGTACGTGTAAATGCGGTTGCGCCAGGGTGGATTGTCTCATCTGGTATGGATAATTATAGTGGTGATTTTGCCAAAGTGATTATTCCAAGTCTTGCTAGCAATGTGCCGTTAAAACGTATGGGAACCGAGTCAGAAGTATCCTCGGCGATTTGTTATTTACTATCTGATGCTGCGGCTTTTGTGTCGGGTGTGACTTTGCGTATTGATGGCGCAGCATCACAAGGTACACGTATGTATCCACTAGGCGAAGCCACAAATAGTCAGTCTTATAATGGTTTCCACCGTGCATTTATTCCTGAAATTTTTAAAAAACAAACTGAGGAGGAATAACGATGACAATTCTTCCATCAGAGATTGCAGTAGGCAGTGAACAGTATCAAAACAATAAAGAAGCACTGCTTGCTCAGTTGAATGAAGTACGTGCAATTCAGCAAAAAAGTATTGAAAAGTCATATGCTGCCAAACCGAAGTTCGATAAGAAAGGCAAGATTTTGCCGCATGAGCGTGTACGGTTGTTGCTCGATGCCGATTCACCTTTTGTTGAGCTGTGTGGTTTGGTCGGTTACAACATGCATGATGATAAAGATGGTTCTGAAGCGGGTGGCGGCGTGATTGCTGGCATTGGTTTTGTCAGTGGTGTGCGTTGTCTCGTATCTGCAAGCAATAGCGCAATTAAAGGCGGGACCATGTCACCTATGGGTGTACAAAAAACGTTGCGTTTGCAAAAAATTGCATTAGAACAAAAGCTCCCGTTAATTACGCTGACTGAAAGTGGCGGCGCTAACTTAAATTATGCTGCGGAAGTATTTACCTATGGCGGCATGACTTTTGCCAATCAGGCACGTCTTTCTGCAGCAGGTATTCCACAACTTGCTGTGGTGCATGGTAATGCAACGGCAGGTGGTGCTTATCAACCCGGTCTTTCAGATTATGTCATTGCCGTGCGTAAGCAAACCGAGATGTTGCTTGCAGGTCCACCTTTACTTTTGGCTGCCACGGGCGAAGTAGCAACAGCCGAGGAATTAGGTGGGGCAGAAATGCATGCACAGATTGCTGGAACAGCAGAATATCTGGCTGAAAATGATGCTGATGGGATTCGACTGGCACGTGAAATTTTTGAACACCTGAACTGGAAAGAGCAAATCAAGCCAGTTGAAACGACTTATAAAGAACCTCGTTACGATACCGAGGAACTGTTGGGTGTTATTCCAAGTGACCCTAAACAACCATTCAATATGAAAGAAGTGGTTGCTCGTATTATTGATGATTCGGATTTTCTAGAATTTAAACAGGAATATGATGATTTAACAGTATGTGGCTGGGCAAAAATTGGTGGCTTGTATATCGGTATTATTACTAATAATGGCCCGATTACACCTCAAGGGGCAGCGAAGGCAGCGCAGTTTATACATCTGTGTGAACAGACCAAGCGTCCATTATTATTTTTGCATAACACCACGGGTTTTATGGTAGGAACTGACGCAGAGCAAAACGGTATTATCAAACACGGCTCGAAATTGATTCAAGCGGTTGCCAATTGTACTGTACCTAAAATTTCAATCGTTGTAGCAGGGTCATATGGTGCTGGTAACTATGCGATGTGCGGTCGGAGTTTATCACCAGATTTTATTTTTGCTTGGCCGAATTCGCATGTTGCTGTAATGGGTTCTGCACAGGCTGGAAAGGTACTACGCATTGTGGCTGAAGGAAAGCAAAAAGCTTCAGGGCAGGAGCCGAATCCGCAGATGCTCGATTTTCTTGAGCAAAGTACGGCGATGAAATTAGAGCAGCAATCTACCGCACTTTTCAATACGGCCATGCTACATGATGATGGCATTATTGACCCGCGAGACACTCGAAAATTATTAATTTTCCTTTTACAAACTATTTATGAAGCACAGCAAAGAGAGTTGAATCCAACTCGTTTTGGTGTATCTCGTTTTTAATCAACCTTTACCGCAATTAAAAAAATTAATAGGAATAACACCATGAAATTTACTGCCGAACATGAAGCATTGCGCCGTACAGCTCGTCAATTTGTTCAAAATGAGTTGAATCCACATATTCCAGAATGGGAGGCTGCGGGACGTTTCCCAATCCATGAAGTATTTAAGAAGATGGGTGATCTTGGTTTATTAGGAATTTGTAAGCCAGAAGAAAATGGCGGTTTAGCTCTAGACTATTCTTATAACCTTGTGGTTGCTGAAGAAATTGGCTATGCAGCTTGTGGTGGCGTGCCTTTGGCGATTGGTGTGCAAACCGATATGGCAACACCAGCTTTGGCCCGTTTTGGTAGTAAAGAATTACGTGATGAGTTTTTAACACCAGCGATTGCCGGGGAGTATGTCGCATCGATTGCGGTATCTGAAGTGCATGCCGGTTCAGACGTTGCTGCTATTAAAACCACAGCTAAAAAAGATGGCGATGACTACGTTATTAACGGCAGCAAAATGTGGATTACCAACTCATTACAAGCTGACTTCTTTTGTCTTTTAGCCAACACGTCTGATGATAAACCCCACGTTAATAAGTCAATGATTATTGTGCCCGCAAAAACGAAAGGGATTAGTTTTTCAGAACCCCTTAATAAATTAGGGATGCGTTCAACGACCACAGCGCAAGTTTATTTGGACAATGTCCGTGTACCGCAGCGTAATTTGGTTGGCGTTGAAGGCATGGGCTTTATGATGCAAATGATGCAATTTCAGGAAGAGCGGTTATGGGCTTGTGCTAATGCTATTGGTGGTTTGGAAAATTTAATCCAGAAGACTATCGACTATACCAAAGAGCGTACCACGTTTGGCCAGCCACTCATCAATAACCAATATATACATTTCCGTTTTGCTGAACTTATGACTGAAGTAGAAGCACTTAAAGCACTCACCTATCAGGCGTGTGAGCAGCATATTGCGGGTGAAGATGTGACCAAGCTGGCTTCTATGGCAAAACTAAAAGCAGGCCGTTTAAGCCGTGAAGTTGCCGATAGCTGTCTGCAATATTGGGGCGGCAATGGCTTCATGTGGGATAACCCTGCATCACAACTGTACCGTGATGGTCGTTTAGGCTCTATTGGTGGTGGGGCAGATGAGATTATGCTGGGGATTATCTGTAAGTTGATGGACATCCTACCTAAAAAACAGAAATAAAAATAAGGAATCGACCATGACACTTTCAGCATCTCTACAAGCTATAGATATTGACGACAGCATTCAATTAGAACAAGACGGCAGTATTTTATATCTCTGGTTAAACCGACCAGAGAGCCGTAATGCCATGAACTTCAAGATGGTCAATGCCATTCAACAAGTCTTTAATGCCATTCGCGATGACCTTTCGATTCGTGCTGTCATCATTCGTGGTGAAGGTGGAACTTTTTGTGCGGGTGGTGACATCAAAGACATGGCAGCTTTACGTGTTGAGGCAGCTAATGTTGGCAGTCTACAACCTTATGTGGACTTTAACCGCCGTTTTGGTGCCATGCTTGAGCAAGTTGAAGCCGCACCGCAAACGGTTGTGGTGATTTTAGAAGGCGCGGTGTTAGGTGGTGGTTTTGGTCTGGCATGTGTTTCCGATGTTGCTATTAGCCGTGACAATGCTCAGTTTGGTTTACCTGAAACCGGTCTTGGAGTGATTCCTGCGCAAATTGCTCCTTTTGTAGTGAAACGTATTGGTCTAACTCAAGCTCGTCGATTAGCTTTATTAGGTATGCGCTTTGAAGGGCATACGGCACTGAATGTCGGTGTGGTTCATCAAATTGCACATAATGAAATTGAACTTGAGCAAGCTTTACAAGAAACGATTCAGCAAATTAAACGAGCAGCTCCTCAAGCTTCGCGTGTGACTAAAGCACTGTTACATCGAACGCTTAATGAACCTTTAAATGAATTGCTCGATGACGCAGCTCAGCAGTTTGCCCAAGCAGTTGGTGGAGCTGAAGGACAAGAAGGAACGATGGCTTTTATCCAGAAACGTTTGCCAAATTGGGCCGATGAGTCATAAAAGATAAGGATAAAAATAATGAAATTTTCAAAAGTACTGATTGCCAATCGTGGTGAAATTGCAGTTCGAGTTATGCAAACAGCCAAAGCAATGGGCTATCAAACTGTGGCGGTTTATTCTGATGCAGACCGTAACGCTCGGCATGTACAAGAAGCCGATGAAGCTGTTTACATTGGGACATCTAAAGTATCCGAGTCTTATCTTTCCATTGCTAAAATTATCGAAGCCTGTAAAAAAACTGGGGCAGATGCTGTTCACCCCGGTTATGGTTTTTTGTCAGAAAACACTGATTTTGCTCAGGCATGTATCGATAACCAGATTACATTTATTGGGCCAACAGCTTCTGCAATTGAGCTAATGGGGAGTAAACGACTCTCAAAAATTGCCATGATTGAAGCAGGCGTCCCGTGTGTACCGGGTTATGAAGGTGATCGACAAGACCTTGAGTATTTAGCAGCACAAGCTGAGCAGATTGGCTTTCCGATTATGGTCAAAGCTTCAGCAGGTGGTGGTGGCCGCGGGATGCGTTTGGTACAGCAGTCATCCGAATTGATTGAGGCATTACAAACAGCACGTTCAGAGGCTGAAAATGCTTTTGGTTCAGGTGAGCTTATTTTAGAAAAAGCAGTGATTGCGCCGCGCCATGTCGAAATTCAGGTTTTTGGTGATACACACGGCAATTATGTCTATTTATTTGAACGTGATTGTTCAATCCAGCGACGTCACCAAAAGGTTGTTGAAGAAGCACCATGTCCAGTCATGACTTCTGAACTGCGTCAGCAAATGGGTGAGGCCGCTGTAGCAGCAGCTAAAGCATGTGCTTATGTCGGGGCAGGTACAGTTGAGTTTTTACTTGATGCATCAGGTACATTTTATTTTTTAGAAATGAATACCCGTTTGCAGGTAGAGCATCCTGTTACTGAACTCATTACAGGTTTAGATTTAGTTGAGTGGCAGTTGCGTGTTGCCAATGGTGAACCGTTACCCTTGCAACAACATGAGTTGACCTTAACTGGGCATGCAATTGAAGTGCGCCTGTATGCAGAAGATCCACGGCAAGATTTCTTACCACAAACAGGACAAGTTCTGCGTTGGCAGCCGGCAACTTTGCCAAATGTACGGATTGATCATGGGATGTTAGTAACTGATGAGGTTAGTCCGTTTTACGATCCGATGGTAGCAAAGGTGATCGCATATGGGAAAACCCGTGAGGATGCGATTCGCTTACTCGCTCGTGCTGTGGATGATTGTGTTTTGCTAGGTGTAAATAGCAATAAACAGTTTTTGGTCAATTTACTGAGACATCCAATAGTTGTTGCAGGAGATACTAATACTGCGTTCATTCAACGGCATTTTCAAAATGACAGCAGTCTACATAAGCAGGTTCTATCTTTAGAAACCTTAGCAATTGCTGCGGCATTATTTAGCCAAAGTAACGGTGCGGCAGTGTGGCAAACTGGCCTAGGTGTGCCATTACCATTAAAGCTTAAATATGATGATCAGCAAGTTCAATTGCAGCTTTCATCGCTAAATAATACGTTTACGGTACAGCTCTGCGATCAATCAGTTAGTATTGAAGTGCTCGAAAGAACGGCAGAGCAATTAGTTTATTTAATGGATGGTGTACGTCGCCGTGTGCAATATATACTGGATGATGATCAACTTTATTTAGATCGAGATAATGGCAATGTTGCAATTCGCAATGTAACTTATGCTGCCCCAGAAATAGTGGATGTGGCCGGCGATGGCAAAATTCGTGCTCCGATGGATGGCGCTGTAGTGAATATCTTGGTTGATAAAGGTGATCAAGTCGTGAAAGGTCAAACTTTACTAGTTCTTGAAGCCATGAAAATCCAACAACAGATTAAATCTGATGTTGAGGGGGTGGTTGATGATGTCTTAGGTCAACAAGGGCAACAAGTAAAAAAACGGCAAATATTATTTACGATTCAAATCTAATAAAAAATGCCACCTTTTATGGGTGGCATTTAGCGGATTGCATAGGCAAATTCTTAAGCAATTAATTGTGTATAAGCACAGTACAAATAGCCCAAAATTGCTAAAGCAACGACTGGGGCAATAATCTTTGACCATGTAGGTACAGAAATTTCGACAGCTTGTTCTTCAATATGCACGTCATCATGATGAGGTTGGGTTTGGTGAACCATTTGGTTGAACTCCTTCATTGTTGCATCCAATGATAGCTCTTCTTGTTCCACAGGTTTAGAACCAATTAATTCATTTAGATGGTTTGTTGACCAAACCCAATCTTCTGCTTGACCTGATAAATGCTCGATCTGACCTAAAATTAATTCTTTTAAGCCATTATGTCCAAAACCACCTGTCTCATCGAGCTGGTTAAGTTCTGCTAACTGCAAAGTTAAAATTTCAGAAATACTCTGTTCGAGTTCTGAATTTTTTAAAGTCGACTGATTATGTTTAGAAGTCGTTAAATGACGAGCAACTTCTTGAATATAAAGTGGATCTGAGGTTTTGATTTCTTGATAAATCTTATTGTCATTTTGACGCCATAAACTAATCAGTTTTCCAAGCGTAAGAATATTCACCTCATCAATCAGTTTATTTTTTTCATTAACTGGATATTGATTTAAAAGCTGAGGCTTTTGAATTTTTATCTGCTCAGCAAAGTATTGGACTAAATCAAATGCCATGCTTTCTTCCTCTAAATTTAATCTAAAATTCTTAACGTCGGTTTTTTCTTAGTCGATGTTGTTTCAGTTGCTTCTTGTACTTCTGACTCTACTGTATCTTCTATAGGCATTACATTGGCATATTCTTCAGGATCAAAGAATAAACCTTGTCCATTCTCACGTGCATAAATCCCTAGAACAGCTTGAATAGGAACATAAATATCTTTTGATGCTCCCCCAAAACGAGCTGAAAAGGTAATAGCTTCATTGGTAATAAGTAATTGATGAACAGCATGCGGCACGATATTTAAAACGATTTGTCCATCTTTAACAAATTGTTGTGGAACATCGGTATGTGGCTGTGTCGCATCAACTAATAAATAAGGCGTAAGTTGGTTATCACAAATCCATTCATAGATTGCACGAGCAAGATAAGGACGTGTAGGGGTTAAATCAATAGTTTGCTCAGACATATCACGCTATTCCATATTTAATAGTTCATTGTAACGGTTTTTCTCTTGAGGCGTCATCGATTTAGCAAAAGAAGGCCGTTCAAAGATACGTTTACAGTACAAAAATATAGGTCGACAGTGCTGTTTTGGTAAATCAATTCCCATGCTATTTAATCTTAAAAAGATAGGGGCAAGCATGCAGTCTAAGATTGTAAAATTCTCAGACATAAAATATGGAAAATGCTGAAATAGGGGAGTAAGTGAAATTAATGTTTCACGTAGTTCTTTTTGAGCTTTTTGCTTTTGTTCAACATTTAGAGTGTCTGCATGTTTTAACATGTGATCTGCTAACTTGAACCAGTCGTTTTCAAGCCTCCAGATATACTGACGCTGTTCTGCACGCATCATCGGTGCATCGGCATACAGCTTACTTTGACGATAACGATCATCTAAATATTCAGCAATAATAGGAGCTGAAAATAACTTAAGATTTTGTTCTACCAGCATCGGTAATTGGTTATAAGGATTTAAACTGGCCAAATCTTCGTCTTCATGGTCAGTTACGATCAATTGATATTTGATTTGTTTTTCTGCTAATAAGAAACGAATCCAGTGAGAACGGAAATCATCAGCATGACTGTAAAGGGTAATCCCCTGAATAGAGGTGTTTTCGACCGACATATCACAAGACGACGTGGTTGAGTGAATCGATTAGGATACTAAAAATGCTCTAGGAAATCACGGTTCTAAAGAGATAGTTTGTTTATATTTACAAGTTTGCATTTAATGCTTTTATTTACGTAATAAAAAAGCCTTGGAAAAATCCAAGGCTTTTTGTCCAACTCGATAAACGAATTAACGTTTAGAGAATTGAGGACGTTTACGAGCTTTACGTAAACCAAGTTTCTTACGTTCAACTTCACGAGCATCACGAGTAACGAAACCAGCTTGACGTAGAACAGGTTTTAAAGTTTCGTCAGCAGCGATAAGCGCACGAGTAATACCGTGACGGATCGCGCCAGCTTGACCACCAATACCACCACCTTTAACAGTGATGTAAAGGTCAAACTTTTCAGTAACTTCTAAAAGTTCTAAAGGTTGACGAACAACCATACGAGCAGTTTCACGACCGAAATATTGCTCTAAAGTACGGTTGTTAATAACGAGTTTACCTGTACCAGCTGACAAGAAAACACGTGCAGTTGCGGTCTTACGGCGACCTGTACCATAATTAGTAGCCATGTGCTGTATCCCTTAGATGTCCAAAACTTGTGGCTGTTGAGCAGCATGCGGATGCTCAGTACCAGCGTACACTTTCATTTTTTTGATCATTGCATAACCAAGAGGACCTTTTGGTAACATGCCTTTAACCGCTTTTTCAAGAACAGCTTCAGGTTTGTGAGCGATTAACTTCTCGAAGTTAGTCTCACGGATACCACCAGGGAAACCAGTATGGCGATAATATTTCTTATCAAGTGATTTTTTACCAGTCACTTGAACTTGTTCAGCATTAATCACAACGATGTAATCGCCAGTGTCAACGTGAGGAGTATAAGAAGTTTTGTGCTTACCGCGTAAACGACGAGCGATTTCAGTCGCAAGGCGACCTAAAGTTTTGCCAGAAGCATCAACAACATACCAGTCATGTTGAACTTCAGCTGGCTTAGCGCTGAGAGTTTTCATTAAACCACTACCTATTATAGTTGGTTTGGACTATGGAATCTGTCCAAACAAAAGGAGCGAGCATTCTAAACGAGTTTGTTCAAAGTCACAAGAAAAATCCAGTTTAAGCGAGATAATTTAATCCATAAACTGATGAATGTCAGATATGTTAAAATCAAACAAATTCTTGTTATGTGTCTGGAGTGATTGTGCTGCCATTATATGTCACTTCCGGTGAACCGGCTGGTATTGGACCGGATATTTGTTTGAGTTTAGCTAAGCGGGTCGATCAGCATCCAGTTGTAATCTTGGGTGATCGAGACTTATTAGCGCAGCGCGCCCAAAAACTTGGTGTGGATATTCAATTTATAGAATATACCGGACAGCCTGAGTCATCTTCTCTGAATGAACTTTATATAGAGCATGTGCCTTTGGAGGCTGCGGTAATTGATGGTCAATTAAATCCAGCAAATGCGGCTTATGTATTAGAACAACTACGTCGTTCAGCTGATTACGCAATGTCTGGTAAAAGTGTCGGGGTAGCTACGGCACCAGTGCAAAAATCAGTTATTAATGATGCTGGTATTTTGTTTAGTGGCCACACTGAATACTATCAAGAGTTTGCAGGCGTGGAACGTGTCGTCATGATGCTTGCAACTAAAACCTTACGTGTTGCTCTAGCAACTACACATTTACCTTTAAGAGATGTAGCAGATGCGATTACCAAAGAACGGTTGCATCAGGTTATTGATATTTTACTACACGACCTAAAAACTAAATTTAAAATTCCAGACCCACGTGTATTCGTGTGTGGTTTAAATCCCCACGCGGGTGAAGATGGCTATTTGGGTCGTGAAGAGATTGAGACTATTAATCCGGTACTCGAAAGTTATCGGGCGCAAGGGATTAAGATGAGTTTAAGCTTGCCGGCCGATACCTTGTTTACCCCCGAACATCTTAAAAATGCAGATGCTGTACTTGCCATGTACCATGATCAAGGGTTACCTGTGTTAAAATCACAAGGGTTTGGTGAAGCCATCAATATTACATTGGGTTTGCCGTTCATTCGAACTTCGGTTGACCATGGCACTGCGTTGTCTTTAGCTGGCACTGGTTTGGCAAAAAGCTCAAGTTTAAATGTCGCTGTTGATTTAGCTTTATCTTTAGCAGCGAGCTAAATTTTTCATGTTGGAAATGTTCTATGTATCAAATTAATGCCCTAAACCCGAAAGATGAAGGGCATAAAGCTCGTAAACGTTTTGGTCAAAACTTCTTACATGATCAGCGAGTCATTGCCAAAATTGTGCGCTCTGTAAGTCCGCGTACGGGTGACAATATTGTCGAAATTGGACCGGGTCTAGCTGCCTTAACTTCTCCTTTAATTGGGGAGTGCGATGCGTTAACAGTGGTGGAGTTAGACCGTGACTTAGCTGCGGGTCTACCAGAACGTGTTCCACATCCAGAACGTTTGACGATTGTAGAAGCTGATGCATTAAAATATGACTTTAGCGAACTGGTAAAAGATGGCCGACCATTACGTGTAGTCGGTAACTTACCTTATAACATTTCAACCCCATTACTTTTTCATCTCTTGGAATTTGGCAGCAAAGTTAAAGATATGCACTTTATGCTGCAAAAAGAGGTGGTTGACCGTATTACTGCTGAACCGAATACGAAAGAATATGGCCGCTTGTCGGTAATGATTCAATATTACTGTCAACCAACATTTTTATTTGAAGTACCAGCTGGTGCATTTAACCCACCACCTAAAGTAACGAGCGCTGTTTTCCGCCTTGTTCCTTATGATCAAAAGCCAATTACAGCAAAAGATGAAAAAGCTTTAGCTCGACTGGTCGCTCATGTATTTACTCAGCGTCGTAAAACATTAAGAAACAGTCTTAAAGGTATGATCGCAGAAGATGGCTTTGAAAAGGCTGGTGTTGATCCGATGGCTCGTCCAGAAACTTTAACACTTGCTCAATTTGTTGCTTTGGCCGATCAAATGGTGGCGTAAATGACTAAGCGTTTTAACTATGTTATTGGCGATGTGCAGGGATGTTTTGAAGCTCTAAAAGCCTTGCTTAAAGAAATACGTTTTGATCCAGATCAAGACTTTTTATGGTTTGCTGGTGACTTAGTCGCACGTGGTGAAAATTCAGTAGGGGCATTACGTTTTATTAAAAAACTTGCTGATCGTGGTGCTGCTGCAACTGTACTTGGAAACCATGACCTGACTTTAATTGCGGGTGCACGTGGTTTAAAAGAGATTAAAGCAAAAGATCGGACTCAAGATGTTGTTGATGCGATTGATGGCGATGAGTTAATCGACTGGCTACGTAAACAGCCATTATGTCTATTGCCAAATGAGCATACGATCCTTACTCATGCTGGTATACCTTGTATTTGGGATGCAGAAAAAACTGTAACGTTGGCGAAAGAGGTCGAGACTGTACTCGCAAACGAAGATTTATCTGTATTAGATGCTTTTTTGGCAGACATGTATGGTTCAAAGCCAGATTTATGGGAAGATAACCTAACGGGTTCGGCACGTTTACGTTGTATTACTAATTATTTGACTCGCATGCGTTTAACCAATGCAGAAGGGGCTTTAGAGTTTAGTTTTAAAGATTCTTTAGATGCGCCAATGCCGGAAGGTTATTTCCCTTGGTTTGAATTCCCGAGCAAAGCGGCACAAACTCATCAGATTATTTTTGGTCATTGGGCTGCGCTCGAAGGCAGAACTGTTAATGAGCAAATCCAGAATATCGATGGTGGCTGTGTTTGGGGCAGAAAATTAATGGCTTATCGACTTGAAGACAAAGAAATTTTTTCTGTTGAAAATCCTGTGCAAATATAAGAAAAGCAATGCTTTTCTCTGAGCGCAAGATGAAGTTTCTAACTGAATTAAAAATAAAAAAGCCACATAAGCGGCTTTTTTATTGGGAACTATTATTCTACGCGAATCCAGATTTGATTACGTCCCAAAGCTGAAACTCCGAGATAACCACGCATATGTAAGCGTTTGCCAGTTGAACTAAGCTTCGCCTTAAGACCGTAAACTTTGCCAGTATTCGGATCTAAAATTTTGCCACCAGTATAGTTAAGTCCATCTGTCTGTTTTAAACCCGTTGCGATATCCAGACCTAAAATCGGTTTATTGGTGTATGGCGCAGGGCAATTATCACAAATTTCTTTAGGCGTATAACCTGGGCGCGGCGTAAGTTTGACAATTTTCCCAGCATATGTCCCGTTCGCTTCTTTTCGTATTTCTACCTGTGCTTTGGGAGCACCTGTCTTATCATCAATTGTTTGCCAGAGACCAGTAATATCTGCTGCAAATGTAGCAGTATTAATCCCCAATAAGAGCAGAGCTCCAATAAATATTTTCCCCATAATTAAAAATCCTTTTAACTTTGAAAGGTCATCTTATTTGGAATTGTTAGACCGTTCAATGTTTATTTAATCCACTTTTTAATTATGGTGCTCCAAAAGACAACATTAGTGTTGGTAGCCAAATTGCAGTAAATACGCCGTTCAATGCCATACCAAATGCAGCGTAACGACCTGCAACTGGTCCGCGTTGCCAAGCTTGAGCCGTTCCGATTGCATGTGCTGCTAAACCTAAGGCTAAACCTGATGCTCTCTCATCATGAATATGTTTAAGTAAGAAAGGTGAAAAGGCTGCGCCGATTACCCCAGACAAAATAACAATAAGGGTCACTAGTGTTTCAGGAGCATGTAATAAAGTTGCGATGTTCAGAGCAATTGGAGTAGTTACTGCACGCGTTGCAAATGCAAGGATGGTAGATTCAGACATATGTAACAAGTAAGCCAAACCCATAGGTAGAGCAACGGCGCTAATACTTGCAAAAAGTAAAATACCAATGACCGATTTAATTGGAAGGTCATCGTAGCGCATTGCAGCTAAAGGAATGGCTAAGGCTACGGTGACATAACCTAATAGATGACCAAATAAGTCATTTACATAAAGACGATACTGCTCATATGGCACATGCAAAACCGAAAGTAAGCCAATTACAATGAACATGCCGAAAACTAAAAGTGGAACTTGCGGAAAACGTCGGTTTAAAGGTTTTGCACAAAGATAACCAATTAATGTGATCAAAAATCCGTATAAAATCGTAAACATCTTATTCTCCTTATAACCAACGTTTTGCCATTTTTGCATAAACCCACAAAGGTATAAGGGTACTGACCACTAAAACCAAAAGAAATAATGGAATTTCCTTACCCATATGTACTAGCATAATTAATGAACCTGCACAGATAGGCAAAAAAGCGAAACCACTTTCTTTCATGATTTTATTATTGGTATCGACTATTCGAAGTGGAATTTTTTTAAACTTTCTCCAAATGAGTAAAATAATAAGTAAGCTGATTAACCCAACCAGATTACCTAATTCTGGATGACCAAAAGCACGCATGACAACGACAGAGCCTTCACGAAAACCAATAATGAGTAGTAATGTAATTACCCATGCTGTCCAGTCTATACTTTTGATCTTATCCATATTTTTTATCTCTAAAAGTTTACTTATCAAGTTTTAACTGATATTGCCCTTGATTTCAAACTCTTCCAAGGGACGCTTAAATTGACTGGCGTGTTCACCTAATATCTCATCTAAGGGGAGTTTTGCTTGGCGAATCAGTTTTTCTAACTTATGTGGTGCAATCTTCACATCAATATGTAATAAGCCTGCATCATCATAATGTTCAGACTCAATCACATTTAAAGCATAAAGCTGAGTGCGCAATTTGCCATAAGCTGGTTTAAGCACGAGAGAAAACTTTTGAATTTGCCCCATTAAGCATTCTTGTACTGCTTTTTGAAGTAAATCTAGGCCTAGGCCAGAATGAGCCGAAACATAAACTCGATCTGGGACGTGTGGCTCAGCATAAATGATTTTGGCTTCTTCACCACTTAGATCGATTTTGTTATATACCCGAAGTACGGGAGCATCAGCGCCAATTTCTTTTAATACACTTTCAACTGTTTCAATTTGGTCGAGCATGTCATGGCTGTTGCTATCAATAACATGCAGTAAAAGGGTAGCTTCAAGTGTTTCTTCAAGTGTTGCTTTGAATGATTCAACCAAATCATGCTGTAAGTTTCGTACAAAACCTACGGTATCCGCTAGTACAACAGTGCCGATACCATCCCAGTCTAAACGACGTAAGGTTGGATCAAGTGTTGCAAATAGTTGATCGGCTGCGTAGACATCACTATTTGCTAAAATATTAAATAAAGTCGATTTTCCTGCATTGGTATAACCTACTAAGGAAACTGTTGGAATGGCTGCTTTTTGTCTTGCAGCACGCCCTTGCATACGAGTCTGATGTACTTTGTCTAATTTGTCTTTTAATTGAGTAATACGAACACGGATGAGACGGCGATCTGTCTCTAGCTGTGTTTCACCGGGACCACGTAAGCCAATACCACCTTTTTGCTGTTCAAAGTCGGCAGACCAACCACGAATGAGACGGGTAGATAAATGTTTAAGCTGAGCAAGTTCGACTTGCAACTTACCCTCATGTGTACGGGCACGCAGCGCAAAAATATCTAAAATTAAACCGGTCCGATCAATGACGCGGCATTTTAATATTCTTTCTAAATTTCGTTCTTGAGCAGGTGATAATGCATGGTCAAAGATAACCAGGCTCGCTTCTAGTTCCTGAACTTGCTCTGTAATTTCTTCGACTTTTCCTGAACCAATAAAAAATTTAGGGTTAGGCTTATTACGCTGAACCTTAATATGTTCAAGGATATCTGCACCCGCAGACTGTGCAAGTAGAGCAAACTCTTCGGCATCCAGGTCATCTAATAATTGTACAGAAACACTCACTAAGATTGTGCGTTCACCGCCTTGATGCCGATCAACATATTCCACGTGGCTATAAATCCTGAAAATGGGAAAACTTTATTCTAGAGGAAACTTAAGCAAAAGGGGAAAGCGTTTGTTCTTATCCTTTAGATTAGCGATATGAGATCAGCGTAATGTTCAGATTTATTTTATTTGCCGTGTTCTAACGTCAATGCAAGTTTATTCTGAAACGTATAGAATGACTTGAGATGGGTATAACAAAGATTAATCGTTAGTGAAATTTTATGGCTCAAACGCAAAGTATAGTTAATTCAACGTTAAAGAAATTATCAAAAATAGGTCTATACGGGAAAAAAGTCACTTCTGCCACGGCCGCAATTAGTGAGGGTTTTTATCTAGTTTATCGACATGGACTTTATAAAGATCCTAATAATCCTGTTAATACACGTTATGTCCAATACTTTTGCCGCC
Organism: Acinetobacter pittii ANC 4050; assembly: GCF_000399685.1. Classification (GTDB taxonomy): domain Bacteria; phylum Pseudomonadota; class Gammaproteobacteria; order Pseudomonadales; family Moraxellaceae; genus Acinetobacter; species Acinetobacter pittii_E. The sequence goes on from NZ_KB976987.1 coordinate 3,571,863, forward strand.
GTTTATGTCAGGTTTTTAATTTAGATATAGAAGTACATGGCACAATTCCGAGAGAACCAGCTTTATGGGTAAGTAACCATATTTCTTGGTTAGATGTTGCAGTTTTAGGTTCAGGTGCGCGAGTTTTCTTTCTTGCTAAAGCTGAAATTGAAAATTGGCCCATTCTTGGAAACTTAGCCAAAGGTGGCGGAACGTTATTTATTAAGCGTGGATCTGGAGATTCCGTCAGAATTCGTGAGCAAATTACTGAATTTTTAAAACAGAATATCCCAGTATTATTTTTCCCTGAAGCAACGACTACAGATGGGCACTCTGTTAAAAAAGTTCATGGACGATTACTGGGTGCAGCGATTGAAGCACAACGTCCGGTACAAGTATGCTTGATTTGCTATGTAAACCGCGATGGAGAGCTAGATACGGTTGCGCCATTCATTGGTGATATGACATTTGCCGAACATATTCAACGTGTACTTGAAATGCCGAAGGTAACCGCTCATTTATTAACTTTGCCTCCCATTCCAGTGGAAGGGCATGATGTCAAAAGTCTAACGCGTGAAGTTCAAGAAAAAATGGTAGAAGGTTTGGCTCAACTACATCAAAAAGTACTTAAGCCAAAAAATTAACTACATAAATCCTTCAATTGGCAGCCATGAAAGAAACTTCATGCCTGCTTTTTGCCACCACTTCATCTCTGGTTCCTGTCTATAAATTACAGGGCCATTTGAAGTTTCTTGCTGCCAATAAATATGGTTGTTAGCGTCGAGCTTTAATTTATAAGCATACTTATTTAAATTTTCATTCATCGTATGGTGAATCGTCTTAGCCAACGAAGGACTATCTAAAATCACGCCAATTTCAGTATTTAAATAAGCCGAGCGTGGATCAAAATTAAATGAACCAATAAAAACCTGTTCATCTAATGCCATAAGCTTAGTATGCAAACTTGAGCGACTTAATCCTTTCATATTTACTTTAGCTTTAGTGGCAAGCTCATCTGTATTCTTATTTAAATCTCTTTTATCAGGTGTCGGTAAAAACTCATAAAGTTGTACGCCGTTTTTAAGCAGCTCTTTACGATATTTCCCATAAAAGGCATGTACAACAGCAACGTCATTCGCTTTAAAAGAATTCGTTAAAACTCGAACTTCAACACCCTCTTTAGCAAGCGTGCCTAAAATTTTGGCCCCTTGTTTTTCAGGAATAAAATAAGCTGAGATTAAATCAACGTTACTTTCTGGTTTTTCCAAATGATTAATTAATTGGAAATTTAGGTGTTCTTCTTTTTTAGCTTTTGATTTGATTTTATCGGGCGAGTCTTTTACGACTTCTGCTTTTACCCAGTCGAATCGAATATTGCGATTTAACCATTGATCAAATGCATGAGACTTTGATGTCAAGTTTAGAAAGTTTTGAACGGTAGCTTGTTGGTAGTGTGCTTCAAGCTGTTTTTTTAATCCTTCATACCGTAAACGATGCTGTTCAGGACTTACGATACTTTGAACTGAATATGCATATTCATGATTCCAGTAATCATCGAATGAATTTACGATATCATCAACGGCAGCGCCTACCAGCATTACATCAACATCAGAAAACTGATAGCTATCGCTAACATTGTAATATTGATTAGTCATGTTACGTCCGCCAATAAGAGCAACCTCATTGTCAGCAATAAAACTTTTATTGTGCATACGACGATTAATTCGTTTTAAATCAAGCACCATATCCATCGCACGATATTTGCGAAAACGATAGGGATTAAAAAGTTTAACTTCAATATTTTTATGCTGAGAAAGGGCCAGTAAAATCCCTTCCATTTTTTTTGCATTATTGTCATCAATAAGAAGTCGGACTTTTACACCTCGATCAGCTGCACGAATAATAGCGTGCAAGGCTAAAGCACCAACTTTGTCATTATCCCAAATGTAATATTGTAAATCCAAAGTCTTTTCGGCTTTATCAATTAATCTGAGTCGGGCAGCTAGGGCCTCTAACGGATCATTTAGAACATGGAAACCCGTTAACTTAGGATTCTGTTGGCGTAAGGGGGTAATAATTTTGGCAAGTGAAGTCTCAGAGGTATCAATATCTTTTGCATATTGCACAGGCTCAACACCATGTTTTGGCAGAGTACTACAACCTGTCAAACCCACAGCAAAACTTGAACATAGGACTATAGAGGCTTTTATCAAAGAGCCTTTAGCTTGTTGATTCGTTTGAAGCTGTTTGGAATGAAAGGATTGTGCCATAATCAGTACATACGATAACGTGAGCTAGAGTATAATTCGTGCATATTGAAAGATAAATATTGAATTTGATTACTAGCAATCAATATAAGATAAGTCGAGAGTCGTAATGTGGAATCCAAATTCAATCATTTTTTGTTTTTACTTTATTTTTTCAATACTTGCTCTATGGGGAATTTCTGAGGCTTGGATTCATCAATCTCGCACCGAGACCATTCATCCATTTAAAGCTTTTGTACATCTACTCGCATTTTACCTCTCTTATCTACTTATTCCTCTCTGGTTTTTTAATTTATATGCTGCTTGGATTGGTTACTACTCAATTCATCAAGGTATTTTCATCTTTTTCTTAAGTGGCGTATTAATTTATGCCCGATTTATCGAGCCTCATTTAGTCCGTGTCGATACTCATCAATATCGCCTAAATCCAGATCGTAGTTTTGATAAGCCCGTAAAAGTAGCTCTAATTGCAGATTTACATATTGGTTTATTTTCAGGGCATGAACGTCAGCTCAAAACTATAGTTAGAAAATTAAATGAACAACAACCTGATTTAGTTGTCGTTGCTGGAGACTGGACATATGAACCAGAAGATAGACTGATTGATGAGTTAAGTGTTTTAAAAGAAATCCAGGCGCCCGTATATTCGGTTCCGGGAAATCATGATGAGCAATATCCTGGCCCACCGATTCAACAATTATTAAAAGATGCTCTGTTTTATAATGAAGTTATTGATATAGAAGGGAAGATTGTTGATTTTGAAGAATTTCGCTTGATTGGTATTGGTGATCTCTGGGCAGGAAAAACCGATATGCGTTCTATGCCAGATTTACCCCAAGACAAGCCTTGGTTAATTTTGTCTCATAATCCAGATACGGTTGACATGGTACCTAAATTACCGAGTCGTCCATTAATGTTATCTGGACATACGCATGGAGGGCAGGTCGAGCTTCCATGGTTGACTAATTATATTATGAAAAAAGTATCAATTTTAGGCCACAAACGTGGATTTTACTCTCATGAGCATGCGGATGTCTTTGTTACAGTCGGCACAGGAATGGTTGGAATCCCTTTACGTTTTAGAGTACCGCCAACCATTGATATTATTGAGCTAATTTAAAATAAAAAAGCCAATCACGTAGGATTGGCTTTTTTATGAATTAAATTTACTTATGGAATAACCACAATGGCAACACGTCGGTTAATCGCACGATTTTCATTGGTTGTATTTGGAACATAAGGCTGTGTTGAGCCGCGACCAATCACGTAAATATTTTCTTTTTTGAATCCACGAGCTAAGAAAAGGTTTGCCACACTTTGTGCACGTTCTTCAGATAGCTTCTGATTATATGCAGCATCACCAACATTATCAGTGTGACCCACAATTTTTAATTTATTCAGATCATATTTATTCAACTGATTGGCTAGACGCACTAACTCAGCTTCATGGCTTTGTTTTAACTCTGCATTATTAAAGTCAAATAATAAACGTTCTGGTAAACCTAGAGTCCATCCTTCATCAGTAAGAACGAAACCTTCTTTTTTGAGCAATTTTACTTGACGATATTTTAATGGTCCAAAACTCAGGCACCCTGCAAGAGTAATGCATAGCAATGCAATAAAGGAGAGTTTTAAAGATCTTGTATTCATAGATTAGCCTAAATTTAATTTTCAGGTTTATAGATAAACCAGTGTTCATCCGAATTCTTAGCCTTATACATTGCTTGATCTGCTTGCATAATGAAATCTTCGGGGCTAGATGCGAATTGTGATAAAGCAATACCTACACTGAAACTGAAGTAAATCGTTTGACCATTCAGATGCAAAGGTTCTTTACAGCTTTCGAGTAAATTTTCAGCAATAGATATTAAATGATCAGCATGACTAATGGAATGCAAAATGACAGCAAATTCGTCGCCACCTAACCGAGCAATAAAATCTTGATGACGTAGACGTGTTTGTAGTCGATTCGCCATTTCTTTTAAAACTTCATCTCCAGCTAAATGGCCAAATTGGTCATTAATCGATTTGAAGTTGTTGTTATCTATAAATAATAAAGCAGACTTATTGTCGAAACCTTTATCCTCAAACATATCTAAGAGGATTTGATAAAAATAATGCCTATTAGGCAATAAGGTAAGCTGGTCGTGATGAGCCTGAAAGGATAATTTACGATTTTCCTTTTGTAGCTGATTATCCCATATCTGAATTTCTTCAAGTAACTCGTTAAAAACGGTATTTAAATCTTGAAATTCTTTAATTCGATTATAAGGAAAACGAAGATTATAAGCTTTTTGTTCACTTACGATTTGAGCAATATTAGTAAGTGGATAAATAGCCTGCATAATTTGACGATACGTTAGGTTTACTGACCACCACAAAGCGCAAACAATAAACAACATCGCTATTGCAAGTCCAACCATAATCATTTTGAGGAACTGCAATATTTTTTCAGAACTACCAAAAAGTGTGAGTTCGCCTACATTTTGTTCATGATGGTAAATTGTAAGATGAACAGGCTCATTTAAAAACCAATGATCAAACCAGCCTTCTAAAATTGAAGTTTGACTTGATAATTTAAAACTTTGGGCAATTAAATGATGTTCAGAATCATAAATATGAATAGTACGAATTGAATGTTCATTCGTATATTCATTCAAAATTTGCTCTATGGTAATTTTATCATTAAATACTACAGCGGGCTGGATACGCTCTAATAGCGTGTGGCTAAGCAATTGCAAATTCTGTTTAGCATAAGTTTCCATTGTAAAAACAGAAATGGAAACAAATGTAAAAGAACAAATAAAAAAAGTGATAGCAAAAATAGTAAATTGAGATTTTCTAAATAATGCATGTAGTGAAGTGGACTGATACAACTTTGATATCATCATCCTTACTCCGCATTCTTAGCCAAGAGTAATACTCTCGGATCAATATGAACTTTGGAGTGACTTAAAGCGTCTAAGTTAACTTTAAAGGTAGTGTAATTATTCTGATTATATAAACAAAAAATACTTCCTATTTCGCACTCTGGATTATTAATGCTTAAAGAAAGTAAAGAGTGATAAGGATAATTTTGAATAAGATTCTGTTGTTGCTGGGGAGAGGTAGTAGAAAAATAAACAGCCTGACAATGAGATCGAGCAAAATCTTTCGCATTTACGGTTTGAACACGATAATTATAAGACATTTGCTGGATATAAGATTGAAAAGTAGATGTGATTGAAGGGTTATCAATAACACAAAGAGTAGGCGTGTTTACATTCTCCCATTTACTGTAGCTTAGAATAGATAAAGTAAGCACATAGAAGTTATGTTTTGAATTGGCATAACAAGGTGCACTCGTAGCAAGCACTACAAGTATGCAAACAAATACTTTTTTAGCGAACTGCCACATAATGAGTTAATGCCAAACTATTGCACGAATAATCTATTCTACATGAAGTTGATAACGTAAAAAAAGTTTAATATCTCATCTAAAAATGACCAAAAAGCCTAAAAATTAGCCAAGTGATAATATTAAATTAAAAAAGGGGTTGCAAAGGGGATGGGATGGTCTATAATGCACATCCATCGGCGGTGATGCAGATAGAAACTTGTTGAAAAACAGTTACTTGTGATTAAGTTGGTTGCTTTAAGCGATGAATTTGATGAGAAGTTGGTTTTGAGATTAAGTTTTAAAAATATCGAAATTACCTGTTGACTTTTAAGAGATTAAGAGTAATATAGCCGACCTAGCTTGCTGGTGACGAACCAGGAAGAAGATCATTAAGAGAATTGAAGAACAACTTGTGTGGATTTTTACTGGTTGATTAATCGAAATAATTTTCATTGATTGATTGGTTTAAATTACTCGAAGTTTATTTGAGCGAAATTTAAGTCAGTAATTGATGAGCCAGAATTGGCACCTTGTCTTTAAATAAGGTGCAAAATGATTTTAACTGAAGAGTTTGATCATGGCTCAGATTGAACGCTGGCGGCAGGCTTAACACATGCAAGTCGAGCGGAGAGAGGTAGCTTGCTACTGATCTTAGCGGCGGACGGGTGAGTAATGCTTAGGAATCTGCCTATTAGTGGGGGACAACATTTCGAAAGGAATGCTAATACCGCATACGTCCTACGGGAGAAAGCAGGGGATCTTCGGACCTTGCGCTAATAGATGAGCCTAAGTCGGATTAGCTAGTTGGTGGGGTAAAGGCCTACCAAGGCGACGATCTGTAGCGGGTCTGAGAGGATGATCCGCCACACTGGGACTGAGACACGGCCCAGACTCCTACGGGAGGCAGCAGTGGGGAATATTGGACAATGGGCGCAAGCCTGATCCAGCCATGCCGCGTGTGTGAAGAAGGCCTTATGGTTGTAAAGCACTTTAAGCGAGGAGGAGGCTACTGAAGTTAATACCTTCAGATAGTGGACGTTACTCGCAGAATAAGCACCGGCTAACTCTGTGCCAGCAGCCGCGGTAATACAGAGGGTGCAAGCGTTAATCGGATTTACTGGGCGTAAAGCGCGCGTAGGCGGCTAATTAAGTCAAATGTGAAATCCCCGAGCTTAACTTGGGAATTGCATTCGATACTGGTTAGCTAGAGTGTGGGAGAGGATGGTAGAATTCCAGGTGTAGCGGTGAAATGCGTAGAGATCTGGAGGAATACCGATGGCGAAGGCAGCCATCTGGCCTAACACTGACGCTGAGGTGCGAAAGCATGGGGAGCAAACAGGATTAGATACCCTGGTAGTCCATGCCGTAAACGATGTCTACTAGCCGTTGGGGCCTTTGAGGCTTTAGTGGCGCAGCTAACGCGATAAGTAGACCGCCTGGGGAGTACGGTCGCAAGACTAAAACTCAAATGAATTGACGGGGGCCCGCACAAGCGGTGGAGCATGTGGTTTAATTCGATGCAACGCGAAGAACCTTACCTGGCCTTGACATAGTGAGAACTTTCCAGAGATGGATTGGTGCCTTCGGGAACTTACATACAGGTGCTGCATGGCTGTCGTCAGCTCGTGTCGTGAGATGTTGGGTTAAGTCCCGCAACGAGCGCAACCCTTTTCCTTATTTGCCAGCGAGTAATGTCGGGAACTTTAAGGATACTGCCAGTGACAAACTGGAGGAAGGCGGGGACGACGTCAAGTCATCATGGCCCTTACGGCCAGGGCTACACACGTGCTACAATGGTCGGTACAAAGGGTTGCTACCTAGCGATAGGATGCTAATCTCAAAAAGCCGATCGTAGTCCGGATTGGAGTCTGCAACTCGACTCCATGAAGTCGGAATCGCTAGTAATCGCGGATCAGAATGCCGCGGTGAATACGTTCCCGGGCCTTGTACACACCGCCCGTCACACCATGGGAGTTTGTTGCACCAGAAGTAGCTAGCCTAACTGCAAAGAGGGCGGTTACCACGGTGTGGCCGATGACTGGGGTGAAGTCGTAACAAGGTAGCCGTAGGGGAACCTGCGGCTGGATCACCTCCTTAACGAAAGATTGACGATTGGTAAGAATCCACAACAAGTTGTTCTTCATAGATGTATCTGAGGGTCTGTAGCTCAGTTGGTTAGAGCACACGCTTGATAAGCGTGGGGTCACAAGTTCAAGTCTTGTCAGACCCACCATGACTTTGACTGGTTAAAGTTATAGATAAAAAGATACATGACTGATGATGTAAGCTGGGGACTTAGCTTAGTTGGTAGAGCGCCTGCTTTGCACGCAGGAGGTCAGGAGTTCGACTCTCCTAGTCTCCACCAGAACTTAAGAGAAGTTCGGATTACAGAAATTAGTAAATAGAGATTATATGATCTTGGTTTATTAACTTCTGTGATTTAAGTATCACGGTATTAAGCATGACCTGACGAAGGCATGTTTATTCATTAACAGATTGGCAAAATTGAGTCTGAAATAAATTGTTCACTCAAGAGTTTAGATTAAGCAATTAATCTGAATGAATTGAGAACTAGCAAATTAACTGAATCAAGCGTTTTGGTATATGAATTTAGATTGAAGCTGTACAGTGTTTAAGTACACAGACAACAGATAGTAGCGATGAAGAATCGCACGGACAACACTCACTTGTAGGTGTTGACGACTGTTTGGGGTTGTATAGTCAAGTAATTAAGTGCATGTGGTGGATGCCTTGGCAGTCAGAGGCGATGAAAGACGTAATAGCCTGCGATAAGCTCCGGGGAGGCGGCAAATATCCTTTGATCCGGAGATTTCTGAATGGGGAAACCCACCTACTTTAAGGTAGGTATTGCAACATGAATACATAGTGTTGCAAGGCGAACGAGGGGAAGTGAAACATCTCAGTACCCTTAGGAAAAGAAATCAATTGAGATTCCCTCAGTAGCGGCGAGCGAACGGGGATCAGCCCATTAAGTTATGTGTGTTTTAGTGGAACGCTCTGGGAAGTGCGAACGTAGAGGGTGATATTCCCGTACACGAAAGGGCACACATAATGATGACGAGTAGGGCGAGGCACGTGAAACCTTGTCTGAATATGGGGGGACCATCCTCCAAGGCTAAATACTCCTGACTGACCGATAGTGAACCAGTACCGTGAGGGAAAGGCGAAAAGAACCCCTGTGAGGGGAGTGAAATAGATCCTGAAACCGCATGCATACAAGCAGTGGGAGCACCTTCGTGGTGTGACTGCGTACCTTTTGTATAATGGGTCAGCGACTTATATTCAGTAGCAAGGTTAACCGTATAGGGGAGCCGTAGGGAAACCGAGTCTTAATAGGGCGTTTAGTTGCTGGGTATAGACCCGAAACCAGGCGATCTATCCATGAGCAGGTTGAAGGTTGGGTAACACTAACTGGAGGACCGAACCCACTGTCGTTGAAAAGCCAGGGGATGACTTGTGGATAGGGGTGAAAGGCTAATCAAGCCTGGTGATAGCTGGTTCTCCCCGAAAGCTATTTAGGTAGCGCCTCGGACGAATACCATAGGGGGTAGAGCACTGTTTCGGCTAGGGGGTCATCCCGACTTACCAAACCGATGCAAACTCCGAATACCTATGAGTACTATCCGGGAGACAGACTGCGGGTGCTAACGTCCGTAGTCAAGAGGAAAACAATCCAGACCGCCAGCTAAGGCCCCAAAATCATAGTTAAGTGGGAAACGATGTGGGAAGGCATAGACAGCTAGGAGGTTGGCTTAGAAGCAGCCACCCTTTAAAGAAAGCGTAATAGCTCACTAGTCGAGTCGGCCTGCGCGGAAGATGTAACGGGGCTAAAACTATGTGCCGAAGCTGCGGATTTGACATTAGTCAAGTGGTAGGGGAGCGTTCTGTAAGCCGATGAAGGTGTATTGAGAAGTATGCTGGAGGTATCAGAAGTGCGAATGCTGACGTGAGTAACGACAAAACGGGTGAAAAACCCGTTCGCCGAAAGACCAAGGGTTCCAGTCCAACGTTAATCGGGGCTGGGTGAGTCGACCCCTAAGGCGAGGCCGAAAGGCGTAGTCGATGGGAAATTGGTTAATATTCCAATACTTCTGTGTAATGCGATGAGAGGACGGAGAAGGTTAAGTCAGCCTGGCGTTGGTTGTCCAGGTGGAAGGATGTAGGTATGTATCTTAGGCAAATCCGGGGTACTCTATACTGAGATCCGATAGCAAGCTGTACTTGTACAGCGAAGTGGCTGATACCATGCTTCCAGGAAAAGTCTCTAAGCTTCAGTTACACAGGAATCGTACCCGAAACCGACACAGGTGGTCAGGTCGAGTAGACCAAGGCGCTTGAGAGAACTCTGCTGAAGGAACTAGGCAAAATGGTACCGTAACTTCGGGAGAAGGTACGCTGTTGTTGGTGATGGAACTTGCTTCCTGAGCTGACGACAGCCGCAGAAACCAGGCCGCTGCAACTGTTTATTAAAAACATAGCACTCTGCAAACACGAAAGTGGACGTATAGGGTGTGATGCCTGCCCGGTGCTGGAAGGTTAATTGATGGGGTTAGCGTAAGCGAAGCTCTTGATCGAAGCCCCAGTAAACGGCGGCCGTAACTATAACGGTCCTAAGGTAGCGAAATTCCTTGTCGGGTAAGTTCCGACCTGCACGAATGGCATAATGATGGCGGCGCTGTCTCCAGCAGAGGCTCAGTGAAATCGAAATCGCTGTGAAGATGCAGTGTACCCGCGGCTAGACGGAAAGACCCCGTGAACCTTTACTGCAGCTTGACACTGAACTTTGACCTTACTTGTGTAGGATAGGTGGGAGGCTTTGAAGTTGGAACGCTAGTTCCAATGGAGCCGTCCTTGAAATACCACCCTGGTAATGTTGAGGTTCTAACTCTGTCCCGTTATCCGGGACGAGGACCGTGTCTGGTGGGTAGTTTGACTGGGGCGGTCTCCTCCTAAAGAGTAACGGAGGAGTACGAAGGTGCGCTCAGCGTGGTCGGAAATCACGCGTAGAGTATAAAGGCAAAAGCGCGCTTAACTGCGAGACCCACAAGTCGAGCAGGTACGAAAGTAGGTCTTAGTGATCCGGTGGTTCTGTATGGAAGGGCCATCGCTCAACGGATAAAAGGTACTCTGGGGATAACAGGCTGATACCGCCCAAGAGTTCATATCGACGGCGGTGTTTGGCACCTCGATGTCGGCTCATCTCATCCTGGGGCTGAAGCAGGTCCCAAGGGTATGGCTGTTCGCCATTTAAAGAGGTACGCGAGCTGGGTTTAGAACGTCGTGAGACAGTTCGGTCCCTATCTACCGTGGGCGCTGGAAATTTGAGAGGATCTGCTCCTAGTACGAGAGGACCAGAGTGGACGAACCTCTGGTGTACCGGTTGTGACGCCAGTCGCATCGCCGGGTAGCTATGTTCGGAAGGGATAACCGCTGAAAGCATCTAAGCGGGAAGCCTACCTCAAGATAAGATTTCCCTAGGAATTTATTCCTCTAAAGAGCCGTTCGAGACTAGGACGTTGATAGGTTGGATGTGGAAGCATAGTGATATGTGAAGCTGACCAATACTAATTGCTCGTGAGGCTTGACTATACAACACCCAAGCAGTTGTATATGAAGCATCAATCGATTCATAAACATGCAAAGCAACTTGATTTAGTTAAACGCTTAGCTAAAATGAACAGATAAAGTAAGATTCAATCAGCCCATCTGTAAAGATTTGGAAAACGCAACGTATCACCATGTGAATAAAACGAAGCAAGTATCCATACCAGTTGTGCTGGCGACCATAGCAAGAGTGAACCACCTGATCCCTTCCCGAACTCAGAAGTGAAACCTCTTAGCGCTGATGGTAGTGTGGGGTTACCCATGTGAGAGTAAGTCATCGCCAGCTCATTATTCAAACACCCCAGACTCAATGGTCAGGGGTGTTTTTTTATGCGTGGGAATTAAATTGATTAATTTAGATGCAGTAAGACAATAAAAAAGGACTCTATAAATGTCCTTTTTTTATATAGGAAGGATAATTAATGAGAAGAGCCAACTTTTATTAAAAAGGACTCTTCTAGAATTGATTATTTCAACTGTCTACGTGCATGTTTTAAGGCAGTTCGAAGGCCTTCTTCTAAAGTTGGATGATAGAAAGGTTTTTCTAAAATATCACTTAGTGTTAATTCTTCACCGATTATCCAACTTAATAAATGAGCCATATGTTCAGTTGCTTCTGTAAATAGCTCAGCACCGAGAAGCTTTTGGCTTTCCCGTTCTATATATACTTCAATAGCCCCTTTATTTTTTCCAAGAACTATAGCTCTCCCTTGTCGTTCATAAGAGGCTTCGCCTGTAATAAAGTCTATGCCTTCGTCTTTTAGCTGCTTATAACTTTGCCCTACAATCGCCATTTCAGGATGACTAAATACAATGCCTAGTGGGGTAAGTGTCTTAACTGAGTTAACTTGTGGATAATTCAAACAGTTATAAACAACTTTTTTACCTTCTTGTGCTGCCTCATGTTGTAGGGGCGTTGAGGTGTAAGCGTCACCAACAACAAAAATTGGATATGCTTCTAATTGCTTAGTTTTTGCATTTATAGGTAATAACTTAATATCTTTAAAAGAATTATCTATATTTTCTAGTTTTAAAGTATCAAGTAAACTTGTACGGCCTGTTGCTGCTAAAACATATTCAACTTTGAGAGTCTTCTGTTCTTCATCAAGTTGATAAGTTAATAAAGCGTTTTCATCACTGCATTTAACTTCATTTGGTAGAGTTTCGAATAGAATTTTTAACTCTTTGCCTAGTTCTTTTTGTGCAAGTTGTTGAAGCCTAGCACTAGTAAGTACTCCAATACGTTTACTGCGAGCGAAGATTGTAGTTTCTACGCCTAAACGATGCATTGCTTGAGCAATTTCAAGGGCAATCACACCACTGCCAATGATAGCAATAGATTTAGGCAGTGTTTTTAACTCAAATATTTGGTCTGTAGTTATAAGTCGATTACCAAGTTCCTCTTTCCAATTTTTATCATAATTAGGAGTTGAACCGACAGCTAGAATAAAACTTTTTGCTTGGTACTGTTGTTCATTAACTTCTATAGTTTGTGCATCAATAAAATGTGCTTTGCCAGAAATTTTGTGCTCAGTTGGCCATTGTTCTACATCTTTTAAAGTGGCTTGTGTAAATCGGTCACGTAAAGTTTGTACATGCTGCATCACTTGATTTGTATTAATTTTTGCAGATACATCCAAAGCAACTTCTTGAGCATTTTGAATGTCAAACATACGGTTCGCTGTAGAGATGAGGACTTTACTTGGCATGCAGCCTACACGAGCACAAGTGGTATCCCATGGACCATCATTTATAATTAAAATATTATTGGTATGTTTAACGGCTTCTTTATAGGCACTAATACCAGCAGTGCCTGCGCCAATAATAATAATATCGAACATTATAAATCCCAATATCTGAATTTTTCATTCTATAAGTTACATAATAAAACATAAGGTAATTTATGTTTACAGAGTATAGTGAATATGATTACACTAATAATATAAATAATTAATAAATCTTATACCTTTAGGAAAGATTGGGGAAATGAAAAGTATGTATAAAAAACAACTTACCTTGAAGTTGTCGGCTATTGCTATATCAATTATGTTAGCAAGTTGTGGTGGGGGAGGCGGTGATGGTTATTATCAAAATGGTTCATCAAATAATAACTCATCTGGAAGTAATAATAGTGGATCGCAGCAAGCTGCTGCTACTGCTTTAAAGATAGAATTAGATAAATTATCAGTTGCAGCGACGAATGATACTTTAACAGTTACTGTTAGGGCTTTAGACAAAAATAAAGGTGGTGTTGCTGGCGCTAATGTTACTTTGGCATTAGTTGATCCAACAAATAATGTATCTATAGAAGGGGTATCATCTCAAATTACAGATGCAGCAGGTAATGCTGTATACATTATAAAGACTCCAAAAACATCAGGTTCAATAAGTGAATTGGTGAAAAATGGTTTTAAATTAATTGCATCTACAAATAATGGTAGGCTTACTCAAGAAAAGATGGTAACAGTGACAGGCAGCAACGGTACTGTCGAGGCTGATACCACTAGTATCGTATTGTTTGACGCTACTAAGACTTCTTTAAATGTTAGAGGCGATCAAACAACAGTTACATTAACAGCTGTAGATGCAAATGGTTCAACTTTAGCGAATCAGGCAATTACGCTTAAAGTTAGAAATTCAGTCTCAAACGGTGTCAAATTTACACCCAATGCAACGCAAACTGATGCCAATGGTCAGATCACCTATACTTTATCTTTTAATGAAAATCAAAGAGCTTCATCATATAGCGCTACAAAATTTGTGTCAGATGATCTTGTTTTAGAAGCTAACTTTGGTCAATCAACAAAAATTTATACTTATAAACTTGATGTGGTTAATTCTGATGTGCCAGTAGCAGTAGGTGCAATTCTTGTAGCGTATAATCCTACAACTATGGAAGATACAACTGATGGCGTCTATTACTATAAAAATATCTCAGTACAAGTAACGGATGTGGATGGTAAGCCGATACCAAATCAAGATGTAGTTATGGGGGTTAATGCTCTTGCCTACTATAAAGGAGTATTTGATTTTGTTGACACCTCTACTCCAGCTGATGACAAACCAGATGAATATCTATCAATTATTAGGTCAGCATGTACGGCACCAGTTCAAGCTGTAAATACTAATGGAGAGGTCATTAATCAATTAAAGCCGCTTAAAGAAAATTCAACAGTTCAGGTTGTATCGTATATTAATAGTGCAGGTACCGCTGCAACCAATAATAAATACACAACGGATGGGAATGGACGCTTTGATCTTAAGATTCAATATCCTAAAATTTATGCGTCTTGGTTAACTGTTCAGCTAACGGCTAAATCTACAGTTTCGGGAAGTTTGATTAAAGGGTCTACATCTCTTACTTTAGATTACTTGAAAAAGGATGTCATTGTTAGTGATCGTATTGCTCCGAATATATTAAGCCCATATGGAATAGATCCAAATTGTACAAATGGTAATTAATATAAAAAGAAGCAGCATATAAGCTGCTTCTTTTTTTAAAGGTGTGTACCCATCGTTACTCCAACTGTAGGTTTTACTTGCATTGAAGAACATGCGGTAACGATTAAACAGCTTAAAAGAATGAATATAAATTTATTCATAGAAAATTAATCAATGAATCAAAAGATTTAAGTACTCTAAATTAATATTATTTCTAGTTCTGTTGAGTTCGTGCAGAAATATGCAAAATAATTTATCTAAAAACCCTACTTTATAAAGAAATAGGGTTTTAAAGAGTAATAGTTTCTTAAACTTAGTCGTCTAACAAATCCATTTGTTTTGCTAATTGATATAGGTTGTTTGAACGGTTTCCTGTACGACAGAACATAAGTATAGGTTTTGGTAATTCATTGTAATGATTAGCAAAAGTACGTACATCGAGTTCTGTGATTTGTCCAGCTACAACAGGTTGATAAACGTAGTCTAAACCGACTTGACGGGCTGCTTCTTCAATTTGAGCACTTGTAGGTTGTTCTGGACCGCCTTCCATATCTGGTCGGTTATTAATAATAGATTTGAATCCTTTTTCTACAACTTGGCCAACATGTTCTGGGCCAATTTGACCTGCGAAACCAACATTATCTGACATTTCGTCACTCCAAAATTTAACAAAACCTCTTATGCTGTATCATAGCATTAAGCTTAACCTGAGATACAAGACACTAAAACGTTGTTCCTACATAGATAAAACTTATGTCATAGAACAGCTATAGATTTTTAAAAGGCAATCAGGATGTTTTTTGTAAATTCATTACTTCGACTATAATGCCACGGAGCACATATGCACGCTTATACGGTTGAGCCTTTATATGTTCCATGTGATCAGGAAGTGATCGCAGCTGATTTTTATATTCCAAAAACAAATAAGAAATCTGCAGTAATTATTATGGCGCATGGTTTTGCCGGATTGCGTCAATTCAAACTTATTCAGTATGCCCAGCGATTTGCGCAAGCAGGTTACGCTGTTATTTTGTTTGATTATCGATATTGGGGCGGGAGTACCGGCAAGCCGAGAGAAATGGTCTCGATCAATTCCCAGTTAGAAGATTGGAAAACAGTTATTCAATATGCTTCGAATTGCAAACTTGTAGATAACCGAAGAATTGTACTGTGGGGAACTTCTTTAAGTGGGGGATATGCGCTAAGTTTAGCGTCAGAGTTAAAGAACATTCAGGCAATTTTAGTACAAATTCCTTATGTAGATGGAGCCGAAACGGCCAAGCTTTATCCATTGCAGCGCTATCCTCAAGCATTGAAGTTATCAAGTCAGGATTATATGGGATCAAAAATGGGACTTAATCCCAAAAGATTACCTGTAGTTGATCAACATAATTTATGCTTTATGCCTACGGCAGATAGTTATTATGGCTATCTATCGATTGTGAATCCTGATTACTACTGGAGTGGGGAAGTCCCGGCACGTGTCTTTTTTAATCTGATGCGATACCGTCCAATCCAAGTTGTGCGCCAAATTAATATTCCTGTTTTATTTATTGCTGCTCAAAAAGATTCGCTTATTCCTATTGAGTCAAGCCGTGAAGCTGCGACAAATATTGCGCCTTTCGTGAGTTATCATGAGTGGGATATGAAACATTTTGATATCTATCACGGTTCATGGTTTGAAAAAGCAGTGATAACCCAATTAGAATTTTTACATCAGCATATAGGAGTGATGTAAATGATTATTGTATGTGCATCGTGTGGTGCTAAAAACCGCGTTCCGGAAGATAAACTTCCAGAACAACCAAGCTGTGGGCAATGTCATCAGCCATTACTACCGCTTGCACCTATTGAGCTAAATGAGCAAAATTTTAGTAACTACATCACGAATAGTGATCTACCTATTCTTATAGATTTATGGGCAGAATGGTGCGGACCCTGTAAAATGATGGCTCCACATTTTGCGCAAGTCGCAAAACAAAATCCAGGCGTTATCTTTGCCAAGATTGATACCGAAGAATCTCCTCGCTTAAGCCAAGCGTTTCACGTGAGAAGTATTCCAACCCTTGTCTTAATGAATAAAACGACAGAGGTCGCGCGTATTAGCGGTGCATTACGTGCGCCTGAATTACAGCAGTGGCTCGATCAACAACTTCAAACGAATTTCAGGAGCTAAGGTGTCAGAAGCTTATACCAAACCAGAAGGAATTTTGTCCTTACAAACGATTGCCATGCCAGCAGATACAAACTGGAGTGGTGATGTATTTGGTGGATGGATTGTGTCACAAATGGACTTGGCTGGAGCAATTCACGCAGAACGTTTCAGTCGTGGTCGCTGTGCTACGATTTCTATTAATCAAATGACCTTTTTGGTTCCGGTAAAAGTTGGCTTTGTCCTTAGCTGCTATACCAAAATCTTAAAAGTTGGAAATACTTCTATCCAGATGCAAATTGAAGTTTGGGACAGTCATGATGACTCTCGTGAGCCAATACGTATTACTGAAGGAGTCTTTACTTTTGTAGCAGTAGATGTAAAAGGGAATAAGCGTCAAATACCTGAAGAAGCCAAACTGAAGTTTCTTGCCTCTCAAGAATCATAATAAAAAAGCCCAAATATGAATTTGGGCTTTTTTCTATCTTTATTTCTTACGTTTAGGCAACCATGCCCACAGCATTTGACATTGAATTGGTTCGTTGCCTGCATCATCAATTACAGTAACTGGGATCACAAGTTCACCTTTCTCGTTATCTGCAATAAACTTTTGTTGTTCAGCAGATAACGTTGCTGTAGCAGTCAAACCGCCTTCAACCACTTTTAAATAATCTACATGTAACGATTTGATTAATAAAATTCGATTATCAGGAATATGTAAACCGGTTAGAAAGCCTGTAGCAGTTTCTGCTAAAAGAGCCATAGCCGCAGCATGAACTCCTTTAATATGGTTCTGCATATTTTTTTGGTTATCTAAACGGACAATAACGTGGTTTGAGTCTACTTCCAGATAGCGGATATTTGCTGTACCCACCATTGGCACGATACGACCAAACGCCTTGCTCCAAAGCGTACTCCGAATACCTTTGGGGAATTTTGAAGTTGCTTTTACCAGTTTTGATAGACGGTTGGATTGAGACATGGAATTACCTTAGCTTTAAATGGCCGATAAAATATTAATCTTTGAAGTTATTAAATTGTAATGGCACACCGAATTGTTGTTCACGTAAAAAAGTCATGACTTGTTGTAAAGTGTCACGCTTTTTATCAGTCACACGAATTTTGTCGCCTTGAATAGAAGATTGCACTTTAACGCCACTTTCTTTAATGGCTTTATTAATTTTTTTTGCAGTATCAGAGTCAAGACCATCTTTAAGTTTAATGACTTGTACAAAATTTTTGCCTGAAGCAGCGGCTTTTTGTGGATCAAGTGCTTGCACATCAATTTTACGTTTATAAAAATGATTTTCTAACATGTTATAAACTTGTTCACACTGGAAATCACTTTCGGTACTGATTTTAATCTCTTTATTTTTTTCATTTAATTCGATAGAAACATCGTGACCACGGAAGTCAAAGCGTGTTGCAATCTCTTTTTGTGTGTTTTGTACGGCATGATTAACTTCAAATAACTCTAATTCAGAGACAATATCGAAAGAAGGCATAGTTTAGACCTTTACAAAGTGAAAGAATATTTGAGATGCTAAGAGGGTTTTCTTCATTTGCCAAGTGTTGTTTACATCAAAGGAGTGCACAATGATCCGTAAACAAGAAATTACAACATTTGAATTCCCAGAAAATGCTGTTATCTGGGATGTCCGTGATACTAATGCTTATGCAGAAGGGCATGTTAAAGGTGCGGTGAATCGCCCAATTAATGATTTGAATGCTGATATTTTAAACCAGGTCTCTGCGGGTCAGCCGATTTATATTTTATGTGGTGGTGGTAGCAAAGCTCCTCGTGCAGCTGAGAAACTAGAAGGATTGGATGCCTCGCGTGAATATGTCGTGCTGATGGGCGGGACACGTGCAGCTCGTGATGCTGGCTTGCCCCTAGAGCAGGGCGCATAAAAAAAAGCACCTTCGGGTGCTTTTTTATTGAAGTAAATTATTGCGGCTTAAAATAAGGCTTTTTAGGTTTGACTTTCTTTTGGAACCGTTGAGGATTCAATTTTTGTAATAGGCGGTCCGGCACTGGACAAGCTTCTCCTAGTATTTGAGCCACTAAGATTTCACTGCATAGCGGGGCAAAAAGGAAACCTTTAGAGCCAAGTCCAGCAAAAGTAGCAATTCGGCTATTCTCAAGCATTTTTCCAACCAGAGGAAAATAATCCAAACTTTGTGCCCGTATCGATGCACGGCCTTGCCATGTCGAAGGTGATGGGAGCTTTTCTGCATATTCAGGGAATATACTGTGGATTAATTCAAAGTTATGCACATGGTCTTCGGTAAGTACATCTTGATCCTCACGATTTGGATAGAAAGACGCACCTAAAATCATTTGCGAGGCATCAAGTTGCATGCAATAGCCGCCATAGCTATAGGCTTTATTTAACGGCAGGGGAGCAAACGTATTATCAACCCAGCTCACTTGTCCACGTATTGGTTTTAACTGTGGATAGCTTTCAAATAAAGCCGCACTTTCTCGCGCACAGCACACGACGACATGATCTACTTCTGCAATAATTTCTTTGTCAGTTTGCAATTGAATTTTATTTTCAGAAGAAACAAGTGCTGTAACATGGGCAATTTTGAGATCGATAGATGGATGTTGCAAAATTTCATCACGTAATTGATGTGGTGAAACGGAACCTGCCTCGTTAAGTAAAATACTTGAATATGCAGTTTCAAGTGAGTTCACAGGGTGGGTAATTACCTGAGCTGGATATTGATTTACCAGATCAAGAAGTTTATCTGCATTTTTCAATGCAATTTGCTGTATTTGCAGTGTACGGAATGCTTTGAAATTTTTATAAAAATTTAAAGCATGTTGCCAACTTAAGGTCATGAGATGTTCATGACTTTGTTCAATTGGACATAGTTTTGGATTAAGTAACGCTAAAGGATTTCCAGAAGCGCCAGATAATGCTTCTGTTTGCTCATATAAGGTCACTTGATGCCCACGTGCTGCAAATGCCCACGCCGTGGTTAAACCAGCTACACCAGCCCCTACAATCGCAATATGCTGTTGCTTTGTACCGAATGAGGTTTGCGCTAATAATAATGACTCATCATCAATTTCAGGCAGTTTCCAGACCGCTTTAAGCATTTCTCGTTTATGTCCAAAACCACGTGGACGAGAAATATCGATACCGTGTGCTTTTAATCCCCGTTTTAAAATACCAGCGACACTAAAAGAGGCAAATGTAGTGCCATAGTCAGAAAGACGGACAATATTGTTTAAAACTTTTTGTTCCCACATGTCTGGATTACACGAAGGTGCAAAGCCATCTAAAAACCATGCATTCACAGCTTTAGTTTTAGCCATGCTTGGGAAAATCTCTTGCGCATCTCCAAGCCATAAATCGATGCTAAAACGTTCTTTAGGGAAAGTTAAGCGATGACATCCAGCAATAGGCAGAGGATATTGTTCAATTAACTGTTCTGCAAGTGGTTTAAGCTCATCCCAGACATTTAAAGCGCGAATAAGATCAGCTTTACTTAATGGAAACTTTTCAACGCTAATTGCATGTAAATGGCTTTGATTATCGGGACGGACTTGCTGCCAAAGTTGCCAGAGTGCAAGAATATTTAAACCTGTACCAAAACCGGTTTCTCCTACACTGAAATATTCAAAATCTTTTAAATTGGCTAATCGTTCTGATAAGTCGTTACCATTTAGAAAAACATGTCGTGTTTCCAGTAGGCCATTATCTTTAGAGAAGTAGACATCACCAAATTGTTTGGAAATGGGAATCTCGATACCATCGATGACTTCCCAGTCCAGCTCTGCTGTTTGGATACAGTTTGATACGTTCATTGGGTTTAATAGGTCGCTTGGAATTACCACTGGCGTCGACGTTTTGTATGAATATAACTAGCAATAAAGAAACCTAGCAATACGCCACCCGCTAAGGTCACAGCACCATATAAAAACATTTGAGCGCTGCGTTCGCTTTGTAAGACTTGAACCTGAACAGAGAGGTTATCATTTTTGAGCTGTAACTCTTGGTTCTGAGCTAGTGCCTCAAGGTTGGCATGTTCTAACTGTTTTAAGCGAGATGCCTGATCTTGAACTAAAGCTTTAATTTTTGCATCTTGCTGTTGCTTGTTCTTTGCAAGTTGCTCTGCTGTCAGTGGTTTAGTGGTTGTCGCAGCTAGTTTAGTGGCCTGAGTTGAAGGCGCACTTGGAGAAGGCGTTGCTGGTGTCGCAGCAGGTTCAACTGCTCCGGCAGTTGAACATATCAAACACAAGCCAAGAAAGCTTTTGATTGCAAGCTGCATGCGGTTACCCTTTTGGAAATGCTTTATTAAACGGTTTTACATCAACATGAGCATAAATGCCTTCTTTAACAAATGGCTCTTCTTTTAACCATTCATCTAATGCTTCGCGACTGTCAAATTCAACAATCATGGTGCTGCCATAGAAACCTGCTTGCGGATCATTAGGATCTTTTGGCATAGCACCTGCCGTAACAAGGCGGCCTTCATCATCGAGTTTTTGTAAACGTTCGATATGCTGAGGACGTACTGCTAAGCGTTTTTCTAAAGTTCCTTCGTTATCGGTACAGCTTAGTACAAAAAAAGGCATGTAATCTTATCTCTATAAACAATCAGGAAGCATTTTAAGCGTCTGGTGACTTAAAATGTTTACGTAAAATAATGAACTGAATAATGATAAATGAAAACATCACAATCATGTCACCAAATGCAGTGAATTCACCCCAATATTTTCCACCGTGAAATAAAAATGCGAAGAATACATGCAGACAAGACATCACAACAAACATCGCTGCCCAAGCAAAATTGAGATTTTTCCAACCTTTTTTACTTAAATCTAAAATAGGGTCAAATAAGCGTTGTATGAGTGGCTTACGGTCTTTACCAAACCAAGGTGAAACCAAGAATGCGCCAGCGAAAACTAAATTTAAAATTGCAGCTTTAAGACGAATATAAAAATCGTCACTTAACATGAGTGTGATGCCACCGAAAATCACAGTCATAAACAATACAAACCATTGTTGTTTGTCTAGACGGAATTTTTGGAAAATAAACAGAGCACCATATACCACAAGCATTGAAATAATTAAGCCAGTCGTCGCTACAAGAATATTATTATTATCGACACCGCCAGCAGACCCGATCAGTTTAAGTAAAGGATGTTGTGTGTCGGTTGGATCAACTGTTTTATATAAATAGAAGAAAATAATTAATGGAACAAAGTCCAGAAGTGCTTTCATGTTAGAGTATCTGATCAGGTTTGGTGAATGGCATAGTATAAAAGATGCAAGGCATAGATTTACATACACATAGCAATATTTCTGATGGAACTTTGTCTCCGGAATTACTGGTGCAAGCTGCTATAGATGTGAACTTGCATACGTTGGCTTTAACTGACCACGATACAATGGAGGGGTTACAGCGTGCTAAAATTGCTGCGCAAGAACATGATTTAGAAATCATTTCTGGTGCAGAAATTTCAAGCCAGTGGTCACGTCCAACCACTAAAAAGAGTTATGGAGTGCATATTGTTGCTTTAAACATGCAAGATGAAGCCCCAATTTTAGAAGCATTAGAACAACAAAAAAGAGTTAGGGCGCAAAGAGCTAAAGTCATTTGTGAACTGCTAGAAAAATGTATTGGTTTCCAGATTTATGATGATGTTCTTGCCAAAGTAGAACATCAGGCTGACAGAGTAACAAGAACACACATTGCTAAAACATTGGTCGAGAAAAATGTCGTGGCTCGACCTCAACAAGCTTTTGACCGTTTCCTAAAGGAAGGAAAGCGTGCTTCTGTAAAGTTTGAAGGCTTAGGATTAAAAGAAACAATTGATGTGATTCATCAAAGTAAAGGGTTTGCCATATTAGCTCACCCGACCCGTTATGATTTATCTGCAACTAACGTTCGCTATTTAATCGAATTGTTTGCCACTTCAGGTGGAGATGCAATTGAGTTACCTCCACCTATGGAACCTCTATCTACTCGCCAAATGATTGACCGCATGATTGAACAATATCAGTTGGCAGTTTCAATTGGCAGTGATTTTCATGGTGAAAATATGCCCTGGATTAAACTCGGAAATACACCTAAACCCACTGATAAGCAGCAAGGGATTTGGGAGCGTTTTCGTTAAACTTTTTACAGTAAGTTGTTATCTTGAGCTTGAATGGGCGGTGGAGTAGGTTTACCGAGCGTTCCTAAAAGTTCAATCTCGATACTACGTACCATAGCATCTAGCGGTAAATCATTACTTTGAGTACCAAAAGGCTCTTCAATTTCAGAGCTTAGTGCATCCAGACCTAAAAAAGTGTATGCCAAAATTCCGACCAGTAAAGGTGTTGCTAATCCAAGCAATGAACCCAGACTAAACGGCAACATAAAACAGAAAAAATAGACTGTGCGGTTGAGTAAAACTGAATAAGCAAATGGAATGGGTGTATTGGCAATTCGGTCACAGCCCGTCTGTACAACACTTAAGTCGGCAACATTTTTATTCATTTGTGCATAAATAATGTCTGAAATTTCACCTTCTTTAAGGGCTTGCAATAATTCCCAGTGAATGAGGCTGAGTGTGTACTGAGGAGCGTTATTTTGCTGGTAGAGTTGAGTGAGTGCTTGCTGACTCATACCACTGGTTTGTATTAACTCAGTTGGGTTTGCCGTCTGACGGCGTAAACGGTCACGCAGTACATTAGCAAAAACAATTACATGTTGAATAACGCGCTCACGGCGAGCTTGAGTTAAAATACGGCAATCACGGTCAAAATGGCGTGACGTTGCAATCAAAACGCCCCATAATTTTCGGGCTTCCCACCAACGGTCATAACACGCAGTATTTTTAAATCCTAGAAAAATAGAAAGTACGACACCAATGAGTGTAAAGCCAACCAAAGGGATCTCTGGAAAGCGATAAAGATTGATATATTCCACTCCACCAATGATTGCCGAGATCAGCATCACAACGCCTAGGGAAGGTAAAATTTTAGGTAAAATTGTGCCTCGCCAAGAGAATAAAACTTTGAAAATACTAGGCTGTTCCCGAACAATCATTTTATTTTAAACGTCGCTATTTTTGTTTTGATCTTCTAGGCTTAGTGGTACTTTGTCAATATCATTGAACTGATATTGTTGCTGGGTTGAGCAGTTGTTGTTCAGCAAAGGAAAAGCTCCCTTCTGGTGAGATAATAAAATGGTCAAGCAAACGAATTTCGACAAGCTGACAAGCCTGTTCAAGTTGCTGAGTTAAGGCAATATCTTCAGAAGATGGTTGTGCTGAACCGAATGGGTGATTGTGTGCAATAACAAGCTGACAAGCATGTTGCTGTAAGGCATAGCGTAGTGTTTGATTGACTGAAACCGAACAATGCTGAACTGAACCAAAGAATAGCTTTTTAAAATGTAGCTTTCTGAGTTCAGGATCTAGACATAAGACCGCAAAGACTTCTTGTTTTTCGCCCTTTAATTCGTAACGCAGATAATCTAAAACTAAGTCAGAGGAATGGAGGCTGAGGTGAGTTGTCTGAAAGTGATGATCGAGATAACGCCGTCCCAGTTCTTTGACTGCCAGTAATTGTGAATATTTGGTTGCTCCAATCCCATTAAATTGAGTTAACTCACTTAATGGCGCATCAAACACTGCATTAAGGCTACCAAAGTGATGAATGAGTAAACGTGATAGCTCAACTGCTGAATGTTGCCGTGAACCGGAGCGAAGAAAAATCGCCAGTAGTTCTGCATCGGATAGACTTTGTGGACCTTGTTGCAATAACCGTTCTCTTGGCCGTTCTTGTTCAGGCCAATTTTTAATAGAAGTATTCATATTCCCCAGCATAATTCGCTTAAAAATTTATTTTGTTTGCCCAATCAATCTTGGGTCTGCGCGTATTTAATGCTATTGTGAGCGCCACTGCAACAGAAAGGTATCCTGTTCGTGAGCTTTGATCTAAGTGTTATTTCTCATAAAAACATTGTTTTAGCTGTTACTGGCGGAATTGCTGCCTATAAAAGTGCCATCTTAGTCCGCCGTCTCAAAGATTATGGCTTTGACGTGCGAGTGGTGATGACACATGGCGCTCAGGCATTTATTACGCCACTAACTTTTCAGGCTCTTTCTGGTAATCCTGTTCATACTGAACTTCTAGACCCTGCGGCTGAAGCAGGTATGGGACATATTGAATTAGCGCGTTGGGCTGATTTGTTACTGGTCGCACCTGCAAGCTGTGACACATTGGCTAAATTTGCGAATGGTTTAGCAGATGACTTACTGAGCACTGTGTTTTTGGCAACAAAATCTCCTGTCTGGGTAGCTCCAGCCATGAACCAGCAAATGTGGGCTGCTAAAGCAACTCAGCGAAATTTACAAACTCTGGTTGAAGATGGCGTACATGTCATTATGCCGGATGCGGGTGAGCAGGCGTGTGGTGATGTCGGTTTAGGCCGTATGCCTGAGCCAGAAGAAATTGCTCGCCAAGTCGCTGGTTATTTCCATCAAGCTCAACGTGCCATCGCTGAGAAATTTGGTTTGTTGGCAGGTAAGCGAGTGGTTATTACTGCTGGACCGACACGTGAAGCGATTGACCCTGTTCGTTATATCTCAAACCATAGTACTGGCAAAATGGGCTTCGCTTTAGCCGCTGCTTGTTATGCTGCTGGTGCGCAAGTAACTCTAATTGCTGGGCCTGTGAGTTTAGATACACCAAATGGTGTTCAACGTGTAAATGTTGCCTCAGCACGACAAATGCTTGATGTCAGTATGGATTCACTAGAAACAGGCTGTGATATTTTTATTGCAACTGCCGCAGTCGCAGACTATCGCGTAGCAGAAGTTGCTGAGCACAAAATTAAGAAAGCAGGGGATGAGCTGAATGTTTCCCTTGTAAAAAATCCAGATATTGTGGCAACAATTGCAGGTCAGGAAAAACGTCCATTTATGGTGGGCTTTGCAGCCGAAACGCAAAATGTTGAAGAATATGCGGCAGGAAAACTAGTGGCTAAAAAACTAGATATGATTGCGTGCAACGATGTATCACGTGCTGATATTGGATTTGCTTCTGATGAGAATGCGATGACAGTTTTCTTTGCTGAAAGCTACCACATGAAAAAGCGTGAATTAGAGAAAGCCTCTAAACAAGAAATTTCTCAACAGTTGGTTGAAGCAATTTCGGATGCTCTACGCCGTAAATAATATATTTTAAATATAAAAAACCGCGAATAAATCGCGGTTTTTTATATGTCTTGGTTTAGACAACTTAAGGAATTTCATCCTCAAATTCAGGTTTAACCTGAACAATGAAGTCTTGACGGTTAAGACCACGCCATAATGCAAATGCAGTACCGATATAAATCGAAGAATAAGTACCGACAAATACACCAACAAACATTGCCACAGAGAACCAGTGTAGACCATCACCACCTAAGAACATCATTGCAAGTACAACAAGTAATAATGTCATTGAGGTATGAATGGTACGACGTAAAGTCTCAGTTAACGCAATATCGACGATTTCACGAGGAGTTGCACCGCGAATCTTACGGAAATTTTCACGAATACGGTCTGAAACTACAATGTTATCGTTAAGCGAGAAACCAATAACAGCAAGTACCGCAGCTAAAACTGTAAGATCAAATGGCCATTGGAATAATGCAAAAGCACCAATGATAATGATGATGTCATGAAATAAAGACATTACGGCACCCATCGCGAGTTTAAACTCAAAGCGAATGGTCACGTAGATCAACATTAAGATAAGTGCAAGTGCAACCGCGCCAGCAGAACGAACATAGAGTTCATTACCAACTTGACCACCTACAGAGTCAACTTTATGAACTTCGGCAGTATTATTCGGTAATTGTACAGCCTTAGTGATCGCGTTATTAAGATCTTCAACCTTAACTTCTTGTACTGGCATACGCACAAGTAAATCTTTATTACTACCTAAGGTTTGTACTACAGCATCTTTAAAACCAGCTTTATCGAGCGCCTGAATAACTTCTGACTGATTGGCTGGTTGAGCATAGTTAAGCTCAGCTGAAACACCACCTGTAAAGTCCAAACCTAAGTTAAGACCTTTAGTCGCAATAAAGAAAATACTCGCTAACGTAATAAGGATCGAGAAGATTGCCGCAGGTTTGGCAATCTTCATGAACGGGATGATTTTTGCATCATCCGGACGACCATATTGTTTTGAATCTTGTTGAGTCACTTTAGTCATCATCGATCTCCTTAAATGCTCAACTTTTTCAAGTTACGGCGTTTGCCATAAATGATTTGTACGATTGCACGAGTTACTGTAATTGCAGTAAACATTGAACAAATAATACCGATCATTAATGTTACGGCGAAACCTTTGATTGGGCCTGTACCAATTGCAAACAGGATGAATGCAACGAGGAACGTGGTTAAGTTCGAGTCAAAAATGGTGTTATAGGCTCGATCATAACCGGCCACAATGGCCTGTTTGGGTGAGGCCCCCCAGAGCATTTCTTCTCGGATACGCTCACATATCAATACGTTGGCATCGACCGCCATACCAATGGTAATAACGATACCCGCAATACCCGGTAAGGTGAGGGAAGCGCCAATCCATGACATGACGGTTAAAATCATTGCCAAGTTAAACACAAGTGCAAAGTTCGCGATTAAACCGAATACACGGAAGAAAACCACCATCCAGATTGCAACGAGCAAGAAGCCGATTTGAGTAGACAATACACCTTTATCAATGTTTTCTTGACCAAGGCTTGGACCAACTACACGCTCTTCAACAAAGTACATTGGCGCAGCCAAAGCACCAGCACGAAGCATTAATGCAAGTTCAGATGCTTCTTGAGGAGAACTTAAGCCTGTAATACGGAAAGTCGAACCTAAAACAGCCTGAACTGTTGCTGCGTTAATGACTACAGATTCAGTGTATGGCGTACGAACTTCTGTTTGTGCACCAGTTTTTGGATCTGTTACATAGTTAATTTTTTGCTTGTTCTCGATGAACAATACCGCCATGCGTTTACCAACAGCATTACGGGTTGCATCAGACATTAGCTTACCGCCAGCACTGTCGAGCGTAATATTTACCTCGGCACCGCCAGAGTCCTGACTAAAGCCAGAGCTCGCATTTTGAACACGCTCACCAGTCAAGATTCGGTTACGTTGCAACAAGAGTTGACGGCCGCTATCTAAAGACTCATAAGCAAAAACTTCTGTACCCGGAGGTAAAGGTTGACCATTATATTTACCCGTATATGGATCAATATATTGATCATTTGAGTCAGAAACTAAACGGAATTCGAGGTTCGCAGTACGTCCTAAAACACGTTTAGCTTCAGCAGTATCTTGTACACCCGGTAATTCAACAACAATACGGTTGCTACCCTGACTTTGTACCAATGCTTCTGCAACACCAAGTTCGTTAATACGATTACGTAATGTTGTTAAGTTCTGATTTACCGCATATGACTGAATTTCTTGGCGACGTACATCAGTATAAGTAAGCTTTAAAGTAGAACCTGTAGAGCTTGCTAATGCCTGTTGGGTATATTCATTCCCATTACGACGTAAAAAATCCATTGCTGCATCACGGTCAGCATTGTCAGCAAATTGAACAGTGATCACATTATTCGTTAATGCAAGACTGTTAAATTTGATCTTGTTTTCACGGAACTGACGACGCAAATCGGTGGCAGAGGTTTCCATACGTTGGGCAACGGCTTTGTCCATATCTACTTCAAGCAAGAAGTGGACACCACCACGTAAGTCCAAACCAAGTTTCATTGGTTTTGCCCCAATCTTTTGCAGCCATTCCGGTGTGGTTGGTGCAAGGTTTAGGGCGACAACATATTCATCACCTAAGTCACGACGTAATACTTCTTTTGCCTTTAACTGTGCTTCAGATGAACTGACACGCAATAGGGCAGCATTATTTGTAAAAGTATTGTCATGGCTTGCAATATTAGCTGTTTTTAAAATTTGCTCTGCT
Organism: Acinetobacter pittii ANC 4050; assembly: GCF_000399685.1. Lineage (GTDB taxonomy): Bacteria > Pseudomonadota > Gammaproteobacteria > Pseudomonadales > Moraxellaceae > Acinetobacter > Acinetobacter pittii_E. Next base: position 3,600,681 of record NZ_KB976987.1, read on the forward strand.
TTTTTCACCACACTTTGATCAATTTGGGTACCAGCTTTGGCACCGGAAATTTGAACAGCGGGCTCATCCGGATATAGACTTGGCAGTGCGTATAATGTACTGATTACCAGAACAACCAGAATCAGTAAATATTTCCATGCAGGGTAACGCATTCGCTTTCTTCTTAAATGAAAAAGCCGTGCTAAAGCACGACTGTTTTATGATTAAAGGTTATTTAGAGTGCCTTCAGGTAATACTGAAATTACGCTGGCACGCTGAATTTTTACTTCTACACCACGGCTAAGTTCAACAACTGCATAGTCACCTTCAATTTTGGTTACTTTGCCCATTAAACCACCAGCGAAAACAACTTCACTACCTACACCTAAGCTCTCGATTAAAGAACGGTGTTCTTTAGCACGTTTTGCTTGAGGGCGCCAAATTAAGAAATAAAAGATTGCAACGAATACGACAATCATCAAGATGTTTGGCAAAATACCATTAGTTGGGCCAGCTGCCGGTGCTGCATGAGCAGCAGAAATTAAAAAGCTCATTTTGATTTCCTAAAGTTAAAAATATGAGTCAGATAACTGACATAATCCTAATTCGTTTTGCAATTTACCTTGTCTTGAGGTTGAGCGCAAATCTGGCTTATTCATCAACAGGACATGGTGGAACTTCTAAACCACGACGGGCATAAAAGTCCTGAACAAATTCATCAAATGTGCCATTGTCTAATGCATCACGCATACCTTCAGTCAAACGTTGGTAATAACGTAAGTTGTGAATAGTACCGAGCATAGACGCTAACATTTCTCCACATTTTTCAAGATGGAATAGATAAGCACGGGTAAAGTTCTTACAAGTGTAGCAATCGCAATGTGGATCGAGCGGACTTTGGTCATGACGATATTTACTATTACGAATACGTACCAGACCATCCGTGACAAAATAATGACCGTTTCGAGCATTACGAGTCGGCATTACACAGTCAAACATATCGACACCACGGCGCACCGCTTCAACGATATCTTCTGGTTTACCAACGCCCATCAAATAACGCGGTTTATCATGTGGCATTTTATTTGGCAGATAATCTAAAACTTTGATCATCTCTTCTTTAGGTTCGCCAACAGATAAACCACCAATGGCATAACCATCAAAACCGATTTCTAAAAGGCCATTTAAAGACTCATCGCGTAAGTCTTCATACATGCCGCCTTGAATAATGCCAAATAACGCATTGTGATTTTTGAGCTCATCATGATGATGGGTTTTACAACGTTTTGCCCAGCGTAAAGAAAGCTGCAATGATTTTTGAGCTTCTTCATGGGTTGCAGGGTAAGGTGTACACTCATCAAAAATCATCACGATGTCAGAGTTCAAAACCTGCTGAATTTCCATAGAAATTTCAGGTGATAAAAATACTTTTGAACCATCAATCGGCGAGCGGAAAGTAACACCTTCCTCTTTGATTTTGCGCATTGCGCCAAGACTAAAAACCTGGAAACCGCCAGAGTCAGTTAAAATTGGCTTATTCCATTTAATAAAGTCATGCAAACCACCGTGCTCTTTAATTACTTCAAGACCCGGTCGCAAATATAAATGGAAGGTATTTCCTAAAATAATTTGTGCCTGAATGTCTTCGATGTCACGAGGTAACATACCTTTGACTGTGCCGTAAGTCCCCACTGGCATAAAAACAGGTGTTTCAACAACACCATGTTCTAAAGTTAAACGACCACGACGGGCGCGCCCCGACTGACCTAATTTTTCAAACTTCATCTAAAAATCCTGAACACGAGCAGAGGCGAAGAAACAGTTCGCTGCTAAAAAGAGGGCTATTTTCCTTGATTCTGCGACGTAGTTCTACTACTAAATGTAGTCGTTATATAAAAAGGTGGGAGAAACTAAGGATAGGTTTTATGGCATAGATATTTTAAAGAAGGAAATATCTAAAATTTAGGCTGGTAAAAATTATAATCGGCTTGGTAAAGCTAATCGATATTGCTAAATATTTACATCCTTTCATAGAGAACGTATATAGATGATTAACAATATCGATCAGAATTTTAATTTTTAAACTTCAAATTTATCAATCAGCATTGCATCGCCATAGCTAAAGAAACGATAGCGGTCTTTAACTGCATGTTTATAGGCAGCCAAAATGTTGTCTCGATTTGATAGTGCTGATACCAACATGAGCAGAGTAGACTCTGGCAAATGGAAGTTGGTAATTAAACGGTCTACGATGCAGAACTCATAGCCCGGATAGATAAAGATTTGCGTATCGCCAGTCCAAGCTGCAATTTTACCGCCATGAGCTTGAGCTGCACTTTCTAAAGCACGTGTCGCGGTTGTACCCACAGCAATCACTTTATTGCCACGTGCTTTAGTCGCCAAAATTAAATCAATGGTTTCTTGAGGTACATCACACCATTCACTGTGCATGACATGATTGGTAATGTCATCAGTACGAACAGGCATGAAGGTGCCAGCACCGACGTGTAAAGTCACAAAAGATTTTTGAACATTTTTTTGCTCTAACTTTGCTAATAACTCTTCATCAAAGTGCAGGCTTGCAGTAGGAGCGGCAACACTGGCAATTTTTTCAGGATTATGGAAAACCGTTTGATAGCGTTCCGTATCAATTTCCTCTGCTTCACGATTGAAGTAAGGCGGAATAGGTAACTGACCATATTGCTCAAGTACAGGCAAGATCGGCTGTGAAAACTCAACCACAAATAAGTTTTCATGACGACCACGTACAATCACAGGAATATTGTCGGCACCGACAAAAAGCTCAGCACCTGCTTTAGGCGAGTTGCTTGATTTAATATGACAATACGCTGTGGTGTGGTTCAGCATGCGCTCAACCAGAATCTCAATCGCACCACCTGTAGAGCGTTTTCCTTTAAGTCGAGCTTTCATGACCTTGGTGTCATTAAGCACTAACAAATCACCTTCTTCGAACAGATCGATAATGTCTGTGAACATGTGATCGTGATATTGACCCTTTGAGTCTAAGTGCAACAACCGTGAAGCACTACGTGATTCAAGAGGATAACGGGCAATAAGTTCATCAGGTAATTCAAAGGAAAAGTCAGACAGTTGCATATTTGAGAAAAAACACCGCAAAAATTGCGCCTAGTATAAACTTTTTCACTTTTGTATGGCTGTGCTTCTAGCCGAAATCATGAAAAATGTTTAAATGATCTAAAAGTGAACGATAATATTCACTTAGGGTTTGACAAGTTTTACAAACGCGCTAATATACGCAACACAAACATACTTCCTCTCCCGAGGTGGTGAAATTGGTAGACGCGGCGGACTCAAAATCCGCTGTCAGAGATGACGTGTCGGTTCGAGTCCGACCCTCGGGACCATATTCAGAATCGAAAGATTCTACGAAAACCCCTAAGCTAACGGTTTAGGGGTTTTTTGTTGGTTATCAAAAGTGGTTTGATCTTAAGAAATTACGTACTCACACTTTGGCTCCGAGGGTCAGACTCGAATTTTGAGTCATAAAACATAGACCTTATAAAAATCTTTCAATTTTTATTCTCACAAAAGCCCTTATTTCAATTGAGATGAGTTTACTATGAGCCACATTAAGTCTGACCCCTAAGCTCTTATTCAAATAGTACTTTTAAAGCCGCTTTCTGAACTCGCATTTCTGACATCTTTCAACTCTTCACCTTCAAACATTTGTTGTATTTTTCTAAAGTATACCCACTTTATGTATCTGAAAACCTTTAATTGAAACTTCACATTTCTATTTTGAAAAGAACGTTGCTCTTTTAATGTACTGTGTTAAAGTTTGTAGTAGATCATAATGATTATAAGTACATTTCTTAAGAGCGGTTCCGACCAAAAACGACAAAATCTGTGAGGCGGGCAATGACATTCCAACGTTTAGAACTAAATCAGGTTGAGCAGTTAAGTGCTTGTAGAATATCTTTGTTGCTTGGATTAAATGCCGAGCAGAACTATATCGAGCAATTTTTCCGATTTAGTCTTCGTCTTTTAAATTGTAAAAAAGCCTTGTTGACTTTTAATCAGGAACCTTACTTTTGGCACCGTTGCCCAGAAGGCATGACGGCAATTTCTTTTAAGCCTTCGAAACATTTAAAACAGTGCTTTGCCAAGCAACAGTTTATTAATCATTTACATCCTTCATATCAAAACTTAATCAATTATTTAAAAGAATTAAATATTGAGTGCAGCAGGGCATTGGCTGTGCATCTTTTACACCCCGATAAAACCTCAATGGGTTTTGCTGTGTTTTTTGATGACGATGCGGCAACGTTCGAAGATGATGATATTCAATTGTTGCTCGATTATTGTTCTACTTTTATGCAGCAGGTCGAGTTGAAGTTTAACTATGAAGAGTTAAACGAACTCTATGAACAACAAGTTGCGATTAATTCAAGTAAAACAAAATTTTTCTCAATTATTTCGCATGACTTACGTGCGCCTTTTCATGGATTGCTCGGATTCTCTGAGGTACTCGCCAAAGAGCGTGAAACTTTAGATGAATCGAGTATTCAAAATATTGCAGATTATTTATACGACACCTCACAATCGACCTATAACTTACTTGAAAGTTTGCTGACATGGGCGATGGCAGAGGGTGGGCGTTTTGTTTATCACCCAATTAACTTTAAGCTTAGACAAGTCAGCAATATCGTTTGTGATGTACTGCATACCTTAGCTTTAAAGAAAAATATTGAACTGGTGAATGATGTTCCGGAAGATCTAAAAATCTATGCCGATATAAACATGATGACCTCTGTAATTCAAAACTTAGTGTCAAACGCGCTGAAATTTACTGACATTGATGGATCGGGGAAAGTTTTTATTGAAGCTCGTCAAGCGGATGCAAATGTAGAAATTACTGTTCGAGACACAGGTCTGGGTATGACCGAGCAACAAATGGCAAACTTGTTCCATCCACGTATTACCGCTAGCTTTAAAGGTACTGCAGGGGAAAAAGGTGCTGGCTTAGGTTTGAGTCTTTGCAAGCGTTTTGTCGAGATTAATCAGGGAAAAATTAGTGTAAATTCCCAAAAAGGAGTTGGAACAACTTTTAAAGTTTTACTACCTTCAGCTCAAGAAAGTCATGAGGCGCTTACCGAACATCATTCTTCATCGGAAGCTAAATTAGTCTAATCCCTTTTCCTAGCACTACTCGAACTGCTATAACTAAAAAGAGAGTACGAGGAAAAGAGCTTTTTATATGAATGCGGAGCAGTTACAAAAAACATTGCGTGCGAGTCAGTACGCAGAACAAGTTTTAGGCTTGCATCAAGCTGTTTTAGAACAAGATTATCAAATAGATCAATTTACTGCACCGCTCTCGACCGAACAGATTTACCAACGGGTACAAACCACATTAGATGGGATTGGTGATGAAACGCTTTGGATGCGTGGTCTGCGTATTTTACGTAGTCGTTTAATGTTCCGCTGGATCTGGCAAGATGCCAATCAGCTTACCGATGTTGTTACACTTACTCGTGAACTTTCTGATTTTGCCGATGCCAGTATTTGTGCAGCAAAGGATTTTGCTCGTGTAGCACTTGTGGCGAAACATGGGGAACCGTTAAGTTATTCTGGCAAAGTTCAAGACTTGATTGTGGTTGCCATGGGTAAACTTGGTGCTCAAGAGCTTAACTTATCGAGTGATATCGATTTAATTTTTGCCTTTGATGAGCAAGGCGAAACCAATGGCCGCAAATGTATTGATGTACAGCAGTTCTGTATTTTGTGGGGACAAAAACTCATTTATTTACTTGAGCACATTACTGCTGATGGTTTTGTGTTTCGAGTTGATATGCGTTTGCGCCCTTGGGGAGATGGCTCGGCATTAGCGATTAGTCATGCAGCTTTGGAAAAATATTTAAGCCAGCATGGCCGTGAATGGGAACGTTATGCATGGATTAAAGCGCGCGTTGTGACTGGTGGTAAAGAAGGACAGGACTTGTTAGAAATGACTCGTCCTTTTGTATTCCGCCGTTATGTCGATTACACGGCGTTTGCTGCCATGCGTGACATGAAAGCGATGATTGAACGCGAAGTTCTGCGCCGTCATATTGAGGATGATATTAAACTCGGGGCAGGCGGTATTCGCGAAATTGAGTTTATTGTGCAGGTTTTTCAGCTTATTTACGGCGGCTCTAAACGTGAGCTTCAAGACCGTCAATGTTTAGTCAGCCTTGAGCATATTGGTGAAGCAGGCTTATTAGAAAAACAAGCTGTATTAGAACTTGAAGATGCATACCTGTTTTTACGCCGTGTTGAACATGCAATTCAAGCTCTTAACGATCAGCAAACCCAGTTATTGCCTGAAGAATTAGACCTAAGACAACGCATTATCGATACTTTGAGTTTCGCAAGCTGGAATGAATTTATTGATGTTCTTAATGAGAAACGTCAAAAAGTCAAAGTTCAATTTAAGCAACTCATTGAAGATACCAGCTCTAATGCAGCAACAGAGAATTATGGGCAGTTAGAGCAGCAGCTAGATGAAGTACTAGATGACAATGCAAAAAATCTAATTCATGAGTTCTGGCATGGGCATGCACTCAAAAAACTTCCTTCAAATGCTGTGCAACGTTTAAAAACGTTTTGGCCTCATTTAATTGAAGCGATCTTACAGTCAGAACAACCACAAACTGCATTATTACGTTTAATGCCGCTTATTGAATCGGTTATGCGTCGAACCGTGTACTTGGTGATGCTGATTGAAAGTAAAGGGGCTTTACAACGCTTAGTAAAAATGGCGACTGTAAGCCCGTGGATTTGTGAAGAGTTAACTCAATATCCGGTACTGCTGGATGAGTTTTTGTCGATGGACTTTGAGCTACCAAAACGTAAGGACTTAGAAGACTCATTACGTCAGCAGTTACTTCGTATTGAGATTGATCAAGTCGAAGATCAAATGCGAGCACTTCGCCTCTTTAAAAAGAGCAATGTATTAACTGTTGCTGCAAGTGATGTGCTAGCTGAAAGTCCTCTCATGAAGGTATCTGATGCATTAACTGATATTGCTGAAGTTAGTGTGAATGCAACACTTAATTTGGCTTATCAGACAGTAGCAAAACGTCATGGTTACCCGTGCGATGTTGATGGAAAACGCTGCTCACTCGACTATAAAGCTTTTGCTGTTATTGGTTATGGCAAAGTGGGTGGTATTGAGCTGGGCTATGGTTCTGACTTAGACCTTGTCTTTATTCACTATCTTGATGAACAAGCTGATACAGATGGAACGAAGTCTATTAGTGGCTTTGAGTTTGCGATGCGTGTTGCTCAAAAGTTTATGTCACTCATGACGACGCAGACACTCGATGGTCGTGTCTATGAAATTGATACACGCTTAAGACCTTCAGGTGAGGCCGGTTTATTGGTGACCAGTCTTAAGGCTTATGAGCACTATCAGTTGAAAAGTGCATGGCTTTGGGAGCATCAGGCATTGGTTCGTGCACGTTCTATTGCTGGCGATGAGGCACTTTGCCAGAAATTTGAAATATTTCGCCGCGAGATATTGACTCAATCTAGAGATGAGGCTTATGTTCGTGAAGAAGTGTTGAAAATGCGTCAGAAAATGAAAGACCACCTAGGTTCGTCTTCTGAACAAAAAAAACATGGTATTTTTCATTTAAAACAGGACGCAGGTGGTATCGTAGATATCGAATTTATGGCACAGTATGCTGTACTTGCATGGAGCGGGACGAAACCCGATCTCGCCCATTATTCTGATAATGTAAGAATATTAGAAGATGCTGCTAAAGCAGACTGCTTATCCAGTGAAGATGCCACAGCATTAATTCGAGCCTATCTTAGTGAACGTGCCGAAAGCCACCGTTTAGCCCTTGCAAATCAATCCATGCAAGTAAGCGCAGCGGACTGGCGTAGTACCCGTGCGGTCGTTTGCAATTTATGGCAAAGATTAATAGACCCAACCGCTTCGGTTGAGTTGGATAGTGAATGATTTTATAACAATTTGGAGTGTTCCATGAATTTGGCTGATCGTGATGGTTTTATTTGGCAAGATGGACAATTAATTGATTGGCGTGATGCAAAGATTCACGTTTTAACCCATACTTTACACTACAGTATGGGCGTATTTGAGGGTGTTCGTGCTTATGAAACTCCTAAAGGTACTGCCATTTTCCGTCTTCAAGACCACACAAAACGTTTGTTAAATTCAGCAAAAATTTATCAAATGAAAGTGCCGTATGATCAAGCAGCGCTTGAACAAGCACAAATCGATGTTGTTCGTGAAAATAAATTAGCTTCTTGCTATTTACGCCCACTCATCTGGATCGGTTCAGAGAAACTTGGTATTGCAGCAACAAATAACACAATTCATGCCGCTGTTGCAGCATGGGCGTGGGGTGCTTACCTTGGTGATGAAGCGATGGCGAAAGGTATTCGCGTTAAGACTTCATCGTTTACTCACCATCATCCAAACGTGACCATGTGTAAAGCAAAAGCATCTGGTAACTACACATTGTCAATTCTTGCTCACCAAGAAGTTGCACACTCAGGTTACGATGAAGCAATGCTCATGGACCCACAAGGTTATGTATGCCAAGGTTCAGGGGAAAACGTATTCTTGATTAAAGATGGCGTTTTACATACTCCAGATATCGCTGGTGGTGCACTTGATGGTATTACACGTCAAACAGTAATGACGATCGCTAGAGATCTTGGCTATCAAGTCGTTGAGCGTCGTATTACACGTGATGAATTCTATATTGCAGATGAAGCTTTCTTTACAGGTACTGCTGCAGAAGTAACACCAATTCGTGAGTACGATGATCGTCAAATTGGTGAAGGTTGCCGTGGTCCAATTACCACTGAAATCCAAAAAACTTTCTTTGATGCAGTTCAAGGTAAAAACCCGAAATATGAACACTGGTTAACTTACGTAAAATAAGTTAATCCGTTAACATAAAAAGGCGAACCTCGGTTTCGCCTTTTTTTATTTTTTGGCTTAGGGAGCTTCTATGCATATTGTCTATGTGTCTGATGGTAAGGCAGGACACCGCTCACAAGCATTAGGCTTGTTTCAGGCAATGCAAAGACAACAGCCAGAAACAACTTTTGAAGAGGTTCTAATTACTGATTTGCCGATTATTTCTTTAATTCAGGCACTTTTCTCTTCAAAAACCTCCTTATTTAAACAAGCGCCTGATTTTGTATTTGGCGTGGGAAGTCATACACATTTTCGTGTTTGGTTACTCGGTAAAATTTTCAAAAAGGCTAAAACGATTATTCTAATGAAGCCGAGTTTACCGATTGGTTGCTTTGACTATGCGGTTATTCCAGAGCATGACGGCATTCACGCCGACAGCCATGTGATTGTCACACGTGGCGCATTAAATCCTATTCGTAATGAAAATCGACATCAAATAGCTAGAGTTTTAATTGCATTAGGTGGTTCATCTAAACGACATCAATGGAACCAAGATAAAGTATTAAGCAGTGTTAAAAAAATTGTTGAGAATAATCCAGACGCTGAAATTATTCTGACGACTTCACGTCGAACTCCAGCAGAGTTTGTCGATATTTTAAAGCAACAAAGCTTTGCCCAGCATTTACATATATTTCCGGTTGAGCAAACACCTCAAGGCTGGATTTTTGAGGAAATGCAAAAATCAGAAGCTGTCTGGGTCACAGAAGACAGCGTGTCTATGATTTTTGAGGCACTTACTGCGGGTTGTCGAGTAGGGGTGATGGCAATAGACCGTTTGAAAGACGACCGGATTACGCACTCAGTTGATCAAATGTTAGAATCACAATTAATTTCACAGCAGACTTGTGTTGTACAGTTACCACAACCTTATGCTTTTAAAGAGGCGGACCGTGTGGCAACATATCTTTTATCAAAGAATTAAATTTTTTATTTTGAGTAAATAAATGAAAATATTGCATATTGCAAATTTTGGCTTTAATAAACAAGGCGCCCATTTTTACTGCACAGACCGTAAAATTTCTGCCGGATTAATTGAAAATGGCCATTTCGTTTATGATTTTAGTTTTCGTGACATGGCTCGTATGGGAACCATTTTTAAAACAAAAAAACTGGGCGCCAATTGGGCCAATAAAGAAGTTCTAAAGGTCGTTAATAATATTGAACCTGATCTGGTGCTCATTGGGCATAGTGACTTAATGAGTCCAGATGTTTTAAGACAAATTAAAGAATCTTATCCAAATACTAAAATTGCATTTTGGTATGTTGATCCGCTTTATCTTGAAAACAAACTCGACTTTGTCAAAGCATTCTCGCCGTACTTAGATGCTATTTTCTGTACAACAGGCGGAGAATATCTACAAAAGCTAAAGCAACCTCATTTAAGCGTGGCCTATTTGCCAAATGTCGGTCACCGTAATGTAGAAACACTACAGCAATTTTCAAACTCTAAGACTGACAAGACTTTTATTTTCTGCGGTGTGGTCTATAAAGAACCTGAGCGTGAAAAGTTCTTAAAGGACTTGGCAGATGCATTGCAACAAGGGCATGTGAACTATCAATATTATGGTTGTTTTGAACAACCTGGTGTTTATGGTAAAGCGTATTATAAAGTTCTCTCTGAAACAAAAATGGGACTTAATTACTCACGCCGTAATGATGTCACCTTGTATAGTTCTGACCGTATTGTACAACTGACTGGTAATGGTTTACTCACCTTTAGCCCAAGAATACCGGGCTTTGAGAAGCTCTACACCGAGCAGGAAGTGGTGTACTTTGATGATCAGTTTGATTTGGCCAAGAAGATCCAATTCTTTAATCAAAACCCAGATCAGGCTGAAAAAATAGCGAAAGAGGGTTGGGAGAAAACACGTAGGTCTTTCAATGCTAAACGCATCACCCAATTTATGGTTGAAGTGACATTTAAGCAGCCCCTTTCAGAAGATTATGAATGGTCACATGAGGTGTATGCATGATGTGGTTTTTGTACGTTGCGGTAGGCCTACTAGCACTTGCTGCACTGTTATATGTGCTGGGTAATTATACATTCTGGCTTCCGTTTCGTTCGAGTAAACTACCACGCATTGTGATGTTGCATCAGGTTACTCCTAAAGATGCAGCTTCGGGTATGAACATGCCTCCTGAGAAGTTTGAACAACTTTTACAGTTGTTGACGCGTAAAAAGGTTACTTTTTGCTTTGTTTCTGAGCTTGAACAATACCGTAATCAAAAGAATGTCGTTGCTTTAAGTTTTGATGATGGCTTTATGGATAATTATCTTTATGCCTATCCATTACTTAAAAAATATAATGCAAAAGCAACCATTTATTTGGCAACTCAAATTGAAGGAATTGAAAAGCTCACTCATGAGCAAATCCATGAAATGGCAGGCTCTGGTGTTATTGAGTTTGGTGCGCATACCCAACATCATGTGAACTTACTTAAGCTTGATGACCAAACCGCTTATGATGAAATGCTTCAGTCTAAACGTGACGTTGAAGCGTTAGTTGGAAAATGTCCGAGCTTTGCTTATCCATTTGGCCGATTTAATGAAAAGCACCAGAAAATGGCTCAAGAGATTGGCTTTAAAAACGCCGTATCGACTCGTAAAAAAATCGAAGCGTATGAAGTAAGTAATCAATTTAATATTCCACGTGTCAGCACGCATGGTGCCATGAATGCTTTACAGATGCGTATCGCCCTTGCTAAAGGACGTTATAAGTTATGAATAAAATTCCATGTAGTGTCTATATTGTCACCTTAAATTGTGGTGCTTGGTTAGAACGAACTTTGCAAAGTGTCAGTGAGTTTGATGAAGTAATTATTTTAGATTCAGGCAGCACTGATAATACTTATGAAATTGCTCAGAGTTTTGAAAATACTCAAATTTCTCATCAAGACTGGCAAGGCTATGCAGGGCAAAAAAGTTTGGCTCTAGCAAAATGCCGAAATGATTGGGTACTCAATTTAGATGGCGATGAAGTCTTATCTAACGAGTTAAAACAAGAGATTGTTGAGACCATCCAGCAGAACAGACTTGATGCTTTAGTCACTCCTATTAATGATGTATTTTTAGGTGTTCCGAATAGCAAACATACTAAAAAACATGCAAAAGTGCGTTTTTTCCGCAAGTCTAAAGGGCATTATGATCTTGCCAATAAAGTCCATGAAAATGTGATTGTAGATGGCGAATCTCAGCGTGCTCAACATGATATTTATCATTATGGCGAGTCGAGCATTTTCGTTAAGGTCGAAAAAAATAACCAATATTCCAACTTGAAAGCATTAGAGAAATACCAAAAAGGAAAGTCTCCAAGTGTGGCTAAATTGATTTTGGTGATGCCTGTGACTTTTATGAAGTCTTATTTTATTCGCCGTAGTTTCTTAAATGGTTGGCGTGGTTTCGTAAATAGTATGATTAACGCGTTTTATGCTTTTCTAAAAGAAGCAAAGCTGTTTGAACAAACCATGAATAAAGATAAGAAATAAGTAGGTGAGCTATGAAAATTGTTCAGGTATTGGCAACTAGCGGTGGAGTTGGTGGATTAGAGCAGCATACTTTTAATCTTGTTAATGAGCTCGCTTTAAATCATGAAGTACATGTGATTGCACATCCTTGCTATGTAGACAAGTTTAGCCAACAAGTACATTTTCATGCCGTCGATTTTGCACGTAGCCGTTGGAATATTCTTTTACTCTGGCAACTTAAAAATCTTATCCAGCAAATTCAACCCGCCATTGTTCATGCACAAGCAGGAAAAGCGGCTGAGCTGATTGCCCGCATTAAGCCATTTTTATCTGGTCCAAAGTTTGTAACGACTGTTCATGGTACTAAAAAGAATAAGTCTGTTTATTTAGCAGGTGATGCAGTTATTGCGGTGAGCCAAGCGCTCACGCAAGGCATCCCAGAGTCTAAAGCATACGTAGTTTATAACGGGGTATATCCTCAGCCCGTACTTACAACTGAAAATAAAGAAAAGTTACTTCAATCGATTCAAAAAGATTTTGCTGAGCTAGACACAAGCAAAAAAGTAGTTATGTGCATTGGGCGCCTAGAGCCAGTAAAAAATATCAGTTTACTGATTGAGTCGATGCAGCAGATTAATGCCAATTTATGGATTGTTGGCGATGGCTCACTTCGAGCAAGTTTGGAAAAGCAAGTCAGTGAATTAAACATGCAAGATCGGGTCGCTTTTCTTGGATTTAGAACTGATGCACGTGATCTGGTGCAGTTGGCTGATATTGTGGTTTTATCGTCAGACCGTGAAGGTTTTCCACTTGTTATGGTCGAAGCATTGCAGGCCGATAAAGCAATGGCTTCAACCAAAGTCAATGGTGTGATCGAGTGGTTGCCAGAACAATATCTGGCAGAAATTGGAGATGCACAAGGTTTAGCAAGAGCGATTCAATGTGCACTTCACCCAGAGGCACAAAGTGACTTTAGCCCGCTATATGCAAAAGCCAAGGCTGAACTGACTGTACCAGCCATGGCCGAGCAGACGTTTAATATTTATAAAGGCCTGCTAAAGACTTAATTATTTTTTGGTGTAAGGCGGATAGCATCGAGTACCACGAAGTTATCTTCAACATTAATAGTATGGCAACCGTCATCTGCTTGATTCCAATCTGGTAAAACCACTTCTAGTAATTTTTCTTCATAAGCTGTTAGGCTAAGCTGAGTAATCGCTTTTAATTCGATATTGCCGCCATAACGTTTTAATGAATCTTGGCTTGGTCGAACCAGTTGCCCTTTATAAATAAAAGGTTTGCCTGCCATACGGAACTGCTGACTGCCTCGGCACACTGGATTCATTGGGTGCTCTTGCCAGTTAGGATTTAAAATATCTTCGGTAAAGAATAGATCTAAACGGTCACCAAATTTCTTACAATCACGACGCGTTGAAGTAAAAAGATACCATAAGCCCTCATGGTAAAAAGGGGTGCTATCGACTGCTTCAATATTCTCGATCAGGTTAGAATGCTTTTCCCATTTTAGTGGAAACTCAGTACATTTCCAAAGTTCAATAGTTTTATTGGCAGATGTTTCAGGGATCATGTACCAAGTGTTATCTATTTTAAATACACAAGGATAGGAGAGGTGATAATCAAGTTTTAAAATAGTTTCAGGCGATGTGTAGGTTCCATCTTTAAAAACTTCCAAGACCGAAAGAAAGCCCACCGGATGTTCATCATCCACTTCTTCAAAAAAAATGAAATGACGACCATTTTCATAAGCATAAAAACTATCTGCAAAAGTAAACTTTCTAGGGGAATGGATCTCAAAGAGTGAATCTAATTGCTCAAGTGCTGTAAAAGGTTGTTCTAACCAGCCAAAACGCATATACCAATGAGAGTCAAAAGATTTTGCTTTTTTTGCTTGTTGGTACTTGTACCATTTTTTTTGAATCAGGCGATTTAGCATTAAATTTTACACTCGATATAACTATAATTAGATAGACTATCCCTGACTCATTTTAACATTTGAATGAAATGAAAAAATATTTAATCAGTATTGAATCTGCTAATAGTGAACGTTTAAAAAAGTTGTACTCTCAAGCAACATTTTACAAATATCGCGATGAATTTAAGCAATTTGGGGTTATAGGTAAAAATTTAAGTGTGAGTGAGTATTTTCAACAGGGTGTAGCAGGCAAGAAAAAACCAATGACGCCTGGTGAACTTGGTTGTGCAATGTCACATATTGCTGCATTAAAAGATTTTTTAAATTCTGATGACGAATATGCCATTATTTTTGAAGATGATGTAATTGAACGTTTTGAAATTGATTTCCAAGATTTAGAAAAACATATTCGTTCTTTGAACTTAGGGCCTTGCTTTTTCCTAAGCTTAGGCGGTATTCAAATGAAAATATGCAATCGTGTTCGTGGGAAGTTTTTACCCGAAGAATTGTATAACCAAAAAGTTTTAAAAGTTGATTACGACTATCTTGAAAAACTTGCTTATGCTTATGCCTATGTTGTAGATCGTAAAATGGCTCAAATGTTGGTTGATTATCATCAACCGATAAAAATTTATGACCATTGGCAAGATCTTGTGGGGCGAGGGGATTTTAGTTTCTATGTCAGCTTTTTATTCGATCACCCAATTATTGAAAATGATGATGCGTTAAGTTATCTAGAAAAGGAAAGAAGCTTAATCACTCCACTTTCACAAGATGACAGTGATTTATTACGTTACTTAAGAGTTAAATTAAAGAAATATATACTTAATAAATATATAATTTAGCCGTTTTTTCGGTTTTATTATTAATTTTATGATTAAGCAAAAAAATATTATTATCGGGTCGGCAACGGGATACAATGCTGACCTCATCTCTTCTTTTGTCTATTCTTTAGAAAAGGCTAACTTTGATGGAATATTGTCTTTAATTATCTATAAAGAGCAAATGACTGAGTTTGTGAGTGCATTCTCAGATATCAAAGGTTTTAAAATTGAATTTAAAGTTTCAACTATTGGAAAATTTAAATCAAAATCAAAATATTCAGGTATTTATAAGTTTAAGCTTGTAAAAAATCTTTTTAAAAAAATTATTAGCTTAACTGTAAATGAAGCAGTTCCTGATTCAAAAATTAAAGCTCTTAAAATTACTGGTTATCCACATGTGAGCCGTTTCTTTGAATATAAGGAAATTGTAGAAAGTCATCCTGATGCTTCACATGTATTGCTTAGCGACGTTCGAGATGTTTTTTTCCAGAGTAATCCTTTTAAAAATCTTGGCAAAGGACTATTGGTAGGGATGGAAAATCCAGATTATACGATTGGTACTGAGCAATATAATCAAAAATGGATTAAGGATGCGTATGGAGAGGGCTTTTATAATCTTGCAAAAGATGAGCAAGTATCTTGTTCAGGGGTCACTATTGGTGATCATGAATCAATTAAAGTCTATATCAATAAGATGATTGAGGAATTCTGCAAACAGCCATATCACAAAATGTCTGAAAGAATTTATGATCAAGCCATGCATAATAAATTATTAATTACTAATAATTTAGCTGATGTAACTCGCTGTCAGCCCTTTGAATCAATTATTGTAACTCTTGGGTTATACCCAATAGATCAAATTGCAGTTAATGAACAAGGTTTTATTATCAATCGTAATGAAGAAATTATTCCTATTGTCCATCAACATGACAGACATCCAGAACTACTTCAGTTATGTGATAATTATGTTGGGAAATAAATTTAAGATTTTCTAAATTTTATATGGAATGCGGATATTAATTTT
This sequence comes from Acinetobacter pittii ANC 4050, assembly GCF_000399685.1. Lineage (GTDB taxonomy): Bacteria > Pseudomonadota > Gammaproteobacteria > Pseudomonadales > Moraxellaceae > Acinetobacter > Acinetobacter pittii_E. Next base: position 3,616,886 of record NZ_KB976987.1, read on the forward strand.
TATCCGCATTTCCTTTTAAAACCATATAAATCAGCGCAACAAAAATAAGCAATGCACCTGCTAAGCTACTTACACAGAAATAAAGGATACGTTGACTTGTAGTGATGTTAAATAATTCATTTGCAAGGATATAGCGCATCAAAAACCATTGCGCAAGAGAGAATACAATCACGATTAAAGCATGTCGACGTACATCAGGGCGCATAGCCATAAAGCTGACCTCTAAATTAAAAGCAACCTATTATGCCACTGACCTGCTTATTCGCAAAGCATAGCTTAGATAAACCGAATATGTGGCTGATATTTTTCATTAAAAAACCCTGCATGAGCAGGGTTTTTTAATTTACAAATCTAAAAATTATTTAGATTCTTCAGCTTTTGGCTTTTCACGTAAGCGGATGCCCAAGTCACGAAGCTGATTTGTTTCAACAGGAGCAGGTGCTTGAGTAAGTGGACATTCAGCAGTCTTAGTTTTCGGGAATGCAATAACGTCACGAATAGAAGTCGCGCCAGTCATAAGCATAACTAAACGGTCAAGACCAAATGCCAAACCACCGTGAGGAGGAGCACCGTAACGAAGTGCATTCAGCAAGAAGCTGAATTTCTCTTCTGCTTCTTCATCAGAAATACCAAGCGCTTCAAAAATCGCTTTTTGCATTTCTAATGTGTAAATACGTAGAGAACCACCACCAACTTCAGTACCGTTCAATACCATGTCGTAAGCAACAGAAAGTGCTTCACCCGGATTGCTCTTCACATCTTCTACGCTAGATTTAGGTAGAGTGAATGGGTGGTGAACAGAAGTCCATTTGCCATCATCAGTTTCTTCAAACATTGGGAAATCAACAACCCAAAGTGGAGCCCACTCACAAGTTGAAAGATTCAAGTCGTGACCAATCTTGACACGAAGTGCACCCATTGCATCATTTACGACTTTAGCTTTATCAGCACCGAAGAATACGATATCGCCATCTTGTGCACCAACACGTTCCAACAGTTCAAGTACAATCGGTTCAATGAATTTCACGATTGGAGATTGAAGACCTTCAATTCCTTTAGCGAGTTCATTAACTTTAATGTACGCTAAACCTTTAGCACCATAGATGCCAACGAATTTGGTGTATTCATCGATTGCACTACGTGGCAATGATGCTGCACCTGGAACACGTAACGCAACAATACGACCTTTAGGATCTTTTGCAGGACCAGCAAATACTTTGAACTCTACTTCTTGCATTAAGTCTGCAACGTCAACGAGTTTCAACGGAATACGCAAATCTGGTTTGTCAGATGCATAATCACGCATTGCTTCGCTATATGGCATACGGCGGAATTTTTCAAATTTTACGCCAAGCAAGTCGTTAAATAGTTTAACAGTCATGCCTTCCATCAAATCCATGATTTCATCGTCATTTAAGAACGAAGTTTCAATGTCGATTTGAGTAAATTCTGGCTGACGGTCAGCACGCAAGTCTTCATCACGGAAACATTTTGCGATTTGGTAGTAACGATCGATACCACCAACCATCAATAATTGTTTAAACAATTGTGGTGATTGTGGAAGTGCGTAGAAGCTACCATTTTGTACACGACTTGGTACTAAATAGTCACGTGCGCCTTCAGGAGTTGCACGAGTTAAAATCGGAGTTTCAACGTCTAAGAAACCGTGATCGTCTAAATAATTACGGATCAAGTTAGTTACTTTAGAACGGAAACGTAAGCGATCTAACATTTCTGGACGACGGATGTCCAAGAAACGATATTTTAAACGGTGTTCTTCTGACACGTTGATAGTGTCATCATTTAACGGGAATGGCGGAGTTTCAGAAGCAGCAAGAACTTCGATTTCTTTGCCTAAAACTTCGATTTGACCACTCACCATATTTTGGTTTTCAGTACCTTCATAACGGCGACGAACACGACCTGTAATTTTTAATACATATTCAGAACGTGCTTTATCTGCAGTTGCAAATGCTTCTGGAGTATCTGGGTCAATAACCACTTGAACGAGACCATCACGATCACGCATATCAAGGAAAATAACACCGCCATGGTCACGGCGACGATGTACCCAACCGCATAGTGTAACGGTCTGGTCGATTTGGGCTTCAGTTAAAGAGCCACAGTAATGAGTTCGCATCATGATGAAGATTATCCAAACTATATTGGCTGAAAGGACGGATGCGTAAACCGCGCACCGTCAAAAAAGTAAGTTTTCGATTATGCCTTGTTGGATGGTTTGCCACAAGAACTAGATCAAAAAACCGCAGAAATTAAGCTGAAAATGAGCAATTTGGCAGCAACTTTAAGTATTCACCCCATTCTTTTTTGCCGATCTAAAATCAAGAATAGTAAGCATCCTAAGCTAAAGGTACTTAGCCAGCCTTGCATAAATTCATTAATAGAACGACCAGTGAAATAATAGGTATCGGCATGCCAAACTTCATGAGGAATGTAGCGGGCATAATCCCAAAAAGAGAATAAACCTAGCAGTGTAGATAGAATTAACAGGCACCATGCGAAAATTTTAATTTTATAGTTTACTTTCCAGTGTTGTTTATAGCGCTGATAATAGTGAACACTCATCCAGACAATAAAAGGTAAGGCAAGAGCTGAGGTGCCTAGCTGCAAAAGACGATGTAAGGGATAAGGATGCCCGAAAAGATGAACTGTGGTTGCTAATACATCTTTAAATGCAAAAGTCCGAAAGTCAGAATGTGTTAGACCATCCCAAATTAAATGAGTTGCAATCCCTAAAATAAGTGCAAGTAATGTTCCAATCAAAAATAAAAAAATACGTTTTATAGAGTGGAGGTCAAGATCATGTTGAATACCGAAAAAACGATAAATTACAGGTCGGTAAAGTAAATACCAAATGGCACAAAAAATGACGCCTAAAGTAAGGTTGGGATAAATCAGGCCTTTCCATTGATGAGTCAACATACCTGATTGCATTGTAAATAAGCGGTAAAGATCGGGTGTCATACTGCCAATTGCTAATGCAGCAATCGGTAAAGTGTTTTGACTAAGCTTGGAAAGAGGTGGTGCTATAACGGCATGAGAGATGGTAAAAGGCATTAGAAATTAGGATTTACTCACATCATTTAATTGGCCAGTCTAACGAATCATCTGATTAGAAATGTTTTTTATTGCAAAACAACTGAAATGTTATAATATAACAAAACAAAAGGCGTAGCGATCAGAGAATCACCTCATGTTGTTCTATAAAAATATTTTGACCATATCCATTTTGGCAGCAATATCGATACCTGTATTTGCAGCAGAAAGTGAAAATGTTGAAAAGTTAGAAACTATTCGGATTAAGGCCCATCCACTTGAGCAAACGTCACAAGATTTTGCAGTTGCAGATACTGTGGTTGATCAAAAGCATTTAGCGCAAGGTGCTGCCACCATTGGGGATGCACTCAGTAGTGAAGTTGGAATTTATGCCAATCAGTTTGGGGCGGGTTCGAGTCGTCCAGTGATTCGTGGACAAGATGGACCACGTGTTAAAGTTCTTCAAAATTCATCAGAAAATATTGATGTCTCGACATTGTCTCCTGACCACGCTGTCACTGTAGATCCTGTGCTTGCGAAACAAGTCGAAGTAATTCGGGGACCTTCAACTTTATTGTTTGGTGCTGGAACTGTCGGTGGTTTAGTCAATGTAATTGATAACAAGATCCCTACGCAAATGCCTGAAAACGGTTATGAAGGACAAGTTGGCTTACGTTATAACACTGGAAGTGATGAAAAACTGGCAAGCGCTGGCGTAACTGTTGGCTTGGGTAGCCAAGTTGCTTTACGTGTTGAAGGGTTAACACGTGATGCAAATAATTATATTGCACCAAATTATGTTCATGAAGGTGAAAAAGAGCGCCGTGTAGACAATACTTTTGCTCAGGGTGATTCAGTTAACGTTGGTTTGTCTTGGATTTATGACCGTGGTTATACGGGTATTTCTTATAGCAATCGTCGGGATCAATATGGTTTGCCTGGGCATAGCCATGAATACGAAAGTTGTAGCGCTCATCTAGGTGGAAGACCACATTTGCATTGTGATCCACATGAGCATGAGCACGAAGATGGGGAAGAAGCTCACGATCATGGACATGAAGAACATGATCACGAACATGGCGGCCCATGGATTGACTTAAAATCTGAGCGTTATGATTTTAAAACCGAGTTAAATGATCCATTCGCGGGCTTCCAAAAGTTACGTGCACAAGCGAGCTATACTGACTATCAGCACGATGAAATTGAAGAGGGAACAATTGCGACCCGATTCCAAAACAAAGGCTATGATGGTCGTATTGAGTTAGTACATAACCCAATTGCAAGTTGGGAAGGGGTGATCGGTGCTCAGTTAGGTCAACAGAAATTAGATTTAACTGGTGAAGAAGCTTTTATGGCTCCGACCACTACCAAAAAATGGAGCGTATTTGCTTTAGAACATAAACAATGGAAAGACGTACATTTTGAGCTTTCTGCACGTGCAGATCAGCAAGAGATCGATGTAGACGATAATTCTAAACAGGATTTTGATGGCTCGGCATTTTCTTACGCAGGTGCTGCGAATTGGGAGTTTGCACCGAACTATAAACTTTCTTTTGTCGCATCCCATCAAGAGCGTTTACCTTTAGCTCAAGAGTTATATGCAAATGGTGGACATTTTGCGACGAATACTTATGAGTTGGGGAATGATCAACTCAGTAAGGAAAAATCGAATAATGTTGAATTAGGTTTACATTTTGATAATGACAAACTTGATTATCATCTGCATGTTTACCATAACTGGTTTGATGACTACATCTATGCACAAACCCTTGACCGTTATAAAGACTTCCGTTTAGTCCAATATACTCAAGATAAAGCACGTTTCTATGGTGCTGAGGGTGAAATTGGTTATCAAATTACCCCAATGTACAAGATCAGTGCTTTTGGTGACTATGTACGCGGTAAAATTGATGCAGAAGGAAACGCTCCACGTATTCCAGCGGGACGTTTAGGCACTAAAGTTGATGCAGATTTTGGCGATGGCTTTAGTGGTTCTGCCGAGTACTACCATGTCTTTAATCAAGATAAGATCGCAGCTTACGAGACTGAAACTGAAGGCTATAACATGCTCAATCTTGGTCTAGCATATGCTGGACAATATGGTGCAAAAACAGATTACCGTGTTTATATGAAAGCGAATAACTTGTTAGATGACACGGTTTATCAGCATGCTTCGTTCTTATCAAATATTCCACAAGTTGGACGCAATTTTACAGTAGGTGTTGATTTTAGTTTTTAAGGCTTTAACACGAAACTAAACTTGAAAAATCAATCCAAAAGACCTAATTTGAAACCATCAAGTTAGGTCTTTTTTATGCGTATTTTTCAACGAATTCATCAAAAAATAAATTGGTCAGGGCGTCGTTATATGGCGGTATTACTTTGCGTTGTTGCTATTGCATATCTTGCATCGGCGATTTACCACACAGTAAAACCATTACCACAAGGGATTAACTTTAGTGGCAAGCTTAGACATGCCGATGTCAAATTTTTAGCTGATAAAACCTATCTTGATGCCAAAGGACAGCAACAGGTTGATCAACACATTTTTGATGAAATTTTAAAAATGATTGATGAGGCAAAATCCACAATTGTGGTGGATATGTTCTTGTTTAATTCAGAAGTGGGTGACTCGAAACTCAAGCAAAGACCGTTAATGCAAGAGTTAACCGATGCATTAGTGAGTAAGAAAAGACAGAACCGCCAAATTCAGATCGTTATGATTACCGACCCGATTAACTCAGTCTATGGTGGTCTAAGCCCTGAACACTACCGTCAATTACGTCAGGCAGGTGTCGATGTGATTGAAACCAATTTAACTCCTTTGCGTGCTTCTAACCCGTTTTGGTCAGGGTTCTGGTACATCTGCTGTCAAAATGTTGGTAATAATCCTGAAAAGGGCTGGTTACCAAATCCATTCGGCGATGAAAAAATTACACTGCGCAGCTATTTAAATTTATTTAACTTTAAGGCAAATCACCGTAAAACTGTGGTAGTCGATACTGATACTGGTTGGAAGTCATTGGTGACCTCAGCAAATCCTCACGATGGCAGCTCTAGACATTCTAATGTCGCGTTGGTTGTAACAGGGGCGACAGCTGCTGATGTTCTCCAAACTGAAGCTGCTGTTGCGCAAATGTCAGGCAGTAGTTCACCATCACTTATATTAGGCGATTTTGAAAAAGACGTAACCAAACCTCAAGTTCAGGTGTTAACTGAAGGGGCGATTTATCAATCTGTACTTAAATTGATTAATTCAGCGAAGCCGAAAGAGCATCTTGATTTAAGTATGTTCTATTTGTCTGAACGTAAAATTATTCAAGCACTAAAAAATGCTCAAGAGAGAGGCGTTATTGTCCGAGTTTTACTTGACCCAAATAAAGATGCGTTTGGTCGACAAAAGAATGGTATTCCTAACCGTCAGGTAGCTTCAGAACTACACGCTGCCGGCATTCCAATCCGCTGGTGTGATACCCATGGTGAGCAAAACCATAGCAAAATGATTTTGAAATATAGTGCCCAACAAGCTGAGTTGATTGTAGGATCTGCCAATTTTACGGCCCGTAATTTAAAAAATTACAACCTTGAAACAGATATGTTGGTCATTGGCAAAGTTCAAGACCAAGTCTTTAAAGATGCGCAAGATTACTTCAATACTTCTTGGTCAAACTTACAAGGTAGACAGATGAGTGTGGACTATGCGAAGTATGCAGATGAGTCTAAAGTGAAGTATTGGATTTATCGCTTTATGGAATGGTCAGGATTGTCGACTTTTTAATCACAATCTTTGGAGTTTTTCAAAAATTGGCTTGCGCCTAGAGTCATCCACAACCTGCCCAAAATCTGAGAATAAATTGTTTTTGCAATAAAATTAGATAAGCGAAAACAGTGAACAGGTTTTGTGGATGACAAATGCTTTTGGTTACTTTGGGCGAAACCAAAGTAACGAATTAGCTACTACAAGTAGAGGTCAGAGCGGTAAGACACCGTCGTGCTCATTACAACATAGACAGTAAAACTTTAAAAATTCTAAGGTGCAGGCGGAATCAATTGATCCAACGCTTTATCATCAAGTTTTTCTATTTCACTCAAATCAGTCTTAATTTTCCACTGTGTCTCATCATCTACAGGGTTTGGTAAACGTGCCTCAAGCCAGTCACAGACTACATCTGGGTTAAATTCAGGATGGTTACACTGAATAATCCACGATAAAAAGTCTTTCGCTTCACCGTTCATGTAAGGCGGTGGTGAAACAGGAAAGAATAATGTTGGTAGGCGTTCATTCGTCGATAAATAATTTAAAACATGACCGAGTTCTTGTACGGTTTGCCATGCAAGGGCATGCTCTACGTCAATACTGAACTTAAACCACCAAGCATGTTCGCCATCTGCTCCATGAGCCATAATTCGGGCTTCTTGTACACTTGGAACTTTACAAAAAAATTGATGAAGACGCTCAAAACTGATTTCAGACACAGCAATTGACCTAGTTTGAAAAATGCTAATGGTAGCACAGATACAGATTCTTCATATTTTCTTTATAGTCATTACAAAGTTTAGCAATCAAAGCGGTTTTATACATGGTTTCTCCTTGAGTCTCTTCTAAGCTAGCTTCATATCAAGATTAAAAGGAAATAGGCCATGAAAAAGCCAATCATTCTTGTACTTTCGACATTAATGTTAGGTATGTCGGCTACCGCGATGGCCGATTCTGGGCACCGTTGGGACAATAACCATGGTAAACACTATGATCGATATGAGCATCGTGATGACCGCCGTCATGATTACCGTAATGATCATCGGGCGCCAGTTTGGTCAAATGCTGATCGTGGTAAACACTATGGCAACTATGTTGCTTTTAAACGTGGCGAACGTATTCCTACCCAATATCGCCATAGCCGTTATTATGTTTCGGACTGGCGTGCACACCGTTTATATGCGCCACCACGTGGATACCATTGGGTTAAAACCCCTAATCAATACTTATTGGTCGACTCGAGACACAACATTTACCGAGTTCGTTAAATGTAAAAATAAAAAGGCCTCAATATTGAGGCCTTTTTTATGCTAACTCGTCATCTTGCGGTTGAGGTGGTTTTAAGTTTGTTGATGTTTTTGCATGTTTTTCTTTCATCACTGATGGGTAGTGCCATGAAGCAAATCGTACGACGAGAATAGATAAGGCTAAAATCAAAATTGAGCCAGTAATAATGACTTGATCGATATCCGCTTTGTGGTCATGTTGAATATCTGAAATAAGTAGACGGGTTAAGGCCGTAATCGCGACATAAATAAGAAATCGCACTGGCATATGATTGGTTTTAAAGTAAATTCCAACCATTGCTCCCAGTTCTAAGTAGATAAATAATAATAAAATATCATCAATTGAAGCATACTTTTTGACAGTTAGAATTTCAAAAACTGTATTGGCTGCGGACCAGGCCACCATACAGCCAATAATAAACAGGGCTAAATAATGAAAAGCTTCAACGGCATAATGACCAAATCGGTCCAGAATACGTTCATACTTTTTGGAATCGGGCATAGTAAGATCTTTTGTTTACTTAATAATGCTTAGAAATTAAACAAATTTCATGCCAATTGAAATAGTAAATATAAAATAAAAAAACGCCTGAATTTTCAGGCGTTTTTGTGGAAAACTTAATTAAGCTTGATTTGTAAAGTAATCCTCACTAAAGCCCATAATTAAGTCTGAACCAGCTTTAATTTTAGCAATACGCGCATCAATATCTGGCAAGATACGTTCAACAAAGTACTGAGCCAAAGCAAGTTTGTTTTGATAGAAATCACCAGACTTATCTTTAGCAGCGGCAGCAATTTTCGCAAACATATATGCGAAGCTGAGTAAGCCCACTGCATGTAAATAATCAACCGCAGCTGAGTTCGGGAAATCTACCTTTTCAGCAGCTTGTTCAATAATAAACTGCGTGATCGCTTCAATTTCAGTTGCAGCATCTAAAGTTGCATCTTTAATGAAGTTTAAATCTGTGTCTAAGTCATTTGCGAAGTCACGAATTTCAGTGATGTATTCAGCAATGAACGCACCGCCACATTTAATGGTTTTACGACCAATTAAATCTTGAGATTGAACGCCGTTAGTTCCCTCGTAGATTTGAGCAATACGAAGATCACGGATACATTGTTCCATTCCCCATTCACGGATATAACCATGACCACCGAACACCATCTGAGCATCTAAAGTTGCTTGGAATGCTGTATCTGTAAGGTAAGCTTTTGCAATTGGAGTTAAAAGCGCAACGCGGTCATTGGCTTTTTTCACTGCTGCTGCATCAGTTGAGAATTTAGTGATATCGAGTTGTTGACCTACATACACTGCAAAAGCACGAGATGCTTCATTATTTGCACGTGCGTTTAACAACATACGACGTACATCACCATGGACTAAAATGCTGTCAGCAGGTTTATTTGGTGATTGAACACCAGCTGCACTACGGCCTTGTAAACGATCAGTCGCGTATTGAGCAGCATTTTGATAAGCAAATTCAGATGCACCTAAACCTTGAATCCCCATTGATAAACGTTCGTAGTTCATCATGACAAACATGGCAGCAAGACCTTCGTTCTCTTTACCAACGAGGTAACCTTTTGCTCCATCAAAGTTCATCACACAAGTTGCAGATGCTTTGATACCCATTTTATGTTCAATAGAGCCTGGACCAACATGGTTGCGGTCGCCTAAAGAACCATCTTCATTTACAAGGTACTTCGGTACGATAAATAGCGAGATACCACGTGAACCCGCAGGAGCATCTGGAGTTTTAGCAAGGACCAAGTGAATGATGTTTTCAGCTAAATCGTGGTCACCGCCAGTGATGAAGATTTTAGTACCTGTGATGTTATAAGTACCGTCTTCATTACGTTCTGCTTTAGTTTTGATAATACCTAAGTCAGTACCGGCATGTGGCTCGGTTAAGCACATAGTGCCTGACCATTCACCTGAATAAATCTTAGGTAAATATGTTTCTTTTTGCTCTTGAGATGCGTAGCTGCTTAAAGCCATACCTGCACCCACTGAAAGAAGCGGGTAGAGCATAAATGATGGGTTAGTTGCAAATAACATTTCATCAGAAAGAACGGTGAGCATTTTTGGCATGCCTTGACCGCCCCATTCTTCATCGGCACCTAAGCCAATCCAGCCACCTTCTGCATATTGACGAAATGCATCTTTAAAACCAGCTGGTGTGAACACCTCGCCGTTTTCATAGCGAGCACCTTCTTCATCACCGGTACGGTTTAATGGATGAGTTACGTTCTGAGCAAATTTAGCCATTTCTTCTAAAATTGCTTCAGCTGTTGCAGCATCTACATGAGCAAGTTTCTCATTAGACTGCCAAAATTGTTCTGCTTTAAATACATCATTTAAGATGAATTTCATATCAGCTAAAGGAGCATTGTAAATTGGCATAATCGTTCACCTTTTTTGTGCACATTGGCCTGTGCTAGATATCCTGTAAAACGAAATGGATATGGAATTTAAAGTGTAAATTTATCATTGATTTTATAAAAAAAGGACCGTCAAAACTGAGCAGTCCTTTTTTGTTTTTTAACATTGCATATCGCAACTAACTATGGTTAGAAAGCGAAATGTTCAGCGTCTAATGACATCAATGGATCTAGACCACCTGCAATCACATCAACGTGTGAGCGAACACGTGGTAATACTTTCTTGAAGTAGAAGCGAGCAGTAGTTACTTTCGCATTGTAGAAGTCAACATCGGTAGTACCGGCTGCTAATTTCTCTTGTGCTACAAGCGCCATACGAGCCCATAGGTAAGCTAAAGTGATATAACCTGAGAAGTAGAGGTAATCTACAGCAGCAGCGCCTACTTCATCTGGGTTTTGCATCGCACGCATACCGATTTGCATTGTGAGATCGCCCCATTCTTTGTTAAGAGCCGCAAGCGGTTCAACAAATTCTTTCATAGCAGCGTTGTCTTTGTTTGCTTCTACGAATTTATGGATGATCTTAGTGAAGTCACGTAGCATTGCACCTTGAGTTTGCAATACTTTACGACCTAACAAATCAAGTGCTTGGATTTCAGTTGTACCTTCATACAAGCAAGCAATACGTGTATCACGTACGATTTGTTCCATGCCATGCTCAGAAATAAAGCCATGACCACCGAAGACTTGCACACCGTGCTTAGCAGATTCAGAACCTGTTTCAGTCAAGAATGCTTTCGCAATTGGAGTCAATAAAGACAAGATGTTGTCAGCAAACTTACGTTCTTCTTCAGTTTCGCCTTTTTCAACGATATCAGCATATTGAGCAAGTAAGTAAACAAGTGCACGACCGCCTTCAGCAAACGCTTTTTGTGTTAAAAGCATGTTGCGAACAGCAGGGTGAACAATAATTGGGTCTGCTTCTTTTTCTGGAGCTTTAGGACCAGAAAGTGAACGCATTGCTAAACGTTCTTTCGCATAAGTCAACGCACCTTGGAAAGAAGATTCAGACGCTGCTAAACCTTGAACAGCAGTACCAATACGTGCTGTGTTCATGAAGGTGAACATACAGTTCAAACCACGGTTTTCAGGTCCAATCAAGTAACCTTTCGCTTGGTCAAAGTTAATGACACAAGTTGCGTTACCATGAATACCCATTTTGTGTTCGATAGAACCACAACGTACCGCATTACGTTCGCCAATAGTTCCATCTGCATTTACATGGAATTTAGGAACGATGAATAATGAGATACCTTTAGTGCCTTTTGGTGCACCTGGTAGGCGAGCAAGAACGATATGGATGATGTTCTCAGCCATGTCATGTTCACCAGCAGAGATAAAGATTTTCTCGCCAGAGATTGCATAGCTACCATCAGCATTTGGTTCTGCTTTAGTACGGATAATACCTAAATCTGAACCTGCATGAGACTCAGTTAAGCACATCGTACCTGTCCAAACACCTGAAACAAGGTTTGGTAAATAAGTATTTTTTTGTTCATCAGAACCGTGATGTTCTAATGTACGTACAGCTCCGTGAGACAAGCCTGGGTACATACCCCAAGACCAGTTTGCTGTACCAACCATTTCAGAAATTGCAATACCTAAAGAGTTAGGTAAAGCCTGGCCACCGTATTGTTCTTCTGCTGATAAAGACGGAAAGCCAAGTTCAATATATTTTTGATAAGCTTCTTTAAAACCTGTTGGAGTAGTAACTACGCCATCATTCCAAGTACAACCTTCGCGGTCACCAACTTGGTTTAAAGGAGAAAGTTCATTTTCACAGAAATCTGCCGCAGCTTCTAAATATTGATCAACCAATTCACGGCTTACGTTACCTTGGAAATCAGGTAATTTTGCATAGTGTTCTTCAGCATTTAATAATTCATGCAAAACGAATTGCATATCACGTAAGGGCGCTTTGTATTGTGGCATATCGGGTTCCTCAATACTGGTGAAACCAGAGTTATAATCTTAATCTATGATAATGTGCCATGAGGCACCTTGGACTACTACATCGTGCAACAACTTGCATAACTGTACAAGCACCTCAGGACCTTTACTTTGTGACTGCAAAGTCAAGAAAAAAATACTTAAATGATGTAAGTGCTTTGAGTGTAAATACTTTTGATTATGTTTATATGATACAAATAGTCAAAATCGTAAATAGTTATGTATAAGCAAAAGGCGCCTATAGGCGCCTTTTGCTTTATGATTTTTAGAGTTATTTTGCTTGAACAGCTGCAGGAGCAGGGGCATTAACGGGTGGTTGAGGACGTTTTGGTTCAAAACGAAGGTTACATGTCCCTTCAAGTGTTTTATCGCCAACTTGAACATTTACTGTTTGTCCATTGGCCTTGCCATCACAAGCTTTTTGGATTTGTTCAAAACGCGCTTTGCGTTCTGCACGATGTTGTTCCCATGCTGCTTTTTGTTCTGGAGTAAATTCACGGTGCTTCATACGGTGGTGACCCTCACGTGGGCCATCTTGCATCATTCCGCGCTCTGGCTTAGGTGGTTGAGTTGTCGATTGACACGCCGCTAAACTTCCCATTGTTACAATTGCCGCACTGAATAATGCAATTTTTGCCGTCATTTTCATATTTAAAGCCCTTTAATGTTGTGTTTTAAGATGGCTTAAAGATTAGATAATAAAGATGTAGAAACAATGGAGAGTTTTTCTTTTCGTTGTTGGTTACAATGCCAAATATAGCGTAAAAATGAGAGAGTGCTTTTGAACGTTCTACGTGTTCCCATTGCATTACGGTTATTTTTGACAGTCTTGCTCACCACATTACTTATTGCGACTGCAAGCTTGAGCGTTTTGCACTGGACAATGCAAAAGAACTTTGCCAAATATGTGGCTGACGTTGAAATGCAGAAGCTTGACCGTCTCATTACCAATTTGGGTGATGTCTATACGGTTTACCATGATTGGGGGAATGCGATTCAGGCACAGATTTTACAAATCGAAGGAACCGCGGCTCCCGATGACTACGATCGTCTCTCACAGTGGTGGCTTCGTCGTCAATATGACATTGCGATACAACAGCATTCTTTCGATGAACATGCCCTTATCAATATCTCACCTCAAGTTGCACCCACTAATAAAAATAGTATTTTTAGTGAGGAAGAGTTAAGAACGCTTGAGCAAAATTTACCTTCTCAATATCAACCCTTTGAAGGATTGCGTTTCCCTTTAAGTGCAAACCAGTTTCGTCCAAGTGATGATAAAAATAAATCAAAGAAGGGAAGCTTAAAAGATATTGAAACTCAAAATGGTAAGAAGCGTTTTATCGCTTTGCCAGACCGCTTAGGATTGAGTTCGCGTTTATCTCTATATGACGCGCAGCACCAGTTTGTAGTCGGTGAACCGCCTTCTTCAGATCAGATGTCATTTCGCCCGATTATCTTAAACAACCAAGTGGTTGGATATTTGGGTTTAAAACCCGTTTTGGATAAAGAAGACGCTTTGAGTATTAACTTCTTTAGTAATCAAAAGCGTTATTTACTCTTAATTTATGCTTTAACTTTGTTATCAAGTTTAGTTGCAGCACTATTAATGGCAACTTATTTTAAAAAACCGATTCAGCGTTTATTAAATGCAACCAATGAATTAACCAAAGGAAATTATCAGCATCAGGTAGTCATTAAGCGAAATGATGAGTTGGGCGACCTATCCACTCAATTGAACCATTTGGCAGAGATTTTACATCAGCATGAAGAATCACGACGTCAATGGGTGGCAGACACTTCTCATGAATTAAAAACGCCGCTGGCTGTATTGCAGGCTCAAATTGAAGCCATGCAAGACGGGATTCGAAAAGCAACACCGGAACATTTAGATGCGATGATGCGTCAGGTATCAAGTCTGAAAAAATTAACCCAAGACCTTGCGGATTTGGCACAGGCAGATGCTCAGCAGCTTAAGTGTTATTTAAGCTCTGTAAATCCATGGGAAGTGGTATTACAGGAAGTTGAAAACTTTAAACCAAAACTTGAGCAGGCTGGGCTTGAAATTCAAGTTGAAGGAACAAGTTCTCCGCTATTATTAGATCGTGATCGGTTTAAACAGATTGTTGTTAATTTAATTAGTAATAGTATTCGTTACACAGAAACAGGTGGCAAAATTCATATTCATACAAGCCAGACTCCTCAAGAGTGGACTTTATATGTCGATGATAGCCCGTTTGGTTTAAGTGATGAGCAATTATCCCGTTTAGGTGAGCGCTTCTATCGTGTAGATGATTCGCGTACGCGTAGTACAGGTGGAACAGGGCTGGGCTTAGCTTTGTCTTGTAAAATTGCGCAAGCGCTTGGTGGTACACTTAGTTTTGAACATTCACCGTTAGGTGGTTTACGTTGTGTACTTACTTTCAAAAAGCAGAGTTAAATATAAAAGGAAAAATATCTCATGAAACATGTGATGTTGGTTGAAGATGAAGTCGAATTAGCGCATTTGGTACGTGATTATCTTGAAGCTGCCGGTTTTGAAGTAAGTATGTTTCATGATGGTCAGGATGCCTATGCGAGTTTCCAGCAACGTAAACCAAATTTGATGATTCTGGACTTAATGGTTCCACGAATGGATGGTTTGACTATTTGCCGTAAAGTTCGTGAGCAGTCAGATTTACCGATTATTATGGTCACTGCCCGTACCGAAGAAATTGACCGTGTACTAGGTCTCAACATGGGCGCTGATGATTATGTATGTAAGCCATTTAGTCCAAAAGAGTTAGTTGCTCGTGTACAAGCTGTACTACGCCGTTTAGAGCGTAAGGCAGAGCCTGAACAAAATGATTCTTTCCGAATTGATAAAGCTCAGCAACGAATTTGGTATCAACAAAAATCGCTAAGCTTAACGCCAACCGAATTTCGCTTACTTGAGCTATTTTTAGAACATGTAGGGCAAGTGTATTCACGTGCACAATTATTGGATCATATCAATCCGGATAGCTTTGATGTTGCCGATCGCGTGATTGACAGCCATATCAAAAACTTGCGCCGAAAAATTAGTGAGGCGGCTGAAACTGGTAACCGTCATGAATGGATTCAAGCTGTTTACGGTGTAGGTTACCGCTTCGAATATCCTGAAGAGTAAGTCTTCATGAAAGTTATTCTGTGGATAACCACAATGTTATCCACAGAAAATGTGGATAAAAAATTAAGACGAACAACTCACTGCCACATCAGGCATATCGCTTGGTAACGGGCCTAAATCTTCCGGTTTTTCCAAATCTGGCTGTCTTGTGTAAGGATGGTTGAGTAGTTTAAATAAACGGTCAACTTCACTAAAATCATCTCGGTCAGCTGCTTCAATAGCACGCTGCGCCATGTGGTTCCGTAAAACATAAACTGGATTTACTTTTTGCATATTGGCATCAAGTTCATCAATATCTTGATGCTCACGGATGCTGTCATATTGGCTAATAAACGCATCAAATTGACGAATATCAAGACAATCATCTCGTAAAGCTTTGTATTCTTTGTTTTGAAGACGAATAAAACTTTGCGTGTAATCGAGTTGTTCAGTTTGTAAGATTCTTAAAAAAGCAAAACTACAATCAAGACTGTCTTTATGGAAATGGGGAAGTCCCATTTTTTGACATAAACCTTGCCCATAGTGCTCTAAAAAGATCGGTTCAAATTGTTCTAGGCAACGCGCTAATTCTTCTTTGAACTGATCTTTTTGTTCAGGTTCAGCAAGAGGAATTAAGTTATTTAACCACGTCCATAAGTTCCAATGGCCTATACTTGGTTGATTTTGGTAAGTATAACGACCTTGGTAATCCGAGTGATTGTTGATCCAGTTTGGGCGAAAACGCTCCATAAAGCCATATGGACCAAAATCGAGTGTTGAACCTGTAATATTTAAGTTGTCGGTATTCATTACACCATGAGCAAATCCAACCAATTGCCATTTCGCAATCATAATTGCAGTACGTTCAACTACCTTTTTGGCAAAAGATAAAATTGGATTTTCAGTTTCTAGGCATTCTGGATAATGCCATTCAATACATTTTTGAGTAAATTCTGACAGCAACTCAGGTGCATATTGATTAATCCATTCGAAGTGTCCTAAACGAATATGACATTCAGATGTTCTAAGTAGCATTGCACCTAACTCTATTTTCTCACGCTGTACACCTTGAGTCGAGGTTGTAAAACCGACTGCATGACTAGAAGCGACGCCTAAAGCATTTAGCGCATGTCCTGCTAAATATTCACGGACCACAGAACGTAATACTGCTCGCCCATCTCCCATTCTTGAATAAGGTGTAGGGCCTGCACCTTTGAGATGAAGGTCGATGGTTTGGCCGTTTGTATTGAGTATTTGCGCAATCAGTAAACCACGACCATCACCAAGTTGTCCTGCCCATTGTCCGAATTGATGGCCAGCGTAAACCATCGCAAGTGGAGGAAATTCAGTGAAAGTACGTTGTCCACTACAGATCTCAACCCATGCATTTTTATCGTCTTCTGACCATTGCAGTTCATCAGCCAATGCACTGTTAAAATGTCCTGCCTTTGCACCACGTAACGGTGATGGCTGCTGAACATGGAATAATTTAGACGGAAGTGAAGGGTAGAGCGGATTAAACTGCATAGGCTTAGCAAAATAAAGAGAGCGGATTTCACTATAACACAGTTAAAAAGCAGGCATAAAAATAGCTCCCGAAAGAGCTATTTTAGATCAGAATTTAATTTAGTCTGACACCACATTGGTATTCTTTTTAACACTACGCATAAGTGTTTCTAAGCATTCACGGTGATGACTTAGACGATGTTCAAGCAATTGGAAATCAACTTTAAGCTTATGATCCATTCTATGAATCTTTTCAGCCATTGCTGCTTTTTTAGCTTGTAACTCTTGTTCTTTAAGTTTTGCCCAATCATTTAAGGTGTGTGTAAATGCTTCGTACTCTTGTGCAATACGTTGCTTCATTTGAGTAATGTCTGCATTTACATCATGACCATAAATAGCAAGGTCTTGTTCAGCATATTTAAATTTCATCGCCAATTCTGCTTTTTTAATATTAAAGCTTGGAATACGACGTAAATTTTTAGCTAAACCAATTTTAGAACATGACCAGATCAACCATTTTGTTGGGTCATACTGCCACCATTTAACACCATTACGATAGTCGTATTGGAAAATATGGTGATAGTTGTGGTAACCCTCGCCCCAAGTGGCAATGGCTAACCAGAAATTGTCACGTGCTGAGTTTTCGTCTGTATAAGGACGTTTACCAAACATATGGCAAAGTGAGTTAATAAAGAAAGTCACTTGATGACTAATGATTAAACGTACTAAACCACCCAAGAGTACTACACCCCATAGGTCGCCAGTCGCCCAACCGATTAAGCCTAAAATACCAACATGAACTGCAACTACCAGTAAACCATAGTATTTATGTTGGAACATGACCAATTTATCGTTGAGTAGGTCTGGTGCATTTTTAAAATCTGGCTCAGATGGTGAATGATCACGGATCATCCAACCCATATGAGCATACCAAAAACCACGCTCAATTGAATATGGATCTTCATCAACATCATCAACATGTCGATGGTGAGTACGGTGACCAGATGCCCAGAACAAAATACTATTTTGCACGGCAAATGTACCACCGATCATTAAAAGAATTTTAAGCGGTAACGACGCTTCATAAGCTCGGTGAGCCCAAAGGCGATGGTAACCAGCAGTAATCCCCATACTACTTAGAGCTAAAAGAAAAAATAGGCTTACCCATGCGCTTACACTAAAATCATAATAATACGCATAAATCGGGATTATGATTGCGGCAAGAATTGGTAAACCAATTAAGGTAATGCTAGCGGTCCAGTTAATTGGGGCTTTGAGTGGGGCGGAAGTCATATCCGGCAGCGCTCCTAGAATCCTTGTGAAACAAGGTACAAAGACAAAACGACATAGCAAAACCAATCATCAAGATATATTGCTATTCTATCCTTCATATTAGCACGTGCTTAGTGAGAATCACTAGCATTATTGTACAGATGTATTGAAAGAACCGTAACAGAATTAAACTATGTCAAAGAGTTTTTCAAGCAGGAGAAGTTGTTTAATGAACGTACAACGATTGAAAAAAAAGAACCGCATTGATATTTCAAGAAAATTATCTTTGAAGTGTGTCTTGGTCACAATCAGTCTTGTATTAGCCGCATGTCAAAGTGCACCCGAACAGAATACAAAAAACGTTCAAGCAAAAAGAACAGTTCATCAGATTCAAGCTCCTATTGTAAAAAAGAGAGTGAGTCCGGATGGCATTCAAGATATTGATTGGCAGATCACTCAGATCAGCGGTCATAAGGCAAAATTTTTTACACAGTGGCCGACTTTATCTTTAAATTCTGCGGTCAAAACAGTGTCTGGACATACTGGCTGTAATGGAGTTTTCGGTCGTTATACATTTAATTTCAGCCAGCAAAAACTTGATATGCAAGTAAATGCAGGCCATTCAAGTTGTGATGGTGCTTTGGCTCAAGAGGCAGAATTGGTAGATGCTTTGCAACGTATTCAACGCTTCCAGCTCGTAGGTAATACGCTATATTTACTTGATCAGAACGGGCAACGCCTCATTCAGGCACAAAAGAAATAAAAGGTGGTTTTTACCACCTTTTTTATATTTATAGGATCTGTAACATCGTGGTAGGAATATCTGTAATTAAGCCCTGAACTTCTAAATCACGTAGCCTTGTTGCTCTTTCTACATCATTGACTGTCCACACACTAATGTTCAAACCAGCTTGATGAGACAGTTTAATCATTTCATCGGTGGCAAGTTGATCGTGCCAGCCAATATGACAGCAACCATATTGATGGGCGAGTTCTATCGCAGTTACCCCAACAGGAAGCTCGACTAACAATCCGCGTTTAAATTGAGAGTTTATATCGCGTAAAGCAGTTAAAATTTGAAGATCAAAACTTGTGATGGTGACGACTTTCTCAAAGCCCTGTAATTCCGTCTCGAGCTTTTGAACGAGTTTTTCGGCCAATGCCATATCTCTTACAGCTTTAACTTCAACTTCAATATGATCGAAGTTATCAAGTAAATTTAAAACGCCTATAAGTGTAGGTGTTGGCTCTGAATTTGGCCAGTCAGGCCAGTTTTGACGATGGTCAAATGATAACGCTTGAGCCAAAGTCGAATGCTCTACAATTTGATCGACTCCAGCTGTACGTAAAAAATTGTCATCATGAATGACAACCAACTCTTCGTCTTGAAGTTGACGAATATCAAATTCGACACCGCGAATACCTAAATTCTTTATGTGCTGAAACCCACCTAATGTATTTTCAGGAGCTTCTCGGCGTGCACCACGATGACCAATAATGCGCATAATTTTCTTCTATAAAATCTTTTGCCTATGGTCTCTTTAAAAAAGTAGAGACCATGTTTAATCTAATCTATTTTTAAATAATTTCATTAATATTTTTTTGCCAAAGCACTTCTTGACCACCTTCGGCACGCTGTAAAGCTCGTGATGCAACAAATAACCAGTCAGATAAACGGTTAATTAACTGAAGGGCAGTTGTCTGAATATTTTGATCACGAGTTTGTACCGACATTAGAGATCGTTCTGCACGACGACAAACAGCACGTGCTTGATGAGCGTAACTGCACGATAAAGTACCAGACGGCAGAATAAACTCTTTCAACATAGGTAAATCTTCATTCATACGGTCAATTTCTTTTTCAAGAAATTCAATACAAACGGGCTGGAGTAGGTTGTAGTTTGGAATACAAATCTCTCCTCCTAAGTCGAACAGCCAATGTTGAATCAGACTTAAGCTTTTATCCCAAGCGGCCTTATCCGTTACTTGGCTATCGGTGATTTGAGCACGCAGTACCCCAATAATGGCATTGAGTTCATCAACATCACCAAGTGCGGCAACTCGTAAGTCATCCTTGGCAACACGAGAACCATCGCCTAAACCTGTGGTGCCTGAGTCGCCTGTACGTGTATAGATTTTGCTTAAACGGTGTCCCATGATGGATATCCTGAACATAAAAAAGGGATAATGTCGGTCAGAACATTACCCCGAAACTGGAGTTAAGAAAATATTTTTATAATAAAGTTTTGCTTAGTAGCTTAAGGTCACACCAGCTGATGCAAGGCGGCCGCCGTTGACATAATAGATACCTTTGTCGTAGGAAGCAGTTTTATATTTCACATCACCCATATTTTGGATATTAGTGAAGAGTTTAATGTTTGGCGTAGCATTCCAGTAACCATTAAAGTCAACTGTTGTATAGCCAGGCGTATCTTGGTTGTAGTCTTTCGCTTTAGATTTTGCAGAAAGTGAAACACTTAAGCCATAAAGTTCGTTTTGTAAGCCAGTGCTTAACGTAAAGCTTTGACGAGGGCGTCGTGATAACTCTTGATCTGTTTCGTCATTGATGGCTTTAACATAGTTATAAGATGATTTAATAAATAAGTCATCTTTGGTCCAGTTTGCATAAACTTCGCCACCCCGCATAGATGCTTTGTCGATATTAATATTTTGATAAATAGGGAATGTATTTACCCAATCGCCATTACATACAGCTATACAGCGTGATTCAATTAAGTTGTCAATTTTAGTGTAATACGCTGAAAGTCCAGTTGAAATGTTGTAGTTTAGCTTCTGATCTATACCGGCCTCATAAGAAATACTTTCTTCTGGTTTTAGGTTTGGATTCCCCCCAGAACCATACATGTCATTAAGGGTAGGTGCTTTGAAAGCTGAACCAATGTTGGCATAGATACTTGTCAGTGGTAAAAGTTGATAACGGATAGCACCTTGTGCAACTGTATGTGTACCATATTTTTGATTATCTTCTACACGAACACCGACTTGAGTGTTTAAACCATTATTTTGATATTGGTGCTGTACAAAATAGCCTGTGCTATTAACGTCTTCATCGTAAGGTGAGCCATAAGAGAGTACATCGCCATCAATATTTTGATGAGTTACGCCTGCCAATACATTTTGAGATGAGGTGAATTGCCATTTGCCGTAAACCTCAGCCTCTTTTGTCGTACTATGTACAAAATCACTTGAACCATTTTGATCAAGTTCATCTTTAAATTGAGATAATCTTGCATTTAGAGAAATATCCGAATTGAGATTTACACGTCCACGAATATTAAGTAATTCATTTTTGAAATCTTGAGAAGTCAATGAACCATCATAACGAAAAGTATCGTATTGGCTTGTTCCTTCATTTTGTGTGTAGTCAACAGATGCTCCGAAATCTTCTTTTTCTACTCCAACTTTAGTACTAAAGCCTTTTTGATCATAAGAGGCTTTTTTAATGTCATTACCTTTTAGATCAGTAATACGTGAACCATCAGACTCTAAACGTTGACCGCGAACTTGCGCATAAAATCCGTTTTCGGCAAGATCTGCGCCTACAATCGATTTATAAGTTTTATTTTCGCCAATTTCGCCTGTTACAAATGCAGAAGTTTTTTCTGGAGTCTTGGAAATAATTTGTACAACACCACCAATAGCGTCAGTACCATAAAGAACTGATGCTGGTCCTTTCAGAATTTCAATTTGTTTAATATCTGTGGTATCAATAAATGCAAGATTTGCTGCACCAGTTGAGGCAGTGTTCAGACGTGCGCCATCACGTAAAATTAAAGCATGCTCAGAATTAGTACCACGAATAAAAATTGAAGATGTTTGTCCTAAGCCACCACTTTGAACCATATTAATAGCTGCATCACTCATTAATAAGTGTGGTAATTCAGCAATAGGTGACTGTTCTACAATTTTAGGTTCAATAATAGAAATCCGCGCCGGAACCTCACTCGCTTTTTCAGCACTTTTTGAAGCAGTGACTACAATTGGATCAAGTTGAGTTGCGTTCGTTGTATCTTCAGCAAAAATAACAGGTGAAAACCCCATCGCAATAGCGATAGCCCCTACCAGACGAGTAGGTTGAAAAGACTTAGACATAACATGCTCCATACATTCACCCCACGTGAATGATCGGGTAGATAGATGAAACAAGTAGGTCTCCGGACTTCAGCGCCATATTCATGTTATGGACATATTCACCTTCCCACATGACTGCAGTGGTGTAAGTCGCTCTCGACTTAAAAAAATATGCTTTACATTGTTACCGTTGCGGGGGCAGTGCCGGACTTTCACCAGCTTCCCTAAAGCATTAATTGCTTACACTTGCTTCCAATTTTACGCAGTATAAAGTGACGATTTATTTCATACAATGTCATTTAGCCCAATTCCCAGAGAACTTTTACGCAAGGGGCAAAAATTGCATTACAATGGCGCTTATTTTAAGAAATGGTTGTAGTTTAAACAGCTCATGAGCCAATCAAACCAAAAACGTACACGAGCAAAAATCTGTGGAATTACTCGCATTGAAGATGTTCAAGCAGTTATTACTGCTGGAGCAGATGCGATAGGTTTTGTTTTTTTCCCGCCGAGTCCAAGAAACGTGACAGTTGAACAGGCAGAAGAATTAGCAAAAGTAATTCCACCTTATGTACAAATGGTTGGTTTGTTTGTTAATGCAAGTGCTACTGAAATTCAGGATGTACTTGATTGTGTTCCCCTAGATGTATTACAACTACATGGCGATGAAACTCCAGAACAATGTCAGGAAATAGCTCGTCATTGTAAACGTCGCTGGTATAAAGCGATTCAGGTTAAACCTGATTTAGATGTAATTGCTGAAATTCAAAAATATCAGATGGCTGGTGCCAGTGCTGTATTGCTCGATGCGTGGCATCCTGAGCTTAAAGGGGGCACAGGACATCAGTTTGACTGGTCTAAATTTCCAAAACTTGATATTCCTTTAATCTTGGCAGGTGGTTTAACCCCTGACAATGTCATTGACGCTATTCATACTACCGGTGCTTTTGCAGTAGATGTGAGCGGAGGCGTAGAGTCCGCAAAAGGTATAAAAGACCAACAACTCATTGAACGATTTATGCAAGGAGTCCAACGTGGATCAGCAAAACAATGTGATTGACTATACACAGTACCCAGATGCTGCAGGGCATTTCGGTATCCATGGCGGACGTTTTGTGTCAGAAACACTCATGGCGGCATTAGAAGATTTAGAAAATCTCTATTCTCGCATGAAAAATGATGAACAGTTTCTGGCAGAATTCGACCGCGATCTAGCCTACTATGTAGGTCGTCCTAGTCCACTTTATTATGCTGAGCGATGGTCAAAAGAGTTAGGTGGTGCGCAAATTTATCTTAAACGTGAAGACTTAAACCATACAGGCTCACACAAGGTAAATAACACGATTGGTCAGGCGTTATTGGCAAAGCTTTCGGGTAAAAAACGTATTATTGCTGAGACTGGTGCAGGGCAGCATGGTGTAGCAACTGCAACAATTGCAGCACGTTTGGGTCTTGAATGTGTTGTTTATATGGGTGCCGAAGACGTTAAGCGTCAAGCCATGAACGTTTATCGTATGCGTTTGTTGGGTGCTACAGTTGTTCCTGTACAAAGTGGCTCTAAAACGCTGAAAGATGCCATGAACGAAGCGATGCGTGACTGGGTAACCAATGTTGATACGACTTACTATGTCATTGGTACAGTTGCAGGCCCGCACCCTTACCCACAACTCGTTCGTGACTTCCAGTCGATTATTGGCCGCGAAGCACGTAAACAGATCTTGGAGCAAGCGGGTCGCTTACCAGATGCATTGGTTGCATGCGTGGGTGGTGGTTCAAATGCAATGGGCTTGTTCTATCCATTCTTAAACGATGCCAACGTGAAAATGTATGGTGTTGAAGCAGCTGGTTTTGGTATTGAAACTGGTAAACACTCGGCGCCGTTAAATGCGGGTCATGTGGGTGTATTACACGGTAACCGTACTTACTTAATGAGTGATGAACAAGGCCAGATCATTGAGACACATAGTATCTCGGCGGGCCTTGATTATCCGGGTGTTGGCCCTGAACATAGCTTCTTGAAAGATATGAAGCGCGTAGAATACGTGCCGATTAATGATACAGAAGCTCTGCAAGGTTTCCGTGATTTAACCAAAATCGAAGGGATTATTCCTGCACTTGAAAGCTCACATGCGATGGCGTACGTCTCTAAGCTTGCGCCAACGATGTCTAAAGATCAGATTATTATTGCGACTGTTTCAGGCCGTGGTGATAAAGATTTAATGACAGTTGCACGCATTGATGGCGTAGAAATGGTCGAGATGTAAGAGAACTATAATGCCAAGCTTGTTTATGGTGATGTTGGGCGGGCGCCATGCCCGCGCTAATATAGAAGTTCATGATGTTGTTATGGCGGTAGGGGATACTTTGGAAGAAGTTTATCCTCAACTTAAACAGGCTTGGTTTGGTGAGGCTCAAGGGTTGCATATCGATGCTTGGGCCAAGCTCTCAGGAGTTAGCTCTCAAGGGCAAAATTATCAAATTCATTTTACAGATGCTGCACCACAACCAGATGATTTAAAATTATATTTAATTAATTTGGGTGGATATAATGCGCGTGAATTCGGTGAGCTTCATCGTTATGAGTTTGTGGTTGCACCCAATGCGGTCGTTGCCAAACAATTAGGTAAACAATTTATAGATCGGCAGTGGCAAAAAGCACATACAGATCGAGTTATTGATATTGATGACTGCTTAGCGATAGATTGTGTAGCAGGGCGCTATATTCATTTAATAAAAGGCGATTTTACTGCAGCAATTTGGGAAAATACGTATTTGACCGTGGTATAGGTCATTTGAAATCTAATATTCATATGGAAGTGGGTAAATGGATTTAATTCAAGAAAATGGGCAGCCTCGTTATGGGCGTTTTGAATCTGTACCGTCAACCATTCATGTACAACATTATATTTATAAAACGCCGTATGGTAAGGTCTTAAAAGGCTGGCGTAAGCAATTAAAATATAAAAAATTCAAATTCTGCGGCATTCAACATAAACACTATAGTATTGGTCTGGCCATTGCAGATATTGGCTGGGTTGGGCACAGTTTTTTCTATATTTATGATCATGAAACGAGGCAGGTCATTGAATGGAATGCCATTCAGCCTTTGGGGCATAAAACCTATCTTGATGAACAGCCGTTGTTTAATCAAAGTTATTTTTCTAAATCTCCTTATCAGTTTGATGTCCAGCATGCCAATGGTGTGCGGTACATTCGAGTCACGAAATATGGTGAGATTCAACTTAGCGCTCGAATTTTTTGTGCTGGAACAGACATATTAAGTTTATGTACACCAACTGGCATTAACGGTTGGACTTATACCCAAAAGCAAACCACGCTTGCTGTAGAGGGAATGTTTATTAATAAACAAAACCAAGTTGTACAATTTGATGAAAAGACATTTGCATCGCTAGATGATACTTGTGGTTTTCTGCGACCTGAAACGGCTTGGTTCTGGCTCTCATGTAACTTTTGGGATGAACAAGGGCGGCGTATTGGTTTAAATTTAGCTTCAGGGGTTAATGAAAGCTTTGGTAATGAAAACTGCTTATGGATTAACGGAGTTTTATTTCCGCTAACAGATGTTTTATTTGAAAAAGTAAATGATGAGCTTTGGCAAATTAGCTCTCTAGATCAAAAACTTAATCTACAAGTGCATATTGGTTGGTGCAGATACGAAAATATTAATTTAAGAATGATCGGCAGCCAGTTCAATCAGTGGCAAGCTAAAATTAGTGGCACGATTGAGCATGAGGCAACCGATATAATCAATTGCAATGAACAATACGGTTTACTAGAACAACATTATGCAAAATGGTAATAAGCAGGTTATAAACCTGCTTGCCAGAATGCCTCACCAGCCGCAATCGGGTCATTCGTCTTTTCAAGTGTTTCGATCCAAACTGGATATTGACGAATTACAGGATGCTGGCTTGGATGAAAATCTTTTTTAAACCAATCTAAATATTGGCTTTTCATAGCGGTTAATGTGCCATTTTTACCAAAGAACCAAGGTAAACCTTTAAGGCTTATCAAGAGTCTTTCTCTTGGACTAAAGCCATCACATTTCAACATGATATTGGTACGGTAAAGCGTAAAACCGAACATGAGTACGGTTGTTAAAACAAGCACAAAGCGACGTGTTGACTCTGGTACTTCACCTACTTGTTTCATGACATCAAAAGCAACATCACGGTGCTCCATCTCTTCAATGGCATGCCAAGCAAACAGTGCTCGAACATAGGGGTGAGCATTTTCCAAAGTTTTTTTATTGCTATAAAACGTTTCTGCCATTAACGCTGTTAAATGTTCCGCTGCCGCTGTCATCGCAATATTATATTGTGGTGAGCGTTTAGTGAGTTCAAAACGAAAAATTCTTTTTAGTGTAGCTGTGAATTGGTCAACAGGCATACCTTGCTCTTTCATGAGCTGATTCATTTTGTCATGTGCAATACCGTGTTGAGCCTCTTGTTTAATAAAGTCTGCAACACGTTTTTGTAGTTCTGGATCATCAATTTTGTCACGGAACATACGAACACATTCGATAAAATAACGCTCTCCATCTGGAAAGGTTAAGCTGAGTGCATCAAACATACGAGTCAAAAAAGGATCATTATTAAACCAAAAGCGTGGTGCTTCGTTTAAATGAAAATCCAGATCTTTACGAACCACGGGTTCGACTTGATAAGAAACATGTGCGTTCATATTTTTATTTCTCGCATCTAACATGTTCATTAGTATGTCGCGAATGGTCGGCTTTGTTTTGACAGTTATTGCCAATTTTTATACAGTTTGCGACAAGATGGCATTAAAAAAAGGATGAGCCATGCAGGATTTTACGATTTCAAATGGCTATTTTTATCTGTGGAATACTTACTTAAAAGAAAAAGGAATCGATTGGCAGGGATTAAATCTTACGGACGTTCAGGCCCGTCAGGTTCAAAATATTTTAGCTTCATCTATTGATGCTCAATCTTCTTTACACTTTTTTCTTGAACTTTTAGAGCTGACAGAGTCTCGTCTACAAGTTTCTAATTTGGCCTTGGAAATGGCAACTTGTATTACACCTGCCAATTTTGGTGTATTGGGTTATATGGCTTCTCGAAGCGGCAGTTTCGCAGAGGTTCTTGAATATGTCATGAAATTTCATCGTCTCGTTATTGACGGTGAGCAAGTCGTGCCTATGAAAATCGAACAAGATACTTCTAGCATCCGTTTGTATTGGCCTTTGGTTGATGCCAGCAATATTATACTTTGTGAGCTAACTTTGGCTGCTATGGTACAACTTGCTAAACAAATTGCTCCTTTTCATGATTTCCTCTTGCAGCATGTTGAGTTTGTGCACCGCTCCCGTGGAGCATTAGTACATTATCAGCGTTTCTTTCAATGCAAATTATCATTTGAGCAACCTTACTATGCATTAACTTTTGCAAGTGAAGGATTAAGTGTTCGCCCTCGTCAGGCAGACCCAACGCTAATGCAACTTTTGGTGAAACAGGCAGAAGAGGCATTGGCTCAGCGGAAAATACATACAGATTTAGCTCAGCAAATACATTGGATTGTTCATGAATATTTTAAGCACAAGCAACAAGCCCCGAAAATAGAGGATATTGCTATTGAGTTGAATATCTCAGTACGAAGCTTACAACGCCAACTACAGTCGTTAAATACTTCATTTAAATTAATTTTAGATAATGAACGTATGAAACGCTGTGAAATATTACTTCACCAAAATGAAAGCCTGACTGTAATTGCTGAACAGTTGGGATATTCGGATCAGTCAGCACTTGCACGTGCCCATAAAAATTTGACAGGACAAACTTTACTCACACGTAAAAGGCAATTACAACTCGCGCATAAAAATATTGAGAAATAACTTTTTGGTGGTGGTTTTTTTGTTCATTCGGGGTCTAATAATGGCTCGAAAATAGGAAGCTTTGATCATTGAGAAAAGTTTCAAAATATTGATAAATGTACGCCATGGGTTGTATGAATCATACAATCGAATATCGCCATAATGTTAGAGCTGTTCAATGGACAAAAAATAGCGTTAAAATGCGATATTCTTGTATTTCTACAAACAACTCCTCAATTTTAAATAATTCAAGGAAAGCACAACCCTATGTCACGTCTTGCCACCCGTTTTGAAAAGCTTAAGTCCCAACAACGTAAAGCGCTTGTATCTTATGTTATGGCGGGTGATCCACAGCCACAAGTAACGGTTCCGTTACTGCATAAAATGGTTGCGGCAGGAGTAGATGTCATTGAACTTGGTTTACCATTTTCAGATCCAATGGCTGATGGCCCGGTAATTGCGCTTGCAGCTGAACGTGCGCTTGCAGCAGGGACCAATACGTTGGATGCACTTAACATGGTAAAAGAGTTCCGTGAGCAGGATCAGGAAACACCTGTTGTTTTAATGGGTTATCTAAATCCGGTTGAAGTGATTGGTTACGAGAAGTTTGTTTCTCATGCGAAACAATGTGGTGTAGATGGCTTATTACTTGTGGATTTACCACCAGAAGAGTCAAAAGAATTTGGTGCTGTGTTGAAACAACATGATATGGACCAAATTTTCTTGCTTGCACCAACTTCTACAGATCAACGCATTCAACATGTGGCAAATCAGGCAAGTGGATTTATCTACTACGTTTCACTGAAAGGTGTAACGGGAGCCGCAACACTTGATACGGCAGAAGCTGCTGCACGTATTCAAAAGATCAAAAGTGCTACTGATATTCCAGTAGGTGTTGGTTTTGGTATTAGTGATGCCGCTTCAGCAAAAGCAATGGGTAACGTTGCTGATGCCGTGATTGTAGGTAGTGCTTTCGTTAAAAATTTTGCAACGTTGGCAGCGGATGACGCTGTTGAACAGACGGTGAGTAAAGTCAAGGAGCTTCGAGCAGCGCTCGATGAGTTAGTATGAATCAAGAAGTGAAACCAGGGAAAGTTCTTAGCCCTTCGACACCATGGACAAAACGTCCGGTTCCAGGTATTGAGGTCGCAGATGAGCAACAAATTCTCAAAGCAACATTTACTGAGCCAACGATTGAATGTCCTGAATGTCATGCACTAGTGACACGTACAGCAATATCTTTCAATGCGTATGTTTGTCCGCAATGTGATGAACATTTACGAATGAAAGCTCGTGACCGCTTGAACTGGTTCTTCGACAATGTTGTAACTGAATTGGGTCAAGAATTTAGTGCCAAAGATCCACTAAAGTTTGTTGACTCTAAACCGTATCCAGATCGTATGCGTGAAGCGCAAACTAAAACTGGTGAAACGGAAGCTTTAATTGCCATGCAAGGTAACTTAAATGGCGTGGATATGATTGCATGTGCTTTTGAGTTCGACTTTATGGGCGGCTCAATGGGTACGGTTGTAGGTGATCGCTTTGTACAGGCTGCCGAGCTTGCAATTGAAAAACGTCAACCATTAATCTGTTTCGCAGCTTCTGGTGGCGCGCGTATGCAAGAAGGTATGTTATCGCTTATGCAAATGGCGCGTACTTCTGCTGCGATTCAAAAATTAAAAGATGCTGGCTTACCGTATATCGTGGTGTTAACACATCCTGTATATGGTGGTGTAACAGCTTCATTAGCAATGTTGGGTGATATTCATATTGCTGAACCTAAAGCGATGATTGGCTTTGCTGGTAAACGTGTAATTGAGCAAACTGTACGTGAAACTCTTGAAGAACCGTTCCAACGTGCTGAATATTTGCTTGATCATGGTGTAATCGATCAGATTGTTCATCGTCATGCTTTACGTGATACTGTATCTCGACTTGTATCGAAATTGATGAACTTACCTTGAACCAACAAGCTCCACTTTCAATAGACTCTTTAGATACATGGCTCAATTATTGGAGCCATGTTCACGTTACAGGGATAGATCTTGGTCTGGAACGTGTAATTCCTGTTGCAGAAAAGCTGGGTGTAACTCAGCCTCATGCTAAAGTTTTTACAGTAGCTGGAACGAATGGTAAAGGCTCAACGACAACCACACTGGCTGCGATATTAAACGCACAAGGTTATAAAGTTGGGCTATATCAGTCACCGCATATCTATCGCTTTAATGAGCGAGTCAAATTAGGTGGAGTCGAAGTCGATGATCAAAGTCTGATTGATGCTTTTGTTCAAGTCGATCAGGCTCGTCGCGATTGCGATTTAAGCTTATCTTTTTTTGAAGCAACCACTTTGGCTGCTTTTGTTATTTTTAAACAACAACAATGTGATGTATGGGTGCTCGAAGTCGGTTTGGGCGGGCGTTTAGATGTCGTCAATGTGATTGATCCCGACATTGCAGTAATTACTAATATTGGCCTAGATCACACAGACTGGTTAGGCGATACCATCGAAAAAATTGCTTTTGAAAAAGCAGGTATTATTCGTCCACATATTCCGGTTGTTTTTGCAGGTGAACAGCCATTACCACAAGCAATTCAAGATAAAGCACAAAGTACACAAGCAGAGTTATATACCATTAATCGTGATTATTTTTATAAGCTCGCAGATGATGGACAAAACTGGTACTTTGCTTCGGAAGGAACTACTTTAACACTTCCGTTAGGTACATTAGCGATTGAAAATATTGCTGGGGCAGTTGCTGCCATTTTAAATAGCGGACTTGAGATTTCTCAGTCAGCATTAGAAAAAGGTATTCAATCTGCTCGCTTAGCAGGGCGTTTTGAACAGCGCCAAGTGGATGGGAAAACGGTAATTTTTGATGCCGGACACAATCCTCATGGTGTTGAATTTTTGTTAAAGCAATTGCGAAATTTCTTAGAATACAATAAACAGTACACAGAAGTTGTCGCAGTATTTTCAATGCTGGCAGATAAAGATATAAAATCAGTAGTAGATTTATTGAAACCTACTGTTTTACATTGGAAAATTGCTGAATTGAATGTGCCGCGTGCTGCATCGATTCAGCAACTCAATGATGCCTTGCAAGGCCAGACAGTACAACAATATGGCAATATCAAAGAGGCTTTTAAATCAGCGCTTGAGCAAACAAATAACAATCAGCTGATTTTGGCCTGTGGTTCGTTTCATACTTTAGAAGCGATTTGGGAGTATTTGGAAGAATGTCAATGAATAACAAACAACGCTGGATGGGTGGCGTTGTTTTACTAGGAGGTGGTGTTTTATTGGCAGCATTACTTCTAAAAGGAAATGAGGAAATAAAACAGGTTGAAGTTCAACCATCCGCATCCACATCGCCAAAAACTCAAACTAAACCAAAACAGACAACTGAAGGGCAAATGGTACAACTACAACCGCTTGCGGTTGATGTTGAAACTGAAAAACGTTTGCTTGAAGAACAACGTCGTGCGCGTGAAAAGGCTGTTGCCGAACAAGAAGCACGTGCAGCTGAGTTTTTAGCAATGCAGCAGCAGGCTGAGGCTGATGCTGCTCGTAAAGCCGCAGCAGAGTACGCTGCAATTAATGCACGTCGTACAGCGGCTCAAGAAAGTTCAGATAATATTCCACCAGAGTTAGTGGGTGAGGCGAAAGCTAAAAACCAGCAAACCAATACGGTGAATAAAACAACTGCTACTTCAAAAGTAGATGCAGACAAAAAAGCTGCTGAAGCAAAACGCCAAGCAGAAGCAGATAAAAAAGCGGCAGATGCTAAGCGACAAGCAGAAGCGGACAAAAAAACAACTGAAGCCAAACGCCAAGCGGAAGCTGATAAGAAAGCAGCCGAAGCCAAACGCCAAGCAGAAGCAGATAAAAAAGCGGCAGATGCTAAGCGCCAAGCAGAAGCAGACAAGAAAGCAGCTGAAGCCAAACGCCAAGCAGAGGCTGATAAGAAAGCAGCCGAAGCCAAACGCCAAGCAGAAGCTGATAAAAAAGCTTCTGATGCTAAACGAAAAGCGGAAGCTGAGAAAAAAGCTGAAGCTGAAAAGGCGCGTGAACTGCTTGAAAACGGTGATAAAAAGTGGATGGTTCAAGTGGCTCTGGCTGCTAACCAAGCAAATGCAGATGCAGTGGTTTCTAAATTACGAGCTAAGGGCTATAAGGTAACTACAAGCCCAACCAGTAAGGGAATCCGTATTATGGTTGGTCCTGCGAAAGACCGTGATACAGCAGATGCAGCTCGTAAGAAAATTACTTCTGATTCAAGCTTAAATATGAAATCAGCTTGGGTAATTGACTGGGTGCCGCTTGATCAGCGATAAAGGCTGATCATCCCCTAAATCAAATCAGGAACACTTCAAAGGCTGTATTCTTGTGAGGAGTGTTCCATTCAATAGGGGATCTTGAAGATGAATACAACAATTAAAATATTAGAAAAATTTGTTTTTGCACAAAATTCAATGATTAGCGCGCTGTCTGGAGTTGCTTGTGCGGGGGAGGATGTTTATTTTGTTGGCGATAATCTCCCTTATCTATTAAGAATCAAGCGAACCCAGAACATGGCCGATGCAAAGGTCTTTGAAAAAATTCCATTATTTGATCCTTCAGAGCAAATACCGCTCAGTGTATTAACCAAAGAACAGAAACCCGATTTTGAAGCTTTAACCTCCATAAGTTGGAACGGACAATTACAGCTTTTGGTGATGGGTTCGGGTTCTACAGACAATCGAAAACGAGCATTACTCTATAATCCTGCCAATGATCAGGTCAGGACCTTCTTGGATGCGGTTGATTATGATTTTTTGCAGCATCAGGGTGAGTTAACAGGTGGGGCTGATCTCAATATAGAAGCCCTATGTTCGGACCATTGTTATCTCTATATTTTTCAACGTGGTAACGTAAATCGCCATCATGGGGTTTTAATCTTTGATTTAATCAAAATTCAAGCAGGAGAATCCTTAGCAAATGCACTTATACATTCCCTCAAACTGAGCTTAGCTGAGCTTGATGGTTCAGCAAGCGGCATTTCAGATGCTTGTTTTTTAGCGGATAAAAATTTGATTGTTGCTACAGCTACGGTCGAACAAACACTCAATACCTATGATGATGGTGCTGTCTTAGGAAGTTTTATCTTGGTGTTTTCACCTGATGGTAAAGCTTTAGCGACTCATTTGATTCAAGATGCGAAAGGACAGACGCTGCCAATCAAGGTTGAAGGGATTACTTGGTTTGAGTCGAGATCTGATGGCGAAGTCTTTTTATTAGTAACAGATAGTGATGGTGGTGATTCTGAGATTTTGAAGATATTGCTTAGCAACGCCGCTTTGGGAAAATCATAAAAATAAAACATATTTTTGATAGTTATCTCTTTTTAAATGTATATTTTTCGATGTATTTAATAAAAATGAAAATGATAAATAAGTGGGTAATTGAGCCAATTTATATGCCTAATAAGTGGGTTTGTATACAAAAACACTCGAGTCTTTAGCTGCTAGAATTCGATAGTTGTTGTTGAATCCATCTTACATTTTCAGGGGTAAATAATCGGTCAATGTTCTTCCAAATAATATGATAACCATAACCCCCGTGTTTCATTTCTTTAACTGCATCATCAATTGCCCAGTTTTCAAAAATAATGCGATACATGGCAACGCTGGCCCCTGTACGATCTGAACCATGGTAACAATGCAATAAAACGCGTTGATCATTCTGCTTAGCCATTTTGATTTGTTGCATGACTTCTAATAAATCTTGTCGGTTAATTGCCCATGTGTTGATAGGAATGTGTACAAGATTAAAATTTTCATTTTTAAAAACTAAAGTATCTGCGTCTTTGGCCCTTAAATTAATGATCGTTCCAATTTGATTCTTCTTTAATTCTGAAATCATGGCAGCATTTGGTTGTTCACTGCGAAAAACATCATTACTAATTTGGTAAAAGTTATGGGTTTGAGAAACTAAGCTTCCCCAATCTTGTGGTCGATGCTCATGAGCAATACTTTCGTGCTGCATACAGCCTTGTAGATTTATACAGATCACAAGTGTAAGGAGCGATAATTTCTTCATGTTTGATACCGTTTCAGCTCATCAGGGTCGTGAGCACAAATTATTTCAATTGTTGGCTCATGTTGAGCTAAATGCTGTAAGCGTTTGAGGTTGAAAATACGTTTTTCATTATCCTCTGCAAATGTTTTTTCCAGCAGATTGAGCGATCTTAATTTATTTTTAGGATTTAACTCTAGGTGTGAGTAGTAAGCATCTCCACAAAATAATAACCATTGATTCTGTTGCTTTATAGCAATACCACAATGTCCAGCCGAATGACCTAGTAGCGGTACCATTAAAATTTCATCTTGAAACAGGGGGAAACCTTTTACTTTTTCGAGGTTAAACCATGCTTCACCTTTTTGATATTCAACAAAGTTCCAATATCGATGATCTTTATATTGATTGGTTCTATAGCGAAGTTTGCCTTTAAAATTTGGAAGTTGGGCTGCGTTATACTCTGATGCTAAAACATGGACTGTGGCATGAGGAAAATCTGAGATTCCACCTGCATGATCAAAATCAAGATGAGTAACAAAGATGTGCTGTACATCTTTAGGGCTAAATCCGAGCTTTTGGATTTGCTGGATCGCGCTAAATTCAAGATTATGCTCAATCTTGCCTAGACGTTTCACTAATGAGCCTAAGCGCTGCTTCATATGTAAGTAGTCTTGCAAGCCAAAGCCCGTATCGATAAGTACTAAGCCTCGATCAGTTTCAACCAGAAGGCAATGACAGATTACCTCAGCTCGGAACCCCTTTTGTCCAAACAATGGGGCACAAACCGGGCACATGCTGCCACACTTTAAATGATGAATTTTATAGATCATGATTTTTATTTTTTTACCGAATCGGTCCGAGTTATAACTGATCTGAACAATAAAAACCATGAGTATTCAATACATAAATAAAAAAGCCACCGCGTTGGATGACTTTTTAAGGTGTGATATTTAATCTCTTGTGCCTACGCGCTTTGCTTGTCTTGTAGGGAACCTTTCAGATGTTTGCCTACGCACTGCGTTTGTCTTGCAAGCAATAAAACCTTTAGTCGGTTTTATTGCTTTCAGGCTGTGGTGTGAGGCGTAAATAAGGTTTAACAGCCGTATAACCTTTAGGGAAGCGCTGTTTAATTTCTTCTTCATCTTTAAGTGATGGCACAATAACGACATCTTCACCCTGCTGCCAATTCGCTGGTGTAGCGACTTTATGCTTATCTGTTAACTGTAAAGAATCAACAACACGTAAGACTTCATTAAAATTTCGGCCAGTTGAAGCAGGGTAGGTAATGATTAAGCGAACTTTTTTGTTAGGATCGATAATCACTAATGAGCGTACCGTCAGTGTTTCACTGGCATTAGGATGGATAAAGCCATAGAGCTCAGATACCTTACGGTCTTTATCCGCAATGATGGGGAAGTTGACAGTTGTATTTTGTGTTTCATTAATATCGTTGATCCAGCCTTTATGAGACTCTACATCGTCTACTGACAAAGCAATCGCTTTAACATTACGCTTCGTAAATTCATCTTTTAATTTTGCTGTGTAACCTAACTCAGTTGTACATACGGGTGTATAGTCAGCTGGATGCGAAAATAAAATCCCCCAACTATCCCCTAAAAAATCATAAAAATTAATTGTGCCTTCACTCGATTCTTGTTGAAAATCGGGAGCAGTATCTCCTAATCGTAGTGTCATGATCGTTCCTCAATTGCTCATAATTTGTTATTCGATCAAAAGAATATGCAGCATTTTCTTTATGATTAAAATTATTGTTTTTGTATTTTATTATGAATTTTTTATATAAGTGTAAATATATATGACTAAAACTCATTATTTTAACTGCTTAATCAATGTAACTTTAAGGTAAATTTGCTAAATTAGATTTCTCGGAAGTTATGCTTAATCGATGAGCGTTAATGGTGTGTTTTTGGTGCTCGGCACATTAAGGGGAGATTAGATGAATGAAAAACCGTTCATCTAACTATCAGATTTTTTTTAGGGGTTTTGTGCAAACCCCTTGTACTTCAAATTTCTGGCACCATAATAAACGACTGAGAAAAAGTTTATTCATTTGACCAAGCAAGATTTAGAGAGTTTATCCATGTTGGCAAGTCTGATCGGAGGTATCTTCGGTACAAAAAATGAGCGTGAACTCAAACGCATGCGCAAAATTGTTGAGCAAATCAATGCGCTCGAGCCGACGATATCAGCTTTAAGCGATGCAGACTTATCTGCAAAAACTCCAGAATTCAAACAACGTTATAATAATGGCGAAAGTTTAGATAAATTACTTCCAGAAGCATTTGCAGTGTGTCGTGAGGCCGCTAAACGTGTGATGGGTATGCGTCACTATGACGTTCAGTTAATTGGTGGTATTACCTTACATGAAGGTAAGATTGCCGAGATGCGTACTGGTGAAGGTAAAACCCTCATGGGTACTTTGGCATGTTATTTAAACGCTTTGAGTGGCCAAGGTGTACATGTCATTACTGTGAACGATTATTTGGCACAGCGTGATGCCGAGTTGAACCGCCCATTATTTGAGTTTTTGGGTCTATCAATTGGTACGATTTATTCAATGCAAGGTCCATCAGAAAAAGCGGCAGCTTACCTTGCTGATAT
Organism: Acinetobacter pittii ANC 4050; assembly: GCF_000399685.1. GTDB lineage: Bacteria > Pseudomonadota > Gammaproteobacteria > Pseudomonadales > Moraxellaceae > Acinetobacter > Acinetobacter pittii_E. Next base: position 3,653,909 of record NZ_KB976987.1, read on the forward strand.
TACTTACGGTACCAATAACGAATTTGGTTTTGACTACCTTCGTGACAACATGGTGTTTTCTTTAGCAGAAAAGAAACAACGTGGTTTGCACTATGCCATTATCGATGAAGTTGACTCCATCTTGATTGATGAGGCACGTACACCATTAATTATTTCTGGTCAAAGTGAAGATTCTTCACACCTCTACAGTGCAATCAATACGATTCCACCTAAATTACATCCGCAAAAAGAAGAAAAAGTAGCAGATGGTGGGCATTTCTGGATTGATGAAAAGCAGCGTTCAGTTGAAATGACCGAAATCGGTTATGAAACTGTTGAACAAGAACTTATTCAAATGGGCTTGTTGGCCGAAGGCGAAAGCTTATATTCAGCAACAAACCTAAATCTTGTTCATCATGTGTCGGCTGCTATCCGTGCGCATTTCCTGTTCCAACGCGATGTTCACTATATTATTCATGAGGGTGAAGTCGTTATTGTTGATGAACATACGGGTCGTACGATGCCGGGTCGTCGTTGGTCAGAAGGTTTACATCAAGCTGTTGAAGCAAAAGAAGGCTTGGAAATTCAGCCTGAAAACCAAACCTTAGCAACAACAACATTCCAGAACTATTTCCGTCTATATAAAAAGCTTTCAGGTATGACAGGTACTGCTGATACTGAAGCTGCGGAAATGAAAGAAATTTACGGCCTTGATGTTGTGATTATTCCAACGCATCGCCCAATGATTCGTAACGACCAAAACGATTTAATTTATTTAAACCGTAACGGCAAATATAACGCGATTATTCAAGAAATTATGAATATTCGTCAGCAAGGTGTTGCTCCGATTCTGATTGGTACGGCAACGATTGAAGCCAGTGAAATTTTATCTTCTAAGTTAATGCAAGCTGGTATTCACCATGAAGTGTTGAATGCAAAGCAGCATGAGCGTGAAGCGGACATTATTGCTCAGGCGGGTAGCCCGAATGCAGTAACGATTGCAACTAACATGGCTGGCCGTGGTACGGACATTATCTTGGGTGGTAACTGGAAAGCTAAGCTTGCCAAACTAGAGAACCCAACTGCAGAAGATGAAGCACGTCTGAAAGCACAATGGGAGCAGGACCACGAAGATGTATTGCAAGCGGGTGGTTTGCATATTATTGGTTCTGAACGCCATGAATCACGTCGTATTGATAACCAGTTACGTGGTCGTGCCGGTCGTCAGGGTGACCCTGGTGTTTCTCGTTTCTATTTGTCTCTTGAAGATGACCTTATGCGTATTTTCGCAGGCGACCGTGTCGTTGGTATGATGCGCGCGATGGGTTTGAAAGAAGACGAAGCGATTGAACATAAAATGGTGAGCCGTTCGATTGAGAATGCTCAGCGTAAAGTTGAAGCGCGTAACTTCGATATTCGTAAAAACTTATTGAAATACGATGACGTGAATAATGAACAGCGTAAGATTATTTATTCACAACGTGATGAAGTATTAGCTGAAAATACCTTAAAAGAATATGTTGAAGAAATGCATCGTGAAGTGATGCAAGGCATGATTGCTAACTTTATTCCACCAGAGTCAATTCATGACCAGTGGGATGTGGAAGGTTTAGAAAATGCTTTACGTATTGATTTAGGTATTGAGCTGCCAATTCAACAATGGTTAGACCAAGATCGTCGTTTAGATGAAGAAGGTTTAGTTGAGCGCATTAGCGATGAAGTGATTGAGCGTTATCGTCAGCGCCGTGCTCAAATGGGTGACGAATCGGCAGCAATGCTTGAACGTCATTTCGTTTTAAACTCTCTTGATCGCCATTGGAAAGACCACTTAGCTGCAATGGATTATTTGCGTCAAGGTATTCACTTACGTGGTTATGCGCAAAAGAATCCTGAACAGGAATATAAGAAAGAAGCTTTCAACCTGTTTGTAAATATGTTGGGTATTATTAAAACTGATGTTGTAACTGATTTGTCTCGTGTACATATCCCAACACCAGAAGAACTTGCAGAAATGGAAGCTCAACAGCAGCAGCAAGCTGAATCAATGAAGCTTTCTTTTGAACATGATGATGTAGATGGTTTAACTGGTGAAGTTACACTTTCTCAAGAAACCATGAACGAGTCTGCCGATCAGCAAACTTTCCCTGTTCCAGAAAGTCGCAATGCGCCATGTCCATGTGGTTCAGGACTAAAATATAAGCAATGTCACGGTAAGATCTAATCTGCCTTCACAAAAAAGCAGAACAATTGTTCTGCTTTTTTTATGTTTGTAGTAAGCCTGTGAATAATGTTTGCAGTTTTAAGCATTAAATGATATTTACTTCTCATCCAGAGTGTATGTTGGAAAGACAATGAAAAAAGTATTACAACCTTTATTTTTAACTGTTCTTGCTGTGCCTAGTTTTGTTTTCGCAGCAGAAACAGCTTCAGCCCCTCAAACGACAACGGTTGATAAAGTTCTTGCATCAAAAGGCCCAACTTCGGCTCAAGCTGTAGTGAAGCAAGAAAATACTACAGTGATTAGCCCACGTACCGGTATTCGCTATACGTTGGGAAACACAAATAATCGCCCAATTATTTTACAAACTACTGCGATTGCTCCAGCAAACTCAGCAAACATCAATCGTATTGTGGCAACTAACCCAGCTCTCTCTGTAAAGAGCCAAGAAAAAGCAAAAGTGGCTTTAATCGGTGAAGCAGCCGTAGCAGGACCAGCAGCTGTTGCAGCAAGCAATGTTACAGCTCCAGCTGTATCAAATAGTATGGCACCTTCAAATCCAGCAACAATGAATTAAGACATATATGTATAAAAAAGCCGGTTCAATTTTGAACCGGCTTTTTTATGGGGTGTTTTTAAAACTTTAAATCTGGTTATTTACATCATCATTTTTTGTTTCACGAATGAGTAAGAACGCGATGAGTGATAAAAGTGATGCAGCAGTAAGATAATAACCAACCGCATATAAACCATAAGTTTCAGCAAGCTTAGTCGCAATGAGTGGGGCAAAAGATGCACCAAAAATACCAGCCAAGTTAAAAGTTAATGCTGAACCTGTATAACGAACTGAAGTTGGGAAAAGTTCAGAAAGAACTGTACCAATTGGACCATAGGTTAAGCCCATAATTGCCAAGCCAGTACATAAGAAAAGGAAGACAATTAAGGTATTTCCAGACTCTAACATACTAGAGAAGAACAAGCCGAAAATCGCAGCAGCAATACAAACCCCAATAGAAGTTGTTTTACGACCAAATTTTTCTGCAAAAATAGCCGATAAAGGAATGAATGCGGCAAAGCAAAGTGTAGCAAAGAGTTGAAGTTCTAAGAATTCACCACGTGCATAGCCAAGCTTTGTGGTTCCCCAGTTTAAAGCAAATACGGTAGTAAGATAGAACACGACAAAGGTACAAATTGCTGCAACTGTGCCAAGAATAAGTTTACCTGTATGTTTAGTTAATACTTCTTTAAATGGAATATTAACTTCTTTTTGCTTATCTAAAACCTTTTGGAAAGCTGGAGTTTCATGAAGCTTTAAGCGAATGTATAAGCCAACAATAACCAATACAGCACTGGCAATAAATGGAATGCGCCAGCCCCATTGCATGAATGCTTGCTCAGGAATAACTGCACTTAATAATAAGAAAGAACCTGTTGCTAGAATAAAGCCAATTGGAGCACCTAGCTGTGGAAACATGCCATACCATGCTCTTTTACCTTCTGGGGCATTTTCAGTCGCTAATAGTACTGCGCCACTCCATTCACCGCCCAAGCCTAGACCTTGTCCTAAACGACAAACGGCTAATAGTAATGGTGCGACAATTCCGATTTGGGCATAGGTTGGAAGCAAACCAATACATACGGTCGAAATACCCATGGTCAGTAAAGCTGCAACTAAAGTTGCTTTTCGGCCAATACGGTCTCCGAGATGGCCGAATAGTGCAGCACCAATAGGGCGAGCAATAAAGGCAATTGCAAAGGTTGCCAGAGATTGTAAGACTGCGGCACTGCCACTACTAGCAGGGAAAAATAGGTGTGGAAAGATAATCACGGCAGCTGTTGCATAGATATAAAAGTCGAAGAACTCAATGGTTGTACCGACTAAGCTTGCAAACAAAACTCGTGTCTTTGAATTAGTGGCTACTACAGGAGCAGCAGTCGCAGAGGTTGACTCCATATAAGTCCTTATATAAGTTAAAATTTATTTTTAATTACTACTCTTTTTAAAGACATATTTTTCTCAAAGAATAGCGTGAAAGAACATCATCCATGACTCTTTCAGGATCACTGAATATGAGTGAAAAATGGATTAAACTATGTACCAATAGATGGCAAGAAAATGTGCCCCTGCACCTAAAAGCACAAAAATATGCCAGATCGCATGGGTATATCTTACCTTTTTTAACGCGTAAAACAATGCTCCAACCGTATAAGCTAATCCGCCAATGATTAAGAAAATCAATGCATCTTTGCTTAAATAAGTACGCATATCATCCATAACAAAAACAGCAAGCCACCCCATAAGAACATAAGCAAGTAAAGAAATTTTCTGAAAGCGGTGAATGAAAACTAACTTGAAAAGTGTACCAATTGCAGCAATGCTCCAAAGTGCAATAAGCAAAATATGAGCTTTTTGTGTAGGAATCGCGATGCTCAGGAACGGGGTATAGGTGCCAGCAATTAAATAGTAAATGGCTGTATGGTCGAGCTTTTTATACCAGTAACGCAGATTTTGGGTTTGGGCAAAGTGATAGAGAGTCGAGCTAGTAAAAACTAAAATAAGACTAAATGAATATACCCATAAACCTACCCACTGAGCAGTGGAAAGATAAGATCCCTTTATAATTAAAAAGATAGAAGCTACGACTGCCATAATAACACCAGCGCCATGACTATAGGCATTAAATAGTTCTTCTTTTGGATCGTAAGTTTCCAACACAGATTTACTCATAACTTTAATTTTTTTGATTAAAAATACAAATGTATAGAAATACAAAACAGTCGTAAAGTTATTTTATTTTTAATCCTAGACCCTTTAAACTTCTATTTTATATGAGTCTTCATTTTTAGGTATATCCGTGTCGGTTTTCTCCTTTGAGCAAGAACAGCAATTCTTTCATGAAATCAAGCAAATGCTTGATCAACAAGCTTTTGAGCGATTGATCTTGAGCCAATATAAGGGAGAGTTGGCGCAGCTGGAAAAAATTACTTTCCGTGTTGTAGAGCTACATGGACAAAAACAGCTTTCAGCTTTATATCACTATACCACCCAAGATGTGACTAAAAACTATTCATTTGAAGAAGGCTTACAACAGATTGAGCAATTAATCACTCAGTGTAAGCAAGCAAACTTATTTTCGACTACTCAAGAAATTCAACTTAAAAAAAATAAGAAAAAAGCCCTATTGAATATGGGTAAAAAGCAGGCGGTAAATGCGACACAAACGGTTCAGTCACATGACCGTGAAAAGCAGCGCTATGTACAGCAGGGGAATGCATTTTTAAAAGAGCTGGGTATTACTGATGAAAAAGCTCAAGTCATTCCAAGCATGGCTCGTAAATGGAAACAGATTAATAAATTTATCGAAATTTTTGCGAGTGCTTATGAACAGATTGATGCATCTCAACAAGAGTTACGCATTGTCGATTTTGGTTCGGGGAAAGGTTATTTAACTTTTGCTTTGTATGATTATCTGCAACAACAACAGAAAACACCATTGATTACGGGTGTAGAGCTGCGTCGTAATTTGGTGGAGTTTTGCCAAAATGTTGCAGACAAAGTGCATTTTAACCATTTAGACTTTTTTGAAGGTGATGTACGCAGTTATCAACCAGAAAAGCTAGACGTCATGATTGCTTTACACGCTTGTGATATTGCGACTGACTTCGCCATTCACACGGGAATTCGTTTAAACGCTTCGATGATTATGTGTGCGCCCTGTTGTCACAAAGAGTTGCGCCCACAATTACATAGCCCAGAAGTTTTACAGCCAATGTTACAGTTTGGTATTCATGCTGGGCAACAAGCCGAGATGCTAACCGACACTTTACGTGCGTTACTTTTAAAAGCGTATGGCTATGAAACCAAAGTTTTTGAGTTTGTATCGCTTGAACATACCAGTAAAAACAAAATGATTTTGGCAACAAAGCGCAAAAATGTTTCTCAACCTGATGCCAAAATTATGGCTCAAATCCAAGCATTGAAAGAAATGTATGGGATTAAGAAACACACACTAGAACTGCTGTTACAAGATCAGTTACCAATCGAAAATATTGGCTGCAAGTGCTAGGACGGTGAGCGGATGTATAAAATTATAGAGAGTGATTGGGAACAACTCGGAAAAGATGCGAAATACATCCGTGAGCAAGTCTTTATTCAAGAACAGGGAATTGCACCTGAAGATGAATGGGACGACTTGGATGCCATAGTTTTGCATTTTATTGTCTATGACAAAGAACAGCCTATCGCTACAGCACGTCTATTACCGCAGCATAGCGTAGGGCGTGTTGCTGTTTTAATGCCTTATCGAAAGCAGGGTATAGGTAAAATTTTAATGCAGTATATTATTGAATATGCGCGTCATCATAAATTGCCTTACTTAAAGCTTTCGGCGCAAACCTATGTGACCGCTTTTTACGAAGCTTTAGGCTTTAAAGTACAAGGCGAAGTTTACCAAGACTGTGGCATTCCACATATTGATATGGTTTTAGAGTTAAATTGAGACTTCTTTTTAGAAATCTCAATTTTAATTTATTTCATTGCATTCCAACTTTCGATGGCTTGTAAGCCAGTCTCTAAACCAACTTCATAACTGTAGCGAAGCTTTTTCGGATTGGTAGTTAAACGGCCAGCCATATTTTTAAGTGGCGGTGGACACACTTCTAAAATTTGTTGGTCTGGATTTTCACCACGAACAAAATCTACTGAAGCGTTATAACGAGCACAGCGGCTACGCAAACTATTTGCAAAACCATAATGATGTTTAAAAGCGTATTTTGCGAGGAATTGATCACCTCGACTACTTGCCTTGAAGTAGTTTTTCGGACGAGTGCGTAAAACTAACAGTTTTTTGACGCCACTTTGCTGAGCCGTCCAGCGAACGGGTAAGGCATCTGCAACACCACCATCAAAATATGGTTCACCCATAATATCAACAGGATGACGCGTTAAAACTGGAATGGAGCTAGAAGCACGAAGTGCATTGAGTAAATTATCTTTACCTGCACGAAGATATTCCGCATGACCCGTTTTGGCATGGGTCAATACCATATAAAAATCTGGATTTTTGGCAAAAAGACTTTGTTGATCAAGTGGGTGCTCTTGCTCACCAATTTCCCACATCCATTTTAAATCAAGTAAATCGCCGCCTTTAAAAAAGCGTTTGTAATCGATGAATTCTGGACGGAGTGAATGATCAATATAAAAGGTTAGCGTGCGGCCTTGCTGGCCTGCTAAGTAGTTGGCGACATTGGTTGAGCCAGATGATACACCAACATATAAATCGAAAGGGTTGAACTGTTGTTGTAAAAACGCGTCAAGTACACCACTGGTAAAGGCACCGCGCATGCCTCCACCTTCTACAACCAGTGCATTACGGGAAAAATCTGTCATTTGAAAAATATCTAATTACTGAGTTGATTGCTTGTGTTCTTGCATATCCATTTCAGGCATATTGTCACTATGTTGAGCGTGTTGCTCAGTAGAGTGTTCAGCCTTTTGCTGCATTTGCTCTTGTTGAGCTTTACGCTGTGCACCTGGCATATAGTCAGGTTCATTACTCATCGCTAAATAGAAAAAACCAAGGAAAATCGCACTTAAGACACCAACGATCAGAACAAATTTCCAGCCTAAAATTGCTGACTCGGAAGAATTTTTATCGGACATAAGGATTTCTCGAATGTGCTGTAGAAGCACAAAAATGAAGTCTATTTATAGCATATTTAGGTGGGGGCTGAAATCTTAAAGGTTATAAAGAAAAACCCATATAAATAAAATATATTTATATGGGTAAGGTTTATGCAGTTTTTGAATATTCAGTAAGTCTAAGTTATTGAATATTTTGTTTCTGCTCAGCTTTGGCTTTTAGTAAGGCAGGTGGGGTAAAACGTTCACCATATTTTGCAGCCAATTCTTCGGCACGTTTTTGTGCTTTATCAGTACCATACTGATTTAGGAATTGAATTGCTCCTCCCGTCCAAGGCGCATAACCAATTCCAAAAATAGAACCGACATTGGCATCAATTACAGACTCTAATACACCTTCTTCATAACAACGTAAGGTATCTAGCGCTTGTACAAACAGAATGCGATCAATCATATCTTGTTCAGAAATATCATGATCTTTTTTCCAGCGGTTTAAGCCTTCCCAAAGGTGCTTTTTACCATTTTCTGGATATTCATAAAAACCTGCACCAGCAGCTTTACCTTTACGGTTTAACTCATGAATCATGGTGTGAACCACTTCATCTACAGAAGTTTTAGGTAAATCTTTTCCTTCGGCTTGTAGGGCTTTACGTGCTTCACTGGCAACATGCTCTGTTAATGTTAAAGATACTTCATCTTGAATAGCGAGGGGTCCAACTGGCATGCCAGCTTTCAGTGCAGCCATTTCAATACGTGCTGGGTGAACGCCTTCTGCAAGCAAACGCATACCTTCTTGAATAAAAGTACCAAATACACGACTCGTAAAGAAACCTCGGCTATCGTTAACGACAATTGGTGTTTTTCCAATTTGTTGTACAAAGTCGTAGGCTTTGGCAAGGGTTTCACTTGAGGTGTTTTTGCCTTTAATAATCTCGACCAACTGCATTTTGTCGACAGGGCTAAAAAAGTGTAGGCCGATAAAAGCTTTATCATCCTTACTTGCTTGCGCTAAACCTGTAATTGGCAGGGTCGAGGTGTTGGAAGCCATTACACCGTTAGGTGCTAGATATTGCTCGGCTTCTTGAGTGACTTTAGCTTTGAGTTCTTGATTCTCAAATACGGCTTCAATAATTAAATCACAATCTTGTAAGTCTGCAGCAGAAGCTGTAGCCGTGATGAGCGATAAAACCTGATCACGTTTTTCTGCCGTCATGCGGCCTTGTGATATACGTTTATCTAAGAGCTTTTGTGAGTAAGTTTTGCCTTTCTCTGCATTTTCAATAGATACATCTTTAAGTACAACTGGAATGCCTTTAATGGCTGTTGAATAAGCGATGCCTGCACCCATCATGCCTGCACCCAACACACCAACTTTAGTAGCTTGCCATTTTGCAACGTCGGCAGGGCGGCTTGCACCAGACTTAATTGCATTTAAACCATGCCAGAAAGTGCCGATCATATTTTTAGAAATTTGGCCTGTGGTAAGCTGAGTAAAGTAGCGAGACTCAATACGCAAGGCGGTATCGACATCAACTTGAGCGCCCTCAACTGCGGCAGCCATAATCGCTTCAGGGGCAGGGTAACAACCTTTAGTTTTGTCTCTTAACATGGCTGGTGCAATTGCAAGAATTTGTGCAACTGCTGGCGTTTTTGGATCACCACCTGGGATTTTATAACCCTTCACATCAAAAGGCGGTTGAGATTTTGGATTGGCTTTGATCCAAGCAATTGCTTTATCTAAAAGTTCTTGTTCATTTTCGACAGTGTCATGAATTAAGCCTAAAGATTTTGCTTTATCAACACCAAACTGTTTACCTTCCATTAAAAATGGGAACGCGTTTTGAAGCCCCAGTAGACGTACCATACGTACAATACCGCCGCCGCCCGGTAACAAACCTAAAGTAACTTCTGGTAGGCCAAATTTACTTTTCGGGTCATTAATTGCAATACGATGATGGCAACTTAATGCGATTTCCCAACCACCGCCAAGTGCTGTGCCATTTAATGCTGCAACCACTGGAATACCGAGTGTTTCAATTGTACGTAAATGACCTTTTAGCTTTTCAACCATATTGAAAAACTCAGTCGCATGTTCAGGCTGAACTTGAATCAGCTCATCTAAATCACCGCCTGCAAAGAACGTTTTTTTAGCTGAGCGGAAAATTACACCTGAAAGTTCTGTTTCTGCTTTAAGTTTCTGAGTCGCTTCATCGAGCGAGTCACGAAACTCGGCATTCATGGTGTTCGCAGATTGACCAGTTGAATCAAGCGTTAAAATGACAATATTGTCGGCATTTTTTTCGTATTGAATTGCACTCATCTTTTATATCCCTAATTTTTATACGCGTTCAATAATGGTGGCAATACCCATTCCACCGCCCACACAGAGCGTTGCTAAACCGCGCTTTTTATCTTGTCGTTCAAGCTCATCAAGTAGTGTGCCTAAAATCATGGCACCTGTTGCTCCTAATGGATGGCCTAAAGCAATCGCGCCGCCATTTACGTTGACTTTTTCAACAGGAACGTTGAGCTCATTAATAAAACGCATAACAACCGCCGCAAATGCTTCGTTGACTTCAAATAGGTCAATATCATCGATCGTGAGGCCAGCTTTTTCTAAAGCTTTACGTGCGGCAGGAGCAGGTCCTGTTAGCATGATAGTTGGGTCAGTACCGACTAGGGCAGTCGCCAAAACTTTAGCGCGCGGTTTTAAATTTTGTTCTTTTACCGCTTTTTCAGAAGCTAATAAAACTACAGCTGCTCCATCGACAATACCTGATGAGTTACCTGCGTGATGAACATGATTGATTTTTTGTGCTTCAGGATATTTTTGCAAAGCTACTGCATCAAAACCCATTTGTCCCATCATTTCAAAACTTGGGTTGAGCTTCGTTAAACCTTCGAGTGTGGTGTTGCCTTTAATAAATTCATCTTTATCTAAAATCACCACACCGGCGTGATCTTTTACTGGCACAACTGAGTGATTGAAATAACCATTTGATTGAGCCGCCGCCGCTTTTTGTTGTGACTTCACAGCAAAATTATCGACATCTTCACGGCTATAGCCATCTAACGTTGCAATGAGGTCGGCCCCAATGCCTTGTGGAACAAATGATGACTTAAGGTTTGTTTCTGGGTCTAAAGCCCATGGCCCACCATCAGAACCCATTGGAATGCGTGACATTGATTCAACGCCACCAGCAACCACTAAATCTTCCCAACCAGAGCGGACTTTCATTGCTGCCATGTTGACTGCTTCTAAACCTGATGCACAAAAACGATTGATTTGCACCCCAGCAACATCATCGTTCCAACCTGCTGCAATCGCTGCTGTTTTAGCAATATCACCACCTTGGTCGCCAATTGGTGTTACACAGCCTAAAACAATGTCGTCAACTTTAGATGTATCGAGTTGATGGCGCTGCTGTAATTCATTTAATAAGGTGGTCAGTAATGTGATTGGTTTTACTTCATAAAGAGAGCCATCTTTTTTTCCCTTTCCGCGTGGGGTGCGAATGGCATCAATAATATAAGCCTCGCTCATAGCAGTTCCTTTTTTATTACTTAAACTTTGTTGTGTTTTGAGTGTACTGGTTTTAAGAGCGAGTGCAATGACGATAAGCGCACCCATCAGGTGATGATTTTTGCCAATAGAAATACAAAAAAGCCCAAGTTGAACTTGGGCTAAATGTAAAGCTAAATAGATTTAAGTATTAATGGTAACCGTGTAGCTGGCGATAAAGGCCAGGGGTTACTCCCGTCCATTTTTTAAATGCACGGTGGAACGTACTGGTTTCACTAAAACCAACTTGTTGAGCAACGTCTTCAAGTGTTAACTCGGGGTTGAGTAACAGGTGAATTGCAGCATCTCGACGTAAAGCGTCTTTTACGCCTTGATAACTTTTACCTTCGGCAGCTAAGCGGCGACGTAAGGTTTGAGGAGATAGATACAACATTGATGCAACATCATTAAGCGTTGGCATTTCTTCACCAATCTGGCTTTTGAGCACTTCACGAATACGAGAAGTTAGCGAATTGGTATTTTTGAATTTTACTAAAAGCTGAGCAGGTGCTGCTTTTAAGAACTCTTCCAGCGTTTTTTCATCTTGACGGATTGGCAAATCAAGATAATCGGCTGCAAAGGTTATTTCAGTACGCGGTGCATCAAACTGCATGACTGGTGCAAAAAATAATGCATCATATTCATCTGCATGTGCAGGGCGTGGATAGCTAAAATGAACACGCTCTAATGGCAAACGGCGTTCAATCAACCATGATGCCAGACCATGCCAAATCATGAGCATACTTTCAGTAATGAAATGATCTGGATCTAAAGTTTTTGGAATAAGAGGAACGAGACGTGCTTCGTGTTTGTCACGTTCTAGTGTTACCGACCATTCATCACCAAATAATTTATAAAATTGAGATGATAGTTCAAGGGCTTGTCCTAATGTTTTTGCGTGAATAATCAACTGACACATAATGGCAAAAGTGCCCAGACGACGTGGTTGTACGTCAAATCCAACGTGTTCATCCTGTGTGACCATCCACAACATTTTTATAAAACGAGTGTATTGTTCTGGTGAGATTCGAGCTTTAGGTTGACGTAATAATTCTGCTTCAATACCCACATGTGAAAGGAGCATTTCAACATCCATGCCAAGGCGTTTTACGCCTGTCAAAGCCGCATTCACGAAGTGGATGCTAATCGTATCGCGACTCATATTGAATCCTTCAGTCTCTTTGATGTTCACTTTAAATTGACCTAAATGACCGTCTAAAAAAATAAATTGGCGATTTACAACAGAGTAAAAGCACTTTTTACATGTTAAATTGCCGAAATGATCAAGGTAAATGGCTGAACATGACATTGTTTTACTATATTTGCTTAACTAATATAAAAGAAAATTCGAATAATAGTGGTTAAAAATACGATGACGACAGCATTAAATGGACTTAAAGTTCTCGATTTCTCGACGCTCTTACCAGGACCTTTTGCAACAATGTATCTGGCCGATATGGGAGCCGAAGTCATCCATATCGAATCTCCATCACGTCCTGATTTAATCCGAATCATGCCACCATATGCAAATGGTCAAGCAACAGCACATAGTTATCTAAACCGAAATAAACAGTCGATTGTTCTAGATTTAAAGGATAAGACGAGTATTGATCTGATCAAAGCCAAAATTTCTGAGTTTGATATTGTCATAGAGCAGTTCCGACCAGATGTCATGCGCCGTCTCGGATTAGACTACGCGACACTTGCCGAAATTAATCCACGTCTCATTTATTGTTCAATTACAGGATACGGACAAACAGGAAGCTATAAAGACAGAGCTGGGCATGACATAAACTATTTAGCTTTAGCTGGTATTGCTGGATATAGTGGTCGACAAGACAGCGGTCCGCCTCCGCTCGGTATACAAGTTGCAGATATTGCGGGTGGTTCACTTCATGCGGTCATTGCGATTTTGGCTGCGGTCGTCGAACGCGGACGTAGTGGAATGGGGCAATATATTGATATTTCTATGACTGACTGTGTTGCTAGCCTCAATAGTATGGCCGCATCCGCTACACTTGCGGCACAAGTTGAACAGGCTCCTGAGCATGGCATGCTTAATGGTGGCATTTTCTATGACTATTATATGACTCAAGATGGGCGTTATCTTTCAATAGGTAGTCTTGAGCCACAGTTTATGTCTGGTTTGTCAGTAGCTCTTGATTTACCTTTATTATTACAAAAAGGTGCTTCTTTGGATGTAGAAGACAGACAGGAAGTTAAACAAGCAATTCAAGAGAAAATTAAAAGCAAAACATTTAAAGAATGGCATGAAATTTTCGCAAATCTTGATGTATGTGTAGAACCTGTTTTAAGCCTATCTGAGTCCCTAAACTCGCCTTTAGCACAAGAACGTGGATGGATTGTGGATGTACCTTTGCAAAATAATGCGACCGATACAGAACCACAATTGGCTTGTCCAATTAAGTTTTCAAGATCGAAAATGAGATATTCCTTTATTGGTCAAAAACTTGGTGAAGGACGCTGGTAAAGAGCCAAGGCCGTTTCTTATACAATGTGTATTAAAATTATTATTAGATTAATCAATCGATTAACATTTTGAATAATTTCTTTACATAAAATTAGCGTACCCTTTATAAACAAAGACATAAAAGGTATGTAAACATGAAAACACATAAATCCTTGATGGCTTCTTGTTTATCCGTTTTATCAATTACTCTTTTTATACAGCATGCACAAGCTGCTGCTGCATTCGACCCAAATAGTCCTTGGATGTTGGGTGATTGGAACGGTCAACGCACTGCGTTACAAGCACAAGGTTATGATTTTTCTTTTGGATATACCGGCGAATATGCCGGTATTTTAGATTCAAAAAATACATCTACGCATGGTAGTGCTTATACGGGGCAACTGGCATTAGGAACTCATTTTGACCTAAATAAAATTTTAGGTTGGCAAGATACTGAAGCTCAAATCACGTTGACTTATCGTGATGGGCAGTCACTTTCTGAACATTCACCAGCTTTAGCAGGGCACTTAAGCTCGGCACAAGAAGTGTGGGGGCGTGAGCAAACTTGGCGTTTAACTGATTTGTGGATTAAGAAAAAATTCATGGATCAAAAATTAGATGTTAAAGTCGGTCGTTTTGGTGAAGGTGAAGACTTTAATAGTTTTGATTGTGATTTCCAGAACTTGGCGCTTTGTGGTTCGCAAGTCGGTAACTGGGTGGGCGATCAGTGGTATAACTGGCCGGTTAGCCAATGGGCAATGCGTGTTAAATATAACTTGCAACCTGACTTATATACCCAAGTTGGTGTATATGAATACAACCCGGAAAATCTGGAGCGAGGCAAAGGTTTTAACTTAAGTACTGATGGTTCTCACGGTGCAATTATTCCTGCCGAAGTGGTTTGGTCACCTAAATTAGGTGCTCAAAGTATGGCGGGTGAATACCGTTTAGGTTATTACTACAGCACTGCTGACGCCAAAGAAATTGCAGATGAAACCAAAAACTCTCATAAACAAGGTGTATGGGTAACTGCAAAACAAAAATTATTCCAGCCTGCTGATCAAACAGATCGCGGTTTAACAGGTTTTGTCAACCTGACTTTCCACGACTCTGACACCAACAAAATTGATAATATGCAAAATGTAGGCTTAGTCTATAAAGGTTTGCTTAATCAACGTCCTCAAGATGAGTTGGCGCTCGGTGTGGCTCGTATCCATATCAATGATGATTGGAACGATGTTCAAACTAAAGAATATGACACCGAATACAATACCGAGCTTTACTACGGTATTCATGCGACGAACTGGCTAACTATTCGTCCAAATGTGCAATATGTTCGTCATGTTGGTGCATTAAAAAATGGTGATAACACTTGGGTAGGCGGCATTAAATTCTCAACCGCATTCTAAGCGTAATTACTCCGAAAAAACGGATTGTCGAGGGCTAACTCATTGATTGAAGTATCCTGACCTTCCGTTTTTTTCTTTATGCCTGAATTTTGTTTTAGATGTATGGGTAATGTCGATTTTTAATTAGAAACTCGGCATATCTTTCCTATAAAAATGATGATTGATAAGAGGTGGTTTATGAATCAACCTACTTCAAGATCAGGTTTAACGACTTTTACCGTAATTATTATTGGGTTATTAGCGTTATTCCTGTTAATTGGAGGTATTTGGCTCGCTACATTAGGCGGTTCAATTTACTACATTATAGCTGGAGTCTTGCTCCTCATTGTTGCATGGCAACTCTACAAGCGTGCTTCTACTGCTTTGTGGGTTTATGCTGCATTAATGCTAGGAACTATTATCTGGAGTGTCTGGGAAGTTGGAACAGACTTTTGGGCGCTTGCACCACGTTTAGATATTTTAGGTATTCTTGGTTTATGGTTATTGGTTCCGGCTGTAACTCGTGGAATCAACAACCTTGGATCAAGTAAAGTTGCTTTATCTTCAACTTTAGCAATTGCAATCGTGTTGATGGTTTATTCAATCTTCAATGATCCGCAAGAAATTAATGGTGAAATTAAAACTCCTCAGCCTGAAACTGCTCAAGCCGTTCCGGGCGTTGCAGAGAGCGACTGGCCTGCTTATGGTCGTACTCAAGCTGGTGAACGTTATTCTCCATTGAAACAGATCAACGATCAAAACGTAAAAGACTTGAAAGTTGCTTGGACTTTACGTACTGGCGATCTCAAAACGGGTAATGACTCAGGCGAAACGACCAATCAGGTTACACCGATTAAAATCGGTAATAACATGTTTATCTGTACGGCTCACCAGCAATTAATTGCGATTGATCCTGCGACAGGTAAAGAAAAATGGCGCTTTGATCCGAAGCTTAAAACGGATAAATCGTTCCAGCATTTAACTTGTCGTGGTGTGATGTACTACGATGCAAACAATACAACTGAGTTTGCAAAGAGTCTCCAAAGCAAGAAATCTAGCTCTACACAATGTCCGCGTAAGGTATTTGTACCAGTGAATGATGGCCGTCTAGTGGCTGTGAATGCTGACACTGGTAAAGCATGTACTGACTTTGGTCAAAATGGTGAAGTGAACTTGCAAGAGTTTATGCCATATGCTTATCCAGGCGGTTACAACCCGACATCTCCTGGTATCGTAACTGGTTCAACAGTTGTTATTGCTGGTTCGGTAACCGATAACTACTCAAATAAAGAACCATCTGGTGTAATTCGTGGCTACGACGTTAACACTGGTAAACTTCTTTGGGTATTTGATACTGGTGCAGCAGATCCAAATGCAATGCCGGGCGAAGGTACGAATTTTGTTCATAACTCACCAAATGCATGGGCTCCTTTAGCATACGATGCCAAACTTGATATCGTTTATGTACCAACAGGTGTAGGTACACCAGACATCTGGGGTGGTGACCGTACTGAGCTGAAAGAGCGTTATGCAAACTCAATGTTAGCGATTAATGCTTCTACTGGTAAATTAGTGTGGAACTTCCAGACAACCCATCATGATTTATGGGATATGGACGTACCATCACAACCATCTTTAGCTGATATTAAAAACAAAGCTGGCCAAACTGTTCCTGCAATCTATGTATTGACAAAAACAGGTAATGCTTTTGTTCTTGATCGTCGTAATGGTCAACCAATTGTTCCTGTGACTGAAAAACCAGTACCACAAACAGTTAAACGTGGACCACAAACTAAAGGTGAGTTCTACTCAAAAACTCAGCCATTCTCTGACTTGAACTTGGCACCACAAGACAAATTGACAGATAAAGATATGTGGGGTGCCACAATGCTTGATCAGCTCATGTGTCGTGTATCTTTCAAACGTCTAAATTACGATGGTATTTACACTCCACCATCTGAAAACGGTACTTTAGTTTTCCCTGGTAACTTAGGTGTATTTGAATGGGGTGGTATGTCAGTTAACCCTGACCGTCAAGTTGCTGTAATGAACCCGATTGGTTTGCCATTCGTAAGCCGTTTAATTCCTGCTGATCCAAACCGTGAGCAAACTGCAAAAGGTGCGGGAACTGAACAGGGCGTACAACCGATGTACGGCGTACCTTATGGTGTAGAAATTAGCGCATTCCTATCTCCGCTTGGTTTACCTTGTAAACAACCAGCTTGGGGTTATGTAGCTGGCGTTGATTTAAAAACTCATGAAGTGGTATGGAAAAAACGTATTGGTACAATCCGTGACAGCTTGCCGAACTTGTTCCAGTTACCAGCTGTGAAAATTGGTGTGCCTGGTTTAGGTGGTTCAATTTCTACTGCCGGTAATGTCATGTTTGTTGGTGCAACTCAAGATAACTACATACGTGCGTTTAACGTCACTAACGGTAAGAAACTTTGGGAAGCACGTTTACCAGCTGGTGGACAAGCAACACCAATGACTTATGAAATCAATGGTAAGCAATATGTTGTAATCATGGCTGGTGGTCATGGTTCATTTGGTACGAAAATGGGCGACTATTTAGTGGCTTATGCCTTACCAGATAACAAATAAAAAGCTTTTATAGAAAGGGCCCGGATTTATCCGGGCTTTTTTATGTCGATTTGTATTAAAGCTTATCAATAAAACCGTTATTAAATATGCAAAAAAAGCATTTTATTGATGAATAAAAGCTCGCTATGCTATCCGCCTTAATAATGAATCTACTAGCCATACGCCATGTATTTATATACCGATTTCGACCAGCAGCTGGTTAATGAACGAGTTGCTCAGTTCCGTGATCAAACAGAACGCTATTTAGCTGGCAAACTTTCTGAAGACGAATATCGTCCATTACGTTTGCAAAATGGTTTATATGTGCAACGTTATGCGCCTATGCTGCGTATTGCTGTGCCGTATGGCTTAATGAATTCTAAACAATTACGTAAAGTCGCTGAAGTTTCAACTGCTTATGACCGTGGTTACGCACACGTATCTACACGTCAAAACATTCAGTTGAACTGGCCTGCACTTGAAGATGTGCCAGATATTTTGGCGGAACTTGCAACTGTACAAATGCATGCTATTCAAACCAGTGGTAACTGTATTCGTAATACGACAACTGACCAATATGCTGGTGTGGTTGCTGGTGAAATTGCAGATCCACGTCCAACATGTGAATTGATTCGTCAGTGGAGTACATTCCACCCTGAATTTGCATTCTTACCACGTAAGTTCAAAATTGCTGTTTCTGCACTTGAAGAAAAAGATCGTGCGGCGACTGCATTCCATGATATTGGTGTTTATATCGTACGTAATGAAGCGGGCGAGATCGGCTATAAAATTATGGCTGGTGGTGGTTTAGGCCGTACTCCAATCATTGGTAGTGTCATTCGTGAGTTTTTACCACGTGAAGATTTAATTGCTTACTTAGAAGCGGTTTTACGTGTTTATAACTTGCATGGCCGTCGTGATAACAAATATAAAGCGCGTATCAAAATTCTAGTTAAAGCATTAACTCCTGAAGTGTTTGCACAGAAAGTTGAAGCTGAATTTGAACATACACGTGAAGCATTGAAAATTCAGCCAGAAATCTTGAAAAAACTGGATGAAGAATTCACTCCGTTTGATTATCAAGATTTAGAGGATGAAGACTTCACAGCATTATTTGCTGAGCATCCAAAATTCAAACAATGGTTTAACATCAACACGCATGCACATAAAGTGAAGGGGTATCGTATTGTTACGATTTCTCTAAAACGTGCAGGTATCGCACCGGGTGATATGACCACTGAAGAAATGAATTTTATTGCAGATCTTGCTGATAAATACACTTTCGGTGAACTTCGTACTACTCACGAACAAAACATTGCTTTGGCTGACGTACCTCAAAAAGATTTGTTTGATGTATGGCAAGCGCTTGAACAACAAAATATGGCGCGTGCACATATTGGTTTTATTACCGATATCATTAGTTGTCCAGGCGGTGATTTCTGTTCACTTGCAAATGCGAAATCAATTCCAATTGCTGAAGCAATTACACGCCGTTTCGATGACTTAGACAAAGTTTATGATCTTGGTCATTTAGATCTCAATATTTCTGGTTGTATGAATGCTTGTGGTCATCACCATGTAGGTAACATCGGTATTTTAGGTGTAGATAAAAAAGGTGCTGAATTCTACCAAATTACATTAGGTGGCAATTCAGACCATGATGCATCAATCGGTGACATCTTAGGGCCATCATTTGCAGCAGATGCTGTGCCTGATGTCATCGAAGAGGTATTGAATACTTACCTTGATCTACGTACTGAAGGTGAGCGTTTTGTTGATACATATCGCCGTGTAGGAATTCAACCATTTAAGGAGCGTGCATATGCTTAATACAGCTCTACCAGTGCTTTATAAAGATGGCACGATTGCAGATAATACTTATCAAATCATTGCTGAAGATGGTGTTGTTCCACAAGGTGATGTTGTTGTAACAACAGCTCAACTCGATCAATTGGCAAACATTCAAGGTAAAAAAGCTTTGTATGTAACTGTGAATGATTCACCAGAAGAACATACATTTCCATTAAATGAACTTGATGCAATCTTTATTGAGTTTGCAGGTTTTGGTGATGGGCGCGGTTATTCATTCGCTGCACTATTGCGTCGCCAAGGTTTCCAAGGTGAACTCCGTGCAACAGGTGATGTATTTAAGGATGTTTTAAACTACTTAAAACGTTCAGGTTTTGACAGTTTTGTGATTAAAGAAGGTAAAGATGTGCAAGAAGCGGCAGCTGGTTTGCAAGACTTTACTCGTCCATATCAAGCTTCAACAGCCGTACCGCAAGCAAGTTATCAAACTGGTGCTTAAATAACTTTAAAATATAAAGGCTGAACTCTGGTTCAGCTTTTTTTATGAATAATTTTTATATGACTCAACTGAAGAACAATAATGTTAGGTTTAATTTCAAAAATAAATCCCGGTGCTTGGTGGTTACTGTTTGCTATAGCAACAGATGTTCTTTCAACATTTTATTCTGCTAAGGGGAATGGCTTAGTCAATAAAACAGCTCAGGGCATTGCTCTGGTTTTATATATTATTTCTTTTGCATGTGCTGCTATTGCTTTGAAGTACATGCAAGCTGGAATCTTATATGTGCTTTGGTCTGGAATAGGTGTATTAGCGACGGCTTTTTTAGCAAAGATTTTTCTTGGTCAGAATATTGATATTGCAGGGTGGATAGGAATCGGCTTCATTACAGTTGGTTTAATGATTATTGCACAATATTCCAATATCGATGTTTAAAGCCCTTATAGAAATAATAGGCATTTCTATAAGGGCTAAATATTGAAAATATTAACTATCAAGTTGGCAGTTAACCATCCACTTTATACCGAATTGGTCGGTAAAAGCACCGTACAGTGCACCCCAGAATGTTTTTTCTAGAGGCATTTCAATTTGACCATTAACAGATAAAGCATCAAAAAGCTGTTTTGCTTTTTCTTGCTCGTCCTTTTCGAGATTAATTGCGATGTAGTGATTATTTCCTTGAGTAAAAACGCTGTTAGGCGCACAGAACTGATCATTTGTATCTGAGGCCATAAGTACAGTGTATTCATTAATCGGTAGAGAAACATGAAGAACCAGATTTTTATCGGCTTCCGATAAAGTTACTCCTTCAGGCGCGGGCATATCACCATAACGGCTTAACATACTGAATTCACCACCAAATACTGATTTATAAAAGTTAAAGGCTTGCTCTGCTTGACCTTGGAAATTGAGATAGTGATTGAGTTGCATTGTTATTGTCCATTGTTGTTTTCGTTTAAAGGAATAAGTTAAAACTTAAAAGTGATTTTGTGGGTCATTTTTTGTAG
This sequence comes from Acinetobacter pittii ANC 4050, assembly GCF_000399685.1. Lineage (GTDB taxonomy): Bacteria > Pseudomonadota > Gammaproteobacteria > Pseudomonadales > Moraxellaceae > Acinetobacter > Acinetobacter pittii_E. The sequence goes on from NZ_KB976987.1 coordinate 3,675,065, forward strand.
TTTTTTCATAAAAAAATCCCGCCGAAGCGGGATTCTAAAATAATGAATTTGGATTAAATGAGTTCAATTGCAACTGCTGTTGCCTCACCACCACCAATACAGAGGGCAGCAATACCTTTTTTACCACCAGTACGTTTTAGTGCATGAATAAGGGTAAGAATAATGCGAGAACCCGTAGAACCTACAGGATGACCTAGGGCACAAGCACCACCATTGATATTCACTTTCTCTGCATCAAGTTTGAAGTCATCGATTGGACACATGGTAACCATAGCAAAAGCTTCGTTAATTTCCCAAAGGTCAACGTCTTGAGCATTCCACCCCGCTTTTTTAAGCACTTTCTCGATAGCACCCACAGGAGCGATCGTAAATTCTGAAGGATGCTGAGAGTTTGAAGCTGTCGCGATAATTTTTGCAAGCGGTTGTAAACCACGTTGCGTAGCAACATCACTTGAAGTTAATACTAATGCCGACGCACCATCCGAAATAGAACTCGCATTTGCCGCGGTAATTGTACCGTCTTTTGCAAAAGCTGGTTTGAGTGACGGAATTTTGTCAATCTTTGCATTTAAAGGTTGTTCATCCTGATCAACAACGACATCACCTTTGCGACTAGGTACGGTAACTGGAACGATTTCATCTTTGAAATAGCCTTCAGTAATTGCTGTTTGCGCACGCTTCAAAGAGCGAATCGCAAAGTCATCCATTTGTTCACGTGTATAGCCACGAGTATTTGCCATATCTTGAGCAAAAGAACCCATTAAACGCCCAGTTTCAGCATCTTCAAGCCCATCAAAGAACATATGGTCTTTAATTTCACCATGGCCCATGCGGTAACCAGCTCGTGCTTTTGGTAAAACATAAGGTGCATTTGTCATAGACTCCATGCCGCCAGCAACAACAACTTCCGCACTACCTGCTTTAATCATATCAGCAGCTTGCATGACTGCCTTCATACCAGAGCCACAAAGCTTATTAATCGTTACAGCACCTGTAGAGTCAGGTAAGCCAGCTTTACGCATGGCTTGACGAGCAGGGCCTTGTTTTAAGCCCGCAGGAAGGACACAACCCATAATGACTTCTTCGACATCAGTAGGCTGTAAACCTGCTCGTGCGATTGCTTCTTTAATCGTTACAGCACCTAATTCAGGCGCTGTAAGTCCTGACAGTGATCCTTGAAAACCACCCATGGCAGTACGAGCACCATTTACAATTACGATGTCAGTCATTGTTGTAATCTCCGATTGTTCTTAATCTCGAAATAAGAAATATTTAAAACTTAGGCAGTATATTGCAAAAATTAAAGAGAGATATCTTCTGCATTAGACTGTAGAGTTCTAACAATTTTTTAGGTCTTCTAAACGAGTGTGCCCCATTTTGCTGAGAACTAATTTAAAGTTTTTAAGCTGGTTATAAGAACAATAAGTAAAAGTGCCGTTAGATTCTCGTGGAAGGCCAGTATCGCCTTGAAATACAATACTATTTAATTTTTTTCCAAACTTTTGAAATTTTAAAGAACCGTAGTGGTGAGCAAGTTCAATATTGCTCAAAATCTCTTCATTGCTTTCTCTCTGTAGGTTATGATTTGTGTCTACAAAGCTAATAAGACTTGTATCCCAATTACTATTACATATAGACAAATCAACACTTGGACAAAGTACGACGCTCTTATGTCGTAGAATTGCGTCGTATTTGGCTTTTTGTATATGAATTGTGAGTAATCGAGAAACATTTTTTAATTCTACAGAAGCCATAAATTGATGGTATAAAGGTAGAGCTATAATGACCATAATCATAAGAATTGCGAGTGTTATAGCGAGTTCAAATAGCGTAAAACCGGGAGATTTAAACATTAAAATTCCTTAATATATGTATAAATATTTTGATTTTATGCTTTCTATCAATGATTTATAATGATTTTTATAGTGAGGAAACACAAAATTAAATAAAGGTTATCAGGATGCTAGAATACTGGTAAAATCACCGTAAGCGAAAGAAAGAAGTTGTTCATATTTACTAGTTGAGTGAAAAATTACCGAATTACAACGGAAATTGTAAGTAATTTTGTCAATAATTTACTTGATTAAAATTATCAAGCACTTGGAAAGTCTATCAAGTGTTTGTATGATTCAAATGTGAATAGCTTAAAAATAATACTGGGGTAAAAATATCTCAGGGGCCAATAAATTTAGGCTGAGCTTGAACAACAATTGTTATCTCTGGAGGATATCCATGAAATTGAGTCGTATTGCACTTGCTATGCTTGTCGCTGCTCCATTAGCTGCTGCTAATGCGGGCGTAACTGTTACTCCTTTATTAGTAGGTTATACTTGGCAGGATAGTGACCACAACAACGATAAATTAACAAGTCATGCTGAATTACAAGATGATTTATTCGTTGGTGCTGCACTAGGTGTTGAATTAACTCCTTGGTTAGGTTTCGAAGCTGAATATAACCAAGTTAAAGGTGATCTTGAAGGTACTGGCGTAGCTGGTTCTGAATACAAGCAAAAAACTATTGCTGGTAACTTCTACGCAACTTCTGATTTGATTACTAAGAACTACGACAGCAAATTCAAGCCGTATGTATTATTAGGTGCAGGTCAAACTAAAACTGAGTTTGATGGTATCTATGAAGACAAGAAAGATACTATCGGTAATGCCGGTGTAGGTGCTTTCTATCGTTTGAATGATGCATTATCACTTCGTACAGAAGCTCGTGGTACTTATGATTTTGACGAAAAATACTGGCGTTACACAGCTCTTGCTGGTTTAAACGTAGTTCTTGGTGGTCACTTGAAGCCTGCTGCTCCTGTAGTAGAAGTTGCTCCAGTTGAACCAACTCCAGTTGCTCCACAACCACAAGAGTTAACTGAAGATCTTAACATGGAACTTCGTGTGTTCTTTGATACTAACAAATCAAACATCAAAGACCAATACAAGCCAGAAATCGCTAAAGTTGCTGAGAAGTTAACTGAATACCCTAACGCTACTGCACGTATCGAAGGTCACACAGATAACACTGGTCCACGTAAGTTGAACGAACGTTTATCTTTAGCTCGTGCTAACTCTGTTAAATCAGCTCTTGTAAACGAATACAACGTTGATGCATCTCGTTTGTCTACTCAAGGTTTCGCTTGGGATCAACCGATTGCTGACAACAAAACTAAAGAAGGTCGTGCTATGAACCGTCGTGTATTCGCGACAATCACTGGTAGCCGTACTGTAGTTGTTCAACCTGGTCAAGAAGCGGCAGCTCCTGCAGCAGCTCAATAATTTGAGTTCTTGAACAGTAAAAAAGCGACTCGTTAGAGTCGCTTTTTTTATTGCGATTTTTAAAATATTTAGTCATTTCTAAGTCTCCTTAATAATTACTACGATCTTGGTTTAAATTATTTACCAAATACCTTTCTTCAATTGCTGTTTAGTATCTTGTCTATCTTTACGATGTTGGGCACGAGGTTTTTCCGTTTCATGCATCCCACCTTTATGAAGTAAAGGGGATAGAACTACTTGATTACGGACTTTGATTTTTGACATTTCTTTAATTTTCATGTTTAGCCTTTAATACATAAAACTTGTTTAAGAGTGTGAATAACTTCAATGAGGTCAGCCTGATTTGCCATGACTTCATCAATATCTTTATAAGCACTTGGGATTTCATCGACAACACCACTGTCTTTACGGCATTCAATACCTTGGGTTTGTTCAATAAGATCTTGCTGGTTAAAAAGAGTTTTTGCCTTGCTTCGACTCATCTTGCGACCTGCTCCATGAGAGCAAGAACAAAATGATTCAGGATTTGCCTTGCCTTTAACGATATAAGATCGTGCTCCCATTGAGCCAGGAATAATTCCTAATTCATCTAAGCCTGCTCGAATTGCACCTTTTCGGGTAATCAATAGATTTTCACCAAAATGTGTCTCACGGCTCACATAATTGTGATGACAATTAATCGCTTCTTTTGTCATTTGAAAGGAAGGTAAAAGTGGACGAATCGCTTCTAATATTAAACGCATCATCTCTTTGCGATTTTCAAAAGCATACTCTTGCGCCCACTCTACAGCTTCTACATAATCATCAAAACTGTTTGAGCCTTCGGCAAAATAACTTAAGTCTTTATCTGGAACATGGCCAAAGCGATGTTGAGCTTCTTTTTTTGCTAGCTCAATAAAATAAATACCAATGACATTACCCAGCCCTCTGCTGCCAGAATGTAGCATCACCCAGACATCTTGATTCTCATCAATACATAACTCTATAAAGTGGTTACCACCACCTAAAGTCCCAAGTTGCTTTTGCCATGTTGCATCAAATTGTCGAAGCATACGAACAAGGCCAGGATGCTTTTTGATAATTGGCTCTAAGCGTTTTTCAAGTGGAATAATGCTGGAAGCCTTTGCCTTAACCTGTTTATGTAAAGCAAAGCCAACCGGGACTTTGCGTTCGATTGCATCGCGTAAACGACTTAAGTTATCAGGTAATTGTGAAGCCTTTAAACTCAATCGAATTGCATTCATACCACAACCAATATCTACTCCTACAGCAGCAGGGATAATGGCGTGTTTAGTTGGAATAACACTACCTACAGTTGCGCCTTTTCCTAGGTGAACATCGGGCATAACAGCAATATGTGAATATATAAATTGCAGTTGAGCCATTTTCTTGAGTTGTTCGATACTTTCACTATCTATATCTTGAGTGAAAATTTTAACAGGAACACCGTAGAGTGCCTCCTTGTTTAATATTTTTTGTATGCCCATAATTTTTTTCTCTTATTTTTGTCCGAGCAGGCATAAAAAAACCTAGCGAATGCTAGGTTTTAAATTTAAGCATTCGGACAAGTGGTATGAATTTGTACACTTGTCCGTGAGCTGACATCGTGCCAAATTATTTAATTTGTTTTACCTTGTAGTGTTGGCATGATGTCCTCCTTATTTAAAAGTGCCGTTGAAAATCTGAACGGCATTTTACGCTTTTTTAATCAAAGATCAAGCTTTTGATCTTTAATTAACTTTTAATTACCGTTTCTTAGTCTTGCTCAGGCTTCACATTCATTTGATCGTAAGAGATCAATTTGGTTTTATTTTTCCACTTATAGCCTAACCAGATGATCAAGAACAAAGGCAAGCTAATATAGGTCGAAAGTAAGCCTAACCAATCAATTTTTCCACCTAAAATGGCTTGATAGTTTTGCCCTAAAATGATGACTGAACAGAGAATAAAGGCAAACCAAGGGGCAAATGGGAAAAATTTGGCACGATATGCTAAATCTTCTAATTTATAGCCTTGAGCAATATATCCTTTACGGAAACGATAGTGTGAAATCGCAATTCCTAACCAAACAATAAAACCGCACATACCAGACATATTGAGTAGCCAGTTAAATACTTGCTTCTCTCCAATAAATGTCGTCAAGAAACAAAATGCGGCAATAAATGTGGTGGCATATAGCGCGTTCATCGGGACGCCACGACCATCAAGTTTTGCAAAACACTTTGGTGCGCGGCCTTCTTGAGCCATTTTAAATAACATACGAGTTGAAGAATACATGCCTGAATTACCTGCTGACAAAATAGCAGTAAGAATGACGGCATTCATTAAACCCGCAGCAAAAGCAAAGCCTACTCTTTCATAGAGCAATGTAAATGGAGATAGTGCGATATCTTCAGTGGCAGCTGCTTGTAATAGGTTCGGGTCATCATAGGCGATTAGAGTACCGATAATGAAAATACATAGAATGTAAAATAATAAGATTCGCCAGAAAATCTGTTTGATTGCCAGTGGAATCGTCTTCTTTGGATCTTTTGATTCGCCCGCAGCAACCCCAACCATTTCGGTTCCTTGGAAAGAGAATCCGGCAATCATTGCTACACCAATCATGGCTTGTAAACCGCCAACAAAAGGTGCTTCTTTGTAGGTCCAGTTCCCGAAAGTTGCCACACCAGGGGTTAGCATAATCTTGATGATCATGGCTAAACCAATAATAATAAAGGCAACAATCGCAATCACTTTAACCATTGAGAACCAGAATTCGCTTTCCCCGAAGCCCTTAACCGTCATCGCATTAATCATGAAGATAATGATAAGAAATAGGGCACTCCAGTAAAATCCTGGAATATCAGGGAACCAGAACTTCATAATGAACTGGACCGCAACAAGTTCGAATGCGACTGTGATGGCCCAGTTATACCAATAGTTCCAACCTAGAGCGAAACCAAAACCTTCTTCGACATAACGACTGCCGTAAGTAAAAAAGGCACCGGATGTTGGCGTATGAGTTGCAAGCTCACCTAAGCTGGTCATTAAGAAGTAAATCATAATGCCAATAAGTGAATAGGCGAGTAGCGCTCCACCTGGGCCAGCATTTGCAATGGTTGATCCAGAAGCAAGGAAGAGGCCTGTACCAATGGAACCACCAATGGCGATCATATTCAGATGACGAGCCCCAAGCTTACGCTGGAGTTTTTCAGGAGCATGTGTTTCGCTCATGGAGATTCCTTACATAGTTTGTTATGCACAGGCATATAACACCTTAAAGCCTTGAAGATCAGTTTTAATCTGGCACTGACCAAAGTGCTTCTCAATTAAGATCGGATAGTTTAAAAAACGGTTTGCTACAATCCATAGCTCACCTGATGCCTTTAAATGTTTTTTAGCGTTTTGGCAGAGTCCTTCACTTGCATCATAGTTGGTATGAATACCTTGATGGAAAGGGGGATTACTGACAATGGCATCGAGTTCTGTTGGAGCGTCTGCAATACCTGTAACAGGCTGCAATCTCAACTGGTCTGAACCTATTCCATTTCGACTAAAAGTCATTTCCGTTGACCGTAAAGCGAAAGCATCAATATCTAGGGCATGAATAATATTACTTGAATTTATTTTTGCCAAATAGCAACTGATAATTCCCGCACCACACCCGAAGTCGGCAATTCTACCTGATTTCACCTGATTAAGATAAGGGAGTAAAACAGCAGTTCCGACATCGAGATGATTTTGGCTAAAAACACCCGGAAGGGCACAAATCGTAAGCTCTTGGTCATTCACCTGAACAGTGTAACTTTTAAGCCAACTTTCGAGAGGTTTAAGTTGTTCTGTTTTTTCAATCTTTAAGTGCCATAGCTGACAATGGCGTGCGCTATCGAGTTTAAGGGCTTTACCGAAGCTTTGTAATTGTTTGGCAGCGCGTTCAACACCACCCTTTTTTTCACCCACTAAAAAAACAGACTGGCCAGTTTTCAGATTGCTCATGACTACATGCAGTATGTAATTTAACAGTTCTTTAGATTTGGGAACAAAAATAACGGCTTGATCGAATTCTTGTAATGGGAACTCAACTGAGAAATGTGCATTTGTTCCATTATTTATAAAGCCTTGATAATCAGCATGATTCCACGTCCAAACTGACACATCAGTCTCAGCTGGTAATTGACTGACTAGGGCATCACTCGGTGCATTAATTAACAAGACTCTACCTTTTAAATAGTCTTGTTGTCTCAATACCACTTCACTTCTAGGATCCATGTACATCTCTCATGAAGAAGAATGCCCAGTGGAAACTGGGCAGTAATCAAAATTAAAAAATAGTTATTTGTGTGTTTCAGGGAGGACAACATTTAAAATTAATGCTGCGATACCGCCTGTCGCTACGCCAGAGCTAAAAATATTTTTAAATAATTCTGGTAGGTGTTCCAAAATTTGAGGAACTTGAGCAACACCCAAACCTAGTGCAAGTGAAATTGCGATAATTAAAAGTGCTCGGCGGTCTAAGTGAATAGATGAGAGGATGTTAATACCTGATGCAGCCACGGCACCGAACATGACCATCACAGCGCCTCCTAAAACAGCTTGAGGAACTGCTTGTATTACACCAGCTACTGCGGGGAATAAACCTAATAAAATAAGTAAAGCCGCAATCCAGATACCTACATAACGACTTGCTACGCCAGTGAGTTGGATTACTCCATTATTTTGAGCAAAAACAGAACTAGGGAAGGTGTTAAATAAACCTGCGAGTAAAGAGTTTGCACCATTTACTAAAACACCACCTTTAATACGTTTCATCCATTCAGGACCATTAACAGGTTGGTTTGAAAGTTTACTGGTTGCAGTAACGTCACCAATCGCTTCTAAAGAAGTGACTAAGTAGATAAAAGCCATTGGGATGAATAAGCCCCAAGAAAAGCTTAACCCAAAGTGCATTGGTGTTGGAATTTGTACAAGAGGGGCATCTTTAATACCTGAGAAATCCAGGTGTCCCATAAATCCTGCAAGAATATAACCAATGACTAAAGCAATTAAGATTGCCGAACTTTTAATCCATACCACTCGAATACGATTTAGAATGATAATAATGGCAAGTACGGTACATGACATAATAAGGTTGTCTGCACTTGCAAAAGTATGGTCTTGCATGGCTTGGTAGCCACCACCCATGCTAATCAAGCCTTCCTTAATAAGCGTTAAGCCAATTAATAAAACAACAATACCGGTTACTAAAGGAGTAATTAGTCTTTTTACCCATGGAAGAATCTGGGAAACACCCATTTCAATGAATGAGCCAGCAATTACTACACCGAAAATTGCAGCCATAACTTGGTTTACTGGCGTTCCAGCAGCCACCATTGCACTACCAATACCAATAATTGGACCAATAAAGTTAAAACTTGTGCCTTGAACAATCAAAAGACCTGCACCAAACGGGCCGACTTTTTTACATTGTAAAAATGTAGCAATACCGGAAATCACCAAAGACATCGATAAAATCATGTTGGTTTCGGTACGTGACACACCTAAAGCTAAACAAATTAAAAGCCCAGGTGTAACAATTGGTACAATAATCGCAAGTAAATGCTGGAACGCTGCTAAAAAAGCGACCAAAGGTTTTGGACGATCATCTAAGCCATAAACGAGGTCAAGATGGTCTTGAGAGTGTTGATTGGACATGGGTGTAGGTACGCCGCAATTTCGCAAATTGGCGCTATTCTAATCGAGATACCTATCTTTACAAAACGAAATACAGGCTATTAGAAAATTTTTTTGTCAATGTCAATAAACTGTCACTACTCAAGAGTAGTGTTTTTCTGTATAATTTGCCCTCAAATTTCAGGCGTTTCGAATTTTCATGTCAGATATCAAAAATCTCCGTAATATCGCAATTATTGCGCACGTCGACCACGGGAAAACCACACTTGTCGATAAACTACTTCAGCAATCTGGTGCTCTCGGTGAACGAGCAGGCGAGATTGAGCGTGTCATGGACTCAAATGCGCTTGAAAGTGAACGTGGTATTACCATTCTTGCAAAAAACACTTCTATTACTTGGTTAGATAAACGTACTGATACAACTTACCGTATCAATATCGTGGATACCCCGGGACACGCCGACTTCGGTGGTGAAGTAGAACGTGTAATGTCGATGGTTGACTGCGTATTACTTTTAGTTGACTCTCAAGAAGGCCCAATGCCACAAACTCGTTTTGTGACACAAAAAGCCTTTGCTCGTGGTTTAAAACCAATTGTTATTATTAACAAAGTAGACAAACCAAGTGCGCGTCCAGATTGGGTTATTGATCAAGTATTTGATTTATTTGATAACCTTGGTGCAACTGATGAGCAATTAGATTTCCCAATCGTTTATGCATCAGGTTTACGTGGTGTAGCGGGTCCTGCTCCTGAAGAACTTGCAGAAGACATGACTCCGTTGTTTGAAACGATTGTAGACATCGTTGAACCACCAGCAGTTGATGTTGATGGTCCATTCCAAATGCAGATTTCATCACTTGACTATAACAGCTTCGTAGGTGTTATCGGTGTTGGTCGTATTCAACGTGGTTCAGTAAAATTAAATACTCCTGTTACTGTAATTGACAAAGAAGGCAATACACGTAACGGTCGTATCTTAAAAATCATGGGTTACCATGGTTTAGAGCGTATCGATGTTGAATCAGCATCTGCTGGTGATATCGTATGTATTACTGGTATCGACGCACTTAACATTTCTGACACGATTTGTGATCCGAAAAATGTTGAAGCATTACCAGCTTTATCTGTAGATGAACCTACAGTATCTATGACTTTCCAAGTAAACAACTCTCCGTTTGCTGGTAAAGAAGGTAAATTCGTAACTTCACGTAATATCCGTGAACGTCTTGACCGCGAATTAATTCATAACGTAGCGTTACGTGTTGAAGATACTGACAGTCCAGACCGTTTCAAAGTATCTGGCCGTGGTGAACTTCACCTTTCAGTTTTAATTGAAAACATGCGTCGCGAAGGCTTTGAAATGGGCGTATCACGTCCACAAGTAATCATCAAAGAAATTGATGGTGAAAGACAAGAGCCTTACGAAAACGTAACTTTTGACGTTGAAGAACAGCATCAAGGCGCTGTAATGGAACAAATGGGTCACCGTAAGGGCGAGATGACCAATATGGAAGTTGACGGTAAAGGCCGTATCCGTATTGAAGCAACTGTACCTTCACGTGGTTTGATCGGTTTCCGTTCTGAATTCTTGACCATGACTTCTGGTACAGGGATCATGACTTCAAGCTTCTCGCATTATGGTCCTGTTAAACAAGGTACTGTTGCGAAACGTCAAAACGGTGTATTGATTTCTATGGTTCAAGGTACTTGCTTGGGCTATGCATTGTTCAGCTTACAAGACCGTGGTCGTTTGTTCGCTAAACCACAGTTGGAAGTTTACGAAGGTATGATCGTGGGTATTAACTCTCGTTCAGACGATATGGTTGTAAACCCGACTAAGGCGAAACAATTAACTAACGTTCGTGCATCTGGTACAGATGATGCTTTAACTTTAGTACCTGCAATTGAATATACGCTTGAACAAGCGCTTGAATTCATTGAAGATGACGAATTAGTTGAAGTAACACCTAAATCAATTCGTATCCGTAAGCGTTACTTGACTGAAAATGAACGTAAACGTAACCGTGATAAATAATTTTTCTTAACTGAAAAAGAAAAAACCGCTAAATTAATTTAGCGGTTTTTTTAATCGTTTATTTGAAATTAAATTAGGCTTAAAATCATATTTTTCTTGTAAGAGAATATGTTGTTAAAGTGTGAAATAGCTTTCTTTTTTTGATAAAAATATTAAATTATCAATATCATGGCGAGTACTATCTAATCCGATAAGATGCCAATGAAAAAGAAAAATATGATGTATTTCGACCCCCGACATCTGGAGATGTTTAGATGAGTATTATTCAAGAATTTAAAGAATTTGCCATTAAAGGCAATATGATGGATTTAGCCATTGGTGTGATTATTGGTGGTGCTTTTGGCAAAATCGTGGACTCTTTAGTTAAAGATATCATCATGCCGCTTATCACTGTAATTACTGGTGGTGGTGTTGATTTCTCTCAAAAGTTTATTGTGTTAGGTTCAAACCCTAACAATTTACAATCTTTAGATGCCTTACAAAAAGCAGGTATCAACGTATTAACTTATGGTAACTTTCTCACCATTCTAATTAACTTCCTGATTTTAGCTTGGGTTGTATTCTTGATGGTGAAATTATTAAACAGACTTCGCCGTGATAAGAATGAGCCAGAAGCTCCAGCTGCAACTCCTGAAGATGTTCAGTTATTGCGTGAAATTCGTGATGAGTTGAAAAAACAAGCTTAATAAAATTTGAAATAAAAAACGGTACCAAGAGTACCGTTTTTTATTAATGAGTATTTTATGCTGAACTATAGATATTGTTAAAATTATCAAAGTACAGATATGCTTAATTGCGTATATTTAAAAAGGATATAAATAAATGAATCAGCTTTTTGTGTATGGCACTTTATGTCCAAATCAAGCAAACGCTCATATTTTAGAGCAGATTGGTGGTGACTGGACGAAAGCAAGTGTACGAGGAGTGATCCATATTTTAGATTGGGGGCCAGATAAAGGTTTAAAAGCGCTTGAGTTAGATTCGCAAGCAGATTGGGTGGAAGGTTATGTGTTTAGCACAGAAAAACTTACCGAAAACTGGCAGATGCTAGATGATTTTGAAGGTTTTCAATATCAGCGTGTAATCGCAGATGTAAAACTAGAATCAGGAGAAATCATTAAAGCTTGGACCTATCAAATGAATGTTCATGCTAAAAATATTTAAATTAAAAAATTATTTTATAACTATCGTTTTACTTTTTTGATGTAATTTTTAGGAAATAAAATATTTAAGGCTCTATTTGAGCCTTTTCAAATTAGTCTAATACTCTCCAATTTATTTCTCATAACTAAACCTCCTTTTATCCAACCTTGCTTGGAATATAAGTAAGCGTGGAAAACTCACGCTTAAAAAGGAATTTTAAATGAAGAAGTCTCCTTGGATGATTGGAGTAACGCTGTATGTCATATCACAACTTATTTTTGCTGCTGAAATTGGAGGATATGTACGTACAGGCATAGGAGCTACCGAAAGTGGAGAAATACAAGAATGTTTTCAACTTACTGGTGCGCCTTCAAAATACCGTCTTGGAAATGAATGTGAACAATATGCAGAGCTATTTGCTAAACAGAGTCTACTAAAACTGAATGATAATTCTGAGATTACTATTAATGGAATGCTTCAATTTTATAACCAGTATGGTCAAAGCCTAAGTTTTCGTGGTGATGATGGGTATACTCGCTTAAACCAGATCTATCTAGATTGGAAAAATATTTCTTATTTAAATGGCGCAAATATTTGGCTAGGAAGAAGATTTTATAATCGAAATGATATTCATATATCTGATTTATTCTATTGGAACCAAAGTGGAACAGGATTTGGTATCGATAATTATAAGATTAATGATCTGTCATTGAGCTATATTTTCTCTAGAAAAGATAATGTATTTCAGAAAAATTATATTAATAGACATGATTTTACCGTAAAAGACATTCAGCTAAACGATACAAACAAACTGAATACGGGATTATCTATCATTGATGCAGATCATACAGGGTGGGCTTTAACTTTGCAGAATATAACGTCGAATGTCTTAAATGGTAAAAATACAATCGCTTTGCAGTATGGCGAAGGAGCGGGTATGGGACTAAGTTATACCGGCAATCCGGAGCTAGATAGAGATAACTCTTCTTTAAGGTTTATTGAAGTTTTAGATTGGGATTCTGAAAATAAGCGTTTCAATGGACAAGCTCAATTTCTATATCAAAAAGATAAGTATAAAAATCAGCATGACAGTGAATGGTTTTCGATAGGTTCTCGGTTGGCTTATGTTGTACACGATCATTTTAAAATATCGACCGAAATTGGCTTTGATCAGATAGACAGTAACGATCAAAATCGAAATCTAACCAAGTTAACTATTGCACCCACGTGGTCACTAAAAGGGACAGGATTTTACGATAGACCTGAGCTTCGCTTGTATTATACCTATGCCTTTTGGAACAAAGATGAACAGAATCTGAGAGACCGTTTATATCCTGACAGTGATTTTTATAACACAGGACATGGGTCAAATTTTGGCATGCAACTAGAATATTGGTGGTAAATTTAAAAGATAAAAGAGGTTGATAATGACCTCTTTTGTTGAGTAACTAGGCTATCGTTTATTAAGTTAAATTATCTTTATAGAGAGCTTGAGAGGAAACTATCGTAAGCTACCCATTCTGAATTTAACTTCTAAAAGATGATAGCCAAATTGGCTTTTGATTGGACCTTGTAGCACACGTTCAGCAGCTGTAAAAACAACTTTATCAATAACAGGCACCAATTGCCCTTTTTTGACTTCGCCAAGTTCACCACCACGCTTTGCCGAGTTACAGGTAGAATATTGTTTAGCAAGCTTGGCAAAATCAGCACCACTTTGTAGCTTCTTTTTTAGCTGTTCGGCTAAGTCTTTATCTTTGACTAAAATATGTCGGACAATTGCTGTTTGCATGTTGTCTTCCTCCAAAAAATTAAGGCTTTCTCAGCTTTTTAAGCGGTTGGCACTGTGGGCAAAATACGCTGGCACGCTGACCAAGTTTCAAGTTTTCTAATGGGGTTTCACAGTTAACACACATTTCTCCAGCACGACCATAAGCAAGCAATGTTTGCTGGAAATAACCATTTTCTCCCATGGCATTGCTGTAGTCTCGTAAAGTCGAGCCACCCAACTCAATTGCCGACTTTAAAATACGTTTAATCTCGACAACCAGTTTCTCAATTTGTTGCATGCTTAAGTCACCAGCGGGCTGGGCTGGGTGAATACCCACATTAAACAAGCTTTCGGTTGCATAGATATTGCCTACACCGACTACAACATGGTTATCCATAAGTGCAATTTTTATGCCGACAGCTTTGTTTTTAAGTTTGGAAGCTAGATATTCTGCATGAAAGTCGTTACTTAAAGGTTCAGGCCCTAAAGTATCTATCAGTTTGCCTTGAGTTTCTGGGTTAAGCCAAAGAATACAGCCAAAACGACGTGGGTCATGATAGCGTAACTGTTGATCTTCAAATTGAATAATCAGATGATCATGTTTTCTCAGTTCATCGTTCGGTTGACACAGGCGAAAGCTACCTGACATTCCTAAATGCCAAAGCATTTGATCTTGTTCAAATTCTGCCAAAATATATTTTGAACGTCGATTTAAGCCAATCAGACGTTGTCCAACAAGTTTTTGAACATCATCTGGTATAGGCCAACGTAAACTTGGGTTACGTACCTCTATACTTTGAACTTTTTGATTCAATAGCGGAAATAAACTGGTTTTGGTTGTTTCGACTTCGGGTAACTCAGGCATGCCAACTCGCAGAATTAACAGATATACTGGATTAATCAAGTATAACGTGTGGTATGTAATATTTCAGAGATTACTATGTCAGATATTTTACCATTAAGCTGGTTTCAACGTGAAACCTCAGAAGTGGCTTATGATTTAATCGGTTGCGTATTGTGTAAGCGGCAATCTGATGGTCAAGTCATCCGCTCTACAATTAGTGAAACAGAAGCTTATTTGGGTGTTCGCGATAAAGCTTGCCATAGCTACAATGATAAACGGACAGCACGAACAGATGTAATGTATCGCCCTGGTGGTACGATTTATGTCTATTTAATTTATGGCATGTATGAAATGCTTAATCTTATTACTCAGACAGAAGGTATTCCTGAAGGGGTAATGATTCGTTCTGCATTTTTAAGTGGTGCTTCAACCAAAAAAGATTATAAGCTTTTGGCTGGACCGGGCAAATTGACCCGTTATTTAGGCATTGATCGATCTTTAAAAGGCCAGACTTTGGGTGAAGAATCTGGTTTGTGGGTGGAAGCAGCATCAACACAGCCAGAAGTGGTATTGACGCCACGTATTGGAATTGATTATGCCGAAGAGGCAAAAGATTGGCCTGAACGATATTGCTGGAAAGATCATCCATCTTTGAGTCGATAATTTTAATCTGGAAGTAAATTTTTGGATATTGATGAGGATTGTTCCAGATTTACAACAATACAGACCGAATTCAATAGCCAGACAAGACACTGCTTTTGTTATCATAACTACAATATAAACAAAGGAAATAAGCATGTCATTATTACGCTTAGACCGACTTCATTACTGTATTTTGATGAGTATGGGCTGTATTTCTAGCCCGATTGTGTGGGCAGAAGACTTAAATTCAGACGTGGCCAAATTGCCAACTTTACATGTGGAAGCGACACGTACCGATACAACCTATTTGCAAACACCAGCTTCGGTTTTTCGAATAGATGCACCTCAAGCTGATACTTCTTCACAAGTAAATTTAACTGAAGTTGTGAAGGGTGTCCCGAGTTTACAGCTTCGCAATCGTGAAAATTATGCTCAAGATTTACAACTGTCTATGCGTGGTTTTGGTGCACGTTCTACTTTTGGTGTCCGTGGTATTCGTCTATATGTGGATGGTATTCCTGCGACAATGCCAGATGGACAAGGCCAAACGTCTAATATCGATTTAAGTAGTTTGGATCATGTTGAAGTTCTAACAGGACCTTTTTCTTCACTTTATGGAAACTCATCGGGCGGGACAATTTTAACGACTACTAAAGAAGGGCAAGGGAAGGACTCAATTGAGCTGAGCTATTCGGGAGGCAGCCACGATAAAAGCAGAGCAGGACTCGTGCTACAAGGCGGGGCAAAGGGCGCGAATGAACCAAGCTATGTTATTAGTTCATCATATTTCGATACGGATGGTTACCGAGAACATAGCGGTGCAGAAAAAGTATTAAACAATGCAAAGCTCAGTTGGAATCTTGATGATGGTAGTAAAATCAACTGGGTGACCAACTATGTCAAAATCCATGCAGACGATCCGCAGGGCTTGACCCGTGATCAGTGGAATGCCAATCCGAAGCAACAAGTCCCATTTTTAAAGCAATTTAATGTCCGTAAAGATATTGAGCAGACTCAAACGGGTGTGACTTGGTCTAAACCGATTAATGACCATAATGAGCTTTATGCGATGGCATATTTAGGTAATCGCCAAGTGACTCAATATCAATCTATTCCTAAGTCAACACAAGATGCGAATGTAAACCATGCGGGTGGAGTGATTGATTTTGAGCGTAATTATTATGGTGCCGATTTCCGTTGGACAGGTAAAGAGTTGCTTTCAAATACCACTGTAAGCGTTGGTGTTGCACTTGATGCAATGGATGAAGACCGTAAAGGTTTCGAAAACTTTAATTTAGTAAACGGTCAGCCTTCTTATGGCGTCAAAGGTAATCTACGCCGTGATGAAGACAATACTTTGTGGAATATTGACCCCTATTTGCAAGCTTCATGGCAGTTCTTACCAACATGGCGTTTAGATACAGGTGTACGCTATAGCAATGTCCACTATAAGTCGGAAGATAACTATTTAAGCAATGGCGATGATAGTGGTAAGACTGATTATAATAAAGTTTTACCTTCTACTGCTTTAAGCTGGCAAATTATACCTGAGCTTATGGCCTATGTAAGTTATGCCAAAGGCTTTGAAACACCCACTTTTACTGAAATGGCATATCGACCAGACGGCAAAAGTGGTTTTAATTTTGATTTAACGGCATCAACAAGCGATACCTATGAAACGGGCTTAAAATCACAAAACTATTTAGGTGATTTTACTTTGGCGGTATTCCAGACTAAAACCAAAGATGACATCGTTTCTGCTGGAAGCTCAAATGGCCGATCAACTTTCCGCAATGCAGATAAAACCTTGCGTGAGGGGGTAGAATTTGCATGGAATAAAAAGTTATGGAGAGATTTAACAGCGACTGCAAGCTATACATATTTAGATGCAACTTTTGATGCTGATATTCCAGCTTTAGGGAATATTGCTCAAATTCCATCAGGCAATGCCATTCCTGGAATTGCCAAAAACCAAGCTTATGCCTCTTTGGCTTGGCAGCCATCGCACGGTCTATATGGTGGTGTAGATGTACAGTATATGGATAAAGTATACGTGAATGATACCAACAGTGACGCAGCACCGAGCTACAGTGTAACCTCAGCTAATGTTGGTTATGTATGGGTAATGGGCGATTGGAAAGTGAATAGCTTTGCCCGTGTCGATAACCTATTTGATAAAAACTATGCAGGTTCAGTGATCGTAAATGATGGTAATGGACGCTACTTTGAACCAGCGGATGGACGTAACTGGAGTGCAGGTTTACGTGTAATTAAGCAATTCTAGGAATTAAAAATGGCAAAATTATTTGAAACGGTTAACTTTGGTTCACTACAACTGGTCAATAGAATTGTAATTGCTCCGATGTGCCAATATTCGGCAACAGATGACGGTGAAATTACCTATTGGCATGAACAGCAATGGGCAAATTATGCATTGTCTGGTGCAGGGCTCTGTATTGTGGAGGCGACTGCTGTACAGCCTGAAGGTCGAATTAGCTATGCTGACCTTGGACTGTGGAATGATCAGCAACGTGACCAAATCAAAACGTTGTTAGCTAAGGTTCATACACTTTCACCGATGCCATTTGGAATTCAGTTAGCACATGCAGGCCGTAAAGCATCTACTGAAAAACCGTGGTTAGGTAAAGGTCAGATTGCAAAAGATCAGCCTCATGGTTGGCAAACGGTTGCTCCAAGTGAAAGTACCTTTTCAGTGCATGATGCAGCGCCCCATGCTTTGACCATTGCTGAGATTAAACAAGTTCAACAAGACTTTGCTGCAGCTGCAAAACGTGCAGTAGAGGCTGGATTTGAGTTGATTGAAATTCATGCGGCGCACGGTTACTTACTACATCAATTCTTATCGCCAATTGCGAATCAGCGAACTGATGAATATGGCGGTTCTTTAGAAAACCGTATGCGTATGACCCTTGAGGTTCTTCAGGCAATTAAACTCGCTGTACCAGAAGGTTATCCTGTAGGTGTTAGATTGTCTGCGACCGATTGGTTAGAAAGTATTGAGCATTGGGATATTGAGTCTACAGTGGGTTTATCAAAAGCTTTAGAGCAATTGGGCGCAGCCTACGTGCATGTGTCTAGTGGTGGTTTGCACGAGCATCAATCTATTACGATTGGAGCCGGCTACCAAGTTCCTTTTGCTGAACAAGTCAAAAAGCATGTGTCTATTCCAGTCATTGCTGTAGGGTTAATTACTGAGCCAGACCACGCTGAACAAATTTTGGAAAACCAGCAAGCCGATGCTATTGGTCTTGCTCGTGCAATGTTATATGACCCAAGATGGCCTTGGCATGCAGCAGCCGCTTTAGGTGCAGAAGTTAAAATTGCACCTCAGTATTTGCGTTGCCAACCTCATGGATTAAAACAGCTTTTTAACTCTTTTTAATTGTATTGGGCAAAGTCATCTTTGCCCATTTTTCTTTCGCTAAGTGAGGACGGTCAGTGGTTTTTCAGGTTATTTTACCTATCTTGATATTGCTATTGATGGGCTATATTTGTGTTCTCATCAAATTGGTAACACCTGAACAAATCAGGGCACTTAGCGCATTCGTAATTAAAATCTCCTTACCCGCATTTTTAATTCACTCATTGGCGAATAAAAATTTACAAGATATTTGGCATCCCGCTTATTTTATTGCTTATGGCGGAGGGTCCTTAATTTTATTTTTCTTGGCTTTCATTCTCTATCGAAAATATTTTAAAAATAGCTTAACTCATAGCGCCGTCATCTCGATGGGTGCATCTATGTCCAATACTGGATTTATGGGAACGGCTATTTTGACCATGCTGATAGGTAATCATGCTGCGATCTATATTTCTTTAACACTTATTATTGAAAATTTATTGATTGTCGCACTCATGTTGATTTTGGCCGAAGCTGGTTTACATCAACAACAAAATCTTTTGCCGCTTTTAAAACAGACTTTTTTAAACTTACTTAAGAATCCTGTCATTATTGCTATTTTGGTTGGGATGGGATGCATTCTTTTAGATGTTAACCTTCCTACAACGCTTGATCAATCACTTGAGTTACTTGGGCGTACAGCTTCACCTTTGGCTTTGTTTGCCATTGGCGGAAGTCTAGTCGGTATTGGAATTACAACAGTAAATATAGAAAGCGTTTTGTTGGCGATATTGAAAGTTATCCTCATGCCATCCGTGATTTTTTCACTCTTTTTGATCACTCCCAATGTAAGTCGTGAAATGCTTTATGCAGGAACATTAATTGCTGCTTTACCAATGCCGATTGCTTTTGGAATTTTTGGACAAGCCTATGGCTTAAATGAAAAAGCATTAACACCGCTTATGATTAGTACGATTGTTGGTTTTATTGGTGTTAGCGGGCTGATTGCTTTGTGGTGGTAAAAGAAAAGCCCCATGAGGGGCTTATATCATTCATTATTTTTTCGGTACTGGCTGTGTTGGAGCATTGGCAGCCTGTTTGCTCTTTTCTGCAATAATCTTATCAACCGAAGCTAACGATTCTTTAGCATTTGGAACATTTTGATTGGCAAGTTCAGTAAAAATCTTTTTGGCCTCAGGTAGATTTTGCGGAATGATATTGCCATTTGCCATCATGGTTGCTAAAGCCATAGAAGCAGGTGCATAACCTTTTTGTGCAATTGACTGTAAAGCCTCAATGCCTTGGCGTTTCATTAAAGGATTTTTATTTTCAACCCCTTGGCTAATATCGTAAAGTGCTTTGACCTGAATCGCAGGGTAGTTGCCTTTTCGAATTAAAGGTGCCAATTTTTGCAGGGCGATTTGATGTGACTGCGGTTTTTTCTGAGCAAATAAAATCGTCGCAATTTTTACAGTTGCATCATCAGAACCTTGAGCAGATGCCTTTTGAACATATTGACTGAATTTATTGCTATCTTTAGCAACACCTAATTCACCAGTCTCATAAATTTGTGCAAGCGTGTAACTTGCTTGGGCGTAGCCTTTATTTGAAGCGTCTTCATAGTATTTAAGGGCTTTAGAAGAGTCTTTTGCTGTACCTTGGCCCATTTGAGTCATATAGCCTAAGTTATAGATAGCTTGGGCATTACCTGATTGGGCTAAGCGTTGCATTTCCTGAAATGCAGCAGAATAATTTTTTGCTGCATAGAGTTGTTCAGCTTGTTTGAAAACATCGGTTTTCGCAGCAGTCGCTGTGTTATCAGCTGCAAAAATTGATGCACTTGAAAGGGTGATTAGGCTTGCGATTAGTAATTTCTTCATTTCTTTTTAACCTTTTACTTCGTAGCTACATCAATCCATTGATGCATTAAAGAGTTTCAATTTCTCATCATAAATATTGATTGATGAAAGTAAACAGCCGATTTGTATATAAAGCACTGCACTTTGGGCAAATTGTGGAGAAAAATACCCACCCACATTCATAAAATGGAGTGGGTAATATTGTTATTTTGCTGACTGAAGTAATGCTTCAATTTGCTTGGCATCAGTTGGTACACCAGAGAGTCTTTGGCCATCTTGCAAGAACAGAGTAGGTGTTCCATCGATATTTAATTTTTGACCTAAAGCGATATTTTTCTGAATTGGGCTTGAGCAACTTTTGCTATTTGTTGGCAATTTGCGATTAAGCATGTAGTTTGTCCAAGCTTCTGCCGGATTTTTTGAACACCAGATTTGATTTGAAACTTTTTCAGCATTTGGATGCAAACTGGTGAGAGGATAAAGGAATACATATACCGTTACGTTATCAACCCCAACCATATTTTGTTCTAGACGCTGGCAATATGGGCAATCAGGGTCACTAAAGATATAGATCGTACGTTCGCCTTTACCTTTTACATATTTAATGGCCTGATTTAATGGCAAACTTTTAACGTCAATCTTACTCAATTCGGCAATTCGTTCTTCAGTCATATTTTTTTGTTGTTTGATGTCGACTAAATTACCAACAAAAAAGTATTTCGCATCTTGGTTTGTATAGACAATGCGACCGCTTGTATACACTTCATAAATACCTTGTACAGGAGATTGATAAACACCTTTTACAGGCAAATCGGGATAATTCGTCTTAAGATTTTGTTCAAGTGTTTTAACATCAGCGTGAGCAGAACCGAAAATAGCCAGACCCAACATGAGTGTAGCAAGTTTAGTTTTCATCTTTTTTCTCTTGAATTACAACAGGGCTAATGATGGCATATAAAGCTTAAAAAATTGACGTTCTAATATAATGAAATCATTAGTGTTTTGTATCTATAAAAAAGCCCACTAACTTAGCAGTGGGCAGTTTGAACTAATAAAAGTTATTATTGTGGTCTTGCTACGTCGCCACTTAAAGCTTCTGGTAACTCAAGAACTTGAACCCCTAACTCTTGAAGAGCAGCAGGTTTAGCTACAACTAAAGCAAGATAGCCTTCATCATTTGCAATACTATTAACGACTTCTACATCGTTATTTAATTGAGTTGCTGAAGCTGGTGCTTCACCTGTACCTTGCACAAGATGTAACCAGTGTTTTGGTTTTGCTTTAAACCAAAGGCGTGCCACAATTTCCTGGCCTAAGTAACAGCCCTTGTCGTAATTGACGCCTTCACGTTGATGTAAACGTAATTCCTGTGGTTGGAATTCATGTTCCGTTGTCTGTGTAATCCAAGCTTGACCAGTCATAATGGCTTGTTTTTGCCATTCAGAAATATCAGTTTCAGCAGTAGTGAACTCAGTTTGATGATTCACTACTTTTGGGAACACAATGCCTTGTTCACTTAAGGTCATTTTTGAAAAGGCGCCATATTTTTTAATGTGCTTGGCAAACTCTTCAGCTTGATCTTGAGTAACTACAATTTCAAAACTTTCAGCATTAATTTTCTTTAGCCATAAGCCAAAGTGAATACGACCTTTAAGATCACAAATAGCTGTATAGCGAGTTGTATTTTCAGCTAAACGTTCAGTATCTACAGTAACTTGGCCTTGTAAAAACTTTTGTGCATCTACACCGTTTAAAGCATATGAGGAGAAAGCGAGCAGACTCATGATTAATCTCAAATTCAATATGTTTCTTTATGATTGCTGACTATTTTGCTCCATTTTTACTAAAAAATCAGCCATAGTTTTCGTAATTTGATTTTGTGCTGTATACCGATTTTTAGTTTAAAAAAACACCAAAAATATACGTTTGGATAAATTGGAAGGTTTAAGCTAATAACGATAATTTCAATAATTTTAGGGAAATTAAAATAAGGAGAATACGATGACAACAGGAACAGTAAAATTTCATCGTGTGTTTAAGGCTCCAGCCGAGCGAGTCTATCGTGCATTTTTAGATCCAGATGCTTTAGTAAAGTGGTTGCCACCCCACGGTTTTACTGCCAAGGTTCATAATTTTGATGCAAATGTTGGTGGCTCATACAAAATGAGCTTTACCAATTTTTCAACAGGTTCAACACATGCTTTTGGTGGAACATATGTGGAATTAATTCCAAATGAATTAATTCGCTACAACGATCAATTCGATGATCCAAATTTACCCGGAACTATGCAAGTCACTATTACATTAAAAACGGTAATGGTGGGTACAGAAGTGCACATTACACAAGAAGGAATACCTGAAGTTATTCCTGTAGAAGCCTGCTACTTAGGATGGCAAGAATCACTATCTTTACTCACGTTATTAGTTGAAGCTGAAATTCCAGACCAATAAAAAGTTATTTTTAGAGTCACATATAAAAGTGAGTAGATTTATTTCTGCTCACTTTTTCTTTTTGAGCTTTATTCTAAATGAATAAAATATAGAATAATTTTATAACTCCAAAATATAAGTTGTATGCAGAGAAAAACGATGGATATACATATTAAAAGAATTTATGAAAAGGCCGACCCTAGTGACGGTAAGCGAATTTTGGTTGACCGCCTATGGAGCAGGGGAATTAGTAAAGAGAATGCTCATTTAGATTTGTGGCTAAAAGAAGTGGCTCCTTCAACTGAACTTAGAAAATGGTTCCATGCTGCAACGCCAGATCATTGGGAAGAATTTAAGCAGCGTTATTTAAAAGAGCTTGAAACCAACTCCACAGTTGAAGAGCTGCAAAAGATTGTAGCTGAGCATACAGTTACGCTTTTATATTCAGCAAAAGATGTTGAAAATAACCATGCAATTATTTTGAAAGAATATTTATTAAGTAAAAACTTAAAATGAATATATAAATTTTTTTTTGGTAAAAGTCTTTTATTTAAAACTTTAAAAAATGAGTGGTATCTCGCATAATATACTTTTTGAGATTTTTTTCATGTCTTTGCCAAACTGCCCAAAATGCCAATCAGAATATACTTACCAAGATGGCGACTTATTGATTTGTCCTGAATGTTCACATGAGTGGAAAGAAGGAGAAGCATCGCTTACTGAAGAACAAGAAATTATTAAAGATGCGAATGGAAATGTCTTGGCAGATGGCGACAGCGTCACTGTAATTAAAGACTTAAAAATTAAAGGTTCATCTTCAGTCGTTAAAGTCGGTACAAAGGTAAAAACGATTCGTTTAGTTCCAGATGCAAGTGATGGCCATAATATTGATTGCAAAATTGATGGCATTGGTCAGATGAAATTAAAATCTGAATTTGTAAAAAAAGCTTAAACTGTTAATTATTATTACATTTCAGCAGAGATAGATGTATATATCTCTGCTTTTTAAATTTCTAACATCATTCTAATTTTATTACGAAAAAGTATAAAAAATGGGCTATTCAAGGAATAATTGGGGCTTTATATTGTTATTAATAACAAAAAACTTTCGTCCAGAATAATAACGAAAGTCATACCCACACCAACAAAAAAATGAGGTTTTTATGGCAGGATGGTACGAAATTTCACAAGCGAGTGATGGACAATATCGCTTTATCCTAAAGGCAGGTAATGGTGAACCTATTTTAAATAGCGAGCTATATAAGGCAAAAGCCTCTGCTGTAAATGGTATTGAATCAATTCAGAAAAATAGTGGTGATGACGCCCGATATGAGCGTTTAACTGCAAAGAATGGAAAACCTTACTTCAATTTAAAAGCTGCAAATCATCAAATTATTGGCACGAGTCAGTTCTATGCAAGTGAAGCTTCACGAGATAAAGGAATTGAGTCGGTTAAAAACAATGGTTCATCGACAACTATTAAAGACTTAACGGTTCAGGCATAAAGTTGAGTTAAAAAAAGCAGCTTCTAAAAGCTGCTTTTTTATTTAGTATTTATTAACGCGCTAACTTAGCTAAAAGCTCTTCTTTCGTTAAATTGCTCGCTTCAGCATCTCGGCGGCCTTTATATTCAAACGTACCCGCATCAAGACCTTTTTCACCAATCACAATACGGTGTGGAATACCCATTAACTCAAGGTCAGAGAATTTAACGCCTGGGCGTTCGTTACGGTCATCAAGTAATACGTCAAAGCCTTGAGCTTGAAGTTCTGCATAAAGTGATTCTGCTGCTTCAAGAGTACGTGGTGATTTGTGCGCATTCATTGGAACAATGGCAATTTCAAAAGGTGCAATGGCTTGAGGCCAGATAATACCTTTGTCATCGTAGTTTTGTTCAATTGCAGCTGCAACAACACGTGTTACACCAATACCGTAACATCCCATGGTTACTGTAAATGGTTTACCATCTTCACCTAGAACTTTACACCCTAAAGCTTCGGAGTATTTAGTACCAAGCTGGAAAATATGACCTACTTCAATACCACGTTTAATTTGTAATGTGCCTTTGCCATCTGGAGATGGATCGCCTTCAACCACATTACGTAAATCAAAAACTTCGCTAATTTGCGCATCACGTTCCCAGTTTACGCCAACTGCATGTTTGTCTGCTTCGTTTGCACCAGCAACGAAGTCTGAAAGAACAGATGCAGCACGGTCAACAATGACAGTTAAGCCTTTTTCGACTAAACCTTGTGGACCAGTAAAGCCAGCAGTTAAACCAAATGCTTGAAGTTGTTCTTCAGTTGCAAAAGTAAGAGGAGCCGCAACTAAAGGATGCTTCTCAGCTTTAATCTCATTCAGTTCGTGGTCGCCACGTATAAATAGAGCAACGACAGGAACATTACCTTTTTCATCAGCAACGCCTTGAACCAATAATGCTTTAACAGATTGCTTTGGATCAGCATTTAAGAATTGGCAAACATCATCAATTGTTTTTTGGTTTGGTGTTTCAACCAATTTTAGTTCTTGTGTCGGTGCTGCACGTTCACCAACTAAAACAGCCTCAGCCATTTCAACGTTTGCTGCATAATCAGACTCAGTTGAAAATGCGATGTCATCTTCACCACTTGAAGCCAATACATGGAACTCATGTGAAGCTGAACCACCAATCGAGCCTGTGTCAGCTTGAACTGGACGGAAATCTAAACCTAAGCGAGTGAAAATACGGCTATAGGTGTCGTACATCACGTCATAAGTTTCTTGTAATGATTCTTGAGTTGCATGGAAAGAATAAGCATCTTTCATGATGAACTCACGTGAACGCATTACACCAAAACGTGGACGGATTTCATCACGGAATTTAGTTTGAATTTGATAGAAATTTACAGGAAGCTGCTTATAACTTTTTAATTCGTTACGCGCCATATCCGTAATAACTTCTTCATGCGTTGGCCCAAGTACAAATGGGTTCGTATGACGATCTTTAAAACGTAATAATTCAGGACCGTATTGTTCATATCGACCTGATTCTTCCCAAAGACTTGCGGGTTGAGTCACGGGCATGAATACTTCCATAGCGCCTGAACGGTTCATTTCTTCACGAACAATCGCATCTACTTTTTTAAGCACACGTGTTCCCATCGGCAGCCATGTATATAAACCAGATGCCAATTTACGAATCATCCCCGCACGTAACATGAGCTGGTGTGAAATCACTTCAGCATCATTTGGGGTTTCTCTCAACGTTGCAAATAAAAAGCGGCTTGCGCGCATGGAAAAAGTCCTAAAAGTTAAGCGTTATAAAAACGCAGATTATACGATAATCGCTGCATTATGACATGAATCGTCGAGTTTGACGCAGCATAAAGTTTTTCAAGTCATCCAGATAAGTGAAAATGACGGGTACAACTACAAGAGTCAACAGGGTAGAGGTAACTACACCACCAATCACAGCATGAGCCATTGGTGCGCTTTGCTCACCACCTTCACCAAGACCTAAAGCTAAAGGGACCATCCCCATCACCATAGCACTTGTTGTCATTAAAATTGGACGTAAACGGGTTTTCCCCGCTTGTAAAATCGCATCATAACGGCTGACACCCTGATCCATTGCTTTCTTAATAAAATCGATTAGCAAAATCGCATTTTTAGTGACAAGCCCCATCAGCATGATAATACCAATAATTGAAAACAGATTTAGGGTGCTTTGGAACAAGAAGAGGGCAAGAAAAACCCCAATTAATGATAAAGGTAAAGACGCCATAATGGCCGCTGGATGAATAAAGCTATTGAACTGAGAACCTAACACGATATAAATAAATACAATCGATAGGGTAATGGCTGTTAATGCGTATCCCGCAGATTCAGCCATATCGGCATTTGCCCCTTGTGTATCAAATGTATAGCCTGCTGGTAGCTTAAACGCCTTTTGCATTTTGTCGATGTCTTGACCAATATCGCCACTCGGGCGACCTGAGGTATTTGCCTCAATCAAAACCTCACGCTCAAGATCACGTCGGTTAATTTGTGAAGCACCGAGCTTTTCTTCGGTCATTGCAACTGCACTTAGTGGAACTAATATACTTTGTCCGGTTGCATTGGTCTTATTAGAATTGATATATAAATTTTGCACATCTTGTGGAAGCATACGTTTATTTTCATTTAAACGTAAATTTACATCATAAGTTTCGCCGTCACGGTCTTCCCACGTGGTGACATTGTCACCCGCAATTAATGGTCGAATTGCATTCGCAATTTGGGATACAGATAAGCCTAAATCACTTGCTAGTACACGATTAATATTAACACCCAAAGTTGGTTTAGGTTCTTTCAATGAACTTTCTAAATCAACTACGCCTTGAATTTTTTCCATTTCAGCGATAAAGCGATCTGAAATTTTCTGTAGTTCATTTAGGTCAGATCCTTTAATAGAAATCATGATGGGCTTTTGGCCGCCAGAGACAGAGTCTTGTGCTGCGGCAACAGAAGTTATTCGAATACCTGCTACTGTTTGTAAACGATCACGGAACTCGTTGTTGAGTGTATTAAGATCTGAGCTACGTTCTTGTTTTGGCTTTAAGGTCACCCCTAAACCCGCATGGTTTTTACCAGAGTCGACTTCACTGTTGACTACGCCATAAGTAGAAACGACATCAGGGAATTGCCTAATAATTTGATCGACCTGATGTAATTTTGCTTGAGTATATTCCAAAGAAGCATCTACAGGAGTTTCGAACTGGATACGCACTTCACCTTTATCTGGTGTAGGTACAAATTCGGTCCCAATCAGTTTAGATAGTCCTAATGCAGCAAATAATGAGGCGATTGCAATAATGACTGTAATGAAACGGAAGCGTAGAGCAAGTTTTAATAGCTTTTCATAAACATGAGCAAGCCGATCTAGCAAATTAGAAATATGGTCAAAAAACCGTTGTAGCCAATTGTCTTTTTTCTTGACTGGATCTTTCCAGTGGGCTGATAGCATTGGATCGAGTGTAAAACTAATAAACATTGAAATTAAAACAGCGGTACTGACCGTTACACCAAATTGATAAAAGAAGCGTCCAATCAGACCACCCATGAAGGCTACAGGTAGAAATACTGCCACAATGGTAAGTGTAGTTGCGAGTACGGCTAAACCAATTTCTTTTGTCCCTTCAAGAGCTGCAGTGACGTGGTCTTTGCCAAGTTCAGTATGCCTGACAATGTTTTCCCGCACTACAATTGCATCATCAATAAGTAAACCAATACTGAGCGATAGCGCTAACAGTGTCATCATGTTAATGCTAAACCCAAAAGCCCAGATAAACGTTAAGGTTCCGAGCAAAGTAATCGGTAAGGTTAGACCTGTAATAACGGTAGAACGGAAAGAGCCTAAAAAGAGTAAAACAATGAGAACTGCTAAGGCCGCACCTTCAATAATGGTTCGAGCAACATCTTTAATTGAGGCACGAATACCTTTAGAGCTATCAGCTACCACTTTGTAATTTAAGCCCGCAGGCATTTGATCTTTTAATTTCTCTAACGTTTCATAAGTCTGATCGACAACTTTAATGACATTGGCATCGGAGCTTTTTAAAATATCGACAGAGACAGCGGTTCTTCCATTATAAAAGGCACTCGATTGTAGTTCGGCTTGTGTGTCTTCAACAGTTGCCACTTGCTTTAAAAAAATGGGCGAACCATTTTTATTGGCAATCACCAAATCGCCAAATGCAAGGGGATGGATAACTTTCGATTGAATCTGTACGACCAGTTCAGAATTTTTTTGTTGTAAGGTTCCGGCAGGGACTTCAATATTTTCATTTTTTAAGGTGTTAATGACCTGATCAATACCAATGCCGTAGCTTTGTAATTGTGCAGGAATAACCTTTATTCGAATTTGCCGCTTTGCATCACCCAATAAATTTACATTACCGACACCTGAAACAGTTTTAAGCTGAGGCACAATTTTTTTATCTACGTACGAACTTAATTGCGCCAAACTCATGCTGTTTGATTCAAATACAACCGACATGATTGGGCTAGAGGAGGGATCATAGCGCTGTACAATCGGTGTATCAATTTCATCACGGAACTGTGCTGTGACGGGTGCAATTTTGTCACGAACATCTTGTGCTGCAATCGCTGAAGATGTATCGAGATTAAATTCGGCAATCACCATCGAAAAGCCTTCACTTGAGCGTGAAGTAATTTGTTTAATTCCTGAAATTGTATTGATTTGATCTTCAAGTTTTTTTGTAATATCTGACTCAACCGCTTCAGGCGACGCACCCGCATATTGCGTAGTGACCACGACGAATGGGAAATCTATATTTGGAAACTCTTCAACAGTCATGCGTTTCCAAGAAGCTAACCCGAGTACCATTAAGCTGAGCATCATCATAATGGTAAAAACGGGGTATTTCACACTGATTCGAGTAAACCACATACGCTATTTGCTACCTTATTTATTTTTGTCGGTTGTAACCGTCACTTTTTTATTAATGTCGGAATCTTCAAATTGAATACGGCTTACCAGATCTGAGCTTTGTAAACCTTCGACTAAAGCAATATTGTCGTTATAGCGCTGTTCAATCACCCGAATTTTAACTTTTTGAATGGTGTGATTGCGTATCACCCATACAAACGGGTCATGTTGCATATTTTGAATACTATCTAAAGGAATAGTTTGGCCTTGATGAGTGTCATTGCGCAAAATGTTTCCATTAATGAAAGCTCCGATGCTTAACGAATCAATTTTCTCTTTAGGAGCAGCAAAGAACTCAATTTGTCGACTGTCTTGATCGGCGACAGGTGAAATGCGAGTAAGCGTTGCATTTAATTGTTTAGAATTACCTTGAATCTGATATTGGATGTTGCTACCTACCTTAAGCGCAGATTGCTGTTCAATGGGTAACTTCGCCTGTATTTCAAGTTGATCTGGATTTACGATTTCAAATAGTGTCTGTCCAACTGATACGGTTTGGCCGGGTTCAACTTGCCGTTTAGTAATCACACCTGAAATTGGACTGGTAATAATTCCATCCTGATCCGCTTTTTTTGCAATATCAACATTGGCTTGTTGCGCTTTTACACTTTCAAGCTGCCCTTTATAGTCCACCTGACTTTGTTCAAACTCGACACGAGCAATAAAACCTTGATTGAATAATCTTTGTTTTCGGTTCATCAAATTACGTGCAAGTTCAGCTTGTGACTGAGCCGATGCAAGGTTAGCTCGTGCTTGTGCTAATCGTGCAACATTGTCCTGATTATTCAATCTCACCAGAACTTGACCTTTTTGTACCTGTTGGCCCACATTTGCAGTGACATTTGTCGCTGTTGCACTCACTTGTGCCTGAATGGAACTTTGCTGAACCGCACGGATAGTTCCTGTAAATGCAGTTTGAGAGTCAAGTGCTCCTTGTTTAACTGCAATAAGATCTTGAGGAATAAGCTCAATTTTGGCAGGAGTTGATGTAGTAGTTTTGGTTGTTTCTTGCTGATTACATGCAGCTAAAATTAAACATAAACTAATAATACTCAGTTTAAAAAAAGTAGAAGGGGTGAGATGCATTGTGTGCATACAGCATCATCCTATAATTCAAATTTTATTTTGCCCCTATTCTTGATAAACCTTTGCAGTTATTCAAGCTTTTTTAAACGTTCGATAATATTTTCATACTCACTGTTAGTTCGGTTATAGGTCTTGGAAAGTGTTTGAAGCGTTTGTTTAACCCGATTAATATTATTTAGATTGTTTTCAATCAAAGCCTTATGACGCTCAGGAGTTATTTCTCCTTTTCTGAAATACTCCATTTCCTGACGTTTAAATAAAATTTTGTCTTGTTGTAGTTGATTAAGTTGTTCCTGCTGATAATTAATTTGTTTTTTTATAGACACTAATGCCTGATCTCTTTTAATCAACGCTATCTTACTATTGCTATAAGCTTTTTTTAATTTAATATCTTGTTCTTTATGTCGTGCCAATAATGCTCGTTGACTCGATTGATTTAAATCGGCTTCAGCATTATAAGAATGGTTTCTTTTTATCACTTGCATATTGCGATCAAGCGCTTCATAACCATAACGAATATGGGCTGGAGTAACTGATGTACTAATATTGGTAATACCATGTTGATCATAATAACGATACCAAACTGCTTTAGAAGTATCGGCAATAGCAAGTGTAGAAGCTAAGAAAAAAAGTGATCCGAAGGAAATAATGCCTATAGATACAGACAAGCAGTTCCTATAAAAGGCATATTTCATCCTAACATTCATTGAAAATCCCCAAAAAAGATAGCTAAGCCACTTATTTTTAAATATTTAATCTTCATTATATTAATTATTATTTAGTTGAATAAAAATATAGTCATTATAAAAAAAATGATAATTTTAATTAAAGTGTGATGAGGTTAAAAGTTATTGTTTATAAATGAGAAAGTAGACAAAAATGCCTCATTGAAAATAGAAGGTGAGATATGTTAAAAATGCGTATAAATGTGTAAAAACAAATTTAAGTTAAATTGCATTTATATTTTATATTTATGGGGATGGAAGATTAAATGGAAGATGCATTCCAAAATCTGAAAGTAATGGTGATTGATGACTCAAAAACCATTCGCCGTACAGCAGAAACTTTATTGCAGCGCGAAGGCTGTGAAGTCATTACTGCTGTGGATGGATTTGAAGCTTTGTCCAAAATTGCAGAAGCAAATCCGGATATTGTTTTTGTCGATATCATGATGCCTCGTTTAGATGGTTATCAAACTTGTGCTTTGATAAAAAACTCTCAAAATTATCAGAACATTCCCGTTATTATGCTCTCTAGTAAAGATGGTTTATTTGATCAGGCAAAAGGGCGTGTGGTAGGTTCAGATGAATACTTGACGAAACCTTTTAGCAAAGATGAATTGTTAAACGCGATTCGTAATCATGTAAGTTCATAACCAGTAATTTGAGGGCAAAAAAATGGCACGTATTCTCATTGTAGATGATTCACCAACAGAAACTTTTCGTTTTAAAGAAATCCTAACAAAACATGGTTATGATGTACTTGAAGCATCAAATGGTGCAGATGGTGTAACTCTTGCAAAAGCAGAGCAACCAGATCTTGTCTTGATGGATGTTGTTATGCCGGGTGTAAATGGTTTTCAGGCAACACGTCAGATTACTCGTGATGAAGACACTAAGCATATTCCTGTTGTTATTGTGAGTACTAAAGATCAGGCAACTGACCGTGTATGGGGCAAGCGTCAAGGTGCAATCGACTATTTGATTAAACCAATCGAAGAAAAGCAATTGATTGATGTAATTAAACAATTTCTAAATTAACTCATCCATCCATAAAAACATAAATAACGGGCATTTTGTACCCGTTTTATAGGATCGAGTATGGCAGCGAATGGATTTATCGAGTTACTTCGTTTGTCTAAACGGGGTAATAAGAATTACGCTTCAGTTCAAAATGAAGCACAGCGATGGTCAGGAATTGCTTTTGAAATGAGAGGGCAATACTTCGTCGCACCACTTGGGGAAGTGTCAGAAGTAATCTATCCGCCAAAATATACACCGGTTCCAAATACCCAAAGTTGGGTAAGGGGATTGGCAAATATTCGGGGCAGATTACTTTCAGTGTCTGATTTGGCGCATTTTATTTTAGGGCAACGAAGTTCATTTTCGTCAACTCAAAAAGTATTGTGTATTAGCCATCGCGACCAGTATGTGGGGTTGGTCGTAGATCAGGTTTTGGGGATTCAGCACTTTAATAAAAAAAGCTTTTTTTCTCAAAGTTCAGACTTAGAGGAAAATCTAAAAGAATATTGCCAAGGTTATTTTCATCAACATAACCAACACTGGCATGTTTTTTTATTTAGTCGTTTATTGCAAAACCCACATTACATGAATGCATCGACAAAATTTATAAACTAATTTTTACGCTGTGAAAACAGAGTATTTTTCTGGGGAAAAGCTATGGGCTTTAAGCTTAAAAAGAAAGGCAGCAGTCGGGTTGCGTCCGAAAAATCGGGTGTTAATTTTATTGCAACAATCCAGTCAAGAATTGAGCAGTTTGCCGGTTTATTTGGGGAAAGTGAAAAGTCCAAGCCAATCCTATATGCAGCAATTTTATGTTTTGTTCTTGCATTAGTTTCTCTAGCCTATTTGTTCTATAACGTTCCACGTCATAACCAGTTAATTCGAAGTCTTGGTGAGTTACGTTTGTTATCTCAAACGATTTCTAAGCAAGCAACTGAAGCAACTGAGTCTGGCTCTCAAGAGGCAATCACCAAGCTACAGCAGTCTCAAAAAGACTTTAACGAAAACTTACTTGAGATTGAAAATATTCACGGTAAGTCGACTGATGAATATCAAAAAGTTCAAGTTATGTGGACTGAACTTTCAAAAAACATCGATTTGATTTCAGCACATCAAAAAGTCCTTAACCAGCTATATGACACCAACATCTCTATTAGCGAAACCGTTCCTGAGATTCAGGCAGAATATAACTTGATGGTTGACCAAATGGCACGTCAAGGTTTGCCAAGTAGTCAGGTAATTATTGCTAAAAACCAAGTGTTTATTGCCGAACGTATTTTACGTTCTATTAACTCGGTGCTAAGTGGTACTGATGGTAATGTGTCGACTAGCGATTTTGGTGTAGATATTGATACGTTTGGTACGTATTTAAATGCTGAACTTAATGGTAATGCTGAATTGGGTGTGGACCGTATTGCAGATCCGGCTTTACGTGAATCATTAGAAAGTATTAAATCTGAATATGACAAAGTCTTAAAATCTGCTGCTGCCACGGTATTAAAAAATGGTAACCAGATTGTCAATGTTCGTCAGGCATCTTCTCAGATCTTCTCTAAATCAGATGTGATGTTAGATAACTTGGGGCATTTATCTGATGTAGCAAGAAAGAACTGGCTTACTTTATTCTTAGGTGCAGTGCTAATCAGTTCTTTAGCAGGCTTAATCTTCTCAGTATTTAAATTAATTACATTACGTAGTGTAATGGA
Organism: Acinetobacter pittii ANC 4050; assembly: GCF_000399685.1. Classification (GTDB taxonomy): domain Bacteria; phylum Pseudomonadota; class Gammaproteobacteria; order Pseudomonadales; family Moraxellaceae; genus Acinetobacter; species Acinetobacter pittii_E. The sequence goes on from NZ_KB976987.1 coordinate 3,709,081, forward strand.
TAAGCAACGTGTTACTCGATTACAAGACGAGTATGATCGTAACCAAAACGCAATTTTACGTTTACTTGATGAAATCGCCGATCTTGCAGATGGTGACTTGCGTTCATATGCAACAGTATCTGAGGATTTTACGGGAGCGATTGCCGACTCGATTAACTTTGCGATTGACCAACTACGTGACCTTGTATCCCGTATTCATGAAACCTCTCAAGAGGTTGCTCGCTATACGCAAGATACCCAAAGTATTACTAACCAATTGGCAGAAGCGTCTGAGCATCAGGCCCAAGAAATTGCTGGTGCATCAACAGCAATGAATGAAATGGCGCAATCGATTGACCAAGTATCTTCAAATGCATCTGAATCTGCTGAGGTAGCAGAACGTTCGGTACAAATTGCCTCTAATGGTGCGCAAGTGGTAAACCGTTCAATTGAAGGTATGGATACAATCCGTGAACAGATTCAAGAAACGTCTAAACGTATTAAGCGATTAGGTGAGTCGTCACAAGAAATTGGTAACATTGTATCGCTCATTAACGACATTGCCGACCAAACAAACATTCTTGCATTAAACGCAGCAATTCAAGCCTCTATGGCGGGTGAAGCAGGCCGTGGTTTTGCCGTGGTTGCTGACGAAGTACAGCGTCTTGCAGAGCGTTCAGCATCCGCAACAAAACAGATCGAAACACTGGTTAAAACGATTCAGACAGATACAAATGAAGCTGTTATTTCGATGGAACAAACCACTACTGAGGTTGTGCGTGGAGCGAACTTAGCAAAAGATGCGGGTATTGCTTTGGATGAAATTCAAAAAGTATCGGGCGATTTGGCTAACTTAATTGCTAGCATTTCTGATGCAGCAAAACTTCAATCTGCATCTGCCAGCCACATTGCGACCACCATGACAGTCGTACAAGAAATTACTTCACAAACGACCACTGCAACTTTCGATACAGCGCGCTCTGTTTCTGAATTAGCAAACATGGCAGAGTCATTACGTGAATCGGTAACGGACTTTAAATTACCTGATTAAATTGGGGATGAGAATAGCTGTTCCTATAATCGCTATTCTTCTAAAAAGTATTACAACACCAGATAAATATTGGGGAAAACAGCTATTTTTCTGGTGTTGACTTGTCGTTTTTCTCCATTTTGGAGACAAGCAAAAGAAGCCTTTGCTATGAAAGAAATATTAAAAACTTTAACTGAAGCAATGATGCTACCGGAAGATAGCTATTCTCAACAAGATGATGAATTCCTTGAAATCTTTGTCGAAGAAATTGAGGAAATTTTTGTTGAATTACAATCTTTGATTGACGAATGGATGCAATCTGAAAATATTGCTACGCTTACCGAAATCCGCCGTTATTTTCATACATTGAAAGGTTCTGGCCGGATGATTGGTGCAAAATCATCTGCTGAGCTTGCTTGGACTGTAGAAGATACGCTGAATCGCGTAATCAATCAGAGTCTCGGATTAACTCCTAACATCCAACAATATGTTCAGTTGGTATTTAAGTTCTATTTCTTTAAGTTAGTAGATGACTTTAAATCTAAAAAAGATCATACCTTAGACTTTAGGCCCCTTATTTTATTAGGACAACAATTACAACAACAGCAAAGTATAGAACCCGCATTAGATGAACTTTTATTATTATCAGATACTCTTACTGCTGAAACTCAAACTGGTTTAGAAACGAATGACTTCGAACCACAGTCAACTAATGTTTTAACTATTGCCACTCCAGAGTTTGCTATAGAAACTGAACAGACTCTTGCTGAAACCTTAATTTTATTTATGGAAGAGGCAGAAGAGCACTTAGCGACGATTGATCAATTTTTAGAACAAGAAATACATCAGCATGAAAGTTATAATGCTTTAATACGTGCGCTACATACGTTACGTGGCAGTTCTGCTATGGCTCATGTAGAACCAATATTTGATGCCAGTACCAAAGTTGAGCATTTATTTAAAATACTATTACAAGAAGAGCTTTCTTCTCATTCAGAAGAAATTTCATTACTTCGCGATTACCGCGAGTTTATTCGAAATTGTTTAGATTCATTGGCTAGCCATTGTTCTACTGAGCAATTGGAATCTGATCTACAAAAATTTAATCAGATTTGGGATGCTTATATGGAGCAGCATGGTGAGCATTCAAGCCCGCTCATGCCTCCACATGGTTTAGTGTCTCAGCTATTGCAGTTAGATGTTTCAGAATTGCTTGATGCAGAATTAGACTTTGAGAAGGGAATACGGACAGAGTTTCCTCATTATCTTGAACGCTTAAGTGAACAAGCAGATGTGTTGTTGGAACATACTCAGTCGCAGGCAATGGTTGGTTTATATGAATATACTAACCAGCTCAAAGACAGCTATAAGGTATTACTTGAACGACCTGATTTACTGCAATTGGATTATGTTTTTGAAATTTATCAAAAAGCACACCAACAATTAATTCAGTTATTTGATGCCTTAGCTGCGGGACAAAGAGTAAGTATTATTGAGCAACACCAAAATGTCTTGGAAGAACTAAAACTATATACTCAACATATTCCGAGTCTTAATGTTGAACCATTAGAAACTCATCAGGAAATTATTGAATCAACCTTTAATACTGAAGTTGAACAAACAACGAATGAACCTCTAGTCTCAACAGAAAATGTATTCACTGATCAGATCTTAATGAGTCAAAGTGTACAACTAGATCGACAGTTCATTTCGACTGAACAGGTAAACTGTAATTTTGATCCAGATCTATTAGATATTTTTCTTGAAGAAGCTGATGAGTTGCTTGAAGGAATGGATAAAGATCTTAATATTTGGGTTAATGATCAAGAAAACTTTGCAGCTCTTAATAACCTGATGCGTTATTTGCATACCTTAAAAGGTGGAGCAAATATGATTCAGGCAAGCTATATTGGTTTAATTGCACATGAGTTAGAAAGTATTTATGAGCGCTTAATTCAAAAACAGTTGATAGCTTCTTCTGCTCTCATTGATGTTATTCGACTAGTTCAAGATGACTTGGCTGACCGTCTTCAAATAGTACGTGAACAGCATCTAGATTATGCTGCTTCTCATACTATTCAAGCGCTTAAAAATGCAGGCCAAGTATTTGATTCTCTTATTAAAGAAGTGCAAGCAGAATCTGAAACCTATGTTATGCCTGAAGTAAATTTTGCAGAATTACCACAAGAAACGATAAATAATACAGCGTTAATCTTCAGTGAGTTAACTTCTGGTTGTGAACAGATTGCTGAGACTAATAATCAACTTGTTGAGCAAACCGACTTACAAGTTCTCAATGCTGACCAAGGCTATACGGAAAATCTTCAAGATCAGGATATTAGCTCTGTTGTCGAGCAGACATTCATGGAGGAAGCGGCTGAACTATTAGAAACGGCCGATCATCTATTAAAACAATGGTTCGAGCAGCGTACTAACCGAAGTATCTTGCTTCAGCTACAAAGGGCTGTGCATAGCTTGAAAGGCGGTTCCCGTATGCTGGGACTTGAAACCGTGCAAGCGATTGCTTATCAGCTTGAGAATGCTTTTGAACAATTTGCACTTCATCATTTCAGCTCAAATATTTATGACAATTTATTAGAGAGTGCAATTGTCTGGTTAAAAGAGGCTATTTTTAAACAAAATTATCAACACTTCGATGGTTTACAACAAAGTCTGGAAAATATTCAGTTCATTGAAACAGCAATTCAAATTCCTAGTAAATTAACTCGAACTGATCTATTCAGCACAGAACCTGTCATGAGTTTTGTGCAAGGTGACGGTACAGAGCCACCGCCAATGATGGGTGCGTGGGAACAAACACAACGCCTTGATCAAAATAATGAGATGATTCGAGTCTCGGCAGATTTAATTGAAAAAATGATTGACCTGTCTGGCGAAAATTCAATTAACCGTTCGCGAATTGAAATGGATTTAAGCCAATTTGGCCATACCCTCGCAGAAATGGAATTGGCTATTCAGCGACTTGCAGATCAGTTGCGTCGAATGGAAGGTGAATTAGAAACTCAAATTATTGCAAAGCACGGTATTGAAAACTCTCGGTATACGGAATTTGATCCTTTAGAGATGGATCAATATTCTTCATTAAATCAGTTGTCAAAATCTCTTGCCGAATCTGCGTCAGATTTAGTGGATTTTAAAAATACATTATCGGAAAAGATCAGAGACACTGAAGGTTTATTGGTTCAACAATCACGTATTCAGGCTGAAATTCAAGAAGGTCTCATGCGAACACGCTTAGTACCATTCTCTCGGTTGCTGCCTCGTTTACAAAGAATCGTGAGACAGACTTCTACTGCGTTAAATCGACCAGCAGAGCTTTTCGTGAATAATACTGAAGGTGAGTTGGACCGGACAATGTTAGAGCGTTTGGTCACACCACTTGAGCACATGCTTAGAAATGCAATTGACCATGGTTTAGAAGACCGTGTGCAACGTGAACAAGCGCAAAAACCAGAAACTGGACGCATTGAGCTGAATATTCATCGTCAAGGTACAGATGTTGTCGTTACATTTAAGGACGATGGACAAGGTATTGATATCGAGAAGGTTCGTCAAAAGGCATTAATGTCTGGTTTGATTCACTCGGAACAAGTATTAGAACATCAAGATATTTTACAGCTGATTTTCCATCCAGGTTTAAGTACAGCCGATCAAGTCACTCAGATTTCAGGTCGTGGCGTAGGACTGGATGTCGTGCAAAGTGATATTAAGACCTTAGGTGGCCACGTGAGTGTCGACTCTGTCTACGGGCAGGGCACTGTCTTTACCATACGTGTTCCAACTACGGTAGCTGTTAGTGATGCCTTAATGGTTAAAGTTGCTGATCAGCAATTTGCAATCCCATTGGCTCAAATTGATCGAATTGTGCGGGTTTCACCAGCCTCGTTAGAACAATATTTCGGAAGTGCACAAGAGTTCTTTGAATTTGAAAATAAGCGCTATCCATTACGTTATTTATCTGAGTTTGTTGGTAATCAACCCATTCCGCGTTTAAGTGGAATGATGTATTCATTACCAGTATTAATGATTAAAGCAAATAATGGACAAACTGTTGCATTATTAGTCGACCAACTGATTGGCTCACGTGCGCAGATTGTAGTTAAACCAGTCGGACAGCAATTCTCTAGTATTGGGGCAATTGCGGGAGCAACTATTTTAGGTGATGGCCAAGTTTGTCTAATTTTAGATGGACAAAATATTGCTCGCCAGATCCAATCTACCCAACGGCATAAGTCGCTTAATGAAGCTATCTATAGACAACGTGAGTCTGATGAACGCCGTCTCATCATGATTGTAGATGACTCGGTAACTGTGCGTAAGGTCACGTCTCGATTACTTGAACGTCAGGGCTATGATGTAATCACCGCTAAAGATGGGGTCGATGCAATTGAGCAATTGGAAAATATTAAACCAGATCTGATGCTGCTTGATATTGAAATGCCACGAATGGATGGCTTTGAGGTTCTCAATCTTGTTCGTCATCATGATCTACATCAAGATATGCCAGTTATCATGATTACCTCAAGAACTGGCGAAAAACACCGTGAACGAGCATTTGCTTTAGGGGTTAATCAGTACATGGGCAAACCTTTCCAAGAAGAAGACTTACTTAACAATATTGATGCGTTATTCATGGCATTTGAAGGGGGACTTGCCTAATGAAAAATAATATAAGTACATCCTTAATTAATGAAATGGACCAGCAAGAGCTTCAGCATTTAATTACTGTCTCAACTGGTTTTATTGATGCATATATTATCGAGTGTCATCAGCAAGTGCCGATGCTATTGCCGCAAAATATAGTGTTATCTGCTATGGATGTTAAAAATGGCATAAAACACATTGAATGGCATGATGTAAAACTCCCTGTTTATTCAGTTCACAATAAAATTGATTTGCGAGCAGTAGCATTAGTCATTGAAAATGAAGATATTAGCCAACGTTTTGCACTGATGTGTAAATCGATGCCAGTTTCAGTCCGTTTGCGTATTTCTGAAGTCGTAGATGAGAATGAAGATATACAAGAGTCTTTGCAGCATGCAACTGTATTTAAATATGTGCGTATGGACAATCAACGCTACCATGTGCCTAACCTGCAATATATTCAAAATTCTCTTCATTTATAAAAAAAGGAACTCATTTTGAGCTCCTTTTAAATTTTTACTTAGCTAATAAATTTTCTAAAATTTGCTCATAAATATCAGTTAATGGATCAAGGTCATGCACGTCAACATGTTCATTAATTTGATGAATTGTTGCGTTAAGAACACCTAATTCCAATACCTGTGCGCCTGTTGGAGCAATAAAACGGCCATCAGAGGTACCACCGCTTGTTGAAAGTTCAGTTTCAGTACCTGTTACGTTCAAAATAGCTGTTTGTGCTGCATTAACGAGTTCACCGACTGGTGTTAGGAACGGTAAACCAGAAAGATTCCACACGATTTCATACTGTAAACCATGTTTATCTAAGATTTCGTGTACACGTTGTTTAAGTTGCTCTGCTGTCACTTCTGTTGAATAACGGAAGTTAAAAGTAACTTCTAATGTTCCAGGAATAACATTTGTTGCGCCAGTTCCTGCATGGATATTTGAAATCTGAAATGAGGTCGCAGGGAAATATTCATTTCCATTGTCCCAAACCGTTTCGCATAGTTCTGCCAAAGCTGGTGACGCTTCATGAATTGGATTACGCGCTAAATGTGGATAAGCTACATGTCCTTGCTTACCTTGAACCTTTAATACAGCATTAAGTGAGCCACGACGACCATTCTTAACAATATCACCCAGTTTATGAGTACTTGAAGGTTCACCAACCAAACACCATGTCATTTTTTCATTACGTTTTTCAAGCGTCTCAATAACTTTAACCGTACCATTAACAGCAGGGCCTTCTTCATCAGAAGTAATTAAAAAGGCAATTGAACCTTTGTGATCAGGATGCTTTGCTACAAAACGTTCAGATGCGACGACCATCGCTGCAAGAGCTGTTTTCATATCGGCTGAACCACGACCATATAATTTGCCATCGCGGATTTCCGGTGCAAATGGATCTGAATTCCATGCTTCTAATTTACCTGTCGGTACTACATCAGTATGACCCGCAAAGCAAAATACGGGTTCTTCAGTTCCGCGGCGTGCCCAGAGATTATCAACTTCACCAAAACGCATTGGTTCAATATGGAAACCGATTTTAGCTAAACGGTCGGCCATGATGGTTTGGCAGGTGTGATCAATAGGAGTAACAGAAGGTTGTTGTAACAGTTCTAAGCTAAGCGAGAGAGTATCTGAATGGTTCATACCGAAAATTGCGTGCTGATCAGGTGAAATATAGTCCGATATAATAGGGGAATCTCTACGGGATGGGTATGTAAAAATAAAAAAACCTTATCGGGGAGATAAGGTTTTTTAAGTGATGACTCTAACTTACATTTTATCTTGTGTTTTTTCAGCAGTATTCGTTACAGCATCACCTGCTTTAGAAACATCTTTACCAAAACCTTTAAACGTATTACAGCCTGTTAAAACAACAGCAATCATTACAGAAGCAGCTAAAACTTTTTTCATCATTTTCTCCGTTTAAATTTAATAATGAAGTAAATTTAGATTAAAAAACAAACGGAAAAAGAAACATGACTGTTTAATAGTAAAAACGTTATTAAATGTTTCTAGAAGCTTAAAAAGTTATTGTTAATTCTTTTAATTTTTACCAATTAGTATGGGTTTGACTTAAAGTTTAAGTATGCAGGGCGTCTATACATATAAAACATGACCTCTTCACTACTTTTACAATATAAACCATCTGTCCACCAATGCGCTGAAACCGAACTAGGTTTTTGATTTGGACACAACCATTCGTGCCTTTCTAATCGATAAAAGGAAGAGTGTGGAATGGTAGTACCCCAATATCCTAATCGACGCTTTAAATTTATCCAGTCTGGCAATGACTGTTGCAAATTTAACTGTAAAGGAAGATAGAGCTGTCCTTTTATAACGGCAAAACGTTGTTCGATCTTAAAATCTAATGCTTCAGTGAACTGAAATTGTTTGTTAGTAAAATGATAAAGCTTTTTGCTCAGAGTATCCTGACGATTCAACCCAATCCATTGTTCTAAATATAAATCTGCTTCACCTAAATAGTATTTTAGCGCGACTTCCCAGTGTTCAACTTGTTGAGTTTCTTTATTTAAAATTAAGAAATCTAACTCCCCTAAAGTTATTGCTCCTTCAATTTTTTGAATACTATGGCCCAATAACTGATACGGATGATAACCATCTTCTTGCAGCCAGAACCAAAGTAAATTTTCAAAGCGTAAACCTAAGCGTGTACTTTTAAGCTGAGATAAAAACTGGATTAATGGTTCTGGGGACTGATCAAGTTCTTTTAAACGTGGTAAATAATTTTGAAAATGTCTTTCCCATACTTCGCTTGGATGCAATTTAAAGTCGTGTTGTATAGAAAAACTTCTTGGTAATTTGCAAAGTAAATTGGGGCTAGCGATACAAAAAGCCAACTGCCGCACTATAGGATGTTGAAATTGAAGCCATGGTTCGAAATAGGAAGTTTTAACTGAGGCAATATTCATATATTCAATACTCGAAGTAATTCATCCTAATTTCATAAGGGATCAACAAACAATATAAGAAAAACACTTTATACTAACGCTAACAGCAGGTTAAGGTTTATATATGCGAACATTGTTCTGGCGCTCTTTGGTCGTGATTTTTATCACGCTAGGCATTATTGGAGCAATTTTACCAGGTATGCCAACAACAGTGTTTTTGATTCTGGCTGCTTGGGCGGCCTCAAAAGGTTGGCCACAAATGGATGCTTGGTTATTAAATCATCCTAAATATGGCCCAACATTACGTGATTGGCGAGCCAATGGTACAGTGCCACGTAAAGCGAAGTGGATTGCAAGCATAATGATGGCAATCAGTGGCCTCATAATGCTATTTACTTCAGCACCGCTTTGGGTCAAGGTTTTTACTGATACTACCATGTTCATCGTTGCAGTTTGGTTATGGTTACGGCCTGAGCCAAAAAGTGAAACTGCGCGTAGATAAAAGAAGATTGAGAACCTTTTATTTTTGGCGCAAGACAACTTCTTCCTATAAATTTTTACTTAAACTCAAAATATTTGAGTTGATATAAGAGAGTAAGTTCAATGTCTCAATTTAAGCTCGAAGATGCCGATGTCCTCATCGATTTGGCAAACCAAACCTTAACTTTGCCTAAACATAATAAGTTTTATGTCATCTCTACTGGAAAGAACGGAATTGGTGAGCAAGAAAACACGGGTAAAACTCCACGTGGATGGCATAGAGTTGCAAAAAAAATTGGTGCCGAATCTCCTCAAAATGCAGTTTTTATTGCGCGTAAGCCGACAGGGGAGGTTTATAACGTTGAACTAGCAGCACAATTCCCTGAGCGAGATTGGATACTGTCCCGCATTCTTTGGTTAGACGGCTTACAAGAAGGCTTTAATAAAGGCGAAGGCCACGACACCATGCAGCGTTACATCTATATTCATGGGACTCCAGACACTCAACCAATGGGTGTGCCAATGTCGCATGGCTGTGTCCGAATGCGTAATGAAGAAATCATTGAGTTATTTGATTTAGTGGCTGAAGATGCGTTGGTTTATTTGTCTGAGCAATCTTTAACCTGAAAGTGATTTTTATCTATTATTGATTAGCTATGCAAATGTCGAAAAAATTGAAATAAGTGTTTAAATAAAATACAAAAAATTGTTTTTTACTTAATAATGACTTATTTTTAATCATTCATTCGCATTTTTTTGAAAAGTTGTCGAAAAGCGTTTGACACCTGTTAAAGATTCTCTATAATGCACCTCACAAACGATGAAGACGTTAAGGGCGCTTAGCTCAGTTGGTAGAGCGTCTGCCTTACAAGCAGAATGTCGGCGGTTCGATCCCGTCAGCGCCCACCA
>NZ_KB976987.1:3719079-3836826 GCF_000399685.1 Acinetobacter pittii ANC 4050
ATTTTAAAGTATTGTAGTGCAGCGGTAGTTCAGTTGGTTAGAATACCGGCCTGTCACGCCGGGGGTCGCGGGTTCGAGCCCCGTCCGCTGCGCCATTCTCTTGATTCCCTTGTCTAGAGAATGTAGAGTATAGAGATACATTCGTTATCTTTTCTTATTAAGGGCGCTTAGCTCAGTTGGTAGAGCGTCTGCCTTACAAGCAGAATGTCGGCGGTTCGATCCCGTCAGCGCCCACCATTATTTCTTTCAGAAAATTTAATTTCCTAAATTAATTATTTCGTAAATATCTTATGCTTGCATGTAAATTTACTTACTATGTGACTAAGTATCGATTCAACTTTTCTATTTTAAAATTAAAGTCTTTATTTCATTGTTAAGTTATTCTTTTAATGATCGTTAGTTTTTAAGGTTTCACTTGGTACCTCTATATATACTCATACGTTTACGGGGGCTTTATTCTCATTAAATTACGCTATGAGTGATTAAAAATAAGAACCTAATCTGTAATTTATTAGCGTCAACGTATCTCAATTTTATATTTGCACTGATTACTCATTTCTCAAAATAAAAAAACTGCTACTTTTGAATAGCAGTTTTTTTATTACATTATTTTTTAATATTCGTTTAGAAGCCATCCACTCGCGTATGCGAAGTATTCACGTAACCATGCATTGTAGCGAGTAGCCAATGGTGTCTCGGCAGCGACTCCATAAACTTGGGTATAGCCCTGTTTTTTTGCGATTGCTATTGCTCGAGGTATATGAAAATCACTTGTTACGATAGCGATTGGCTGGTCTAAGGTAATCTGATGTTGTTCTAATAAGGGTTTACTATTTTTTAAATTAAGCTCAGTACTAGTACTCTTATCTTCAAGGATCATTTGATCTTTTGCGATATGATACTTTTGTTCAAGATAACGAGACATAACCAATGCTTCGCTTTCTTTTTCTGAAAAATCTAGACCACCTGTTAAAACAACCTGTGCTTGCTGCTGTTTTAGGGCTAAAGGGGCGGCCGTATCTAAACGTTTTGCAAGAATTGTAGATGGTTTACCATTTTCGACACCACTTCCTAAGACTATAATTGCTTTTACTAGAGGTATATTATCTGAAGTATCTTTATTTTCTTTAATAAAGCTAAAGAAATAGCCTAAGCCAATCAACCATATCCAGAAGCATAACCATCCAAAACGCCAAAGTGTGTGTAAGCGATAGTGATAAAAGAAAAAGCGTTCTAAGTGATAATAAAATAAAGAATAAAGGCAGAAAAAAGCACCTAAAATTAAAGGAATAATTGTGCCTACATTAATTTTATTGAGACAAATTAGAACTAATCCATCTAGAAATAAAATCGAACCAATGATTGCTAGGAAAATACGGATCCACTTACTGACTTGCATTGTGCTTAGAGTTGCAATTTAAATTGCAGACAGTGTATGCAAAATCAATCTGAATGCAATAAAAAACCGAGTAAAGCATTTAAGCTATTACTCGGTTTTTGTTTTTATTGATCTTTAATACACATCACGACGGTAACGGCCTTGTTGTCTTAACTCATCTACCTGTTCTTCACCTAGAATTTCAATAAGGGCTTGATCGACTCCACTTGCCATACCATCAATACTACCGCATACATAAAGAACAGCACCGCGTTCTATCCAGCTTACTAAGTCTGCTGCATTCTGACGAATTACATCTTGAACATACACGCGTTGTTCTTGATCTCTTGAAAATGCTAAATCAAGGCGTTTTAACATTCCTGTGGTTTGCCATGCTTCAATAGTTGATGCATAGAAGAAATCACATGCTCTTTGACGTTCACCGAAAATTAACCAATTTTCAGTGTAATCATGACGCGTACGGGTGTGTAATAAGCTCATTAAGCCAGCAATACCTGTTCCGTTACCAATACAAATAATAGGGCGGTTGTCATCAATTAGATGGAATGATTCATTGGTACGAATACGTAAAGCAATTTCATTCTTAACTTGCGTATGTTGAGTGAGCCAACCCGAACCTAAACCTAAATTACCAGACGCATCATATTGTTGACGAACAACTAAACGAAGGACTTGTTGAGAAGGAATACTCGCAATCGAATACTCTCGTGTTGGTAAGTTAGGAAGCTGTTCTAATAAATGGTCCAGATTAGCAAACGGTTCAATTTCTCCCGTTAAGTCTTTGTTCCAAAGTGCTTTTTCAATTGAAATCTGTAATGAATCAACTTTTGAATTTTTAACAATATGGTGGTGCTGCAAAAACTCATTAATACGTTCAGCGCTATTGCCCGGTTGTATTTCTGCAATATCACCTGCTTGCCAAATAGCCTCATGACTTGCTTTAAGTTCAATATTATAAGCAGGTTGGCCTAAGCTATTTGGGTTGAGTAAGTCACGTTGCTGCAATATCCATGTATCAAAGACTTTTTCTAAATTTACAGCATGCAAATCTAATTTAGTTGCTTTCGCGAGAGATTGATTCCAGTTTTGGATATCCGATAGGTTTGCATTATCAACTTCAATTGTATTGAAGAGGGCATGAGCACCATTCGCTTTGAGCCAAGCGTCCACCGCATGACCAAAACTACAATAAGTGTCTGGATATTCTTTAGAACCTAGAGCCAAAACAGCATAGTTGATGTGCTTAAGATCTAAATTTGATTTTAAAAGTTTCTTAGCAAAGCTTGTGGCGAGATCAGGAGCATCACCAGTACCATAAGTACTGATTACAAATAGAACTTGCTCATGCTGCTCTAAATCAGCTTGTGTTAGCTGCTGTACAGGTTTTACCTGAACAGGTTGATGAGCCTCCTGTAAACTTGTTGCCGTACTCCAAGCGAGTTGTTCGGCTACACCAGTCTGAGTTGCATAGGTAATAAGCCAAGATTTTGCATTTGGATCAATGTATTGTCCCGCTAAAGACTGGCGAGCCGCCTGTGTTAATTTTTTCTGTTTACGGCGTTTAAGATAAAGCATCCATCCTGTAACCAAGAACAAAGGCATTGCTAGAGAAGCAAGCATCGCAACAAATTGATAAATTGGTCCAAAGAAGCTACCGCGGTGTACAGGTAACATACTGCTCATAATCTTCTGATTAAGCTTTTTATCTTTGTAAAGCTCCATCTTTTCGATGTTGCCAGTTTGATAATTATAGGTGGCTTGGTTACGTGCACGTTCATGTTGTGGGGTAGCATCAACAAAGCTTAACTCAATTTTTCCATCATCTTTTTTCGGTAAGTTCAATGTTAGTGTCGAATAATCACGTCCGACCTGACTATTGAAACCGCTCCACGTTTGATTGAGTGCTGTAATAAGCTGAGTATTATCTAATTGTGGTTGATCATTATTGCGGCCAGTTTGTTTGCCTTGTTGCATTCCACGATTTTGAGGAGTAGCGCCATGACCTTGTGACTTAGGTTGCTCAACGCCCATCACTTTGAACATGCCACTACGCCACCAATCATAAGACCAATATAGACCTGTACATGCGAAAAGAAGATAAAAAACAATAACCCATGTGCCGACAACAGCATGTAGATCCCAAATAAAATTTCGGCCTTTAAGTTTCGGTTTTACCGCAAGCCATTGACGAGCAGAATGTTTTTTGGGCCAACGTAAATACAATCCACTGAGTACAAAGTAAATTAACATGAGTGCACAAGCACCAGTAATTTGTTTACCAACTTCACCAGCGGTTAAATTACGATGAATTTGTTGTATGAGTAATAACAACTTTCGGCCTTTAACATCTGGAAGAACTTCAGCGTTATAAGGGTTCACCATCATATTGTAGCCACGGCGTTCACCTTCTTTTTCAATATTTACAATAGAAGAAGAGGTGGGGTCCTTGGCAATTGTAATGCTATTAATTTTGATTTCAGGCTGAGTTGTATTGAAATGCTGATAAAGCTGAGCAGGAGTTAGTTTTGGACTATTTTCAGCTTGAACAACATAACTATCAGAATTCACCCATTTTAAAATTTGTTGGTCATAAGAATAAATTGCCCCTGTAACACCCATAATGGATAAGATGAGGCCAGCAGTAATACCCAGAAACCAATGAATTTGAAATAAAATTTTTTTAAACATGGTCGAAAATGTAAATATGATGGAGATCTTGTAACGAAGTATAGCCGAAGATTGGGGAGATAATATGGATTTTGGAGATAATATTAATTTTCATTATCATTTATTTTTAGCTTATTAAAAAACCTCCCTGAGGAGGCTTTTTATGGAATAGAGAATTACAAGGTTTTTGGCTCGCCAACAGATTCTTTTAAGTGCGTGCGAATGGTGTTGAACGAGAAGTTCTTAGAATCCATGCGCTTAGGTAGAATATAAGCACCTTGTTGTTCTTGACCTTTTGGATCTTTTACTTTGAAATTGACCAAAATAAAATCAGGTGTATTGTACCATTCGTAGATATTTTTCCATCCAATAGTACCAACGCCTTCTTGTAGACCCATTTGTTGACGCATCACAATACCGTGAGGCTGCACACCTAAACGAATCCCTTTGATTTCCTGTACCGGAAACTCATTCATTTTGCGTTTAACGTACCATTCTAATCCGTATTTACGACCTAGGTAATAAAGTACTACAGCGACAATAGCAACCCAGCAAAAAACAGTAGAGTAGTTCTTAATAAAAATAAGACCTAATATAGCTAGGGCTAAAACGACACCCATAATTGCCCAAATTTTTGTGCTGATTTTATTGGTGCTGCGCCAGATAAGAAGCTGTGCATTACGTTGTTCAGCTTCTGACACATCATATGGAACAGGCTGAAGCGTATAAGCGTATAAAGTTTTCGCGGTCATAGTGCAAATAACAAATTGTAAACTGTTTTAAGTTTAGCATTAATTGGCATAAGTCAGGAAAGGATATTATGCCAATTTCATACTAATTTCCGACTCAAATTTATAACGATGCGAGCTCACTAGCATCATTATCAAGATCATGACTTAGCCGTTGTTTTAACATACTAAATCGGTTCAATACTCCAAGCATGAGCGAGAGCTGCTGTAAAATAATGAGTGATTTTTGGTCTTCCTCATTATTTTGACTTAAACGTTGGCGTATCGTTTGGAGCATATTTTGTGCTGTAAGATCAGGCATCTCATCTCTTAATAAAGCACCTTCAATGTCATCTAGTGCTTGGTCTAAAAGTTTAAGAACAGCTTGATCTTGGATGTTTTCTCGATGTGCCCCAAGTGCTGCGATATAACTTAAAAATGTATGGTTTAAACATAAAAATTCAAAGATATCAGATTTACGGGTAGGGTCAAAGTCTGGCTCGGTCGCTAAAGTTGAAATAAGCGAAGCAACCTCGGCATCAGTATTATGAGCAGCACGTCTTACAATACGGTAATTCAGCGCATGATTACGGCCTTCATGATATTGTTTAATGACTTCAGCTAAATATTTACATTGAGCTTGTAATGAACGTCTGATGTTACGAGGTAAACGTCGGAATTTCCAGTCAGGCCAAATAAATGTCACGCCAAACCAAGCTAGCGCACATCCGATTAAAGTATCTACAAATCGAGGAATGGCAGCAGCCATCGCTGAACCGTCTAGATTAAAGTTAATTAATGCAAGAATAGTGATAAAGGCTGTTGCCTGTGCATATTGCTTACTACGTAACTCAAAAAATAGGACTCCACTTAATATCAACATGAATAGTTGTCCTTCGGTCGAAGGAATTAAGAAGATAATTGCAAGTCCAACAACAATACCAATTAAAGTTCCGACAATTCGTAAGCGTAAGCGACGTTTGGTTGCGTTGAAGTTGGGTTGGCTTACAAACAGAGCCGTAAGCATAATCCAATAGCCATACTCAATACGAGTCATTTGGATAAAGACATAACCAATGAAAAGTACAATCGAAACACGAATTGCATGGCGGAAGAGTACAGATTCGGGAGTTAAATTCTGTTTTATTCGGATGATAATATCATTCCATCCTTGTAAATCATCATCTTTCAGCTGATTTTCGGCTTGTTTTACTTTATCAGATTGAATGTGTTGTTCAGTTTCCAAGTTGAGCAACTGAGAATCGATAGACTTTAAATTTTGATATAAAGCGAAAAGAGCATTTACCCATAAAAGGTCATAATGCTGATCACGTCTTAGCTTCTCTAAAGATAATCTTAGATTTTCAAAACTCTGTTTAAAGCGTTTATTATGATTGTAAGGTTTACGTTGTAAAATACATTCATTTAGCTCTTGGCAAGCTTTACCTTGAACTGCCAAAATTCGTTGAAATCTAAATAAAATATCGCTGTGCTGAAAAATTTTGGCTAGTTTTTGATAGTCGATATGGGCTGAGTCAGCACGCTCATGAATATCTTGAGCAACAAAATAATAATGTAGGCTTCGGCGTGTATCTTTTTGTCCACGGTCACCTTTTAAACGAGTCAATAACGCTGTTTTTAAATCATTAAAAATCGTAATTAATTTACCATTTTCTAATGACAGCTCAATCATACTTTGCTGATAGCTGGCAGGCGTCATATCAACATCAAACAAATTTGACTTTGCGAATAAAAAGTCGCCTAGAGATGCATAAGACGCTGCGAGTTTGTCTTGCAGTTGGCGAACCGGAAACAGTAAAAAGCTAATAGTGGCAATCAGGCCATACCATGCAGCACCTGCGACTAAAAGGGCCGGTTGAATATACCAATGATCAAAAAGGTGAACACCCAACATGGTATAGACCGAAACAACCAAACAGCCATAAGAAATAGTGGCATAACGACGTCCCAGCGAACCTAATAAAATCCAGCCAATACATGAAGCAATCAACCCTAAGGCAAAAGCCATTGGGTAGGGGAAAAGTAGTTGTACGGATGCTGCGGTAACGAAGAAACCAATATAAGTATAAATCAGGTTCATGATTCGCACGGAAAAGCGATCATCAATATCACTTAAACCTGCTGCGACCACACCTAAAGTAAGGGGAATGGTTGCTAATTGATAGCCCAAAAAATAAGGCACGAAAGCAGTTCCTGAAAAGGCTATCAGCATTCGCACGTTATACATAAATGTTGTGTTATAAGTCGCTCTTTTTAGGCGTTTTAACCAAGATTTCAAAGGAAGTCCTTGCTGATCAACCTGAGTGATAAAGGATTTGCGTATTTCTACACCAATGTTGCACAAATCATACGATAGACAGTGTAAGCTTGTCTGTATGCAAATGATTGAAAAATGAAATATCGTTATGTCTGAACAAACAGCCCAGCGTCAATACTCTATTGGCTGGATTATGTTGCTCGCTTTGCTCACGGCGTTAGGGCCGTTATCCATTGATATGTACTTACCTGCATTGCCACAAATGGCTC
Source organism: Acinetobacter pittii ANC 4050 (assembly GCF_000399685.1). Classification (GTDB taxonomy): domain Bacteria; phylum Pseudomonadota; class Gammaproteobacteria; order Pseudomonadales; family Moraxellaceae; genus Acinetobacter; species Acinetobacter pittii_E. The sequence goes on from NZ_KB976987.1 coordinate 3,726,421, forward strand.
ATGATTTTGGGGTAAGTACACAAATGGTGGCAAATACACTACCAGCTTATTTTTTTGGTTTAGCCATTGGACAACTGGTATATGGTCCTCTAAGTGATCGTATTGGTAGAAAAAAACCACTTTACTTTGGCCTCGCACTTTATGCAGTCGCAAGCTTATTTTGTGTAATGGCTACTAGTGAATGGAGCTTGATTGCCGCTCGTATTTTGCAAGCATTAGGCGGTTGTGTGGGTGTAGTCATGGCTCGTGCGGCAATACGCGATAAACTGGATGTTCAAGGCTCGGCCCAAGCTTTCTCAAGCATGATGATTGTCATGGGACTTGCACCAATTTTGGCCCCAATGATCGGAGCATGGATTTTAATTTGGTTTCCTTGGCAGGCTATCTTTATCGCGCTTTCAATTGTGGGCGCAATCTGTTGGTTATGCGTACATTTCTTTTTTAAAGAAACTTTGGCAAATGATAAAAGGCTTAAGCTATCGCTCTATCAAGTGGTGACCTTATATGGAGCTATTTTTAAAGATGCAAGTTTCCGCCTAGCTATGTTTGCAGGGTGTTTAACAGGGGCTGCGTTATTTTGTTATATCAGCTCAGCGCCTGCGGTTTTTATGGATCAGTACGGACTTAATCAGCAAGAGTTTGCTTACGTATTTGGACTAAATGCTTTTGGCATTATGTTAATGTCCTCTTTAAATAAGCACCTAACAACACGTGTTGAGATCACTAAACGGTTAAAGGCAGGTTCATTTGTGCAAGTGACTGGAGCCATCATTGTCTTTATTGCTGGTTTAGTTCCTGCGGCACCTTTATGGCTGGTTATGTTAGGGTTATTTTTAGCTATTTCAGGCATTGGTTTAACAGGACCAAATGCGATGGCGTTGGCAATGTCCAAACAAGGTGCTCGTGCAGGAACAGCGAGTGCAATTATGGGAAGTATGCAATTCGCTTGTGGCCTTTTAGGTGGAGTGCTTCTTAACTTTTTGATTTGGTCTGCATCACTCAATATGGGCGTGATGATGGTGTTATTTACACTGAGCGGTTTTATTGTCGTATTAAAAGCGACAAAACAGGTAAAAACTAAGCCATTCTCATAAATTTTTAGAGAATGGCCACTTATATATTATTCGTCTAGAAAAACTGCGAAATTTTCAACAGGCTCTCGAGGTGTAATAAAGGTATTTACAATATGCTGAGGGTCAGCATGACCTAATGCAATTGCACATACTAATTCTTCCTCACCTGATGCACCCAAGATATCTAAAACAATAGGATGAAAATGGTTCCAAGCTGCTTGCGGGCATGTATCTAGACCACGTGCCTTGGCAGCGACCATCACATTTTGGATCATCATTGCAATATCCATTTTAGATCCGATTCCCATGGTTTTATTTACGGTAAAGAAAAGACCGACTGGTGCATCAAACAGTTTAAAATTACGTAACTGCTGTTCAGCCATTTTTTCTTTTTCACCCTTTTGGATTTTGAGTAAACCATAAAGCCCCCAACCATTCTCGCGGCGGCGATCAATAAAAGGGGATATCCATTTTTCAGGATAATAGGCAAAAGTTTCTTTATATTGTTCTGCAAGTTGCGGGTTTTTTGAAACTTCAATTTGTGCAGCACAGACACGTTCAACAATTTCATCACGTTTTTTGCCTGTTACCACATAGACTTTCCACGGTTGAGTATTGGTTCCAGAAGGTGCCCGACTTGCGACTTTTAATATATCTTTAATCACTTCTGGTTCAATGGGAGTATTTAAAAAAGCGCGGACAGAATGTCGAGAAGTGATAGCCTCATCAACGAGACGAACTTGTTCCAAATTCATGAGTACTCCTATATCTTTTCTTAACTACTTCATGCTTTTTTGAAGTCTAATCTAATGCTTTGAAAGTACTTCATTTATAAGAAAAAAGTATTAGAAAGAGATATCCTTACAGATGTGATAATTTAATTAGTTTGGACATAATGTCTGGTTAATTATAATGCGGAAATGCCACTTTAGATTTAAATTAGACAAAAAAGCATCGTCTTATTGGCTATAAAAAGTAAATCCATAACACCAAATGGATTAAAAAATATTCAATTGAAAAAAAGGTATAATATGTTTAAAAACAGAGCGGAATAGATTTCTTTGAATAAAAAACAATCATAAATTACATAAAATTTTAATGAAAAATATACACAAAATTTTAAATTTCTGCATAATACCGACTTTTTTACGCAGGTATGATTTCTCCATACTCAGGTTAGGAAAGAAATGGCTGCATACGAAATCCCTTTACAAAAAGGATTTTGGTGTAGAAATGGAGAAATACACGAGGAATAAGGAGCTTTAAATGAGTCTACCACTCATCAACAAGCAGTTCATGAAACAAGGATTGGCGATTACCATTGCAACCATGAAAATGAACATGACTCACGCAACTACTGGGCTACAAGAAAAACAACAGCTTAGTACAGATCTAAACGCACTCTTCTTCAATCAAAGGGAAAGGGCCGCAGATAGTCACATTATGGCGATGGCTTGCTACAGTCTTTGAAATTTATATCCAGTTTAGACATTCGCTCTCAAGTATATGTAAATATGCTTATTGGCTTAAATCCAGATTTTGTATAACTCGATTAATTGATGGGAATCATTAGACGAGATTATTTAGCGGTGGTCATTTGTTAGTTTCCAAGTTTGTAGCTGAGTCGATCCATACTACTTTTCCGAAAAGGGAAATGTTCAGTAGTGCGATGATATTATTTTTTTTGAAGGTCGCTTTCTCTCATGCAACTTTCAAAGGCTTAGTGTTGGGCATGATGTTGCTTAAACTTGTGACGATAATTGCTATTCAATTGACATTAAAAGTTTTTTCTTAAATGTACTGAAGGAGTCCCAATTTTTAGGGGCTTTTTTGTTTATTGCAGTATTTTGGCTTGTGCTAATAGCACATTAGCAAGAACGTAAGCGGACCGAGTATGAATGAACAACTCAATGCCACACTGATGTCGTGGGTACAATTTTTTAATGATCCTTTATGGGATTTTCTGGTTATTTTCTTGCTGGCTGTCGGTATTTTTTATACGGTCTTAACAGGGGCAGTGCAAATTCGCATGTTCTTGCAAAGTATTCGTGTTATGAAAAGTAGCCGTACAGAAGGCGCAGATGAGCATGGCCTTACGCCTTTCCAGGCGTTTGTAACTGGCCTTGCGAGCCGTGTTGGGGTAGGTAACATTGCCGGTGTGGCAATCGCGATTGCAATTGGTGGTCCTGGTGCGGTGTTCTGGATGTGGGTAACTGCTGTACTCGGTATGAGTTCTGCTTTTATTGAATCTACACTTGCTCAGCTCTTTAAAGTTAGAGATAGCAAGACTAAGCAATTTCGCGGTGGACCAGCTTACTATATTACTCAAGGTTTACGCAGTAAAACCTTTGGTGTGGTTTTCGCACTAGCACTCATCTTTACTTATGGTTTCGTATTCAACTCGGTACAAATTAATGCGATTGCTAATGCTTCTTCACATGCTTGGGGTTGGGACAAAGCCAACCTTATTGCACATTTAGGTAGCGTTGACTTTGAAATCTCTTGGGTTGGTCTTGCTCTTGTAGTTATGGTTGCATTGGCAATTTTTGGTGGTATTAAACGTATTGCTAAATTTGCAGAGATGTTTGTACCTTTAAAAGCAGGTCTTTACCTAGCCGTTGCTCTCTATATCGCATTAAGCAACTATGCAATTTTGCCTGATATTTTAAAGCTGATTGTGACTGAAGCTTTCCATTTCAATGCTGCAGCAGGTGGTTTCTTTGGTGCTGCTGTGTCAATGGCAATGATGCAAGGGATTAAGCGTGGCTTATTCTCTAACGAAGCAGGTATGGGTTCAGCACCAAACGCAGCAGCTGCGTCTGATGTAAAGCATCCTGTAAACCAAGGTTTGGTTCAAATGCTTGGTGTATTCGTAGATACGTTCATTGTGTGTACAAGTACCGCAATCATCATTTTAGTTTCTGGCGTTTATCAAGATGCAGGTTTTGTTGGTGTTGAATTAACTCAACGTGCATTAGAAACTCAAGTTGGACACTGGGGTTCAGACTTCCTTGCTGTTCTATTATTCTTGTTCTGTTATTCAGCTGTACTAGGTAACTATGCCTATGCTGAAAGTAACGTACAGTTTATTAATAACAACCCGAAAGTCATGTTCATCTTCCGTATTTTCGTATTGGTGATGGTGTACTTCGGTGCAATCGGTAGTGTTCCACTTGTTTGGTCAATGGCTGATTTGTTTATGGGTATCATGGCAACCATTAACTTGATTGCAATTTTACTATTAACGCCAATGGCACGTACTTTGTTAAAAGATTACCGCGAGCAATTGAAACGAGGCATTAAAGAGCCAAAGTTTAAAATTGATAAATATCCAGAATTGAAGAAAAAAGTCGATTCAGATATCTGGTAAGTTTCAAAAGGCCTCTTATACATAAGAGGCCTTTTTCATATGGAGGGTAAATAAAATACTTGAGTCTAAATTTTAAACATGACAAATTAAATAAATTCACTACAGCTTTTCACGAAAGTAGTCACTAAAATTGCAATCCGAACTTAAACCTCATAGTGCGAAGATGGGCCATGAAACAGCTTAAATTGTGGGTTCTCGGACTCTCTTTGGTGTTGGCGGGATGCCAGACCACCACACACTTGTCTGCTGCTTTAAAACCACAAACGACAGAAGCTTATGCTCGTCCTGTCGATCAGCCATTTGCACGAATTAAAAAAATGCAAAAACGCCCTGTTGTCGCGCTTGTATTGGGGAGCGGTGGAGCCCGTGGTTACGCTCATATCGGAGTTATTGAAGTTTTAGAACAACACGGTATTCGACCAGATTTTATTGTAGGTACCAGTGCGGGAAGTATCGTTGGAGCAATTTATGCAAGTGGTAAAACACCTGCTGAACTGCGTGATACTGCTTTAAAAATGAAAGCTGGTGATGTCCGTGACATTAGTATTGGTCTAAAAGGTTTTTTTGATGGCAAAAAAGTAGAGAACTACGTTAACGAGCAGGTAAACAATATGCCACTCGAAAAAATGAAAATCCCTATGTATGTGGTTGCAACCGAATTAAAGCATGGTACCAAAACCGTATTTAACTACGGCAACACTGGGCAAGCCGTAAGAGCCTCTGCTTCTATTCCGAGTATGTTTGTGCCGACTAAAATTGGTAAATCTGAATATGTCGATGGTGGGTTGGTGAGTCCTGTGCCGGTTGAAGTTGCACGAGATTTAGGTGCGGATGTTATTATTGCCGTTGATATTCTAGCTCAACCCATTTACACAGAAACATCGAATGTCTGGGGGCTATTTAACCAGAATATTAATATTATGCAAGGACGTCTGGCGGCGGAAGAGTTGCAATATGCGGACGTAGTTATTCAGCCAGATTTAAGAGAAAAAGCACATATTTTTGATGTCAAAGGCCGTGAAGCCACTATGAAATCTGGTATAGACGCAGCCAATGCTAAGCTTTCCGATATTCAGTTTGCTATTGATGAAAAAATAGCTGAACAAAATATGTCTACGGAAGGACTGAGTGCCCAAACCCAATAAATAAACGTTAATATTCTGAAAATTAAATAAAAGCCTAAAAAGGGCTTTTTTTATGGAAGTTTAAAACTTCAATTTTTGGAATAAAATTTTTTGTATATTAGAGACATGTTGGATATGCTGAAAATACTAATGGCCGATATCAAATATTGTTGCCATTTTTAAAAAATAATTGATTTGTAGTGTATTGAGGCTGACTGGATAAATGATACAGCAACAGGTTAAAAATGGGTTTCCAACATTAGATGATGTTCATGCTGCCGCAGAGCGTTTGGAAGGTTTAGTTGTAAAAACTCCCTTTGTTTTCTCAGAAACCATTTCTAAAACCTTAGGGGCTGAGATGTGGCTGAAATTTGAAAACTTACAATTTACAGCCTCGTTTAAAGAGCGGGGTGCTCTCAACAAACTATTATGTTTATCTGAGCAAGAAAAGCAGCATGGTGTTATTGCTGCTTCGGCAGGTAACCATGCACAAGGTGTTGCATATCATGCTCAGCGTACAGGGGTGACGGCAACTATTGTAATGCCGAAATCTACGCCTAATGTAAAAGTACAGCGAGTGCGTGAATATGGCGCACGAGTTATTTTGCATGGTCAAGATTTTTCAGAGGCAGCGGCTGAAATGCATCGTGTTGCACAAGAAGAATCTTTAACAATTATCCACCCATTTGATGATGCTGAAATTATTGCTGGTCAAGGAACCATTGCGCTTGAAATGCTTGCCGCTGTACCTGATCTGGACATTTTAGTTGTGCCAATTGGTGGCGGTGGCTTAATTTCTGGTATTGCAATTGCTGCTAAAGCGATCAACCCGAAAATTAAAATTATTGGGGTGCAATCAGTCGTATACCCAAGTATGGCAAAATTACTGTGCAATTATCAGCATGCAGTTTCAATGGGTTCGACAGTTGCTGAAGGTATTGCGGTAAAAACGCCGGGTGAGCTTACGACCCAAGTTGCTAAAGAATATGTTGATGACATTGTCGTTGTCACTGAAGATATGATTGAAGAAGCGATTGCGCTATTACTCAATATTGAAAAAACCGTGTGTGAAGGGGCAGGCGCGACAGGTATTGCTGCCATTATGTCTCGCCCCGATCTGTTTTTAGGTCATAAATTGGGCGTGGTGTTGTCTGGTGGCAATATTGATACACGCGTTATGGTCTCTGTATTACAACGTCATTTAACTCGTACAGGGCGTATGGTTCGCATACGTGTTGAATTACCAGACAATCCAGGTGCATTAGCGCGTTTAACGGCCATTATTGCTGAGCAGGGCGGTAATATTTATGAGCTGCGTCATGAACGCTTTGCGGCAACAAGTCGTGCTAAAGAAAGTGCCGTGAGCGTCGATGTCGAATTAAAAAGCGCCTCTGACCTAGATTTGCTCATTCAAGCAATGCAATTGGAAGGCTATATTGTTCGTAAAGAAGAGATTTAATCTCTGATATCACTGTGTTATAAAAGCTGTATATGGCTCTATCGAGAGTCATATACAAGGTAATTTAAATGGATTAAATTGCCAAAAAAGGGATTAATTTACAAAAAAACGATCAAATCCTTCAATGAAACAGGAAAAACTGACAATTCTCTAAACTTTACCCTTCACAATTTTAAGGTTTAGGTTTTAGTATTCCTTTCATTGTAAATTTGAAGAAATATAGGGATATCCACGCTCAATGTTCAAATCATTTTTTCCATCACCACGGTATTTTTTCATATCTGCGGTTGTTTGGATCGCACTCAATATGGTGCTTTGGTACTCAGGTGGAAACACGTGGGGAACTTTTGTCGGGTTTGCTCAAGGCTACCATAATACTCAACTACCAGTGGGTGTGAGCCGTTTTTGGTCTCCAACTTTTTTATGGTTTTATATCTGGTTTTTAGTCTCCACTGCGCTTTTTGCTGGCTTCTGGAAAATTATTTCTAATAATCCATGGCAGGGTTGGTCCATCTGGGGTTCGGCTTTTATTTTATTCAATATTTGGTTTGGTGTTCAGGTCAGTGTTGCGATTAATGCATGGTATGTGCCTTTTTGGGATTTAATCCAAAAAATGCTTTCAGATGGTGGTGGAGACCTCTCGGCACTATATAGCGAGACAATGGTCTTTCTTTATATTGCTATGGTCGCTGTGACTCTGGCTGTGATTAATGCCTTTTTCACAAGCCATTATGTATTCCGCTGGCGTACAGCAATGAATGAATATTATACAGAGCATTGGGATAAGCTACGTCATGTAGAAGGTGCTTCACAGCGTGTGCAAGAAGACACTATGCGCTTTGCAACCATTATGGAAGACTTAGGTGTTGAACTGGTAAAAGCTGTGATGATTTTAATTGCCTTTCTACCTATTTTATTTCAACTGTCTAAACATGTTCCTGTTTTACCAATTGTTGGTGAACTAGAACATTCGTTAGTATGGGCAGCAATTGTATGGGCTGCTTTTGGTACCGTTCTTTTAATGGTTGTCGGTATTAAATTGCCTGGACTGCAATTTAATAATCAAAAAGTAGAAGCAGCTTATCGTAAAGAATTAGTTTACGGTGAAGATCATGCAGAGCGTGCAAGACCCGCTACTTTAAAAGAGCTATTTAGCAGAGTTCGTAAAAATTACTTTCGACTGTATTTCCATTATGCTTACTTTAACTTAGTCGCAACTTGGTATAAGCAGTTAGACATTTTATATAGTCTAGTTGTTTTATTTCCTGCAATTGCAAGTGGAAAGATGACATTAGGCTTGATTAACCAAATTGGTGGTGTATTCGATAAGGTTCGTGAATCTTTTCAATATTTAATTAGTTCATGGAAAACAATTATTGAACTGCTTTCAATTTATAAGCGTTTAAAAGCCTTTGAATCGATACTACACAAGTAAAAGAAAACCCGCGAAAGCGGGTTTTTTTATAAGCATTGGATTAATGTGTTGCGTTATAAAAATTAAGAATAGGTCCAACTAAAGACTGCTGCGATTTATCTAAGGTGACTTGAATTTCTTTATAGTTAAAAGTGTCTTCATCATCATATTTTGCAATGCCGTGGGTTTGATTGTTCACTTGCGGAATTTGATAACTAAAAAAAGCGACTTTTTTAGAAGGGTGAACAATATTGATGAGTTTTTTTGAGTCTTTATAACCGCCAAACTCATTTTCAAGACTTTCTTTTAACAGTTCGGGAAAATAAAGCGTTGCATTTGGTAAGCCACACCCAACACAAAATGAAGAGTCATAAAGCTTTATTGCTTGTTTGTGGTCTGGACTCATGACTAGAGCAAAGCCAGTCCCGTTAGCACCTGCATTGGCTTGCACATCTTGCCAGTTTCTGGGAACGAGCACTAAACCTATTTCAGGTAATGCAAGAAGCTTGAGCTGCTTGGCATGTTCAGCATCGAGTTTAAAATTAAAACGGCAGCTTTTAGGCGTACAGGTTTCAAAATCTTTAAGTAAACCATTTTCTGTTGGGCTTTGCGCCGTAACACCATAAAACGGAACTGTAACGCCGTTTAAAAACTTTGCCTCTCCTAGAGTGTAGAACTGATTATCTGTTTTGCGGGTCTCAGCAGAGCTATAAAATTTGGGGAAATGAGGAGTAAAGCTTTTTACTTCTGCATAAGCAGTTGAAGTTAGACTGACCAATGCTGTGCATAATAAAAAATTTAGTTTTTTCATTTTTAGAAAGTAATCAATTTAAATCTTATATAAATCTAACATATTCTTTTAAACTATAAGGCAATTCAAAATTGAAAACTGTTTTTAACTTCATAATAAAAACAGACCAGCAGAGACATGAAAAAATGAAAAAAATCCTTTCAATTTGCTGTTTGGCAGCCCTGAGTTCTTATAGTTTTGCTCAAGACATAAAAGGTATTTCATTTTCACATCAAGAGTGGGAAATCTCTTGTAGTAATACGGGTACATGTAAAGCCGCAGGATATCAAAACGAGGAAAATGGCGATAAACCAGCTTCAATTTTATTAACGCGTAAAGCAGGTCCAAAACAACCCGTACAAATTGAATTTGCTTTATCAGACTACGAACAAAGCTTGCCGGCTAACCAGCTTAAAAATATTCATTTTTATATAAATGGTAAAGATTTAGGCGTTGTGGTTGTAGATGGTGCTGAGTTGCCACTTATGGGTAAATTGAATAGCTCACAAGTCAACACTCTACTACAGCAGTCCAAACAGAAAACTGAAATTGTATTTAAAAATGCGCAGCATAAATGGAAAATTTCCGATGCTGGAATGACTGCTGTGTTATTAAAAATGGATGATTTTCAGAAGCGTATCGGAACTGTTGGTGCTCTAGTTAAAAAGGGCAGCGCCAATGAAACTAAAGTGCTTATGCCTGAGTCAAAACTACTTGTTAAGCGGATTAAGACTTCAAACAAACCTTATTTAACTTTACAGCCTAAAAGTAAACAGTACCAAGTAATACATCGTAGTTTAATGGCAGCTAATCCAAATCCTAAAGAAGACTTTTGTGAAGGAATTTATGGCGGTAATAGTGATGGAACTGAACCACAGAAAATCGAGCTATATAAACTAACCAATAAGAAAGTTTTGGCGACTACATTGTGTTGGAGAGGCGCTTATAACGAAGGGTATGGAGCTTGGGTGTTAGATGAGTCTTTAAATGGTAAGGCAACATTTGTGACTGAGTCCGCTTCAGATTTCGATAGCGGTATTATTAGTAGTGCTCAAAAGGGAAGAGGCATTGGAGACTGTTGGGCAAGTGAAGAATGGGTATGGGATGGCAAGAGTTTTGTACACACTAAAGATATGTGGACAGGTATGTGCAAAGGCTTGGCAGCAGGTGGGGTGTGGGAGCTTGATCGAATAGAGTCTGTGGTCAAATAAGTATTTTGCGGTTACAGAGTCATAACAGGTAACTTTAGTGACTCTATGATAAAAAGAACAGATTGTTTATTGGAGCTAGACCTATGTCACGTCATTTTTACGCTATTGCTCGCCGTAAGTTTTCACATCTGAGCCGTTCAATATGTGTAGCGGTTGCTGTACTGGGTACAGCACAAGTTGCGATGGCGGGTCCAACTGTCGATCAACTCAGCGACTGTCTGGTGAAAGCGACAACAGCATCAGATAAAACAACTGTGCTTCAATGGACATTTACGGCTTTAGCTGCCCATCCCGATTTAAAAGCATTTAGTAATGTCACGCCTGAGCAAAAAGATCAGTTAGACCAAAAACTGGCACAGGTTTTACAACGTGTGATTGTTGAGCAATGTTCTGCTCAGACCAAAGCTGTAATTCAGGCTGAAGGTGTGAAGGCAGTTGGGGAAGCTTTTCAACAGTTAGGCCAAAGTGCGGGTGAAGATATTGTTAAAGACCCAGCCGTTAAACAACAGTTGCAAGGTACATTACGTTATATCGATTTAAATAAATTAGTGACAACGTTTTTAACACCAGAAATTTGGAATAAGTTGGGAATTACGAGATAAAAAATCTAGCTTTCTGTGTTAGTAATAAAGCCTGCTATCTAAGAGCAGGCTTTATTGTATTTGGGATAAAGAAATCTCTTTAGATCGTAATCGTAGCCCCTAAAACTTTCACAAATTGAGCTAACCAAGCTGGATGTGCAGGCCAAGCAGGTGCAGTCACCAAATGTCCATCTGTAACAGCTTCGGTAACAGCAATATCTGCATATTGCCCACCTGCCAGTTTTACTTCGGCAGCACATGCTGGGTAAGCTGAGCAGAGGCGACCTTGTAATACATCTGCTGCAGCGAGTAACTGAGCGCCATGACATACAGCTGCTATCGGTTTTTTCACTCTATCGAACTCACGTACAATTTCGATAACACGATCATTCATGCGTAAATACTCTGGTGCACGACCACCTGGAATAACTAGACCTACATAGTCTTCGGTATTAACAGCATCAAAATCATAGTTAATCGCAAAGTTGTGGCCACGTTTTTCGCTATAAGTTTGCTCACCTTCAAAATCATGAATAGCCGTTGCAATATGCTCACCATTCTTTTTATTTGGACAAACAGCATGCACGGTATAACCTAAACCAGTTAAAAATTGAAAAGGAACCATAGTTTCATAATCTTCAGCATAGTCACCGACTAACATTAAAACCTTTTTAGACATGATTTATCCCTCTTTTTAAAATATAAGTGATTTCAATTTTTAATTTAAATTAGCACAGCCGCTATGTGATTTTTTAGAAAAAAGAATATTCTTTAGTCGAAGGGTTTTTTATCAGTGATATAAAAAAGCCCCGATAAATCGAGGCTTTTTCTTGAGTTGGCTAGTCAAATTAACCAATCAATTTTTTCATTAATTCGTTTACTTGAGCAGGGTTGGCTTTACCCTTAGATGCTTTCATGACTTGACCAACAAGACCGTTAAAAGCTTTTTCTTTACCAGACTTGTATTCTTCAACCATTTTTTCATTGGCTGCAAGCACTTCTTTAATGATTGCTTCAATTGCACCTGTGTCAGTTTCTTGCTTTAAGCCTTTCTCGCTAATGATGTCATCGGCAGATTTACCTTCCGATTCCCACATAAAGCCAAAGACTTGTTTAGCAATCTTACCGCTAATGGTGTTGTCAACAATACGGGCAATCATGCCGCCAAGCTGTTCCGCAGAAACAGGTGAGTCAGCCAAATCTAGGCCTGCTTTGTTTAAAGCACCTGAGAATTCACCCATTACCCAGTTTGCCGATACTTTACCTTGCTTGGCTCCACCAGCAGCAGCCACAACAGCTTCATAGAAGTCAGCCATTTCGCGTGAGAGCGTAAGTACATGAGCATCGTATTCAGTTACACCAAAGTCTGCAATAAAACGTGCACGGCGAGCAGCAGGTAACTCTGGAAGTGCAGCGCGAGCAGCTTCGATTTGCTCATCTGCAATAATCACTGGTAACAAATCTGGATCTGGGAAGTAGCGATAGTCATTTGCTTCTTCTTTAGAACGCATTGAACGCGTTTCCATTTTGTTTGGATCGAACAAACGAGTTTCTTGGTCGATACTTCCGCCGTATTCCAAAATTTCCATTTGGCGTTCAATTTCAACGTTGATCGCTTGCTCAATGAAACGGAATGAGTTGAGGTTTTTAAGCTCACAGCGCGTACCAAAAGGTTGGCCCGGACGGCGTAAAGACACATTACAGTCGGCACGGAATGAACCTTCAGCCATGTTACCGTCAGAGATACCTAACCAGCGTACCAGTGTATGAATCGCTTTAATGTAAGCAACCGCTTCTTCAACCGAACGCATGTCAGGTTCAGAAACGATTTCAAGCAAAGGTGTACCAGCACGGTTTAAGTCAATGCCAGACATACCTTCAAATTGGTCATGAACAGATTTACCCGCATCTTCTTCAAGGTGAGCACGAGTTACGCCAATGCGTTTAGTCGTACCATCTTCAAGTTGAATGTCGATGTGGCCCAAGCCCACAATTGGGTTGTCCATTTGGCTAATTTGATAGCCTTTTGGTGAGTCAGGGTAGAAGTAGTTTTTACGTGCAAACACAGATGCTTGGTCGATGTAAGCATCGATTCCTAAACCAAAGCGAATTGCAAGATCAACCACTTTTTCATTTAAAACAGGCAATACACCCGGCATCGCCAAGTCTACAAGGCTCGCTTGTGTGTTTGGGTCTTGACCAAATTCAGTCGATGAACCAGAGAAAATTTTAGAATTGGTTGCAAGCTGAGTGTGAATCTCGATACCAATAACGACTTCCCAACCGTCAATCAATTTCAACTTTTGAGCTTCAGCCATTATGCATTCTCCTCAGCAATTGCCGCACGTTGAGTATGGAAATCGGTGTTTTGTTGGTATTGATGAATAATCGATAACAATTGCGATTCTGACCAATAGTTACCAATCAACTGTAAGCCGACAGGCAAGCTGTCTTTATCGAAACCAACTGGAGCATTAATTGCTGGTAAGCCTGCTAAGTTCACTGCAAGTGTATAGATATCGCCTAAATACATTTCAGTTGGACTTAAGTTCGCACCAATTTTATAAGCAGTTGTTGGTGCAGAAGGAGCCGCAATCACATCTACATTTTCAAATGCTTTTAAGAAGTCTTGTTGAATTAGACGACGTACTTTTTGAGCTTTTACATAGTAGGCATCGTAATAACCCGCAGAAAGCGCGTATGTACCAATAAGGATACGGCGCTGAACTTCTGGACCAAAACCTTCTGAACGCGAACGTTTGTAAAGATCCATCAAGTCAGCTGGATTTTCACAGCGGTAACCGTAACGAACGCCATCGTAGCGAGACAAATTAGATGATGCTTCCGCAGGTGCGATGAGGTAATAGGTTGGCACATAAGCTTCGGTCATGTTGAGATCGATCTCAACAAGAGTCGCACCCATTTCTTCAAGCTTTTTCAAAGACTCTTCAACAAGTGCTTTAACGTCTGCATCTAAACCTGCAACGTTAAAGTACTGTTTAGGAATACCAATACGTAAGCCTTTTACAGATGTGCCATTTAAGTTCGCAACGTAGTCATCAACTTCTTTTTTAACTGAAGTCGAGTCTTTTGCATCGTGACCTGCAATTACATTCATTAAGTAAGCACAGTCTTCAGCAGAGCGTGCCATTGGCCCCGCTTGGTCTAAAGACGATGCATAAGCAATGATCCCGAAACGAGATACACGACCATAGGTTGGTTTTAAGCCCGTTAAACCACAGAAAGAAGCCGGTTGACGAATTGAGCCACCTGTATCAGTACCTGTAGCAAATGGTGCTAAATCAGCCGCTACAGCCGCAGCAGAACCACCTGATGAGCCACCAGGAACGTGGTCAAGCGCCCATGGGTTGCTTGTTGCGCCAACATATGAGCTTTCAGAAGTTGAACCCATTGCAAACTCGTCCATGTTCACTTTACCTAAAGTGACAAGACCAGCTGCTTTAGTTTTTTCAACAACAGTTGCATCGTAAGGAGAGATGAAGTTGTCTAGTATTTTTGAACCGGCAGTTGTTTTAATGCCTTTGGTACAAAAGATATCTTTATGCGCAAGAGGAATACCCGTTAAAGCTGTTGCATTACCTGCTTTTAATGCTGCATCGGCAGCGTCGGCTTCAGCAAGCGCTTGTTCAGGCGTAATCGTCACGTAGCTTTTTACCAGTGGGTCAATTTTAGCAATACGTTGCAAATAATGTTCAGTCAGTTCGCGAGATGAAAACTTCGCTTGGCTTAAGCCCTCAGCAAGTTCACGAATTGATAAGCGATGTAAATCAGTCATGAGTAAAATTTCTTTACATTCAAAATAGGGAAGATGGGTTAATTGAGTAAAAGTTATTCAATCACGCGAGGAACAAGATACAAACCATCTTGAGTTGCAGGCGCAACTGCTTGGTATTCATCTCGATGATTGCTTTCAGTTACCACATCAGCACGTAAAGGTTGAGGATTGTCAAAAGGACTTTTCAAAGGTTCTACGCCTTCCGTATCAATGCCTTTTAAGGTTTCCATCATGCCTAAAATTTTATTTAGACTTTGAGCATATTCAGCAGATTGCGTATCATTGAGCGACAATCGAGCAAGATTGGCGATTGCTGAAACTGTTTGTGCATTTAAATCTGCTGAATGCTGTGCATCCGATGTAGACATAACATCACCTAATCAGTATTAAAAATTTTCAAAATATCGTGCGTTATAATAAGCGATTGACTTGTTCAAATCATCACATTTAGTTTAAAGTTGCCACCTTGCATCCACATGAAAGTTTAACTGAGAACGAACCGTGATTCTAAAACGACTAATTGGCTTGTTTTCGCCGGATCTAGCCATTGATTTAGGTACAGCAAATACACTTATTTATGCACCAGGCCGCGGCATTATATTAAATGAACCAACAGTTGTGGCAATTCGTCACAGTGGTTCACAAAAAATTGTTGCTGCTGTAGGTCTAGATGCTAAGCAAATGCTGGGCCGTACGCCTGCGAATATTTCTGCAATTCGTCCAATGAAAGACGGTGTAATTGCGGATTTTGAAGTGACTGAAACCATGTTGAATCAGTTTATTGGTAAAGTTCACGAAAAACGTTTGTTCCCACCTGCACCTCGTGTAGTTGTATGTGTACCATGTAAATCAACTTTGGTCGAGCGTCGTGCGATTCGCGAAGCAGTATTTAATGCTGGTGCCCGTGATGTTCGTTTGATTGAAGAGCCTATGGCTGCTGCAATTGGCGCAGGTATGCCAGTTGAACAAGCGTGTGGTTCTATGGTTGTGGATGTTGGTGGCGGTACGACTGAAATTGCAATTATTTCATTGCAAGGTTGTGTTTATGCTGACTCTTTACGCATCGGCGGCGATGTTTTTGATGAGCAAATCATCAATTATGTTCGTAAAGCTCACGGTTGTGTAATTGGTGAAACTACTGCTGAAATTATTAAAAAAGAAGTCGGTATGGCCGTTTCTGATGGCACAACATTAGAAATTGAAGTTCGTGGTCGTAACCTTGCAGAAGGTGTACCTCGTGCAATTACTGTAACTTCTGACGAAATTACTCAAGCAATCTCTGATCCATTACAAAGTATTGTAAGCGCTGTTAAATCGGCACTTGAGCAAACTCCTCCTGAACTTTCTTCTGATATTGCTGAGCGCGGTATTGTGTTGACAGGTGGTGGTGCGTTACTTCGTAACCTTGATAAATTATTAGCTCAAGAAACTGGTTTACCGGTTGTTGTTGCTGAAGATCCTCTTACTTGTGTAACCCGTGGTGGTGGTAAAGTATTGGAATTCTTCGACAATCCGAACCATGATATGCTTTTCGTCGGTTAAGTTTAAGGATTAGGCGGTGCAACCGAATATTTTTTCAAGACAGCCGCCATCTTTCCGCTCGTTCATTATTGCGGTCATTACATGCTTGGTTGTGCTGTTCTTTGATTGGCGCATGCCTTATGTAATTCAGCCAGCAAGGGATGTCTTGTACGCTGCATATAACCCAATTTATGCATTGGCCAGTTATCCAGTACTGTCGAGAGAATGGCTGAATCAACAAACAAAATCTGAAGCACAACTGCGTCGTGAAAATACCGCGATGCAGGCTGAGCTTTTACAAGCTCAAGTCCGCTTACAGAAGCTTTCTGAATTATCTGCTGAAAATACCCGTTTACGCGGACTTCTTGATACACCGTTAATTATTGATGGCCGTATGGAAATTGCCGAAGTGATTGGGACTGATGCAGATCCATTGCGTCATATCATCATTATTAACCGAGGCTCTATGGACCATATCAAGGTCGGACAAACGGTTTTGGATGATAAGGGGATTATGGGGCAGATCATCAATGTGTATCCTCATAGCTCACGTGTAATGTTGTTATCTGATAAAGAGCATTCATTGTCGGTACGACTTGAGCGTACAGGAATGCGAGCGATTGTTTCTGGTACAGGTGATTTAGGCCGTTTAAAAATGGAATATGTTCCGACCAGCGCTAATATTCTGGTGGGTGATAAAGTGTTTAGCTCAGGCTTGGGTGAACATTTCCCGGCAGGTTATGCTGTGGGTACAGTTGCCAAAATAAGACGTCATAATTCAGGTGAGTTTGCTGAAATTGATGTCACACCAGCAGCGCAATTAGCCACAGGGCACCATGTAGTTGTACTTTTCTCTGAGTCCTTAGCGAAGGAGCAGCCTTATGCCGATCGCTAAACTCAAACGAGAAAAGCGTAAAGACCCATTATGGGGAATTATTCTCTCCGTTATTGTGGGCTCTGTACTCATGGTTTACCCGTTATCCTATGATATTTCAGGCTGGCGACCATTATTCATGTTAATGATTATGCTATTTTGGGTAGTATGTCAGCCAACATGGTGTGGGGTCTGGTTTGCATTCGGGATGGGGATTTTTACAGACTTATTGCTTGATGCGCCTTTAGGCCTCAATGCCTTAAGCTTTGTAATTGTGACTTTTCTTACCCGTTTTTTAATTCGGGAACGCCGTATTTTAACTTTTGTTAATTTATGGACGATAGCAACGCTGGTCATTATTGCCCACTTAGCTTTTATGTGGGTAACACAGACCATGGGCGGAATTCATTTTTCGATTGCTAGACATTGGCAACCTTTGATGACAAGTATCATCACGTGGCCAGTCGTCTATTATTGTTTGGCAAAATGGCGCATATAGTTTTAGCATCTAGCTCTCCTCGTCGGAAGGAGCTGTTACAACAATTGGGCTGGGATTTTGAAATCTATAGTCCTGATATTGATGAGTCGGTACATGAAAATGAGCTGGTTCATCATTATGTTGAACGTTTAGCTAGAGAAAAGGCACAAACCGTATTGAAGCTTTTTCCAGATGCAATTGTTATTGCTGCTGATACAAGTCTAGGACTTGATGGTCAAATTATTGGTAAGCCTGAATCGAAAAAGCATGCCTTTGAAATTTGGAAAAAATTGTCTGGACGTTGGCACGATGTTTTTTCTGGACTATGCGTTGCGACTCAACAACAAATGTTAAGTCAGGTAGTGCAAACACAAGTTGAGTTCCAGCACCTGACTACACAAGATATGGAAGATTATTGGACCACAGGTGAGCCTGTTGGAAAGGCGGGTGGGTACGCACTTCAAGGAATTGCCTCGCAATATATTCCCCAAATTCAAGGAAGTTATAGTAATGTGGTAGGACTTCCTTTATACGAATTTGCACAGTTATTAAAAAGAGTAAAGAAATAAGGGGTTGTTATCATTCTTAAGTGAATAGCATTGTCGACGAACACTAGACAAAGTTAAAGTTAACAGCTTCTCTGACTCTTTAATAAAAATTTTATAATGCTTTGAGTTTATGTATGTCAGAAGAACTACTTATTAATGTCACGCCTATGGAGTGTCGGGTGGCATTAATCGAAAATGGAACTGTTAATGAGCTGTATGTCGAGCGTACAGTCAAGCGCGGTCTAGTCGGCAATATTTACAAAGGTAAAGTAGTACGAGTGCTTCCGGGCATGCAAGCTGCTTTTGTGGATATTGGTTTGTCTCGAACAGCCTTTTTACATATCAATGATATGGTTTGGCCTCGTTCACAGCCTACCCCAAATGTCTTTGAATTATTACATCCTGGGCAAACCCTTACTGTCCAAGTTATGAAAGATATGTTGGGTACAAAAGGTGCACGTCTAAGTACAGATCTTTCAATTCCTTCTCGTTATCTGGTTCTCATGCCATATGGAAATCATATTGGTGTTTCGCAGCGTATTGAATCAGAAGAAGAGCGAGAGCGACTACGTAATATTATTGAAAGTATTCAAGCAGAACATAATTTACCCGGTAGTGTGATTGTCCGTACAGCTGCCGAAGGTGTGGATGAGGCAGAAATCGCACAAGACATGTGCTATTTGAGTAAGTTATGGGAATACATTCAGCGTAAGCAGACTGATGTTGCTGTGCCTTCATTAATTTTTGAAGAACTTCCGTTACCTCAACGTATTATTCGCGACTTAGCGAGCGAAGAAACGGCAAAGATTTATGTCGATTCGCGAGAGATTCATGCAAAGTTGCTTGAATTTGTAGAAGAATTTGTTCCGAATATGAAGAGTCGTCTCATCCATTATCCGGGTGAGCGACCGCTATTTGATCTTTATAATGTTGAAGAAGATATTCAAAAAGCCTTGCAAACCCGCGTAGCTTTGAAGTCGGGCGGCTATCTGATGATTGACCAGACTGAAGCCATGACAACAATTGACGTTAACACGGGTTCATATGTCGGTGGTCGTAGTCTTGAAGACACGGTTTTTAAAACCAATATGGAAGCGACTCAAGTTATCGCGCGTCAACTTAGACTGCGTAATTTGGGTGGTATTCTCATTATTGATTTTATTGACATGCAAGAAGCAACTCACCGTGAAGAGGTGATGCGTCAGTTTGAAAAAATGCTTGAGCGAGATCACGCTAAGACCAAAATTACTCAAGTGTCAGAACTTGGACTGGTCGAAATGACTCGTAAACGAACTCGTGAATCGTTAGAACATTTGTTATGTGAATCATGTCCAACGTGTCAGGGACGTGGTTTTGTCAAAACAGCAGAGACAGTGTGTTACGAAATATTTCGTGAGATATTACGTTATACCCGCGCATTCGAGTCAACGAGTGGCTTTACTGTTGTTGCGCATCCTTCTGTGATTGACCGATTATTAACAGCAGAAGCACCAGCAGTAGCCGATTTAGAGCATTTTATTAACCGTGTTATTAAATTTCAGGTCGAAAATTTATATACGCAAGAGCAATACGATATCATTTTAAGTTAAAGTTGTAACAAGATATCGCTTAATCCTTGTTACAACTGAAATTTTACTTTCATTCATGAATTTTAAATACTACTTACATACAGTAGCCGTAGACGTTCTCCCTATTAAACGTCTTAGCAAACAATAAGAGGTATAACCCATGAATGTAAGTGAAAACTTAATTAGCAACGGTCTTAAACATGTTTTAGAAAGCACGCCAGTAAATAGCTGCTATATGTTGAATGACCAAGGTAAAGAAGTACCGATCACAACTGCAATGATTCGTTCAGTATGTCATCAGTTACTTAACCAGTGCCGCACAATCAAAAAATAAGGGGCCAATTTAAAGCCCCTTAATTTTTCTAACTTGCTGAATGATGTTTCAGTTGTTTCTCTGCAATAATTTCTTCAAAACGTTGAATCTCATCTTCTAAATGAGTCAAAAGGTTTTGCATTTTCGGTAAAGCATTTCGACAAGCTGTTAATCCAACTTCAAGCTTATCTAAATAACTGGTCATGGTAATGTTTAGAGCTTGTCCATCCATGACAATCGAAGCAGGATAGAGAGCGTCTAGTTTCGCGCCATTCCAATAAAGCGGCTCACGTGGTCCTGGTACATTAGAAATCACTAAATTGAACGCCTGACGCTTAGGAAGCATTCCTGACATGATGTTTAATCCTGCTGGTCCATAAACAACAGCACTATAGTTTAAAATTTCATTTGCAGTCATTCGACTAAAGCGCTGCTTTGAGTTTTGCATGCTACGGCGAATGATTTCTAGACGTTCTAACGGTTGATCTTTATGGGTCCCTAAATTTGCCAAAATCATGGTAATTCGGTTGCTCATGTCAGAATCATCTGTACGTAATGAAGCGGGAACCATGGCAATCAGTGGCTTTTTAGGTAAGCTGTTTTGGCTAATCAAATATTCACGTAAAGCACCTGAACATACAGCCAGCACAACATCATTAATCGTCACGCCTAATGCTTTTGAAATTTTTCTAAGGCGGCTCAGTTCAAATGATTGGGCCGCAAAACGACGTGAAGCACTGACTCTTTGGTTTAAAATAGAAACTGGTGCCTGAAAGGTAGAAACATAATCAGGATTTTTGCCCATTTCTTTGAAGATTGTCTGAGATAGCTCTTGCATGACTTTCGGAGCGATATCGAGTTGGGACTTAATTCCACCTAAAATACTTTTAATTTTACTTGTACTTGGCGTCGGTACTTTTAGGCGTTTAGTTCTTTTGCTCTCAACACACCATAAAGGAACAACATGTTTTTCTTCTGGTGTTTTTGATAGCGATTTCTCGATCAAACGCATACCAGCAACACCGTCGACCATTGCATGATGGATTTTAAAATACATGGCAAAGCGGTTGCCTTCGATTCCTTCAATAATGTCACAAGTCCAAAGAGGCTTAGCACGGTCAATTAGTGAGCTATGCTGCTGTGAAATATAAACCAGAAGTTCGCGAATACGGCCAGGATGAGGCAGAGCAATGTGGCGAAAGTGATGATCGATATCGAACTCTTCATCTTCATCCCAAAATAAGCCATTTAAACGGTTATTGAAGGGAGGAATAGGAATACTTTTTGAGCGTCTAATATCTTCTACTAAATCATGTACAAAGGTTTCTGGTGCATTTTCAGGAATTTCAAATAAAAATAATCCACCGACATGCATGGGTTGCTGTCTTTTTTCAAGTGACAGAAAAATGAAATCAATTGGGTGTAATGGACGCATAAATCATTGTGCCTCATGCATTTTTCTAAGAAGCCCTTATATGAGCTCTTATTAGAATTATAGAACCGTAAAATTAAGTATATAGCGTTTAGAGTAGAGAAAATATGACTTTGTGTACGCAACATGACACAAAAAAAACCACTGATTTACCAGTGGTTTTTTGATAATAAATTACTTTTTCATATTACCTGCATGTAATCCACATTCTTTTTGAGTGGCTTCTTCCCACCACCAGCGACCTTCACGCTCATGTTGGTTTGGTAATACAGGACGAGTACATGGTTCACATCCAATAGAAACAAAACCGCGCTCATGAAGAGGGTTATATGGAATTTCCATCATACGGATGTAGCTCCATACCTCAGCACTTGTCCAATTCGCTAGAGGATTATATTTAATGAGTTGCTTACCTGGACCAGAGAAGCCCGGATCAGCTTGTACGACCGGAATTTCTGTACGCGTACCAGGGCTTTGATCTTTACGTTGACCGGTAATCCAGCCATCTAAAGTCGCAAGTTTTTTACGTAAAGGCTGAACTTTTCGGATACCGCAACATTCTTGGTGCCCATCTGTAAAAAAGCTAAATAAACCTTTTTCGTTGACCATGTTTTGGACAGCTTCAGATTCAGGGAAACAAATTTCGATATTGATATTGTAGTGTTTACGGACAGTTTCAATAAATTGATAGGTTTCAGCGTGGAGTCGGCCAGTATCAAGACTAAACACACGGAAAGGCTTACCTAAACGTGAAGCAATATCAATTAAAACAACATCTTCTGCTCCCGAAAACGAAATCGCAATTTCACCTTGTTGGCTTAAGGCAAGTTCTAAAATTTCTCGAGGGCTTTTGGTTGCATACTCAGCAGCAAGAGCATCTACGATATCAATAGTCGGAATAACGGTCATGTGTGTTCCTGGCAAAAGGCTTGGGCGCATTGATTTATGAAAAATATTCTAAAGGATAGTTGATAAAGTGCTTAGCACTTTAATTTCGAAACTTATGAATAAAATTGATTTGATCAATAACAACGCAAAACTGAAAATCTTAATGGTATGATACAGCAATTTTTAACCAACGTTGGAAGCATTCATGGAAATCGTATGCCTAGATCTGGAAGGGGTTTTAGTTCCTGAAATCTGGATCAATTTCGCAAAAAAAACAGGGATTAAAGAACTAGAAGCAACAACTCGTGATATTCCGGATTATGATGTTTTAATGACTCAGCGCCTTAATATCTTAAAACAACACGGTTTAGGCTTAAATGACATTCAAGAAGTCATTGCCGAGATGGGACCATTACCAGGTGCAAAAGAGTTTGTTGAATGGGTTAGCACTCATTTCCAACTCGTGATCTTGTCAGATACTTTCTATGAGTTTGCTCATCCTTTGATGAAGCAATTGGGTTGGCCAACCATTTTCTGTCATAAATTAGAGACAGATGAAGAAGGAATGATTACGGCTTATAAGCTACGTCAACCAGATCAAAAACGCGAATCGGTTAAAGCACTACATGGTTTAAATTTCCGAGTAATCGCAGCTGGCGATTCGTATAACGATACAACCATGCTTGGTGAAGCGGACCATGGTTTCTTATTTGATGCGCCAGAAAACGTGATTGCTGAGTTTCCACAGTTTCCTGCTATCCGCGGATATGATGCATTAAAAGAGGCAATCCGTTCGGTTTCACAGCGTACAATCCCTGCTTAAGAATAAATCATAAAAAAGGCGCTTTAAGCGCCTTTTTTATATGAATGAGTTTTGAAACTTAGAATTTATAACCAAGTTTTAAACCATAAGCGATTGCATTGTTGTCAGAGAAGTCTGCAACATATTGATCGCTACCAGCTTGTGCGCCTGTTTGAGCTTTAGCATCACCCAACCAGAAATATTTTACACCGCCAGCAAGGAAGGTTTGTGGAGTAGGGCTATATTGAAGACCTAAACCTACGTTCCAATAACCTTCAGTTGGGCCTAAGGTTGTTACAGGGTTACCCGCGCCAGAGTCCCAACCCACAGAAACGTTACCCGCCCACTTGTCGCTAAGTTTACGGCCAACACCGGCGTTAACAGACCATTGGTCATCAGAATATTCAACTAAGTTAAAACCATTTGGACGTCCAACAAGTCCACCTACAGCTTCTGAAACTTTACCAAATTTATATGGCTGGATAGAGAAGTCTTTCCAGTTTACCCAACGCACGTTCGCGAATGCCACTGTATTTGCCATGATACCCGTTTGGAAATCAAGGTTTACAGATTGAGGTGTTGTAATTGTAGTTTTGCCTTCTGAATTAATAGCTTGAAGCTTAGATGCAGGTACGTCTAAACCAGCGAGCACAGAAGTAAGCCCTGGGAAATTTAATAAAGATAAGTCTTCATTAATATTGGTTTTGTGGTCAATTTCAGAACGATAAGTTAAAGATGCTTTAAGCGCAATTTCTGGAATTTGATAAGCTGCACCTGCTAACCAACCTACACCAGTAGTTTCTTTAATATTCGCATCATAACCATTGTAAAGGCTATAAGCTTGACCTCGTAGACTTACATTACCTTTAACGGTTTGTAATACAGGACCCGCATAGAAATTAAAGTTTTGATTCGGTTGGAAGCCAAAAACAAAAGATAAGTTTTGAGTATCTACCTCAACTTTAGTTCCGCCAGTACCTAAATAATTATTTGCTACAGCAAGAGCACCAGCAAGTTTTTGAAATTGAGGACTTGCTAAAACTTGGCCTTTTGCTATTGCTAAGGTTTGATCATTTACAGGTAAACCTTGTGCTTCTAAAGCTTCTTTTGCTTTTTTAGTAACAATCCCGTCAATTGCACCAGCTGATAAAACTGAGTCAGAACCTGGATTTGAAACGAATGCATTATTACCTGAGTATTCAGCATCAGAACCAAACGGTTGGTCATAAAGTAAACCAAAAGAGAATTTATCGTTAAGTTGTAGTTTTAAGGCTGCACTTGGGAAAAAATAATCATCGGCCATATCACCAATATTACGATTTGTTGTGCTTGATCCTGCTTCTTTACCCGCTACATCTGGGTCTAGAATAGAAATACCCGCTTCAAAGTAGTTTCCAGGCTGCAAAAATGCAGACATTGATTGTCCAGAGCGATCCAATGCTGCTGCAAAAACCCCAGTTGCAGGCAGCGTTGCTAAAATCATTGCAGTGCTCAGATGTTTTAATTTCATTTTAATCTTTCCTTGAACTTCAAGACATTTTTTTAAAAGTAACAGAGTTAAACCGTTTAAACTGTGTTGCCTTCAAAGCTCCTAATTACAAGTAATAGAAGCTTTGATAACTCCATGTAACAAAAATAGCATAATTACAATAAGAGTAAATCTGTTATATGAACTGAGGAGTACTCACTTTTTATACAAATAGTACCGATAATGAATGAAATATGAAGGAATATTTTCATTGTTAAATTAATTTAATTAATTGATATTTATATTTTTTATCTATTAGTGATGAGCTTTGTTTTTATGACATTTTTGTCACAAATCTAAGAAAAATGGTCAAAGATTTTTTTGTAAAAATATGAATTAAATGATTATGAAATGAGTATTAGTCATCATTTTTAGTTGATAAGTCTAGTTTCTCTACATCTGTATATTATTGATTCACTTTTATATTCTTAATTTTATAAAAAAGTTTAGCTTAATTTTTTTTACCATTTGATCTATTTTTTGAGCGAAATTGGAGTCTCTATTTAAAAGCGATCATTAGAAAATAACCGAAAATAATCATCTAGATTCGGCTATTTAATTTTTAGAGCTCAAACACAGCATTAAAGTGGATATAGTTTTTCATCAAATTGTTCTAGCTTAGGAAATTTTAGTGGTTCAAGCTGGTCCAAGTGAGTGAGATAAATCTCATAGTCTTCGAGAAGGGTTTCTCGTGCTTCTTGGCTAATGTACGGTATGTGGTAAGCAATGAATGGAGGTAGGACTTCAAAACCAGCATATGCCAAAGTACCACGCTGAATTGGCGATAGATAATTTTCGATTGAACCATGAATAGAGTTCTCTCCAAACATGTGTGTTCTACCGCCGAGCGTTAAACACAACATCGCTTTTTTACCTGCCATGCCGCCGTGGTTATAAAACCGCTTACCACCATAAAACAAGCCAGAGACGAAAACACGATCAATCCAGCCCTTTAAAATTGCTGGAACAGATGTCCAATAAAGTGGGAAATTAAAAATAACTAAATCAGCTTTTTTTACTTTTTCAATTTCTGCTTGAATATCTGGAGCTAGAAGTTGATTTTTGCTGGCATTCCTTTGCTCTAGAGCATAGTTAAAATAATCAGGTTGATTGAGCTCTAGAAAATCCTCTTTGGACGCAACGGGGTTAAATTTCATCGCATATAAATCTGAAACCTCTACTGTGTGCCCCAATTTTTCTAAGGTTTGCTTGGCTGTACTTTTTAGAGCAGTAGTAAAAGACTGTGGTTCTGGATGAGCATGGACAATCAGAATATTCATAAGGTGACCTGTATTCTTTTTCAGGAATTGTGCTGTCTAATGCAATTCGACGGATTTTGTTTTGAATAACTATGCATCAATTTAAAAGCATGACATAGTTCATGAACTGACAGTTTTTACCATTTCACGCCATTTTATTTTGCTCAGTGGGTTGCTTATGAATCCAGAATTACCAGGAACTTATATTAATTTAATTGTAGAAACTATTAAGCGGTGGGGTGTCTCTGGTGAGCAGCTTTTAGAGGAAAGTGGAATAACCCTAGACCAATTGAAAAAGCCCTATTGGTATGTTGAGTTCAACCTCTTAAATCAACTTATTGAACGGGCTATCGAGTTATGCAAAGAGCCAGCACTGGCAGGATATTTAGCTTTAAACATGACAGCTTCATGTTATGGTTCAGTCGGAATGGCTGCTATCGTTTCTTCAAATTTAGGAGAAGCGCTGAAAATTCTTGAACACTTCATTGGTTCACGTTGCAAGGTCTTTAAACCAGAATTAAAACAAGAAAATAATGATGCATATTGGTCAATTCATCAGCCAGTTGATGCATTTCAGTTGAACTCAAATGCCAACATTTTTTTGTTAGTCGGTTTTGTTCAAATCGCGAGAAAACTAACAGGGCTTTCTCATTTGGGAAAAGTTGAATTACAAATGCCAGAACCTATAGGTTTTGCCGAAATAAGTCATCAACTGGCTGTGACTTGTTTATTTAACCAAAAGCGTAATTGTTGGATATTTCCAAAAGAGTATTTAGCACAACCTGTATTAACGGCAGACCCAATGCTAGCGCCATTGTTAAATGCGCAATGTAAGCGGGATATAGAGAAGTTAAAGTTAAAAAGTGGTTGGAAAGGGCGCGTTAAACAAGTTGCTGAAAAATTGCTTTTGGATGGGGAGGGGGAGACATTAAAAGTTGGGCAAGTGGCTCAAATCATGAATATGTCAGAGCGAACCTTACAACGCTATTTAGCCCTTGATCATACTAGTTTTACAATCTTGGTAGACTCTCTCAAAAAGGAACATGCCCAGAAACTTTTAGCTCAAAATAACATGTCGATTGAAAAAGTGGCTTTAATGCTGGGTTATGCCGAAACTTCTCACTTCACTCGTGCATTTAAGCGCTGGATGGGCGTCACGCCTAAATACTTCCAAACTAAACATAAGATGGATGATTTAAGTTAAAAGGCTATAAATTTAATTTCATGGCCTTTCATTGATCATTTGAATTATTAAGTAGATTATTCTGGCTTAGATAAGAGTGATTCAATCACTTCCAAATAACTAGGTGGTGCCGGAACATGACCGCGGTCTCTTAATAGTCGATGCATGCGTGGCAATTTGAAGTAGGGCACCGAAGCCATTAGGTGATGTTCCATATGGTAATTGACATGAATAGGTGCCACAAAGCTTCTAGCAATCCAACCTGCGCGTGTCGTGCGTGTATTGGTTAAGGCTGTATTACTCGTTTGCATGCCTGCATGTTCGGCCATTGAGCGGATTCTTAAAAATAATGGAAATGGTGTTAAATACGCTAAAGGCCATAACCAATAAAAACGTTGCTGCCCAAACGCCTTTAAAACACCATAAAGAGCAACATTTGTTACAATGGCGCCGCTACTGTTTTTTATAAGACTTTTAGTATAGTCAACGAAATCTTTATTGCTTCGATCTAACCAGACTTGATCATTTGCAACGGTCCATTTCATTAAATCGAGATCCATTAACACCCGACCAAAGCTAAACTTTAATCCTGTCATACCCGTTAAGTCGCGTAAAAATTTACGAGTAAGAGATTTTTTACTTACTGGAAAACCAGAAACTAAAGAAAGGTCAGGGTCATCTGGCGTAGAGGTTTTTGCATGATGACGGACATGGTGTACGCGGTATTTTTGTAGATCATTCCAGATTGGACGGGCGCATAGCCATTCACCTACGAAGTCATTTATTTTTTTATTTTTGAATAGGCTTTTATGCGATGCATCATGCATCAAAATTGCTAGACATAACTGGCGGCCCGCCAATATGGCCAAAGCTAGCATACAAGCAAGTAATTTGCCCCAGCTCGGTAAGTAATCCCACATCAAAATTAAGCTCGCAAATGTTCCGCCAATAACAGCCCATGTGCTTGCAACCGCCCAAGCGCCGTATGCATCTGAGGGTTGTGTGAGTTCCTGTATTTCTTCTCTGCTAAATAGATCGGTCACACTCACTTGTGCATTCATTTTTATTCTCCCAAATCAGATTTTGGCATTCATCTTTTATATTACAAATATAATCATAAAATTTTAAAAAGTGAAATATTTGTTTGTAAAAAAATAAATCATTTCATTAATATTCTAATTCTTGTTCATATACTTTTTTCCAAAGCTTCTGACCAATAGAGTCAAGTTGTTGTACATTTTGAGCAAATTGATTCCGAGCTTTTTCATTTACAAATGGGGCAGGCAATAAAGGGTCATTTATGAGTAAAGTAATCGTTTCTCGCCCTAATAACAAAGCTTGGGTAGCAGCCTCATTCAAGGATAAATTTTTATAATTCAAAAGCCACTGTTGGATATCTTGACTATACATTTCATAGTTTTTTTCAAGCTGTTTGGTATCCCATAAAGAGGGAATTAACGAAACTGTTTTTGAGTCAAATTTTTGAATAATAGAAATTTTAGCTTCGTTTTCAAGACCCGCTAAAACGAGCTCTTCACATGTTTTTTCAAAGCTATACGCTAAATTATCTGGACGTATATAAATACTAGTTTCAAGTTCTTTAAAACCAAATTGATGTAATGCTCGTTCTCTCTTTTTTAAAGCGGTCCGATCTATACGCCCCAAAGTTCCAGTAAATACGGCAAGATACTGCTGTTGCCATTCTTTGGTTTGTTTAATGCCATTTTTACGATTCAAAATGACTTTTGCCCATTCTTTGGTCGATGGCGAAAGTTGATAAATGCCGCGCTCAACACTTTCTATCATGCCCTCATTTAACAACCGAGTCGTAGCCACACGAATACCATTGTCACTCATATTAAAAAGTTTAGCGGCAATCAATATTTGTTTAATGGTGAGTTGAGGGTAAGCCGAGGAAAGAAATAAATCGATAATGAGATGGCGTGCATTAATTTTGGTATTTTTCATTCAGATAGAATTTTTGATATGAGTTGCATTTGAACAGAATAATATCATGTTTCTTTAAGGACATTTTAAGATCATTTTGTAGAGTAAGTAAGGGCGAAAAGCTTTATCTATAACAAGAAAAATTTTGGGAGTTCTTAACCAAGTTTTATCTTTTTACGATAGTTAACCCAAGTTTGTCATCATGTTGTGATACATTATCGCACTTTAAATAAACTGCCTTTAACTAGGGGCAATAACCACAAACGTTAGAAATGGTCTGATATTGAACATGTGTTAAGTCTAATTTGGGACTTACCAATTGCGATAAAACTAATTTTAGATCGTTCTAATGATTAACTTTCTTTGAGCAAGTTATGGAAAATTTTGAAGTTATAAAAGCACTGTTTTTAGGCTTTGTCGAAGGCTTAACTGAATTTTTACCTATCTCGAGTACAGGCCATTTAATTTTATTTGGTCATATTATCGATTTCCATTCAGACGGCGGACGTGTATTTGAGGTCGTAATCCAGTTAGGTGCTATTTTGGCAGTGTGCTGGTTATACCGACAAAAAATTATTAACTTGATTAAGGGATTCTTTAGTGGCGATGTAGAATCACGTCATTTTGCGATTAGCGTGCTTATTGCATTCTTCCCAGCAGTCATTATTGGTGTTTTAGCTGTCGACTTCATTAAGAGTGTTCTATTCAGCCCAATCGTCGTTGCGATTGCTTTGATTGTCGGTGCTCTTATCATTTTCTGGGTTGAATCTAGACAGTTTGAGCATAAGACACTGGATGCAACTAAAATTACTTTTAAACAAGCGCTTTTAGTAGGCCTTGCTCAGTGTGTGGCCATGATTCCGGGAACTTCACGTTCAGGCGCAACAATTGTGGGTGGAATGTTTGCGGGCTTATCACGTAAAGCTGCTACAGAATTCTCTTTCTTCCTTGCAATGCCGACCATGTTGGGTGCTGCAACTTTTGACTTGATTAAAAATGCTGACGTACTCACCTCAGACAATATGATTAATATTGGGGTAGGTTTTGTTGCTGCTTTTATTGCTGCGCTGTTTGTTGTAAAGGCATTGGTATTATTTGTAGAGCGTCATACATTACGTGTATTTGCTTGGTACCGAATTGTACTTGGTGTAATTATTTTAATTGCAGCCATGTTCTTTAATTTATCGGCTTAAATCATCTGATAAAGTGAAAAAACCTAGAATGCTCTAGGTTTTTTTATGCCTAAAAATTGATTTGTATTGCCTATTTATACAAAGTAAACGCAAGACAGATGTTTTCATTTTAGGTTCATTGTTATATTGATTATTAGATTGCTTCTCACAATAAAACTATGCCGCGAAATCATCTTACAGAACATTTGGTCGATGCATTTTTGCACTTGGCTCCAGTAGAAGGTCTCTATCCTACTTTTATTTCTAATATCACTTTAATGCGGGTAGACCATTCCACGAAACCTATTGCAGTGCTACAAGAGCCTTCAATTGTTTTAGTGATACAGGGATTAAAGCGAGGGTATATTGGTAAAGAAATCTTTCAGTTTCAACAAGGCCAGTGCTTATTCATCTCAATTGCAATACCGTTTGATTGCGATACTATTGTCGAAAATAATGAACCGATGTTGGCGATCGCAATAAAGTTTGAACCACAAATGATGGGTGATCTCATAACTAAAATGGATAAACAGCAACAAGTGGTTACTGAAGATGCTCATTCAGAAGATTTAAAATTAAGCTGTGGGCTTAGAGTGATTGACATGAATGCCACTATTTCAGAGGTTGCTCTCAGATTGCTCAATTTACTTCGCTCTAAACAAGATACTTTTATATTGGGTGAGCAAGTTAAAAGAGAATTGGTTTATCGTGTGGTACAGGCCTCAGGTGGCAATCTAGTCGAGAGCTTATCGGCTATGGCAAGTCGAAATGGTGTGATTTATACCATTTGTGAAATTATTCAGCGTGATTATTATCATAACTTAACGGTTCAAGAGTTGGCGAAACAAGCGGGCATGAGCATCTCGCTTTTTCATCAGACTTTTAAAAAGGTGACGAATTATTCGCCCTTACAGTACATCAAAATTACTCGGTTACATAAGGCACGCGAACTTATCATGAACAATAAAATGGGGGTAGCAGAAGCAGCCTATGAAGTTGGATATGTGAGTGCCTCACAATTTAGCCGAGAATTTAAGCGACTGTTTGGCGTTCCACCCAAGTCCTCAATTATTTAAAGTAAATTAAGTATTTTGGAATATAAATCAAACATGGAGCATTTTATGACCCTTCCAACAACCATGAAAATTATTGAAATTACGGCTCCTGGTGGACCTGAGGTTCTAAAAGTTCAAGATGCAAATATTCCAGCACCTCAAGCAGATGAAGTCTTAATTGAAGTAAAGGCTGCTGGAATTAACCGCCCTGATGTCTTACAGCGTATGGGGTTATATCCGATGCCTAAAGGTGTTACTCAAATACCTGGACTTGAAGTCGCTGGGGTTGTGGTTGCCGTGGGTGACCAAGTAAATCAATTCAAGGTTGGAGATAAAGTTTGTGCTCTAACAAATGGCGGTGGTTATGCAGAATACTGTGCGGTAACTGCAACTCAAGTATTGCCAATACCTGAAAATTTAACGTTTACGCAAGCTGCTGCGATTCCAGAAACATTTTTTACGGTTTGGGCAAACTTATTTGATATCGGCCGTTTAAAGAAAGATGAAACCGCACTAATTCATGGCGGTGCAAGTGGTATTGGAACCACAGCTTTAGCGATTTGCCAAGCTTTAGGAATTAAAACTTTTGCTACGGTTGGTAGTGAAGATAAAGTTGAAGCACTCTCTAGTTTCACCACAGCAATTAACTATAAAACCCAAGATTTTGAGCAAGAAGTTTTGAAACATACTCAAGATCAAGGTATTGATGTTATTTTGGATATTGTGGGTGGTTCTTATTTTCAGAAAAACTTAAATCTATTAAAACGTGATGGCCGACTTGTCATTATTGGCTTTATGGGAGGTCGAATTGCAAAAGAATTTGATTTACAAAAACTGATTTTAAAACGCGCAACGATTACAGGCTCAACGATGCGAGCGCGTAATAGCCAAGAAAAAGCACAGATTGCTCAATCTTTACATGAACATGTATGGCCGTTATTGGAGCAAGGTAAATGTTTACCGCAAATCTATAAAACGTATGCTTTTTCAGATGTGCAAAGTGCCCATGCATGTATGGAGCAAGGTGATCACATTGGAAAGATCGTTTTAGAAATGAATGCGTAATGCTGTAATCTCCTAATTAAAGTTTAGGTGAACGAGAGGTTTGCCTAAACTAAATTTTATAATTCTAGACCCTGCCTATTTCTCTATAAAAATTACCAAATTCTATTGGCAGATTGCACCAGTTCCATAACTTCACCTATAAATTGATTAAGAAATAACAATTGGTTCTTACCTTATTATTTCTTTCCATACTGATGAAAAAGGATAGTAACAATGAATACCGCAAATATTGATGATAAAAATCCTACTCCAGATTTGGCTGAAGATAATGCCTTTTTCCCATCACCATACTCACTGAGTCAATATACTGCTCCTAAAACCGATTACGATGGCACGACTTATTCAACGCCGTATACGGGCAATAAAAAAGTTTTAATGATTGCGACTGATGAACGTTACATCCAGATGCAAAACGGTAAGTTCTTTTCAACAGGTAACCATCCTGTAGAAATGCTTTTACCGATGTTTCATTTAGATAATGCGGGTTTTGAAATTGATGTTGTGACACTTTCAGGGAACCCTGCCAAACTTGAAATGTGGGCGATGCCAAAGCAAGAACAAGTGGTATTAGACACGTTTCAGAAATATGCAGACAAATTAAAAAATCCTGTAAAGCTGGCTGATATTTTAGAAAACGCAGTGGGGGAAAACTCACCTTATGCTGCTGTATTTATTCCAGGTGGGCATGGCGTTTTAGCAAAAATTCCACATAGCCTTGAAGTCAAAAAAGTCCTGAAATGGGCAGTTGAACAAGATAAATTTATTATTACTTTATGTCATGGTCCAGCTTCATTACTGGCTGCGGCAGTAGATGAACAGCCAGAAAACTATATTTTTAAAGGCTATCAAATTTGTGTATTCCCTGATTCATTAGATAAAGGAGCAAATATTGATATTGGTTATATGCCGGGGGCTTTACCTTGGCTAGTAGGTGAAAACCTTGAAAAACTCGGTGTCGAAATTTTAAATAAAGGCATTACAGGTCAATGTCATAGAGACCGTAAATTACTAACTGGTGATAGTCCGCTTGCTTCTAATAATTTAGGAAAACTTGCAGCTGAAACATTGTTGGCTGAAGTGAAGGATTAAGTTATGAAATATGTGCGCCCTGCGGGACTCGAACCCACGTCGGTCGCTTAGGAGGCAACTGCTCTATCCAGTTAAGCTAAGGGCGCATAATTTTCTGATTATAAACAAAAAAGCCATTGTCTAGACAATGGCTTTTTAGATTTATTTATTCTTCAGGATTCTCAATGGAATCTAGTTTTTTAGGATTTAAATAGTCAAAAAGTACGAGCATTGCCGTAATCCAAATAGGGATCATCATTACTGACTCTTTGAAGCCTTGAGTCCACATAATATAGAGAACCACAGCAATAAACGCTAAAACTAAATAATTACTAAATGGCGACCATAACGCTGGAAAAGATGTCTTAATATTCGCGTGCTTAACAAAGCGTCTATACTTCAAATGTGTAATTGATATCATTGCCCAGTTTAGAACAAGTGCACCAACCACAACGTACATAAGATGTCCAAGAGCATCTTCAGGTACAAAGTAGTTTAAAAGAACACAACCAAAGATTAATAAAGCAGAAAGTAGAACAGCGGGAATAGGAACCCCCTGTTTATTAGTTTTTGCAAAAACTTTTGGTGCATTCCCTTGTTGAGCGAGACTGTAGAGCATACGGCTATTTGCAAACATCCCACTGTTATAAACAGAGAGGGCAGCAGTTAAGATAATAAAGTTCAGTAAGTGTGCAGCCCAACCAATACCCATTTGGCTAAAAATCATAACAAATGGACTTTTGTCGAGACCGCCAAGATCTAACTGGTTCCATGGCACTAATGAAAGTAAGATCGCTAGTGAACCGATATAGAAAATCAAGATACGGAAAACGACTTGGTTAATTGCTTTTGGAATGGTTTTTTTCGGATCTTTTGCTTCCGCTGCGGCCATACCAATCAGTTCAATACCACCAAAGGCGAACATCAAGAAAGCCAACATATAGAACAGGCCGCTAAAGCCATTTGGAAAAAATCCACCATGAGACCAAAGGTTACTAAATGAAATACTTGAACCTACATCTGCTGTAAATAGCAAATAAAGCCCAAACACAATCATAGAAATAACCGCAGCAACTTTAATAATAGCGAGCCAGAATTCGGACTCACCATAGAATTTGACGTTAGTTAAGTTAATTGCCGTAATCACGACAAAGAAAAATAAGACAGAAGTCCACGCTGGAATATGAGGCCACCAATAATTAATATATTTGGCTACCGCGGTGAGCTCACTCATCGCCACCAGAACGTAGAGTATCCAATAGTTCCATCCGGTTAAAAATCCGGGAAATTTCCCCCAATATTTATACGCAAAATGGCTGAACGATCCTGCAACAGGTTCTTCAACAATCATTTCTCCCAAGTGACGCATAATCAAAAACGCGATTAAGCCGCCAATGGCATATCCTAAAATAATGGATGGTCCCGCAGATTGAATCACTTGCGCCGAGCCTAAAAATAATCCGGTACCAATTGCTCCACCCATAGCAATTAATTGGATGTGTCGATTTTTTAGTCCTCGTTGCAGTGTAGAAGATTCGTTGGTCAAAGGTCTTCACTCACAATGAATAAGTAAATTATTCTAATAGATGGAGTTATTTTAGCCTAGACTACAAATTAATAAGCTGTGACTGAAAAGTAATTATAAAAAATATTTAAAATCATTGGTTTACTTTTAATATTTCAATATAAAGTAAAAAGTCCTCTAAAAAATATAATTTCATATAGACTTTTTTTCTTAGATTTTGCTTAGATTAAGTCATTGCCAGCATATTGCTTAATTCTCAAAATATGCTCGCGTCAATACGATTGATGTATAAAGCAGATCGCTATCTCTTGGCCTTAAAACAATTTAAGATGAAGAGAAGGGTAAACAAGAATGCTTGTTTTGATATAGAAGAACATAATAGTAAGGATAACAGTTGATATGAGCTCAGTACCGCAAATTAAAATTCCAGCAACTTATATGCGTGGTGGAACCAGTAAAGGTGTTTTTTTTAAGCTTGATGATTTGCCTGAAAAAGCCCAAGTTGCAGGACAAGCCCAAGATCAGCTGTTACTACGTGTCATTGGTAGCCCAGATCCTTATGGAAAACAAATTGATGGGATGGGCGGAGCTACTTCGAGTACCAGCAAAACAGTTATTCTCGCTAAAAGTACGCAACCAGATCATGATGTCGATTATTTATTTGGTCAGGTTTCAATAGATCAACCTTTCGTAGATTGGAGCGGTAACTGCGGTAATTTGACTGCTGCTGTTGGTTCTTTTGCGATTTCAAATGGTTTAGTTGATGCAAATCGTATTCCAGAAAATGGCCTATGTACGGTTCGAATTTGGCAAAAAAATATTCAAAAAACCATTATTGCACATGTGCCTATCACCAATGGTCAAGTTCAAGAAACAGGTGATTTTGAACTGGATGGGGTGACTTTCCCTGCAGCTGAAGTTCAAATTGAGTTTTTAGATCCAGCTGATGATGGTGAAGAAGGCGGCGATATGTTCCCTACAGGAAATGTCGTTGATGAATTAGAAGTCCCTGACATTGGTCGTTTCCAAGCGACATTTATTAATGCAGGTATTCCAACCATTTTCTTAAATGCAGAAGATTTGGGTTACCAAGGTACAGAGCTGCAAGATCATATTAATAGTGATGCAACTGCATTGGCACGTTTTGAGAAAATTCGTGCGTATGGTGCGGTACAGATGGGCTTAATTAAAGATATTTCTGAAGCACCTGCGCGTCAGCACACACCAAAAATTGCTTTTGTTTCGAAACCAAAAAACTATACGGCTTCGAGTGGTAAACAAGTTGCAGAGAGTGATGTCGATTTACTGGTTCGTGCTTTGTCGATGGGTAAATTACACCATGCGATGATGGGAACAGCAGCAGTGGCGATTGGCACGGCAGCCGCTATTCCGGGTACTTTAGTAAATTTAGCTGCGGGTGGTGGTGAGCGTGAAGCGGTACGTTTCGGTCATCCATCTGGAACATTACGTGTTGGCGCTCAAGCCGAACTTGTTAATGATCAATGGGTCGTTAAAAAGGCGATTATGAGCCGGAGTGCACGTGTGTTAATGGAAGGTTGGGTACGCGTTCCAGGTGACAGTTTCTAAAACACTTAAGAATGAAAAAGCCTCTCAATTTTGTAGAGGCTTTTTTACATATACCTTCGAAAACTCATCACGCACTTTTCACAGTGAATCGTGTATGATGTAGCGCATGAATGCTTCATTACATTCAATAAAATTTCTCTACTGATTTTATCGAGGCGACTGTGTCATCACTCTCTCAAGTTAATGCGGATGTTTTAAAACAAGCTCAACAACGTATTCAACAAGATTTATTGACGACACTGGCCGCGTTCTCAATTCCAGAGCCTTTAAAAAGTGCAGTACACCATGCAGTCATGCTTGGTGGAAAACGTGTGCGTCCGGCTTTGTGTTATGCCACAGCTTCTTTACAACCTAATCCAAATTTTGCTGCGGCTCGCCGTGCGGCGGTTGCTGTAGAGTTAATTCATTGTTATTCGCTAGCGCACGATGATTTGCCTTGTATGGACAATGATTTGCTTCGTCGTGGTCAACCGACTTGTCATGTTGCTTTTGGTGAAGATACTGCTTTGCTTGCAGGTGACATATTACAATCAATGGCTTTTGAGGTTTTAGGTAGCCGTTTGTTTGATGAACAAGGGCAGGGTACTGATGCCGCGATTGTGTTAAAACAAATGCAGATTTTAGCAACTGCCAGCTCTAAAATGGTTTCTGGACAGGTTTTAGATTTACAATCTGAAGGCAAGCGAATTACTCAAGACGAACTTGAAAATATCCATCGCAATAAAACTGGTGCGCTCATTCAAGCGGCTATTATGATGGGTGCAGTGACCATTTTCTCTGGAACAGATCAAGCAATTCCAAAGTTACGTCAATATGGCCAGACAATTGGACTGGCTTTTCAGGTTTTAGACGATATTCTTGATATTACTTCGAGTACTGAAACCTTGGGTAAAACTGCGGGTAAGGATGAGCAAGTACAAAAATCGACGTACCCAGCCTTAATGGGTCTTGAGCAAGCAAAAAACTATGCTAAAGAGTTGCATGACCAAGCTTTTGAAGCCTTAGCTCATTTTGGTGACGATGCAAAAGAATTAGTAGATATCTCACAATTCCTTTTAGCTCGTACCAATTAATAAGATTAAATCAATATTCATGCTTCTATTCATATTCAATGAATAAAGGAGAAAAGAATGAATGGTGCTCAGCTTCATCAAAATGCAATTGAAATCGCGCGCAATCTTCCTTTTAGTGAGCAAACTCATCCATTTGGACCTGAATATGAAGTTTTTAAAATATTAGAAAAAATATTCATGCTGACTACAGTAGTCGCGGGCGTCAAAATGGTTAATGTCAAATGTGATCCGTATAAAAGTCAGGAATATCAAGAACTCTATTCATTTATTATTCCGGGCTATCATATGAATAAAAAGCACTGGATTTCGATTACACCGCATAAGAACTTAACAAGTGATTTACTTCAAGATTTGATTCATGATTCTTATGATTTAGTCGTGAAGAAACTTCCTTTGAAAGATCAGAAAAAATTAAAAAACCAATAATATAAAAGATAAAAAAACGGTGGCATGATGGCCACCGTTTTGCTTTCAATTACTTATTTAAAGTAACTAAATTAATTATGTTTTCCCATAATGCCGCGAATTGTATTTAAAACATCGGCAGGTAAAACCACAGTTTTAGCATTGCTTGATTTCGCCATATCTTGCATTGCTTTGACATACTGCTCACCTAACAGGTAAGCAACAGGTGTTTCTTTATCACCCACTGCACTTGTGACCATCTCAATTGCTTTTTGTGAAGCTTCAGCCAAAACAACTTGTGCTTCTGCATCACGGCGAGAGGCTTCTAAGCGTCCGTCAGCCTCTAAAATAGCAGCTTGTTTTTCACCATCAGCTCTAGTTACTGTCGCACGGCGTTGACGTTCTGCCGCAGCTTGAGCTTCCATGGCAGCTTGCATGGTTGAAGAGGGTTGAATATCTTGAATTTCAACAGTTTTTAATGTGATACCCCAATCTGAAATATCATCAGAAATAGCTGCTTTTAACTTAGCTTTAATATGGTCTCGTGAAGACAAAGCATCATCTAGATCCATTTCACCGACAATAGAACGTAATGAAGTTTGTACAAGGTTTTGAATTGCCCATGTATAGTTTTCAATACCATAAACTGCTTTTTCTGGTGTGGTTAAATTAATATATGCCACAGCATTCATGAGCAATACCGCATTGTCACGTGTAATCACTTCTTGAGATGGGATATCTAACACAATATCTTTAGTGGTAACTTTATAAGCCACATCATCGACATAGGGAATCACAAAATTAAGCCCTGGATTTAGGGTAGAGTGATATTTACCTAAGCGTTGAACAATCCACTTATAACCCTGAGGAACAATGCGAACCCCTTTAAAAATAGTGATAGCCACAAAAGCCAAAAAGGCTAAAACAATAATAGTACCAACTGGCATGAAAATACCCTCTCTTTATCTTTAATGTTTATGAAGTACCGTGGGA
The DNA here is from genome assembly GCF_000399685.1 of Acinetobacter pittii ANC 4050. Classification (GTDB taxonomy): domain Bacteria; phylum Pseudomonadota; class Gammaproteobacteria; order Pseudomonadales; family Moraxellaceae; genus Acinetobacter; species Acinetobacter pittii_E. The sequence goes on from NZ_KB976987.1 coordinate 3,765,523, forward strand.
CTGGACAATTAAGTCATTACCCGAAATATCAATAACTCTAACGCGGTCACCGACTTTGACTGGAGTAGTACTTCGACAGTTCCATTCATCGGCTCCTAAAATAGGCATTGGAAAGCGAACAATAATTTGATCATGGTCAAGACCGGTTTGAATCACCATACCGATTTGACCAATAGTCGCTTCACGGGGTAATCCCGCTTTAGTTTTATCAATTGATAATGGTTTAATAAATTTGAACCAAAGAATGGTGCATAGCACTGAAAGAACTATCCACAATACAATTTGCGTTGTAAGGCTAATATCTGGAAATAACCAGTAGAGAAAGCACACCATAATGGCGGCAATACCAAACCAAAGCGCAGCAAAGGCGGGTAGAATCAGTTCAGAAAGAATAAGTAAGATACCCAATACAAACCAGTGCCAAGGTTGTATAACAAACTCCATAGATCTGCTCTTTTATATATCTTTATGATGGGTAAAAGTGACTCAATATCACTTTTACCACTGTAGCAGATGATGGGGAGTGTGGATAGAAAAAAACCACCTCAATTAAAATTTAGGGCGTGGTGCAGGTTTAAATGCAGCTGGAGATTTTTTGAAGTTTGCAATTGCGGTTTCGACTTGGCGTATTTGCGCTTGAGCAGCTTTTTCACCTTCCAAAATTGCTTGGTTACTTGACTTGAGGTCAAGCGTACCTAAGTGGCCCACTTTAGGTTGAATCACTACATTGGCTTGCTTGAGCTCTTCATTAATACTTTGTTGACCCATAATATTAATGGTTTGATCCAGTAATCCCCACATATTGGCTGGGCGGTTCCCTGCTGGACGCGCAGAAATATCAACCGCAATCACAATATCAGCACCCATGTCACGAGCGGTCTTAACAGGAATTGGGCTAACCAACCCACCATCTACATATTTCTGCTTGCCAATAGTTGCTGGTACAAACACATTTGGAATACTACAAGATGCACGTACGGCTTGGCCTGCATTACCTTTAATAAAGTCAGCTTTTTGACCATTATCAAGGCGCGTTGCGACCGCTGCAAAACGAATTGGAAATTTCTCAATTGGTTTGTTGCCTACGTTACGGTTAACGTAGTCCTGTAACTTTTGTCCAAGAATAATACCCTGACGGTTGAGTGTTAAATCGCGGATATCCGATTCTTGTAACTTCAGCGCTAGACTTTGCAATTGATAAGGCGTTTGTCCACTTGCGTAGATACTTCCCACAAAGCTACCGGCACTCGTACCTGTCACAATTTTAGGTTTAATTCCGTGAGATTCTAAAACCTTGATTACACCAATATGTGAAAATCCTTTTGCTCCACCGCCACCTAAAGCAAGTGCAATCACAGGTTCACGGGCTTTCATTGAGGTTGTCGGTGTTGGTGTTTTGCTAAATTTATCACAGCCAAATAGTGCTAGAGAGATAAATCCAATACTGGCAAATTGAGCAATTTTCATCTTTAAAAATAATCTACGTCGAGATAAATTAAGAAGGGCCATAAGACCAGATTTGCTCAATTTTTGCTAGGTTTTTTTCACTAGATTTTGTAAAGGTTCAGCGAGCCAATTGCGATTTTTGGGTGATATTTTTCCTTCATAACGCTCAAAAATCTTAGCGAGATCTTCATCATAGTTACCACTAGGATTTAAGTGCCCTAAGCAGTGAATCGTCTTATGATCATAATCGAAAGAAAACATCACAATGGGAATATTGGCTTTTGCAGCAATATGGTAAAAACCACTTTTCATTTTTTTTGCTTTTTTACGTGTGCCTTCGGGTGCCATTCCAATCCAGATCTTGTCATGTTTTTGAATGGTAGCAACGACTTGTTCTGTCAGTCCATTGGCCGTGTCACGTTTAACAGGAATGACTCCAGCCCAATCTAAAGCTCGTTTAAAAGGTGGTTTAAAAAGAGCGTCTTTACCTAATACTGTAATTTGGATACCTAATCCGAAAATCGCAAGAAAGCCATACCATCCATCAATATTAGAAGTATGGGGTGAGATAATCGCGACTGCTTTTGGAAAATTGGGAACTTCACCTTCGATTGTCCAACCTTGTGCTAAAAAAAGTTTCTTAAATAGCGCCCGACTTAAAGCAGTGCCACGTTGGGGTACCAAATCAGGTAAATTAGGGAAATGTTGATCCATATTTTTTTAAATTTTAACTTGTCCTCGTTTTATCTTAATCTTTTGAAATATATGCTTCATTGGCAAAATGTAAGAACAACATGACATTTGATGTTATTCCTCATTAAACAAATAAAAAGTAGGTTTCTATGTTGCGGCAGCAAAATCTTTATCTTCTGCTATTTTCTTTATATTGGGCACAAGGACTGCCTGTTGGGTTTATGACCCATGCTTTACCCGTGATCTTAAGAGCAGAAGGAGTTTCACTCGCCCATATTGGTGGTTTTGGCTTATTAATGCTGCCTTGGTCAATCAAGATTTTTTGGGCGCCGTGGGTCGATCGACACGCACTTTCCCGTTTAGGGCACTATCGTAGTTGGATATTACCTACGCAGTTTTTGACGGTAGGTGTACTTTTTATTTTGTCTTTTTTCCCCGTTCAAGCTTTAGATCAGCCCATTTATTTATTCGCCTTTTTCATTTCACTTCTTTTTATGAATTTAACAGGAGCAACCCAAGATATTGCGACTGATGCTTTAGCAGTCAATTTATTGAAACATGATCAACAACATTGGGGTAATACATTTCAGGTCATTGGTTCGCGGTTAGGTTTTATTGTCGGTGGAGGCGCCGTACTTTGGTGTTTAGACTGGCTGACATGGCAACCTACTTTTTTGCTATTAGCAACCATAGTATTTTTAAATACTTTACCCGTTTTATTATTTAAAGAGCCTCAACACACTTCTCATCTAAATGAAGAACCCAAACTTGGCCAACAAAATTTAATTCTAAAAATTAAAGCCTATTTGGGTTATTTCTCCCAAAGTAAAGAGCTCCGTTCTTGGTTAATAGTACTCATCACTTTTAAAGTAGCAGACGGCTTAGCTGGGCCATTACTCAAACCTTTAATGGTGGATATGGGGTTAAGTTTTACTCAAATTGGTGTTTATATCACGATGCTCGGTGCAGTAGCGGCGCTGATAGGGGCAGCAATAGCAGGATGGGGGCTGAAGTACTTTTCAAGGTCAACAGCTTTAATTGTTTTTTCAGTCTTTAAAATTATAAGTCTAGGAGCCTATGCTTATTTAGCCTATACCTATGAACAAAAAATTCAGATCAATGTCTGGGCTATCTATATAGTAAATGCTTTAGAAGACGCCTTCTCGGCAATGTTGTTGGTGGTTATGTTGACTCTAGTCATGCATTACAGTCGCAAAGAATATGCGGGAACAGATTTTACCTTTCAAGTATCAGTCATGGCGACTGTGAGTGGTCTTCTTTATAGTTGCAGTGGGGTGATTGGTGATGTACTTGGTTATTTCCATTATTTGATAGCTATTGTCATTATTGGAGTAATCACTTTACTGCCTATTTATCTCTGGAAACATGAAAAACTACAGGAAAATTAATGTTAACTAAATGAAATAAAGAAACTTAATATTGCTTAAGCCATGATCAAGCCTAGATCTACTACCTTGGTCTATGTTTTTAAAAATGTATATTTTTAGCTATTTAAATGCGCTATTAATTGTGCCATCTTGTGTGGGTAGCAAATGGAAGCTAACTGGAGAAAAAATGGATTTCGATAACAAGAAAAATCATGTGAATCAATCAAAATCGGCAGAAAAATGTTCAATTAGATTGGATATTAGCCTAAAGTCTAAAAAAGAATAATGAAATAACGATTTAATCATTCTATAAGATAAGAGAGTTGTGTAGGATTCGTTACAACATGAAGTTAAGGTAAAAATCTGTAAAACAAAGTATGTCTTTGGTTATAGGCTTTAGTCTTGCACAGCGTTGAAATTGGTTTTGGTTGCGGTAATAAAATTAATGTAACCAAAGTGGAGGAGAGTTGATTTTTTAGCCCCTTAATTTAATGGCGTAAATCAACTTGGCATGGATAGGCAACATAAAATATATTTTTAGGAGTTCTTGATGGATCTATTCCTTAATCGTAAATCTTTCGTTATTAAAAGTTTAGCTCTTACAGTAACAGCTTTAATGATGAGTGGGGCACATGCTGCAACTTCCGACAAAGCGGAAATTCAACAGCTTCGTAAAGAAGTGGAAGCGCTTAAAGCTTTAATTCAACAGCAACAACAAGTACAGCAACAACAACAGCAAGTACAGCAACAACAGCAAGTACAACTCGCTGAAGTTAAAGCACAACCTGCTGCTGCACCAGTTTCACCTTTAGCATCATTAAAATCTAAAACTGGCGCTGATGTGAACCTATATGGTTTTGTTCGTGGTGACGCTAACTATATTATTGAAGGTGCTGATAACGACTTTGGTAAAGTAGCTGAATCAAAAGGCGAAGCAAAAGACAAAATTCGTGCAACTGCTAAAACGACTCGTCTAGGCCTTGATTTCACAGCTCCAGTAAATGATGCCAAAGTCGGTGGTAAACTTGAAGTTGACTTTGCTGGTTCAACAACAGATTCAAATGGCTCATTGCGTGTTCGTCATGCTTATGTAACATATAATAACTGGTTATTTGGTCAAACAACTTCAAACTTCTTAGCTAATCATGCACCAGAAATGATCGACTTCTCGACAAACATTGGTGGTGGTACTACTCGTGTTCCACAAGTACGCTATAACTACAAACTAGGACCAACAACACAATTGTTTGTAGCGGCTGAAAAAGGTGATAGCGCTGGTCTTACTGGTACAAAAGATACAGATGGTAGCTGGGTAAATGACAGTATTAAATATAGTTTGCCAGTATTAACTGCTAAAATCACTCAAGGCTATGCAGATGGTAAAGGTTCTGCTTCAGCTCGTGCATTAGTTGAAAACTATAAATCAAAAGCTGGCGGTGATAACCAAACCGGTTGGGGTGTAGCTGTTGGTACAGACTTTAAAGTATCTGATCCTTTAAAACTATTTGCTGATGCATCTTATGTTGTAGGTAACAGTAACTACTTATATGGTAGTAATAAGGCCTATACAATCGTAAATGGTGATATTGAGCAAAATGAATTTGTAGCCGTACAAGTGGGTGGAACTTATAAAATTTTACCTAACTTACGTTCGACTTTAGCTTACGGCGCTCAATTCTCTGATGACGGCACTGACTATGCTAAAGCATATGCAGCTGGTAATGAAAAAGTTCAACAAGCATGGATTAACTTCATTTATACACCAGTTAAACCAATTGATTTAGGTGTTGAATACGTTAACGGTAAGCGTGATACCTTTGATGGTAAGTCTTACAAAGATAACCGTGTTGGTTTAATGGCTAAATATAGTTTCTAAGAACAATATTTAGTTAAAAATTAAAAAAGGCGAGGTTAATTAATCTTGCCTTTTTGTTATTTAAAATTTAAAAAATAAATATGCAGTAAGGTCGGTGGATTAGATCATTTTTTATTTAAGTCATTTTTAAGTTTCAATTTCTACATTAGAGCATCATAAAAAGATTGTAGTCGTCCGAGATGCTGAATTTTTTTTCTACATTAAAAAATAAACAGGTTTCACTGTTTATGTTTAATTTAATTTTAGCTATTTGGTTGGGGGCCATTCTCAATATTGGTTTCTTCCATAGCATTGATATTTTAACTCCATATTTTGGAGTAAAGGCTATTCTATTTTTAGCTGCTACAGTAGTTATTGTGGTTGCTGCTTATTATGCGGTTTTACAGATTTTAAACTGGACATGGACCGCTAAAATTTTTGCAATTTTACTGCTTATGATTGGTGGTTTTAGCTCTTATTTCGTCAATACCTTAGGGATAATCATCTCGCCCGATCAGATTCAAAATATGATACAAACAGATGTATCTGAAGTTTCTGATTTAATTTCATTACGTTTTGGACTCTGGACAATTTTCTTTGTTGTTTTACCTATTATTTTAATTACGCAGGTAAAACTTAAAAAAGAAAAAGTATCTTATTTATTAATGAAAAAACTTGGTTCGATTGTGGGTTCATGTGCAATCGTGGGTATTTTACTATTTGTTTATTATGTTGATTTTGCATCTATTTTTCGTGAGCATCGTGATTTGAAAGGGATGATCTCACCACAAAATAGCATTTCTTCTTTGATGTCTTATTATCACAAAATGGCACCTAAGAAGAACCTGCCACTCATACATTATGGTGAGGATGCTCATCAAGTTCAGCAAGTACAAAACAACTTGCCTAAATTAATGGTTTTGGTTGTAGGCGAGACTGCCCGTGCGGAAAGTTTTGCATTAAATGGTTATTCAAAAAATACGAATCCAGAGCTTTCTAAACAAGATATTTTGAATTTTTCTCAAGTCAGCTCATGCGGTACAGCAACTGCTGTGTCAGTTCCATGCATGTTCTCTGGAATGCCTCGCGTTGATTATGATGAACAACTTGCAAGTCATCGTGAAGGTCTATTGGACATTGCCAAACGTGCGGGTTACCAAGTGACTTGGATTGATAATAATTCTGGTTGTAAGGGCGCGTGTGATCGTGTTGAGCAGTACCCGATATCAGAAAAGTTAAAGCAAAAATGGTGTAAAGATGGCGAATGCTATGATGATATTTTGATTGATAGCTTAAATGAGTATTTAGCAACTATTCCTAAAGAAGACACCCGTCCACGGCTCATTGTTTTACATCAAGTCGGAAGTCATGGCCCAGCTTATTACAAGCGTGCGCCTGCTCAATATCAACCGTTTAAACCGACTTGTGATACTAATGCGATACAGGGCTGTTCTCAAACAGAGTTATTGAATAGTTATGATGATACGATTGTGTATACAGACCATGTGTTAAGTCAGTTGATTGATAATTTAAAAGAAGTATCGAAATATCAAACAGGTTTATGGTATTTATCTGATCATGGTGAATCAACTGGCGAACATGGTTTATATTTACATGGTTCACCGTATGCAATCGCACCGAGTCAACAAACACATGTACCAATGATTATGTGGTTCTCTGATAAATGGAAACAACACAATTTTGCACAAGTAAGTTGTCTAAGCCAACAAACAAAAGAAACGTTAAGTCAGGATAATTTATTCCCAAGCTTATTAAGCTTGTTAGGTGTAAAAACTCAGGTCATCAACCCTCAACTGGATATGCTGCACTCGTGTGCCCATGTGAATTAAAGCGAGCTTAAAACATGACAAAAATCTTGATGATTGAAGATGATTTTATGATTGCAGAATCAACAATAACGTTGCTGCAATATCATCAATTTGAGGTGGAATGGGTCAATAATGGCTTAGATGGTCTGGCTCAGTTAGCTAAAAATAAATTCGATTTAATTCTTTTAGACTTAGGGCTACCGATGATGGATGGCATGCAAGTCTTAAAGCAAATTCGCCAAAGAGCAGCGACACCAGTCTTAATTATTTCAGCACGAGATCAGTTACAAAACCGCGTGGATGGCTTAAACCATGGCGCAGATGATTACTTAATTAAACCCTATGAGTTTGATGAGTTACTTGCTCGTATTCACGCGCTATTACGCCGTAGTGGGGTAGAGGCTCAGCTTGCCAATCATGAGCAGCTATTACAAAGTGGTGATCTGGTTTTAAATGTTGAACAGCACATTGCTACTTTTAAAGGTCAACGTATTGATTTGTCCAATCGTGAATGGGCAATTCTTATTCCTTTGATGAGCCACCCAAATAAAATCTTTTCTAAAGCAAATCTTGAAGATAAGTTATATGATTTCGATAGTGATGTTACCAGTAATACGATTGAAGTATATGTGCATCACTTGAGAGCTAAACTCGGGAAAGACTTTATTCGAACGATTCGAGGGCTGGGTTATCGTTTAGGGCAATCGTAACTTAAATTTTGGAACTTCATAACAGTGCATTATTCATTAAAAAAACGACTGATTTGGGGCACCTCAGTTTTCAGTGTCATTTTAGGTTGTATATTAATTTTTAGTGCTTATAAAGTTGCACTTCAAGAAGTCGATGAAATTTTAGATACGCAAATGCGCTATTTAGCTGAACGAACAGCTGAATATCCATTGAAAACGGTAAGCAGTGAGTTTGATTTTCATAAAACTTATCATGAAGAAGACCTATTTGTAGATATTTGGGCTTATAAAGACCAAGCCCATTTATCTCATCACCTCCATTTATTGGTTCCACCCGTTACACAAGCAGGCTTTTATTCGCATAAAACCAGTCAAGGTTTAATCCGTACCTATGTTCTGCCATTAAAGGATTATCAAATCCAGATTAGCCAACAAGAAAAAGTCCGTGAAGCTTTTGCTTGGGAGCTTGCGGGCAGTATGTTTATTCCATATTTGATTATTTTACCTTTTGCGATTTTTGCTTTAGCTGCAATTATTCGTCGAGGTTTAAAGCCGATCGATGACTTTAAAAATGAACTGTCTCACCGTGACTCAGAAGAGCTGACACCTATTGAAGTTGTGGATTATCCTCAAGAACTGTTACCCACAATTGATGAAATGAACCGTCTTTTTGAGCGTATTTCTAAAGCACAAAATGAACAGAAGCAGTTTATTGCAGATGCTGCCCATGAACTTCGAACTCCTGTGACTGCTTTAAATTTACAGACCAAGATTTTAATTAGTCAGTTTCCTGAGCATGAATCACTGCAAAATTTGAGTAAAGGATTAGCACGTATTCAGCATTTAGTGACGCAGCTTTTAGCTCTGGCTAAGCAGGATGTCTCTTTAAGTGTGATTGAACCGACAAAAGCTTTTCAACTCAATGATGTCGCTTTAAATTGCGTTGAGCAGCTTGTTAATCTGGCTATGCAAAAAGAAATCGACTTGGGGTTTGTTCGTAACGAACCAATTGAAATGCATAGTGTCGAGCCAACAGTTCATTCAATTATTTTTAACTTAATTGATAACGCTATCAAATATACGCCTCATGAAGGAATGATTAATATTTCAGTCTTTACTGCTACAGATGGCGATGCGTGTATACAAATTGAAGATAGCGGTGCAGGGATTGACCCAGAGCATTATGATAAAGTACTAAAACGTTTTTATCGTGTACATCATCACCTTGAGGTTGGCAGTGGTTTGGGGCTATCGATTGTAGATCGAGCGACTCAGCGCTTAGGTGGGACTCTGACACTAGACAGAAGCTTAGAGCTTGGTGGACTTTCTGTTTTGGTCAAACTTCCTAAAGTTCTCCATATTCACGAAACAAGAACTTGAGTTAGGTAAGTTCTTGTTTGATTCGTTTCTCAAATTCAAAGCGGTGAATACAAATTGCATAGAATAAGATATTCACTGCCCAAACCACCCAACCTGTCCATAAATTATGACTCAGGAAATGTGCTCCACGCATCATTTGTCCCCAACCCATCATAAAGCCCAAAATAATGCCTGCAATGAGATAAAAATAGGCACGTTTAGGTTGTTCAAGACGATAAACAAAATAACCTGTCATTAAAATAAAACCAGCGCTTGCATGGCCGCCTGGAAAGCAATGCCCATGTTTCGCAGTGAAGTCCCATACATAACTTAAAGCAGTAGGATGAATCATATTCCAAGGGCACGCATGAGCCGATTGTGATTTTAAGAGGCCAACTATACCGCTACTAACCATACTCACAAAAAACATATAGCCATATTGCCAGCGATAAGGCTTTAATTTTTCAACTTTAAATGATGCGAGCCACAGACCGAAAAAGATAACGTAAATGGTAGTAATGATTTGTTTAACAATTTCATGATTCAGTCTTTCAAGATACCAATTGTCTCGATTGAAAAAATGACCTGTTGAATCAATCCAAGGATGGATGAAATACATGTCAATTTTTCCACCCACAGGAAAAACGATCAAAAGCAGGAAAAAACTGAAAAAAAGAAGAATGATATTAAGCTGAAAAAATTGTTTTTGTTGATTCATGCCATGCAACATCAATTAAATTGTGAGTAAAGGCATTACATAAAATTAAGCTTAAATTGCTCTTAAACTATACGAAGAAAGAAGTTCAATTTTCTTTAAAAAATAAAAAAAGCGACGAGAAGTATCGTCGCTTAGAGCACTTTAACAAGTATTAAAACATACCTTCTTCAGAGTTTGCTGAAATCTTATGAATAGATAAATCTGCACCACGGAACTCGTCTTCTTGAGATAAACGAATGCCGATAGTTGCTTTAAGCAAGCCGTAAACAATAAAGCCGCCAGTGAGCGCAATAGCAATCGCAAGTACTGTACCAATGAGCTGTGAAGCAAAAGATACACCGCCTAAACCACCAAGCCATTTTTGACCAAATAAACCCACTGCAATACCACCAAATGCGCCGCATACGCCGTGCAAAGGCCATACACCGAGTACATCGTCCACTTTGAGTTTGTTTTGAGTATAGGTGAATAGATATACAAACATTGCGCCAGCTGCACCACCAATCACAAGCGCACTGACTGGATGAACAATGTCAGAACCCGCACAGATTGCAACTAAGCCTGCAAGTGGGCCGTTGTGTAAGAAACCAGGGTCATTTTTCCCAATCGCATTTGCTGTAATGGTGCCGCCGACCATTGCCATGAGCGAGTTAATGGCAACTAGACCAGAAATTGCATCAACACGCTGCGCGCTCATCACATTAAAACCAAACCAGCCAACAATTAAAATCCATGAACCGAGCGCTAAAAATGGAATAGAAGATGGCGGATGAGCACTTACACGACCATCCTTTTTATAACGACCAGAACGGGCACCCAATAAAATGACCGCTGCAAGTGCAATCCAACCACCCATCGCATGCACTACGACTGAACCAGCAAAGTCATGAAAAGCTGCACCAAAAGTTGCTTCTAACCATTTTTGTAGACCGTAGTTACCATTCCAGACCATGCCTTCAAAAAATGGATAAACCAGCGCGACTAGAGCGAGTGTCGCAATTGCTTGTGAACGCATTTTGGCGCGTTCAGCAATACCACCCGAAATAATGGCAGGAATTGCCGCGGCAAAGGTGAGTAAAAAGAAACAACGCATGAGGTTGTAGCCATGATCACTCGCAAGGCTTGTACCATTATGGAAGAAATGTTGACCATAGGAAATGTAGTAGCCAACAAAGAAATAAGCGATTGCAGAGAGGGCAAAGTCAGTCAGAATTTTACTAAGTGCGTTCACCTGATTTTTGTGGCGAACCGTACCAAGTTCCAAGAATGCAAAACCTGCGTGCATGGCAAGAACCAAAACTGCACCAAGTAATAAGAAAAATAGATCTACATTTTGCATAGCATGCTCGAAAAAAGTGCTAAATTCCATTTTGGAACAAATCTGGGACTGTAAATTGCACCAAAATAGATTTAAGGAATCTAAAAACCTAAGTTTGTCGAAACAAACTTAATTGCATAAAAGTGAATATGCAATAAGTGCACCAATTTGAATTAGTAAAGTGGTTTTTGGCGATAAATGGTGCGCCGATTTGGTTAAGATAGGGCAGTTATGGCGCTTTTTACGTTACAAGTCATCTAATGTGCTGATAAATTGATCTGAAAGAGTTCGTTATTAAAGTTTAAAAAGAATCGTTCATATTCTTAATGATCTGACCAAACTGATTGTGCGACTTCAATAAATGCCTTTACGGCTGGACTGATATGTTTTTTGTTTTTTACTGCAAGACCAATAGAACGTTTAAGGTTCGGTTTAAAAGGGCGCTTAACTACATTTGGATAAAGTGAGAGTAACTCTTTGGTGATGACCATATCAGACACAATGGACACCCCTAATTGATTGTGAACCATGCTGACGATACTTAAAATTTGTGAAACATAAAATTTGATGTCTGGTTTCACATTAAAGTTTTTTAAAATTAATTCGACCTGATGTCGACTACCCGCCATTGTCATGATGAAAGGGCAGTTTTCTAGCTGTGCTGGATCAATGTAAAGCTGCTCTGCGAGTGGGTAACCATTTGGGATTAGGGCAACAAAACGGTCTTCAATTAAGGGGAATGTATCGAAGCGCTCATCGGGCATAATTAAAAAACCGACCTCGATGCGCCGTTCCAATAACCACTGTGCAACTTCTTTATCTTCACCTTCATCGATATAAATTTCGATTTTAGGGTAGTGCTGCCGAAAGCTTTCTAAAATTTCAGGCAAGAGATAAATAGAGGATGAAGCCCCAAAAGATCCGATACGTAATGTGCCTTCATTTAAACCATGGATGGCAGCCACTTCTTTTTCTAAGGTATCAGAAATACTCAATAACTCTTTCACATGTGTAAGAAGCTGCTGACCTGTCGTGGTGAGCTCAATATCACTCTGGGATCTTGAAATCAGGTTGATGCCCCATTGTTGTTCTAATGATTTAAGCGCATGAGAAACTGCCGACTGTGAAATTCCCAGCTTTTCTGCTGTAGCAGTAAAGCTTTTTAGTTCAGCAATGAGTGCAAAAATTTCAAGCTGAGTAAATGTCATGTTGTACTTATTATGAGTAAAAACTCATTTTATCATGAGTTTTCATTATCTTTAATATATGAGGAAGCCAAGCTAATTGCCAAAACAGCAAGCCCTAATAAAACTGGAGTAAAGAAATGAATAGCATTGTTTTATCTCTTTTTCCCTTAGTTGCATTAATTGCATCGGGATACCTGTTTAAAAAATATCGTTTTTTCAGCGATGAGTTTTGGGCTGGGGTAGAGAAGCTGAATTACTATATTTTATTTCCTGCTCTGCTTTTTAGCACTTTATCGACCGCAAAAATTGACTTACAAAGCTTGAGTACAGCCATTATTGCCATGTCGATTGTGGTTTTGGTAGTCACCGCCTTTTTATACATACTCCGAATGTTTTGGCACATACCGCCTGCACGTTTTGGTGTGCACGTACAAAGTATGGTTCGTTTTAATACCTATATTGGTTTGGCTTTAGTGACTTCGCTTTTTAAAAGTGAAGGAATGGCAATTCTGGCAATTTTATTGGCGCTTTGCATTCCACTTGTGAACGTTATTTCGGTGCTTGCTTTAACTTCTAAAGAACACATGGCAATTAAACCTATTTTAATTGCACTTCTTAAAAACCCTTTAATTGCATCATGTGTAGTGGGGGCAACAGTCAATGCACTTCACATCCCGATTTGGGAAGGCTTTACTCAGTTTATTAAGCTTTTTTCAGTGTCGAGTTTGCCACTAGGTTTGTTATGTGTTGGCGCAGCTTTGCAGTTTATGCAAATTAAAAAAGACATTGTGGTATTGGCAACAGACACATTCGCACGACTTTTAGCAGTACCTGCCTTGGCTTACACGGTTTGCACGTGGTTTGATTTACCAATTTTTCAAACACAAATTTTAGTCATTTTCTTTGCGCTACCGACTGCTTCTGCTTCATACATTTTAACCAAAGTTTTAGGTGGCGATAGTCAGCTCATGGCAGCCGTGATTAGCTTTCAAACCTTATGTGCTGCCGTGACTTTACCACTGGTGATTTGGTGGATTTCTTAAGATATAAATCTTTAGCCTAACTCGTATGTAAAGAATGCTTGGCTACCTTCCTCATCTGATTATTGCTACACTTTTTTCTTTTTTGGGTAGATGAATATGTCCTTTGATCTCAAAGTGAGCTTGCAGCAAAGGTCTGAACCGTCTGCACAGCAGAAAAAACTGAATCGCCTGATTGATAAAATAGAACAGCAAAAAATTAGCCTGAGCACATGGCAAAATGCACAAGCCGAGATTCAACAGCATATTCGGCAAAAACTGATGCCTGTGTATGGAAATTTGCATGAGGTCTTATTTCAGCAGCTAGAGCAACTTTGGAATATGTTGCATAGCCATGAGTTTTCTAAAGTAGACATGCAACAAATTGATGAGAAAATTGCCCGGCTTGCACAAATGTTGAAGCGCTCTAAAATGCTATCTGCTCAACAGTTGGACTTGGTGAAGCAGATCGATACCTTTTATCAGCAACATACTCAAAAGTTAGTAAAAAAGAATAAAAAAGCTCAGTCAATACAATTTGAATATGAAGAAAGTGCTGAGCAAAGTGCAGAGTTAGAGGAAGACTTTGAACAGTATGCGGCTGAGCAACAACAAGCGCGAGAAGAAGCCAAACAGCAAAGACAGCAACAGAAACGTGAACAAGCTGAGCAAATGGCAGCGCAGTCACTCAAAACAGTTTATTTAAAAATTGCCGCGATGATTCACCCAGACCGTGAGCAAGATGAAACCAAAAAAGAAGAAAAAACTGAGTTGTTTCAACAAGCCAGTCAGGCCTACGAAAAGCAGGATTTGTTTTATTTACTTAAACTCCAGTTACAGCTTGAACAGAATAAAGGGCTAGGCGCTAAAGAGTTATCTGCCGAGCAGTTACGGTTTTATAAACTTGCTTTGGATGCACAAAGTCAGCAGCTTGAAAGCCAAATTGCTGAGATTTTGGACTCTTTTCAGTTAGCTAAGAATGTGAAAGCGGAGCATGTGCATATCAGCGATGTTTATAAAGCTATAGATGCTGACTACACTGAGTTAAAGCAGCAGGTAAAATGGGAAAAGGAACGTTTAAAGCATATGAAAAAAGTGAGTGGGGTAGAGATGTTGTTGGGGCATGGGGTTTTATAGGTTAAAAATACTTATAATTTTAAATTTTTGTTAGAGATTCTGTTATAAAATAATTACAGCTGTATGGGGTAAGTATTTTGTTATAAAATAAAAAAATCTGTTTTTTATGGTTTAAGTTATTTAAAATAAATGTACATAAAAATAGAATTATTAATTTTAGATGTAGAAAATCATGATATGAAAGAGGGACTATGGATAAGTTGACTAGAAAAGCTTGTGAAAGCGTTCTTCACTTAGCATTTAAATATCCATGGTTAAAACCTAAAACAGATGCTTTAATGACTCTATTGTTTGAAGATTGTGAAACAGATGATCAAGCTCAACTAATAATTGATATTCTGGATCAATTGAAATATATAACAATGCATGAATATAATTCTTATTTAAGTGATTTAGCATTAGATATAGCTACTTGTGGAATTGAACCTGAAAGTTCTTTTATAGTAGCAATGTCTGCTGACTCTAAGGCAGATAGTGGACAAAGTGTGCTTTATGATTTGAAGAATGAATTATCTAAAATTGAATGGAAAGGCTATAGATCTGTAAATAGATATGACCAAACACCCAAGGCTTATAAAGAATTTAAAACAAGTAAAGGTGCACAAACAATAAATATAGTCTTAGTGGATAATTTTGTGGGAAGTGGATCAACAGTTATTAATCGTGTTAAAAGAATTGAAGAATTATTCAATCAATCTGGATTTCCTAAACCAAATATTTATGTCAAAGTGCTAATTTCAACTATTAGTGGGAAGGATAATATCAATAGTGAAGATATTAATTTTTCTTTCTTTAGTTTGGTAAATGATAAACTACTAGAAAGAATTTATGAACCAGATCAAGTTGAAGTAAAAAAAGATTTAATGCGAAGTTTGGAATCTAAGTTAGCTCCTTCATATAATGAAAGAGTTCTCCCTAGCCTTGGCTATGGGGAATCACAAGTTGCTATATCAATAGAAAATAAAAATACACCGAATAATGTCTTTCCTATTTTATGGTGGAAATATTATTCAGATCAGAGAGTTAGAAATGTTTTGCTGCATAGAGCTATGGATGATGCATAATGAAGAAGAATATTTTTTTAAAAAATGAGTTACTAAGAATTTTATTTTCTTCATCAAATTATACTTTGCAAGCATTTACTTTGAATAAAAGATTAAGTGTTGCGCCTAATATATTTTTTGATCTAATTTTTCAATTAGAAAAAGAAGAATTACTAGTTGTTGATGGGGTGTTTATTAAATTATCTAATTTAGGGGAGAAAAAAGTTTTATTGGATCTTAATGCCTCAAAAAATAGTAAAAATAATATTCCTAAAAAGTTTCTATCAGAGAGTAAATTGAAAGTAAATGATTTATATATACCTAAAAGAAGTTTGCTTTAATTTAAAAATTATATATAATTTTAATTGCCTGTAAGGATTAGTATTTTGAAGCGAGTCGCTTCTGACGTTAACGGGTCTTTGACCTTAACTCTCTATTAAATCAAAGATTTAATAGAGAGGGGCGAACAGCTGCTGCTGATTCGCAGTAAGAAAAGAAGATTTCTTTTGATTGCTATCAAAATAAATTTCTTTTCTTACAAAGCAAGTAATTTGAGTAATCCTTACAGGTTTATTATGGATAAAAAAGAGATTAAAAAATGGACCAATTATTTTTTGGATGTTGGTTTAAAAGATGAATATATCATAGAGTATCAAGATTTAATTACAAATCTTATAAAAAATGATGTTCCTGTAATATTTGAAATAGATCATTTATCTAAATTAGTAGGAATAAATGTATCTACTCTTTATGCAATGATTTTTTCAACTGAAAAATTTTATAGAACATTTGAAATTCCTAAAAAAAATGGTGGAATGCGTACTATAACAACACCACATAAGTCTTTAAAATTAGTACAGAAATGGATACATCACAATATTTTAAAACATAAATATGTACATAAATCTGCACATGGGTTCGTTAAAAATCGATCTATTATAACTAATGCTTTAATACATAAAGAATCTAAAGTCTTTCTTCAATTAGATATAAAGAATTTTTTTCCTTCTATACCCTTAAATTGGATTATTAATTATTTTTATAAATTAGGATACTCTAAAAAGATTTCTTTTTATTTAGCAAAACTTTGTTGCTATGAAGATTCCCTATGCCAAGGTGCTCCAACAAGTCCTATTCTATCTAATCTAGTTTTTTTTGCACTTGATAAAAAATTGAATCATTACGCTGATAAAAATAATATTATTTATACACGTTATGCAGATGATATTGTTTTTTCAGGTGATAATATACCTTTAAGTTTTAAAAATTTTTGTATTTTCTTAATAAAAGATTTTGGTTTTAAAATTAATAGTAAGAAAACTAAATTAAAGATAGAAGTGGGTCAGAATATAATTACGGGTATTCAAATTAAGGATAGTGATATATGGGTACCTAAAAAATATAAAAAAAATTTAACACAGGAATTATATTATATTCAAAAGTATGGGTTAATTTCTCATATTTCAAAAAGAAGAATAAAAGACCCTAATTATGTATATTCTTTGCTGGGTAAAGTTAATTTTATTTTAAGTGTTGAACCTGGTAATACAAAATTTTTAGAGTATAAAAATCTTCTAAATAGTATTATTAAATAATTCCTTCTCAATTAAGAAAGAGTTAACTTAATATAATGAAAGCACAGCAATTTACTCCATATTTGCTTTAACTTTATTAACTGAGCAGCAAACTCAGCAAGCTTCGCTTTTTCACCTTCAACAATCACCGCTGGTGTTTAGATATAAAGCCTTCGTTTGCAAATTTGCCTGCGATTTGGTCGGTAGCTTCTGAAATAAGAAATTATTGAGATTGGAGTTTTTATAAAATATAGTGTGGAAATTATAAAAATTAAAAGATCGGTTTTATGAATGAAAAATTTGTTCAATTATCAAGAGAACTTAAACATAGACCTATTTTAGAGAAGGCTTTAGGTCATTTTCCTAACTTACCTTTAGTTGCTATCGATTGTGGCTGTGGCGCTGGCAATGAATCTGCTTATCTACTCTCAAAGGGATTTTATGTTCATGCTTTTGATATTTCAATTGATGCGCAAAAAGTCTGTACTGAGCGATTCAAAGATGACTCTAAATTTATTTTCTATCATGAATCTTTTGAAGACTTTAATTTCCCGTCTGCAAGTTTAATTATTGCTTCATCAAGTCTATTCTTTTGCGATCCAAGTTATTTTTATAACGTAATTAAACGAATGATAAATGCTCTTTCTGAAGGTGGAATTCTTGTAGTTGATTTATTGGGAATTCATGATGAGTGGGTTATTAGAGAACCTACAAAATTTATAGGATTTACTTATCAAGATATAGCTGATTTATTCTTATGTGATTTTAATCTACTGTTTCATAAAGAAATTAATGAAAATTTACCTTTATTGGAAGGTTATATGAAAACATGGCATCTTCATATGCTGATTCTACAGAAAAGTAATTTTTAAATATATAAAACCCAGAACCTGCTTGCACAGATTCTGGGTTCGTTTAACTAATTAAATTAAAGCGCAGCAATTTGCTCCATATTCGCTTTAACTTTCTCTAACTGAGCAGCAAACTCAGCAAGCTTCGCTTTTTCACCTTCAACTACTGCTGCCGGTGCTTTAGACACAAAGCCTTCATTTGCAAGTTTGCCCGCGATTTGGTCATGTTGCTTTTGGATTTTATCTAAATCTTTTTGCAAACGACCAAGCTCAGCTTTAGGGTCAATTAAACCTTTCATTGGTACAAATACCGATGCATGACCTACAACACTTGAAGAAGAAAGTGGTGGTTCTTGGTCTTTACCTAAGAACTCAATACTTTCAACTTTAGCCAATGCTTTGAACAACGCTTCAATACGAGTAATTTGCTCACGTTCAGCGTCAGAAGTGTTTTGAAGTAATACTGGTAATAAACGCGCATTACCTAAGCCCATTTCACCGCGAATGTTACGTACTGCACCAATCAAGCCTTGAAGCCATTGCATATCTGCTTCGGCTTGTTCATTGATTTTTGCTTGCTCAGGAATAGGGTATTGAGCAGTCATAATTGTTGGGCCGCCTTGACCAAGCATTGGTGCAAGTGTTTGCCAGATTTCTTCTGTCAAATATGGCATTAATGGATGAGCCAAACGTAATGAAGCCTCCATCACTGCAAGCAATACTCGGCGTACTTCAGCTTTACGCTCTTCTGAAACTTCTGCATCGTTTAGAACCGGTTTCGTTAACTCAACGTACCAGTCACAGTATTCATTCCAGATAAAGTCGTAAATCGCTTGAGCAGCAAGGTCTAAACGATACGTTGCAAACGCTTGATGTACAGCAGCTTCAGCTTTTTGCAGACGGCTGATAATCCATTGTTCTGGCAGTTCCCAAAGATCAGGGCGTGCTTGTTGGCCAACTGTTTGACCTTCAACATTCATCAGAACGAAACGAGTTGCGTTCCAGATTTTGTTACAGAAGTTACGGTAGCCTTCAACACGCTTTAAGTCGAACTTGATGTCACGACCGGTGTTTGCAAGCGCACAGAATGTGAAACGAACTGCGTCAGTACCGTAAGCATTAATACCTTCTGGGAATTCTTTGCGTGTTGATTTTTCAATCTTCGCAGCATCTTTCGGATTCATCAGGCCAGTCGTACGTTTTGCAACTAAGCTTTCTAAATCAATACCGTCAATCAAGTCTAATGGGTCAAGTACGTTACCTTTAGACTTCGACATTTTTTGACCTTCACCATCACGTACCAAGCCATGAACATAAACAGTCTTAAATGGAACTTGAGATGAACCATCTTCATTTTTCATGAAGTGTAGGGTCATCATGATCATACGGGCAACCCAGAAGAAAATGATGTCAAAACCAGTCACCAATACATCAGTTGGGTGGAAGGTTTTAAGGAAATCATTCGCTGCGTCTTTTTGTGCGTCGCCAGTCCAACCTAAAGTTGAGAATGTCCAAAGTGCAGATGAGAACCAGGTATCAAGAACGTCTTCGTCTTGTTTAAGTTCAACGTCAGCCGCGATGTTGTTTTTCGCGCGAACTTCTTCTTCGTTACGGCCAACATAGATGTTGCCATTTGCATCGTACCAAGCTGGAATACGGTGACCCCACCAAAGCTGACGTGAAATACACCAGTCTTGAATGTCACGCATCCATGCCATGTACATGTTGCTGTACTGTTCTGGAACAAACTTAATACGACCATCTTGAACTGCTTCAATTGCAGGTTCAGCAAGAGGCGCAATTTTTACATACCATTGGTCAGTCAGTAATGGCTCAATGATCACACCTGAACGGTCACCGCGTGGAGCTTTTAAGTCATATGGTTGGATTTGGTCTAACCAGCCTTCCGCTTCAGCTTGAGCAACTAATTTTTTACGTGCTTCAAAACGCTCTAAACCAGCATAGTCCGCAGGTGCAGTAATCGTTTTAGAAATTTGTTCGCCAGCTTTTGCAATATATTCAAACTCACCTAAAACTTCGGCGTTTTTGTTGAAGATATTAATGATTGGCAAGCTATTACGTTTACCTAGGTCATAGTCATTGAAGTCATGAGCAGGGGTAATTTTTACACAGCCAGTACCGAAGTCTTTTTCAACGTAGTCGTCAGCAACGATCGGAATTAAACGACCTGTGATTGGCAATACAATATTTTTACCAACAAGGTGTGCATAACGCTCATCTTCAGGGTGAACAGCAACCGCAGTATCACCAAGTAAAGTTTCAGGACGAGTTGTTGCAACGACTAAATAGTCTTTGCCGTCTTGAGTTTTAACTGATTTGTCTTCAAAGAAATATTTAAAGTGCCAAAGTGAGCCTTTTTCTTCTTTGCTTTCTACTTCAAGGTCAGAAAGAGCAGTTTGAAGTTTAGGGTCCCAGTTTACAAGACGTTTACCACGGTAAATTAAACCGTCTTCGTGCAAACGAACGAATACTTCTTTAACTGCGTTTGATAAACCTTCGTCCATCGTGAAGCGTTCACGTGACCAGTCTACCGAAGAACCTAAGCGACGAATTTGTTTAGTGATTGTGCCGCCAGATTGTTCTTTCCATTCCCAAACTTTGTCGATGAACTTTTCACGGCCTAAGTCGTGACGAGTTACACCTTGTAAGCCAAGTTGACGCTCAACAACCATTTGAGTTGCAATACCAGCGTGGTCAGTACCTGGTTGCCACAACGTGTTTTTGCCCATCATACGGTTATAACGGGTAAGGGCATCCATAATGGCATTGTTAAAACCATGGCCCATGTGCAAACTACCAGTGACGTTTGGTGGCGGAATCATGATACAGAATGATTCACCGTGACCAGAAGGTTTGAAGTAACCTTGTTCTTCCCACGTTTTGTACCACTTCTTTTCGATCTCGGTTGGATCGTATGTGGTGGCAATATTTTGAGCGGTTTGAGCGTCAGTCATAGTAGCTTAGATCGAATATGCATAAAAAATTGCACCTATTGTAGCAAAAAAATGCCTCGAAATTAATGTGCTGAAAACAGATAAACGGTTTTGTATTTTTTTCAAAAAACGGTAGATTTATGAAAGATGGATCACAATTTAATCGTGTAGCAACACGGCACAAAAATTACAAAAGAATTGAAAAAGGATGCTGCTGATGAGTTATGAAGTTTTTTTGAAAATTTCCGATTCGACTTATACCCAATTCGAGGCTATTCGGCAAAAACTGCATGATGGGGTAAGCCAAAGTCAGGCAAAAGTTTTGGGGGATGTATTGTCTGAACTTTCTTGCGAAATTATTGAGCAGGTTTTTTCTGTACTTTTACAGTCAGGGAATACAACTATGTCTCCAAAACAACAAGCTGAGTCTGAAAAAGTTATTCAGCAAGTTTTAGAGACTTTTCGAAAATACATGCCTTGGTCGGTTTCATTTTTTGGAAATGAACGTCTTTTACCTTTAGTTGATTATATGACTTCTCTGATGAAAGAGCAGGGGCAGCAAGTTTATATTACCTATCCGGTCACACTTCAACTTGTACAACAAGCCGAAACCCTTACGCAGCAAATTCGCGACGGTAATATGCAAAGTATTACGGCAGCATTTGAGACGCTTATAGAAATTGTGGATTTAGGCGTAACAAGCCTAGTACGTGAACCTAAAAAGCGTTTAAAATTTAATTTAGTTGTCGATAAAACTCTTAACGGAGTCATCAACATGACGACGCATTTGGGCTATAAACGTTTGGAAAAGTTAGGGACACAGGTCGATCAGACCACAGCAACTCATTATATCAACCACTTTTTGGCCTTCATGCATCAAGCAGCATAATTTAAAAAAGATAATAGGAACATCACATGGCCAAACTTGATACTTTGCAAAATAAAGTGGTATGGATTACGGGCGCATCTTCTGGTTTGGGTAAGGCCTTAGCAGGAGAGCTCGCTTTACAAGGGGCAAAGTTGATTTTGACCTCGCGCCGTTTTGAAGAGCTAGAAGAAGTTCGGGTTGGCTTATTAAACCCCGATCATCATTTGTCTGTGGTTGCAGATATTACTGATGAAAAGCAGGTTCAAGAAGCTTACAAAGAGATTTTAAAGGCTAAAGGTCGTATTGATTGGCTCATCAATAATGCTGGTTTGAGTCAACGTGCTTTAATTAAAGACACGACCATGGCAACTGAACGCGCCATTATGGAAGTCGATTATTTCTCGCAAGTTGCGTTAACTAAAACTGTATTACCAACGATGCTCAAACAAAAGTCTGGCCGAGTTGTATTTGTGTCTAGTGTGGCGGGTTTATTGGGTACACAGTACCGTGCAAGCTACTCGGCTGCTAAAGCCGCAATTCACATGTGGGCAAATAGTTTGCGTGCTGAGGTCTCAGATCAAGGTGTCGAAGTTTCAGTTATTTTCCCTGGTTTTGTAAAAACTAATGTTTCATTCAATGCACTTAATGGTGCAGGGGAACCTCAAGGTCATCAAGATGAAGCAATTGAAAATGGTTTAGAAGCGGATGTTTTTGCAGAGCAAGCTGTGAAAGCTTTAATGCAGGGTCAAGAATATATCGTTGTGGGGGGGGCTAAAGAAAAACTAGGTGTAATGGTTTCTCGGATGTCACCAAAACTTCTTTATAAAATGATTCGGAAAACAAAAGTAAAATAAAAAAGTGATTTCGCCGTGCTAAATTGGTGAAAAACCCGTATAGAAGGTTCGCCATGGATCAGGATTATCACCGTATTTTAGAAGTCATCACGCGTTTTCAATTGGTCTTTGATCAGAAAAATTGGGACGCTTTTGATGAGTTGTTGGCAGAACAACTTGAGGTGGATTATTTTCAGTTTAGGGGCGAGCCTTTATGTGTCGTGTCTTGTCATGAATATAAAGGTTCTCGGCAGCAAGCTTTATCGCATTTGCGACTACAGCACAATTTGAGTAATCCAATTATTCGTATTGAACAAGACCAAGCATGGCTAGAGTGTAATTATCAGATTTATCGTTTTTCAGAAAATGACTATTTTCATTCTTTTGGTCGTTATTACTTCACTTTGGCTAAACAACAGGACCGTTGGAAAATTACGGGGATTTGCCAACATTTAACTAAAAATATTGGTAATCCACGCATTCACTTTTCTGCTGTAGGGCAGTATTAATCTTTTACTGCTGTACCATATGCAAATACTTCAACCATTCCACCTTGCATACCAAGTTCGGTTGTACTCAGCCGAACTCCCATAATATGGTTAGCTCCTGCGGTATGTGCTTGTTGTTTTAAGCGTACAATAGCTTCTCGGCGAGCACGCTCAACAATACTTTCATAACTGGTCAGTCTTCCACCCAAAACATTCTTTATAGATGCCAGTACATATTTAAAATAGTCATGAGAAATGACCACATTACTGCTAATAAAATGGCCCAGTTGATCACTTGTTGCAAAACGATTGGTATCAATTCTGATATGGGCAAATTGTTGCTCTTTTTCTAAAAGTTCATTCAAATGTTTTCTTTCAATATGACGTCCAAAAGCCCAGCCAATACTGAAAAGAATGAGAAAAATAACAAGCTGAAAAATAAGATTGTCCATTTTCTACCTATGCATTAAATGGATCGGGTAGATGGGGCGCTTGAGGTTGCACAACTACTGCTGTGCCATATACGAATAACTCAGAAGCACCTTGGGCAATATTTGAAGTTGAAAAGCGTATACCGACAATTGCATTCGCACCAAGCTGCTGGGCTTTTACAATCATACGTTGCATGGCTTCTTGGCGAGATTCTTCTAATAATTCGGTATAACCCGTAAGTTCACCACCTACAATATTTTTTAAACTTGCCATCAAGTCACGGCCAACATGCTTACTACGAACCGTACTTCCATAAACAACATCAAGCTGTTTCAAAATCTGGTGGCCTGGAACACTTTCTAAATTACTCAGTAACATTGTTTTTTATCAATCTAAATTCTTAAGGTTTCAAGATAAAAAATATTCAGTTGAGTTGCAATAAAAAAGCCCACCGAAGTGAGCTTTTATGAATAAGTTATTTAAAACTTATTGCTTTTTAAGTTCAGCACTAGATGGTTGATTAACCACTGTATCTGAAGTATTTGCTTTTAAACCACCACCTAGAGTTTTGTATAACTCGATTTGGTTGTTTAAGTTTGCTTGTTGAAGCAATAACAAACCTTGTTCTGCTGAATAAGATGAACGCTGTGCATCAAGAACCGTTAAGTAACTATCAATACCAGCACGGAAGCGGGCATTTGAAAGTGTGTAGTTGCGGTTAGTTGCTTCTACTAAACGTTGTTGAGCTGTTAAACGCTCACCAATGTTGGCACGAGTTGCAAGTGCGTCATTCACTTCACGGAACGCAGACTGAACTGATTTTTCATAATCAGACAGTGCAATTTTCTGATCAGTTTCAGAAATTTTTACATTGGCACGACGAGTGCCCCAGTCAAAGATTGGTAAATCTAAGCTTGGACCAATTGACCATACAAAACCACCAGACTTAAATAGATCACTTAAGTCAGTTGATGCGTAACCTGCAGAACCCGTTAAGCTAATCGTTGGGAATAAACGTGCTTTTGCAGCACCGATATTCGCACCAGCAGCGCTTAAGTTATATTCGGCAGCTTTTACATCTGGACGGTTGTTAAGCAAGTCACTTGGTAAACCAGCGGTAAACACATTTTGTTGAGTAATGCGTTTTACAGGTTGGGTTGGCAACAAGTTTTGTGGAACTGATTGGCCTACTAACAAGTTCAACAAGTTTTGTGCTTGAGCAATCTGTGTTTTGTAGTTCGCTACATCATTACGCGCAGTTTCTACAGAAATCTGTGCCTGACGTAGTGGTACTTCACTATCGATACCCACATCAAAACGTTTTTTGTTGAGATTGTAAGAGTCTTGCTGTGCTTTAAGTGTTTGCTCTGCAAGTCTTAAATTCGCTGTTGCGAAAGAATAGTTTAACCACGCTTGAGCAACTTGACTGATTAGACTGATTTGAGTCGAATCACGTGCACTTTGTGTTGAAAGGTAACTATCTAACGCAGCATCTTTTAAGCTACGTACACGGCCCCAAAAATCAAGCTCATAGGCAGTTACACCCAAACCTACTTGATAAGTAGAGTAGGGGTTATTCGGATCACGGCTTTGTGAAACCTGACGAATTGCACTACCACTTGCTCCGATTGTTGGAAGCTGGTTGTTCTGCGTAATTCGATATTGCTGTTGAGCACGTTCGATATTGAGCGTTGCTGTACGTAAGTCGCGGTTGTTGGCAAGTGCCAAATCAATCACTCCGAGCAAACGAGGGTCAGCAAAGAACTGTTTGTAACCCTGTTCAGCAATAGACGTACCAGAAGCGCTATATGCATAGCTTTGTGGAATATCGGTTTTCACGACTGGTTCTGGGCCGCGCATGCTTTGACAAGCTGACAAAGCAAGCGCAAGTGCAGATACCGCAATGCTACGACCTGAAATAGACCATACGTTTTGCATCACGATTTATGCTCCTGAGTGTTTATGGTTTTTGGTTTGTACTTAAAGATACTACGAATCCACACATAGAATACAGGGATAAAGAAGATACCTAAGAACGTTGCACTGAGTACGCCACCGAGTACACCGTAACCGACAGAGTGCTGACTTCCTGCACCAGCACCTGTTGAAAGGGCAAGCGGAAGTACACCAAAACCGAAGGCAAGGGTAGTCATGATAATTGGACGTAAACGCATTTTTGCGGCATGTAAAGTTGCCTCAATCAGATCTTCACCTTTTTCCTGCAGCTCTTTTGCGAACTCAACAATCAAGATCGCATTTTTTGCAGAAAGACCGATTACCGCGATCATCGCTACCTGGAAGTAAATGTTATTTGAGAGATTTGGATCTCCTTTAATAATCATGCCCAAGTAAGTTAATACGATTGCACCAATAATACCGAGTGGTACTACAAGTAAAACCGAGAACGGAATCGACCAGCTTTCATACAATGCAGCCAAGCAAAGGAAAACGATTAACAAGGAAAGTGCATATAAGAATGGAGCTTGAGCACCAGACTCACGTTCTTCAAGTGATAAACCTGTCCATTCATAGTCGAAACCTTGTAAGCCCATAGATGGTAACTTAGCAATAATTTCTTCCATCGCTTTCATTGAGTCACCAGAGCTTACGCCAGGTGCAGGTGTGCCTTGAATGTTAACCGATGACACGCCGTTATAACGTTCAAGACGTGGAGAACCATATGTCCATTCGCCAGTAGCAAATGCAGAGAACGGAACCATCTCGCCTTTGTTATTACGTACATACCACTTGTTTAAGTCTTCAGGCATCATACGGCTACCCGCATCACCTTGAACATAAACTTTTTTCACACGTCCACGATCAACGAAATCGTTAATGTATGAGCCACCCCATGCAATACGCATCGTATTGTTAATGTCGGCAATACTCACGCCCATGGCACCAGCTTGAGCCTGATCTACATTAATTTGATACTGAGGTGTATCTTCTTGACCATTAGGGCGAACACCCACAAGACGTTTATCTTGTGCAGCCAAACCTAAGATCGTATTACGTGCAGCAATAAGTTTCTCATGGCCTTGGCCACTTGAATCTTTAAGTTGCAAGTTGAATCCGGCTGTTACACCTAATTCAGGCATTGCTGGAAGCTGTAATGGCATAACGTAAGATGCGTCTTTAACGATCATGTTCAATGCCATACCACGCTGAATCAATGCGCCAATTTGAGACTCAGGTGAAGTACGTTCACTCCAGTCTTTCAATTTAACGAAGCCAATACCAGCATTTTGACCAACACCTGTGAATGAGAAGCCCGAAACGGTGAAAATAGATTCCACAGTGTCTTTTTCATTCATGAAGAAGTTTGTCATGGTGTCAATCACTTTACCTGTACGGTCAAGCGTTGCATTTGGTGGTAATTGAACAAGTGTCATTACCACACCCTGATCTTCTTCTGGTAAGAATGAAGATGGGAGTTTTTGGAACAAGAACACTAATAAAGCAATAACCACAGCGTAAAGTACGCCAGAGAAGATTTTGCCTTTAAGCATGCGATTAACACCATTTTGGTAGCTATGCGACATGCGGTCAAAACCATTGTTAAAGCCTCTAAAGAAACGAGCAAAAATATTATTACTTGGTTCTTTGTTAGGATCATGCTGTTTTAAAATGGTTGCACAAAGTGCCGGTGTGAATGTTAACGCCACAATTAACGATAAAACCATTGCTGTTACAAGGGTAATCGAGAACTGACGGTAAATTACACCAGTTGTACCACCAAAGAATGCCATTGGTACGAATACAGCTGTTAATACACTCGTAATACCAACTAACGCGCCAGAAATCTGTTGCATTGATCGTGAAGTCGCCGTAACCGGATCGGTATGCTCTTCACTCATAACACGTTCGACGTTCTCGACGACGACGATGGCATCATCGACCAGAAGACCAATTGCCAATACCATGGCGAACATGGTTAAGGTGTTAATTGAGAAGCCAAAGATATTAATAACAGCGAATGTACCTAATACAACAACTGGTACAGCAAGTGTTGGAATAATCGTTGCACGCCAATTCTGTAAGAACAAGAACATGACAATGAATACCAAAATTACCGCTTCAATTAATGTGTGTACAACACTTTCAATTGAAAGACGAATAAATGGAGTTGTGTCATAAGCCAGTTTGTCTTCAAGACCCGCTGGATAGTTCTTACGTAATTCAGATAAACGATGTTCAACTGCTTCGGCAGTATCAAGTGCGTTCGCACCAGTTGCAATCTTAATTGCAAGACCAGCTGCTGGTTTACCGTTAAACTTCGAGTCGAATTGATAGTTATCAGAACCTAATTCTACGCGAGCAACATCTTTTAATCGAACCTCAGCACCAGATGCTGTGTTCTTTAAGAAGATATTTTTAAACTGTTCAGGAGTTTGCAGCAAACTTTGTGCATTTACTGTTGCGTTAAGCACTTGACCTTGTACAGCCGGTGCACCACCTAATTGACCTACAGCTACTTGTGAGTTTTGCGCTTGTAAAGCTGTCGCAATATCACTAGGTGTAAGCTGATAACTGGTTAACTTAGCTGGATCAAGCCAGATACGCATTGCGTATGAACCACCAAAGACCGTTACCTCACCAACACCAGCCACACGGCTAAGCGGTTCTTTAATAGACGAGTTTACATAGTCTTTAATGTCAGAGTCAGACAAGTTGTTATCTGGTGAATAAAATGCAATAACTTGCAAGAAGCTTGCACCAGATTTAGTAACAGTTACACCTTGACGTTGTACATCTTCAGGTAAAAGTGCAGTTGCAGATTGCAGCTTGTTTTGAACCTGAACCTGTGCAATATCTGGATCAATACCTTGTTCAAAGTTTAATTGAATAGAGGCTTGACCGTTACCAGCACTGTTAGATGAAATATAACGTAAACCATCTAGACCATTCATTTGTTGTTCAATGATCTGGGTTACGGTGTTTTCAACAGTCTCAGCCGATGCACCAGGATAAGTTGCAGCAATCGTAACTGTCGGCGGTGCAATCGTCGGATACTGTGCAATAGGCATTTTTGTTAGCGTGAGAATACCCGCCAACATAATGACTAATGCAATCACCCACGCAAAAATGGGGCGATGAATAAAAAATTGTGCCATTCAATCTACCCCTTATGCATTTGAAGATGCTTTCTGTTCTGCTTGAGGTTTACCTGATTGAGCCGGTTTTGTCGCATTTGGAGCTGCGCCTTGTGGATTTGCTGGTTGAGCTTGGTAAGGTTTTGCTGAAACTTCTTGCCCTTCTTTAACCTTGGCAACACCATCAACAATCACTTTATCACCAACTTTAAGACCGTTAGTCACAATCCAGTTTTGTCCTTGAACACCAGAGGTTTCAACAGGACGACTCTCAACAGTACCTTTGGCATTAACAAGCATTGCTACAGCTTGACCTGTAGGTAAACGCGTAATTGCAGCTTGAGGAATCAGGTAAGCATTAGGCACTACACCTTGAACAATCTGTGCAGTGGTATACATGCCTGGAAGTAACAGGTGATTCGGGTTTGAGAATACGGCACGTAAAGTAATCGTTCCTGTATCCTGATTAACCGAAGCATCAGAGAAAGCAAGTTGTCCTTCGATTGGATAGGTTGAACCATCTTCGAGCTTCAATTTCACTTTCGTGTTGTTACTATTGTTTAAACTGCCTTTGCTGAGTTGTTGACGTAAACGCAATAACTCGGCACTAGACTGGTTAATATCAACGTAAATCGGGTCTAACTGCTGAATCGTCACTAAAGGATCAGTTTGATTTGCAGTAACTAAAGCACCTGCTGTAACAGAAGAACGTCCAGACTGACCAGAAATTGGTGAACGAATTGTAGAGTAACCAAGATCAACATTTGCATTCGTTACTTGAGCTTTTGCTGCAGAAACTTGTGCTTCGGCAACATTAACCTGACCAAGTAAGTCGTCATATTCCTGTCTAGATACAGCATTACTTGAAACAAGTTGCTTATAACGGTTTAGCTTGGTACGTAGTGAAGCTAGATTTGCCTGTTGTTGTAAAAGAGCAGCTTTTGCATTCTCAAGCGTTGCACGGTTCGTTCTAGAGTCGAGCTCATAAAGCGCCTGACCTTCACGAACATAGCTTCCTTCAGCAAACAAGCGTTTTAAAATCACACCGCTTGTTTGAGGGCGAACTTCAGAAATTTGATATGCTGAAGTACGGCCAGAAAGCTCAACGCTTTGTTCAACACTTTGTGGTTGAGCAACAATAACACCTACTTCTGCAGGCGGCATTTTCTGAGCAGCAGCAGCTTGCTGTTTCTCATCGGAGCCTTTGCTACAACCAACAAGTGCGATACTTGTTGCTAATGCGCAAGCAGTAAGGGCAGGAGCCCAAAGCTTAGCCGACATCATTGTTCCACCTCGTTTAGATAAAATCTAAAAATATATTTGTTTTCTACTTAACCTACTTTGTGTTTGTAATAACCAGAGCCAAAGCAGTGCAATCCAAATAAAACCTATGCCCCAACCGGCGAGTACATCTGTTGGAAAATGAACTCCAGCATATATTCTTGAAAGCCCCATGCAAATAAACCAAAAACAGGAGATCAAAATGATATAAGGAGAGTTAATGTTGGGCCTATGGCATAACATTAACATTGCCAGACAAGCTAGTGTTGATGCATAAACACTATGTGCACTTGGGAACGATGCACCATAACTTTCGACAATATGATATGCCTGTGAAGGTCTAGGACGGTCAACACACCACTTGAGCAGCCAACCCATGGTGATACTGCCAAGAACCCCCACGCTAATGAAAATAACAGTAATATATTTTTTATACCATGCTTGATATACACATACCAGAAAGGATAAAAAACATACAAAAGGCATACCGCCTATACGTGCTAAAAAGATCGTAATAGAGTTAAGATAATCTGAACGATTTTCACTCAATATTTGAACGGTGAGAAGATCCAAAGATTGAAGTCTCGGTACAAAAAGACCAAGAACACCTAATCCTAAAAAAATACAACCAATAAAAAGCAATATATAGGGCATGTATATACCTTTGCTTATTCAAGCAGTGTCCACTACTGAAAGCCGTTAAAAGTGTACTTGCCAGTACACTTTTTTTCAAGCCTGATAGATCATCGTAAATTCATTTTGAAATTTTTTTAACATTTGGAAAAACAATCACAACAAAATTGACGAAAGTCACATTCTGTGTACAAAGCAAAACTTTTAGTGTTCTGTTTTTTTTCCGCTATTTGTTGACGTATTTTCTTCAAGTTCTAATGGTTGTTTTGGTGGCCAGAAAAAATCGCTTGGGCGAGTCAGAAAATGGGTCATGACTAACTTGGCTAAAGGTTTCCATTGTTCAAAGCGAACTCGACGCGCTCGTAATGCCACAATAATAGTCAGGGTGAAACTCACGAATAAGTTAGTAAGACCAATACATAGCACACCGAGAAAGGACACTATAATCAAGCCAATATCCGGGCTGCCATTAATGGTCATCAAACCTTGAATAAAGTTAGCAGATGCAAAGGCAATATGACGAATATCTAAAGGTAAGCCTAAAATAAAGCCTATGGTCCCCATACTTCCTAACATGATCCCGAATAAGAAGTTACCGGCTAAAGCACCTAAATTACGTTCAATATATTCAGCAAAACGATTAAGTCGATCTTGCCCAAACCAGTTAGCTAAACGACGATGCGCTCTTAAGCGTGGACCAACTTTTCGATAAACAGCCATGTTGTCAAAATATCCAGCAATTAGACCGGACAAAAATAGACATACTCCCGCAATTGCGGCATGAGGCACTGCTAATGACGTAAAGGGGTTTAAGCTGTGTAGTAAATAGGTCGCCTTGGTATGGGTTAATAACGGTTCATCGAGGTAAAACTGCCAAGCAAAAGTAATCAGTGCTGCAGTAGGGATTGCAATTGAAATGTTACCTAAAATAGCAATGAACTGCGTTCGGATAATATTAATAATGAGGGCCGCTAACTCTGCAATCTGAGCTGTTTTAGAACCTTTACGCTGTTGTACCGTTGCAGCGAGGGCCGCAGCAGTCATAGCGGGTTGTTTGGTTGCAACAGTAAAGTGCAGAACATGAATCAGAATGAAACCCAGAGAATAATTCATACTGAACGTAAAGGCTTGCATGAGCGGAGCCATGGTCATTCTTGATGCAAGAATTTTTAAAGATGCCATAAAGGCAATAATGACACCGGCACCTGCGGCTGCTTTATACATTCCCCAAAAGCCTTTGGTATCTGTACTTACATAATGCTCACCTGTACGGCTGGCATTTTCGGTAACTTGAAAGGCAATGAGCTCACTAGTTGTGCTGAGTAAAGAGCGCACACTTTTTTCACTGTAGTGCGCCTTGGTTAAATCAGAAATAAGATGTCCTAAGGAAACATATTTTCCATGAGTGTTGTCTACGACCAGATAAAGTAATAATTCAATACGATCAAGACATTGTTCAAGTAATGACAGTAAAT
Organism: Acinetobacter pittii ANC 4050; assembly: GCF_000399685.1. GTDB lineage: Bacteria > Pseudomonadota > Gammaproteobacteria > Pseudomonadales > Moraxellaceae > Acinetobacter > Acinetobacter pittii_E. Next base: position 3,797,686 of record NZ_KB976987.1, read on the forward strand.
AAGTCAAACTTAAACTAACACCAATTCTTTTCGTAGCACGGCGAATCTTTAATACAACATCCCGACATTGTTCCAACATAACGAATGCTTGTGACGCATCGGGAGGAGCAATAACTGCAATTTCATGATCAGAAAGTTCTTGTTTCTTATATTTTTCTATAAACTCAATAATTTCACGATTTTGAACTAAAAATGGAGATTCATATTCCGTTAATTCTGGTTGAGCATTAATAAATTCGGGATAAAGTCCAATTCCACTAATTCGATAAGATAAGACAGTGATGGCTTTAATCATTTCACTTTGAATGACAAGCTTTTCATCGACATTACTTTGGCTTTGCCCAATAAGACTAAATAAATTTGACCAATCTTCATCAGCAATATTATTGAGCCAGATTTTGTCACTTTCTAAATAGAAAATTTTTCCAATTAAAATTTTGAGTTGGCTTGAGTCTTCGATTAGCGGTAAAAAATGTGCTCCAAGTCTTTGTCCGAGCTGGTTCCAGAAACCATCTAAAGACAAAATCCCGCTGTCCGCATATAAGCTGACTTGTTTATAGCGATTAATCAAACGTAATAAGAAAGTTTGTAATAAAAAGGGTGCTGTAGGTGTGCGTAAAAGACTTTCAATTAAAGCCTGTATTTTGTTCTTAATTTCATCCGTATCCTCTGGGTCGGATGGGCGGACGACATTGACGAGTTCAATCAGTGGATTTTCATCAATGACAGCTTGAGGATCCTCAAGCTGCTTCTCCATTTTTAAAAAATGTTCTGAAAAATTTACATGCATAGGCAAAATAATATCTATTGTATTCGATGTAACGCAAGCTGAGTTAAGTTAATCAATGCCTGACGATACGGTGTATCGGGTAGGTTTGATAAAGCTTGCAGTGCTGCTTCTGTTTCTTCTTGAGCACGTTGGTTGCAATAATCTAAAGCACCAGACTTCTGTACAATTTCGATGACCTGAGGTAATTGGTCTACTCCACCAGTGGCGATACTGCGACGAATAATCGCATGCTCTTCACCTGTTGAGTGTGCTAATGCAGAAATTAACGGTAAAGTTGGCTTACCTTCCATTAAATCATCACCAATATTTTTACCTAATGTTTCAGCATCTGATGTGTAGTCTAAAATATCATCAATGATTTGGAACGCATTACCAAAATGACCAGCAAACAATCTTAATGGTTCACGGTAAGCTTCTTGCCCTGCCAAAATAGCAGCACCTTCTGTAGCCAACTCAAACAGGCGAGACGTTTTACCATGAATAATTTTTAAATAAGTTTCTTCAGTTGTATCTGGTTGATGCTGGGATTGCAGTTGTAATACTTCACCTTCAGCAATTTCACATGTACCCGTTGAAAAGTCTTTCAATAAAGTCATGTTATTTAAATCAACCAATAAATCGAAAGCACGGGCAATAAGAAAGTCACCGACTAAAACGGCTGTTTGATTGTTCCATGTCGCATTTGCTGTAGGACGACCACGACGAAGCCCAGATTCATCTACTACATCATCATGGACTAATGTCGCAGTATGCAACATTTCAATGATTGCAGCTAAACGCTGTGCGTTTACCATGTTATCTAAACCACAAGCACGGGCTGCAAGTAAACACATGATTGGGCGCATACGCTTTCCGCCAGCTTCAACGACATGCTTGCTGACAGACATGACTAAACCGACTTTTGAGCTAATTCCTTCATTAATCAAGTGATCCATCGCAGCAAAGTCTGAGGCAACAGGCGCAAGAATGTCTTGCTTGAAATCGATGACCATATGAAGAAAAACCCCGTATTGGTAGATAAGTGGCGTTAGTGTATCAATTAAAGATGAGTTGCACAGGTTAACAAGTGGCTGATATTAATCATTTCTATTGTCTTTAAGCGTTCTTTGTTCTTTATTTAAGCAAAACATGATGTTTCCGGCAAAACAATAAATTTAATGACATCAGCATTAATACAACTTGTTCTTGACGCAATTTGTGTCTGGAACTGTATTTTAATTTTCATTCAGAATCAATGAAAACTGCTAAATTCCAATCCAAGCTGTTCGATTTTGTAAGAATAGGGGATCATGCTTTACTGATAGATAGAAAATACTTGTCGTTTGATCAAATTTCACTTAAAATCTGTCGCCTTGTATAACCCCAGTGGCGATCGTTTTAAGATCGATATATCCCTTTATCGACACGACGACACGGGCTGATTGGAGTACATTATGTACGCAGTAATCCAAAGCGGTGGTAAACAGCACCGTGTAGTTGAGGGTGAAACCCTTAAAGTTGAATTATTGAAAGCTGAATCTGGTGCGACTATTACATTTGATGATGTATTAATGGTTGTAAACGGTGACAACATTCAAATCGGTGCTCCAGTTGTAGCTGGCGCTAAAGTAACTGCAGAAGTGATTGGTCATGGTCGTCACGACAAAATCCGCATCATCAAAATGCGTCGTCGTAAACACTACCGTAAACAACAAGGTCACCGTCAATGGTTCACTGAGTTGAAAATTACTGGTATTTCAGGCTAATCACGAGGAGTAAGAGACATGGCAACTAAAAAAGCCGGTGGATCGACGAAGAACGGTCGTGATTCAAACCCAAAAATGTTAGGTGTTAAAGTTTACGGCGGTCAAGCTGTAACTGCTGGTAACATCATCGTTCGTCAACGTGGTACAGAGTTCCACGCTGGTGCAAATGTTGGTATGGGCCGTGACCATACTTTATTTGCTACTGCTGACGGCGTAGTAAAATTCGAAGTGAAAGGTCAATTTGGCCGTCGCTACGTAAAAGTTGAAACTGTATAAGTTTTAGCTTCAAAAAAGCCCACATTTTGTGGGCTTTTTTTATGGTTTTAATTTTTATTTATCTTCATCATGATGAATGAAATTCTACAAACAACATGAACAACATAACAAAATATCTTATTTTCTCAATGATTAGCACAGAGTTTGTCGGTTAATATGAGTCTTGAATTAAGAGCTTGCCAAGTTTCATAACTTTGAAAGAAGGCAAGTTGTCTTACAGCAACTAAAAAGGTGATGACATGAATATGCTTCGTAAAACTATGTGTGCTATTACACTTAGCGCGTCAGTGCTTGCTCCTGTAATGAGCACTACAGTGTTTGCTGCGCCTGTAGCAGCACCGGAGCAACAGGCAATTGGGAACCTGGTTAATCAGTTATCAGGTTTACAACGTTTGACTGCCGACTTTGAACAAACAACAAAAGCCAATACAAAAACTGTGGCACAGAAAAAGAGTTTAAGTGCACAGCATATGAACCAGACATTTAAAGGCTCAATGAAAGTTGAACGTCCTGGGAAATTTTATTGGGAAACAGTAAGTCCTGCTAAACAAACAATTGTAACGAGCGGGAAAACAGTTTGGATCTATGACCCAGATTTACAGCAAGCAGTCCGTCAAAGCTTAGATGAGCAGGTTGCAGATACGCCAGCGTTATTACTCTCTGGTAATACCAACCAAATCATGAAGTCTTATCGTGTAACGCAACCCGATAAATCTAAACTCTATTTCACATTATTCCCTAAAAAAGAAGATGGTGCATTCCAAAGCTTAACCATTAGTTTTGGAGCAAATAAAGCCCCTACACTTATGGTATTGCAAGACTCATTAGGTCAAACCACCTATGTGCGCTTTAAGAATGTTAAGGTAAATGCCTCAATTCCTGCATCTGTCTTTAACTTTACGCCGCCAAAAGGTACAGATGTTATTGACCAATAATGAATACCTCTCAAAAAAGCTACCTTCACGGTAGCTTTTTTTATGCAAGAGAGATAGATACATTTTTTAACCCCGTCTTATTCTTACGCTTTGTATAGTGATAGGGGTAAATTCATGGGGATTATTATGCGACTTTACGATAAAAAAATTATTTGTATTCTTCCATTAATGGCTGCAATGGCAATTGTGGGTGGTTGCCAACCAAAGTCAGCAGCTAAAGAGGAGCAGGCCACTTCAACTGCAAAAGTTAAAGAGACTAAAGAGGCTGATGTTCCTGTGATTCAAGCAAAAGTAATCCCAGTAAAATTGCCAAAATCAAAAGTTTGTTTAGAAGACGGGTGTACGGAGTATGATTTTCAAACCGTACAGACCAATCAAAAATGGATTAATGATTACTTCACCAATCGTATAAAGAAAGCAGATCCGAATGCTTTTGCAAATTTAGCCGATCAACCTGTCGAAGTACCTGAAGGTGAACCGAGTTCGAGCCAAAGTGCAATTTATGTTCGCTATTTAGGACAAAATTATAATCTTGCGACTTTTGCATTACAGACTTGTTCGTACTCAGCTGGTGCGGCTCATGGTATGTCTCATCAAGAGTTTGTAAATTTTGATTTATTAAATAAAAAGCACATTACTGTTGCTGAACTTATTCAACCAGACGTTGAAAAACAGTTGATTGATGCCCTCTATGATGCAAATACAAATTGGCTTCAAGAGCACAATATCAATCGTGAAAAACTTCAGCTAAGCGATAATTTTTACTATGGAGCGAATGGCATTGTATTTGTCTATCCAATCTATGAGTTGGCGTCTTATGCAGAGGGAATGTCTGAATTAACACTGCCGTATTTTGAAGCGAGTAAATTCATTAAACCTGAGTATTTGCCGAGTGTGCCAAACTATAAGTTCTAAAATAGGTGATCTATTCTAAGAATTGTGTGAAAGCTATTCGTTATGAAGATGATCACTATATTTTTTAGTGTTAAGGCCTTACACTATAGCCAGTTTTTTACCCATATTATGATTGATTATGATCGACCCTAAGTTACTCAGAAATAATATTGAAGCCGTTAATGCAGCTTTGGCAAAACGTGGTGTTCAATTAGATGTTCAAGAATGGGCTTCTTTAGAAACTCGCCGTAAAGACTTGCAATCGAAAACTGAAAAATTGCAGGCAGAACGTAATGCCGGTGCAAAACAAGTGGGTCAGATTAAAAAATCCGGTGGCGACGCTTCTGAAATCATGGCGCGTATGCAAGCCATTGGTGATGAAATCAAAGCTGCTGAAGTTGCTTTATCAGAGCTACAAAACGAGATTGAACAAAAAGCGCTGAGTATTCCTAACTTACCAGATGAATCTGTTCCTGCTGGTAAGGATGAAGATGATAACGTTGAAATCTCAAAATGGGGCACGCCTCGTCAGTTTGATTTTGAAATCAAAGATCATACTGATTTAGGTGAGTGGATGGGCGGTTTAGAGTTTGAGACTGCGACTAAATTGACTGGCTCACGTTTTAGCGTATTGAAAGGCCCTTTAGCACGCTTACAACGTGCATTAACGCAATTCATGCTCGATACCCATACTTTAAAAAATGGCTATACAGAAGCTTATGTGCCTTATTTGGTAAATGCTGATTCACTGCGCGGTACTGGTCAATTACCAAAATTTGAAGAAGATTTATTCAAACTTCAAGGCGAAAAAGAATATTACCTCATCCCTACAGCAGAAGTTCCTGTTACTAACTTTGTTCGTGATGAGATTATTGATGCCGAACGTTTACCTTTAAAATATGCAGCGCATACGCCATGTTTCCGTAGCGAAGCAGGCTCTTATGGTCGCGATACACGTGGTTTAATTCGTCAGCATCAGTTTGATAAAGTTGAGATGGTGCAAATCGTTAAACCTGAAACTTCTATGCAGGCACTTGAAGAACTTACTGCTCATGCTGAGGGCATTTTGCAGGCACTTGGCTTGCCATATCGCAAAATTTTGCTCTGTGGTGGGGATATGGGCTTCGGTGCGACTAAAACTTACGACTTAGAAGTTTGGGTGCCAAGCCAAAATACTTATCGTGAAATCTCAAGCTGCTCTAATATGGGTGATTTTCAGGCACGCCGCATGAAAGCACGCTACAGAATGGATCAAAAGAAGACCGAATTGGTGCACACCTTAAATGGTTCAGGTCTTGCAGTTGGACGTACTTTGCTTGCTGTAATGGAAAATTACCAACGTGAAGACGGTTCTATCGAGATTCCAGAAGTATTACGCCCATATATGGGTGGTGTAACGTTTATTGACTAAGCTTTGCATCTAAATTGTGCACGGTTTTTGCTTAACCTAAATCAGATGATTCATGTAGAGGTTTAAGGTGGATATTTTTCCAATCTCTTTAAAGTTGCAAAAGCAACGTTGTCTGATTGTGGGTGGTGGGCATATTGCGCTACGTAAAGCAAACCTTCTAGCCAAAGCAGGAGCGGTAATTGATATTATTGCTCCTGCAATTGAAGAGCAGCTTTTACAGTTGGTCAAAACGACTGGTGGAGAGTATTTTGCTGAGTCTTTTGCCGAAAAAGTATTAAATACGTCTTATCGATTAGTCATTGCCGCAACTAATGATGCGCAGGTGAACAAAGCTGTTTTTGAGCAATGTGAAGCGCGTAATTTACTAGTAAATAGTGTCGATGATATTCCGCACTGCCGTTTTATGGTTCCAGCGATTATTGATCGTTCTCCATTGATTATTTCTGTTGCCTCAAATGGTGCATCGCCAGTTTTATCTAGACAACTTCGTACTCAAATCGAAACGATTGTTCCACATGGCATGGGTAAATTGGCTGAGTTTTCTGGTCAATGGCGTAAGCAAGTAAAAGAAAAGATTATTAACCCAGATGAGCGTCGAATCTTTTGGGAAAACCTCTATGCTAGCCCATTAAAAGAACAAGTTTTTAATGACAATTTAGACGTTGCAAATGATTTGATTCAGCAAGCCTTAACAGAATGGACTGCACCTAAAGGTGAGGTTTATTTGGTAGGGGCTGGACCCGGCGATCCAGAGTTGCTGACACTAAAAGCATTACGTCTTATGCAACAAGCAGATGTCGTGATTTATGATCGTCTTGTTTCTGCACCCATTTTAGAACTTTGCCGCCGTGATGCGACTAAAATTTATGTGGGTAAAGCTCGTTCGAATCACTCTGTTCCCCAAGATGGCATCAATGCTTTACTGGTTGAGTATGCTCAAAAAGGAAAGCGTGTTTGTCGTCTAAAAGGTGGTGATCCGTTTATCTTTGGGCGTGGTGGTGAAGAAATTCAAGAGCTGGTTGAAGCGAATGTCACTTTCCAAGTTGTGCCGGGTATAACTGCAGCATCAGGCTGTTCAGCTTATGCAGGTATTCCTTTAACACATCGTGATTATGCACAAAGTGTTCGTTTCTTGACTGGGCATTTAAAGGAAGGTTCACCTGAACTTCCTTGGAATGAGCTGGTTTATGAAAATCAAACTTTGGTTTTATATATGGGGCTAGTTGGCTTGGAGCGTATTTGTGAGCAACTTATTGCTCATGGTCAGCGTGCCAATATGCCGGTGGCTTTAATTTCTAAAGGAACCACACCAGAACAGAAAGTTGTTGTTGGAACATTAGCTGATATCGCAACTAAAGTATCTGAACATCATATCGTGGCGCCAACTTTAACTATTATTGGTGAAGTGGTAAGTTTACGTGAACAGTTGAAATGGCAATAAGCTCATTTGAGTTTATTGCTGGTTATTTAAGTCGAGAAAATTTGTGATTCATGTTGTCCTATACGAGCCTGAAATTCCTGCCAATACAGGCAATATCATTCGTTTATGTGCTAATACGGGCGCACAGTTGCATTTAGTCAAACCTCTAGGTTTTGAATTAGATGATAAAAAGCTCAAACGAGCAGGCCTTGATTATCATGAATGGGCACGTATGCAGATTTGGGACAATATAGAGCTTTGCCTTGCAGATTTAAAAGCTAAAGGTGTCGAGCATGTTTTTCCCCTCACAACTAAAGGTTCTGCAACTCCACATACGGTTGATTTGAACCGGCCTGTGGCTTTACTGATGGGGCCAGAAACACGTGGTTTGCCTGAGCATGTTCGCTTAATATTTCCACAAGAACAGTGGATTCGTTTGCCGATGGCTGAAAACTCAAGAAGTTTAAATTTATCTAATGCAACCGCCGTAATTGTTTATGAAGCATGGCGTCAGCAGGGTTTTAAAAACTTAGGATAAGTTAATAGTTTTTAAATAAAAATAAGGTCACAGTTGTGGCCTTATTTTTTTCTAAATTATTTAAGCCTGTTCTAATGCTTTTTCGTCATAAGTCATTTGGGCTGCTAAAACCTGTTCAATATTGGTTTCAGCCCATTCCTTTAATTGGAAGGCCATTGCAGCTACATTTTGCCCTAAAGAAGTCAGTGAGTAATCAACACGAATAGGAGAGGTATTCTGGATTTTACGTTCGATAAAACCATCTCTTTCTAGCATTTTTAGTTTTTGTGATAAGACTTTAGGAGAAATGCCTTGTATATTCTTTTTGAGCAAATTGAAGTGCTGAGTTTCCTCTTCAAGCACATTTAAAATCAATAAAACCCACTTATCTGCAATTTTTTCAAAAAATAAACGAGCAGGGCAATGTTGTTGAAAAATATTATATTTTAGACATTCATTCATATTATTTACCTACTAATTTCTTAAAAAATTACCATAGTTACCAGTTAGTAACTAATTGACACCTAGTTTCTAAAATATATCATAAAGTGGAATTTAATAAAACAAAGGTTTGCTCCCATGTCTAATTCTAATATCGCGGTTGTATATTTCTCTGGTTATGGCCATACCAAAGTAGTGGCTGAAACGTTTGCAAATGAAATTAATGCTCAGCTCATTCAAATTGATCAGGAAGGTAATATTACTGATCAAGATTGGCAGACATTAAATGATGCAAAGGGGATTGTTTTTGGTGCTCCGACTTATATGGGCACAGCACCATGGCAGTTTAAAAAGTTTGCTGATGCAACTTCGAAAGTGTGGTTTACACGTGGTTGGCAAGATAAAGTCTTTGCAGGTTTTACAAACAGCGCGAGCTTAAATGGCGATAAGCAGGTTACTCTTATTCAATTACAAACTTTAGCTTCGCAGCATGGTGGAATCTGGGTGAGCCTTGGTTTATTACCAGCAAATACAAAAGATGCAACACGTGAGGATGTAAATAACTTAGGCGGTTCAGTTGGGCTTTTGGTTCAATCACCTTCAGATGCAAGTGTAGAGGAAGTTCCTACTGGAGATCTTGAAACAGCGAAGCTTTATGCTCAACGTGTACAAAAGATTGTGAACAAAATTTTTGGTTAATTTGACCATAAAAAAGGCGCTTTAAGCGCCTTTTTTATTATTCATGTTCATTATGCTGCGGAGCATTATATTTGAAGCCTTTGGTTTTGTAGGCCAAATAACCTACACCAATAACCGCCCAAGCTAAGCCAATTTGTAAGGCAAGCTTATCAATCTCAAGCCACATCATAAACACACTGGCAAAACCAAGTGTTGGTATAACAATATAATTGACGATGTCTTTAAACGTTTTATTCTTGCCATCTCTTAATGCATAGCGAGAAATAACAGAGAAGTTAACAAAACTAAAAGCGGTTAAAGCACCAAAACTAATCAAGTTGACAATATGCTCAAGATCTAAGAAACCAGCAGATAAAGCAACTACACCTACAATAAGAATGTTGTAAGTTGGAGTGTGTAGTTTTGGACTAATATGACCAAATAATTTCTTGTTGATTACGCCGTCGCGTCCCATCACATACATTAAACGAGATACGCCTGCATGAGCAGAAATACCCGATGCCATAACAGCGACTACAGCAAAATATAAAACCAAAGTTTTAAATGCAATACTACCAATCGCAGCGACCATCACTGGCTGTGACTCATCGAGGGGATTAAAGTAAGCATTTGGGTTACTTGGGAAATATAATTGGATGAAGTAAGTACTTACAATAAAAATAATACCTGCAAGTAATGCCGTAGTGAAAATAGCTTTCGGAAGTGTTTTCTCGGCGTCTTTTGTTTCTTCGGCGAGAGAAGATAAAGCATCAAACCCAGTGAAAGAGAAGCAGAGTACAGTAGCACCAGCAATTAAGGCACTTACAGATGTCATGTCGTTCCAAAAAGGAGTCAATGACCACAACGCAGCTTTATCCGGATTTAAAGTTCCGTCTGCATATACACCTTGAGTAAGTAAAATATATACCTGATAAACGAAATAAAAAATTACGCCAAGCTGAATAACAACGATCGTACTGTTAAAACGCGCGACAAATCGTGCACCAAATAAGTTAATAACGGTCATTAGGGTGGTTAAACCAATCACCCATAGCCAGTTATTTACCTCTGGAAAAAGAGCTCTTAGATAAATATCTGCCAAAATAATATTAACAAGCGGTGACAGTAAATAGTCTAACCAAGAAGACCAACCCACCATAAAACCAACATTAGGATGAATTGATTTTTGGGCATAAGTATAGGCTGACCCAGAAGAAGGGTAGCGCTTAATCATATGTCCATAACTGATCGATGTTAATAAAATTGCGACTAATGCAAAGATGTAGGAAGTTGGTACATGACCGCCACTTCGCTCTGATACTAAACCAAAAGTATCGAATAACGTTAATGGCTGAATGTAAGCTAAACCAATAATAATAATGTGCCAAAGCACAAGATTCTTTTGAAGTTTAGCTGTTGGTTTAGTCCCAGATAAATTTGTCAACGGCGTTATCCTCATAATCGTTGATCAAGGATCAGCTTGGTGTTAAGGATCGTTTGAGACGAACGATCCCCCCTACAGAAAAAGATAAAGTGCGCCAATCTATCCTAAATTGATGCAAATTGTCAGTACTTTCATCGATTTTTTAGCAAATTTTTTGCCATATTTCCAAATAAAATGATGAACAAAAATTCATGACTATAAAAAAGGTCTGATTTTGTTTAAAAATCAGACCTTTAGAATTGAGGTTCAAATTTAACTTATCGAATTACCATGCTTTTTGTAAGATATATCGAATATCTTTTAAGCTAGCTTCTTTAGGATTGTAAATAATTGAGCCATCATTTAGTGCTTTTTCTGCAATTTCATCGAGCTGAGCTTCATTTACTTTACCTGTTTCGCGTAAAGTGCGTGGTAACTTGGTTAAAGTAAATAGACGGTCACGCATTGCCAAAATCGTAGCAATTGCTCTATCTGCTCGTTGAGTTGCTGGAGTTTGGGCATAGATATCAGCACCAGCTAACGGTAATAGTAACTCACCAACTTTCTGCCCATTTACCTGCTTATTATATTCAAGCACATAAGGTAAGAATAAATTCATGCATAACCCATGGGGCAGGTGAGCAACAGCACCTAAAGCATGTCCTAAAGAGTGTACAAGTCCTACCATTGAATTAGAAAATGCAATTCCCGCCATTGTTGAGGCTTGTGCTAGTTCTAAACGACCTTGCTGGTCATTTGGATTTTCTAAGACATTAAATAAGTTTTCACTAATTTTCTTAATCCCCGCACTTGCATATGCATCACTTAATGGATTAGCAGCCAAACATGTATAGGCTTCAACACAATGCGTTAAAGCATCCATACCTGTCATTGCGGTTAAATGAGGTGGTAGTGTAAGGGTCATGCGTGGATCTAAAATCGCTGCATGTGGCATGAGGTAGGCAGATGTGAATGCTAATTTAATATTCTTTTGTGTATCTGAAACCACAGCAACCATAGTCACTTCAGATCCAGTACCTGAAGTTGTGGGAATTACAAAAAATGGTTTTAATGGTTTTGGTAAGTTATGTGCGCCAACATATTGCAGAAGGTCATCTCCACCTTCAGATACTAAAATGTTAGTGGCTTTAGAGGTGTCAATAACTGAACCACCACCTACTGCAATAATCGCATCACATTTATTGGTACGATAAGCTTCTGCTGCCAAACGAACCACTTCTAAACTTGAATCAGGTGGTACATCATCAAAGACATGAGCAATAACAGTATCTGTAGTACTAAATGCAGCTTCAATCGGGGACAACAAACCATTCGCACGTACACCTTTATCTGTAATGATAAGAGGACGTTTTGCACCTAAAGTTGCAAGTTCAAATGGAATATGTTCTAACGCAGCGTTACCAGCAATGACTTTTACAGGACAAAAGAATTCGTAATATGGTTTAGCCATGTTATGCGCTCCGCTTGAAATAGGATTTGGCTACTTTTAAGTAAATATTTGCAGCCTCGTTGAATTTTTCTTTTAGGGTGAGTTCTGTTGGGTATTCTTTGACTGCAAGTGACGCAACCAATTTAGGTAAAATAAGAGATTCCATTCTATTTAAACAACGAACAAAGCGGATTCCAGCAGACACATCACCATCGGCGATCATTCGGTCATTAGCAAATGCTTGAGCAGTACTTTCTTGAAAAGAAAACACTAAAAAGGCATGAGTTACATGTTTGAATGTGATGGTTAAGTCCGGCTTTCTTTCAGCTCTTTTGAGTAGCTCTAACTGTTTGTCTTCTGTGACCCGAGCAAAAAATGCTGGTCCATTTGGGAAAACATTCATTGAAAGTACAAAGTGAACAGGAAATTTAGATACTTCCTCTTGTATTTCAGTGTCCACTTGACTCGCCATGACTAAGCCACGACCAATAACATCCATCATGAGCTTAACATAGGCAAGTTGCAGAGTAGGCTTTACAGCTTTTGTCGAAATCACTCGTGTATCCCTTGTTAAAATTATGCAAAAGCAAATTTAGAGTAATTACTCTAATCCATTTTTATTTCATCGCAAAGCGATTTATTCAGATTTGACTTCTGGGTCATTAAAGTACCCAGTATTCTTAATATACTCAATAAAGTCTTGGCAAAGTTGAGTGAATGATGGATAGGGAGTCACTAAATCTTGTATACGGACCATTTCTAAACCTGCGTAACCGCAAGGATTGATAGTTTGGAACCCATCTAACGCACAGTCCAAGTTTAATGCTAATCCATGATAGCTACGGCCACGACGAATTTTAAAACCTAAAGAACCAATTTTACGACCATCTACATATACTCCAGGAGCATCGGGCTTGGCATATGCTTCAATTCCGTATTTTTTCAAAATATCTATCATGAATTGTTCAGCAAAACTGACCAATGTACGTACGTTCCATTTTAGACGATTAAGATCAAACATGAAGTAGGCAACAAGCTGACCTGGTCCATGCCAAGTTACTTGCCCACCACGGTCAGTTTGTACTACGGGAATATTTGATGAAATTAGGATGTGTTCAGGTTTACCAGCTTGACCTTGGGTTAAGACATTATGATGTTGAAGTAACCATAACTCATCAGGTGTATCTTGATCACGCTCATTTGTTAAGAGTTTCATGGTTTCAAACTTGCTTTGATAATCTTGTAAATCGTTCCATTGCCGAATGATCAAGTCGGGTTTATCAAGGCTCATCACAATATCTTCCTATAAGTTAGTTTATGCGGCATCCAGTTAACATCTATGAGATAAAAGCCGAAAACTTTGTAATTTTAAAGGATTTTATAAAAGGAATTCTAAATATTTGTAGGGCTTTTCATGATTCGTTAACTTTAAAATTTCCAAAAAAAATACCACAGTAAGAATGTCTAACTGTGGTATTCATTGAAGAACTTAAAATTAAAGCGCAGTTCTAATCTGCGGACAAGCAGCCAAGTCAGCATAAAGTGCATGAACTTGTTCTAATTCTTCAAAGCGCAATTGTGCTGTTAAAGAATGATACTTGCCGGTGCGAGATTCTTGAACTTTTAATGTTGAGTCATCGAAGTCTGGGAAATGTTTCACCAAAATATCGACTACAGCAACACGTAATTCTTCACCCGCATCGCCAATAAGTTTAATTGGATAATCCATCGGAAATACCCAAAGATGTTCTTGTAGTTCGCGAGATGGAGTGCGGTCTAACATAAGTTACCTCATGATTTGAAACGCCTGCATTATCGCAGGCGTTTATAGCTCTTTCTATTAAATGGGGCTTGGTTTTGAAATTTCAAGCTTTCAAAAATTAGTCATTTTCCAAGAAAGAACGTAAGTGTTCAGAACGAGAAGGGTGGCGTAATTTACGCAATGCTTTCGCTTCAATCTGACGAATACGTTCACGTGTTACGTCAAATTGTTTACCTACTTCTTCAAGTGTGTGATCGGTTGGCATATCAATACCAAAACGCATCTTCAATACTTTCGCTTCACGTTCAGTTAAGTTTTCCAATACTTCACGAGTTGCTTCTTTTAAGCCTTCTGAAGTCGCAGCATCAATTGGAGAAGTGATGTTTTGATCTTCAATGAAATCGCCAAGATGCGAATCTTCATCATCACCAATAGGTGTTTCCATCGAGATCGGTTCTTTCGCAATTTTAAGTACTTTACGAACCTTAACTTCATCCATTTCTAAACGTTCACCTAATTCTTCAGGTGTTGGTTCACGGCCCATTTCTTGTAACAATTGACGAGATACACGGTTGATCTTGTTAATCGTTTCAATCATATGTACTGGAATACGAATTGTACGAGCCTGATCGGCGATCGAACGGGTAATTGCCTGACGAATCCACCAAGTTGCATAAGTCGAGAATTTATAACCACGACGGTATTCAAACTTGTCTACAGCTTTCATCAAACCAATGTTCCCTTCTTGAATCAAGTCAAGGAACTGTAAACCACGGTTGGTATATTTCTTCGCAATCGAAATTACCAAACGAAGGTTGGCTTCTACCATTTCTTTCTTGGCACGACGTGCTTTCGCTTCGCCAATTGCCATACGTTTAGAGATATCTTTAATTTCAGCAACGCTTAAACTAAGCTCTTTCTCAATATCTGCAATCTTTTGCTGGAATGCTAAAACATCAGGACGAACTTTTTCTAAATGTGCCTTGATTTCAGCAGGAGCTTTAGCAATTTGTTCGTCTAACCAAGCTGGATTAGATTCTTGTTTAGGGAAAGATGTACGGAATTGAGTACGGTCCATACGGCCACGACGTACTGCATAACGCATGATTTCACGTTCATTGGCACGAATTTGCTCATGTGTGCCACGAATCATTTCAGAAATGATATCGAATAAACGAGGTGTAAATTTAAACATCATGAATACAGTAGCTAAAGCTTCTAAAGCTTCTTCAGCCTCTGGGCTATTACGACCATGTTTTTCAACTGCAGCTTTTGTTTTAGCCCAAGCAGCTTCTAGTTCAGTAAAACGAACTTTCGCTACTTCAGGGTCTGGACCTGAATCACCTTCAGAGTCATCATCACCTTCAGACTCTTCTTCTTCATCGTCATCATCAAGCTTAACTTCTTTGGTTGATTTTGAAGATGATTCGTCTTCTTCTTCAAGCTCTTCAACTTCTTCTAAAACTTCTGGAATATCTTCATCAGTTTCAGGATCGAGATAACCAGATAAAATATCGGCAAGACGACGTTCGCCAGTTAAGAAATCATTATATTCTTTTAATACAACTTCAACAGCATTTGGCCAGTAAGCGATTGAATTAAGGACATCACGGATACCTTCTTCAATACGTTTGGCAATGCTGATTTCACCTTCACGGGTTAACAGCTCAACTGTACCCATTTCACGCATGTACATACGTACAGGGTCTGTCGTACGTCCAGGCTCATTTTCAACCGATGCAAGTACGGCAGCAGCTTCTTCTTCAGCAACCTCATCAGTTGCTTCAGCCGACTCACCGAACATGGTATCGTCAGATTCAGGTGCACGCTCGTGTACAGGAATACCAACGTCTTGAAGCATTTGAATAATGTCTTCAATCTGTTCGCTTTCAGTAATCGAGTCCGGCAGATGATCGTTAACCTCAGCGTAAGTTAAGTAACCTTGTTCTTTGCCTCGGCTAATCAGAGCCGCTACTTGAGAAGTAGGGGAATGCATATCGCTCATCTTTGCTTACTCTTTGTTGAATCTGTGGCAGTGAAAAACCGTGCATGATAGCACAATTTGCTTGAAATGTTTTGGCTTTGATCAGTAACCGTTAAATAAAAAATATCTTTGAATTCACGTCTGTTTTTTGAATATTGGGCTAAAATCATTTTTTTCAAGCTTAAATCATCGAAAAGATCATAGAATTTTTTTTTGATCAAAAAAATAGTTCAGGTTTATAAATACACAATTTTTTGGGTGAAAAAAAGTACAAATATGCAGTTTAATGAAAAAAATATAAATAAAACTTGACACGGGTAAATAAGCAAGATAAATAGCGGCTAGACCCATTCACATTTTTTCATTAGAGGTAGTTTTAGTGTCTTCTACAGATTTTGAATTAGATGATAACTACGGTGATGATGATGATGTCGGTTTTGATGAGTCATCAGGCAAAATCACTGCGAAAGAATCATTAGAAAAACGTAGATTAATTGATGATCTATTGGCTCAACGTCGTTTAGAGCGTGAGTTAAAAGATTTTGATTACGATTTAGACGATGATGATCTTGATGATGAAGACTAATCAAATCTGAATAGGGCATCGTCAGCTTAGATGCTATGCTATCGTAGATTTCTTTTTTATAGTCAGGTAACACAATGAGTGCGTTAGATTTAGACCAATTAAGTGAATATCTAGATGGAGACCACAATGAGTATGGTCTAGATTTCGCTGCAACTCATGGTTTTCTGTGTGCAATTGCAGTAGGCCCTCAGTTTGATCGTTGGTTGGATGAATTATTTGATAATAACCATAAAAAGGTTCCTGCCGAAATTATTCAGCAGATCAAAGAATGGTTAGAGTCAATTCGACAAGACTTAGCAAATGAAAATGGGATTGAATTTCCGTTTGAAATTGAAGAAGCCGATGTTGAGTCTAGCTTAGGTGACTGGAGTGTTGGATTTGTTGATGCAATGTTCTTAAATGAAGATGCATGGTTTGCACCTGAATACGAAGAACAACTAATTGATTTAACTTTACCAATGATGGTATTTAGTGGAATTGATGAAGAAGATCCTCAGATGGAATCTTTCCGTCGTAATGGACAGTTAATGGATGAACTGGCAGAAGAAATCCCAGATAATTTGAATGAATTATACTTGATGTATCATACGCCAAATTAATTTATTAGAAGAAATAATAAATAACGTCCTTTCTAGGGCGTTTTTTATTACGAAAAATTAAGTGATATAAAATAAAAAAGGGCATTTAGAAATCTAAATGCCCTTTGAAAACTATTTTATAGTTTTATAAACGTTTACGCTTTGCAGCAGCAATTTGTGACTGGCGCATACGGAAACCAGCTTTTTGCTTTTCAGTGGTCTTGTCGATGCAATAAACGCAAGAAACACCGTGTTCATAACTAGGTAGAGCCGACTCTTCAGGAGTTAAAGGCCAACCACAAGCATGACATTTAATGTTAACGCCTTCTTCGACGCCATGAGTTACAGCAGTACGACCATCAAATACGAAACATTCACCTTCCCATAAGCTTTCATCTGCGGGGGTTTCTTCTAAATACTTAAGAATACCGCCTTTAAGGTGGTAAACCTCTTTAAATCCTTCTTGAAGAAGTAAAGAAGTTGATTTTTCGCAGCGAATACCGCCAGTACAGAACATCGCAATTTTTTTATCTTTATGTTGCTCTAATTCTTTCTTAACGTATTCTGGGAACTCACGGAATGTTTCTGTTTTAGGGTCAATTGCACCCTTGAACGTACCTGCTTTATATTCATAGTCGTTGCGTGTGTCGATTAAAATTACGTCATCACGTGCAATTAAATCATTCCATTCTTTAGGATCAAGGTAGTGACCGACTAAGTCGCGTGGTTTAACTTCAACGCCTAAAGTTACAATTTCTTCTTTAAGCTTAATTTTCATTTTGCGGAAAGGTTTGTCAGAGCTATGGGATTCTTTGTATTCCATAGAGGCAAAGCCTTCATTGAGCAAAAATTGATGTAACGTATCAATTGCTACGCGATCGCCAGCAACAGTACCATTAATTCCTTCACCTGCTACAATCAGAGTTCCACAGAGGTTAATTGTTTTCACTAAGTCTAATAAGCGTTGTTGAAGATCGGCAGGATCTTGAACTTCTTTAAATTGATATAGTGCGGCAACAACCCAACCTGCGGTCGCTTGCTGTTCTACAGGTGCAAGCTGTTCTACAGTAGCGTTCATGGAAAACTCCAAATGTATTAAGATAGAAATTTAAGGCGCATATTTTAGCGCGAAAATTTGTAATAAGCGAGAAAACCATAAAAAGTATATGGTTTATTTAAGGAGTTTGTTTTGAGTAATGATCATCGAACGCTCTCTCTCACCCCATGTGCAGGGCGTTGTTCAACAGTTTTTGGTGATCAGGTTTGCCGTGGTTGTCGTCGTTTTAACCACGAGGTGATTCAATGGAATACTTATACAGCAGAGCAGCGTTTGGCTGTATGGAAGCGTTTAGACGATCAGTTGAATCAAATCTTAGTACCGATGCTGCCTCATGCAGACTTACAGCATGTTGAGGGCTTCATTTTAAGTAAGCGTGTTCGGTTAATGGAAGGGGCGAGCCAAGGTCGTAAGCTTTATCACGCTTTAAAAATATGTGAAAAGAATAAACATCTTGCACACGAGAGTGGTTTGGGTATTTCGGAGTCTCAAGTCAAAACCATATGGGTAGAATTTGAAAGACGTGTTTTAGCTTTGGCTAAAGCGAGCTATGAATTGGCTTGGTTACGTGCTGATGGAATTAGCCATCACTTGTTAACTATGTATGAAGAAGAATAAGTTTAGAGTAGAAAAAAGACTTAAATAAAAAAGCTGCCAGAAGGCAGCTTTTTTTCATTAATTTTCTTTCGAATATTAACGTTTGATGTCGCGTTGAGTCTCACCAGTATAAAGCTGACGAGGACGACCGATTTTGTAAGGACCGCTATGCATTTCTAACCAGTGGCTGATCCAACCAACTGTACGTGCAAGAGCGAAGATTACAGTAAACATTTCTGTTGGGATACCAATCGCTTTAAGGATGATACCTGAGTAGAAGTCTACGTTAGGGTAAAGTTTACGCTCAACGAAGTACGGGTCGTTCAATGCAATACGCTCAAGTTCCATAGCAAGTGCTAATTGAGGATCGTTGATACCCAAAGCTTCAAGAACTTCGTCACAAGTTTGCTTCATCACTTTAGCGCGTGGATCGAAGTTTTTGTAAACGCGGTGACCGAAGCCCATAAGTTTAACTTCTTTGCGTTTAACTTTTTCCATGAACTCTGCAACGTTTTCAACGCTACCGATTTCATCAAGCATCTTAAGAACTGCCTCGTTTGCACCACCGTGAGCAGGTCCCCAAAGTGCAGAGATACCAGCAGAGATACATGCATACGGGTTTGCACCAGTAGAACCAGCAAGACGTACTGTAGATGTAGAAGCATTTTGCTCATGGTCAGCATGAAGCGTGAAAATACGATCCATTGCGCGAGCAAGAACAGGATTTACTTTGTAATCACGGTCAGCAGGAGTTGCAAACATCATGTGCAAGAAGTTTTCCGCATAACTTAAATCGTTACGTGGATAGATGAATGGTTGACCTACTGTGTATTTGTAACTCCAAGCAGCAAGTGTTGGAATTTTTGCAATTAAACGAATTGCAGTAATTTCGCGGTGGTTGATATCTTCAATATCTAGGTTGTTGTGATAGAACGCAGATAATGCACCTACAACACCTACCATGATCGCCATTGGGTGAGCGTCACGACGGAAACCATTGAAGAAACGGCTAACTTGATCATGAACCATAGTATGAGCACGAACTTTCGTATCAAACTCAACTTTTTGCTCAGCAGTTGGGAGCTCGCCATTTAATAATAAATAACAAGTTTCAAGATAGTCTGCTTGAGTTGCTAACTGGTCAATTGGGTAACCGCGGTGTAATAAAATACCTTTGTCACCATCAATGAAAGTAATTTTAGATTCGCATGCGGCTGTCGCCATAAAACCAGGATCAAAAGTAAAATGACCTTCTTTCAGTATGCTGCTGACATCAATTACATCTGGACCTAAAGTGCCACTGTAGATTGGTAAACCAATTTCTTTGCCATCAAGATGTAATACGGCTTTTTTGCCATTTGCTTCAGACATTCAATAGATCTCCTGTCCTGGTGAATGTTGATCTGACTCGAAATCCTAATGTTCTCATGTGCGAATCAGACGGTGTCAAAATTTGCTATAAGATTAGTGAGTACTGAAATTTTGTCAATTATACTTATGGATAAAAAATGACGTTCCCACAGAGAGTTAGTCATCAAGACCCGAGCAAAAAAGTCAGTAAAATCACTGCATCGGGATGGTATAATAAGTCAATTCAACAGGAACGTGCAGAAAAAAAATGAAGGGTGAGTACAATTGTAAGCAAATTTTTAAATTGAAATTCAAAATAATAAGACGGTAGAAAATGCCAATCTAATTAAAAAAATCATAAAACTCATGATGTAAGTTAAAATTACTAATCAAAAAACAATGTATTTTTATTTAGTTGTAACAAAGAATATTGTTCTTTTTTTAAGTTTAATTGTATAAAAAATAGCTTATCAGACATGATTGAAATAATAAGAAATTTTTTTAAATAGATTTAACTTTTTAAAAGTAGTGTAGATTATCTAATATGTATTTGAATATAAGTAGTTTCACTTATTTGGATTGTGGCCTGATTACAAAATATGAGGTATTGCCATCATTTTTCTATTTATATGAGGAATTTATAACTTTATCTTTAGTCTAAAATAGACTTATTTAAAAGAAATTTCAGAAAAAATGAAATTAAATAAAAAGTTATTTTAAACAATGACATGATGTGTAGGGACTTCTTCTTTTTATAGGGGTAGTGAAGGAATATTGTTATGAATGATTCTTATTTAATGATTTTTTGCTGAAAAGGCAAAGTGGATCGTTTGTATTTTGATACTTCGCGTTTTATAATTCAGTGTCGTTTATAGGTTAGGCATGAGCTGTGCTTGCCTAACAATGCCAGCTTTCCTTGGAATTAATTCAACAAACTCCGGTCGGAGTTTCTACCTACAGGATGCCCGCTGTGAAAAGCAACAGACCTGTCAATTTGTCCATGGGTCAGGTGTTAGCGGTAAATTTACGCTCACCCGTGGCTATTGCATCAATTTTACACCGTTTATCAGGTGTCATCGTTTTCTTATTAGTACCAGTTCTCTTATGGATTCTAGATAAATCATTATCTTCACCAGAAGGATTTGACTACGTTAAAAATGTCGTTTTTGGAAATATCCTTGTACGTTTTGTTGTTTGGGTATTTGCAGCCGGCTTGATATTCCACTTTATTGCTGGAGTTAAGCACTTACTTGCAGATTTAGGTTTTGCTGAAGAACTGCAAAGTGGTCGTATTGCAGCGACAATTTCATTGATCTTATCTGTGGTAGCCATTATCGCAGCCTTTATATGGATTATGTTCTAATGAAAAGTGCTACAGGTTTAACTGGTTCAGGTTCTCGTGATTGGTTTATCCAGCGTGTAAGTGCGGTTGTATTAGCGGCTTATACTGTTGTTCTTTTTGGTTGGATTCTCTGCAAAGGCGGATTTGACTATCAACAGTGGGCTGGCTTCATGATGACATTACCAATGAAGATTTTTTCTTTATTGGCAATTTTATCGCTTATCGCACACGCATGGATTGGTATGTGGCAAGTTTTCACTGACTATGTCACTACACGTCAAATGGGTCCTTCAGCGAAAGGTTTACGCCTTGTACTGACGACGGCTGTCATTATTGCAGTGTTTGTGTACGCAATCTGGGGTATCCAGATTTTCTGGGCGAATTGATAGGAAGATATCATGGGCGCGATAACCCCTAAAGAAGATTATTCAAATATTCAAAACCTCACTTTCGATGCAGTTATCGTTGGTGGTGGTGGTTCTGGTATGCGTGCATCTTACCAACTCGCTCAAGCGGGTTTGAAGGTTGCAGTGCTCACTAAAGTTTTCCCGACACGTTCGCACACAGTAGCCGCTCAAGGTGGTATCGGTGCGTCGTTAGGTAACATGCAAGAAGATAACTGGCATTTCCACTTTTACGATACAGTAAAAGGTTCTGACTGGTTAGGTGACCAAGACGCAATTGAATTTATGTGTCGTGAAGCACCAAAAGTTGTGTATGAACTTGAACACATGGGTATGCCTTTTGACCGTAACGCTGATGGTACAATTTACCAACGTCCGTTCGGTGGTCACTCTGCTAACTATGGTGATAAACCAGTTCCACGTGCTTGTGCTGCAGCAGACCGTACAGGTCATGCGTTATTGCATACGCTTTATCAAAGCAACGTGAAAATGGGCACTCAGTTCTTCGTTGAATGGATCGCGCTTGATTTGATCCGTAACGAAGCAGGTGATGTTCTTGGTGTAACAGCGATTGACCAAGAAACTGGTAACATCGCAGTATTCCAAGCAAAAGCGACATTATTTGCGACTGGTGGTGCTGGTCGTGTTTACCGTGCATCAACAAATGCTTATATCAATACTGGTGACGGTCTTGGTATGGCTGCTCGTGCAGGTATTCCATTACAAGATATGGAATTCTGGCAATTCCACCCAACAGGTGTTGCGGGCGCTGGTGTATTGTTGACTGAAGGTTGTCGTGGTGAAGGTGCGATCCTTCGTAATAAAGACGGCGAACCGTTCATGGAGCGTTATGCACCGACTTTAAAAGACTTGGCTCCACGTGACTTCGTATCACGCTCTATGGACCAAGAAATTAAAGAAGGTCGTGGTTGCGGTCCAAAAGGTGATTATATCTTACTTGATATGACTCACTTGGGTGCTGATACAATCATGAAGCGTTTACCATCTGTATTTGAGATTGGTAAAAAATTCGCGAACGTTGACATTACTAAAGAACCAATTCCTGTGGTACCAACAATCCATTATCAAATGGGTGGTATTCCTACGAATATGCATGGTCAAGTGTGCTTACCTGAAGCAGGTACAGACAACTACACTAAACCTGTAAAAGGTTTCTATGCAATTGGTGAATGTTCTTGTGTATCAGTACATGGTGCAAACCGTTTAGGTACTAACTCACTTCTTGACTTGGTTGTATTTGGTAAAGCTGCTGGTGAGCACATTATCGACTACGTAACTAAGCATCATGGCGATGAATATGCACCGCTTCCAACAAACGTATTAGAGCAAACATTAGATCGCGTACGTAAGTTGGATGAGTCAACTTCTGGTGAAAATGCTCAAGAAGTTGCTGATGCAATTCGTGATATCGTTCAAGACCATGCTGGTGTATTCCGTACTCAAGCTTTGCTTGATAAAGGTGTAAAAGAGATCCTTGCTCTTGAGCCACGTGTACGTAATATTCACTTGAAAGATAAGTCTAAAGTATTTAACACTGCACGTGTTGAAGCGCTTGAAGTTGAAAACTTATATGAAGTTGCAAAAGCGACATTAATTTCAGCTGCTGCGCGTAAAGAATGTCGTGGTGCGCATACGGTAGTTGATTATGAATTACCAGCTGATCACCCAACTTATTCATACGGTCGCCGTGATGATGAGTGGATGAAGCATACTTTATGGTATTCATCAGACAACCGTTTGGAATATAAGCCAGTGCGCTTCAAACCGTTGACTGTTGATGCAATTCCACCAGCACCACGTACATTCTAATCGGGAGTATAAAGATGAGTAGAGGTACTCGTACATTCGAAATCTACCGCTATGATCCTGATAAGGATAAAGCGCCGTACATGCAAACTTTCAAGCTTGAATTGACTGATAAGCACCGTATGTTGCTTGATGCATTACTTGCATTGAAAGTTCAAGACGAAACATTAACATTCCGTCGTTCTTGCCGTGAAGGTATTTGTGGTTCGGATGGTGTGAATATTAATGGTAAAAATGGTTTGGCTTGTTTATGGAATTTAAACGACTTACCTGAAAAAATTGTAATTCGTCCATTACCAGGTTTGCCAGTTATTAAAGATTTGGTTGTTGATATGAACCAATTCTATGATCAATATGACAAAATTCAGCCATTCTTGATCAATAACCAGCCAGCTCCACCTAAAGAGCGTTTACAGTCTCCTGAAGAGCGTGAACACTTAAATGGTCTGTATGAGTGTATTCTTTGTGCATGTTGTTCAACTTCATGCCCATCATTCTGGTGGAACCCTGATAAATTCTTGGGTCCTTCAGCATTGTTGAATGCATACCGTTTTATTATCGACTCTCGTGATACTGCTACTGCAGACCGTTTGGCTCGTCTTGACGATCCGTTCAGTTTGTTCCGTTGTAAAGGTATTATGAACTGTGTGTCAGTATGTCCTAAAGGTCTAAACCCTACAAAAGCAATCGGTCACATCCGTAATATGCTATTAGATCAAGCGGGTTAATTCTGCACAAATGGAAAACGCGCATCCTTGATGTGCGTTTTTTTTTAATTTTATAATGTAAACTTTAGACTTTGGTCGAAAAGAGCGAGGTTTTTATATATTGCACCATATATTAAAAGATAAAATCGTTTATGTATTTCGCCAATTTATAGGTGGTATGTGTCAAAAAAATCAATCGTTGTTTAAGAACATGATACGATTTGCCACAAAGTTATAGGTGAAAAAAGCGTATACTAGTAGAATTAATTTAAGTAGCACGATCTTAGATCTGTGCTTAATTTTTATGGTTAAAGTCATTTTAGAAAAGTTAATTTTAAAGTTAATTTTTCTAAAAAGATTTGCAAAAAATTGCTCGGTTTTAATCGAGTATAAGGTGAGTGATGATGCCATTGAGGGCGTTGTGATTCATTAATTACCTATGGAGTTTTCTCTCTAGGTAGTATGACGCCCCATGGTCTTAAAGACCTGTTGGGTAAGTAATGCCTTTTTTACCAATTTGGCATTATGCATCATGGGTATGCTTAAAAGGCAGCCTGTAATATTTTTTGCAATAGGAAATGGGTCCACAAATGCAAGAAGTTGCTGACGCATTGCGTCTTGACACTGAACTTTCCGCTGATAGTGCAGCGTATATTGAAGAACTTTACGAGCAGTACCTGACTTCCCCAACCTCTGTAGCTGAGGACTGGCGCCAATATTTCGATAAATATCCAAAGGGTGACCAACCACACAGCGCTGTGCGTGAGCAATTCCTATTACTAGGACGTAATGCTAATCGTGTTCAACCTGTTGTACAAAGTACGGTAAGTACTGAGCATGAGCGTCGTCAAATTGGCGTTTTACAACTTATTGCTGCTTATCGTAATCGCGGACATCAAAAAGCTAAATTAGATCCATTAGGTCTTGCTAAGCGTGAAGAGATTCCAGATTTAGATCTTTCAGCTCACGGTTTAACCAAATCAGATTTAGACACTGTATTCAATACCGGCAATCTTGAAATCGGCAAAAGTGAAGCAACGCTTGCTGAAATGATTGAAGCAATGGAGGCAATCTATTGTGGTTCAATCGGTGTTGAATACATGCATATCGTGGACACAAAAGAAAAGCGTTGGATTCAACAGCGTCTTGAAAGTGCTCGTGGTAAATTCAATTACACAAATGATCAAAAGAAAGGCTTCTTAGAGCGTTTAACTGCTGCAGAAGGTCTTGAAAAATATCTTGGTAATAAATACGTCGGTGCTAAACGCTTTGGTGTTGAAGGCGGCGAATCTTTTATTCCTATGGTAAACGAGATTATCCAGCGTGCTGGTGCTGTAGGTTGTAAAGAAGTTGTTATTGGTATGCCACACCGTGGCCGCTTAAACCTTCTTGTGAATATTATGGGTAAAAACCCTGCGGACTTATTTGGTGAGTTCGAAGGTAAATCAATTCATAAAAAAGGTTCTGGCGACGTTAAATACCACCAAGGTTTCTCAAGTAATGTAATGACTCCAGGTGGCGAAGTTCACTTGGCATTGGCATTTAACCCATCTCACTTGGAAATTGTTGGGCCTGTAGTTGAAGGTTCTGTACGTGCGCGTCAAGTACGTCGTAGAGACATTGGCGGTGATGACGTTTTACCAGTGATTGTTCATGGTGATGCGGCATTTGCAGGTCAAGGCGTGAACATGGAAACCTTCCAAATGTCACAAACTCGTGGCTATACAGTTGGTGGTACAGTTCATATTATTGTGAACAACCAAGTAGGTTTCACAACTTCTGATCCTCGTGATGCACGTTCTACAGAATACTGTACAGACGTTGCTAAAATGATTCAGGCACCAATTTTCCATGTAAATGGTGATGATCCTGAAGCTGTTATCTTTGCTACTCAATTAGCACATGATTTCCGTCACGAATTCCGTAAAGATGTTGTTATCGATTTGTTCTGTTATCGCCGTCGTGGCCATAACGAAGCAGATGAGCCATCTGGTACACAACCATTGATGTATCAAGTAATTGCTAAGAAGGCAACTACTCGTACACTTTATGCTGATCAACTTGTTCAACAAAAAGTAATTGATCGTGCTGAAGCAGACCAAATGGTTGAAGATTATCGTTCTGATTTAGAAGCGGGTAATCATGTAGCAAATGCATTAATTCTTGAACCAAATACCAAAATGTTTGTAGATTGGACTCCATATTTGGGTCATGACTACACAGACGATTGGGATACTTCATTTGACTTAAATCGCTTAAAAGAATTAGGCGAGGGCATGAGCAAACTTCCTGAAGGGTTTGTAATGCAGCGTCAGGTTCAAAAAGTAATTGAAGATCGCGTAAAAATGCAAACTGGTGAAACTCCTTTAAACTGGGGTGCAGCAGAAACTTTAGCTTATGCAACTTTATTAGATGAAGACTATCTAGTTCGTATTACTGGTGAAGACGTGGGTCGTGGTACCTTCTCACACCGTCATGCGAAATTGCATAACCAAGCTGACGGTTCAACTTACATTCCTCTTTGTCATGTTAAAGAGAACCAACCACGTTTTGCAATTTACGATTCTTTATTGTCTGAAGAAGCTGTTCTTGCTTTCGAATATGGTTATGCAACTACAATTCCTAAGAGCTTAATTATTTGGGAAGCACAATTTGGTGACTTCGTAAACTGTGCTCAGGTTGTAATTGACCAGTTCATTGCTTCTGGTGAGACTAAGTGGGAGCGTGTTTGTGGTTTAACAATGTTGTTACCACACGGTTTCGAAGGTCAAGGTCCAGAACACTCATCAGCTCGTTTAGAACGTTTCTTACAGTTATGTGCTGAAGATAATATGCAAGTGATCACTCCAACGACACCTGCACAGATTTTCCACG
Organism: Acinetobacter pittii ANC 4050; assembly: GCF_000399685.1. Lineage (GTDB taxonomy): Bacteria > Pseudomonadota > Gammaproteobacteria > Pseudomonadales > Moraxellaceae > Acinetobacter > Acinetobacter pittii_E. The sequence continues at coordinate 3,824,734 of NZ_KB976987.1, forward strand.
CATTACGTCGTCAAGCTGTACGCCCAATTCGTAAGCCATTGATTGTAATGTCACCAAAATCTTTACTTCGTCATAAACTTGCGACTTCTACTTTAGAAGAGCTTGCAAATGGTTCATTCCAAACTGTAATTGACGAAATCGATCAAATTAATAAGTCAGATGTAACTCGTCTTGTACTTTGTGGCGGTAAAGTTTATTACGACTTACTCGAAAAACGTCGTGAACAAAACTTAACTAATGTCGCAATTGTACGTATTGAACAGTTGTATCCATATCCAGAGCAACGTCTTGCAGAAATCTTGGCTGCATATCCAAACGTGAAAGAACTTGTTTGGGCACAAGAAGAGCCGAAGAACCAAGGCGCATGGTTATTTATTGCACCACGTTTATATGACGATATCTTAAAGTCTGGCAAACAAATCCGTATCAGTTTTGCAGGTCGTGAAGCTTCTGCTGCACCAGCTTGTGGCTCACCGTACTTGCATGCAAAACAACAAGCTCAGCTAATTAATGATGCATTGGCAATCGAAGCTGAACAATCAGGAGATTCTCAATAATGGCAACCGAAATTAAAGCACCGGTATTCCCAGAGTCTGTTGCAGATGGAACCATCGCAACTTGGCATAAAAAGGTGGGTGAACCTGTATCACGTGACGAAGTGATCTGTGATATTGAAACCGACAAAGTTGTTTTAGAAGTTGTTGCTCCTGCTGATGGTAGCTTAGTTGCGATCATTAAAGATGAAGGCGATACAGTTCTTTCTGACGAAGTGATTGCTCAGTTTGAAGCTGGTGCTGGTGCAGCAGCGGCTGCTCCTGCAGTAGAGCAAGCGGCTGCTCAGACTCAAGCTGGTGCGGCTCCTGTTGTTGAGCGTACAGAAACTGTATCTGACCAAGCTCCTGCAGTTCGTAAAGCGTTAACTGAATCTGGTATTGCTGCTGCTGACGTACAAGGTACTGGCCGTGGTGGTCGTATCACTAAAGAAGATGTGGCAAACCATCAAGCTAAACCAGCTGCTAACGTTACTCCGTTAAGCGTAGCTGTTGGTGAGCGTATCGAAAAACGTGTTCCAATGACTCGTTTACGTAAGCGTGTAGCTGAGCGTCTTCTAGCTGCTACTCAAGAAACAGCAATGTTAACTACATTCAACGAAGTTAACATGAAGCCAATCATGGAATTACGTAAGCAATATAAAGATGCGTTTGAAAAACGCCATGGTGCTCGTTTAGGCTTCATGTCATTCTTTGTTAAAGCTGCTACTGAAGCACTTAAACGCTACCCAGCGGTAAATGCTTCAATTGATGGCGATGATATTGTTTATCACGGTTACTATGACATCGGTGTTGCAGTATCTTCTGATCGTGGTCTTGTTGTTCCAGTATTACGTGATACTGACCGTATGAGCTATGCAGAAGTTGAAGCAGGTATTGCTGCTTATGCTGGTAAAGCACGTGATGGTAAATTATCTATCGAAGAAATGACTGGTGGTACTTTCACAATCACTAACGGTGGTACTTTCGGTTCATTACTTTCAACTCCAATTTTGAATCAGCCACAAACTGGTATCTTGGGTATGCACAAAATCCAAGAGCGTCCTATGGCTGTAAATGGTCAAGTTGAAATCTTGCCAATGATGTATTTAGCGCTTTCTTATGACCACCGTATGATTGATGGTAAAGAAGCTGTAGGTTTCTTGGTAGCAATCAAAGAATTGTTAGAAGAACCAGCTAAACTCATCCTTGATCTTTAATTTCTTCGAATAATATTACCGAGGTAGAGTGATCCTCTATCTCGGACCATGGAGATAAACAATGTCTCAACAATTTGATCTTGTTGTTATTGGCGGTGGTCCTGGTGGTTATGAAGCTGCGATTCGTGCTGCTCAACTAGGTTTTAAAGTCGCTTGTATCGAAAAACGTATTCACAACGGTAAGCCATCTTTAGGTGGTACATGCTTAAACGTGGGTTGTATTCCTTCTAAAGCATTACTTGATTCTTCTCACCGTTATGAAGATACAGTACATCACTTGGCTGATCACGGTATCACTACAGGTGAAGTGAATTTTGATCTTGCTAAGCTTCTTGCTCGCAAAGACAAAATTGTTGACCAATTAACTGGTGGTATCGATCAATTGCTTAAAGGCAATGGTATTGAGTGGTTAAAAGGTACTGGTAAATTACTTGCTGGTAAAAAAGTTGAGTTTGTTTCTCATGAAGGTGAAACTCAAGTTTTAGAGCCTAAATACGTTATTCTTGCGTCTGGTTCTGTACCTGTAAATATTCCAGTAGCTCCTGTAGATCAAGATATTATTGTTGATTCAACTGGTGCATTGAACTTTCCAGAAGTACCTAAGCGTTTAGGTGTTATTGGTGCTGGTGTAATCGGTTTAGAGCTTGGTTCTGTTTGGCGTCGTCTTGGTGCTGAAGTTGTTGTTTTTGAAGCAATGGATGCATTCTTACCAATGGCTGATAAAGCTTTGGCAAAAGACTATCAAAAACTTTTAACTAAGCAAGGCCTTGATATTCGTATTGGTGCTAAAGTTTCTGGTACTGAAATTAATGGTCGTGAAGTGACTGTTAAATACACTCAAGGTGGCGAAGAAAAAACTCAGACTTTTGACAAATTAATCGTTTGTGTAGGCCGTAAAGCTTATGCAGAAGGTTTATTGGCAGATGATTCAGGCATTAAATTGACTGAACGTGGTCTAGTAGAAGTAAACGATCACTGTGCAACTTCTGTAGAAGGTGTATACGCGATTGGTGACTTGGTTCGCGGTCCAATGCTTGCTCATAAAGCAATGGAAGAAGGTGTAATGGCTGTTGAACGTATTCACGGTCATGCTGCTCAAGTGAACTATGACACAATCATTTCTGTTATCTATACACATCCGGAAGCGGCTTGGGTTGGTTTAACTGAAGAACAAGCTAAAGAAAAAGGTCATGAAGTTAAAACTGGTCAATTTGGTTTTGCTGTAAATGGTCGTGCTTTAGCGGCGGGTGAAGGTGCTGGTTTTGTTAAGTTTGTTGCTGATGCAAAAACTGACCGTTTATTAGGTATGCATGTTATTGGACCTGCGGCATCTGATATCGTACACCAAGGTATGATCGCTCTTGAATTTGTATCTTCTGTTGAAGATCTTCAGTTAATGACATTTGGTCACCCAACATTCTCTGAAGTTGTTCATGAAGCTGCACTTGCTGTAGATGGTCGTGCAATTCACGCGATTCAACGTAAGCGTAAATAAAATAAAGAGCGGTTCTCCGCTCTTTTTCACATTCGATGGTGTGATTAAAAAAGCATCAAGGTGAAAGACGTAGACAGCAATTTGCATATGCAACATGAGAATGTTGCGCAAATTGAAGACAACAAACAAAGTTAAGTAGGTAACTAAATGAACTTACATGAGTATCAAGCTAAAGCGTTATTGAAAGAATATGGTATGCCAGTACAAGAAGGTATCTTGGCTACCAATGCAGACGAAGCAGTTGCTGCATTTGAACAGCTTGGTGGTAAATTCGCGGTAATGAAAGCGCAAGTTCATGCTGGTGGTCGTGGTAAGGCTGGTGGCGTTAAAGTTGCAAAATCTAAAGAAGACGTTATCGAATTTGCAAACAATATCATTGGTACTCGTCTTGTAACGTATCAAACAGATGCAAATGGTCAACCAGTAAACAGCATTATTGTTGCTGAAGACGTATACCCAGTTGAGCGTGAGCTTTACTTGGGCGCGGTTGTAGACCGTTCTAGCCGTCGTATTACTTTCATGGCTTCTACAGAAGGTGGTGTAGAAATCGAGAAAGTTGCAGAAGAAACTCCAGAAAAAATTATCAAAGTTGAAGTTGATCCATTAGTTGGTTTACAACCATTCCAAGCGCGTGAAGTTGCGTTTGCTTTAGGTTTGAAAGACAAACAAATCGGTCAATTTGTAAAAATCATGACAGCTGCTTACCAAGCATTTGTTGAAAATGATTTTGCATTATTTGAAATTAACCCACTTTCAGTTCGTGAAAATGGTGAAATTTTATGTGTAGACGCGAAAGTAGGTATCGACTCTAACGCGCTTTACCGTTTACCTAAAGTTGCTGCTTTACGTGACAAATCTCAAGAGAATGAGCGTGAATTAAAAGCATCTGAATTTGATCTTAACTATGTTGCTTTAGAAGGTAACATTGGTTGTATGGTTAACGGTGCTGGTCTTGCAATGGCAACTATGGACATCATTAAACTTTATGGTGGTCAGCCTGCAAACTTCCTTGACGTTGGTGGCGGTGCAACTAAAGAGCGCGTAATTGAAGCGTTCAAAATCATCCTTGCTGATACGTCTGTACAAGGTGTTTTAATCAACATCTTTGGTGGTATCGTACGTTGTGACATGATTGCTGAAGCAATTATTGCAGCGGTTCAAGAAGTAAATGTAACTGTTCCAGTTGTTGTTCGTTTAGAAGGTAACAACGCTGAGTTAGGTGCTAAATTACTTGATGAATCTGGTTTGAAATTAATTTCTGCGAACGGCTTGTCTGATGCCGCAGAAAAAGTTGTAGCTGCAGTTAAAGCGTAAGGGGAGTATCAATCATGAGCGTATTAATTAATAAAGACACTAAAGTATTGGTACAAGGTTTTACTGGTAAAAACGGTACTTTCCACTCTGCACAAGCTTTAGACTACGGTACAAAAGTTGTTGGTGGTGTTACTCCAGGTAAAGGTGGTACTACTCACCTTGACCTACCAGTATTCAACACAATGAAAGAAGCTGTACGTGAAACAAATGCAGATGCATCTGTAATCTATGTACCAGCTCCATTCGTTTTAGACTCAATCGTTGAAGCGGTTGATTCAGGTGTTGGCCTAATCGTTGTGATCACTGAAGGTGTTCCAACAATCGACATGCTTAAAGCAAAACGTTATTTAGAAACTAACGGTAACGGTACTCGTTTAGTTGGTCCTAACTGCCCAGGCGTGATCACTCCGGGTGAATGTAAGATTGGTATTATGCCTGGTCATATTCACCAACCAGGTCGTATTGGTATCATCTCACGTTCAGGTACATTGACTTATGAAGCTGTTGCTCAAACAACTAAGCTTGGTTTAGGTCAGTCTACTTGTATCGGTATCGGTGGTGACCCAATCCCAGGTATGAACCAAATCGAAGCTCTTCAATTGTTCCAAGACGATCCAGATACTGATGCAATCATCATGATCGGTGAGATCGGTGGTACAGCGGAAGAAGAAGCTGCTGAATTCATCAAATCTAACGTGACTAAACCTGTAGTAGGTTACATTGCTGGTGTAACTGCACCTAAAGGTAAACGTATGGGTCACGCTGGTGCGATCATTTCTGGTGGTCAAGGTACTGCTGAAGAGAAATTCGCTGCGTTTGAAAAAGCAGGTATGGCTTACACTCGTAGCCCAGCTGAGCTTGGTTCAACAATGTTGCAAGTTTTAAAAGAGAAAGGCTTAGCTTAATCGCTTTATCCTGAATCTTAAAAAGCACCGCATCTGAAAATGATGTGGTGCTTTTTTATTTATTAAAAATAAATAAGCAAAATTTTATAAGTAAAGTTAAATCAAAAATAAAATATTTAGGCAAAAAAATACGCAATGATTGGGGTGATCATTGCGTAGAACAACGAATCTGTAAAAACAGTTTCGGTTTAAGGAGAAATGTCGTGAGGCTCATATGATGTGACCTACACAGTGAATAATAGATACAGTTAAGATTCTCTTCATTGCTATTAGCGTTAATAAGTGTTACTTCACGTTAATAGGGTAAAAGCATGTGAATAGTCGTCAATACGTTAGTAATTCTAAAAAATGAATATTATAAAAATTAAACAAATACAAAAAAAGCCCCGTAGGGCTTTTAGTTTCAAAGAGAATTAAAATCTAAATAAACCTAAACCATCTTTAACTTCGTCTAAAGTCTGCTGAGTAATAAGTCGACACTTATCTGTACCTTGGCGTAAAACATCCATAATGTAGTCAGGATCTTTAGCAAGTTCTTCGCGACGTTCACGAATAGGCGTAATTAACTCTTTTAACACACCTTCAAGACGTTTTTTAACTGTACCATCACCAAGACCACCACGACGATAGTGAGCTTTTAACTCTTCAACTTCTTCTTTATTTGGATCAAATGCATCTAAATAGGTAAATACAATATTGCCTTCAACTTGACCTGGATCTTCGATACGAAGGTGGTTTGGGTCTGTATACATCGCATTTACAGCTTTCTTGATGTCTTTATCAGAAGCATTTAAAACGATGGTATTGCCTAATGATTTAGACATTTTCGCTTTACCATCAAAGCCAGGTAAACGTGCCATGTTAGAAAGCAAAGCTTTACATTCAGGCAAAAGATCTTGACCAATTTGACGGTTTACACGGCGTACCACTTCGTTCGTTTGTTCAATCATTGGAATCTGATCTTCACCTACCGGAACGACAGTCGCTTTGAAAGCAGTAATGTCAGCCGCTTGTGCAACAGGGTAGCAGAGGAAACCGGCTGGAATATCACGCTCGAAACCACGCATTTGAATTTCAGACTTAATGGTTGGGTTACGTTCTAAACGTGCAACAGTTACGAAGTTAAGATAGAGCATGGTGAGCTCATTCAGTGCTGGCAAGCAAGATTGAACACAAATGGTAGTTTTTGTTGGATCAATGCCGACAGCTAGATAATCTAGAGCTACTTCCAAAATATTGCGACGGACTTTATCTGGGTTATCTGCATTGTCTGTTAATGCTTGTGCATCTGCTAATAAGAGATGTTGATGATGGCTATCCTGTAAACCTACACGAGAACGCAAAGAACCGACAAAATGCCCAAGATGAAGTTGTCCGGTTGGGCGGTCGCCTGTCAAAATAATTGGACGCTGATCAACATTACTCATTATTTATTCCACTGTCTTATTGGCTTAATCAGGGGGTAGTAAGCCCTGCAATATAAAAGATTGGCATTATTGTACGGGAAATAAAAAAAATTCGTCAGCGATTGGATAAACTTTTCTTAAAATAATATTGTGAATTTATTCAGTAAAATTACAGAAATTCAAAAAAATCATCTTACAATAGCTTAATAAATACAAACTTGGATAAGAAATGGCAAGTGGCTTACTTTTATTACTAGATGATATTGCAACAATTTTAGATGATGTTGCTTTAATGAGTAAAATGGCAGCGAAGAAAACTGCCGGAGTTTTAGGTGATGATTTAGCCCTGAACGCCCAGCAAGTAACAGGTGTTCGTGCAGATCGTGAGCTTCCTATTGTTTGGAAAGTCGCTAAAGGCTCATTTGTTAATAAGCTCATTTTGGTTCCTTTAGCTTTATTAATTAGCGTGATTGCGCCTTGGCTCATTAACCCTTTATTAATGCTCGGAGGTTTATTTTTATGTTATGAGGGAGTCGAGAAAGTTCTCCATACCATTATGCATAAAAAAGCTTCTACACAAGAAGAAGCAAAAGCAGAGCTTGATAGTGAAGAATTAGATTTAGCAAATTTTGAGAAAGAAAAAATAAAAGGAGCAGTAAGGACAGACTTTATTTTATCAGCTGAAATCGTCGTTATTTCTTTAGGTACTGTGGCTACAGCTACTTTAATGACTAAGGTAAGTGTTCTCAGCATTATTGCCGTTGTCATGACAATCGGTGTGTATGGTCTGGTTGGCATGATTGTTAAAATTGATGACTTAGGATTATATTTAACTAAGCAAACTGCTTCATTTAAACAAACTATAGGTCGAGGTCTATTGGCTTTTGCTCCTATTTTGATGAAATTACTTTCAATCGTGGGCACTATTGCAATGTTTTTAGTGGGTGGCGGGATTATTAATCATACAATTCCGTTACTTCATCATTTAACTGAAGACACAGTAGATCACGTAGAAACAATACCAGCGGTAGGTAATATCATTGGTGCTTTAACACCGACACTGATTAACTTTGGAATAGGACTAGTTGCGGGTGCAATTGTTTTATTAATTGTAAGCTTAATACAAAAAATGTGGCCTAAAAAAGCATCGGGTTCATGATGCCATTCTAAAAAGAAGAGGGAAATTATGCGCTGGAAAGGTCGTCGAATTAGTAGCAATGTGGAAGACCGCCGAGGTGGTGGCGGTGTTAGAGCGGGCGGTATCAGTATTATTGGTTTAGTTGTTGCGTTTGTTGCGTGGAAGTTTTTTGGGGTCGATCCACAACAAGCTTATCAAGCAACGCAACAGGTTACTGCTTCCCAGCAATCAAATGCAACTGCGCCAGAAAGTTTAACAGCCGAACAAAAAGAAGCCTCGGATTTTGTTGGAACGGTTTTAGCTGATACAGAGGATACTTGGACTCCTATATTTAAACAGGTGGGTAAAACTTATACGCCACCAAGACTAGTATTATTTAGTGGAATGATTCAGTCAGGATGTGGTACTGCTCAATCTGCTATGGGTCCATTTTATTGTCCGGCAGATCAAAAGGTTTATATTGATACAGAATTCTTTAAAGATATGCGTCAGCAAATGGGAATTTCTGGTGAACAAAACCAAACTGAACTTTCCAGGGAAGATCAGGCTGGCGATTTTGCACAAGCTTATGTTGTTGCACATGAGGTAGGGCACCATGTTCAAACTCTGCTCGGTATTTCATCACAAGTCCAGCAAGCTCGTGCACAAGTGAGTCAAAGAGAAGGTAATCAATTATCTGTTCGCCAAGAATTACAAGCTGACTGTTTAGCAGGTATTTGGGCTAACCATAATCAACAGCGAACTCAGTTTTTAGAGCAAGGTGACATTGAAGAAGCGATGGATGCTGCTCAAAAAATTGGAGATGATTATTTACAGAAGCGTTCTACTGGTCAGATCGTTCCTGATAGCTTTACTCATGGTAGCAGTGAACAGCGAATGCATTGGTTCCAAGTCGGTTTAAAAACCGGTGACATTAACCAGTGTGACACCTTCAATAATTCAATCTAAATATAGAAGGATGAGACTTATTAATAGTATTTAAGAAGCTCATCCATCTTCCTTTAAATGTTAACTATAAATAATGTTAAGAAATTTAACAGATTGATAGATTGTTCAATCAATTCGTTAAACTTGCATCCGAATTTTCATTTTTTATGATCATGGCATTATTAATGCCTACATTTTGTTTAGTTTGGTCGACCTAGCAAAATTTTCTTATTTGGTCGTTGACCCAGAAGAAGGGTGTTCATGGGTAATTTTTTTCTACTACAAGCATTTACAGTGGTTTTTGCGCTATCAATTGCAACCACGATTTTTAATAAACGTATTTTGGGTTTTCCCCAAGCTATTGGTGTTCCTCTTGTTTCTGCGATTTTTGTCTTTATTCTACAGTGGGGTGCTAGCCTACTAAACGGTAACCAGTTTATCACCATCAATATTCATAATATTGAAGAAGCAGTACGCCATATCGATTTTTATGATTTTTTAATTAATGGTGTTATTTGTTTTATTCTGACTTCTTCGGCACTCAAATTTAAAATTTCAGATCTAAAAAGTTATTGGAAACAAATTAGTATTTTGGCAACGATTGCCTTAGTGCTGTGCGCCGTATTGTTTGGCAGTTTACTGTACGGATTCCAATTACTAGTTGGATATCACGTGCCAATTTTGGTGTTGTTACTTTTAGGTGCAGCTTTAGGGGCAACAGACCCTATTGGTATTAAAGGTGTGCTTAGTTCGATTCGTGCACCTCATCATTTAATTGTTAAGCTAGAAGGTGAATCATTATTTAATGATGCAATGTGTATTGCATTGTTTATGACTTTGCTCAATGTTTTGCAAGGTGAACACTTCTCATTGGTCGCAACCTTAGAAGCTCTACTCTATGAAATTGTTGTTGCAGTCGGGATTGGCTGGGCATTTGGGGTAGGGGTGTTGCGTCTATTACGTGGTAAACACGAAATGGAGTCCCTGATTTTAACAACCGCGCTACTCGCGAGTGGAGCATATTTGGTTGCTTTGTTCGCGCATGCATCAGCACCAATTGCTTGTGTAATTGGTGGCTTAATTGTTGGGAACAAATGGAAAGAAATACGAGAAGAGCGTGAGATTCAAGAAGTTAACCATTTCTGGCACACTGTAGAAGGAATTATTAACTCCTTCTTATTTACTTTAATTGGTTTAGAGCTATTTATTCTTGATTTAAACTTCAGCCTGATTTTAGGCGGTATTGTTGCGTTCTTTATCTTACATATTTCTCGTTTTGCAGCTAACTTTATGGCTTTTGCTTTTTTCCCCACAATGCGTAGAACCAAAAGCTACAATGGTAGTTTGACCATTTTATCTTGGGGTGGGGTACGAGGGGGGATTTCACTTGCATTGATTTTGGCCGTTGCCAATATTCCTGCTTTAAGCCCTTATAGTAGTATTCTGATTGGATATACCTTTATCAGTGTATTGTTATCCGGCATAGTCTGTGGTCTAGGTCTGCCAGCTGTGATGAATGCTTTTTATTACAATCCGAATGAAGAAACTGAAGGCTTAAAAGGTTTCTATCAGAGATTGTGTCATAAGATGAACCGAAGAGGTTTTCAGTATATTGTTGGAGAGGATGCACTGGGCAGAGAGACGATCACGGTTTTTAATCCAGATATTCTTGTTGACCAAAAAACTGAAGATGGAATTGCAACAATGCATGACCCAAATAAGTTACAAGAAGTAAAACGATTTGAAAGTCCCGATAATTTCTAAACTTAAATAGTTTTAAATTTTAGAAACCATTTAAAAATTAGGTTTTAGTGTAATAGTAAAATATTATCTAAAGCCTTTTTTTTCTATATATATCATTAATAATATATTTTATTTTATTAAGATATTAATGAGTGTTATATAAATATTTTAATTAAATGATTTTTCAACAAACAGTAAATAATAAAATATTAAATTTGTTTTATATATAAAACGTTTAATGCAATTTTTTATTAAATTAACACAAGAAAAACCTAATAAAGACTTATATATAATTTGTATTAATTAATTTTTTTTCTTTAGGTACTTTAGTATTTGTTTTTTTTATTTTAAAGTGTTTAATGTAAAAATGATCACATTACTTAATGTTTTTAAGTTGTAGGTCAAAAACTTAGAAACATTAAGTAAAAAGAATTATACATAAAATCATTTAAATCAATAATATAAAAGGAATACAGATATGCCTGAAATACAAATTATTGCTAAGGACAATCATAAAACCTTAGCAACAACAGAGGGAACTTCTGCAAAACTTTCAGAAGCATCGGTCGTATTGGTAAAAGTAGCCGCCAGTGATGTGTTGGTAGTAAATAGGGAGGGTACCAATGCAGTTATTCGCCTGAAAAATGGCCAAACCATTGTTATTGAAGACTTCTTTAGCGGTACAGCTGAACCTAAAGATAACAGCCTTGTTTTTCAAGACGAAAATGGACAGTTAATTTGGGCAAAATTCAAAGATGCTGAAAATGATGCCGACGCAGATGCTGACGCAGATGCAGATGCCGACAGCGATGTTGAACCACAAGCTCTGGTAGCAGAAGATTTACCAGCTGCTTTACCAGCAGAAGCACCACAAGAGTTGGTGTCTGATGTTATTTATCAACCTATTTCTTCAATTGAACCATTACTTTATCACGATGCAGGCATAAACCCATGGCTATGGGCTATCCCATTAGTTGCGGGTGGTATTATTGCTGCCGCATCGAACAGTGATAGTGATGATGATTCTTCAACGCCTACCGATACAACACCACCAAGTACAGATGGGGTGACCTTCACAGTTGACCCTGTTACTTCAGATAATGTAATTAATGCATCGGAAGCAGCAGGCAATGTCACCATTACAGGTGTATTGAAAAACATTCCAGCAGATGCGGCGAATACAGCCGTTACAGTTGTTATTAATGGGGTAACTTATAATGCAACTGTAGATAAAGCAGCGGGTACATGGACAGTAAGCGTACCAGGCAGTGGTTTAACAGCTGATGCAGATAAAACGATTGATGCTACTGTAACGTTTACGGATGCGGCAGGTAATAGCAGCACTGTTAAAGATACTCAAATTTATACGATCGATACTACAGCACCAAATGCCCCAGTAATTGACCCGGTTAACG